>NZ_JACMYD010000010.1 GCF_014267345.1 Corynebacterium sp. zg-331
TGGGGAAACGCCCGGTCCCTTTTCGAACCCGGTAGCTAAGCCCATTTCATGCTGATGGTACTGCATTCGTTGGGGTGTGGGAGAGTAGGTTGCTGCCAACACTAAAAATTCATAATGTGGTGGGGTGGGGTAGTAGGTTGTACTACCCCACCCCACTTTATTTGTTTGTGTTTCTTCTTTTTTGTGCTAAAAACACAAACAAAAACACACGGGAAGGAACACGGGTATCGACAGCGTCCCTTCCTGCGTATGAAAATTGACAATAAGTTATATCGAGTATTCTCGTTTTTCCCCGCTCAGCGGATCGGTAAAGGCAAGACCGATGGCCCGCAAGCGCAAGGGACGATCAAAGTCCTCCTCGGTTTGGCTCACGGTCGGATATAGCGGATCGCCGTCAATGGGCACCCCGGCGGCGGCCATGTGCACGCGCAGCTGGTGGGTCCTGCCCGTGTGCGGGCGCAGCAGGTAAGCGGCCTGCTGCGGGTGTGTGAGGCGTCGAACCCCCAGCAGCGTGGTATGTGCGTTGGGCTGTCGTTGCGGCCAGGTGCGGGCCTGGAGTTCCCCCGGGGTCTTGGTGATGTGCGAGGTCCATTCGATGGGGCCGCGGGTGCAGGATTCTGCGAGGGTGGCGTCGTAACGCGCACGGGCCTCGTATGTCTTTGTTACCTTCCGCGAGGCAAAGAGCTCCTGATACGCGCCGCGTATCTCGGGTCGCTTGGTAAAGAGCAGGAGCCCGGAGGTAAGGCGGTCGAGCCGGTGCGCGGGGGTGAGGTCGTTGTTTCCGGTGCGTCGGCGCAGTCGCACGGTGGCGGTTTCCGTGATGTGTTCGCCGCGCGGCATGGTGGCGAGGAAGGGTGGTTTATCTACCACCACGAGCGATTCGTCTTCATGGATGATCGGCATCTCATGGGGTACGGGTTTCTCCGGTGCGGGGGTGCGGTAAAACCACAGGTCCGTGCCGGGGGCTACCTCCTCGTCGGGGGCTATGGCGCGCCCGTCGCGCAGGCGCACTTCTCCGGCATGGAATCGGGCGAGGATGGCCTGGGCGTCGTCGGCGGGGTGGCGGTGCCGCTGGGTGGCGATCAGGTGGCTGAGGAAGTCGAGGGCGATAAGGCGTGTGCCCTCGGGGACGCGGGCGCGGGAGGGGTTGAGCCCGTCGCGGATGGGCAGCGGCGGGGGTAGTCGCCGGCGTCGAAAAGCAATCACGTGTCCACTGTAGAGGGGTAATATGAGGGGTGCCAGAGTCCAGTCTGAGGAAAGGGGACGCGATGAGCGCCGAAGGAATCATCGTTGTGGCAGTTGATGGCTCGGAGGCGGCTAAGATGGCCGTGCGATGGGCCGCGAATACCGCCCAGAAGCGCGACGCGCCGCTGCGCCTTGCATCGAGCTACACCATGCCGCAGTACCTCTACGCGGAGGGAATGGTACCCCCGCAGGAGCTGTTCGATGATTTGCAAAGCGAGGCCCTGGAGAAGATCGAGGAGGCCCGCGGCATCGCCCACGAGGTGGCTCCGGACATCAAGATCGGGCACACCATCGCGGAGGGCTCCCCGATCGACATGCTGCTGGAGATGTCGAAGGATTCCACGATGATCGTCATGGGCTCTCGCGGTCTCGGCGGGCTTTCCGGCATGGTGATGGGTTCCGTGTCCGCCGCGGTGGTCTCGCATGCTTCCTGCCCGGTCGTGGTGGTGCGGGCGGATAACCCGGTAAACGCGAACACCAAGTATGGCCCGGTGGTCATCGGTGTGGATGGCTCCGAGGTCTCCCAGCGCGCCACGGAATATGCCTTTGCGGAAGCGGATGCGCGCGATGCGGAGTTGGTGGCGGTGCATACCTGGATGGATATGCAGGTGCAGGCCTCCCTGGCGGGCCTCTCCGCCGCACAGCAGCAGTGGGAGGAAGTCGAGGCCGAGCAGCGGGAGCTGCTGGATTCGCGCCTGGCCCCTTTCATCGAGAAGCGCCCGAACGTGGAGGTGCGCAAGGTGATCACCCGGGATCGTCCGGTGCGCGCCCTGGTGGAGGCGGCGGAGGACGCCCAGCTGTTGGTGGTGGGTTCTCACGGCCGCGGCGGTTTCAAGGGAATGCTGCTGGGTTCGACCTCGCGGGCCTTGTTGCAGTCGGCCCCGTGCCCTATGATGGTGGTGCGTCCAGAAAAATAGACATAAGGAGTACTGTATGGGTGGCTTAAGCATGGGCTTTCTCGCGTGGATCATCATTGGCGGCCTGGCCGGTTGGATTGCGTCCAAGATCAAGGGCACCGATGCCCAGCAGGGCCTGGTTCTCAACGTCCTCGTCGGTATCGCCGGCGGCTTGCTGGGCGGGTGGCTGCTTAATCTCTTCGGCGTGGACGTGGCCGGCGGTGGCTTGATCTTTAGCTTCCTTACCTGCCTGCTCGGCTCGGTGATCCTGCTGACGATCGTGAATAAGATCAGCCGCTAACCTCCCCGCGGGAGCTTTCCCGGCCCTGGTCTCTGTGCGAGTGCGCACAGAGACCAGGGCCGGTTCCGTTAAACGGACAGATTTGTCTATTATGTGGGGGTACGTATCGCGTCGTGTGTGAGGGAAGGAAGCATCAGTGGCCACCACCAAGGGGCGGAAGTCTGCGTCGAGTACCTCGCGCAGGCGCAGCCGCCCGAGCCCCCGGGAACGCCTGCTGACATCCGCGACGAATCTTTTTACCACCGAGGGCGTCCGGGTCATCGGCATTGACCGCATCCTGCGCGAGGCGGATGTGGCCAAGGCCTCCCTTTATTCCCTCTTCGGCTCCAAGGACGCCCTCGTGGTGGCCTATATCGAGCGCCTCGATGCCGCCTGGCGCCAGGCCTGGACCGAGCGCACCAGGAATGCGCAGGATCCGGATGAAAAGCTCTTGGCCTTCTTCGATCAATACATCGAGCAGCTGCCCGCGGAGAACTATCGCGGCTCTCATTTCCTCAACGCGGTGTGCGAGTACCCCAAGCCGGAGACGGAGGCCGAGCACGCGATCATTCGCGCGGTGATGGATCACCGCCAGTGGTGCAGGAGAACTATCACGCAGCTGCTGACCCTCCGCAACGGCTATCCCAGCGATGCGCAGGCCGGTCACCTGCTGATCTTCCTCGATGGCGGGGTGGCGGGTGCGCGCCTGGCGCACAGCATCGAGCCGCTGGAATCGGCCCGCGCCCTGGCCCGTCAGATGCTCGCGGAGCCTCCCGCGGATTACTCCATCTAAGGCACCCGGCGGTGGCGCCCGCCGTGACCTCGATGGTCCTCGGGTACCTCCACCCGCATGCGGCCTGCCCACTCCCGGTCGAGAGAGTGCTTGCCCACGGTCGGGGTGGCGGAGGGGATCGCCTTCCGGACGTTGTGCGCCTGCGCCCCGGCCCGCTGCTTTTTGCTCGCGGCCTTGGCCTCCGCGATGATCTCGCGGCGGGCGTTTTTCTTTGCCCGGGCGGTATCCCTGCGGTGCTTCTTCTCCGCGGCGCGCTGTATCTTGCGCAGCTGCGCCTTCTGCGCGCCTTGGCGGCGGTGTTCCCGGGAGGTCAGCCCCCGCAGCCGCAGCGCCCGGATTTCGCGGCGGCGCTGGTGTTCACGCTGGCGAATCTTCCGGTGCTCCTCGCGCTGCCGGAGGAAGTAGGCGCGGTGGTCCTTGTCCAGGGGGAGGCGGCGGGACAGCAGCAGATGGATGAGGGCGTTTTGCAGGAGCGTCCAGAGATTGTTGCCAAACCAGTAGAGGATGATTGCCACCGGCAGGGGGCCAAAGAGTCCCGCGTTGACCAGCATGAACGGGATGACGATGGCCAGCAGCAGCGTGATCTTATAGATATTGAGGGCAAAGCTCGAGGCGTAATCCAGCGACTGCCGGTTGCGATGCAAGGAGAGTGCCATGTTGAGGGTGGTAAAGACCACGGCCAGCACGAGGAAGGGCACGATCAGGGCGGTGACCTCGGTGCGCGTAGTGCCAAGCCCGGCGAGCTGCTCGGAGCTCATGGTGCGGTAGGCGGGCAGCGGCACCCCCAGGAACGTGGTGTGGAGGAAGGAATCGACGTCGCCGGCGTTGAGGAAACCGATGCGATGGTGCTGGCCGTCGATGCCCTCGGTGGGCCGCGCGATGCGCAGCAATAGGCGGTAGAGGCCGAGGAAGGCCGCGATCTGGATCAGCGGCGGGATACAGCCCGCGGCCGGCCTGTAGCGGAAGCGCTTGCGCAACCTGCTGGTCAGCGCCATCTCCTCGAGGATGCCGCGCCGGTCGGTGCGCTCGGCGTAGGAGCGGCGTACGGCGTCGAGATGCGGGCGCATGAGCACGGAGATGCGGGCAGCGCGGAACTGCATCCAGGCGAAAGGGGCGATGAGGGTGCGCACCGCGACGATGAGGCCGACGAGGCTCAACAGCCAGGCGTGGTGCTCTTCGATCCCCAGGAGGGCATGGAAAAACAGGTGCCACATCTTCATAATCCCCGAGATAGGGAGGACAAAGAGGTTCAGCACGGTGGTCCCGCCTTTCCGGTTTGTGGTGCGCAAAGAGGTGCTGGGAAACTGCTGCTAAGCGTACCGTGTGGAATATGACCACTGCGGAACGCCCGGAGCGCCCGGGGGAAAATAGCCTGACGAACGGGATTCACGTGCTCACCTCCGTGCTGCTCATCGTGACGGTCAGTGCCTCGGTGCAGCTGGAATGGAAGTTCGCGGTGATCAACGTGATCATTTGCGCGCTTTTTGCCTTTCTCTACTTCTTCGGTTCTGATCTCTGGGAGGGCTGGCCGCCGATAGCACAATCGACGTGGCTGCTGGGCCTGTCCGGGTTGTGGGTGCTCATGCTGCCCTTGGCGGACGTGGGCGTGTACCTCCTGCTTTCGTTGTTCTTCCTCTATCTCCGCGTGTTCGATGACTACCGCGGCGTGGCGGCGGTAGTCATCGCCACGATGGTCTCGATCGGGGCGCAGATACCCAAGGGACTGACCGTGGGGGCCATCATGGGCCCGGCGGTCTCGGCCCTGGTGGTAGTGGCCATCTACTACGCCTTTCGCACCCTGTGGCAGGTGAGCACGGAGCGTCAGGAACTCATCGACCAGCTCATGGCCACCCGCACCCAGCTCGCGGCCTCCGAGCACGCGGCGGGCATCGCCGCCGAGCGACAGCGCATCGCCCACGAGATCCACGACACCGTGGCCCAGGGGCTGTCGAGCATCCAGATGCTGCTGCACGCCGCCGAGCGCGACCTGCGCGACACCGGATTGAGCGAGCGGCAGGCTGCGCCCGTGGTGACCAGGATCGACCAGGCGCGACGCACCGCCTCCGATAACCTTGCGGAGGCGCGCGCCATGATCGCCGCGCTGCAACCCGCGGGATTGTCCTCGGCCTCCCTGGAGACGGCCCTGCGACGCGTGGCCACCAGCTTTGCGGCTAGCGTGGACATGGACATCGAGGTGGATATGGAGGGTGAGGTTCGCGCCCTGCCGATGAAGACCGAGGCCGTCTTGCTGCGCGTGGCGCAGGGCGCGGTGGGCAACGTGGTCAAGCACGCGAAGGCCAGCCGCGCGCGGATCACCGTGAGCTACGAGCCGACGGAGGTGCGCCTGGACGTGGTGGATAACGGGCGGGGCTTTGATCCCGAGGCGGTGGCGCAGCGGCCCGCCGGGTTGGGGCACGTGGGTCTCGACGCCATGCGACGCCGCGTCGAGGAGGTGGGCGGCACCCTCACCGTGGAGTCCGCGCCGGGGCAGGGAACGGCGATGTCGGTGGCCATTCCGGTGCGCAATGAGGTATTAGACTCTAGGAAAGGGACACGCCCCGGTGCGGAAGGGAAAAGAGATGGGTCGTTCAACGATTAGGGTTCTTTTGGCCGATGACCATCAGATCGTGCGAATGGGGCTGCGCGCGATCCTGGATGGGGCGGAGGATATCGAGGTCATCGGGGAGGTGGCCACCGCGGATGCCGCCATTTCCGCCGCCTATGCGGGGGGAATCGATGTGATCCTTATGGATTTGCGTTTCGGTGCGGGCGTGGAGGGCACCAAGGTGACCACCGGGGCGGAAGCAACCCGTGCGATCAAACAGGCAATGGCGCGCCCGCCACGGGTATTGGTGGTGACCAATTACGATACGGATGCCGATATCCTCGGTGCCATTGAGGCCGGGGCCGTGGGCTATTTGCTCAAGGATGCTCCCCCGGAGGAATTGCTGGCGGCGGTGCGTTCCGCCGCGGAGGGAGATTCCGCGCTCTCCCCGGTGGTAGCGGATCGCCTGATGACGCGCGTGCGCACCCCCCGCACCTCCCTGACCCCTCGGGAATTGCAGGTTCTTGGTTTGGTGGCCGACGGCTGCTCGAATCGGGAAATCGGCCAGCGGCTTATGCTTTCCGAGGCCACGGTGAAATCCCATTTGGTGCATATTTACGATAAGTTAGGTGTGCGTTCCCGCACTTCCGCGGTGGCTTCCGCCCGGGAACAGGGAGTCATTTAGACGTAAAGAAAGGCGGTGATCGCCCCCGCACGGGGGCGATCACCGCCGTATACGCTTAGGCCTAGCGCTGGTGGGCCTGGTTATAGGCCTCGATCACCTCAGCGGGGATCTTGCCGCGCAGGGCGATGTCCTTACCCTGATCGAGGGCCCATTGGCGGATCTCGCGGGCCTTGCTGTTGCGCGCCGCGCCGGTGTTGCGACGCCCGCTTACCGGGGTGGCGTGCTTGCGGGCCACGGCCAGGTAAGGACGGAACATCTCGCGGAACTTCTCCGCGTTTTCCGCCGAAAGGTCAATGATGTAGTTTGTGCCATCGAGGGCGAAGCGAACCACGTTGACCTCATTGACATCCAGCGGGGTGCCGGTCAGATCATCAAAGTACTGGGTGACTTCCTTGCGTGCCATGGCGATAACCTCTCCGTTGCGTGACCGGAATGGGCGTCGCCCTCCGGTTTATTTCTCATGGTGACTACCACTGTACATCCTATTGTGTGCGTGTACATAGTTGTGGGGCCACAAAGGAAAATCATAGTTATCTACCAGGAAATATATCGCTAAACGTAATCATGAGCGTTGTTTGAGTCGTCCCTGAATCTCATTGGTCACCTGGTCAATGTCCCTGGAGATGCTGGTATGGGCGCGTCGCCGCTGTTCCTCCGTCATGTACTCCGCATTGTCTAAGGAGGTGGAAAGCTCCGCCAAACGATCCTCCACATCCCGGACAAAGCCGGAGGGCAGACCAGAATCCTTCAGGGATCGAGAAATCCCGTGGATGCGGGCCTTCAGTGGGGCGCCGTAGCCGGAGAATTGCGCCATTTGATCCGGGGTGACGCCGAGCCGTCGCGCGCGGGAGGAGTTGGCCTGCTCTTGCAGGGCGGTCAGCCCGCGGTAGGCAAGGGGCAGAAGAATGGGAGTGAGCAGCCGGGCTGCGCCCGTCCACCGCTTCACGTTATCCGCGTTGAATTTTCCGGCCTGAATCTGTGCCAGCTTTGTTTCTGCCATCTTGCGTTCGTGCTTACGCTTGGCCCGCAGGCCCTTTTCCTCCGCCTTGAGCAGACTCTTTTCCTGTTTGGCCAGCAGTTTTGCCTGACGCTGGCGGGCCTTGGCCTGGGCCTTGACTTCCGCCTTGGCGCGAGTCTTGGCGGCCTTGATCTGGGCCTTGGCGCGGGTGCGTCGTTTTGTGAGGTTTTTCAGGAGTCCCATTGTTCTGCGATCCTTACGTGGTCGGTCAGTGTGCGTCTTCGTCGCTTCAACCTTACCCGCGCCCATGTCTTATGCTCTTGTGCATTGTGGAAAAATCATCGTCGATTGTCCCGGTGGGGACCCAGGAACTTCTGGGATGCCGCTATAAGCAGGTGCAACGTCGCCGTTTCCCCCATACTCCGCCCACCGAGGCGGCCGTGCACCGCGCTCGTCGCAAACATACCGCCGTGGCGGAGGTGGCACGGCTTTTACCCACGGGCCCCGCGCCGGGCGACCCGCGGGCGCGTCGCTTTACGCGCGTGCGCATCGACACCGCGCAACCGGACGCGGATCTCGACACCCTGGAGGCCCTCGCCCAGGGGGCCACCCTGATCGAAGGCGCCGTCTTTGAGGGAACACACGCCGGGCGGCCCTGGCGCACGGAGGTGGAGATCCTGGCGCTGCTGCCCGAGGGCGCCTATCTGCCGGTCGCGGTGACCAATCACCGCGTGGCCCGCCCCGCGCCGGAGGCGGCCACGCCCGTGATCGCCACGCCGCGCCTGGGCCTGAGCCGCCCCCACCTGGAGGAATATTCCCTCAAACACCATTCCTCCGATAGCTTTCGGTTGGCCCTGGCCGCCCGAGCGCTGCACGACTACGGACTCGGCGACGGCCTCGGGGCGCTCATCGGTCAGGATCGACGTCGCGTCTTTCTCACCCCCACGGCGGCCTTCCAGCGCGCCGTCGATAGCGCCCTGGAAGCACCCCCGCCCCCGGGGCCGCGCCGACTCAAAGAGTGCGCCGACTGCCGCTTTTGGTCGCACTGCGAACCCGCCCTGCGGGCCGCCGATGACCTCAGCCTCTTCCTGCCCGGGGATCGCGGACAGCGCTTTCGCCAGCGCGGCATCGAAACGGTCACCGCCCTGGCCGAGGCGAACCTCGGGGAGCCGTCTGCTCTGGCGGCGGCCTGGCAGCGCGGCGTGGCGGTGCTGCGCCGCGACACCGTGACGGCCCCGCCGCGGGCGGGGGTGGAAATCGACATCGACGTGGAGGCCTACCTTGACCAGGGCGCCTACCTATGGGGGACCTACGACGGGGCACGATATCGCCCCTTTGCCACCTGGACGGGCCTGGGCGGAGAGGACGAGGCCCGGAACTTCGCGGCCCTGTGGGACTGGTTGATGCAACGGCGCGCGCGGGCGCATGCGGGCGGGCAGACGTTTCGGGCTTATTGCTACGCCCGCCACGGGGAAAACCACTGGCTTCGCTCCTCGGCGCGCAGATTGCCCGGCGGTCCCACGGAGGAGGAGGTGCGCACCTTCATCCGCAGCGAGGAGTGGGTGGACGTCTTCGACTCCGTGACCGCCTCCCTGGCCGGGCCGCGCGGCCTGGGCCTGAAGACGGTGGCCCCGCGGGCGGGGTTCGGCTGGCGCGACGAGGGCTTTGATGGGGAGGCGTCCGTGAATGCGTATCGGGTGGCCGTGGGCCTGGACGCGGGCGACCCCGAGGCGGCCCGCCGTCTGCTGCTGCGCTACAACGAGGACGATTGCCGTGCCACCGCCGCCGTGCGGGCATGGTTGAACCGGGGCGCGCCGGGGATCGAGGGGCTGTCCGCGGGTTCCTAGGGGGAGGCGGGGTCCACCAGGACGTCGAAGGTCATGCCCTTGGTGTGATGGCCCGCGATAGTGCACCAGCCCGGTACGTCGGCGGTGATGATCCCAGCGTCGATCTCGACGCTTTTCCCGGGGGTGAGCCGCCCGGAGCGCGCCCCGTTGCTGAGCTTGAGATCGTGGGCCTGGGAGTCCTCGTTGCGCAGCTCGATGAGGAGGCGATGACCGGAGGGAACGGTCACGCTGGCGGGTTCAAAGACCATATCCCCGGCGGTGACCTCCACGCGGGTCACATTCCGTTCCTCGGTGTCGGAGGCCGGAGGCGCGGCGCCCGGCCTGCCGAGGCCGCTGCACAGGGCGGTCAGCAACGCCAGCAGCGCCACCCCTAGGGCCACCTGGCCGGAGGTGCCCCGGGCGTGCGGGATCTCGGGGCGCGACTCGTGGTTCTCGAGGCCGCGATTCAGCTGCGCCCGCACCGCGCGCCCCATGAGGGGGAGGAAGGCCACCAGTCCCAGGAGGGCCAGCGCCGAGGCCCCTACCCGCAGCCAGGAGTTATCTGCGGCCAACCACAGGGCCAGCCCGCCGTTGGTGAGCGTGAACCGCAGCATTCCGCCGCGGTAAGTCTCGCGCAGGCCCCACGCCGCGCGCACGCGCATGGTGGTGGGGAGGAGATAACTCATCACGCCGATGAGCAGCTGTCCGCCGAAGCCCACCAGCAGGGCCGTGGTGGGTAGCGCCGCCTGCGTGCCGTGGCGCAGTACCTGCATGGCTAGCCAGAGCAGGCAGGCCAGCAACCACAGCACCGAGGCGGTGACGGACAGGGAACCATACGTGGTCTTGTCCAGGCCCGCACGGGTGATCACCGACGCCCACCGCGCGCAGGATAGGCCCCAGCCCAGGGCGTAAACTAGGAGCCCTCCGCCGGTGAGCCAGGAGGAACCGGCGAGGGCACCCGTGACCGCGAGGAGGAGGCCGCAGACCTCAATCAGCAGGTCGACCCAGGCCCGGGAGCGAGGCGGCCGGGTGCGCCAGATCGCGGGAAAGAGCACTACGAGCGAGGCGGCCGCCGCCAGCCCCAGGAAGCCCAGGACGTTGAGGATCAGGTGCGCCTGGAGGAGACGGGCGTGGAGGGCGACGTCGTGTACGGAATCGGAGGTCGGGGAGGCCAGCAGGGCACCGAGGATGGCCCCGGCTGTGAGCGACAGCGCCGAGGCCACGTACCCGAGGACCGAGGGCAGCAGGCGGCGTGCCGCCTCGGCCTGGTGGCGTTGCACCCGGCGTATCTGTGTGGTGAGGGAACAGGCGTGCCACAGCAACGCGAGTGCCACCACCGCCGCTCCGGCGTGCGTGAGGGGCAGGACACTGGCGATCTGCCCGGCGAGCACGACGACGATTCCCGCGTTGAGCAGCCATATCTTGCGCAGCTGCCACGGTCGGGCCTCCTCGGGGAGGCGCTGGTGCAGGAACCTCTCCGTGAAGAACTGCGACCACACGACGATCGAGTTCGTTACGGCTCCCAGGGTAAAGGCGTGGATGAGCACCCAGCGGTACTCCGGAACGGCGGGATGTCCCAGCCCCACGAGCACGATGATGAGTAACCAGACGGTGATCGGTTTGCTGGCGCGGCGGTGCCAGCTGCGTCGACCGGTATCCGGGGAATTCTGCGCCACTGTCATGGCCTCATGCTATGCCGCGGGGGTGGCGCGGGGGTGGAGGGGACGGGAAGGGCTGGTGTTCGATACGTCAACGCCGCGCCCGGTCCCCGTGGGCGGGGTGGGCGCGGCGTCCTGAGGCCGACGCGGGTGTCTTACTTCTGCGCGGCGGCGAAGCGCTCGGCCACGTCCTCCCAGTTAAAGACGTTCCACACGGCCTTGACGTAATCCGGCTTCACGTTCTTGTACTGGAGGTAGAAGGCGTGCTCCCACATGTCCAGCATGAGCAGCGGGGTGAGGTTCACGGAGGTGTTGCCCTGCTGGTCGGTGAGCTGCTCGACCACGAGGCGCCTGGCGATGTGGTCGTAACCCAGCACGGCCCAACCGGAGCCGTGCAGCCCCAGGGCGGCGGAGGAGAAGTGGTTCTTGAACTGCTCAAAGGAACCGAAGTCCCGGTTGATGGCCTCGGCCAGCTCACCGGTGGGCTCGCCGCCACCGTTGGGGGAGAGGTTCTTCCAGAAGATGGAGTGGTTGGTGTGGCCACCCAGGTTGAACGCCAGGTTCTTGGACAGGGCGCGGATCTGATCGGGGTTGGTGCCCTCCTCGCGGGCCTTCTCCAGCGCTTCCAGGGCGGCGTTGGCGCCGGCCACGTAGGTGGCGTGGTGCTTGGAGTGGTGCAGTTCCATGATCTCGGCGGAGATGTGAGGCTCGAGGGCGTCGTAGGCGTAGTCAAGCTCGGGAAGCTCGTAGACAGCCATGAGGTGTAAGTCCTTTCGTCTAAGTGCAGTTGCGCGGTCACACACCGCGTGCCACCCCATGATAGGAACTTTAGTCTCGGTTGCAATGTTTTATGTTCGCGCGCAGCGGGCGGGAAGAACGTCGGAATACCCCGTGCGCCGCTATGGTTGCTGTACACAACCCGCAGCATGAAGGAAATGAGGTAACCCCCGTGGGCTGGCTTTTTAGCAGCAATCCCGAGCTCGTCGATCCCGCCGAGGCCCTGACGGGGCGCGATACCCCGATTCTGGCCGACCCTCATCCCCACGCCGTGCTGGGCACGCCGCTGACCGGCCCTTGGCGGGAGGGGCAACGCAGCGTGTTGGTGGGCATCGGCTGCTACTGGGGAGTGGAAAAGATGTACTGGCAGATGCCGGGGGTCGAGGCCACCTCGGTGGGCTTTGCCGGGGGTGTGACCCCAAATCCCACGTACCGCGAGGTCTGTACGGGCCGTACCAACCACGTGGAGGTGGTGCAGGTGGTATTCGATCCGCAGCGCGTCTCCCTGGAAAAGATCGTCACCACGGCCCTGGAGGCGCACGACCCCACTCAGGGCTACCGGCAGGGCAACGATGTGGGCACGCAGTACCGCTCCGCCTTTTACACCGAGACCGAGGAGGATGCCGCGCTGATCCGTTCCCTGGTGGGGCGCTACGGGACCACGCTGTCCGACGCCGGCTTCGGCCCCGTCACCACGGAGGTCGCCACGCTGGCGGATACCCCCGCCGGGGCCTACTACCTGGCCGAGGAGGATCACCAGCAGTACTTGCACAAGGTGCCCGGCGGGTACTGCCCCCACCACGGCACCGGCATCGCCTGCGGGTAGGCACCCTGGGTGCGTGTTATTTCCGGCACAACATCCCCGATAGTCCCGAAAGAACGGGCAAAAAGCCAACTAACCGGGCATAATGAGCCGGGAAGGGAGCACAGTAATGAAGCAAACCATTGGCAATAAGGTCGTTCTCATCGGAGCCGGAGACGTCGGCGTGGCCTACGCCTACGCGCTGGTGAATCAGGGGATCATCGATCACCTGGCGATCATCGATATCGACGAAAAGAAGCTCGAAGGCAACGTCATGGATCTTAACCACGGCGTCGTCTGGGCGGGCTCGCGCACCCGCGTGACCAAGGGCAGCTACGCCGACTGCGAGGACGCCGCCGTGGTGGTGCTCTGCGCCGGCGCCGCACAAAAACCCGGGGAGACCCGCCTGCAACTCGTGGACAAGAACGTGGCCATCACCAAGTCCATCGTCGAGGAGGTCATGGCGCACGGCTTCGATGGCCTCTTCCTGGTGGCCTCCAACCCGGTGGACATCCTCACCTACGCCACCTGGAAGTTCTCCGGCCTGCCCACTCAGCGCGTGATCGGCTCCGGTACGGTGCTGGACTCCGCTCGCTTCCGTTACATGCTCGGTGAGCTCTACGAGACGGCCCCCAGCTCCGTCCACGCCTACATCATCGGCGAGCACGGGGACACCGAACTCCCGGTGCTGTCCTCGGCCACCATCGCCGGGGTATCCATGCGCACCATGCTGGAGAAGGACCCCGCGCTGGAGGGCCGCCTGGAGAAGATCTTCGAGGAGACCCGCGACGCCGCCTACCGCATCATCGACGCCAAGGGTTCCACCTCCTACGGCATCGGCATGGGGCTGGCCCGCATCACCCGCGCGATCGTGCAGAACCAGGACGTGGCTTTGCCCGTCTCCGCCTACCTTGAGGGTGAATACGGCGAGAAGGACATCTACATCGGCACCCCCGCGATTATCAATCGCCGCGGCGTCCGGCGCGTGGTGGAGCTGGAACTCTCCGACCACGAGCGCGAACGCTTTGCCCGCTCCGCGGGCACCCTGAAGGAAATCCAGGGGCAGTTCTTCTAGGGCGTCACCCGGTTCTCGCCCGGCGGCGTAGGGAGGGGGCGCTCCCACTGGCGAAGATATTCGGTGACCGAGGGGGCGTGCCGCGACAGCGTGCTCCTCCACGAAAGGATGCCTTCGCTTTGGAGGCGGCCGACGAGGACAATCGGGTGAATCTGAAGTCGAGCCGCTTGCTCCTCGATCCAGGAAGCTTCGATGGTGTTGGGGAGCGCTGGGAGTTGGAGAATGAGGAGGTTTTTTGCGAGTCGATCGGCCTCGTCCTCCCTCTGAGTACTGTTGGCGGAGAGGTCATCGAGGATAATTTTTTCTTCATCATCCACGTGCCCGAGGAAGACGTGAGCCGCCTCGTGGAGAATGGTGAAGAGTACTTTGTCGAGGCGTTTTCCTCGTCCTGATACGCCGATAATGGGGTGATGATCAACGCGCAACGCGCAGCCGTCCAGCTTTCCTTCGGGGAAGGACTCCACATAAACTATCTTGACTCCCGCCGTCGCAAAAAGTTTCTGGAATTCTACAAAAGATGCAGGTTCTTGGGCGCGCCGGGGTAGGGAGATGGCCACGTCGTGCAAAATTTCTGGTGAATATGGAGAGGCGTGTAATAGTTGGGCGCTTGAGCGCACGCACGCGGCCCAGGCTTGCTGGAGGGACGTTAATTTTTCTTCGGTATTACTACGCCGTGCTGCAAAGGCGAGTGTTGAGGGGGCCTCGACAGAGCTCTTCCCATAAAGCGCCAAAACCTCGCTTTCCTGATCGCTGGGGTGCGATGCTGTGATATAGCCTCGTTTTCTGAGCAGGGTCACGGGGGCTAGTTTATACAGCCGTGCGCGGGCGGTAATTGTGTCTATTTTTCTTTTTGCCCGGCATATTTTTCTTGCTTGTGTAGGGGGTAAGAATCCTGGATATTGAGCCAGAACTGTGCTGATGTGCCCAGGGCGGCGCCGATCTGAGCTGCGGATTCCCGGGTGATCTCCTTTTTTCCGGAAATGACTTCCGAGACAAACTGATGTGGTCGTCCAAGGATAGAGGCTAGATCGGCCTGGCTCCAGCCGCGTGCCTCTAATTCATCGGAAAGTATCTCGCCGGCAGAAAATACTTCTGCAGGAGTGAAGGCATCCATCATTGCACTTTTTCTGGTGGTAGTCTACCAATTCTACAACGATGACCGTCCGGCCTTCGATTTCTGTTATGAACCTAAGGATGAGTCTGAACTGTTTATTGAGGCGAATTGATGAGGTGTCGGCTCGGTTACCCGAGAGTTGTTCTAAGTGGAGGGAGCGTATCGCATAGAGATCGCGTTCGTCGGTGGCACTGTGTAGAATGCTGATCTTTTTTCGGTATGCCCGTATAAGTTCGTGGTTCCATCGCTTTGGCTTGTAAGAAGGATCCTCGGCCAGGCGGCGGAGTTCGTCGGTGTGAAAGCGAATCTGTATGGTGATGCCTCGCGTGGTCTTGGCGGCCTTGTCCTTGACGGTACGGAGGTCTGCATAATGCTCATCACCCCTTGGGTGACGATCGTATAACGCTTGCTCCTTAGCGGTCAACACCGCCCGGCGGCGTAGCCTGTGGGCGTGAAGATCATCGCGCACCGCGGCTATTCCTCCTGTTACCCGGAGTCCACGGCCCTCGCCTACGAGCGGGCCCTCGATCTGCCTATCCACGGGGTGGAGTGCGATATCCGCCTGACCAGGGACGGCGAGCTGGTCTGCATCCACGATCCTCTTGTGGATCGCGTCTCCACCGGCAGCGGCCGGGTCTCCGCGCACACCCTGGCGCAAGTGGAACGCCTCGATTTTGGCACCGAGGAGTATCCGCAGCGGGTGCTCACCCTGGATCATCTGCTGGAGATGATCGCGCCGGGCCCGCATCACCTCTACATCGAAACCAAGCACCCGCTGCGCTACGGCCGGATGCTGGAGGAGCAGCTGGTGCGTCGGCTCGCCTACCACGGGCTGCTCGATGATCCGCGGATTCACGCGATGAGCTTCGCGGGGGCGTCGATACGCAGGATGCGCGCCCTGGCGCCGCAGATTGACCGCATTTACCTGCGGCGTGCCTGGCACAGGCTGCTGCACCCCTGCGACCCCGCGGTGGGCGCGCCCACGGGACTGGGATTGTCCATTGAGCGGGCGAGGGAGCACCCGGGGCTGATCGGGGCGCGCGGCCTGCCCACCTACCTGTGGACGGTGGACGAGCCGGAGGACATGGTCTGGGCGTGCGAGCGCGGGGTGGACATGCTGGCGACCAATAAACCCGAACTGGCCTTGACGTATCTTGGAGGGCATGGCCAAGAAGAATAAGAAGAACGACGACCTGCCCGAGGGCATGAGCCGCCGCCAAGCCAAGCTCGCTAAGCGCGCCGCCGAGCGCGCGGCCCTGGAAAAGGATCCCCGCCCGTACGGCGGTTTTGCTGCCGAGGCCGACCTGGTGGCCCTCCAGGAGTTCGTGCCGTCCGCCACCGCTGCGGTGGAGGTCAAGGGGGCCGTGCGCCCCATACGCCTGGTGACGGTACTGCCCGGTGCGGCCGCCGCCCTGGTGCGCGAGGAAAAGCACGGCGGCGAGGCCCTGGTGGCCCTCCAGGTGCAGGCGCGTTCCCACAACCCCGGGCGCGACCTCGCCTACGCCCTGAAGTGGGCGGCGCAGGCGGGGCCGGGGGAGACCCTGATGTCCACGGCCGCCGACGGCACCCAGCCCGCCCTGGTCGACCTGCTCGACCCCGCCACCGCGCTGGACATCGAGGTGCATCAGGACTTCTCTTGGTGGGTTCCCGAATCCATGGCGGGCGACGCCACCACCGTGCGGGCCCTCCAAGCGGCCAACGACGCCATCGTGCCCTCCCACTGCGTGGACGCCGAGGTCCCCGGGGCCGCCTGGTGGGTGTACCCGGGTGGCGACAAGGCGCACATCCGCTGGGTGCGCACCGAGGACAACGAGGAGCGCCTGCTTGCGGCCCTGGCCCGCATCGCCGCCCGAGGCGAGCTGAACCTGGGCGAGGGTTCCCGCTTCGCCGGAACCTTCCGCACCCACGGGCTCGTGGTGCCCGTCTTCGACCTCGACCCCGCCCGCGCGCACGAGACCTACGCCCAGGACTTGGCGGCCCTGAACACGGCCATCGAGGCCGAGGTGGCCAACGAGGCTCCCCTCAACGCCGAGGAGCGCAAGCAGCTGCAAAACATCAAGTCCCGCCAGGTGACCATCCGGTAACGGGCCGAATGGCAAGGAGGAGCTAAGAGCGGTGCGATGGAACAAAGAGACGGCGCGGGATGGCAGCATCATCCTTAGCTGTGTTTTGTCCTCGCCCTCGGGGGAACCGTGGCGGGGGCGATCAATAACGTCTATGTGGCCCGCCAATTCGCCCGCAGCCTCGGCGACGGCGGCGTGGAGGTGGCCGCCAAGCTGGAGCGGGCCTGGGAGTTTATCCAGGCGGCCGGGTATTGCGCCCGTGGGCGCGATGGCGTTTGCGGCGCTGGCGATGGCGCTGAGCCGGGGGCTGCGGGACTTAGGGCGATAGACGGGGTTTTGTGTGCTGAAAAGCGCGCCGGGGCTGTGGAATAAGGAGGTTATCCACAGGGGCGGTCATGCCGGAGGTACGTCGGCGGCTGGGGCGGGGCACGGTGGTGGGCATGGGTGTTGCGCTGTGGTTATGTCGGGTGGATTGGGACGTGGTGATTCGTCTCTTGCAGGTGTTCATTGCCGGGGCGGTCCTGGTGATCGCGCAGCGGGGACTACGGAATACGACGCGGAGCCTGGTTCAGAAAACCGAGAGTGATAACCGCACCGAGTGGTGGAAACGGTACACCTGGGCGATGGAAAAGGTATATGATCGGCGGGAAGAGGTGACGGTTATGGGGTGGGATGCGATAAATGTCCTCAGCCGGAGTTCCCTGGCCACGCAGACCGAGGTGGAAATCATTAATTGCCTCGTTATGCGGCGCTTTAGCCGCGCAGAACCTGAGGAAGGATGAAAACCGATGTCTGAATCTTACTTTTGGGAAGGAGAGACCCCGCTCGTGGCGGCGGCCAGGGCACGGGCCACCATTACGGTTCGGCACCGCCTGGGGAAGTTCCTGCCGCGTTGGTATTACGAGATGGCTGGGCAGCCCGTGCCGTCAGAGGTGATAGAGGCGGAGGAGAAAGGTATTCTCGTGGAGGAGATAGACGCCGTCCCCCCGCAGCCAAAGCTCATAGACTGGATCTGATGATGGGCGTGGTGGCAAATCTGGAGATGAACGGCCACAACCCATTGCTGCCCATGACGTACAACCTTGTGTGGAGCGGGCTGCTGCTGATCTCGTTGATAGTCACGGTCGTGCTCGTGGTGGACATCATCAGGCTGCCAGCCACCGTGGCTGAGACCGTGGTCTTGATTCTGCTGGTGCTGTTAGCCCCGGTGGTGGGGTGGGCAATCTATCTCGTGCTGCGGCCTAGGATCACGGTGCGGCGGAAAGGCTAGCTGACGGGGAGCATTGAAGTGTCCTGGAGGCCGTGGCCCGCTGAAGGTGGATGGGATCAGGGCGCGAAGAATTGCCCCTGGAGGCTCCCCGTGAGTTCCGGCCCCTCTGGATACTCCCCTGCGAGAATGATGAGGCCGGGGTATTCCATGCCTAGGAAGTTTTTCCGTGGCTGGGGGAGAATGAGGGCGGAGCGCCGTCCCTGGGCGTGGGTCAGCCGCCAGTCGTTGGCCTCGATCACGGAGGTGGCTCCTTCTAGGGCGAAAGATTCCCGCCGGTAGTGTTTCTCCCCATCGAAGAGTTCCTCCGTCCAGAAGAATACGTAGTAGGTGGGGTTGGTTTCCTCCGGTGGGTAGACGTTGTGGTGGATGATAATTTTTCTATATTCATTAGATATGGACACATCCTTCCGGTTGTATTATTTCTTGCATGTATAAAGTACGTTCCTTTATCTCTACCTGCTGGATTGTTCGCGGGGACCATCCTGGAGGTCCCAGCATGAAAACTTTTGCTCCAGCAACGTAGGTGTGTTCCTTTCCGTCGCATGGCATAGCTGCATTGGCGCGCCAGCGGGCGCTAGCATTCTTTTGCACGAAGCCTGATGATGAAGAGACGCCATCGTCACGGCGTAGTATAACGGTTCCTGCTATGGCGGTGATTGGTGCATCACAACTGAGGGTGGCTTGCACATTGACTGTTCCGGGGACATGGCTTGAAGAGTGGGGGAGATTCAATCTCCATCGCAGTTCACCGTTCCTGTGTTCATGGCTTTTAATATTCCGGGAGGTGTGAATCTTTGCCCGAGAGATTCACTTTTATTTCTGGGCCGAGTAGTGATCCGAAGATCTTGAAGGGGTCAACTTCTCCTATGAGGGGGATGTTGATGGTAGAGGAAAGTTCGTTATGCCTGCGAAGGGACGGAGCTTCCGGTGACGATGATGGTGAGTGAGCTGAGTAGAGCGGGTATCGCTCGGGGTATTCGCATGAGATCTTCCTTCGGTGAGGTGCTGTACTGGTAGAAAGGTATCACCTAGGAAGTCTTTGTGCCTAGAGTGTATATTATGGTATATCACTTTTCGGTTCGATATTTTTCCTTCGGAACCCTGCGATTGTTCGTGTGGTGTGCTATAGGCGACCTTCAATGCTCCTTTTATGCTGGCTCCCTGGAGCCTGCCCCAGTACCTTCCTCCACCTGGGGGTTCCAACTCCACCTCTGTTGGGCTGGGTGCTCTACCTGTTGTGGCTGCGCCCCGCCTCGGTGGAGGGAACAAGGGGGTGCCGGAACTGAGCTGGAGAGTCTCGGTCCTACCGCAGTGAGGCCCATAGTTCTTCGGCGGCGGCATCGTCCCAGAGCACCACGTTTCCCACGTCGTAATCGGCAAAGCCTGCGTAGGGTACCGTGACCGTTTTGACCCCGGAGCGCATGGCCAGGGCCAGCCGGGCGAGGTTCCACACGTGGTCGGAGGAGCCGACGATAAAGGAGGAGGCAGTATCGGAGATCAGAGGGATCATGCGGAACGGGTTGATCAGCGTGCCCGCGCTGGTGGTTTGTTTGAGCAGCGCGGCGAAGAACTCGCGCTGGCGCTGCACGCGGTCCAAGTCGCCGCCTGCGGTGGCGCGGGTGCGCACGTAGCCCAGTGCAGTGGGGCCATCGACTTTGTGGCAGCCCGCCTGGATGGAAAGTTGTGCGAGGGGGTCCTCGATCGGTTCTTCCGGGCATACCTCCACTCCGCCCACGGAGTCCACCACGTTGGCCAATCCGCCCATGCCGATCTCCGCGTAATGGTGAATGCGCAGCCCGGTGGCCTGCTCTACCGTCTCGGTCAGTAGCTGCGGCCCGCCGTAGGTAAAGGCCGCGTTGAGCTTGTCCATGCTGTAGCCGGGCACCGCCACGTAGGAATCGCGGGGTAAGGAGACCAGGGTGGCCTTGCCGCCCCTGGGAATGTGCAGCAGCATGACGGTGTCGGTGCGGCCCACGCCGATGTCCCCGCCGGTGCCCAGGCGCGCCACGTCCTCCTCGGAGAGCCCCTGGCGGGAATCGGACCCCACGAGCAGCCAATTGGTGCCGGAGGTCTTGGCCACCTGGTGTTCGGGCAGGGCCTCCACGCGGGTGAGCTTGGTATCCGCCCAGAGGGTGAGCACGATGCTGAATACCAGGATGATGGCCAGCGGCCAGCCCACGCACCCCAGGCACCCGAAGGAGGGGAGGGCGAGCCTTTTTGCTCCTTTGTCTCCTCGTACCGCCGCCTGCGGCACACGGGGTGCGCGCCGGGGCGGGCGTTGCTGCACTCGGGCCGGTTCGGGCCCGGCGGGTGGCGCGTACTGCCGGGTGTATCGGGGGCCTTCCGGATAGGCGCCGCGCGGTGGCGGTGCCTGCTGGGTGCGCGGGGGGTACTGCCGTGGATACTCCTGGCGTGGGGTCTCGCGGCGCGGTTGCTGGTGAGGGGCCGATGAGGAGCGCCGCCGTACGGGGCGGCCGTAGCGGTCGGTCAGCGGGGTGCCGTCGGCACGCAGCACGTACTCGCCGCGCGGATCGTGACGCTGCTGGGCCCCGCGATTCCGGCGATGTTCCTCATAACCCCTGGAATCCATGCGTACAACACTAGATCACCCGAGGCTTCCACCAAGGGCAGAGTAGCCCAGGAAGGGCAGGGCGTCGATGAAGAAATGCGCCGCCACCAGCGGCTATACCTGGTCGGTGCGGCTGATCCGGTTTCGTGTCCTAGATGGAAAATTGGTTGGAGCGTGTAACCATGAAGGCCGTCAGCTACCCATTGTCAGTTTGTCGATGACCACTGGTTCCCCAAAGCACCGCTGGCCGACAACAGCAAGTGGGGCCCTACCACCGCACCTTAGGGATGTCTTACATCGAAGCCAATCCCACGTGCAGGTGGTCTTTGATCATCACCGATCACGACGAAGGAAGCGCCGACGAGATACCCGGCCTGCTTGACCTGCCTCAACCATCCTGGATAGCCTTCAACTCGCATACTCGTGGCGAGCACATTGTTTACGTCTTCGGTACCCCGGTATGTCTGATCAACGCCGCCCGGTGACCTGCTCGCCTGCATTGAGACCGGGCTGACCAAGGCTCTCGGTGGGGACCCTAGGTTTTGCCGGGAGGATCACCAAACCCCTGCTACACCGATCATCTACCCCTATGGGGTGAGATCACTGCCGTCTACGGGCTAAAGACCTCGCCCGTGCTCTCTCCGCCTAAGAATTGCGTCCAGCCTATGACAACCGCAAAGCCACCCGTATCTCTGGAGCTGGACGCAACGTCGATTTATTTAATTACCTGCGCCAATGGGCTTACCCTAGACGCGGTTGTTATGGCATTGGAGCCGCCAACCAGGAAGAATGGGAAGCCGTCTGCCTAGAATGGGCTATACTGCGCGATGAAGATCATATCGGCAATGAATATGCCCGCGGCTTCCTCGGCGCGGCGGAAGTTGTTTACCTGGCACGGTCAGCGAGCAGGTGGGCATGGTGCAACATTGCTCCTATTCCCTCCGACGTATGGCTAAGCCAATGCCAAGCATAACGCGGAAGAAAAGGCGGAGACCGTTCCGGAAAAGTACGCCGCGCTCAAATAGAAGCACTCTTCGAGGTGGTCAGCAATGCCCACGAAGCCCCCGTTGCGGCTCGGGAAACGCACACCAGATCTTACTGCCCGCCAAGCCGTCTTATTAGTCGGACGCTCCCCACGAACTATCCGCCGATGGACTAGCGAACCCAGAGAAGATTACCTAGCACGCGTAGAAGTAACGTCGTCAAAAAGCCCGTGAACTCCGTGCCACCAGCATGACCTTCCAAGACATCGCACACCAATTAGAGTACTCGATAGTCACAGCGCATAGATATGCTGCCAAAATAAAATAACACCGTTAGTCGGTAAACTCCAGGTTCAGCGCACTTCTTCGCTCTTATTTCTCAGAACCATGAGGAGCGTCTGGTAATTTTATAGGAGTAGGTGAAAGAAACTGCTCTAACTCGCGGTGCTCCGGCCTAGCGCCAAGCACCGGGGAGTTGTTTCACTCGCCGCCCGTCCGGCGCGCGTGCAACCTGTCTTGCTCGACTAGCGCGACCTGTTACACTGGCATCTAGATTGTTTAAGTGATAAGAAGGTCCTCCTGCACACGGTCGGTGTGTGGGAGGACCTTCTTCTATCGGCGTGTCCCACAGAGAAAAGCACTGTCTCAATAGCACCGAAGCGACGGTGATGGTGACGTGAACTCCTATTTCCCTGCGGAGCCTAGAATTTTCCGCGATGATGTTTTCTTTTGCACGCACACCGCAGTGGTGGCGGGCCTGCGTATCCATTGACGTACGCTGTACCAGAAGACCTCTAGTTTCGGAACAGCTTCTGAACATGCCCTCTGTTGAGAGACGATCTTCCGCCAACAAAACCACGAAGTCTGTGGCATCCTAGACAAATCCATTTGGCATTGTTGAGATTTGTACGTCTAATCGCGCGGGAAAATTATGGCACCTAATTACCTTGACCGATTAGAATTATTCCAGTACCTAGCAATGGATACTAAAGTCGATATGACAATGGCCACCACGCCAGCCATCCCTCCAGCATTCCAGCTGATTAAGTCAAAGTAAACTAAGAGGGAATAAGCAAAAATCCTAAAGCTGCAGATGTAAAAATCCTAGCGCACACGCCCATGTCACACCATCCGTCGAAGCTAGAGTCTGTTCTGCTATCGGCGTGTCGCACACTATTTGACTACAATACGTTTCATGCCCAGTTCTCACTCTCCAGCACCCTCTGGGTAAACAAGCCACTGGAATAGATAAACAAAAATAATAAGAGGTGCCGCGATGAAAGGGGACCCTACATATAAATACCTAACAGTATCATCTTTCATCCCGTAATGCTCTGCAACACCAGCACACACTCCACCTACTATCGCCCGATCCTTCAATCGGTAGAATTTATTTCTTGGAGAAGAGTCCAGGCTGCTAAACGTCTGCCCCTTATCCATTACTTGCAATTTCCTCCGGTATACTGGAATGTGGACACTGGTCCATTCCATCCGGGCCCACTAGCTGGTTCAACAACTATTCCAAGGCATGCACCATTTCTATGGGCCCGAATTGCGTCATAAGATATCTTGCCTGCAGCTCCCAAAATAGCTATTCCAATAGGGCCTGAAACACCGAGAGCTGCAAGCCAGGGGATTGCGGCTAAAGCCCCCGCTCCAGTTACACGGGTTTCTTCTTTACTCAATCGAACGGTAGTTTTGGACCGACCCCAATCTACCTGGGGATCGGCGACAATCGGGAAAGCAGTATTCGAATCATGCGAAACCGTCTGGGTGAGGACGTCACCCTCAATGAATATGCCTGTTTCTACCGGATCACCGTTTGTATCAAATGCCCACGGAATTCAAAAGTCGCAACCAGTTCCTCTCCGTCAAAAATCGCAAAACCGCCATCGTTAAATGGAGTTATTTCCGCCCCTTCAGGGAGATCGATTGGAAATTCATACGAAGTAGGTGCATTTTCATTTTCGATATGTATTAGAGTCTGAATACCTTCTTCAGTATTGATATTTTCGAAACTATAGTCTCGAGACGGTGTAGATCTAAATCCGCTCGATGGAAGATCATTCCCATCGTCAGTGGTCCAACCAATAGAATATTCTTTTCTGTCAGGGGAAACACTACCTGTCCCCACATACTCCTCTTGCGCAGAAACCCCTGGGGCAGTGACGGTCAATGCCGCAGAAGTAGATATGACAAGCAATGTAGCAAGGATCTTTTTTAAACCTATGCATTGTACTCCTTTCGGAAAAATTCATATTCGTTTTTATCCTACAGGCTTTTCCCGCATCCCGCAACGGTTCGATATTGTTTCCGCCGGTCAGAGCGCAGAAAATAATTCTGCCCAACGCCCGACTAGGGGGTTCCCGAGGGTGGGTGAGTGCAGCATCTCAAGGCAAGACACGCGCCAACGGGCGCCGGTAATAATCATTATGTCACATGGCGCATACCTGCTGGTTACAGCACCGCGCTCAGCAGTGTTGCAGCCACGACCTCCTTGCTCGGCCCAAGGTGCGGGGTTCAGAGATAAAAGAGCATGCTGGGAACGCCAACGAGGGCAGCCAGCCCTGCGCCTCGGGGAAGATCGCTGTGGTGCGAGGGGCAAGGAACGAGGCGGTCGCAGGCCAGCAGGAAGAGCACCAGCCCGCCCCAGACAAAGAGCGCATACGTGCAGGTCGATATTGATCCAGGCGTGCGGACTGGGGGCGTTGAGAGTCATCGATGGCGCGGACAACGGTGAGCCTAAGACCAGGGCGCCGAGAAGCCGCAGCGTGGCGCGCGCCCCGGCGGTGCCATAAGGTGAGGGCCAGAATCAGCGGAATCTCATAGCGTAGGCGCGACGTCGTCGCTGATCTCCCGGGCCAGGGCCAGCAGGATCGCGGGGGAGACGCGCACGGCACCAAGATGCACGGAGGCCCCCGCCCCGCCGCAGGGAACGCTCACCGCCGCCTGACCGCTCATGTTGAACCAGGACGCCCAGGGCGTCCAGCGGGTCTGTGCCCAGAAATCCTCCTCCGGTTCCAGCGCGGAGAAGGCACCGATGGGCGGGGGATCGTGGGCGAGCGTGGGACTGAGCACCACGTCCACGTCCGCGAGGGCGGGCATGGTGGCCTGCACCCGCAGGGCCTGCGCCAGGCGCCGCGGGCCCAGGCGTGCGCCCCGGTCTCGCAGGTGGCACACCATCGCCCCGCTGCCGCTTGCCGGGGGCGTGGCGGCGGCCCGCGCGCTCAAGATCGTGCGGAAGGCCTTGAATACCTTTCCGGCCTGCGGCGGGGCAGAAACGGGGAGCACGCGGTGCCCTGCGGCCGCCAGCAGGTCTGCGGCGTGCTCCGCCGCGTGAAGCCAGCGGGAGGCAACCTTGGTCTCGGCGAAGAGGGGCTCGGTGAGCAGCCCCACCGTCAGGGGCGGGGCCTGCGCGGGCAGCGCGAGGTCGTGCAGCCGGGCGGTCACCTCCACGCTGCGGGTGATAAATCCCTGGGTGGACAGCGCCCCGCCGGTGGCGTCGTGCGGGGGCTTATACCCCACCACCGCGCACGCGGCGGCGGGAATCCTGATGGAACCCCCGCCGTCGGAGGCATGCGCGGCGGGCACCAGCCCGCGTGCCACCGCCACTGCAGCCCCGCCCGAGGAACCGCCGGGGGTGCGGCCCGGCCAGCGGGGATTATCCACCCTCGGTAGCCCCGCCGGTTCCAGGTACGCCGTCATTCCCAGCTCCGAGGTGGCGGTCTTGCCGGGGATGACCGCGCCGCGCTCCAGCAGCCCGCGCACGAACGGCTCGGTGCGCCTCGCCAGGTGCGTGCGGGCGCGGGAACCAAAGGTGGTGGGCAGTCCGGCGACGTCGTAGAGATCCTTGACCGGAATCAGCATGCCCTGAAGCGGTCGGGAGCACAGGCAGGAGGCGCGTTCCAGGGCCTGCGCCCGGGCCCGGGCGCGCTCCAGGCACAGGTGGCTAAAGCCATGCTCGCTCGCGTTGAGCCCCGCTATGGCGCGGGCGAAGTCCGCCACCGCCCGGGTAGGCGAGGCGGCATCATCGGGAGGTGCGGCATGAGACATGGCCACCAGGATAGGCTGGATCACCATGACGATCACCGTGGCATACCTGGGGCCCGCCGGCACCTTCACCGAGGCAGCCCTGTGGCAATTCGCGCAGGAGGGGGCCATGGGGGTGTCGTCCGGCCAGATCACCGCCCTGCCGGTGGACAGCCCCGCGCGCGCCGTGGCGGCGGTGACCGCCGGGAGCGTGGACTACGCCTGCCTGGCCATCGAAAACTCCGTGGACGGCCCCGTCACCCAGGCCTTCGACGCCCTGCGCGGCGCCGGCGTGCAGATCTACCGGGAAACGGATCTGTGCGTCGCCTTTAGCCTCATGGTGCGCCCCGGCACGGAGAGATCTGCCGTACGCACCCTGATCACGCACCCCGTGGCCCACCAGCAGATTCGCGGCTGGCTGGCGCGCAACCTGCCTGAGGCCTCCTTCGTCCCCGCCTCCTCCAATGCGGCGGCCGCCCGCGCCGTGGCGGAGGGCCGGGCCGACGCGGCGGCCGCCCCCCACCGCGCCGCACAACTTTGGGGCCTTGACGTGCTCGCGCAGGACATCGCGGACGTGCCCGGGGCGCGCACCCGATTCGTGCTGGTGGGCCCGCGCGGTGTCCCCACCCCCCGCACCGGACACGACCGCACCTCCGTGGTCTTTACGCTGCCCAACCAGCCGGGCACCTTGGCCGCCGCGCTCGGGGAGTTCGCGCGCCGGGGCGTGGACATGAGCCGCATCGAGTCCCGCCCCACCCGCGACCAGATGGGCGCCTACCACTTCTACGTGGACCTGGTGGGGCACATCGACGACGCCCCTGTGGCCGAGGCCCTGCGCGACCTCTGGCTGCGGGCCGAGACTCTTACCTTCCTCGGCTCCTGGCCCGCGGGCCGCGAGGATTCCCCGACCGCGACGACCCCCGGGTGCGCCGAGCTCGACTGGGTGACCGCCGCGCGCACCGGAAAGGAACTGCCATGACCACCCCGCACCTCATCCTGTTGCGCCACGGGCGCACCTACAGCAACGCCTCCCGCCTGCTCGATACCCGCCCGCCGGGCGCGGAACTCACTGAGATCGGCAGGGCGCAGGCGCGGGAGGCCGGGTGTGCCCTGGCCGCCCGCCCGGGGCGGGTGCGCGAGATCGTGACCTCGGTGGCCCTGCGCGCCCAACAAACGGCGATGGGCGCGGCCGCCGCCTACGAGGAGGCCCGGGGCCTGCCCCGGGGCCGCGTGCTGGTGACGGTGCGCGCCGGCCTCCACGAGGTCAGCGTGGGTGATCTGGAGATGCGCGGTGACGACGCCGCCCACCGCGCCTACCAGGAGGCCTTCGCCGGGTGGCTGCGCGGTGAGGACTCCGCCCGCCTGCCCGGCGGGGAGGGCTACCGGGACGTCCTCGGCCGGTTCCGCCCGGTGCTCGAAGAACTCGCGGCCTCCCTGCGCGCCGCGCCCGAGGCGGGCGACGTGGTGGTGGTCAGCCACGGCGGGGCCATCCGCACCGTGAGCACGCACGCCACCGGTGCCAACCCGGAGGCGGCCTGCGCCGCCTACCTGGCGAACTGCCAGTACATCGAACTCGCCCCGGGGATCCGGGACTTCGGGCAATGGGGCGTGGTGAGGTGGGACGGGTTAGATCAAGGCTAGGCCCCCGCCTGCTGCGATGACGGTTCCCGCGACGCACGGGAGATGGGACGTGCTGTGCCGGGCCTATATCTGCAGCGGCTCGTGGGCCATCACGGTGGCGTGGGTGGCCTCCCGGGGCTGCGCCACGACGCTGAATGACCTGCTGCCATCGCGGTGGGTGTTTCGGGGCTAGGGCTGTGCCCCAGGTTATCCCCACCCCAACCGGTGCAGCTCCTCCTCGCTCATGCCGAAGTAGTGGCCCACCTCGTGCATGACGGTGACGTACACCTGCTCCTCGAGGTCTGCTTCCGAGGTGCAGTAATCCATCAGCGCCCCGCGGTAGAGCGTGATGGTATCCGGCAGGTAGCCGGTGTGGGTGAACTGCCGCTTCGGCAGGGCCACCCCCTCGTAGAGGCCCAGGGTGCGGGAGTCGCCGTCGCGGTAGTCGCGCACCAGGATCACCACGTTGTGCATGTGCTCGGCGAACTCGTCGGGAATCCGGGCCAAGGCGGAGTCCACCAGCTCGTCGAAGCGTTCGTCGCTGATGTCGATCATGAGGCGGGGGCTTGCTGGCCCGGTGTGGCGGGGGCCGGCGCGGGGGCGGCGGTCGTGGCCTCGGGGGTGGGTGGCGCGCCGTTGATGGTGAACTCCCCGGTGGCGCTGCCGCGCAGGGAGTTAAAGCCGCTTTCCCCGTGGGCGCTGATTAAAGAGCAGTTCACGCTGTGCGATCCGCCGATCCAGGACTCGGTGGGGATACCGCCCCAATAGATCTGGAGCGTGGTTTTTTCCAGGTTGTCCGCCCCGCCCAGGTAGTCCTCGGCGGCCTGGGTACAGGCCTCCCGGAGGTGCTTGTCTTGATCCTCCGCGCTGGGAACCCCCTCGGGGAAGGCCTCCAGGAGGTTGATGACGGCGGTGGTTTCCAGCTGGTGGTCCTCCCCGCAGTCCACCACGCTCAGGGAATTGGCAGCGGTGACGGTCACGCACTGTCCGGGCTGGGTCACCCGCGCCTGATCCTGGCTGGCCACGGTGCCGTGGGTGAGGTTGGGGGTACCGGCGGCGTTGGTGGATTGCAGCCCGCAGAGCATGGTGCGGTCGCCGGCGGCCCAGGCCTCGGTGGGCGGCAGGATGGAGGCGATGGAGTAGCGCCCGGTGGGATCAAAGTGCCCGTCGAGGTAGCGCAGCGTGGGGTTGTAGCACAGCTCGGAGCGCAGCTGCGCCTGGCGGGTGAGATCCGGCGGTGCGGCCTTGTCCCCGAACTCGGAGGCGGGGTAGGCGCCCAGGTTCTGGCGGGCAGAGACCTCGAAGCGGTGGTCGCCCTCGCAGGGGGCTTCGTGGAAGTTGCTCACCGCGCCGTCCTCGGCCACGTCCCAGCTCAGGCAGGCCCCCGGTTGGGCGTCGGTGAAGGGCTCCGCGACCTTTTTCTTCGTCGCGGTGCGCTCCAGGGTGGTGGCGCTGGTGGTGTCGCTGGGTGCGGCCTGGCTAGGGGCGTCGTCCCGGTCGGAGGCGTAGCCGAAGGAGGTCAGGCAGACGGCCGAGGTGAGCGCGCCGACGAGGGCGGTGCGTATGGAGAGGGCGGTGCGCCAGGTTTCAGGGAGGCTCATAACAGTTACCCACTGTAATCATCTCGGGATCGGGACACGCGGGCCTTCATTTGGTAGCGGTCCGTGCGGTACACGGAGGAACAGTATTCCACGCGGGACTCGCCGGCCCGTGACTGCCTCTCGATGCTCAGGAGGGCGGTCTTGGGGGCGACGTCGAGGAGCACGGCGGCCCCGGTGGTGGCGTTGACGGCGGTGATGGTCTGGGTGGCGTCGGTGATCCGCAGGCCGTAGCGCCGTTCGAGGATCGTGTACACGGAGTTATACACGTCCGTTTCGAGCAGGTCGGGCGCCAACCCGGCGTGGTACCAGGCGTCGTCGATGGCGTAGGGCTCATTATTGCCCAGGCGCAGTCGGCGCAACCGAATGTGGGGGTGGTGCTCCGGGGTACCGAACCAGCGGGCGACCTCCGGGGGCGGGGCGCTGCGTTCGGCCAGGAGGATGCGGGAGGAGGCCTCCACGTCCTGGGCGCGCATCTCCGAGGAAAAGGAGGCGAGGTGGGGCCGGGAGACCAGGGGGCTGGGGGCGACGAAGGTGCCCTTGCCGCGCTCGCGGCGGATCTTTCCCGCGGCGACCAGATCGCCCAGGGCGCGGCGCACGGTGATGCGCGAGACGCCGTACTGTTGCTCGATGGTGCGCTCGCTGGGCAGCATGTCGCCGGGGGAGAGCCGGGTGGCGCAGAACTCCTCCAGGATTTCCCGCAGCTGCGTGTGCTTGGGTGGACCGCCGCCGAGCACCTCGGCCGGGGGAAGATCGGGTTGCGGCATGGCACCGAGTGTACGTCCTTGCCGCGGCCCGCTTGCCGGTAGGCTTAAGCGCGTGATTGATCTGAAGTTTCTCCGCGATAATCCCGATGTAGTGCGCGCCTCGCAGGTCACCCGCGGGGAGGATCCCGCGCTGGTTGACGCCCTGCTCGCCGCCGACGAATCCCGGCGGCAGGCCATTCGGAGGGCCGACGAGCTGCGCAGCGAGCAGAAGGCCTTTGGCAAGAAGATCGGTCAGGCGGCTCCGGACGAGCGTCCCGCCCTCCTGGCGGGCTCCAATGAGCTCAAGGAGCGGGTCAAGGCCGCGGAGGAGGAGCAGAAGGCCGCAGAGGAAAAGGTGCAGGCCCTGCAGATGAAGCTGGGCAACGTGGTGGAGGGGGCGCCCGCCGGCGGCGAGGACGATTACGTGGTGCTTGAGCACGTGGGCCAGCCCCGCGAGTTCGACTTTGAGCCCAAGGATCACCTGGACCTGGGCGAATCCTTGGGGCTGATCGACATGAAGCGCGGCACGAAGGTCTCCGGCTCGCGCTTTTATTACCTCACCGGCGATGGTGCCCTGCTGCAGCTGGGTATGCTCACGCTCGCGGCGCGTAAGGCGCGCGACGCTGGCTTCCAGGTGATGATTCCCCCGGTGCTGGTGCGCCCGGAGATCATGAACGGCACCGGCTTTTTGGGCGAGCATGCCGAGGAGATTTATTACCTGGAGCGCGATGACCTGTACCTGGTGGGCACCTCCGAGGTGGCGTTGGCGGGATATCACTCCGAGGAGATCATCGACCTATCCCGAGGGCCGATCAAGTACGCCGGTTGGTCCTCGTGTTTCCGCCGCGAGGCGGGTTCGTATGGCAAGGACACCCGCGGCATCCTGCGCGTGCACCAGTTCGACAAGCTGGAGATGTTTGTGTACTGCAAGCCGGAGGAGGCCGCGGCTCAGCATCAGGCCCTGCTTGATATGGAGCGCGATATGCTCTCCGTGGTGGAGGTGCCCTACCGCATCATCGACGTGGCGGGCGGCGACCTCGGCTCCTCCGCCGCTCGGAAGTTCGATACGGAGGCGTGGGTGCCCACCCAGCGGACGTACCGGGAGTTGACTTCCACCTCGAACTGCACCACGTTCCAGGCCCGCCGCCTGTCCACCCGCTACCGGGATGATGGCGGCAAGCCGCAGGTGGCGGCCACCCTCAACGGCACGCTGGCCACCACCCGCTGGCTGGTGGCGATCCTGGAAAACAATCAGCGAGCGGATGGTTCCGTGGTGGTGCCGGAGGCGCTGCGCCCCTTTGTGGGGAAGGAGGTCTTGGAGCCTCGGTGATTCCCGGCTCGCTCCGGGCAAATCCCCCACCGATTATCGGCGGGGGATTTATATATTTTATTGGGAACAAATGCAAATCATACTACACCCAAATGGGGGTAAATGTGGCGATGTTACCAGGGCTTTTTGCCCATCGCGAAGGGGAGTATTTCTCGGAGCTAAGGCTATGGTTATGATTCACCTCAATAGCCGGGCGCAGTGCGTGACGCGCCACCGCGTTGGTTCCGCGCCGCAGGCTGCCGTGAGAGATACAAGGAAGAGGAAACTCATGACCCCCCAGCGCATTAAGTCCCTCCGCGTTGTTGCCGCAGGCTCGGCCCTGAGCCTGGCTCTGGCGGGCATTGTCCCCGCCGAGGCTGCCCCGGCGGCCCCGGGAGCGGCTCCCGTGGCTGCCGTCTCCCAGGCCGAGGTGCAGGAGGGCTTCTTCACCAGCGCCGACGGCAAGAACACCCAGGTGTATTGGAAGTCCCAGACGGTGCCCAATGCCAAGGGCAACGTGGTGGTAGTCCACGGTGCCGCCGAGCACTCCGGCCGCTACGATTACGTGGCCGATCGCCTGCTGGCCGACGGTTACAACGTGTACCGCCTGGATCACCGCGGGCACGGCAAGACCGCAGACGCGGGGAACTCCGTGGTGCGCGGCCACATCGATGACTTCCACTACCTGGTGGATGATGTGAACATTCTGACTCAGAAGGCCAAGGCCGAGCACCCGAACGTCAAGACCTTTATGCTCGGGCACTCGATGGGCGCCCTGGCCTCGCAGTTCTACGGCATCAAGTACCCCGGCGAGGTGGCCGGCATCGTCACCAATGGCGGCGGCGCGCCGATCAACCTCTCCGGGCGTAACGAGCCGGGCCCGGTGGTGACCCCGCAGGAGATCACGCAGATCCAGCGTGAGCTGGATCCCACCCTCTCCGAGCGGCTGCCGCTGGCGGAGCTGACCAGCTTCAACGGTCAGCTCGCCCAGCAGGTGATCCCCGGCCGCCTGGACGTGCACGTGCCCTCCCCGGCCTTGACCGATAAGATCCAGGTGCCCAACGCCTTTACCGACGGCGTGGCCTCCGATCCCGAGATCGCCGCTCAGTACCAGACCGATCCCCTGGTGAACAAGAAGCTGAGCCTGGGCATGGTGCAGCAGATGGTGTTCGGGGCCCTGTATGACGGCGTGAACGCGGATCGCTTCACCACCCCCACGCTGATCATGCACGGCACCAAGGACGGCCTGGTGCCCAGCTACTTCGCCCAGGACTGGTACAACGGCATCGCCTCGCAGGATAAGGAGATCGTGTACTGGGAGGGGCAGATGCACGAGGTGTTCAACGAGCCCGCCAAGGGTGAGGCCATGGACAAGGTCCTTGGCTGGCTGAACGCGCATAACGCCTAAAGAGGGCTGCACGCGCTCTGAAGAAAACATTGCGCGCCGCGCGGATACCCTGAACTATAATCCCGAATATGTTGCTGAGGGATATGGTTTATCGGGGCATCGTCCGCGTGGCGCGCGTTGTTATTGCGGCTCAGGGACTCCAGATGCACGTGGAGGGCCGGGATCGGATACCGCGCAAGGGGGGAGCGGTGTTGGTGATGAATCATTCCGGATACATGGACTTTGTACTCGGTGGTTACGCGCCGTACCTGCGCGGGCGCCTGGTGCGCTATATGACCAAGGCCGCCATCTTTGACAAGCCCGGGGTGGGCGCCCTCATGCGAATGATGGGGCACATCCCGGTGGATCGCATCGACGGCGCGGCCTCGTTCGAGGAGGCGGTGCGCAAGGCCGCGTCGGGGCAGATCGTGGGGATCTTCCCGGAGGCCACCATCTCCCGCAGCTTTGAGATCAAGACCCTGCGCACCGGGGCGGTGCGCATTGCCCAGGAGGCGGGGGTTCCGCTGATCCCCTTGGTATCCTTCGGCTCCCAGCGTCTGTGGACCAAGGGGGGGAAACGCAACCTCGGCCGCAGCCACATCCCCATCTATCTCTCCGTGCTGGAGCCCTGGGAGCCGGTGGACTCCCCGGAGGAGGCCACGGAGGCCCTGCGCACCCAGATGCGGGAGGGGCTCTCGGCCCTGTGGGATCAGTACCAGCGCGATTACGGGGAGTTTCCCGCCGACGAGTTTTGGGTGCCGGCGCGCTTCGGCGGGGGCGCCCCCTCCCCGGAGGTCACGCAGCGCGAGGATAGCGCGGTGGAGGAGGAGCGCTACCGCGTGCGCAAGCTCAGCGAGGATCTCGCCGGGCTGAGCGAGAAGATCAAGGAGGTCAGCCGTAACCTGGTGGCCGGGGCCTACGAGGCCTATGATTCCGCGCAGGAGAAATTCACCCAGGCGCAGGGGGCCTCCGGGCATCAGGATCGCACCGCCATGATGGTGTGGTTGAAGAACACCATGGATGAGCTGGCCGCGGAGGCCTCCCAGGGGGTCAAGGAGGGACGCGATCGCATTGCGGCCGGGGTGGATCAGGCCAAGAACAGCGCCGCCATGCTGTATTCCCAGCTTTCCACCGGCGGGTGGGAGCGCTATGAGGGCTCGCGGCTGGACGAGGCGCTCACTCGCCTGGCGGCGCAATCCAAGCTGATCGTCAGCAAGCTGCCGCACCGGGTGACCTCGCAGGTCAGCGGCATTCCGGCGGCGGTCGTGTGCAATATCGAGGGCACCTTGCTGGGCACCGACGGTGCGATGGACGAGCGCGATGTGCGTGCCCTGCGCCGGGCCGCGCGGGAGGGGGCGAGCATCGTCTTGACCACGCAGTTTGGCCCCGATGAGTGGCGGCGGGCGGCCGCAGAGCTGAGCTTGCCCACCGTGGGAGTGTGCTACGAGGGCGCGGTGGTGATGGGTTCCGAGGGGGAGGTGCTGGATCGGCAGGTTTTCTCCGGGGACGAGGCGCTGGCGGTGGAGCGTGCTGTGGCGGCCGCAGCACCGGGTGTGTCTTTCGAATGGCGAACCGGCCCCAATAGTGGGGAATATCACAAAGTAATGGGGGTGCTGAGGGTGGCGCCGGGTGATGCGCAAAAAATGGCCTCTCACCTGCGTAAAGAGCTAAAGGGGGTGGCGGAGGTCGTGCCCGCCGCGGGGCGCGGGCTGCACCTCCTTCCGGCCCGAACAAATAAAGGTCTAGGCGTTTTTCGGGCGCTGGATTTTCTGCATATCACCCCCGCTCGGGTGGTCGCCTTCGGGGCGTCGGCCTCGGACCTCCCGGTGCTCGACGTCGTGGGCACGGCCGTCGCCATGGCCGACGCCCCCCCTGAGGTGCTGAAAAGGGCGCCCAGCGCGACGTCGATGAGCGACGAGGCGGGCGTGGCGGAGGTGCTCAACCCGTTGTTGGACGCCGCGGCGTTGGCGGAGGAATAGGGGCGGGGCTACCCCCGAAAACCCCACGTGCTCCGCAGGTCAAAACAATAATGTGGACATTTTCGCCAGAGATCTTTTACGCACCTTTTTGCTAGTGTGAAGCCGTAAATCGCGAGCGATGACGTGCCCGCACCGGCCGTAACCAACCGTGAAGAGAGGGGTAGAGCTACTACCAATGGCTTCCACAAGCAAGCAGACTTTTAATCCCGAATCCTACGAGAACGCCTGGCAGCGCTTCGGCGAGGAGGAGTTCGACGTCGTGATCATCGGCGGCGGCTCCGTGGGTGCGGGCGCCGCCGTGGATGCGGCCACCCGTGGGCTCAAGGTCGCCGTGGTGGAGACCCGCGACTTCGCCGCCGGCACCTCCTCGCGCTCGTCCAAGATGTTCCACGGTGGCCTGCGCTACCTGGCCATGTTCGATTTCCGCCTCGTGGCGGAGTCGCTGCGCGAGCGCGAGCTGAACATGTCCACCCTGGCCCCGCACCTGGTCAAGCCGCTGCGCTTCATCTTCCCGCTCACCCACCGCCTGTGGGAGCGCGTGATGATGTTCGGCGGCTTCACCCTCTACGACCTCATGGGCGGCGCTAAGTCCGTGCCCATGCAGAAGCACCTCACGCGTAAGAGCGTGCTCAAGCGCAATCCCGGCCTGCGCGAGGACGCCGTGGTGGGCGGCGTGCGTTACTACGACACCCAGGTTGACGACGCCCGCCACACCATGATGGTGCTGCGCACCGCCGCCGAGTACGGCGCCGTGGTGCGCACCTCCACGCAGGTGACCGGCCTGGACAAGGTCAACGGCCGCGTGGTTTCCGCCCGGCTGCGCGACACCGATACCGGCGCGGAGACCACGATCCGCGGTTCGGTGTTCATCAACGCCACCGGCGTGTGGAACGACGAGATCGAGAAGATGGCCGGCACCAAGGGCAAGTTCTCCGTGCACGCCTCCAAGGGCGTGCACATCGTGGTGCCCAAGGAGGTGCTGGAGGCGGATTCCGCCCTCACCTTCGTGACCGATAAGTCCGTGCTCTTCGTCATGCCGTGGGGCGATTACTGGATCATCGGCACCACGGACACGGATTGGGCCAAGACGCTGAGCAAGCCCGATCCCGCCCCCACCCGCGCGGATATCGACTACATCCTCACCGAGGTGAATAAGCGCGTGCGCCGCCAGATCACCCACGCGGACATCGTGGGCGTGTACTCCGGCCTGCGTCCGCTGCTGGAGGGCAGCTCGGATTCCACCACCAACCTCTCGCGCAACCACGCCGTGGCCCGCACCGTGCCCGGCTTGGTCTCCGTGGCGGGCGGCAAGTACACCACCTACCGCGTGATCGGCAAGGACGCCGTGGATCTGGCCCTCCAGGACGTGCCGAAGAAGGTCTCCGAGTCCGTGACGGATCAGACCCCCATCCTGGGCGCCGATGGCTACCACGCCCTGACCAACCAGGTGCCCGCCCTGGCCGCGCGTCACGGGCTGAGCGAGAAGCAGATCGAGCACCTGCTGGGGCGCTACGGCTCCCTCTACGAGGAGGTGCTGGCCCCGGCCGCCGAGGACCCGAGCCTGCTGGAGCCCGTGCCCGGTGCCCAGGGCTACCTCAAGGCGGAGGCACTCTACGCCGTCACCCACGAGGGCGCGCTGCACCTGGAGGACGTGCTTGGCCGCCGCCTGCGCGTGGTCATGGAGTACGCGCACCGCGGTCTCGATTCTGCCGAGGCCGTGGCCGAGCTCGTCGCCCCCGCCCTGGGCTGGGACGACGAGGCCAAGGCGAAGGAGATTGCCACCTTCCGCGAGCGCATCGAGGCCGAGCTCGCCGCAGAGAAGGCACTCACGGATGAAGATGCCAACACGATCATCACCGAGGTTGCCGATTCCCGACATGCTATTGACACTTCGGTGGAGGACTGATGCTTACTGCTACTGATGCTTTCCTGTGGGAGTTCCTCGGAACCACCCTGCTGTTGCTCCTCGGCAACGGCGTGTGCGCGGTCAACGCGCTGCGCACCTCCGGCGGCAAGGGGACTGGTTGGATCCTCATCGCCTTTGGCTGGGGCCTGGCGGTCTACGTGGGCGCCAGCGTGGCCGACGTCTCCGGCGGCCATCTCAACCCGGCCGTGACGGTGATGCTCGCGCTCAAGGGCGCGGTGGCATGGTCGTTGGTTCCGGCCTACGTGGCCGGGCAGCTTCTGGGCGCCATCTTCGGCGCGGTGCTGGCCTGGGCGGCGTTTAAGCAGCTCTTCGACGCCAACAACGTCGATGAGCGCGGCAACGTCACCGGTGCTAACCGCGAGACCGGTGGGATCTTCTTCACCGGCCCCGCGGAGCCGAACAACGCCTGGAACACCGTGACGGAGTTCATCGCCACCTCGGTGCTTCTGATCTTCATCGCCTTCGGTCCCACCGGCGGCGAGCTTGGGCCGCTGACCTACTTTGGCGTGGCCTTCGTGATCGTGGCCATCGGCATGTCCCTGGGTACTCCCACGGGCTACGCGCTGAACCCGGTGCGCGACTTCGGGCCCCGCCTGGCCTACGCCTTCCTGCTGCCGATTCCCGGCAAGGGGAATCCCAACTGGGGCTACGCCTGGGTGCCCGTGGTGGGTCCCATGCTGGCGGCCGTGGCGGTGGGTCTGCTCGCCGCGCTCTAGATCGCTAGAGTCGTGGTGAGAGATCTACGGCGCAAAGCACAGTAGCAGTACCTCGGGCCCCCTCGCGGGGGCTTAGCCGTAGAGCAATACGGAATAATTTTCAACGGAGCAAGTGAAACTAATGAGCCAGAACAAGTACGTTGCGGCCATCGATCAGGGCACGACCTCGACGCGCTGCATCATCTTCGACCATGACGGCAACCAGGTGGCCTCGGGGCAGTTCGAGCACAAGCAGATCTTCCCCCAAAAGGGATGGGTGGAGCACGACCCCATCGAGATCTGGGACAACACCCGTCGCGCCGTGGGCAGCGCGCTTGCCGACAGCGACGTCGCCAGCCACGACATCACCGCCGTGGGTATCACCAACCAGCGCGAGACCACCGTGGTCTGGGACAAGAACACCGGCGAGCCGGTGTACAACGCGATCGTGTGGCAGGACACCCGCACCAGCGATCTGTGCACGGAGCTCGCCGGGGAGGAGGGGCCGGATCGTTGGCGCCGCACCACCGGGCTGCGCATCAACTCCTACCCGTCCGGGCCCAAGATCAAGTGGATCCTGGACAACGTAGAGGGCGCGCGCGAGCGCGCCGAGGCTGGTGACCTCATCTTCGGCACCATCGACACCTGGCTGCTGTGGAACCTCACCGGCGGGGCCGAGGGCGACGAGGGCGAGTCCGCCGTCCACGCCACGGACGTCACCAACGCCTCGCGCACCCTGCTCATGGACCTGGAGACCCTGCAATGGGACCCCGAGCTGTGCAAGGCCATGGACATCCCGATGTCCATGCTCCCGGAAATCCGTCCCTCCCTGGGCGACTTCCGCAAGATCCGCGCCCGCGGTTCCCTGCCCGGCGTGCCCATTCGCGCCGTCCTGGGTGATCAGCAGGCCGCCATGTTTGGCCAGGGCTGCTTCCGCCCCGGCGATGCCAAGAACACCTACGGCACCGGCCTCTTCCTGCTGCTGAACACCGGCACCACGCCCAAGTGGAGCGACAACGGCCTGATCACCACCGTGTGCTTCCAGATCGAGGGCGAGCGTCCCGTTTACGCCCTGGAGGGCTCCGTCTCCATGGGCGGCTCCCTGGTGCAGTGGCTACGCGATAACCTCCAGATCATCCCCAACTCCGGGCAGATCGAGAATCTCGCCCGTGAGGTGCCCGATAACGGCGGCGTGTACATCGTCCCGGCTTTCTCCGGGCTGTTTGCGCCGCACTGGCGGCCCGACGCCCGCGGCGTCATCGTGGGCCTCACGCGCTTTGCCAACCGCAAGCACCTGGCCCGCGCCGTGCTGGAGGCCACCGCCTACCAGACCCGCGAGGTGGCCGACGCCATGGTGGCCGACTCCGGCGTGGAGATCACCGACCTGCGCGTGGACGGCGGCATGACCATGAACGAGCTGCTCATGCAGTTCCAGGCGGACATCCTGGGCACCAATGTGGTACGCCCCAAGAACATCGAGACCACCGCCACCGGTGCGGCCCTGGCCGCCGGTATCTCCGGGGGCTACTGGGACAGCCTCGATGTGCTGCGCAAGAACAAGGAATCCACCACCGTGTGGAAGCCGAAGATGGAGCAAGACCAGGTGGACAACCTCTACGGCGAGTGGCAGCGCGCCGTCAAGCGCTCCCTGAACTGGGAGTACGACGCGGACTAGTCCTGTTCAGTCAGCGGCGCGGGCGATGGGTGTCTGCGCCGCTTTCTTCATGGATGCCTACAATCGATCCCGTGACTACCCCGCCGCCCCTGCTCATCGTCAGCGATATTGATGGAACGCTTATCACCTCCGCCGAGCGGGTACCGGAGCGCCTGCGGGCGGTGCTGGGGCGGGCCGTCGAGAAGCGGTGCGCGGTGGCGCTGGCTACGGGCAGGCCGCACCGATGGCTCTTTCCGGTGCTGGAGCAGCTGCCGGTGCGCCCGCTGTGCGCCACCGCGAACGGGGCTGTGCTCTACGATCCGGCCACCGATACCGTGCTGGGCGCCCACGAACTCGCGCCTGTAGCCATGCGCGATGTGGTGGTGCGGGCACGGGCGGCGCTGGGGGAGTTCGGGGAGCCGCTGAGCGTGGCCGTGGAGCGCTGCGGGGCGTCTGCCTTTGACCCGGAGGAGGAGCTCTTCGTGGTGAGCCCGCAGTACGTGCACACCTGGGAGGCGCAGGGTTTCTTGGTGCTGGCGGAGGAGGAGGTGCTGGCGGAGCCCGCCGTGAAGCTGCTGCTGCGCAACGAGCGCATGACCTCCGCGCAGATGTACGAGGCGATCGCTCCGGCCCTCGACCCGGCGGTGGCGCACCTGACCTACTCCATGCCGGAGGGCTTGCTGGAGGTGGCGGCGCCGGGGGTGACCAAGCAGGCGGCGGTGGCCGACCTGGCGCGCCGCTACGGCGTGCCCCGGGAGCGGGTAGTGTGCTTTGGCGACATGCCCAACGACGTGGAGATGCTGTGCTGGGCTGGCTTGGGGGTGGCGATGGGCAATGCGGCCCCGGAGGTGAAGCGCGCGGCGGACCTGGTGGCGGCCACGAACGATGAGTGTGGGGTGGCGCAGGTGCTGGAGGAGTGGTTCTGAGGGGGAATTAGTTTTGTCCGTGTGGTAATATCTGGTATATTTACTCGCAGTATTACGGGGTGTGGGGACGGTTGGGGGTGATGATGCGGATACTGGATTCGGCTTTGCGGCACGGTATCGATCCGATGGAGATACGGCATAGCCTTGCCGTGCCGGTGTATAGTAAGCGGATACGGGATGACCCTCCCAAGTACTTTGTTATCGGTGTTGATTCCGCGAGTAGATTGCTAGAGATAGTTCATGTTTCTGATGCTCGCGGTGAGATCATCGTTATTCATGCGATGAAATTGCGTAGAAAATACTATTCATTATTGAGGGGTGGAGGCAATTATGGCAGGGCAGCCGCTGGAAATAGTAGATCACGTTGACGGCATGAGCGAGGAAGAACTGTCGCGTGTGGTGGCCGAGGCCGAGGAGGGGTATCCCCTCGAGGACCTTGAGGGGGGACAATACGGGGCGGGAGCCGTGTTGATGGACTTACCGCGGAATATCCGGGTGGCGATCCTCGGCCTGTGCGCAAAGAAGGATTCCACTCCCCGGCAGGTGATCGCGCAAATCCTTACCGAGCACTTTTCGAGAGCCGCGTGACGCGCGGGGGATAAGGCCCGGAGGTCTAGCTACGCCTCCGTGGTCTCCGTGACCATGGGCTGTGCGATCTCTGCCGTGGGAGTGGTGGCACTGGGCACCTCGGCGGTGCCGGGTTCGCGCATGGGTTCGGTGGTGTTGTTCGTCCCCGGTATCGTGGCGGTTTCACTGGGCTCTGTGGCCGCTGCTGGGGCCTCGGGGGTTGCGGAGGCTGTCGCGGAGGTTTCCCCGACGGCCTGCCCTGCCGCGGTGGTCGTCGGTGCGGTATTCCCAGACGTCGTGGCCTCGGTGGTGCTCAGTGTGCCCGCCAGGGAATCGTAGGTCTCCTTGGCGATCGCGCGGATGGTGTCCATCTGGGCGTAGCCGGCGTCGCCGGGGCAGGTGGTCAGGCCCACGTCTCGGTGGGCGAAGATATTGGGCAGGGTGACCTCGGTGCCGTAGGCGTACTTGGTGAAGGAGGTGCCCTCGGAGTAGTGGGTGTCGCTGCCGGTGGGATCGAACCCGGCGAGCGCGGCGCGCCACCCGGCCAGGCGGCCCACGGCGTCGAGGGTCTCCTGGGGCGGGGTGAGGGACTCGTAGTTGCCCATCATGGAAATGCCCCAGGTGTTCTGGTTGAAGCCGCCGGCGTGGGCACCCTGCACGGCCTGGTGAAGGCCGCCGTAGCGGCCCTCGTAGATGGTGCCGTACTTGTCCACCAGGGCGTTGTAGCCGATGTCGCACCAGCCGAGGGTCTGGGCGTGGTACTGGTAGATGCCGCGCACTACGCCGGGGGCCTGCTGCGGGGTGTAGTTATTGGAGCCGGCGGTGTGGTGGATGGTCAGGGCGGAGACCCGGTCGTCCACGGTGGGGTCCTGGCAGCGCAGGGACTCGTCGGCACCCCACCCGGCGCGGGAGACCACCTCGGGCATACCGTAGGTCTCGGTGTCGGCAGTCGGCGCGATGCCGCCGCCCGGGGCGTTGCCGTCGATGAACACGGCCTCAAGGTCGGTGGCATCGGCGACCTCGGCCACGGGCTTGATGTCGCCGTAGTTGGTGGGTAGTGGCACACCGGTGGGGTGCGGGGCGGTGCCTTCCGACGTCGTGGGCTGTTCGCTTTCCACGGGAGCCGGGGCCTCGGCGGGGGTCTCGGCCTGGGGAGCGTCGGTCGGGACGCCCACCACGTCCACGCCGCTGACCGATACCTGCACGCGGTGGGTGGGCTCGACGTAGATGAGCTCGGTGCCGGTGGTGCCGGTGGGGGAGGGCTCGTCGAGGGGTTCCGCGCTGTACCAGGGGCCCCAGGTGCCGTCGGTGGCCTGGGCGCGCACAAAGGCGGCGATGTCGCGCTCGCCGTTCCAGGTCAGGGCGAACATGGAGAAGAGATCGTCGCGGCCGAATTCCTTGACGGTGCGGGAGGCCTCGCCCTCGCCCTGGGTGGCGATGGCGGGATCGTCCACCACCACGTTGGTGCCCTCGGCGAAGGAGACGCTGGATTGGGCGGCGGCCACGGGGGCGCTCCCGGTGACGTCGGTGGGCAGGATGCCGGTGCCGATCCCCAGGGCGGCGGCGACCACGAGCGAGGTGGTCAGGGCCGCGGCGAGGGTGGGGGTGCGTCGGGGCGCGATCAGGTGGCGGCGGTGCTGCACGGTGGCGTTCTCCTCGGCGTGTTCTCGGGGCATGGGCGGGCTATGAGTGATAGTTGCTATTTATTGTAGACAATTGTGACTAAAGAAGCCAGTGTGCCCATAGGGGCTGAATATAATCAGAGTTTTTCTGTGGGGCCGTGTCCCGCGCGCCTCCGCCCGGGAGGAGCGGCGTCGATTAGCCTGGCAGCTATGACCTCACAGACCTATGACCTCATCGTGGTGGGTTCCGGCCTGTTCGGCCTCACCGTGGCCGAGCGCGCCGCGAGCCAGCTGGGCAAGCGGGTACTCATCGTAGAACGCCGCGAGCACATCGGCGGCAACGCCTATTCCGAGGCGGAGCCGGAGACGGGCATTGAGATCCATAAGTACGGCGCGCACCTCTTCCACACCTCCAACAAACGGGTGTGGGAGTACGTCAATCAGTTCACGGACTTCACCGACTACCAGCACCGCGTGTTCGCCATGCACGGCGGCACCGCCTACCAATTCCCGATGGGCCTAGGCCTGATTAATCAGTTCTTCGGCCGCTACTACTCCCCGGAGCAGGCCCGCGCGCTGATCGCGGAGCAGACCGACGGCCTTAACCCCGCCGAGGCCACCAACCTGGAGGAAAAGGCGATCTCGCTCATTGGCCGCCCCCTCTACGAGGCCTTCATCCGCGATTACACCGCCAAGCAATGGCAGACCGACCCCAAGGAGCTCCCCGCGGGCAACATCACCCGCCTGCCGGTGCGCTACACCTTCGACAACCGTTACTTCACCGACACCTACGAGGGCCTGCCGGTGGACGGCTACACCGCCTGGTTGGAGCGCATGGCCGACCACGAGCTCATCGACGTCGCCCTCAACACCGACTGGTTCGAGGCGCGCGAGCGGCTGCGCGCGGCCTCCCCCGAGGCCCCCGTGGTCTACACCGGGCCACTGGACAGGTACTTCGACTACTCCGAGGGGCGCCTGGGCTGGCGCACCCTGGACTTTGAGGCCACCGTGGAACCGGTGGGTGATTACCAGGGCACCCCCGTGATGAACTACAACGATGCCGACGTCCCCTGGACGCGCATCCACGAGTTCCGCCACTTCCACCCCGAGCGCGCCGACCGCTACCCCAAGGATAAGACGGTCATCATGAAGGAATACTCGCGCTTTGCCGAGGAGGGTGACGAGCCCTACTACCCCATCAACACCCCCGAGGACCGCGAGATTCTGGCGGCCTATCGACGCCTGGCCGCCGCCGAATCCCGCGACAACAAGGTGCTCTTTGGCGGCCGCCTGGGCACCTACCAGTACCTGGACATGCACATGGCCATCGGCGCGGCGCTCGCGCTGGTGGACAACCACCTCGCGCCTTTCTTTGACAACGGGGAACCGCTGGAGCAGGCCAGAGGACACTGACTCGCCCCGGGAGTGTGAGGGTGGGTGTTTAAGCCGCGTGGGCTTCTGATTGCTCCCTGTTGGGATTGGTGAGACGGTACCACATTTCGTGTTCCTTCGGTGGGATGTAGTCAATGGATCCGTGTAGTCGCTCGGTGTTGTACCAACTCACCCAGCTCGCG
>NZ_JACMYD010000011.1 GCF_014267345.1 Corynebacterium sp. zg-331
AATCTTCGCTGCCTGACCTGGTCAAGCGCATGTTTGACCAGGGGCAACTTAACCGGGTCTGGATGTCTGATATTACGTATCTGCGCACTGGTGAGGGCTGGTTGTATTTATGTGTTATTCGTGATGGCCATTCCCGCAGAGTCATCGGCTGGGCGATGGACCGTGTTCAAGATACTCATCTGGTCGAACGTGCCCTACGTATGGCTTACACGCTGCGCGGGGAGGTTCCAGAAGGATTGGTCTTTCATGCCGATCGGGGTACTCAATTCACCAGTGATCAGCTATGGCAGGTATGCCAACAGCTTGGGATTACTCAGTCGGTAGGGTGTACTGGCGTGTGCTTCGATAACGCGATGGCAGAGTCATTCTGGTCGACATTGAAGACCGAGTTCTATGACCGGAGGAAATGGGCCACCCAAGACCAGGCCCGCAAAGCAGTAGCTCGGTGGATCGAAGTGGTCTACAACCGTCGTAGGCGGCACTCCAAGATCGGGATGATCAGTCCCGTAGAGTTCGAAAACCGGATCAACGACCAACGACAACAACAAGCAGCTTAACCAACAGGCTGCTTAACTACGTGTCCACGATTTGCGGGCAACCCCACTGAGAGGGATCTAAACCCACCGTGGGTTCATCGAGAAGCAACAGCGAAGGATCATTGATAACACCTACGCCAATAGCCACCCGCTGCCGTTCCCCTCCGCTGAGGGTACGTACCCTGCGCCGCTGAAGTTCGCCCAAATCCAGACGCTCCACCACCGCATCTACCCGGCGCGGGATCTCCCCGCGCGGCACCCCACTCAGCCAGGCGGCGTAACTGAGAAGATCTCGCACCCGTGCGAGCGCTGGCAGGCTGGGGTTCTGCGGGACGTACCCTATGCAAGAATCGCCCTCCGCAAAGGTAATAACGCCCTCTTGCACCGGGAGGATACCCGCCAGGCATTTGATAAGGGTGCTCTTACCGGAGCCGTTAGGTCCCAGCAGCACGGTGACGCCGCTTCCAATCTCCCAGTCCAACCCGCAGAGAACCTCCACCTTCCGGTAATGGAAGGAGAGTCCCCTAATGCTCACACAGGTCAAAAGAGTCTCCCTTTGCTAGAGGCACGTGGTGGTGCGCGAAGACTGCCCGAAAGCTCCGCTGCTAGAGCTGAACTCCGAGTAGTACCTCCCCTTGCCATTACCGCAAGATCCGTAGACCATGCTCACCCCTGCCATGAATCCCTTGGATCCCACAACGTCATCGGGAAAGTTATTGCGATCCTCCTTGATCCGGCCGGTACCCCACAAGCTGTTACCGCAACCCGCCCGGCCCACCATGGCATCGTTAGCGGCATCGGGAACATCGGTGCGGATATGGCACCCTCCGGCGGCATGAGCAGACTCCACTCCAGCCACGAGCATTCCCCCCAACCACAACCATCGCCGCAGCAGCCGCCGATACGATTGACTTGTATTTTTTGCCGATTAGCATCATAAATACCCCCAAAATATGAGAAGAATACCCCGCTAACATTAGCAATCCATCCCTCACCCGTCCACAAAAGTGATTTACACTACTATTTCTCTATTTCACCCCACTACCCCATCCCATCCCCCTGAAGTACCCTAATACCCTATGAGCACCGCCGCAGAAGCCTCCCGCCGCCGTACCTTCGCCGTGATCGCCCACCCTGACGCCGGTAAGTCCACCCTCACCGAGGCGTTGGCCCTGCACGCCCGCATGATCGCGGAGGCGGGCGCGGTACACGGCAAGGCTGGGCGCAAGGCCACCGTCTCGGACTGGATGGAGATGGAAAAGGATCGCGGCATCTCGATCGCCTCCTCTGCTCTGCAATTCGAGTACGCCCCGGACGGCCACGAGGGCAAGCCGTACATGATCAACCTGGTGGATACCCCCGGCCACGCCGATTTTTCCGAAGACACCTACCGGGTGCTCATGGCCGTGGACGCCGCCGTGATGCTCATCGACGCCGCCAAGGGCCTCGAGCCGCAGACCCTCCAACTGTTCCGGGTGTGCAAGGCTCGCGGTCTGCCCATCATCACGGTCATCAACAAGTGGGATCGCGTAGGGCGCTCCCCGCTGGAGCTAGTGGACGAGATCGTCTCCGAGATCGGCCTGCAACCCACGCCGCTATTTTGGCCGGTGGGCGAGGCCGGGGACTTCCGGGGGCTGGCCCGGGTGGTCGAGTCCGGCGAGGTCAGCGAGTACATCCGCTTCACCCGCACCGCGGGCGGGGCGAGCATCGCCCCGGAGGAGCACTTTAGCCCCGAGGACGCCGCGGCGCGCGAGGGCGAGGCTTGGGACACCGCCCAGGAGGAGGCCGAGCTGCTGGCTGCGGACGGCGCCCTGCACGATCAGGAGCTGTTCGAAAATTGCGAGACCTCCCCGCTGATCTTCGCCTCCGCCATGCTGAACTTCGGCGTGCATCAGATCCTCGATACCCTCTGTGCCCTGGCCCCGGCCCCCCGCGCGCGGCGCGGCGACGAGCGAGCGGTGGCGGCGTCGGCAAGCGCGATGGACGCCCGCCGCGAAGTCTCCGATGCATTCTCCGGGGTGGTGTTCAAGGTACAGGCGGGCATGGATCGCCAGCACCGCGACACGCTGGCGTTCATGCGGGTGGTCTCCGGGGAGTTCGAGCGAGGCATGCAGGTCACCCACGCGCAGTCCGGACGGTCCTTTTCCACCAAGTACGCGCTCACGGTCTTTGGCCGTTCCCGCGAGACGGTGGAAACGGCCTTTCCCGGCGACATCGTGGGTCTGGTCAATGCCGGGGCGCTGGCACCGGGAGACACGATCTTTGCCGGGCGCAAGGTGCAGTACCCGCCCATGCCGCAGTTCGCCCCCGAGCACTTCCGCACCCTGCGGGCGAAGTCCCTGGGCAAGTACAAGCAGTTCCGCAAGGCCCTCGATCAGCTCACCGCCGAGGGCGTTGTGCAGATCCTGCGCAACGACGCCCGCGGCGACGCCGCCCCCGTGATGGCGGCGGTGGGCCCCATGCAGTTCGAGGTGATGCAGGCGCGGATGCTCAACGAGTACGGGGTGGAGACGCAGGCCGATCCGGTGCCCTACAAGGTGGCCCGCCGCACGGATGCGGATTCCGCCCCCGGCCTGGGCCGCCAGCGCGGGGTGGAGATTTTTACCCGCGCGGACGGGGAGCTGGTGGCGCTCTTTGGCGATAAGTGGAAGCTGGCCTTCGTCCAGCGCGAGCACCCGGAGTTCACCCTGGAGCCGATGGTGGCGGACGATTAATCATGCGGTGGCTTCGCCCGCGCCGCCCTGCGCCCGCCCTCCCGCGACCGCCAAGCGCCGCCACTGAGGTAGCGGTGGCCCGCCTGCATGTGCACACCGCGGAATCGCTGGTGATCATCACCGCCTCCCCGGAGGCCCTGGCGGGTCTCCAAGCGGGCCTGAGCGGGTCCTTGGAGCGCACGGCGGTGCGCCTGCGCAGCGGGACGGCACGCCCGGTCACGATCTTTTCCGGCACCACCAGCCCGACCCTCGACCCGGACGAGGGCTGGCTGATTGCACTTCCGCCGCAGGCCCGGGATTTTCTCCTCTCCCTTGCCCCCGGGCAAACCGGGGCGTGGGAGTTGCCCGGCATCAACGTCGGCTTCGTCCTGGAATAGGGCGCACGCAAAAAGGGGCCTCCCGGTTCCCCGGGAAGCCCCTCATGGGCTATTGCTAATGGAGGATTATTATTCCTCGAAACGCTGCACCACGTACGAGCCGTCCTCGGCCTGGGCCACGCCAATGCCGATCTTGTGCAGCTCGGGGTCGAGCAGAATCTCGCGCGCGCCCGGGTTCTCCAGCCAGACGTTGAGCACGTCCTCGGCGGTGGGGACCTCGGCGAACCAGGCTACGTTTTCCATCTCGGCGTCGGCCGCATGGCCCACCACGCCGTTGTCGCGCATCTCCTCGGCCCACTGCTGGGCGTTCCATCCGAGGAAGGAATCGTAGCGCAAGGCCTCGATACCGCGCTCCGTGCGGTAGGTGTTCGTCAGGTCAAAAATCCGCTCCGCCAGAGCGGACGGGGACACCCGCTCGCTGGACTGGTGCGCATCGTACGCCGAGGCCTCCTCGGCGGTGGCTACGGCGGTACCGCTCAAGGCGGCAGCCAGCGCGATCGCGCTGGCCAGACCCTTGGCAACATAGCTCTTGGTCATGGTCACAACCCCTTTCATTGGACTCCCTCCCCTACTTTATAGGGCGAGGCTGGCGCTCGCCATTTTTCATATAGCAGCACACCCGCACAGCCAAGGAAAGTCATACCACATATTTCCCAACTCTATGACGGGCTTCACCAAACCGCGATCCGCCGCTACACTGTCCCCACGGAATTATTGTTGAACAATCAGGAGGAGGGTAGGGCCCGTGCCCCACATCGATCTCAACGCCGACCTCGGGGAAACCACCGCAGGCAACCCCGTGGCCGATGACTCCGCCATGATCCCTCTGATCTCCAGCGCCAACGTAGCCTGCGGTTTTCACGCCGGCGACCCGCACTCCATCGCCGACACCGTGCGCCGCGCCGCCCGGGAGGGCGTGACCATAGGCGCGCACGTGGGATACCGCGATGCCCCCGGCTTCGGCCGCCGCTTCATCGACTACGCCCCCGTGGAGCTGGCCGACGAGGTGCTCTACCAGATCGGGGCGCTGGCCGCCCTGGCGGCGGCGCACGGAACCAAAGTCTCCTATGTGAAACCGCACGGGGCGCTCTACAACGCCATCGTCCACCACCGGGATCAGGCCCGGGCCGTCATCGACGGCGTGCGCGCCTTCGGCGACCTGCCGCTGATGCTGCTGCCCGGGGGCGTGGCCGTGGAACTTGCCGAGGGCCGGGGCATGACCGTGATCCGCGAAGCCTTCGCCGATCGCGGTTACCTCCCCGATGGCACACTGCTGAGCCGCCGAGAACCGGGCGCGGTGCTCCACGACGCCAAAGAGGTGCTGGCGCGCGTGCGCCAGGTGGCCACCAGCGGCAGCATCACGGCCATCGACGGCACGGTGGTGCCGGTGGACGCGCAATCGGTATGCGTGCACGGCGACTCCCCCGGCGCGGTGGAGCTGACCCGGACGATCGTGGACGGCCTGCGCACGGACGGCGTGACGATCCGCAGCACCATCCCGGGGGAGCGCGCGTGAGCCCCACCTATCACCGCGTGGGCACCCGCGCCCTCCTCGTGGAGCTCGGCGACCTCGACCTCGCCCTGCGCTGGCACGCTCACCTGTCCCACCACCCGGTGCCGGGCCAGGTGGATCTGATCGCCGCGGCCACCACGGTGTTGCTGGTCACCGACTCCCCAAGCCATGCCCGCCAGGCCGAATCCCTGTTGCCCCGCCTGCGCCCGGAGTCCGCCTCCGCACAGGCGACCCGCGAGGTCGAGGTGGCGGTGGTCTACGACGGCCCCGACCTCGCGGACACCGCCAAACTGCTGGGCATCTCCACCGAGGAACTCATCGCCTGGCACACCGGCACCGCATGGCGGGCGACCTTCGGGGGCTTTGCCCCCGGCTTTACCTACTGCGTGCCGCACGATCGCGCCCGGGCCCGGCGCGTACCACGGCTGGATAGCCCGCGCACCCGGGTTCCCCACGGCGCGGTGGGGCTGGCGGATTCCTTCTCCGCGGTCTATCCCCGCACCTCGCCGGGCGGCTGGCGGCTCCTCGGGCACTCCCCCACCCCCATGTGGGACGCCACCGCCACCCCGCCCGCGGCGATCCGCCCCGGCGACACGGTGCGCTACCGCGCGGTGCGCGAGTCCATCGAGGTCTCCCCGCTCGCCACCCCGCCCATCGCCGGAAGGCACCTGCCCACGCTGCGCCTAACCGAACCCGGCCTGCTCAGCCTCATCCAGGATCGCGGACGCGGCGGCCACGGGGATCTGGGGGTGACCGGCTCCGGGGCCGCCGACCGCGCCAGCGCCTACGCCGCCAACTCCGCGGTGGGCAACCCCGCCGACTGCGCGGTGATCGAGAACATCGGGGGGCTTCGCGCAACGGCGCTCATCGACGCCACCGTGGCCGTCACCGGCGCCCAGGCGGAGCTCACCATCAACGGCCGCCCGGTACCCCTGGGGGTGCCTCGGCTACTGACCGCCGGTTCCACCCTGGTCCTGGGTCCGGCCACCGTCGGTCAGCGCTCCTACCTCGCGGTGCGCGGAGGCCTGGCCGCCGCGCAGGTGCTGGGCTCGCGCTCGACCGACGTTCTCTCAGGCCTAGGCCCCGCCGCGCTCCAGACCGGGGAGGTACTGCGGGTGCACCCCCACCGGGGCGAACGTGCGGCTCGGATCGTGGTCAATCCGCTGCGCGTTCGCCCCGGCGAGGCGGCCGTGCTGCGGTGCGTGCCCGGGCCGCGCGAGGCCTGGTTCGAGGGCGGGCTTCGTTCGCTGGTGGACCGAGAATGGGTGGTGACCCCGCAGTCCAATCGCGTTGGCCTGCGCCTGAGGGGGCAGCCTCTGCGGCGCGCCCGCGAGGGCGAGCTGCCCAGCGAGGGCATGGTGGCCGGGTGCATTCAGGTCCCGCCCCAGGGCACCCCCGTGGTGTTCCTCCGCGATCACCCCGTCACCGGCGGCTACCCGGTGATCGCCACCGTGATTCCCGAAGACCTCGACCTCGCCGCCCAATTGCCCGCCGGCGCCACGGTGCGCTTCGCGGAGTACCAACCCGGATCAAGGAGCACAGCACATGAGTGACATCACCCCCCTGACCACCGTTCTCATCGCCAACCGCGGCGAAATCGCGGTGCGCATCGCCCGGGTGGCGGCCGACCTCGGAATGCGCTCCATCGCAGTGTATTCCGACGCCGACGCCGAGGCCCCGCACGCGCTGGCGGCCGACGAGGCCTACCGCCTGCCCGGCACCTCCCCGGCAGAGACGTACCTCAACGCCCCGGCCATCATCAAGATCGCCCTGCGCGCCGGCGCGGACTGCGTGCATCCCGGATACGGCTTTCTTTCCGAAAACTCCGACTTCGCCCGCGACGTCCTCGCGGCGGGGCTGACCTGGATCGGGCCTCGCCCGGAGACGATCGACACCCTGGGCGATAAGGTCTCGGCGCGGCGACTGGCCGAATCCGTGGGTGCTCCCCTGGCACCGGGAACCTCGGACCCGGTGGAGTCCTGGGAGCAGGCCCGCGACTTCGCCGAGGAGCACGGCCTGCCCATCGCCATCAAGGCGGCCTTCGGCGGCGGCGGGCGCGGCCTCAAGGTGGTCTCCGAGCTCGACGAGATCGAGGATGCCTTCCGCTCCGCCGGGCGCGAGGCCGTCGAGGCCTTTGGGCGCGGGGAATGCTTCGTGGAGAAGTTCCTGACCAAACCCCGGCACGTGGAGGCCCAGGTACTGGCGGATCGGCATGGCAACGTGGCGGTGCTGGGCACCCGCGATTGCTCCACGCAACGGCGCTTTCAAAAGCTCGTGGAGGAGGCACCAGCCCCCTTCCTCACCGAGGAACAGTGCACCGCCATCGTCGAGGGTGCGCGCGAGGTCTGCCGGGCGGCCGGATACCTGGGGGCGGGCACGGTGGAGTTCATCGTCTCCGAGGACGGCACCGTCTCCTTCCTTGAGGTCAACACCCGCGTGCAGGTGGAACACCCCGTCACCGAGGCCGTGACCGGCCTGGACATCATCGCCGAGCAGTTCCGCATCGCGGCGGGCCACCCGCTACCCTTCGACGGCGACCCGCCCTCCCGCGGCCACGCCTTTGAGTTCCGCATCAACGCCGAGGACGTAGCGCACGGCTTCGTGCCCTGCCCCGGTACCATCACCGCCTTCGAGCCGCCCCTGGGTCCCGGCATCCGCGTGGACACCGGCGTGCGCGCGGGCTGGACCATTCCGGGGGTCTACGATTCCCTGCTGGCCAAGCTCATAGTGTGGGGCCCCACCCGCGAGATCGCCCTGGTGCGCGCCCGGCGCGCCCTGCGCGAGTTCCGCATCGAGGGCGTACGCACGGTGCTGCCGTTCCAGCGCGACATCGTGGAGCACCCCGCCCTGGTGGGCGAGACCCTGGGGATATACACCGACTGGGTGGATAAGGAATACACGCCCACCTTTGGAGATGGCCCCGAGGCCATCGTAGAGGCCTACGCCGAGCGCACCACCGTCACCGTCGAGATCGACGGCCGCCTGCATTCCGTGGGCCTGCCCGTCTCCCTGTTTGCCTCCGCCGCGCCCACGCCGGTGGCCCCCGCAGCGGCCTCAGGGGACAAGCGCACCGAGGGCGATGTGGCCTGTCCCTACACCGGAACGCTGGTGGCGTGGAAGGTCGAGGACGGCGAGGAGGTAACCGAGGGGCAGGCCGTGGCCACGGTGGAGGCCATGAAGATGGAATCCAACGTCACCGCTCCTCGCTCCGGTACGATCCACCTCATGACCTCTCCGGGGGACGCCGTGGAGCGCGGCGCCGCCCTGGCCCGGATCGAATAGAGGAGACCATGAGAGCAGCGCAGGCGGCTTCGCGGCTGCGCCGAGCCATTTCCGCCGGACAGCACCTTCCCGGCGAGCAGCTCCGCGAGACGGACACCGCCTAACACCTGGGCATTTCCCGCAATACCTTGCGCGAAGCCTTCACCATGCTCGCCGCCGAAGGACTGGTGGCGCGCGAGCCGAATCGGGGCGTGTTCATCCTCTCGCCCAAGACCGACGACGTCCACGCGCTCTACGAAGCCCGGATGATCGTCGAGCCCGCCGCGCTGCGCTGGGGAACGCGCGTGTCAGTGGAATCCCTCGACGCCGCGGTGACCCAGGCGGAGTCGGCTCGCCGACGCGGAGATCTGCCGCTGGTGGCGCAGGCAAACCAACGCTTTCACCGCGAGATCATGGCGGGATCCGGGTCCGCGCTGCTGGAGCAGTCCGCGCAGCAGATCCTGGCGCGGATGCGGCTGGTGTTTCTCTCCGTCCAGCGCCTCGACCCGAACTTTCACGCCCAGTTCATCGCCGATAACCGTGCGGTGGTCACCGCCCTGGGGGCGGGAGACCGCGCCGGGGCGGCGGAACTCCTGCGCGGCGGGCTCGACCACGCCCGCGAGCTGGTGCTGGGCGCCCTAGCCCCACAGCCCGGCCAGGCCGGATAGCGAGTTCCAACCCAGGTAGATGGTGAGCAGCCACACCGCCGTGCCCAGGAGCTTCAGCCACATTGGGTAGCGGTACCCGCGCAGCAGGTCGCCGCGCCGCCAGACCACCCAGAGCACCACGGCGAAGCCCACCGGCAGGATCAGGCCGTTGAAGGCCCCGGCGAAGATGAGCAGGGTCTGCGGGGCGGAGTTTAACAGGAGGTAGGCGGCGGCGCAGACCGCGATGAAGGCCACGGTGATCAACGAGCGCACCCTGGCCGGGGTGGCCTGGGTGGTCACGAAGCTCACGGAGGTGTAGGAGGCACCGATCACGGAGGTCAGCCCCGCGGCCCAGAGCACCACGCCGAACAGGCGCAGGCCGATTTCTCCGGCGGCGTGGTAGAAGGCGTCGGCGGCGGTGTTGTCCTCGGCCAGGGTCACCCCGGTGGCCACCACCCCCAACACGGCGAGGAAGAGCAGCACGCGCATCACTCCGGTGACGATGATCCCCAGCACGGAGCCCCGGCTGAGCTCGGCCAGGTGCTCCAGGCCGGTCAGGCCGCTGTCGATCATGCGGTGCGCCCCAGCAAAGGTGATGTACCCACCCACGGTGCCGCCCACCAGGGTGGTAATCACCAGGAAGTCCACGTGGGCAGGCGCCACGGTGTTTTTGAGTGCCTCTCCCACCGGCGGGGCCGAGGCGATGGCGACGTAGAGCATGAGCAGGATCATCAGCGCGCCCAGGCCCGCCACAATCCGATCCAGGGCCATGCCGGCACGCCGGGAAAGGAACACGAGCACGCCCACCAGCGCGGAGACGGCCCCACCGATTTTGGGATCCACCCCCAGCATGGCGTTGGTGCCCAGGCCCGCCCCGGCGATGTTGCCGATGTTGAACACCATGCCGCCGGCAAAGACGCAGGCCGCCATGACCCAGCCGAGCCCGGGCAGGACGGTGTTGCCCAGCTCGTTGGCCCGCAGGCCGGTGATGCCGAGTACCCGCCAGACGTTCATCTGAATGGCCACGTCCACCAGGATGGACACGAGGATGGCGAAGGCAAAGGCCGCGCCCAGCTTCACGGTGAACACGCTGGTCTGCGTGAGGAATCCGGGTCCGATGGCGCTGGTGGCCATGAGGAACATCGCCCCGAGAATGGCGGTGCGCCCGGCGTGGCTGCGCGCGCGGGATTCGGCGCGGTCATGGGCCTCGTCCTGTGTTTGGCTCACGGCGCATCCCCTCCTTATGTGACTTAATACATGAGATTGTTGTTGAACAATCTACACAACAACTACACCTTCCTTGCACTCATCACCCCCGCCCAGTATAACTAAACCGTCCAGACGGTATAGTTATAGGAGCGTTCATGAGCAGCCTTCGCCGGTGGAGCAGCCTCGCCGTGCTGGTCAGCGCCGTTCTGCCGCTCGTCATCGATTCCACGGTTCTCTACCTCGCCGTCCCCTCCCTCACCCGCGACCTCGCCCCCACCGCCACCCAGGTCCTGTGGATCGGCGATATTTACTCGCTCTCTCTCGCGGGCCTGCTCGTGACCATGGGCAACCTCGCCGATCGCATCGGACGCAAGCGCCTGCTGCTCGTCGGCACGGCCGCCTTCGGGGCCGCCTCGCTGCTTGCCGCGCTGGCCCCCACCCCCGAGGTCCTCATCGCCGCCCGCCTTCTCCTCGGGATCGCGGGGGCCACCATCATGCCCTCCACGCTTTCCCTCATCCGCAACATCTTCACCGATCCCGCGGAACGCACCCGCGCCATCGCCTTGTGGTCCGCCGCCTCGGCCAGCGGGATCGCCCTCGGGCCGCTCATCGGCGGAGCACTGCTGGAGCACTTCTGGTGGGGCTCGGTATTCCTCATCAATCTCCCGGTGACAGCGGCCGTGCTCCTCCTGGGCGGCTGGCTCCTGCCGGAATCGCGCACCCCCTCCCCCGGCCCCTTCAATCTGCTCTCCAGCGGACTGTCCATGCTGGCGATCATCCCCGCGGTCTACACCATCAAGCAGGCCGCCGGCGGCTCCTTTGATCCCGCCACCGCCGCGATCCTGGCAATGGGCCTGCTCAGCGGCTATCTTTTTATCCGTCGCCAGCGCCGCCTGGCCACCCCGATGATCGAGCTCGAGCTCTTTGCCAACTCCGCATTTAGCGGGGCCGTGCTGGTCAATCTCATCTCCGTGTTCGCGCTCAGCGGGGCGCTGTTTTTCTACTCGCAGTATCTTCAGCTGGTGCGCGGGCTGCGGCCGTTCCAGGCCGGCCTGGCGGAGCTTCCTGTGGCCCTGGCCTCCATGCTCGCCGCGGCCTCCGTGGGCCTGCTTCTGAGGCGACTGGGCCGGGGCCGCGCCATCGCGGTCTCCCTGCTCATCGGCGCGGCGGGGCTTGCCCTGGTGGCGGTCACCGAGGGTGCCGACCACCTACTGTGGTTGCTGCTGGCCACCGTCCCCCTGGGCCTGGGCGTGGGCATCGCGGAAACGCTCAGCGTGGATGCCGTGGTTTCGGCGGTTCGTCCAGAGAAAGCCGGGGCGGCCTCCTCCATCTCGGAGACTGCCTACGAGCTCGGCGCGGCCCTGGGGGTGGCCGTCCTCGGCTCCCTCGTCGCCGCGCTCTATCGGCTGCGCCTCGACTTTCCGGCGGGCACCGATCCCAACCTTGCCCGCCAGGCGCGGGACTCACTGGCCACCGCCGCCCATCTCCTCGCCCCAGGGAGCGCTACCCTGCGCGCTGCTCAGGAGGCCTTCGTCTCCGCCATGCAGTCCACCACGCTCGTCGCGGTGGTTATGATGTTGGTCGCCGCAGCGGTGGCGTACTTCTTCATCCCCAACGAGACCGGCGCCACCCCGGATCACTAACCGCCGGAAAGGAATCCTCATGGCCCGCACCAAGCGCACCCCGGAGGAGACTAAGGACCACATCCTTCAGGCCGCCGCCCGACTCATCCGGCGCAGCGGCCCCAGCGTATCCCTTGCGGCCATCGCCGCGGAGGCCAACGTATCCAAGGGCGGCCTACTCTACCATTTTCCCAGCAAGAACGACCTTTTACACGGGCTGGTCACGGACGTCATGCAGCGCTTCCGCGCCCAGGTCGAGGAGGCCGATCGCCGAGCCAGGGATTTCACCCCCGGTCACCTCTCGCGTGCCTATATCCGCACCGTCTTCGCCGGAACGAGAAACCCCAAGGCTCTCCACGAGGAGCTCGCCCTGGCCACGCACCTGCTCTCCGAGCCGGGGCTGCGCGAGGTCACCCGACGCAACGCCGCGCGGTGGCGCGCCGAGCTCCACGACGATGGCCTGGATGCCCGCGCGGCCCGCCTGATCATCGCCGCCACCGACGGCAGCAGCTCCGGCCCGCTGTGGGGGGCGATCCTCACCCCAGACGACCTCGTCAGCCTGGAGCGCGACCTGCTGGTCCTGACCTATTCCGCCGCCACCGCGACGTCGTAAAACGTCCAGGCACCCAGGCCCAGCAGAAAGAAGCCCACCGTGTACCCGGCGAGGCGAATGGAGGTCAGCGGGTGCACCCGCGCCCACTCGAAGGCCCGCCCCACCGGGGAGTAGGGGTACCGGCGCACCCAGGCCACCGCGAAGGCGCTCAGCACGGGCAGGCTCAGCGCTATGGTGGCGTAGACCACCATGCCCAGATAACGCTGCGTCACGCCGAAATTCCCGGCGGAGACCACCCCGATACCCAGGTAAAAGGGAACGGAGGTGGCCGATTGCACTACCCCGAGCACGAACCCCACCGCCGGAGTCATGGCCGCCGGGCCGCGCAGGGGTCGCAGCACCCGGCGCACCAGCCCCACCGTCGCCTCTCCGGAGCTGCGCGCGGTGGCCACCAGGGAGAAGAGGCCAAATCCGGCGAGGACGAGCGCGTAGATCGGCGATTCCAGGGCGGCGCGGATGGTGTCGCCCAGGCCATCAAAGACCAGAAGGACCAGCAGAGCGTAGAGGAACACCCCCAGCCAGTCGCCCGCGATCAGCAGCGCGGACACCGCGCCAAAGCGCCCGCGACGCGACAGCAGCACGCCGAGCGCCACGAGCACGCCGATGAGCAGCACGTTCACGGAATCGGCGAGGGCCATGGAGGCGGCTTGCAGGATCAACGGCGCTCCTCGTGGGGATAGGCGGTGGCTTTTGCTGCCACCACTGTAACCACCCGCGGTTGGGACTCGGCCCTCCCCTCCACCACAAAAATGCACAATGTAGGCAAACTTGCATAATTAGAGAATTATTGCCTATCATGTGCAATGTCCCTATCTCCGTCCCAGAAAGACATCCATGTCCCGCTTTCTTTACCGGCTCGGCCACCTGGCCTACCGGAGAAAATGCCCCTTCCTCGCCTTCTGGCTCGTACTCCTGGTGACCCTAGGCGGGCTCGCCGGGGCGTTCGCCAAGTCTCCCGCGAGTTCCTTTTCCATCCCCGGCCTCCAGGCCATGGAAACACAGGAGCGCATGCAGGAGCTCTTCCCCGAATCCGGCGACGCCCTGAGCACCCCCAGCGGCACCGTGGTGCTCCACACCACCAACGGCGCCGCCCTCAACGATCCCGCCATCGCCGCAGAGATCGATGCCCTCTTTACCGACCTCAAGGACACCGGCGCGCTCACCGACACCGATTCCCTGGTCAATCCCGCGCTGGCCGCCCAGGGGCTTAACGCGCAGATGACGCCCCAGCTGGAGGCCCAGGGCCTGCCCAAGGAGCAGATCGTGGAGAACATCGCCGCGCTTAGCCCCTTGAGCGAGGACGCAACCACCGGCACCGCGAACATCACCTTCGACGCCCCCACCACGCAGGACATCGATTCCGCCGACCTCGATGCCGTCACAGCAGCACTGGATAATGCCAACAGTGAAAATCTAGAGGTCACCTACAGCGGCACCGCGTTTACCGGCGCCGGCGAGATGGATATGACCTCCGAGCTCATCGGCCTGGCCGTGGCCGCCGTGGTACTGCTGATCACCTTCGGTTCCGTGATCGCCGCCGGCATGCCCATCTTCTCCGCCGTCATCGGCGTGGCCATCGGCATCATGGGAGTGCAGTTGGCCACCGTCATCAGCAACGACATCAACGACATGACCCCCACCCTGGCCTCCATGATCGGCCTGGCCGTGGGCATCGACTATGCCCTGTTCATCGCCTCGCGCTTCCGCAACGAGATGATCGCGCTGATCAGGCGCAAGAACGATGGCAATGGCGACCTCGGCCCCGCGGAGCTCGCCCGCCACATCCGCGATCTTTCAACCGCCGAGCGAGCCCACGCCATGGGTATGGCCACCGGCACGGCCGGTTCCTCCGTGGTATTCGCGGGTCTGACCGTGCTCATCGCCCTGGCAGCGCTGTCCATCATCAACATTCCCTTCCTGACCTGGATGGCCCTTGCCGCCGCCCTAACCGTGGCCATCGCCGTGATGATCTCCCTGTCCTTCCTGCCCGCCCTGCTCAGTCTGCTGGGCACCCGCGTCTTTGGCGGACGCATCCCCGGCCCCTCGGTACCGGATCCGGATAACGTCAAGCCCACCGCGGGTCGGCGCTGGGCGCAGCGCATCGGCCAGCGCCCCTGGCTGTCCCTCATCAGCGGCGTGCTGCTGCTGGGGCTCCTCGCCCTGCCCATGCTGAACATGCGCCTGGCCATGCCCACCGACGGCTCCACCGCGCCCGGAACCCCGCAGCGCGAGGCCTACGAAACCATGTCCGAGGCCTTCGGGCCCGGGCGCAACGCCCCCATGATCGCCCTGGTGGAGGCCGGCGACCTGCCCGAGCAGGATCGCACGCCCGCCTTTGCCCAGGCCGTGGAGCTCTTCAGTGCCACCGAGGGCGTGGTCAACGCCCAGATCGCCGGGATGAGCGAGGAGGGCACCACCGCCCAGATCCTTATCACCCCCGCCGGAGGCACCACGGACGAATCCACCTCCGAAACCCTCGCGCAACTGCGCGAAGCGGAACCGGGGTTCCGGGCGGACACCGGGGCACGCTACGGCCTCACAGGTTCCACCCCCATCTTCGACGACATGTCCGACCGCCTCTCCGACGTTCTGCTGCCCTACATCGCCATCGTGCTCACCCTGGCGTTCCTGGTGCTCATGATTGTGTTCCGCTCCGTGTGGGTACCGCTGATCGCCGCCCTGGGCTTCGGGCTGTCGGTGGCCGCCACCTTCGGCGTCACCGTCGCCCTCTTCCAGGAGGGCTGGCTGGGCCTGGTCGACGACCCGCAGCCGCTGCTGAGCTTCCTGCCCATCATGCTCATCGGCCTGGTCTTTGGCCTGGCGATGGACTACCAGGTATTCCTCGTCACCAGGATGCGCGAGGACTACCACCACGGGATGAGCGCCGCCGAGGCCACCGAGAGCGGCTTTCGCCACGGCGCCCGCGTGGTCACCGCGGCCGCACTCATCATGATGAGCGTATTCGCCGCCTTCATCCTGCAGGACGCCGCCTTCATCAAGACGATGGGCTTCGCCCTTGCCACGGCCGTATTCTTCGACGCCTTCGTGGTGCGCATGACGATCATTCCGGCCACCATGTACCTGCTGGGCGACCGCGCATGGCACATCCCCGGCTGGCTCGACCGCATCCTGCCTAATGTGGACGTGGAGGGTGCCGCCCTGAGCACCCTGCGCGAGCAATCGGCATCCTCAACCACCGACGAGTAGTAAGGCACCACCATGACCAGCCTGCGGGAAACAAAGAAGGCCGCCACCCGCGCGGCCCTGGCGGAATCCGCCGCGCAGATCGCCTTAACCAAGGGCGCGGAGGGACTCACCGTGGCCGCCATCGCGGACGCCGCCGGGGTCTCCCCCCGCACCTTCCACAACTATTTTTCCTCCCGCGAGGAGGCCCTCTTCCATGCCATCGCGCGCCGGGTGGAGGGCTTCATCGAGGAGATGGATGGCCTGCCCGAGGGATTGTCCTTTCTCAACGCGATGGAGGAGGTGGCGGTGCGTGGCCTCCACCGGGATTCCTCCGACTTCGCTTCCCTGTCCGCGCTCACTCGCCTCGGCGAGGTGGGCGAGACCCTGGGCAGGGGGGACATCAAGGCGTCCCTGGACCGGGAGTTTGCGGGACTCATTCGGTGCATACGATCCCGCTTCCCGACATTAGGCGAGATGGAGGCCACCATCGCCCTGGGGGCGGCCGGGCACGCCATCTCCACCGCCCTTGCCGACTTCCATCGGCAATCAAAGCACGACCCCGCCGCGGGCGAGCGGCTCATCCGCCAGGCCTTTAGCATCCTGCGCAACCTGGCCTAGCCACCGCCGCCACGTATCATCGCGGGCATGAGCAATCTCATCGCCCGCGCCCAGGGACGCGCCGCGCTCAGCAAGATCCGCGGCCCCCTCGAATTCACCGGCCCCTCGGCCACGGACGACACCCCCGGCGCCGCGGTCTCCGTGGTGGCAGGCCGGGAGAGCATGACCGGCACCCGCGTGGCCGAGATCCACGGCGACACCTGGCGCTGGCTCACCGCCTCGCGCGGCGGCAGCGAACCCGCACGCCAGGAGCTACTCGACCAGGCGGGCCTGCTCTTCGACGCCGCCCCGGCTGTCCTCGCCCCGCGCCGCGACGGCTCTCAGATGGTGGTGGCCCTCCACCTCGACACCGCCGAGATCCCCCTACGCCCCGCCCTGATCGAGGCCCTGAGCGAACAGCCGCGCCGGGGACACGAGGAAATACGAGGCTTCGCGCTGCTGCGCGGCCTGCCGCTGGTGGAAGACGAGGCCACCCTGACCCTGGCCGGGCAGCCCATCTTCTTTGACGGCGACACCGCCCTCCAGGTGCCCGCACCCGATTCCCCCACCCCGGCCCAGGTCTACTCGGACGCCGCCTATCTCTCCATCGAGCACCAATTCTTCTTCCACGCCCACCACCCCGCCCACCAGGTGCGCCTCGACCTCGCCTCCGGCACCGCCGAGGGGATGCGGGCCCACGTGCTGGGGGTTTTCCATCACGACGCCTTCACCTGGGGCTGGGCCGATCCCCGACTCGCCACCGCCGCCCGGGCCCCCAGCCGCGCACTGCTCGCCTTCGGACAGCGCCATGGCGTCCTCCCCTTGGTACGCCCCCGCATTCCCCTGGCGCAGGCCACCCGCTGGGACATCGCGGTGATCGCCAAACCGATCCTGGGGGCGTGGACGCACGCGGTGGCGGGACTGGCCCCCGGCATCACCGCCCTGGTGTTGCTCGATGCACCGCATCTTCGCCTGCCGGCGCTGCGGCAGGAGGTGGCCCGAGACGTCACCGCGCAACCGCTACCCGATTTCGCCGATGTGCAACGCGCCCTGCGCGCTTATGCCACCGCTCGGGGCGAGGCCTAGGCGCGCGAAGAGGGCCCGAGCAGGCGGGTGTAGGCGGCCTCATCCACCTCCGCGCAACTCGCGGGCTCAAAGGCGGCGCGGTGATCCTTGTCCACCAGGATCGCGCGCACGCCCTCGGCAAAGTTAGCCTCGCGGCGCAGCACCGCGGCCAGGCGGGCTTCGTTATCAATCGCCTCCTCCACACCCACCGCGCTATTGGCGGCAAAGAGCGCCGCGGCGGCCACCACGGAGGCCGGGTTGGCCTCCCTCAGCGCGTCCTCCACCACCGCCCACAGCTCGGGGTGCTCGCGCGCAGCGGCCTCGATCTCCCTCCAGGAGCCGTGCCCAAATGCCTCCTCGATTCCGGGGCGCAGGGCCAGCAGGCGATTGCTCCCCTCGGGCCGATCCTGCCGCCCCGCCAGGGCCTCGTCCACGCCGCGCTCCACGATCGCCCGGCGCACCCGCCCCAGCTCCGCCGAGGGCACGTAGTGGGTGGCCAGGCCCGTCCAGAGCATTTCGGTGGGATTGAGCCGCCAGGCGGTAATCCCCAGGAAGGCACCCAGCGCCGGGGTGCTACCGGGGAGATGCTGCAGAACCCAGCTGATGCCAACGTCCGTGATGTATCCGATCGCCATCTCCGGCATGGAGGCAAAGGCCCGCTCCGTGACCACCCGGTGCGAGCCGTGGGCGCTGACCCCCAGCCCTCCGCCCATCACCACGCCGTCGATCAAGGCCACGTAGGGCTTGGGGTAGGCCGCCAGGGCCTTGTTCATGGCGTATTCCTCGGCAAAGAAGTCGTCGATGTGGGCCTCGTTGCCCGCCAGGATCTGCTCGCGGGCATAGCGTACGTCGCCGCCCGCGCAGAAGCCCCTGGGGGTGACGGACTCGATGAGCACCTGGGTGATCGCGGGATCGTCGCGCCACCGTTCCAGGGCACGGGCAAGGGCGCCGACCATCTCCGGGTTGAGGCTGTTGAGGGCCTTGGGGCGATTGAGCTGAATGATTCCGGTAGTCTGATCCACAAGCGTGAGAACGGGAGGCATCGCATCAGTCATGTTTCCCAGTGTTGCACATCACCTTGGGAAAGGACACGGGAAACAACCAATGGAACACCGGCTGGTGGCGGCGGACATGGACGGCACCTTCCTCGACGGGAATGGAAATATCCCCGAGGCCTTCTGGGATCTCTACCCCCGGCTGGTGCAGGCCGGGATCGTTTTCGTCCCCGCCTCCGGCCGCCAGCTGGCCACCCTCCAGGCTCTCTTCGGTTCCCTGGGCACGGAGCTCAACCTCATCGCGGAAAACGGCACCGTCGTTTACGCCGGGGGCGAGGTGGTCTCCACCACCCCCATGCGGGCGCAGTCCGCCCACGCGCTCATCGACGCCGCCACCACCGCCCCCACCCGCATGGAGATGGTGGTGTGCACGCCCACGATGGCCTACGTGGATCGCCCGGACATCCTCGACGAGGTGGCCACATACTACCACCGGGTGCGCCCCGTGGCCGACCTGCACGAGGCCGTGGACGACACCGTCATCAAGATCGCCCTCTACTCCGAGGCGGACGCGGAGACCCACGCTCTGCCCCTGCTGAGGGCCGCCGCGCCGGAGGAAAGCCCAGTACTATCCGGCAAGCACTGGGTGGACGTGATGAGCCCGAAGGCCACCAAAGGACGGGCGCTGCGCCAGCTCGCCGCCGCCCTCGACATCCCCATGCGCAACACCCTGGCCTTTGGCGACTACCTCAACGACCTCGACATGCTGCGCGCCGCGGGCACCTCCTACGCCATGGACAACGCCCACCCCCTGATTAAGGAGGCGGCCGATCGCCTCGCCCCGCCCCACACGGAGGCCGGGGTACTGCGGGTGTTGGAGGAGCTGATCGGTTAGTTCACCCGGTACAGCGTTGCCGCCCGCTCCACGTCACCGGCGGCCACCACCTCACCAAGTTCCCCGGCCATGACCACCACCGGGCAGGCGAGGCTGTAGTCCGCGGCGGCGATGGCGGGGGCATCGATCGTCACCACCGGCTCCCCGGCCCGCACCCGATCCCCCTTGGCCTTGTGCACCGCAAAGCCCGTGCCACCTAGTTCCACGGTGTCGATGCCCACGTGCACCAGGATTCCAATCCCGGCCTCGTCCATCACGATGAAGGCGTGCGGGAGTACCTGCTTGAGGGTGCCGTCCAGCGGGGCCACGACCTCGATCGCCCCCTCGGCGGGCGGCACCACGGCCACCCCCTCGCCCACCATGCCGGAGGCAAAGACCTCGTCGGGAACCTCGGCCAGATCGACGACGGTTCCCGCCAAGGGGGCGATGACCTCGCTCACAGCAGATCCTCGATGTCCTCGGCAATCATCTCCGCCTGCGGACCCACCACCACCTGCACCACGGAACCGGCAAAGACCACCCCGATGGCGCCGGCGGCGCGCAGGGCGGCCTCGTCCACGACGGAGGCCTCGGAGACCACCGTGCGCAGGCGCGTGATGCAGCCCTCGATTTCTTCGATATTATCCGCCCCGCCCAGGCCCGCGATGATGCCCTCGGTGCTGATCTGTCCCATAAAAAGTTCCTCCTGCGTACGGCGCTGTGCGGCAGGTACCAGCATATACACTGAGCATGTCTCATTCCCCCAGCTCCCCAAGGAGTGCGCGTGTCCACGAAGAAAAAGGGCAAGAGCATGCAGGTGCTACAGCGCCTGGGCCGCTCCCTCATGCTGCCCATCGCCACCCTGCCGGTCGCCGCGCTGATGGCGCGCGCGGGCCAACCGGATCTGCTCGGCCGCTGGCCCGAGGTCACGGTGCTCAACTGGCTGGCCCACCTGCTCGGCGGGGCGGGCAACGCGATCATGAGCAACCTGCCGATCTTGTTCGCGGTGGGCATCGCCGTCGGTTTCGCCAAGAAGGCCGACGGCTCCACCGCCCTGGCCGCCGTGGTGGGCTACCTCATGCTCACTGGCACCTTCGAGGCGATGTCGCCGCTGGTGCTCGGCGGCGCGACAGATGCCGACGGCGAACAGGCCGTGGTGAATTACCACGTCTTTGGCGGCGTGGTCATCGGGCTGATCGCCGCCGTGGAGTGGCAGCGCTTCCACCGCACCCGCCTGCCCGACTGGCTGGGCTTTTTCAGCGGGCGGCGCCTGGTGCCCATGATCGTGGGCCTCAGCGCGGTGGTCGTGGCGATCCCCATGCTGTTGGTCTACCCCGCCTTCGACGCCGCGCTGACCTGGGCCGGCGAGGCCGCCCACAGCAACGACGTCCTGGGCGGCTTCCTTTACGGGCTGGCCAATCGCTCGCTCATCCCCCTGGGCCTGCACCACCTGCTCAACTTCGTGCCGTGGTTCGTCCTGGGATCCTACCCCAACTCCTCCGGCGACCTCGTGCACGGCGACATCGCCCGCTTCCTCGCCGGGGACCCCACGGCAGGCAGCTTCATGACCGGCTTCTTCCCCATCATGATGTTCGCCCTGCCCGCCGCCTGCCTGGCCTTCTACCACACCGCCCGGCCCGCCCAGAAGAAGATGGTGGGCGGGGCCATGATCTCGCTGGCGCTCACCGCCTTGCTCACCGGGATCACGGAACCCATCGAGTTTTCCTTCATGTTTGCGGCCATGCCGCTCTACGCCCTGCACGCGGTGCTCACCGGCACCTGCCTGGCGCTGATGAACTTCCTGGGGGCCAAGATGGGCTTTGGGTTCTCCGCCGGGGCCACCGACTTGCTCCTCAACTGGGGCATCGGCACCCGGCCCTGGCTGATCCTGGTGGTGGGCCTGGGCTACGGGGTGCTGTACTACGTGCTCTTTAGGGTTCTCATCACCAGATTCGACCTCATGACGCCGGGGCGTAACCCGGAGGAGGATCCGACGCCGGAGGCTACTTCTTCTTAGCCTTCTTCTTGGGCTTCTTACCCGACTCCAGCCGGGCGGCCACGTCCGGCACGTAGCGGAAGTCCTCGCGCGGGGGCCGCTGATAGTCGTGGTCACCGGCCGGGCGATCCGGGATATCCGGCAGGGTACGCTCGATCTTCTCGTAGGGAACCGTGGACAAAAGGTGCGAGATCACGTTGATCCGCGAGCGCTTCTTGTCCTCCGATTCCACCGTGTACCAGGGGGCGGCGGGGATGTCGGTGTGCACGAACATCTCGTCCTTGGCCCGGGAGTATTCCTCCCAGCGGGTGAGGGACTGAAGATCCATCGGAGAGAGCTTCCACCGGCGCAGCGGGTCGTTGCGCCGAGAACGGAAGCGGGCAATCTGCTCCTCGTCGGAGACGGAGAACCAATACTTGCGCAGCATGATGCCGTCCTCCACCAGCAGCCGCTCGAAGATGGGGGCCTGGTGCAGGAAGCGGCGGTACTCCTGGGAGGTGCAAAAGCCCATCACGCGCTCCACCCCGGCGCGGTTGTACCAGGAACGATCGAAGATCACGATCTCCCCCGCGGTGGGCAGCTTTTCCACGTAGCGCTGGAAGTACCACTGGCCCTGCTCCCGGGAGTTCGGGGCGGGCAGGGCCTCGATCCGGCAGGTGCGCGGGTTGAGATACTGGGTGATGCGCTTGATCGCGGAGCCCTTGCCGGCGGCGTCGCGCCCCTCCATCACGATCACCAGCCGGGCACCGGTTTCCACCACCCACTGCTGCATGTCCACCAGCTCCGCTTGAAGGCGCTTGAGCTCCCTTTCGTAGGCCTTCTTGTTCAGCTCGGGCGGATTGGTGCTGTGCGGTTGCTCATGGCTCATGAGCAACCATTCTATCTGGGGTTAGTCCACCGCGAACTCGGCCATGCGATCCCACTCGGTCTTGCCCGAGATGGTGGTGTTGATGATCTTGGGGGTCTCCAGCAACAGCGTGGGGAAGAGCTCGCAGGCGGCCTTGAAGTGCGGGGAGTTCACGTGCGCCTCGGCGGCATCGTCCTGGAAGGCCTCCAGGAGCACGTAGACACCGGGGTCATCGGTGCTGCGGTACCAGTCGAAGAAGATGTTGCCCTCCTCGGCGCGGGTGGCCTCGGTGAACTCCGCAACCTTCTCCCGGAAGTTCTCCAGGTACTCGGGCTTGGGGCGATAGACAACGTTGATCAAAATCATGGCCGCCAGCCTACCAATTTACTCAAACTTCGCGTCCCCGCTGCTTGTCAGCGCGGCCTCCAGCACTCCGGCGAGCTCGCGGGCGCGGCGCTGATCCTGCCCGGCGATGGCGACAAAACCGTCGAGCAACTCGTCGCCGTAGTTGTGCCCGTGGCTCTGCGGCACGTTCTGACTCACCGGCAGGTCCGCCGCGACCTGGAGGAAGGTGAGGAAGGGAATCCAGCGCATGCCGGGGAAGCGATCGAAGCCCGCCGGCTCGCGCAACCAATCCGGTTCCTTCAGCATGAGCGAGGGCGACCACCACACGATCGGGTCGGAGGGGTGCTGAATGTAGAGCACCCGGGTGGGGCCCCAGCGCTCGTCCGCGCCGGCGAAAGAGCGCACCTGTTCGGCATTTTGGGCAAAGCGCACCACCAGCCCACCCGAGTACTCCGGGCTGACCTGGGTGGTGCCGGGGTCGCGGCGCTCGATGAAGCTCGACCACAGCGGGTTGAAGTCCGGCGGGCCAGTCAGCAGGATGCCATCGACGGACGAGGAAATATCGCGCATCCCGGAAAAGGCCGATTCCACCGCGGTGGAACCCAGGGATTCCCCGTAGAGGTAGAGCTTGGGTCGGTTCTCCGCGGGGAGGCCGTTCCACCAGTCCACCACGGGGGTGATCAGCTCCCGCCCGGCCTCCTGCACCGCCTCGCCCCCGGCGAAGAAGTGAAATGCCGAGGGAAGGTAGGAATACTGCGCGGAGGCCACGGCAGTGTCACCGTCGTGGAGCAGCTCGAAGGCCTGGGCGGCGCGCAGGTTCACCCAGCCGGTGCCGGTGGGCAGCACCAACAGCAGGGCCTTGTGCTCGCGCGCGTCGGTGCGCTCCAGCTCGTCGATGAGTACCCGGGCGCGTTTCCCCACCTCCGGTTCGGTGCGCAGGCCCGTGTACACGCGCACCGGTTCGCGGGCGGGCCGGCCCGTGAGGCGTTCCAGATCCGCGGCGCGCAGGCCACCATCGACGAACCTCATGCCGTAGCGGCCCAAACCCGCGAAGTCCACGGGGGAATCCGGCGAGCCGGAGCGCTGCGCCTCGGCCGGGCGGCGTACCCCCTCCTCCGGATGCGCGTTACTCGCGGAGAACACCCGCTCCCCCGTCCCGACGATGATGCCCGGAATAACCTCATTAACCACTAACAGGCACAGGATGATCGCCGCACCCCAACCCAGGGTGCCGCGCACCGGGGCGCGCAGCCGGGAAGGCGCCGCCCGGGTCAGCCCCCGCGCCAGGGCGCGCACGACGACCCCCAGTGCCAGGGCCGCGGCAAAGACCGCGGCACCCACCGGTAGCACCAGCAGGAACTCGCCCAGCGAATAGGCCTGCGCCCCGGTAAGCTCGGCGACGCCGCGTTGCCAGCGCAGGGAGAAAACCGCCGCGCCGATCACGCCCATCCAGGCCACCGCAGGCACCGCGACGCGCACACCCCGGCGCGCCCGGGGTGGCACGCGGTCGAGGCGGACCCGCAGCCGCGGCGCGTAACGCGGGGACAGCCAGCGGTGCCACACCCGATGCGCGCCGCTTCCCAGCAGGTAGCCGATGCCCGCGCCCAGGCCACAGACCAGGCCTTGATAGAAGAAATCGCGGGGCAACAGGGAGGGGGTTAGCCCGAGCACGAACATGATCGCCGCCCCCACCATGCCCCAGGGGTGCAGCGCGATCCGCCGATGCATCAGCCCTCTAGTTCCTCGGCCGCCTCAAGCCACTGCGCCTCGGCCTCCTCGCGGTGCTCGCGCAGCTGGCGGGCCTGGGCATCCAACTCGGTCAGACGCGCCGTGTCCGGCGGCGTGGCGGCCGCCGCCCGTGTCATCTGGGCCTCGGCCTCGACGATCTTGTCCGAGAGCACGGCCATCTCGCGTTCCAGCCGGTTCATCTTCTTGGTCAGCTCCCGGTGCTGCTGGCTGCTCAGCCGCGCCGGGGCGTGCTGCGCGGCGGGCTTTTCCTCCCCCAGGTTCAGGGGCCCGGTCCCCTCGGCGGCGGCCTCCTGGGCGCGGCGGCGCAGGTATTGATCGATGCCGCCGGGCAGGTTGGTCAGCCGACCATCGCCAAAGAGGGCCCAGGTGCTGTCCGCGATGCGCTCGATGAGGTAGCGATCGTGCGAGATCACCACGAGGGTGCCCGGCCAGCCGTCGAGCAGGGATTCCAGCTCCTGGAGGGTGTCGATGTCGAGGTCGTTGGTGGGCTCGTCGAGCAGCAGCACGTTCGGCTCCGCCATGAGCACGCGGGTCAGCTGAAGGCGGCGGCGCTCCCCGCCGGAGAGATCGCCCACCGGGGTGCGCTGGCGCTTGGCGGAAAAGCCCAGGCGCTCGGCCAGCTGGGAGGCGGAGAGTTCCTTGTCTCCCAGCCGGACGTAGGTGGCCACGTCCTCCACCGCGTCGAGAAGGCGGCGCTGCGGGTCGAGGTCGTCGAGCTCCTGGCGCAACCATCCCAGGCGCACGGTCGTGCCCTGCGCGCGCCGGCCGCCGCTCAGCGGATGCTCCCCGGCCAGGGCGCGCAGCAGGGTGGTCTTGCCCGAGCCATTGACCCCCACCAGACCGATGCGTTCGCCGGGGGCCAGGTGCCAGGTCAGGGAGTCCGCCAGCACGCGGCCGTCGGGGGTTTCTACCCTCGCGTCCTCCAGGTCGATCACCCGGTTGCCCAGGCGGCGCTTGGAGAAGGCCATGAGTTCCACGCTATCGCGGGGGGCGGGGACGTCCGCGATGAGCGCCTCGGCGGCCTCGATGCGGTAGCGGGGCTTGGAGGTGCGCGCGGGCGCGCCGCGACGCAGCCAGGCCAGCTCCTTGCGGGCGAGGTTACGCCGCCGCGCCTCGGCGGCATCGGCCTGGCGGGCGCGCTCGGCGCGCGCGAAGGTCCAGTCGTTGTATCCCCCCTCGTAGACGTCCACCCGGCCGTCGTGCACCTCCCAGGTGCGGGTGGCCACGGTGTCGAGGAACCAGCGATCGTGGGTGACCACCACCAGCGCGATCTTGCGGGCGAGCAGGTGATCGGCCAGCCACTGCACGCCCTCCACGTCGAGGTGGTTCGTGGGCTCGTCGAGCACCACGAGATCGAGATCGCGCACGAGCGCGGCGGCGAGGTTCACGCGGCGACGCTCCCCACCGGAGAGATCGCCCACCGGGGTGTCCAAGCCCAGCGCGGCCACCCCCAGGCCGCCGAGTACCGCGCGCACTCGAGCATTGGAGGCCCATTCGAAGGTTTCTAGGCCCAGCGGGGAGAGCACCACCTGGGCGACGGTGGCGGCGGGATCAAGATTCGCGCGCTGGGTGACCACGGCCATGCGCAGGCCGCCGACGCGGGAGACGCGCCCGGAATCCGGCTGCGCCAGGCCGGTGAGCACTTCGAGCAGGCTGGTCTTTCCTCCACCGTTGAGGCCCACGACGCCGATGCGATCCCCGCTTTGCACCCCGAGGGAGACGCCGTCAAGCAGGGTGGTAAGGCCGTAGGAGAGGGATACGTTCTCCATGTTGATGAGGTTTGCCATAGCGGATCCCATTCTAAGGCACCCCTTCCACCCCCGCATTATTGATAATGATAATCATTATATGTTAGGCTCGTGGCCCATGAAACACGCCGCGGCACTCGCCGTCCTTTCCTGTAGTCTCCTCGCCCTCACCGGATGCTCCGCCGAGCACGGTCCCGCCGAAGTCGCCGAGGTCTCCTCCCTGCACCCCCGGCTGACCTACACCCACGACGGCGGCCTGACCACCCTCGACGCCATCACCGGCGACACCCTGGCCACCACCGAGCGCGAGGGATTCCTCCGGCTCAATCCCAGCGGAGACGGACGCACGCTGCTCGTGAGCGCCGACGACGAATACCTGCTCTACGACACCGCCGCCCAGCGCGTGGATCACGGCGACCACGCCCACCTCTACTCCGGCGACCCCGTGCTCACCTCCACCACCTTTGCCGCCCCGCACGCCGGGCACGTGGTGGCCCACGACGGGCGCACCACCCTCTTCTCCGACGGCGAGGGCACCATCACCCTCCTGCCCACAGAGGCCTTCCTCGACGACCACCCCGCCGACCCCACCCACCTGTCCACCGGGGCCGCCCACCACGGCGTGGCCGTCCCGCTGGGTGAGAATCTGCTCAGCACCGCGGGCACCACGACGTCGCGCTCCACCATCCGGCTCCTCGACGCCCAGGGCGCCCCCCTGGCCGAGACCACCGACTGCCCCGGGGTCCACGGCGAGGCCGTGGCCGCCGGGGAGCGCGTGGTGTTCGGCTGCGAGAACGGGCCGATACTCTTCGACGGCACGACGTTCCACAAGGTGCCCGTGGAACAGGACTACCAGCGCTCCGGAAACCTGGCGGGCCGCCCCGATTCCCCCTACGTGCTGGGCGATCATAAGACCGACGCCGACGCCGAGCACGAGCACCCCACCGCCATAGCGATCATCGACACCCGCGACGCCACCCTGCGCACCGTAGACCTGGGGGCCTCCTACTGGTTCCGCTCCCTGGGGCGCGACGAGGAGGGGCACGGCGTGGTGCTCACCACCGACGGCGCGCTGAAGATCATCGACATGGAACGCGGCGAGGTGCTGCGCAGCATCCCGGTGATCGAGCCCTGGGAGGAAAAGGAGGACTGGCAGGAGCCCGGACCCATCCTCAAGGTGGCCGGCTCCACCGCCTACGTCAGCGACGCCGCCGACACCCTCTTTGTGGTAGATCTCGCCTCCGGCGAGGTGGTGGCCAAGCACCAGCTAGAGCACACCCCCGTAGAGATGGAGGTGACGGGGGTTTAGTTCTCCACCACCCGCGCCCCCGGCACCGGCCCATGGGCCACCACCGCCCGGTGCGCCAGGTTGTGATCCAGCAGCCCCTCGGCCACCGCCTCGGCGGCGGCCTCGTCCCGGCACAAAAAGGCCAGGGTGGGCCCGGAACCAGAAACCACGCAGCGCAGCGCCCCCAACTCCACCGCCGCCCGGTGGGCCACCCGCAGCCGGGGCATAAGGTGGAGGGCAGCCGGTTCCAGATCGTTGTGCATGTGCACCGCCACCGCCAGGGGATCGCCACTGACCAGGGCCTTACTCACCGCGCCGACATCGAGGTGCGGCTGTTCCTCTGGGCGAGCGTAGCGCAGCTCGTCGAGTTTCTTAAACACCTCGGGCGTGGATAATCCCTGGGGAGACAGCGCAAACACCCAGTAGTAGTTCCCCCTGCTGAGCACCGGAGTGAGCTCCTCCCCGCGCCCGCGCCCCCAGGCGGTGGCTCCCATGAGGGTAAAGGGAACGTCCGAACCCAGTTCCGCGGCGATCTCGTAGAGTTCCTCCTCCGCCAGGGGCGGGTACTCCGGGGAGAACAAAGCCACAGTGGCGCGCAGGGCGGCCGCCGCGTCCGCCGAACCTCCGGCCATACCCCCGGCGGTGGGTATCCCCTTGTGCAGGTGCAGAAAAAGGGCCGGTGCCCAGGAAAGGCCGTGGCGGCGCCGGTAGCGCGCCACCACGGCCTCGGCCGCGCGCACCGCAAGGTTAGAGGAATCCGTGGGCACCTTCTGCGCGTCCAGGCCCGTCACCCGCACCCCGCGCACGTGCGGGCCGCTTTCTATCCGGCGGGCGGGCACGGCCTCCACCGCGAGGTCGTCGTGCAGGCTCACCGCCTGGAATACCGTGGAGAGCTCGTGAAAGCCGTCTGGGCGAGCCTGCCCCACCCCCAGAAAGACGTTCACCTTGCCGTGGGCCCGGGCGCGTACCAGTTTTCTTTTCATCGCGCGTTCCCCAGCCGCACGAAGTCCGCCACGCCCAGCTTCTCGCCCCGTGCCTGCGGGTCGATTCCCGCCGCGCAAAGGCGCTCCTCGGCCGCGGCCGCCGAGCCGTACACCCCGGCGAGCGCGGCGCGCAGGGTCTTGCGACGCTGGGCGAAGGCGGCGTCGACGAGCGGAAATACCGCACCGCGGGTGGCCTCGGTGATCGGCCAGGGGGAATCGGCCCCGCGGCAGTCCACGCGCACCAGGCCGGAATCGATGCGCGGGGCGGGCCAAAAGACGTTCTTGCCGATAGCCCCGGCGCGACGCACCTCCCCGTAAAAGCTCGCCTTGACCGAGGGGACCCCGTACACGCGGGAGCCGGGGTCCGCCGCGAGACGGTCGGCCACCTCCGCCTGCACCATGACCAGCACCCGACGCAGGCTGGGGAAGGTAGCCAACAGGTGCAACAGCACCGGCACGGAGACGTTATAGGGCAGGTTGGCCACCAGGGCCGTGGGCGGCTCCGGCACGTCCTCGGGGGTGATCCGCAGGGCGTCGCTGCGCACCACGGTGAGCTTGGCGGCGTGATCGGGGGCGTAGGCGGCGACGGTGTCCGGCAGGCGGTGCGCCAGGCGCTCGTCGATCTCGATGGCGGTGACCCGGCTCACGGTATCGAGCAGGGCCAGGGTGAGCGAACCCAGGCCCGGGCCCACCTCGATCACCCGATCCTCGGGGCTCAGCTCCGCGGCCGCCACGATGCGGCGCACGGTGTTGGGGTCGTGCACAAAGTTCTGGCCCAGCTTCTTGGTGGGATTGACCCCCAGCTCCTGCGCCAGCTGGCGGATCTCCACGGGCCCGAGCAGCCGGGCAGCGCTATCCCCCATGCCTAACGGATACCGAGCTTGGCGGTGCAGGCGGGCCAGGCTCCCCACCCCTGGGCGGCCTGCACCTTCTCCGCCACGGCGATCTGCTGCTCGCGGGTGGCCAGGTGCGCCTCGGGGGCATAGGCGGTGCCGCCGTAGCCCACCCAGGTCGAGGGCGTAAATTGCAGGCCGCCGGAGAAACCGTTGCCGGTGTTGATGGACCAATCGCCCCCGGCCTCGCACTGGGCCAGCGAGTCCCACACCCCGCCCTGGGCCACGGCCGGGGCGGAGGATTCCGAAGAACCGAGGGGGGACGCGTTCACCGCTTTCTTTGCCTCCTTGGTGCCGCGCGCGATCACCCGGGGGGTGGCCGGGGTCTTGTCCTCCTCGCGAAGAACCCTATTTTCCCTCTCCTTGCCATTGACCCGCACGACGGCGCGGGTGATCTCCTTGAGCCCCGGGATTCCCTCCTCCACCACGGACTCCTCGCCCCGGGGCAGCTCCGCGTTGTCCACGTATTCCACGGGGGGCGCGATCTCCTCGGTGGACTTTTCCTCCGTCTTTTCCACCCGGTCGATCTCGATGCTGAGGTTCTTCGTCAGCGGCGTGTCGAGGGCCGGGCGTACCACGTCATCCGCGCCCAGGACGATTCCCCGCTGAGCCAACGCATCGCCCACGGTCTTGGCCGCCAGGGAGGTGTAGCTGGTGGCTCCGCCGTCGTGAATGGCCACGATCTTGGGCGAGGTGACCTCCAGGGTCATGCCGTCGGTCACGCGGCTGGTGCCGTCGGCGGCCACCTCGGAGCCGGGATCGATCTCCGGGCGCTCGCCGATGAGGTCCTCCACGGTCAGGGCGGTGGAGCGAATGGTCTGCTCCTGCCCATCGATGACCAGGGCCACGGGCTTGGCGGTGCGCACGGTGATAGTAGCGGCATCGGCCACCCGCTCCGAGGGGGCCGGGTAAACCAGATCACCCTCGTCCACCTCCACGCCGGCCGCCTCCAGGGTGCCGGCGACATCCCTGGACATGGTGGTCAGTTCCCTGCGCTCGCCGTTGAGGTCGAGGACCACGGACTTCTGCCCCTGGGCCACCGCTACGCCGCCCACCACCATCGTGGCCAACACGCCGCCGGTGGCCATGCGCAGCGGCACGGAGCGGCTGTCGTTGATCCTACGGATCGTCGAGGTGTGCTTGCGTGACTTCACAGTGTTCTCCCGCGTTCTCCCGTGTCCCCCGGTGCGGGGACCGTTCCAACTCGAATAACAATACGGTAACGGCCGGGCCCTGTCCAGCACCCACGCCACGGCGCACGGAACAATATCGGCAGGTCAGACGGGTTATGCAACAAAGATCACGGCCTTCACATCAGCCACAGTCACGCAGGCCATACACCGCATCAAAGGTCCGCGAGACCTCCTCCGCTAGCTCCTCCGGGGCTTGACCGCGCGCCTGCGCCACGCACAGGGCGGTATGCCCCACCAGAGCGGGTTCATTACGCGCACCCCGATAGGGCTCCGGGGTCATATAGGGTGCGTCCGTCTCCACCAACAGCTGCCCGCTCGGGGCCAGGGCCGCCGCCTCCCGCAGCTGTTCGTTGCGCTTGAAGGTGACGTTGCCCGCGAAACTGAGCACCCAGCCGCGCTCGATGGCCTGACGGGCCATCGGTAGCGGGGAGGAAAAGCAGTGCAAGATCACCGCGGGCGGGCTCGGACAGTCGTCCAGGATGCGCAGCAGGTGTTCGTCGCCCTCCCGATTATGGATCATCAGCGCCTTACCGCTGCGCGCTGCGAGGTCCGCATGCCAGCGCAACGCCTCCTCCTGAACCTCCAGCGGGGCGGTCGCCTCCGGGTCGTGCCGCAGCCAGTAGGTGTCAATACCGGTCTCTCCGATCGCCACGCAGCGCGGATCCAGGGCCATTTGCGCTAATCGATGCCGCGCCGCCTCGCCCAGCTCCCCCGCTCGCGTGGGGTGAATCGCGCAGGCGGCATAGACCCGCTCGTCCCAGTACGCGGCGGCAAGCGCTTGCTCGGCCTCCTCTAAGCCGTCGCCCACGGTGCAGATCTTGTCCACCCCGGCCCCGGCGGCGCGCCGCACCGCGGCGCGCACCGCCTCGGGGGTGTCCGCCCCGCAGGAGGCCAGGTGGGTGTGGGCGTCCACCAGGTGCGCGAGGAAGGGGGCGGGCTGCGGAATCGGACGGGGCTTCTTTTTCGCCATGCCCCCGTCTTACCAGAGGCCCGGCCGCTAGGTGTCCTGCTGCACCGGCGCCCAGGCGGGGCCGGTCTCGGCCAACTCCGGGTCGAGCTTGCGAATCAGCGGCTTGGGCTTGACCAGCGGCGTGCCCGGTTGCACCGTCACCCGCTCCCAGCGCGCCTGCTGGCTCACGTAGTCCCCGGAGATGATCGGGTAGCGCTGCCCCTCCTGCGGCAGGCCAGTGCCCACGAGCTCCACCGGGGCATCGTCGACGACCTCGCTGACCTCGGGCTGGGCGGCCCAGACCCCAGTGCGCCCCAGGGTTTCGTGGACGCGCTGGGCGGTGGCCGGCAGGTACGGGGTCAGCATGACGTTACAGTCGCTGACCACCTGGAGGGCCGTCCACAGCACCGTGGCCAGGCGCTCGCGCTGAGACTCGTCCTTGGCGAGCTTCCAGGGCTCCTGGGCCGCGATGTAGGCGTTGGCCTCGCCCACCACGTGCATGGCGGCGGTGATGCCCGCCTTGAACTTGGAGCGCTCCAGGCATTCGGCCACGGTGTTCATGGAATCGCGAGCCAGGCGCAGGATCTCCTCGTCCTCCTGCGCGAGCTCCCCCGGCGCAGGCACCTCACCGAAGTTCTTGTGGGCCATGGAGACGGTGCGATTGACCAGGTTGCCCCAGCCGTTGGCCAGCTCGTTGTTGATGCGGCGGACGAACTCGTCCCAGGTGAAGTCCGTGTCCATGTTCTCCGGGCCGGCCACGGCGATGAAATAGCGCAGCGGATCGGGGCCGAACTCCTCCAGGAAGTCCTTGACATAGATCACCACCCCCTTGGAGGAGGAGAACTTGGAGCCGGACATGGTGAGGAACTCCGAGGACACCACCTCGGTGGGCAGGTTGAGCTCCCCGTAGGCGTGCTGAGAACCACCCTTGGCCCCCTTGCCCGCGTAGCCCAGCAACTCCGCGGGCCAGATCTGGGAATGGAAGGTGATGTTGTCCTTGCCCATGAAGTAGTAGCCCTCGGCCTGCGGGTTCTGCCAGAACCTCTTCCAGGCCTCCGGGTCGCCGGAGCGCCAGGCCCACTCGATCGAGGCCGAGAGGTAACCGATCACGGCGTCGAACCACACGTAGAGCTTCTTAGCGTTATTATCCTGCCAGCCCTCCACCGGCACGGGGATGCCCCAGTCGATGTCCCGGGTCATGGCGCGCGGGTGCAGGTCGCGCAGGAGGTTAAGGGAGAACTTCAGCACGTTGGGCCGCCAGGACTCGCGCGTGCTCAGCCACTTTTCCAGGGCGTCGGCCAGGGCCGGGAGGTCGAGCAGGAAGTGCTCGGTCTCGATGAACTCCGGGGTCTCGCCGTCGATCTTGGACACCGGCTTGATCAAATCCACCGGGTCGAGCTGGTTGCCGCAGTTATCGCACTGATCGCCGCGCGCGCCCTCGGCGCCGCAGATGGGGCAGGTGCCCTCGATGTAGCGATCCGGCAGGGTGCGACCGGTCTTGGGCGAGACCGCGCCCATCGTGGTCTGCTTGATCATGTAGCCGTTGTCGTAAAGGCCCGTGAACAGCTCCTGCACCACGGCGTAATGGTTGCGGGTGGTGGTGCGGGTAAACAGGTCGTAAGACAGGCCCAGCCCCGCGAGGTCCTGGACGATCTGGCGGTTATAGCGATCGGCCAGTTCCTTGACGGAGACGCCCTCCTTATCCGCCTGCACCAGCAGGGGGGTGCCGTGCTCGTCCGTGCCGGAGACCATGAGCACCTCAGCGCCGCGCATTCGCTGATAGCGGGCGAACACATCCGAGGGAACGCCAAAGCCCGCCACATGGCCGATGTGGCGCGGGCCGTTGGCGTAGGGCCAGGCAACAGATACGAGCACGGTTTTGGTCATGCGTTCTACCCTAATTTATCCGCCGGCGCGCTCCCACCTGCGGCGCGCTCCTGGCGCTTGGTGCGCCGCGCCAGGCGGCGCGCCCGCTGCTGCTCGCGCTGCACGTATTCGCGATGAATGCGCCGCTCGCGGGCCAGGCTGCGGGCGAAGCGCTGCTGCTCGCGGTAGTCCAGGTAGATGACGTCGTCGCGGAGATCCTTGACGATGGCAAACATCAGGGCGACGATGATCACGAGGAAGGGTGCGGCCGCCACGATGGTGACGTTTTGCAAGTTGCTCAGCACATCATCGCCGCCGGAGACCAGCAGCGTGAGCCCGATGAGCGCGGTCAGCAAGCCCCAGGTCGCGGAAACGAAGGGATGGGCATTCGTGCGCCCGTACTGGGACATCGAGCCCATCACGGTGGAGGCGGAGTCCGCCGAGGTGATGAAGAAGGTACCCAGCAGGATCACCGCCACGATCCCCATGATCTGGCCGCCGGGCAGGTTGTGCAGCAGGCTAAAAAGCTGATCCTCCGCGGAACCGTCGCCCCACACGGAGCGCCCCTCGCGCTCCATGGTGATGGCCGTGCCGCCGAAGATGGCAAACCACACGGTGGACACCCCGGCGGGGATCAGCAGCACGCCCACGCAGAACTCGCGGATAGAGCGCCCGCGGGAGATCCGCGCCAGGAACATGCCCACGAAGGGCGACCAGGAGATCCACCAGGCCCAGTAGAAGATCGTCCAGCTGGAGAGCCACGCGCCGTCGGAATTGGTGGCGGTGCGCGAGGCCATGGAGAAGAACTCCGAGAGATAGCCGCCCACCGAGCCGGGGATCAGGTTAAGCACGGCCACCGTGGGGCCCAACACGAAAACCACGATGGCCAGGATCGCGGCCAGGATCATGTTCGCGTTGGAAAGGTACTGGATGCCCTTGCCCACGCCGGAGATCGCGGACAGCAGGAAAGCCAAGGTCAGCACGGAGACGATTCCGATGATCGTCCAGGTGCCGGGGGACTCCACGATGCCCGCGGCCGAGAGACCCGCACCGATCTGGATGGCGCCCACCCCCAGCGAGCAGGCGGTGCCAAAGACGGTGGCGAAGATGGCCAGGGTGTCGATGACCTGTCCCAGCCACCCCTTGGCTCGGCGTTCCCCGATCAGGGGGGTAAAGGCCGAGGAGATCAGCTGGCGACGCCCCACGCGGAAGGTGGAATACGCGATCGCCAGGCCCACGATGGCGTAGATCGCCCAGGGATGCAGCGTCCAGTGGAACATCGCGGAGGCCATGGCGGAATTGACGTCCTCGGCCGGGTGACCGGGCACGCCCTGCCGGTAGAAGGTCAGCGGCTCCGAGGCGCCGTAGAACATCAACCCGATGCCCATGCCGGCGGCGAACATCATGGCAATCCAGGACACGGAGCTAAACTCCGGCTCCTCGTCGATGCGGCCCAATTTAATGGTGCCGAACTTGCTGAGCGCGACCACCACCACGAAGGCCACGAAAACGGTGCCGAAGAGCACGAAGGCCCAGCCGAAGTTGGTGACCACAAAGTCCAGCGCGCTTTGGGCAAAGGCGGCAAAGGAATCGGAGCCGACCAGCCCCCAGATCACGATCCCCAGGGCGACGGCCCCCGCCGCCCCCACCACGGGCCAGTTGGTCCCGTTATCCTCGTCCTCGGATTCTAGGGTGATATCCGCGTCCGCGGCTTCGTCCAGCCCCTCGCTAATGGCCGAGTGCCCCTGGAGCATGGCGGCTAATTGCTCGGTGGCAGAGCCCGCCCCGACCCCTCTTTCTTCACTCTCATGCGGATTCGTCATGTTACCCACCATTAAGCAGAATGAGCGATATATCAAACCTAAATCCGCAATAGGACGGCGCACATAAACATCTCGGCCAGAATCGTTACCCTTTTGTGACCTCGCTAATCCGCAGCGCAGCGCGCACGCGCGTCGGGGATTAATCACAAAACGGTAACGTTTCCCTGGGAGTTTCTGTGCGGGGGCTGAATCAGCCGCGCGCGGCCAGGGCGGCGTCGTAAAGCTCCCGGGCGCGCACCCCGTGCCGGGCGGCCAGATCCTTACACACCGCCTTGAGCCGCTCGCCCGCGGCCACCCGCCCTAGCGCCTCCGGCACCAGCTCGCCGACATCCACCGCGACCTCGGCGGTGGCGTCCAGAACCACGGTCACCTCGCCGCGCACCCCCTCGGCCGCCCAGCGCGCCACCTCCCCCAGCGGGCCGCGGCGCACCTCCTCGTAGGCCTTGGTCAGCTCCCGGCACACCGCCACCCGCCGCCGCGGCCCCAGGATCTCCGCCGCCGCGGCCAGCGTCTCCGCCACCCGATGCGGGGACTCAAAAAAGCACACGGCCCGTTTTTCCTCGCGTAGGGATTCCAGCCAGGTGCGGCGCGCCCCCTCGCGGCGCGGGGCGAAGCCATCGAAGATAAAGCGCCCCACGTCCAGACCGGACAAGGCCAGGGCCGTGGGCACGGCTGAGGGGCCGGGCGCGCAGCTGACCGGCACCCCGGCGTCGAGGGCGGCGGCCACCAGGCGCAGGCCCGGGTCGGAAACCACCGGCATGCCCGCGTCCGTCACCACGGCCACGGTGCCGGTGCGCGCAGCGGCCAAAAGCATCTCCACCCTCTGCTGCTCGTTGTGGTCAAAGTTCGAGACCACCCGGCCGCCGATCTCCACGCCGAGCGCCTGAGCCAGCGCCCGGGTGCGGCGGGTATCCTCGGCCGCCACCACGTCCGCCTGCTCCAACAGGCGGCACAGGCGCGGCGTGGCGTCGGCGACGTTGCCCAGCGGCGTGGCCGCCAGCACCACCCCAGTGGGCAACGGGGTATCAAGGGCGGCGTCGAGGTGCGGGGAGCTCATGGGAGTCATGGGTACAGCATCGCACATCCCGCCGGGCACCCCTTAGACTCTGACGGGTGAGCACGCTGACCCTCCCGCCCCGCTTCCAGCGCCCCGATCCCCTCGCGCCGGTGACGCGCCCGTGGGGTCACCCCGAGGCGTACTCCTTTGGCCTCATCGGCGCGCTAGCCCTTCTCACCCGCTTCCTCGGGTTATCCTCCACCGCCGCCAAGGGCACGCCGGTCTTCGACGAGAAGCACTACGTGCCGCAGGCCTGGGACATGGTGCGCAGCGGCATCAATCCCCTCATCGGGGGGATCGAGAATAACCCGGCCTATGGGCTGGTGGTGCACCCGCCCCTGGGCAAGCAGATCATCGCGGTGGGCGAGCGGATCTTCGGTTACACCCCGCTGGGCTGGCGCGTCATGGCCGCCCTCTTCGGCTGCCTCATCGTGGTGGCGCTCATGGGTTTTGTCCGCTCGCTGAGCAATTCCTGGCAAATCGCCACCTTCGCAGGCGTGCTCGCCACCTTCGACGGCGTGCTGCTGGTGGTCTCGCGCTACGGCATGTTGGATGTCTTTCAGGTGCTCTTTATTCTTCTCGCCGCCTGGGCGCTGCTGCTGGATCACCGCCAGGTGCACCGGCGGCTGCACGAGGCCTGGGCCTCAGGCGGCCTCGGGGGGTCTCCCCTCGGGCCTCGGCTGGGGTATCGCTGGTGGCGCTTTGCCGCCGGCATCGCTCTAGGCCTATCCCTGGCGGTGAAGTGGTCCGGCCTCTATTACATCGCGTTCTTCAGCCTGCTCAGCATCTTCGGGGACCTCGCCCTGCGCCGCCGCTACGGCGTCCGCCGCCCCGCGCTCGGCGCGCTGCTGCGCGATACCCTCCCCGCGTTATCCTCCCTGGTTGCGCTGCCCGCCGCGCTCTATCTGTGGTCCTGGCGGGCCTGGTTTTCCGCGGAAACCGCCGTGTACCGCCACGCCGCCGTCGACGGCACCATCGCCTCCTCCGAGCACTCGTGGCTCTCCGCGCTGCCGGACACCGCCGCCAGTTGGCTGTATTATCACCTCTCCGTGCTGGACTTCCACGCCCAGCTCACCTCCTCCGGCGGGCACCACCACCCTTGGGATTCCAAGCCCTGGGCCTGGCTCGTCTCCGGGCGACCCATCCTGTACTTCTCCTCCACCGACATCGAGTGCGCGGCGGGCACCTGCCGCCGCATGGTGTACCTCTTTGGCACCCCGGCGATCTGGTGGGTCACCATTCCCGTGCTGCTCTGGGCCTTGTGGAGCCTCTTTGTGCTCCGCGATCGCCGCTTCCTGATTCCCCTGGTGGGCTTCGCCGCGGGCTTTCTACCCTGGCTGGCCTCCTTCGACCGACAGATGTATTTTTTCTACGCCGCCGCGCTCACCCCCTTCAGCCTGACGATGATCGCCCTGGTGCTCGGCCAGCTTTGCGGGCGCGGCGGCCAGGTGACATGGGGCGGCCTGCGCGACCTCGCCGGGGGCAGCCTGCCCCGCGGCACCCTGGCGGTGATCGCCTACCTCGCGGCGGTGATCTCCATGTTCTTATACTTCTCGCCGCTGTTCTACGGCTACGTTATCCCCGACGCCTACTACCACTCGATGATGTGGCTGCCCAGCTGGCACTAGGTGGGAAGCCCCGCGCGCCAGCGCGACCAACCACCGCTGCTCAACCACGTCCACGCCACGGTGGCCGTGGTGATCCCCAGCGCCACCAGTTCCAGCACCTGCTGCCTGGTGGTGGTGCCCAACAGCACGTCCCTCATGCCGAAGCCCAGGCTAAACATCGTCCACGCCCCCAGCAGCGGCAGGACGCCCAGCAGCAGGCGCGGCAGCCAGGCCCCCAGCAGCAGCGCCGCGGCCAGGGCCAGGCGCACCGCCGCAGCCTGAGCCAACAGGTGCGCCAGGGTGGGGTCGGCATCCGGGCTGAGTACCCGCCCGCCCTCGGTGGTCTCCAACAGTCCTCCGGTATCGGCCAAAAGCCGCACCGCCGCCACCACGTGCAGCATCGCCGCCACCACCAGGACCAGGCGCGCCACCGTCAACGAGGCCAGGCGCGCCCCCGCGTGGCGACGCCACTCCGGTTCGACCTCTGCGAGGATCGCCCGGGTAAGCTCCTCCCCCGGCTCCCGTCCGGTGGGCGGGGGCACGGGCTGAAGGCGGGCGGCGCGGCGATAAAAGGCCTGGCACTGCCCGCACTGATCCAGGTGCGCCTCCACGACGTCGTTATCCAGGCGCCCCTCCTCGCCGTCGAGCCGCGCAGAAAGCTCGGACTGAATGACCTCGTGCGCGATCATCGGGTGAGCACCCCGTCCACGCTCGCGCGCCCGGAGCCAAAGACCACGATCATCAGCAGCGAGGCCAGCATCACCACCGGGTACTCCAGCTCCGAGAGGCTGGGGGTGAGGTGCACGAAGTAAATGGCGGCCACCATGAGCAAGGCCAGCGCGCCCGCCACCACCGTGGTGAGCAGCCCCACCACCAACAGGGCTCCCCCGGCCAGCTGCGCCACCCCGGCGATCCAGGCGGACAGCGCCGGCTGCGGCACGCCCCAGGCGCTAAACTGCCCGGTGGTTTCCGTGATCCCCGTGACCATGAGGATCCGCCACCCGTGTGCCACAAAGATCAGCCCCAGCACCGCCCGAAAAATCAGCAGCGCGCCATCGCGCATCACCGGCCTATCCATGGCCTATAGGCTACCCGCCTGGCGCGCCAGCTGAGCATCGACGTTGCCCTCGCGCCCCGCCAACCAGCCCACTATTCCCATCAGCACGCTGCTGAGCAGCAGCGCCCACAGGATCGGCCCCCAGCTCCCCAGCGCCTGGTGGGCCGCACCCACCAGCAACGGTCCCCCGGCTGCCAGGAGGTAGCCGACGGACTGGACGAAGGCCGAGAGCCTCGCTGTGACCTCCGGGGCGCTGGTGCGCGCCGGCATGAGCGCGAGCGCCATGAGGAAGCAGAAGCCGCCGATTCCCAGCAGCGCGGACCACAGATAGGGCGCGCTCATCGGAGCGTAGATCAGCCCCAGGTATCCGGCCGCCGTCGAGGCGGCGAAGCTCACGATCACCCAGTGCGCGTGCGCGCTGCGGGCCGCGATGCGCGGGACGATCAGCCCGCCGACGATCCCGAGGCCACCCACCAGCGCCAGGCCCACCGAGGCCACCCGGGGGCTGGCCCCCGCCTCCGCCAGGACGGTGGGCAGCCACCCCATCTGGATGTAGGCGTTCATGGACTGCAGCCCGAAGAACGCCGTGATGGCCACCGCCAGCGGCGAGCGCCACAGGCTACCCCGGATGGGGTCCGGGGTGCGAGAGGGCGCGGCCTGCGTGCGTGCGGAAAAGGCCAGCCACGCCCACACCGGGAGCTGCAGCGCCGCCGCGCCCGCCCAGATCCACAGCACCCCGCGCCAGGAGTCCGTGAGCACGGGAGACAGCGGGCCGAGGAACATGCCCACGCTGAGCACGGTGGTGTAGATCGTCATCAGCCGCACCGCCGCACGCCCGCCCGCGCCCTTGATCCACGCGGGCAGCAGCACGTTGACCAGCGCGATGCCCATGACCACCAGCCCAGTGAGGGCGATGAACCCCCATATGCTGCCCATCACCGGCCGCAGCGCCTGGCCCAGGACCTCCAGCGCCATCGCCAGCAGCAGGGTTCCCGTGAGCCCCAAGCGGCGCGAGAGCGGCACCGCCGCCACCCCAAAGAGCGCGAAGCAGATGCCGGGCAGCGCGGTGAGCAGCCCAGACAGAGTGCCGGGGGCGTCGTACGCGGCGGAGATCCGGTCCAGGACGGATCCCACCGCCACGATGGCCGGGCGAAGGTTCAGGGCAGCCAGGCCAACCGCCAGGGCGAGGATGAGGGAGCGACGTCGTGGGTTGTGCTGCTGTGGGCTTGCGGTCAAGGTACCTCCATATACTTGTGGGGATCTTCTTCCCCGCACTCTAGACCCCCTCCCCCACGCCCCGTTGAGGGGGAACCCGACCCCACCGCGAGGAGTCTAAATATCACCATGAGCACCGACGGCACCATCCTCTGCGAGGACGGCCTGCGCCGCCCACCCTGGGCCACCGCCTCCGCCCTCCTGCGCGAGTACTACGACACCGAATGGGGCATGCCCGTCCGCGACGACCGCGGCATGTACGAGCGCCTCACCCTCGAGTCCTTCCAGTCCGGCCTGTCCTGGGCCACCATCCTGGCCAAGCGCCCGGCCTTCCGCCGCGCCTTCCGCAACTTCGACCCCGAGGCGGTGGCCCGGTACGGCCCCGCGGAGGTGGAGGGGCTGCTTGCCGACGCCTCCATCGTGCGCAACCGACGCAAGATCGAGGCCACCATCGCCAACGCCCGCGCCACCCTGAACCTGGTTCCCGTGGGCGGGCTGGCCGAACTGGTGTGGTCATTCCAACCGGAGAGCACCCCCACCCCGCGCACCATGGCCGAGGTGCCCACCCGCTCCCCCGAATCCACGGCGCTGGCCGCCGCGCTGAAGAAGGCCGGCTTCCGCTTCGTGGGCCCCACCACCATGTACGCCCTCATGGAGGCCGTGGGGGTGGTGGACACGCACCTGGTAGGATCGTGGCGACGCGGCAGCTCCGGGGTGTGGGGATAGGTTTTTAACTGCTCAGCAAGAGCCGATCCTCCCACGTGGGGTAGATCTTCCAGGGATCGCCGCCACCGGGAACCCCCCACTGCGGTATCAAGCGCATCTCTTCCCATTTCCCATCCGGGCGCTGCTGCCAGCAGGCACTGGTGGAACGGTATCCCTCGCAGACCACCGGGCCGTCATAGGGAGAGACAATCCTAGTGCTAGCCTCCCAGCGTGCGCTGATAAGGGGATTCTCCACCGGGGGTAGATTATCAAGAGGGTCCGCACCCGCGACCCCAGAGTGGACCAGCAGGCACACCGCCGCCAGGCTTGAAACAAGATACCTTCGCGTTTTCTTCATGCCTTCTTTATCGGCATCCGGAGGCAAACTATTACCGTGTTATCTTCCTGCTCACTTTCATGACTCGCTTTCCCTCCGCGACTACGCCGGGGCGGAGGCACTCATCCCCGCCTCCGCCGGGGTAACCATGGTGCATCTCTTTACACCCCGGAAAGAAAAAGAACGGTAGCCTGACCCGCAGGGGAAACCGGACCTGGAAAGAGAGGTGATGATCGTGACCGACTCCTCCAACAAGGAAGAGAAGAACGATCACCGCAGCGCCATTACCGGGCGCTGCCTCGGCGTAGACCGAGCCGCGCGCTTGCCTCCCCACGATACCCATCCGCCCCTCCGTGGTCATCGCTCCTGGCGATCCCCCAGCAACGTGAATAACAAGGCCGCGCAGAAAAAGACGATGGCGTACTGGCTTATGCGGGACGGTTCCGTCTCCACCAGGGCCATGGAGCAGGAAAAGCACAAGAGCGCCACCGCCCCGCACGTAACGGCCACGAGTTCGGGAAAGCCCAGCCCTGCCGAGCTAAAGAGAATCTTTTTCTTGCCGCACGCACGATCACGCAGGAAATAATGGTGATGGCGGGCACCACGGCAAAGCCAACGAGATTGCCCCACGCGAACCCGGCGGCGAACACCACAGCGCTCAACACGAGCATGAGACAGGAAAGAATAAAGAATAGCCTTCTCCATACGCGCGACCTCATGGCCGCGATTATGGCGTAGGAACCGCGCACACGCCTCCCGCGTCACAGCGGCTGCGCGGATTCCTCCAATACCCCGATAAGCGGCGCGGCATCATCCCGCATGAACAGCTCGGTGAGCGCCTGGTGCCATTCCAGTTGCTTGTTTCCGGACACCGTGAAGGGCATGTACCCGTGGGTCACCAGTTCGAGGCTGGCGGACATCACCGCCGTGCGCTTGTTTCCGTCCCAGAAGAACTGCGCCCGGGCCATGAATGGCACCCGCAGGAGGGCGCGCCGCGCGGCCTCGGTGGGAGCGTTGCGCTCCCACCAGGCCCACGCCTCATCCAGCTCCTCCCGTGCGGGCGCCTGGTAGTCCCCCTCCGGGGTACGGACGATCCCGCCGCGCCCGCCCAGGGAGGACCGAGAACGGAATACCCCCGGATCGAGCGACACCGAGCGGGACACGATCCCGTTGATCCGCTCCGCGATCTCCCGGGTCACAGGGGTGTGCTTTTTCGCCTCCCGGATCACCAGGCCCCACGCCTCCGCGATGGCCCGCACCTCGTCCAGATCGTGCAGCGGGTGGCCGCCCACCGTCATCCCGGACATGATGGTCTGCACCTCGGGGAAGGTGAAGTTCAGGCCCTCCAGGCGCGCGGTGGACCAGGTGGCAAAGGGGTGGTTCTTCAGCAGCGCATGATAGGCGATGTCAAAGCCCACGCGGGGCAGATCCGGGAGAGGGGAGGGATGAGAAAAACCACCGAACATAGCCACCACCTTATCCCCTCTCGCCGCGTTCTCATGTCACCCTCATCCACACATGCATAGAGCAAAACCCGCCTGCGCGATCTTCTGCGTAGGCGGGTTTAAGGTTGCCCTCGTTTAGTGGACACCCGATTAGTACGGATCCTGTGCCCGTAGGAGAAGATGTTCATTGTGAGTGGGCAACAAAGAAAGAGCTACACTCCGGAGTTCCGGAGGGAGGCAGCTCGTCTT
>NZ_JACMYD010000012.1 GCF_014267345.1 Corynebacterium sp. zg-331
ACACAAACACCCAGGCCACACCACGTTTTTCCACCCTTGTTCACCTCACGTCCCACCCACACTCACCTCCCATCTCCACCACGATCCCACCCAACCCGCCCTCACCCGAGACCATGAACTCCATCGCTATCCACGCACTATGACGGATTCCGGTACCACAAGGTATTTCAGGCGATGCGGGAAGCGCATGACATAAAGCGCGCGCTCATCGAGCACGACCGTTCCCCCGCCCGCGATAGGGGCGCCCACAATCGTGTCCGGAATGAACATGAGGTCTTGAGAAAGACCCCGCTCATAAGCAGTCCTGCACGCCCCAGAAAGAGAAGCCGAGCCTACGGGGCGTGCGCCCCGCACAACATTGATGCTCCAGGAGCCGAAGGGAAGAATAAACCCCCGGATACCATCGAGCCTCCCCAAGGTATCAAGTGCACTCGTCCGAGGGTGTGTGTTTAGAGTGCAAAGCACGAGCCGAGAAGAAAGACGGTACGCGGATCTCCGCACGGATTCTCTCCGACGGGGAGGCGCAGAACACCCGTCCCCCCCTGCGGCCAAGGGACCAGCCGGTGCAACGAGCGAATCATGTGGCCCGGAAGCAGACCGGCATCGCTACGGTCTCATCACGGTGAGCCACATCTCCAGGAGGGTTATCCGCGCTGTACTCCCGCAAAGTTTTTCTTCCCACGGCGCAGCACCAACCAGGTGCCGTGCAGGAAGTCATTATCCTCCGGCTGCCAATCCTCCGCGCCGACGCGAACATTATTCACGTACACGCCCCCCTCCTTGATCGCGCGCCGGGCCGCTCCGCGGGACTCCACCAGGCCGGTGCCCACCAGCAGATCGATGATGCCGCGCGGGGAGTCCGCCCTCAGGCAAAGAACCTGTGTCTCCGAAACCGCCGAGGCCAGCGTGTCCTCATCCAGCTCCGCGAGATCCGCTCGCCCGAAGAGCGCACGAGAGGCCAGTTCCACGGCCTCCGTGGCCGCCGCCCCGTGCACCAGGGTGGTCATTTCCCGAGCCAAGGTGCGCTGAGCCTCGCGGGCGTGGGGGTGTTGCGCAACCTCCTGCTCCAGCCGTTCTAGTTCCTCACGTTCAAGGAAGGTAAACCAGCGCAGGTAGCGCATAACGTCGGCATCGGCGGCGTTGATGAAGTACTGATACCAGGTATAGGGGCTGGTCATCTCCGGGTCGAGCCACAGGCTACCGCCGCCGGTGGACTTGCCGAACTTCTTGCCCTCGGAATCGGTCACCAGAGGAACAGTCAACGCATGCACCTGATCCCCACTCACCCGGCGCACCAGATCCACTCCGGCCACCAGGTTACCCCACTGATCGCCACCGCCAACCTGAAGATCGACGGCCCGGCTGGCATGCAACTGCACGTAATCGTGGGCCTGGAGGAGCATGTAGGAAAACTCGGTATAAGAAATGCCGTCGTTGTCCAGACGACGCTTGACGGTATCGCGAGCGAGCATGGTGTTAAGCGAGAAGTGCTTGCCCACGTCGCGGAGGAAGGAAATGACGGTCATCTCCTTGGTCCACTCGTTATTATTCACTAACTCGGCGGCGTGTTCGCCCTCGAAGGTGACAAAGCGACGCAGCTGCCCGGCGATGCGCTCGGCCCAGGCCGCAACGGTGTCGGCGTCATGCATCGAGCGCTCCCCCACGTCGCGGGGATCCCCGATCATGCCGGTGGCTCCACCAGCCAGCACGATCGGATTATGACCGGCGCGCTGAAAGCGCGCCAGCATCAGCAGTGGAACCAAGTGACCCGCGTGCAGGGAGGGACCGGTGGGATCGAAGCCGCAGTACAGGGTGATCGGTCCGCGTTCCGTAGCCGCACGCAGGGCGTCGAGATCCGTGGATTGATTAATCAAACCTCGCCACTGCAATTCCTCGATGATATTCACTGCGCTTGTCCTCCCGGCCACTCCACGGCCTCATCCATCAACAACACGGGGATCCCCTGGTCAATGCGGTAGGCGATGCCCAGTCGCTCATTGACCAGCACCTGTTCCTGCTCGCGGTAGGTCAGTGGTCCGTGATCCTTGGGGCACACCAGCACGTCCAGCAACTGCGGGTTAAGGCTCATGATCGTTACTCTAACCCTCAGCCCATTCCCGCTGGACCTTGGCCGCCCGACGCACTCGCTCGCGCTGCTCATCCACCCGCACCCCGGCGGTACCGCCGCGGGTATCCCGCGATGCCACGGCGCCGTCGATGGTCAACACCTCGCGCACCTCGGGGGTCAAACGCTCGTCCACGCCGGCAAGCTCGGCGTCGGTGAGCTCCACCAGGTCTACCCCGCGCGATTCCGCCAGACGCACGCATGCCCCCGAGGCCTCATGAGCCTCGCGGAAAGGCACGCCCTGCCGCACCATCCACTCCGCCAGATCCGTGGCCAGGGTATAGCCGCGCGGAGCTAACTCGCGCATCCGGTCCTCGTGGAATACCAGGGTGCGCACCAGGCCCGTCATGGCGGGCAGCAGGAGGCGAAGCTGCGCCACCGAGTCGATCACCGGCTCCTTGTCCTCCTGCAGATCTCGGTTATAGGCCAGGGGCTGTGCCTTGAGCGTGGCCATCAGACCGGAGAGATTGCCGATGAGTCGACCGCTCTTGCCCCGGGTGAGCTCCGGGACGTCCGGGTTCTTCTTCTGCGGCATGATGGAGCTACCCGTGGACCAGGCGTCGTGGAGCGTGACGTACCCGAACTCCGGGGTACACCAGGCGATGATCTCTTCGGCCAAGCGCGACATGTCCACCGCGATCTGCGCGAGCACGAAGGCCGCCTCCGCCGCGAAATCCCGCGAGGAGGTGGCATCGAGCGAATTATCCGCGGCCGCGTCAAAGCCCAGCTCCTGCGCGATCGCCTCCGGGTCTAACCGCAGGGAAGAACCGGCCAACGCCCCCGAACCGTAGGGCGACACCGCGAGGCGGCGATCCAGGTCCTGAATCCGCTGCCCATCGCGCAGCAACGGATGGGCGTGAGCCAGAAGTTGGTGCGCCAATAGCACCGGCTGCGCCGCCTGGAAATGCGTTTTACCGGGCATGATCGCCCGCGGGTGTGCCTTCGCCTGCTCTACCAGAGCGTCCACCAACTCCGTCAGGGACACCGCAATGCCGCGCAAGGCGTCGCGCAGCCACATGCGAAACAGCGTGGCCACCTGGTCGTTGCGCGAACGCCCCGCGCGTAGGCGCCCGCCCAGCTCCGGGCCCACGCGCTCGATCAGGCCGCGTTCCATCGCCCCGTGGACGTCCTCGTCCGTAGCGGCGGGGCGGAACTCCCCGGAGGCCACGTCCTCACCCAGGCGCTCCAAACCCGCCAGCATGGCCGATAAATCCTCGGCGCTGAGCAGGCCCGCGCGGTGCAGCACCCGGGCATGCGCCTTGGAGGCCAGCACGTCATAGGGGGCCAGCACCCAGTCGAAGTGCGTGGACACGCTCAGCGCGAACATCGCCTCCGAGGGGCCCCCGGAGAATCGACCGCCCCACAACGCCCCCTCGTTGGTGCCGTGCTGCTCCATTTAGGCCTCCCGATCCCGCTTGTTGGCGATCTTGGAGGACAGGCCGTGCAGCTGCACGAAACCCTTGGCCAGCGTCTGGTCGAAGGTATCCCCGGTATCGTAGGTGGCCAGATTGAAGTCGTAGAGGGAATGCTCGGAGCGGCGCCCGTTGACGGTGATGGACCCGGCGTGCAGCACCAGACGAATATCGCCGGTGACGTGCTCCTGGGTGGACTCGATGAAGGCATCCAGGGAGCGCTTAAGCGGGCTAAACCACAGGCCATCGTAGACCTCCTCGGACCAGCGTGCGTCCACCAGACGCTTGTAACGGGCCAACTCACGCTCCACGGTCACGTCTTCAAGCGCCTCGTGCGCCTTGATGAGCACCATCGCGCCGGGGGCCTCGTAGACCTCGCGGGACTTAATGCCCACCAAGCGATCCTCCACCATGTCCAGGCGACCCACGCCCTGGGCGCCGGCCCGGCGGTTGAGTTCCTCGATGGCTTCCAGGACGGTCACGGAGCGGCCGTCGATGGCCACCGGCACGCCGCTCTTGAAGGAGATGATCAACTCGTCGGGGGCGTTACCGAGAGCCGGGTCCTCGGTGTAGGCGTAAAGATCCTTGGTGGGCGGGTTCCACAAATCCTCCAGGAATCCGGTCTCCACCGCGCGGCCCCACACGTTCTGATCGATGGAGAAGGGCGAGGAGGCGGATTGCTCGATGGGCAGATTGACCTCCTCGGCAAACGCGATGGCCTTATCCCTCGTCCACGCAAAGTCACGCGCCGGGGCCACGATCTCCAGGTTGGGGTCGGTGCTCATGAAACCGACCTCGAAGCGCACCTGATCGTTGCCCTTACCAGTGCAGCCGTGCGCCACATGGGTACCACCGTGCTCCTTGGCCGCCTCCACGAGGTGCTTGACGATCAGCGGGCGCGAGAGCGCGGAGACCAAGGGGTACTGCTTCATGTACAAGGCGTTAGCCTTGACCGCGGGCAGGCAGTACTGCTCCGCGAACTCGTCCTTGGCGTCCACCACGACGGACTCCACGGCGCCACAGTCCAAGGCGCGCTGGCGCACGGAATCCATGTCCTCGCCGCCCTGTCCGAGGTCCAGGGACACGGCCACGACCTCGCCCTCGATCATCTTGGCCAGGTAAGGGATAGCCACGGAGGTATCCAGGCCACCGGAATAGGCCAGAACAATGCGATTAGTCATAATGCTTTCTCCTTTGCAGATTTATTTCGTTAATTCCAGCCGCGCAGCATCGAGGCCAATTCGGCCCCCGTCATCGGGTCTCGCGCCAGAATAAAAATGGTATCATCACCGGCGATACAGCCCACGACCTCCGCCATGCCCACGCGATCAATGAAGCTGGCGAGGTACTGCGCGGCCCCCGGCGGGGTGCGCAGCACGGCAATATTGGCGGAGGAATCCACAGAGACCACCAATTCCTCAAGCATCCGCCGGAGCTTGTCCCGGGGCCCGGAGAGGGCGTCCGGCTGCGTCGCCTCCTCCGCACCCACGGCGTAGAAGGAGCGCGACCCTTCGCGACGGACCTTCCGCGCCCCCAACTCATCGAGATCGCGCGAGAGGGTGGCCTGAGTGGCATCGATCCCCTCATCCAACAGCAGCTCGGAGAGCTGAACCTGGCTATAGACTCGGGTAGCGGCCAGAATATCAAGGATTTTGCCTTGACGAGCGGTGCGAGTGGTCACCGTCATGATCCTTTCCTAAGCATCGGCCTCATCGAGCGCCACGGCCATGCGGCGCAGTGCCTCGTCTATCTCATCTTCCGTGATGACCAGCGGCGGCACCAACCGCAATACCCGCTCCGAGGGGGCGTTGAGGATGAGACCAGCGCGCATACCGGCCGCCACTACCCGGGGCGCATTCGGGGAGCGCACAACCACGCCGAGCATGAGACCCCTGCCACGCACCGACTCCACCTGAGGCAGGGTCAGGAGCCCCTCGCATAGCCGTTGCCCGGAGCGGCGCACCCGGGCGAGGAAATCGGCATCCATGGTCTCCAATACCACCTCGGCCGCGGCACAGGCCACGGGGTTTCCACCGAAGGTGGTGCCGTGATCGCCCAGCCTCAGGAGGCTGGCGGCCGATCCGTGAGCAAGGCACGCCCCGATGGGGAGGCCCGCCCCCAGCCCCTTGGCCAGGGTCACCACGTCGGGTATCACTCCTTCGTGCTCGAAGGCGAAGAAGTCTCCGGTGCGGCCCGCACCCGTCTGTACCTCGTCGAGTATCAGGAGGATGCCGTGTTCGTCGCAGAGCTCCCGCACCTTTCGGAGGTATCCTTCCGGGGCGGGAATTACCCCCGTCTCCCCCTGAATTGGTTCGAGGAAGATGGCGGCCACCTCCCGCGGATCGGTCTCCACCAGGGTGCGCAGGTAGGTGGCATCCCCGTAGGGGAAGAACTCCACGCCGCCGGGCAGCGGCTCGAAGGCCGCACGCTTGGCCGGCTGCCCGGTCAGCGAGAGCGCGCCCAGCGTGCGGCCATGAAAACCATTGACGGCGGCGAGTACTCGGCGTCGACCGGTACGTCGAGAGAGCTTGAGCGCAGCCTCGTTGGCCTCCGCACCAGAATTGCAGAAGAACACCCGGGAATTTGGGGCCGGAAAGCGCTCGCGCAGGGCCCGAGCCACCGCCACCACAGGGCGCGAACCCACCAGGTTGGAGGTGTGGGTAAAAAACAGAGCTTGCTTCCCCACGGCCCGGGCCAGACGCTCGTGGCCATACCCGAGGGAGGCCACCGCGATGCCGGAGAGAAGATCGATGTAATCGCGGCCCTCGGCATCGATCAGCCGCGCGCCGTGTCCCTCGACCACCTCGATGGCGGGGGTGGGATAGGTGCCCATGAGCACCGTGGGCCAGGCGTCGAGCGCCTCACTCATTGTTTGCTCCTTCCGGCAGCACCATCGTGCCGATGCCACCCTCGGTGAGTAGTTCCAGGATCACAGAATGGCTCAGCCGTCCATCGATCACGTGGGCCGCGCGCACCCCGGATTCCACCGCATGCAGGCAGGATTCCATCTTGGGAATCATGCCGCTATCGAGGCGAGGCAGCAGCGCGCGAAGCCGATCCGCGGTGATCGTGCTCACCAGCGAAGAGCGATCCGGCCACCGCGTGTACAGGCCCTCTACGTTGGTGAGCACGAGCAGACGTTCCGCGCCGAGGGCCGCCGCCAGAGCCCCGGCCGCCGTGTCCGCGTTGATGTTATACACCTGGCCGTCGAGGCCCGGGGCGATGGTGGAAACCACCGGAATCCGCCCGGCATCGATCAGATCCACCAGAGCCGTGGTATCCACGTTCACGATGTCGCCCACCAGGCCGATGTCCGTGGGTATGCCGTCGATGGAGACGAGCCGACGCTGAGCGGTAAAAAGGCCGGCGTCCTCGCCCGAGGTACCCACCGCGTAGGGGCCGTGGGAGTTAATAAGCCCGACGAGGCCGCGACCCACCTGGCCGAAAAGCACCATGCGCACCACCTCCATGACCTCCGGGGTGGTCACGCGGAACCCACCGCGAAACTCCCCCTCCAGGCCCAGGCGCTGCAGCATGCTGGAGATCTGCGGCCCACCGCCGTGCACCACCACCGGGTGGGCCCCGATGGTGCGCAGCAGCACCATATCCGCGGCGAAGGCTGCCTTGAGCCCCTCATCCACCATGGCGTTGCCACCGTATTTCACCACCACGATACGGTCCCGGAAGTGCTGCAGCCAGGGCAGCGCCTCCGCCAGGACGGCTGCGCGATCCGCCGAGCTGAGCGTGGGAAGATCACTCATCGCTTTGTACTCCTCGAAAAAATTACGTGCTGTAGGCCGAGTTGATTTCCACGTAGGCGTGAGACAGATCGGTGGTGTACACCGTGGCGCTTCCAGTTTTACCCGTGCCAAGATCGATACTCACCGCGATGTCCTCGCCACCGAGGTCTACCTCGCGTGCGCCGGGAACCCCAGCAGATTCCACGCAGACGACGTGGCCGTTAAAGCTCACCGCAATGTTCTCCGGATCCATCTCCACGGGGGCCATGCCCACCGCCGCGAGCACCCGGCCCCAATTCGGATCGGAGCCAAACATCGCGCATTTGACCAGGTTATCGCGCCCTACGGTGCGCGCGGCCAGCAGGGCCTCCTCGCTACTGGCCGCGCCCCGCACTGTGATACTCACCCGCTTGGTCACGCCCTCGGCGTCCGCCTGCATAGCAGCGGCGAGGTTCCTACACGCGCTCAGCACCACAGCGTCGAGTTCCTCCTGCGTGGGCTCGACCCCGGATTCCCCGGAGGCCAAGAGGATCACCGTATCGTTCGTGGAGGTCGAGCCGTCGATATCCAACACGTCAAAGGTACGAGCCGTGGCTCGACGCAGCGCGGTATCCAGCGACCGCGGCGTGGCCTGGGCGTCCGTGGTCAGGCACACCAGCATCGTGGCCAGGGAGGGGGCCATCATGCCCACCCCCTTGCCCATACCACCGAGCAGAAAACCCGACCCCTCCACGAGGGTCTCCTTAGGTACCGTATCCGTAGTCATGATCGCGGTGGCCGCCGCGCCACCGTGCGGCCCCAGGCCGCCGACGAGCTCCCGTATCCCCGCGCGCAGCAGGGGCATGGGCAAGGGCTCACCGATGAGCCCCGTGGAGCAGCAGGCCACGGCCTGCGCCTGCGTACCCAGGTGCCGTGCCACGGCGCGCTGAATCTCCTGGGCATCGAGATAGCCCTGCTTACCGGTGCAGGCATTAGCGTTGCCAGCGTTGTAGACCACGGCATCCAGGTGCCCATCGGCCATCGCTTGCCTGCTCAGCAGCACCGGGGCGGCGCAGATCTTGTTGCGGGTAAACACCGCTGCAGCGGCGCGCTGGCGGCCCTCATTAACCACCAGCGCCATGTCCGGCGTGCCGGAGCGTTTGATCCCGGCCGTGGTAGCCGCCGCTTGAAAGCCTCGAGGGGCAGTAATGCTCATCGTTGTTCCTCTTTTCTAGGGAGCCACTGCAACCGTGGGGAGACCATCCGTTTCTTCCCAACCCAGCGCCAGGTTCATGCACTGCACCGCACCACCGGCGGTGCCCTTGGTGAGGTTGTCAATCGCCCCGGTGATGAGGAGGGTTTCCGCCTCCTCGTTGAGTTCCACCGCCAGGTGGCACACGTTAGTACCCTGAACGTTTTTGGTATTGGGCAGTTCCCCCTCGGGGAGCAGGTGTACAAAGGGCTCGTCGCGGTAGAACCCCGCATACACCTCGCGGGGGTCCTTGGTTCCCCGCCATTCGGCCACGGCGGTGCTGAGAATTCCACGGGTCATGGGGGCCAGCACCGGGGTAAAAGAAAGGCTCAGTGGAGCATCCGAGAAGGCTTGAAGGTTCTGCACAATCTCTGGGTTGTGTCGGTGCCTTCCCGCAGTGTTATAGGGTCGCACCATTCCCATCGTCTCCGCGCCCAGCAGCGCCGTAGCCGCCTTCTTTCCCGCGCCCGAGACACCGGTGACGGAGGTCAAGGCGATCTGCGGACCGATCAGCCCCTCGGCCACGGCGGGCAAAAGAGCCAGGGTCGCCCCGGTAGGAAAACAGCCCGGTACCGCTATGCGACGCGCTCCGCGCAGCGCTCCGCGCTGACCGGGCAACTCCGGTAGGCCATAGGGCCAGGTGCCCGCGTGGGCGCAGCCGTAGTAACGCTCCCACTGATCGGCGTCCTTAAGCCGGAAGTCCGCGGCACAATCAATCACCAGGGTCTCGGGGGGCAGCGCGGCAGCCAGGGCGGCGGAATGGCCGTGGGGCAGGCAGAGAAAGACCACGTCATGCCCGCCAAGGGCCTGCGGGGTGGTTTGTTGGATCACCCGATCCGCCAGCGCCGGGGCAAAGGGGAAAGCATTGTTCGTTCCCGCCGAGGAGTTCCCGGTGAGCACTCCGATGCGCAGCTGTCCCGCCACGTAGGCGGGATGGCCCAGGAGCAAGCGGAGAAGTTCGCCACCGGCATACCCGGTAGCTCCGGCGATGGCTACTGTGATCGACATAAAGCCAACTTAGCATATATACACATACATGCAAATTATGCACATATGATTCGGCGGAGCGCTCGCCGCAACGTAGCGCGCACCTCCTCCTCACCCAGTGCCCCATGCGGCGTCACCGCATCAAGAGTCAAGCCGCCGATGAGGGCAGATATTTCACGCGCCGCCTCCCGCGGCCTGCTCACCTGCAAGGCGACCAATGCCCCTTCGATCACTTCCATAAGATCTTTCGCCATCCCCGCAGCGGTGGGCGCAAAAACCGAACGCACCCGGGAGGCTCGAACAAACTCCACTACCACGATCGCCTCCGCTCGCCGCTCCTCGTCCACGGGCATAACCTGCTCCAATAGCTTCTGCAAAGCGGTCACCGCCTCCTCCCCCGAAAGGCCGCGCAAGGCTTCCACTGGATGGCGCGCAAGGCGATGGCCCATACGGTCCCCGCTTCCTGCGCCGCCACCTCCAGCAATTCCTCGTGTCCGTCAAAAAATGCCGCACTGACCCAATATTCAGCCCCGCCTCGGCCGCCACCTTGCGTAGCGTGATTCCCTCGATCCCCTCGGACACCACCTGTCGAAAGGCAGCCTCAATCACGTGACGGCGACGCTCCCCTGCGTCGATACGAGTAGGCATGACTCTTCACTCCCATATCGGTCTATCGCTTTCCGACACCGATCCATCACGAGAAAAATCAGGAACCGATCAAAATCCCGGACAAACCAGCGATCATGCGTTACCGCAAGCACCGTACCACAAAAGAGAAGTAACCCCTCCTGCAGCGCCTCCGCCGATTCCACATCAAGATTATCCGTAGGTTCATCAAGCAAGAGCATAGTAGCACCCCCAATTCAAGGAGTAAGATTTGAAATCGGGCCTTTTGCCCGCCAGAAAGATCCTCAAAGCGCCGCCCCTCCCCACAATGCAAAATGGACAACAGGGTACGACCCACCATATCCGGGCGAATCTGCTTTTGGGAAAACCAACCAGGATAAACCCGCGAACCGAGAACTACTTTTCCCGTATAACGCACAGGATTATCCCCCTCATCCGTGGCGGATAGTAAACGCAAAAAATGTGATTTTCCCACGCCATGGGGACCCAACACGACGATCTTGTCCCCATACCACACCTCACAATTAAAAGATTGAGTCAACCTCGTTAATTTCAGATTCTCACACACCAGGGCCTTCTTTCTCGTTCGCCCGCCCTTGAGCCCCATCACCACATTTTCTTCTTTTGGACTTTTCTCCGGGGCACCCGCATCTTCGAATCTACGCAAACGCGCCTGGGCCGCTCGGTACCGCGAAGCCATATCGGAGTTATAGGTCGCTTTATCCTTATACTCATGCACCACACGACGCAAGCAAGCCCGATCCTCCTCCCATTGGCGCCGCAACTCATCAAGCCGGGACAACCTCCCCTCTCGCGCCTGACGATAGCCGGAAAATTCTCCAGTATAAACCCAGCAAGTGTTGCCAAATTTAGCCAATTCCACCGTCACCACGGAGGTAGCTGTCTGGTCCGGCAACTCCCTATCGTGACTAACATAAAGTATTGACTTATCCGTTTCCCTCATTTTCCTTTCCAGCCAGTCCTTGCCGGGAACATCGAGAAAATTATCCGGCTCATCAAGCAGTAAAATATCGTCATCCCCACGGAAGAACGCGGTGAGGATAAGACGCTTCTGCTCACCACCGGAGAGAGTGGATATGCGACGATTCCGACACTGATCAAAAGGCAAACGCAACGCCTCAGTGGTACACAGATCCCAAAGCGCCTCTATCTCATACCCACCGACGTCTCCCCACGAGACCAATGCTTCAGCATAATCATACTGCGCCGATTCCCCTTTCTCTTCCGCCAACGCAGCCTCCGCCATTCGAACCGCCCCGGCAGCCTCTCGGACGGGGAGAGGAGCTACGGAAAGCAGGGCATCATACACCGTGCCCTCATCAAAAAACTGCGGCATCACGCCCACCGATCCCGAACGAAACACCTCGCCTCACACAGGCGAGATTTCACCGGCGATAATCTTCAATAATGTGGTTTTACCCACCCCATTACTACCGACCAGAGCCACCCTCCCCCCGCCCTAGCCAAAACGATATATCTCGTAACAGCGACCTACCATCGGGCAGAGAGTAGTACACCGATCGAACATCGCAGAAACCTATATAAAATATGTTATCACAGTTGTGATAACTAGGCCTAGAAAGAAACCCGGCACCACCCCACCTGGGGTAACGCCGGGTCGTAGAGGCGTAAGCCCTGCTATCCGCGCATCCGCGCCCCCCAGCGCTCCTCAGCACGGCGAGCAGCCGCCAGGCGGGCGTCGTTGGCCTCAGCGTCCGTGAGCGTGCGATCCGTCGCCCGGAAAAGCAAGGAGAAGGTCAGGGATTTCTTCCCCTCGCCCACCGTTTCCGCCCGATAGATATCAAAGAGCCGCACATCCTCCAGTAGATCCCCGGCCCCCTCCACCAGGGCGGCACGAACATCCTGCACTGCCACCGCCTCGTCCACCACCAGGGCGATGTCCTGGTAAAGCGCGGGGAAAGCAGAAAGCACCGGGGCCGGTGCTTCCTCGGTCAGAGGCAGAGCAGTGAGGTCAAGCTCCATCGCACACAGCCGCGGCGGCAGGCCCCTAGAGGCCAACACCTGCGGATGCAGCTCACCAGCGTGCCCCACCACGCGACCATCCACGCAGAGGGCCGCGCAGCGGCCGGGATGCCAGGGGCGCTCCTGAGCCTGGCACACCTCCAGGCTCACCCCGGCCGCGCGCGCTACCACGCGGGCGGATTCGATCGCATCGGCGTACGTATAGGCGCGGCCCGCACCCCACGGCCCGGCGTATTCGATGTTGCCGCCACCCACGGTGGCCACGTGCAACGGCTGCTCCGGCAGGGAATTCAGCACCGCACGCACCTCCTCCGTCGAGGGACGCCCCGCCACCGAAGGCATGGGGGTGCGCTCGCCACGCTGGAAAAACACCTGCTGAATACCGAAGAGGCTCAGGTCCTCCCGTCCCCGGGCCGCATTACGGCCCACAGCCTCCAACAGGGCAGGCAGGAGTGTGGTGGCCAGCACGGCATGATCGGCCTCCAACGGGTTGCGCACGGACACGGTGCGGCGCCGGGGATCGTCCTGCTCCAATTCCCAGGCATCGAAGATATCCGTGGCGGTAAACGGGGTGGGGAGAATCTCCGCGTAGCCGTGATAGGCCAGGGCATGCCCGACAGCACGGCGTCGACGCTGCATCGGGGTGAGCCCATGGCCACCTTGGGGTGTGGGCAGGATCGAAGGAATATCCTCTAGACCCTGCAGGCGCAGCACCTCCTCGACTAGGTCGGCATCCATGGTGAGGTCGCCGCGCCAGGTCGGCGGGGTGACCTCAAGATCCGCTGCGTCGCGCTCCACGATGCAGCCCACCTCTCGCAGGCGAGCAATCACCGTGTCCTCGGGGTATTCTACTCCGGCCACCTGCCCCGGGCGCCCCGGCCACATCCGAATCGGCGTCGGGCTTGGCACCTCACCCACCAGCGTGCGGGTGGGTTCCGCGTGACCGCCGGCGATGCTCACAAGCAGCTCGCAGGCCAGATCGAGGGCGGCCTCCACCAGGGCCGGGTCCACACCACGTTCGAAGCGACGCGAGGATTCCGAGCTGAGCTTGTGGCGACGGCTCGTGCGCGCCACGGTCAGCTGGTCCCAGGTGGCCGCCTCGAAGTAGACGTCCGTGGTGGTATCTCCGATCTCCGAGGTAACACCGCCCATCACGCCGGCCAGCGATTGAATCCCCGACTCATCGCAGATCACTACGTCCTGCGGGTCGAGCGTACGCTCCACGTGATCCAGGGTGGTCAGCTTCTCCCCCGCCCGGGCGCACCGCACCGTCAACCCTCCGGAAATAACGCCTGCGTCAAAGGCGTGCAGAGGCTGCCCCAGGAGGAACATCACGTAGTTCGTGACGTCCGTGGCGGCATTGACCGGGCGCGCCCCAAAGGTCATCAGTGCGCGCTGCAACCAGAATGGGGAGACCGCCGCAGGATCAATTCCGCTGACCCTGCGCAGACCAAAGCGGCGCGCCTTGGTGGCCTCCGCCACCTCAACAGGCAGGGTTTCCCCCTCGATCCTCTCCGGCGTCCGCGCGGCCGGGTCCACATAGTCGAGATCAAAGGCGGAGGCCAGCTCCCGGGCCAGGCCGCGCAGGCTAAGCGCGTAACCACGATCCGGGGTGACGTTTACCTCGAAGATAACGTCATCGAGGCCCAGAATTGGACGAGCATCCGCTCCCGGTTCGCCCTCGGCCAGGAGGATGATGCCATCGGTGGCCTTATCGGTCAGGCCGAGCTCCGTGGCCGAGCAGATCATCCCCTGGGAGATGTGATCGTAGGTCTTGCGCGCGGCAATCTTAAAGCCACCGGGCAGCTCCGCACCCGGCAGCGAGACCACCACCAGGGAACCTTCCCGGAAATTACGAGCACCACAGATGATGCCCTGCCACTCCCCGGTGCCATTAGCCTGCCCCACGTTCACGTGGCAATAGCGGATGGGCTTTTTAAATCCCGTCAATTCCTCAATGTGCTCCACCCGTCCCACCACAAGCGGACCGGTAGTCTGCGGGATCGGCGCGTAGCCCTCCGTCTCAAAACCAACGCGGACGAAGCCGGCGTCGAGTTCTTCTGGGCTTACCGACCACCCGGGATTGCACTGAGCGAGGAAGCGGGTCATGAGGTTCTGCGAAATAAGCACGGTATCTCCTTGGGCGCTAGGCCTGAATGCCAAAGGGCAGAGTGAAACGGATGTCGCCTTCGACCATGTCGCGCATGTCCGAGAGCCCGTTGCGGAATTGCAAAGTGCGCTCCAAGCCCATGCCAAAGGCAAAACCGGAATATTCCTGCGGGTCAATGCCCACGGCGCGCAGCACGTTGGGATTCACCATGCCGCACCCGCCCCATTCGATCCAGCCCGCGCCACCCTTCTTGTTCGGGAACCACACATCCACCTCGGCGGAAGGCTCCGTGAACGGAAAATAATTGGTGCGCATGCGGGTGCGAGTCTCTGGGCCAAAAAGTTCCTTGGCCAGGTGATCGAGGGTGCCGCGCAGGTGCGCCATCGTCAAACCACGATCCACTGCCAGCCCCTCCACCTGGTGAAACACCGGGGTGTGGGTGGCATCGAGCTCGTCGGTGCGAAAGACCCTGCCCGGGCAAGCGATATAAAGCGGCACCTCGCGATCCAGCATGGTGCGCACCTGCACCGGGGAGGTATGCGTGCGCATCACCTGGCGGGAGTCCGGCGCACCCACATAGAACGTGTCCTGCAAGGTGCGCGCGGGATGATCCGGAATGAAGTTAAGAGCATCGAAGTTAAAGTATTCGGCCTCCACCTCGGGCCCCTCGGCGATTTCCCACCCCATGCCCACGAAAATGTCCCCGATTGTCTCGCTCAGCGTGGTGATGGGGTGGAGCGCGCCCACCTGACGTCGGGTGGTAGGCACCGTCACGTCCACGGCCTCGCGCCGCAGCTGCTCCTCGGCATGCTTGCGCTCCAGGACCTCCCTGACCTCGGCGTAGCGCTTTTCCACTCGCCCGCGCGCCTGATTGACCCACCGCCCGGCATCCTTGCGCATGGCCTTGGGCAGGGACCCTAGGGAGCGTCGGGCCTGCACGATCGGGGCGGCATCGGAAAGATGTTCTTTGCGCGCCTGCGCCAGTTCCTCCAGATCCTTCACCGCGTCCAGGGCCGCCAAGGCCGCCTGGGCGGCGCGGTTGAGGGCCTCTTCCGCGATCTCCGGCACAGAGTGCTCAGGTTTTTGCTCAGCCACCGTGTACTCTTTCTGCTTTTTCTTCGAGATTGACCAGTTCAGTGTATCCGGCGGCACGCGCCTGCGCGCGGGCGGACTCATAAAGGCAAATCGACGCCGCCGTGGCGAGGTTCAGCGATTCCGCCCTGCCCCGAAGGGGGATGCGCACCCGATGATCCGCCTGGGCCAGCAGTTCCTTCCCCAGGCCGTGCGCCTCGTTACCAAAAAGCCAGGCCGTGGGGGCCGCCAAGAGATCTTCGGCGTGATCCAGGTCTACCTCGCCGTCCGCCGCCGTGGCAAGGATCTGTAGGCCGCGATCGCGCAGGGAATCCAGAACAGCTTCCACCATAGGCTCGCGAACCACCGGGAGATGGAAGAGCGAACCGGCCGAGGCCCGCACCACCTTGGCTCCCTGTGGATCTACCGTCTCCCCCGCAAACACCACGGCGTCCGCCCCCACGGCATCAGACACCCGGATCAGGGTACCGGCGTTACCCGGGTCTGCCGTGGCCACCGGCACAGAGACCAATCGGGGGCTGGACGCGAGGGCGCGCCGCATGGGCCACAGCACCGGGGAGCACACGGCGAAGATTCCCGTGGGAGTCACCATGTCTGTCAGGGACCGTGCGGCCTTATCGCTGATCGGATGCACGTACACGTTGAGGTATTGCGCCGACTTCACGATCTCCGCGCATCGGTGGGCGGCTCGCTCGGTGACATAGACATCAGTAGCGGAACCGGTGGTCACCGCCGCTTCCACGGCGTTTTCCCCCTCCACGAGGAAGGCCCGAACCTTGCGGCGCGCCGCCGGGCGGTGCAGCTTAGCCGCCGCGACAATTCGCGGCGTGCGCTCCGTAAACGGAGCGGAAAAATCAAGAGGCATGGCTCCCACCGTACCCGGGCCTAGATCAATTCCCGCCCATAAGGATCGGTGGCATACGTCCCCGCGCGCAACAGAATCATCACGAAATCCACGAAGGCCCAGAAATGTACCGCGACCACGAGGGGGATACCAATGAGGACGAAGGAAAGAAGCCAGCCCACGACGTATAGGCTCAACTGAGTGATGGCGCGAGAACGATAACCCAGATAGAAGTTATGCACCCCAAACTCGCCCAAGAAAAAGGCCAGGAGGGCCGAAACGATATAGGAGCGCGGTGGCGCGAGCGGCACACCGGAGCCACCGCGCTGATCGAATCGTGGCAGGGTCATGGTCCCCCAGGATAACCGAAGGTCCCCTCCGGTGCGGTACTAGAGGGGACCCGTTCTTATTTCGCCTTAGGCGGCCTTCGCCTTGGAGGCGTTCACGTCTTCCGGCAGGGCGGCCTTGGCCTTCTCGCAGATCGCGGAGAAAGCAGCAAAGTCATTCACGGCCAGCTCCGCGAGGATCTTGCGATCCACCTCAATCTCGGCCAACTTGAGGCCCTGGATCAGGCGGTTGTAGGTGATGCCGTTCATACGAGCGGCGGCGTTAATGCGCTGGATCCACAGCTTACGGAACTCACGCTTGCGGGCGCGACGATCCCGGTAAGAGTAGGTCATAGAGTGCAGCCACTGCTCCTTAGCCTTGCGATAAAGGCGGGAACGCTGACCACGGTAGCCCTTAGCTGACTTAAGAATCTCGCGACGCTTCTTCTTGGCGTTTACTGACCGCTTAACACGTGCCACGGTAATACTCTTCTTTCAAATCTCGTTGGTGGTGTGGGGACAGGAGGCCCAATTAGGCCTGGCCGAGAAGGCGCTTCACGCGCTTGGTGTCCGGCTTGGCCACATCGACCGTGCCCTTGAGGCGACGGGTGCGCGTGGAGGGCTTGCCCTCCAGCAGGTGACGGCGACCGGCCTGCTCGCGGCGCAGCTTGCCGGTGCCGGTCTTCTTGATGCGCTTAGCGGTGCCCTTGTGGGTCTTTTGCTTCATGGCTCGATACCTTCACAATCCCTGATTAACGTGTGTCTTACTTCTTGCCCTTGCGAACCGGCCCCAGAACCATCGTCATGTTCCGGCCGTCCTGCTTAGGTTTCATCTCCACGACGCCCACCTCCGCGACGTCCTGGGCCAACCGGTCCAGCAAGCGGAATCCAAGCTCTGGACGGGACTGCTCGCGGCCACGGAACATGATCGTCACCTTGACCTTGGAGCCCTTTTCCAGGAACCGGACTACGTTACCCTTCTTCGTCTCGTAATCGTGATCGTCGATCTTGGGACGAAACTTCTGCTCTTTGACTACAGTCTGCTGCTGGTTCCGGCGTGCCTCGCGGGCCTTCTGGTCCTGCTCATACCGGTACTTGCCGTAGTCCATGATCTTACAGACCGGGGGCTTGGCCTTCGGTGCCACCTCGACGAGGTCCAGATCGGCCTCGTAGGCCAACTTGCGGGCGTCATCAGTACGGACAATGCCTACCTGTTCCCCACCGGGGCCAACGAGGCGAACCTCGGGAACTCGGATTCGCTCATTAATGCGAGCTTCAGCGCTGATGTGTACTCCTCAAGTAGCAGGGTAAATAGTGTATTTCGTACCGCACCACATTCGGATATACATACCCATGAAAAACCTGCACTCGCAAAAAAAGAATGCAGGAGAACATTACAACCACACCGTTATGGTGTGGCTTTAACCCGTGGCCTACCGATGACGGCGGCGTGGGGTGGGATGATCTCCTCTTGCGGCCCAAGCGTAGCGCTTCGGGCGGTAGTAATCGCCACTATATCAGTGCTCACGGCCTGGAGCAAAATCAACACGCCGGGGCGACCTTAATAGTTCCCTTCGTCAGCAGCTCCCGCAGGCCACGGGCCATATCATCCAGCATAGCGCGCCCCTCGGACTCCGTCTCATCTTCCGGATGCACGTACATCGCGATCCCCGCGCCATCGACCGTGCCCAGCTGCCGCATCGTAAAGGTTCCGTCATCATCCGGGCCCCACCCGCCCTTAAAAACCGCACCCGGCAGGATTCCCAGCCCGTATTTGTGCTCCTCGGTGATCTCCCCCATCAGCTCCACCACGGGTTCGGCCTCCTCGATGCACCGCACGCGGGAGGCAAAAAGGGCCTGCCCACTCAGTGGCCAGGACACCTCACCAAAGGACACCTTCGTTCCTCCGCGTGACCACTGCCGCGCCACATCGGTGGGATCGCCCGCCAGCGAGAGTACCTCCTGCACCGCGGCCTCGGCCTCCTCGCTCGTGCCCAAGGAGTTCCACAGAGCCACCGAGGCGTCGTTATCGGAATAAGTGATGGCGGCTCGTGCGATATCGTCCTGGGCGGTTCCGGCCCGATACGCCGCGATAGCGATCGGCACTTTGATCGTGGACCAGGCCGCCCCCTGACCCGGGTCTCCCGCGGAATACACCTGCCCCCCGGAGACCACCGCCAAGCCCGCGCGACCGCCGTGGTGTGCCACCGCGCCATCGACGATGCGCCGCAGCTCCCGCCCCAGCTCGGAGGGGACAGGACGCGATGCCTCCCCGAGAAAATCCTGCTCAATATGAGCCACGTGCTCCGGCTCGGTCACAGTGGCGCACGCCGCGCACAGGACGCTCACCATGATGGACGCACCGATGATGCGGCATCGACTCACGATCGTAGGGCCTCCCGCAGACTGGTTTCGAGGACGTCCCATCCTATCCTTGCAGCAACGGCTTGAGGAAATGCCCAGTGTGTGTACCTTTCGTCTCAGCCACCTTCTCCGGGGTTCCCTGCGCCACCACGCGCCCGCCACCATCGCCGCCCTCCGGGCCCATGTCCACGATCCAGTCCGCAGATTTGATCACGTCCAGGTTGTGCTCGATAACGATCACGGAATTGCCCTTATCCACCAGCCCTTGGATCACGAGGAGCAGCTTGCGAATGTCCTCAAAGTGCAGTCCCGTGGTGGGTTCGTCCAGGATGTACACGGTGCGACCATTGGAACGCTTTTGCAGTTCGCTGGCGAGTTTCACGCGCTGAGCCTCACCGCCGGAGAGCGTGGTGGCGGACTGCCCCAGACGCACGTATCCCAGCCCCACTTCCACGAGGGTATTGAGATAGCGATGAATCGAGCCGATGGATTCAAAAAACACCGCAGCCTCGGAGATCGGCATGTCCAAGACCTCCGCTATGTTCTTCCCCTTGTAGGTCACCTCCAGCGTCTCGCGGTTATACCTGGCCCCACCGCACGTCTCGCAGGGAACATAGACGTCGGGCAGAAAGTTCATCTCGATCTTGATGGTGCCATCGCCCTGGCACGCCTCGCAGCGCCCGCCCTTGATGTTGAAGGAGAAGCGCCCCGCCTTGTAGCCGCGCACCTTGGCCTCAGGGGTCTCGGCAAAAAGCGTGCGGATCTTATCGAAGACGCCGGTATAGGTGGCCGGATTGGATCGGGGGGTGCGCCCGATGGGCGACTGATCTACCTGCACCAGCTTGTCTAGGTGCTCCAGCCCTTCCACCCGCCGCGCGCGCCCCGGCACCTGGCGAGCCCGGTTGAGCTCGTTGGCCAATACCTTGGCCAAAATCTGATTGACCAGGGTGGATTTCCCCGAACCGGACACCCCCGTCACGCAGACCAAAAGGCCCAGCGGGATCTCCACCGTGATCCCCTTGAGGTTGTTCTCCCGGGCGCCCACTACCGTAAGCATCCGAGAGCGATCGACGGCTCGACGTTGTTGCGGCACCCCAATCACCCGACGGCCGGAAAGATAGGCCCCGGTGAGCGATTCCTCCGATTTCCACACCCCCTCGGGGGGACCCTGATAGACCACCTCCCCGCCATACTCTCCGGCCCGCGGTCCCACATCCACCAGCCAATCGGCCGTGCGGATCGTGTCCTCATCGTGTTCCACCACGATGAGGGTATTACCCAGATCGCGCAGCCGTTCCAGAGTTCCGATCAGTCTTTGGTTATCGCGCTGATGCAGACCGATGGAGGGCTCGTCGAGCACGTAGAGCACCCCAGCCAAGCCTGAACCAATCTGCGTGGCCAGGCGGATGCGCTGCGCCTCGCCTCCGGAAAGCGTCCCCGCCGAACGGTTGAGCGTGAGGTAGTTGAGGCCCACGTCGAGGAGAAAGCGCAGGCGGGCCTGGATCTCCTTGAGCACTGCGCCGGCGATCATCTCTTCGCGCTTGTCCAACACCAGGGAGTCCAGGAAGTCAAAGGCCTCCTCGATGCTGAGCTCCGTCAGGCCCGCGATGGACAGCTCTCCGGAGCGCGCGGCCAGACGCACCGCCAGAATCTCCGGGCGCAGGCGGGCACCCTTACAGGCCGGACAGGCGACCTGCCGGGTATAGGCTAAAAGGCGCTCCTTTTGGTTCTCCGTCTCCGCCTGATCCATCTTGCGCTTGAGATAACCCATGACCCCCTCAAAAGGAGCCGTCCATTGCCGCATCCGCCCGTAGCGATTTTTATACCGCACCGTGACCTCGGTGTCGGTGCCGTGAATGAGCGCCGCACGCTGTTCCTTGCTCAGGGCACAGTAGGGGTCTTTGGGATGGAAGCCCATTGCCCCCGCCAGCCCCTCCACCAGCTTCTCGAAGTACTTGTGGTTCGGGCTGGTGTGCCAGGGCTGCACCGCCTGATCCACCGGAGCCTCGGGGTCCGGAATAAGCAGATCCTCATCGATCTCGATGGTGGTGCCCAGCCCATCGCACTGCGGACAGGCGCCGAACGGGCTGTTAAAAGAAAAGGCCCGGGGCTCCAGTTCCTCTACGTGCAGGGCGTGGCCATGGGGACAGGCGAGCTTTTCTGAGAACCTGCGCACCCGGGCCGGATCGTCCTCCGGCAGGGTCACGAACTCGATGGCCACGACCCCCTCGGCCAATTCCAGGGCTGTCTCCACCGATTCCGTGAGCCGCTGCTTCTGCGCGGCCTTGACCTGGAGCCGGTCAACCACCACGTCGATATCGTGCTTGATCTGCTTTTTCAGCGTGGGCGGATCGCTCAGCGGATACACCTGTCCGTCCACTCGCACGCGGGAATAGCCCTGAGCCGCGATGTCTTCGAAAAGATCCACAAACTCCCCCTTGCGGCGGCGTACCACCGGGGCCAACACCTGGAACTTCAGTCCCTCTTCCAGGGCCAACACCTGGTCCACAATCTGTTGCGGAGTCTGACGCTCAATGGGGGCGTCGCAGGTGGGACAATGCGCCGTGCCCGCACGGGAAAACAAAAGGCGCAGATAATCGTATATTTCGGTGATCGTTCCCACCGTGGAACGCGGATTGCGATTAGTGGATTTCTGATCGATGGACACCGCTGGAGACAAGCCCTCGATGAAGTCCACGTCCGGCTTATCCATCTGGCCTAAGAACATGCGCGCGTAACTGGAGAGGGACTCGATATAGCGGCGCTGCCCCTCCGCGAAGATCGTGTCAAAGGCGAGGGAGGACTTACCGGAACCGGAAAGCCCGGTAAACACCACCATCGCCTCCCTGGGCAGATCCACGTCCACGCCCTTGAGATTGTGTTCGCGTGCACCCCGCACTACCAGGCGATCAGCCACAGCGTGTTCCATCCCTTCCACCGTTGCAGTAACAACACTCGAACATACCAACGAGACGCGCCGCCGCGCCAGCGCCAGTACCCTTGAGGAACATGAGCCAACTGCACCTCCATCAGATCTCCGTGTCCAGCATGGACAACAACTGCTATCTCCTGGCCGCCGCCGGCGAGGGGCTGCTGATTGACGCCGCCGATGACGCCCCCGCGCTGATGCTCATGGCCGAGCGCGCCGGAGTGCGCATCACCAAGGTACTCACCACCCATCGTCACCAGGACCACACCGGGGCACTGGCGGAAGTCCTCGACGCCACGGGGGCCACCCACTACGCCCCCTTCCTCGACGCCCCCGCCCTGCCGCGCCCGGCGGATATCGAGCTGCATCACGGCGACGCCATTACCCACGCCGGGCACGAACTTCCGGTTCTCATCCTGCGCGGACACACCCCGGGCGGCGCGGCCGTGGCCGCCGAGATCAGCGGGCGTACCCACCTCTTCGTCGGCGATAGCCTGTTTCCCGGCGGGTTGGGGAAAACGATGTCGGAAAGCGATTTCGTCCGACTCTACAAGGACGTCACCGCCAGGATCTTCGACGTCTACGAGGATTCCACCCTGGTACACCCCGGCCACGGAGCAGCCACCACCCTGGGCGAGGAACGCCCCCACCTGCCGGTGTGGTGGGAACGCCGCTGGTGACGGAACGCTAGACTGACTCTTTGTACCTATCACATACGAATGTAAGGAGTGACGTGCCATGATTCGTCAATTCGCCCGCCCCGCCCTGGCCTCGGTCTACATCGCCGATGGTGCTGATACCCTGGTCAACACCGCCAAGCACGTGGAGGCCACCGAGTCCGTGCTCAGCCGCACCCGTTCCCTCCTGCCGCGCAAATACGCCCGTCAGGTCCCCCAGGACCCCGAGCTGGTAGCCCGCGCCGTGGGTGGAGCCAAGATTGGTGCCGGCTCCCTGCTTGCTCTGGGTAAGCTTCCCCGCCTGGCCGCCGCCACGCTGGCCCTGCTCGCCGCGCCTACCATCGTGGGGCGCCACGCCTTCTGGGAGACCCAGGAGCCCGAGGAAAAGGCCGCACGCCGCAAGGGTTTCCTCACCGACATCGCCCTGCTCGGCGGCCTGAGCATCACCAGCCTCGACAACGGCGGCAAGCCCGGGCTGGGCCACCGCGCCTCCGAGGCGGTTAAGACCGCCACCGCCTCCGCCAACGAGGGTGGCTCCGCGCTCAAGGAATACGTGGAGGATAACAAGCAGGACTGGCTCGCCGCCGCGCGCGAGAACGCCGCCACCGCCAAGAAGAAGGCAGTCAAGGCCGCCGCCAAGGCACAGGACAAAGCCGAGGCTGCCGCGAACAGCAAGCAGGCCGCGAAACTTCAGAAGCGCGCCGCCAAGGCCCTCAAGAAAGCCCAGAAGAAGCTCAAGAACTTCGAGCTTTAAGCGCCACCCCGCACCCGGTGTACCCTTGACGGTTCCATCACCGAGCAAGGAGGACGCGCGTGCACGAAAGCGAAGAGATCCGCCGCGAACAGCAATACGTGGATATGCTGTTCGCGCGCCTCGACGCCGAGGTGTCCCAGGCCAACGAACGCCTGCGGGATATCGCACTGAATATCGACCCCGCCAACCCTAAGGCCGAGGCGCTGGTGCAGCGGGAAACGGAATACCATTCCCTCAACGCCAAGCTTGACCGGCTCAACCTCGCTCAATTGGGTTTGGTCTTTGGGCGCATCGATATCGAGGGCGAGGGGGACAATCCCATCGGTCCCGGGATGGATCGGCGCTACATCGGCCGCATGGGGCTCGATGACCGGGACGATCACTACCGCACGCTGCTCCTCGACTGGCGTGCCCCCATGGCCCGCCCCTTCTACCTGGCTACCACCGCCCACCCCGAGGGCGTGCATCTGCGCCGCCACATCCGTACCACGGGCCGCGAGGTCACCGCGATCGATGACGAACGCCTCTCCGGGCGGGGCGAACACACCACCCGCGGGGGCGTGGCCGGGGAGGCTGCGCTGCTGCACGCCATGCAACGCGCCCGCACCGGAAAAATGCGCAACATCGTGGAGACCATTCAGCGCGAGCAGGACCGCATTATCCGCGATGATACCCGCGGGGTGCTCGTAGTAGAGGGCGGCCCGGGCACCGGGAAAACCGCCGTAGCCCTGCACCGGGTGGCCTACCTGCTCTACACCTGGCGCGAGCAATTGTCCCGCACCGGCGTGCTTATTGTGGGCCCCAACCGCACCTTTTTGGACTACATCTCCCACGTGCTGCCGGAGCTAGGAGAAACCGGCGTGGTGCTCTCTACCGTCGGCGAACTCTACCCCGGTACGATCCCTACCCGTTCCGAGGACACCCTCGCGCAGGAAATTAAGGGTTCGGAGGAAATGGCCGTGATCCTTGCCGAGGCCATCAAGGATCGCCAGCGCCTCCCCACAACCACGGTGACGCTGCGGATCGACTCGCTGGCCATCAACATCACCCCGACCATGGTAAAGCGGGCCCGCACGCGGGCCCGGCGCTCCCGCCGCCCGCACAACGAAGCCCGCGCGGTCTTCCGCGAGCACTTCATCGAGCAGCTGGCCCAGGACATGGCCCGGCTCATCGGGGCCGATCCCCTGGGCGGGCACAACCTGCTCTCCCGCGCGGACGTGGACCAGCTCCACGACGACCTCGCGGAGGAACCAGAGGTGGCCCGACTCATCGACGAGTTCTGGCCCATCCTCACCCCGGAGGACGTGCTAGGCGAGCTCCTCGACTCCGCCGAAACCATCGCCCGCGTGGCCCGCGACTACGACGAGGAAACCCAGGCCGCACTCCTGCGCCCGGCACCCGGGTGGGCACCCTCCGACGCCGCACTGCTCGACGAGCTGGCCCACCTCCTCGGCACGACGCCCGCCACCGCGGATAAGGAGAACCGGCGGCAACGCATCGAGGAGGCCCAAGAGGCCCTCGACATTCTTCAGGGGTCCGCAGTGACCGATAACGACGAGGTCTTCGAGGCCGAATACCTGGGAGCCTACGATGTGATCGACGCCGAGGCACTAGCCGCCCGTCAAGAGGAGCGCGATACCCGCACCACCGCCCAACGCGCGGCCGCCGACCGACTCTGGGCCTTCGGCCACGTGATCGTGGACGAAGCCCAGGAGCTGACCCCCATGGAATGGCGCATGATCTTTCGCCGCTGTCCCTCACGGTGGATGACGCTGGTGGGCGACATCGCCCAGACCGGTTCCCCCGCGGGAGTGGATTCCTGGGTGCAGACCCTGGAACCCTACGTTGGAACCCGATTCCGCCACCACCGCCTGAGCGTCAATTATCGGACCCCGGCAGAAATCATGGAGGTAGCCGCCGCGATCCTGCGGCGGATCGATCCCGAGGCCACCCCGGACACGGCGATCCGAGAATCCGGTTTCCCTATCCGGCGTGTCTCCGAGGTTCCCGCACCGCCCGCGGATGGCCGTTCCTGGACGGTGGTCCGCGCCGAGAACGTCGCGGAGATCAAGGGCCTGGAGTACGACCACGTGGTGGTGGTTGATCCCCAGGCCATCGTCGCCGCCTCTCCCCAAGGCTGGCAGAACCTCTATGTGGCGGTCACCCGTGCTACTCAGACGCTCACCATCGTAGGGCCAGACCCCACGGACTAGCTCACGGTGTGCACGATCATCACGTCGCAGTCGGACTGGCGGGCCACGTCCGCCGGCACGGAGCCCAACAGGCGGCCGGTGAGCGAGTTGATCCCACGGTTGCCCACGATGAGCAGGTCAGCCTGGTGCTCGTTGACGATCTCCATGAGCGCCTGCACGGGAGTGCCGCGGCGAATGGCCGTTTCCACCTTCTGCGCCCCCGTCTCGCGGGCGTAGGCGGCGGCCGCATCCAGATTCCTCTGAGCCGGATCGTCACCCAGGATGGTCACGGAATCTTGGCGCAGCGTTTGTGAGGCTTCTTCCTTGTTCTCGTAGTAGGCGCAGCCGATGATCAGCGTGGCGTCGAAGGCCGCCGCGATCTTGGCCGCACGCTCCACCGCCAGCATGGAGGACTTGGAACCATCCGTTCCCACGACGATCTTCTGGTAATTCTCGCTCATGAACCTTCCCTCACGTTCGATGTCACTCGGGGTCTAGCCTACGCCTGCTCGGTGTTGACGATCATCACGTCCACCGGAGACTTTCGCGCCACGCCCGTGGGGATATTGCCAAAGATGCGACCAGAAAGACTGTGCATGCCTTTGTTGCCCAGCACGAGCAGATCCGCGTCCTTCTCCTTGGCCGCCTCAGTAAGCGCCACGATGGGTGCCCCGGAGGTCTTATACAACTCGATGTCCGTGGCGCCCTCGTCCCGGGCCACGGCGCGCGCCTCCTCCAGATACTCGTCCGCCCGCTGCTCGCTGACCACGGGCACCGAGGTCGCCTCCGAGCCAGGCGAGTTCAAAACCGAGCCGGAGGCCTCGTAATAGGCGCAAATGAGAACCAATTTTGCCTCATACACGCGGGCCAGGCTGGCAGCCTTACGCACGGCCACGAGGGCGGTATCAGAGCCATCCGTGCCCGCCGCCACAGTAGTATAACTAACCATGCTGTTTCACTCACATCCTTACACAAGACTCACGGAGATCATATTCCCATTTCCTTGATACCACGCAGCTCCTTTTTCAGGTCAGCAATCTCGTCGCGCAGCCGCCCCGCCAGCTCAAACTTCAGCTCGCGGGCCGCCGCCCCCATCTGCGCGGTGAGATCGTCGATGAGCTTTTGTACCTCCGCGGCCGGCATGTCCTTGGCCCGGGGACGATCCACCGTGGCCGCCGAGCCGCCGTCTCCTTCTTCCCTCTCGTAAACCTGATCCAAGATGTCCGCGATCTTCTTGCGTAAAGGCTGCGGGTCGATACCATGTTCCTCGTTATAGGCGATCTGCTTGGCCCTGCGGCGCTCCGTCTCGTCGAGGGCATATTGCATGGAGTCCGTCACGGAGTCGGCGTACATGATCACTGCCCCGGAGACGTTACGGGCGGCGCGGCCTATGGTCTGAATCAGGGAACGCTCGGAGCGCAGGAAGCCCTCCTTATCCGCATCCAGGATGGCCACCAGGGACACTTCTGGGAGGTCGAGTCCCTCGCGCAGGAGATTGATGCCCACCAAAACGTCGTATTCCCCAAGGCGCAATTGTCGCAACAATTCCACGCGCTGCAAAGTATCGATATCGGAATGAAGGTACCGAACTCGGATGCCATTTTCCAGGAAGTAATCGGTGAGATCCTCGGCCATCTTCTTGGTCAACGTGGTCACCAGCACGCGCTCGTCCTTGCCGGTGCGCACGCGGATCTCCTCCATGAGGTCATCGATCTGTCCTCTGGTGGGGCGCACGTCCACCGTGGGATCCACCAGACCCGTGGGACGAATGACCTGCTCCACGAATTCCCCGCCGGAGGCGGCCATCTCGTAATCCCCGGGGGTAGCCGACAGGTACACCGTCTGCCCCACCCGATCCTCGAACTCATCGAAGGTAAGGGGACGGTTATCCACCGCCGAGGGCAGACGGAAACCAAACTCCACGAGATTGCGCTTGCGCGACATATCGCCCTCGTACATGCCACCAATCTGGGGCACGGTCACATGCGACTCATCGATAATCGTGAGAAAATCCTCCGGGAAATAATCGATGAGGGTAGCCGGGGCGGAGCCGGCCGCCCTGCCGTCGATGTGGCGCGAATAGTTCTCAATGCCGGAGCAAAAACCCATCTGTTCGATCATTTCCAGGTCGTACTCCGTGCGCATCCGTAGCCGCTGGGCCTCCAGAAGCTTGCCTCGGTTTTCCAGATCCGCCAGGCGCTCCGAAAGCTCGATCTTGATCTCGGAGACGGCCTTGTTCATGCGTTCCGGACCGGCCACGTAGTGTGTGGCCGGAAAGATTCGCAGCTGGTCCACCTTGCGGATCTCCTCCCCCGTGACCGGGTGGATGTAATAGAGGGCGTCCACCTCGTCGCCGAAGAACTCCACCCGCACCGCCACTTCCTCGTAGGCCGGGATGATATCCACGGTGTCACCCTTAACGCGAAAGGAACCCCGCGCCAGCGCCACGTCATTACGGTCGTATTGAATATCCACTAGCAGACGCAAAAAACGATCCCGCTCGATCTCCTCGCCCACCTTGAGCACGGCGGAGCGATCCAAATACGACTGCGGGGTACCCAGGCCGTAAATGCAGGAGACGGAGGAGACCACCACCACGTCGCGGCGCGAGAGCAGCGAGGAGGTTGCCCGGTGACGCAAACGCTCCACGTCCTCGTTGATGGAGGAATCTTTTTCGATATACGTATCCGTCTGCGCGATGTACGCCTCCGGCTGATAATAGTCGTAATAACTGACGAAGTATTCCACCGCGTTATTGGGCAATAATTGGCGCAGCTCGTTGGCCAGCTGCGCGGCCAACGTCTTATTCGGCGCCATCACCAACGTGGGACGCTGCTGCTTTTCGATGAGCCACGCCGCCGTGGCGGACTTTCCCGTACCCGTGGCCCCCATCAGCACCACGTCGCGCTCCCCTCTGCGCAACCGCTCATCGAGCTCCTTGATCGCGGCGGGCTGATCGCCCGCGGGCGCGTACTCGGATACCACCTCGAAAGGGCGATCGGAACGCTCGATATCCCCCACGGGGCGGAACTCGGCGTGGGAAAGGACGGGATGCTCAGCAGCGAAAGCCATGACCACGATGGTACCGGCACGCCACGGCAGAGGGGCTAGGTCAGAGGCCTCAGCCGTCGCACCAGGGCCATCACCTGTTCCTCGAGTCGTTCTGAGGAGCCGTTGTTATCGATGAGCACGTCGGCGGCGGCACGGCGGGCGGCGTCGTCTATCTGCGCCGCCATCCGGCGGCGCGCGTCCTGCGCGCTCATCCCGCGGCCCACCAGGCGCGTCACCCTCGTCTCCGGGTCGGCGTCCACCACCACGGTCAGATCCATGCCCCGATGCAGGCCCTTCTCCACCAGCAGCGGCATATCGTAGATCGCCACCGTCGCACCGGCGGCCTCCACCGCGGCAAAACGACGCGCGGTTTCGGCCTCGATGCGCGGGTGCATGATCGAGTTGAGCAGCTCGGTGTGCCGGGCGTCGGCAAAGGCGCGCTCGGCCAGGGCCGCACGATCCAGGCAGCCATCCGGGCGCAAAATCTCCGGGCCGAAGGCCCGCGCCAGCTCCTCCAGGGCGGACTGACCCGGCTCGACTATCTCGCGCGCGAGGAGATCGGCGTCCACCACGGGGAAGCCGACTCGGGCCAGCAGCGCGGCCACCGTGGATTTACCGCTGCCAATGCCGCCGGTGAGTCCCACCTTCCGCATCACCTAGACCGCCTCGGGTTCCTTGGCCGCCACTGCGATCAGCTTCACCCCGGGGGCAACGTCCCCTGAGGTGCGCAGCGGTGCTACCGAGCCGAACTTCTTGTGGTTAGTCACCAGCACCGGGGTGATCGGACTATAGCCCGCGGCCTCGATGACCGCCCGGTCAAAGCGCACGAGCGGCTGACCCGCCGCGACCCGATCCCCCTTGGCCACGAGCAGCTCGAAGCCCTTGCCCTCCATGTTCACGGTATCCACGCCGATGTGCACAAGCAGCTGCACGCCACCATCGAGCTTCAGGCCGATCGCGTGGCCCGTGGGGAAGGCGGCTATCACCTTCGCCTCCGCGGGTGCCACGACCGTATCCCCCGTGGGATCGATCGCCACGCCGTGGCCCACCGCCCCGGCGGCCAAGGCGGCGTCCGGAACCTCGCTCAGGGGCAACACGTGCCCCACCAGCGGCGCGGTGATACTCACTGACCTCGCCGGGGTGGCGGCAGCGATCCGCTCTTCCTCCGCCAGGTTCGCCGCGTCGCGTTCCGCGGCGATCTGGGCGCGCATCTCCTCGCGCTCCTGCTTGGTGCGATAATCCAGGGCCAGGGTGAGCAGCAGCGAGGTGCCAAAGGCCGCGCCAATACCCAGCGTGTATCCCAACCAGGGATCCATCGCGGTAATGGTGAGCACGGAGGTAAACACGAAGGCGTAGGCCTTGACGTCGAAGATTCCCACGATGATCCCGCCCACGAGGCAACCCGGCAGCAGGCGCCAGTAGGACTTGCGGAAGCGTAGCAAGACGCCGTACAGGCTCGGTTCCGAGATGCCGCCGAGCAGGCCGGCAAACATACCGCCGGCCGCAACCTGGCGCATGGGCTTATTGCGCTCCTTGAGGGAAAGGATCAACACCCCGGTAATCACGCCAAAGCAAGCAAAGTTCCAGGCCCCCATGGGGCCCTGGATGAAGTCGTAGCCCAGGGTGTTGAGATTGACGATCATGATCGCGTTGAGCGGCCAGTGCAGACCGAGCGGCACCAGGAAGGGATATAGCAGCGGGATCACCACCGCCAGGATGAACGGGGAGAGATCGTTGAGCCAAAACAGCCCCTGCGCGATCGCGTTACCCAGGCCGATGCCCACGGGGCCCATAACGAAGGCCGTGGCGGGAATGAGGATCAGTAGGCAGAGGAAAGGCACAAAGACCATCTGGACTGCGGCCGGGATGATCTTCTTCAGGCCCTTTTCCACGAAGAACAACGCGATGGCCGCCAGCAGGGGCGGGAATACCTGGCCACCATAATCCTGGATGGTCATGGGTAGACCAAACACGTCCACCTGATATTGCACGGCCCCCTCGACCGAGGTGGGGATCTCTCGGGCCACATCCTTCAAACCCATGAACTCCGGAGTGAGCAGGGCCGCGGGGATTGCCGCGCCCACCCACTCGTTGGCGCCCAGCTTCCGCGCCGCCGTGGCCCCCACCATGATCGGCAGGAAATAGAACACCGAACGCCACATGGCGTGCAGGAACTGATACGTGGGCGGCTGCTCGCTCATGGGGGCGCGGAAGTCCTGCCAACCCAGGGCGTTATCGGCCAGCACGAGCATCGTGATGATCAGCGAGGCACCGAGCAGGGCCCATAAGACGGGGCGAAACGTGTCTGATAGGAACTCGAAGCAATAATCGATCCACGAATATTTGCCACGTACTCCCCCGTAGTCCTTCTTCCCTGGTTTTTTATCCGCTTCGCTCAGGGTGGCCATCGCGGGATCGCGCATGATCTCCGCGTAGTAGTCTGCCACCCCTCCCCCCATAATCACCTGAAGGCCGGTGCTTCCCTGCTTGACTACTCCGAGCACGGCCGGGTCTTTCTCCAGGGCCGCCACGTCCACCCGGCTTTGATCCTGGAGCTGGAAGCGCAGGCGCGTGGCGCAGTGAGTAAGAGACGAGACGTTCGCGGCACCACCGATTTCCCTGATGATGTGCTGGGACGTCGTCGCCGTGGAAGAGGACATAAGGCGTTCACCTTTCCGCAAAACGACACAAATATGCCCTCATCATAGAACGCCCGATCGAGACCATGAAAAACCGCCCGGCGGTCAACCGGGCGGTCATGCGGTAGCTACAGACTAGTTACCGGCCAGCTTCTCGCGCAGCGCGGCGAGCTGCTCATCGGAAGCCAGGGAGCCAGCCTCGGCGTCCTGGGATGCCGGAGCCGCATCCTGGGACTCGGAGGAGTAATTGGTGGCGTCCTGCTCGGCGGCCTCCGCGGCAGCAGCGCGGTGGCGTTCGATCTGCGCGGAGTGCAGCTGGAAGCGGCGCTCGGACTCGGCGTAGCGGGCCTCCCAGGCCTGACGCTGCTCGTCGTAGCCCTCAAGCCACTCGTTGGTCTCCGGGTCGAAGCCCTCCGGGAAGATGTAGTTGCCCTGCTCATCGTAGGAGTCGGCCATCCCGTACTTCGAGGGATCGAAGTCCTCGGTGAAGTCCTCATCCGCCTGCTTGAGCGAGAGGGAGATGCGGCGACGCTCCAGGTCGATATCGATGACCTTGACCATCGCCTCCTCGCCCACATTGACCACCTGATCGGGCACGTCGACGTGGCGCTGGGCCAACTCGGAGATGTGCACCAGGCCCTCGATGCCCTCATCCACACGGACAAAGGCACCGAACGGCACGAGCTTGGTGACCTTGCCGGGGACGATCTGGCCCACGGCGTGGGTGCGAGCAAACACGCGCCACGGATCTTCCTGCGTGGCCTTCAGGGAGAGGGACACGCGCTCGCGATCGAGATCCACGTCGAGCACCTCGACGGTGACCTCATCGCCCACCGTGACGACCTCGGACGGGTGATCGATGTGCTTCCAGGACAGCTCGGAGACGTGCACCAGACCGTCCACGCCACCCAGATCCACGAAGGCACCGAAATTGACGATGGAGGACACCACGCCCTTGCGCACCTGTCCCTTCTGGAGCTGGTGCAGGAACTCGGAGCGCACCTCGGACTGGGTCTGCTCCAGCCAGGCACGGCGGGAAAGCACCACGTTGTTGCGGTGCTTGTCCAGCTCGATGATCTTGGCCTCGATCTCGCTGCCGATGTAGGGCTCCAGGTCGCGCACACGGCGCATCTCCACCAGGGAGGCGGGCAGGAAGCCGCGCAGGCCGATGTCCAGGATGAGGCCGCCCTTGACGACCTCGATGACGGTACCGGTGACCGGCTCGTCGTTCTCCTTGAGCTGCTCGATGGTGCCCCAGGCGCGCTCGTACTGGGCGCGCTTCTTGGACAGAATCAGGCGGCCTTCCTTGTCCTCCTTGGTGAGAACCAGGGCATCGATCTCGTCGCCGATCTGCACGACCTCATCGGGATCGACGTCGTGCTTGATGGACAGCTCGCGCGAGGGAATAACGCCCTCGGTCTTGTATCCGATGTCAAGCAGGACCTCATCGTGATCGACCTTCACCACGGTGCCTTCGACGATGTCGCCATCGTTGAAGTACTTGATGGTCTGATCGACCGCGGCGAGGAAATCCTCAGCGGAGCCAATGTCGTTGATGGCTACCTGAGGGACGTTGGTGTTGGGCATATGTTCTTGTGCTCCGAAATAGAGATAGGAAATAGAAAGCGGACAGGTGCGCGCATCTCTCATGCGATGCGGGAAAACCGCTGCGCATGATCCCGTTTCCCGCGCATCCCCACCCTCCTATCACGATGAGGATACGCCAGAACTTAGATACGCCACCACGAGTTTAGCGCTATAGCACAGGACACGCAAGCATCGCCAGTACGAGCGGGTTCAGTGCGCCGCCTCCTCCCAATTGTGGCCCACACCCACCGATACTTCCAGCGGAACGCGCAGGCTGATCGCCCGGCCCATCTCGTGCTCCACGATCTCGCGCACGCCATCCAGCTCCCCCGGCGCAACCTCCACCACCAACTCGTCGTGCACCTGCAACAGCACGCGGGAGGCCACGCCCGCATCCACCAGAGCCCGATCCACCCGAATCATGGCCACCTTAATGATGTCCGCCGCCGTGCCCTGGATGGGGGCGTTCAGCGCGGCACGCTCCGCATTTTCCCGCGCCACGCGGTTGGTGGAGGACAACTCCGGCAGGTACCGACGCCGCCCAAAAAGCGTAGAAGTATATCCATCGCGGCGGGCCCGTTCCACCACCTCGTCGAGGTAGCTCTTCACCCCGCCGAAGCGCTCGAAATAGGCCTCCATGATCCGCTTGGCCTCGCCTGCGGGAATGCCAAGCTGCTGCGAGAGGCCGTAGGCCGACAAACCATAGACCAGGCCATAGGACATCGCCTTGACCCGGCGGCGAAGCTCCGGCGTCACCCCATCGATAGGCACGTCAAAAACCTTCGAGCCCACGTAATTATGCAGATCCTCCCCCTTGCTGTAGGCCTCGATCAGGCCGGGATCCTGGGAGAGGTGCGCCATCACGCGCATCTCAATCTGGGAATAGTCCGCCGTGAGCAGCGTCTCGTAGCCCTCGCCCACCCGGAACGCCGAGCGAATGCGCCGCCCGGCGTCCGTGCGTACCGGAATATTCTGCAGATTCGGCTCGGTGGAACTGAGTCGGCCCGTCGAGGCAACCGTTTGATTAAAGGTGGTATGAATCCGCCCATCTGGCCCCACCGCTTTAATCAGGCCATCCAGGGTGGTCTTCAGCTTCTGATATTCGCGGTGCGCCAGCAGATGATCCAAAAACGGGTGCGGATGATTGACCGCGAGCTGCTCAATCTCCTTTGCCGCCGTGGAATAACCAGTCTTGGTCTTCTTGGTCTTGGGCAGGCCCAGGGTGTCAAAAAGCACCACCTGCAACTGCTTGGGGCTCGACAGATTCAGCTCGGGATCGCCCGCCAACGCCCGCGCGGCGGCCACCTCCTCATCCACCTGCTCAACAAACGCCTCGCGCTGCTCGTCAAGGGTGGCGCGATCGACCGCCACCCCCGCGCGCTCCATGCGCTCCAGAATGCCGGCGAGCGGAACCTCCAGATCCGCGTAGAGCTCGTAACCCTGAATCTCCTGCAACTCCTCCGCCAGAAGGGCCGACAATTCCAACACCGCCACCGCGGCGTTCACCGCCCCCTCCTCCAGGCTGCGCTTGGCGTGCCGCTGGTAGATCTCATCAAGCTCGTAGGTGCGCTGCCCCGGACGCAGCAGATAGGCCGCGATGAGGGTATCGTGTTCGACCCCCCTTAGCGTAAAGCCGCGCTCGCGCAGGCGCCGAGCCACCTCCTTGGCCCCGTGAAGATACTTGGCGGCACCCGAATCCAGCCACCGCGCCACCTCCCCCTCCTGCTGCGGGGAGAGTTCCGCGAGATCAATGAGCACCGCCTCATACTCCGGACTCACGCAGGCCAGCTTTTCCTCGCCGTCGAGAGCCAGGGCCACCCCGGAGCGACCGCGCAACCACTCCACCCCCTGCTCGACGAAGGTGACCTGCGGGGTATCGTCGCTCGGCACCGGCTCGTTTCCCTCGGTGGGCAGGGCATCGAGCACCCGGCCGCGCAGCTGCGCGCCAAACTCCAGCTCGTCAAAGGCCTCCGCGGCGCGCGCCACGTTCACCGGGCGCAGGGCAAGTTTCTCCACTGTGACGTCCAGGGAAACGTCGCGCACCATCTGTGTTAATTCCCGATTCATGCGCACCTGATCGAGGCGCTCGCGGAAGTTATTGCCCGCCTTGCCCTTGATCTCCTCCGCGTGCTCCAGCAAGTTAGACAAAGTGCCATACTCGCGTATCCACTTCTGCGCCGTCTTTTCCCCCACCCCGGGAATATTGGGAAGGTTATCCGAGGGATCGCCGCGCAGGGCCGCAAAATCCGGATATTGCTCCGGGGTAAGACCGTATTTCTCCTCGATCGCCCGGGGCGTAAAGCGATCCAACTCCGAAACCCCCTTGCGCGGATACAGCACCGTCACCGAATCCGTGACCAACTGGTAATAGTCGCGATCCCCCGTGACGATGCGAGTATCGAAGCCCTCCGGGGTGGCCGTGACCAGAGTGGCGATGATGTCATCCGCCTCGTAATTCTCCTTGGTCATGGTCACGATCCCCAGAGTATTGAGCACCTTCTGAATCAAGGCCACCTGCCCCCGAAACGCCTCCGGGGCAGACTCGCGCTGCGCCTTATACTCCGGGAACATCTCCGTGCGGAACGTCGAGCGTCCCACGTCAAACGCCACGCCCAGATGCGTGGGTCGCTCCTCCTTGACCAGGTTCGCCAGCATGGACAAAAAGCCGTACACCGCGTTGGTGTGCTGGCCGCCCGCGGTGGAGAACTTCTCCACCGGCAGGGCATAGAAGGCACGGAAGGCCATCGAGTGGCCGTCGATCAGCAACAGGCGTTGAGACATGCCCACGAGTCTAGAGGGCGGGCGCGACGGCGGGCGATTTCCGCTGCCCGGGTGCCGTGGGATAGACTGTCCGACGAGCGCGCCCCCGTAGCCCAATTGGCAGAGGCAACGGATTCAAAACCCGTTCAGTGTGAGTTCGAGTCTCACCGGGGGCACCATCATCACTCACGGTCAGCGCGTTTTCTCCATCATCGTCGTTCTTATCGGCTCCGCTGCCGCCTTGAGTTTTCGCTGTGGATGTGATCCGAGGCCCCCAAGATCATTTTCCGTGGCATGCCCTACCTGGGCGTGCATCGTAAAAACCAGATTTCCTTCCGTCATCATCGTTGTGATAGCGAAATAGCGCTAGCGAAGAAGATACATCAGTCCCAGGATATAGCCGCACGCGCTTCTTTGAATTCGCTAAGCTCTCGCATTCCCCTTCTATCACCGTTCCCGGCTTATCAACAACATCGAAGTGATGCTGGTGGGCTCATTTGAGGGATACGTACGCGGATGCCGCCCCCAACGGCGATCCGTCCAGGAAAAACTCCGCTGTTAGACTCCATTATCGCGGTTGAGGACAACACGAACGACGTACCCGCGGAACCCCTTAGGCGTAGTTTACAGGCGGCATCAACCAACCGGGATGCACATCCCCCAACCCGCACCAGTCCTTCACCACCGCTCACAGCCCCTTTTAAGGCTTTATACCTCACAGATCCCCACGTTGCTGCCAGTACCGGAATCTCCCCCGTATCGACACGGTCAGCCTACCTCTTGACGATACCATGCAGCACCCGCACGTGTGCTGCGTAGACCGCCTATCCGAGCACGGAGGGGATACCTAGCCGTGATGTCAGTCAGGTTGTCCATTCTTGTGATCGGTGGTTGCCTCCCGATCATGGAATGGCCCAATGATAATTGTCGAAACGAAACCGCCACGGCAAAACGAGCGGCCCTGAAGGATAAAATTTCTTAAAAGACCCCTCAACCAAAATAAAGGGAAACCGCTCAACCTTCCCCGTAGTCTGAGGACGGTAAGGGTCGGTACGTGTGTGACTAACACCAAGCTCAGCGCAGATACCTAGCCATAGATGAAATCAATAGCAACCACCATTATCAGTGAGAACCCGCACCACTATGACCCCTCGCTCGCAAACCAGGCCACCGCGTTAGGCAGCACAACAACAGCGGTGTCTTTACCTCATCATCACGGGCCTCAACATACGCTACGCGGAAATAATCATCTATCACGGTAGCAGATAACACGTCCCCATCAGGGTTTGAGGTTGCCCTCGTTTAGTGGACACCCGATTAGTACGGATCCTGTGCCCGTAGGAGAAGATGTTCATTGTGAGTGGGCAACAAAGAAAGAGCTACACTCCGGAGTTCCGGAGGGAGGCAGCTCGTC
>NZ_JACMYD010000013.1 GCF_014267345.1 Corynebacterium sp. zg-331
GGCACTCCAAGATCGGGATGATCAGTCCCGTAGAGTTCGAAAACCGGATCAACGACCAACGACAACAACAAGCAGCTTAACCAACAGGCTGCTTAACTACGTGTCCACGATTTGCGGGCAACCCCACTTCCAGCTTTTCCGGGAGAGATTTTTCTTCCATACCCATCACACCAAGCAGACTCTAGTGGACCAAACCCCATTCCCATTCTTACCCTTCACGCCAATAGTCCTTCCTCCGGATTGACCCTCCAGGAGAAATAATGCAGCGCCCCAAGAAAGCGGCGGCCATAGCGGCACCGCAAGAGCCCCCGGGAAAGCCCCGCACCCCGACGCCGCGCGCCGTCCCTGGGTAGGGTTTTCTATAAACCGAACGAAAACCCGAGGAGCCCCATGCGCAACCGCACCTGGATACTGCTGCTCATCGTCATGGCCCCGCAGCTGGGGCTGTCCCTCATCAACCCCGCCAACTCCGCCATCGCCGCCGACCTCGGCGCGCCCCTGGACCGGGTGGAGGCCACCCTCACCGCCTACATGGCGGGCTACGCCCTGAGCATGGTCGCCTCCGGCACCCTGGCGGATCGCTTTGACGCCCGCCGCCTACAGTCCCTCGGCCTCGCGCTCTTCGCCCTCGGCGGGCTGCTCGCGGCCCTGGCCCCCAACCTCGCGGCGCTGGGGGCGGGGCGCTTCCTGCAGGCCCTCGGCGGCACCTCCGCCACGGTGCTGTGCCGGATCATCGTGCAGCGCCACTACCCCGCGAGCGCCCGCGTGGGCGTGCTGGCCTCCATGTCCATGGTCATCTCGCTCACGCCCGCGATGTCTCCCCTGGCCGGGGGCGTGCTCTCGCAGTTCGCCCCCTGGCGCACGCTCTTCCTGCTCACCGCGGCCTTCGCCCTGGCGCTGATTCCCACCATCGAGCTCACGCTGCATCCCGCCCCGCCGGAGCACCCCGCGCTGCCCTCGCCGGGCGAAGTCGGCCGCGCCCTCTCCCAGGCACTCCACGACCGGGGATTCCGCTGGTACGCCTGCCACATCTGCCTGGTGTGGATGACGTACTTCGGCTTCATCCAGTCCTCCAGCAGCCTGCTGCAGCACCACCTGGGGCAGTCCGCCCTCGCCTACGGTGCGCTCATGGCCGTGCCCGCGCTGGGATACCTGGCGGGCAGCGTGATGGTCAAGCGCGCCGCCTCGGTGGACTCAGCGGTGCCCGGGCCGTATCTCTCGGGGCGGCGGGGCTGGCGGCCACGGTGGGGGACGCCTACCTCCTGCCGCTGTCCCTGGCGCTGGTGCTGGTGCTGTACCTCGCGCTCGCCTTCGTAGGCGTGGGCGCCGTCATTCCCTATGCCCAGGCCGGGCTGCTGGGATTGGGTATGGAGTACGCCGGGTGACGGCGGGGTTTTTCTTTTTTCTTCAGATGGCCTCCGGGGCGCTGTACTCGGCCCTGCTCGGCGCACTGCACCTCGGGTCCGTGCCGTCCCTCCTGTGGGCGGTAGTCCTCCCTCAGGGCGCGCTCACCGCCGCCTTTGCGCTCTCACGCCTGCGTGGTTCCGGCGTCTAGGTCGCCCGCGCCCGGCCCCAGGAAGCGGCTGGCGAGCTGGGCGAACAGCTGCGGATCCCCGGTGGTCTCGAAGCGTCGCACCGGGGCCTTGCCCGGCTCCGCGGCGGCCAGCAGATCACGCCGGGACAGGGCCTTGAGCACATCCTTAGTGGCCTCCTCGGCAGAAGAGACCAGGGCCACGTTGTCCCCGATCGCCATCTGGATCACCGCGGAGAGCAGCGGATAGTGCGTGCATCCCAAAACGAGGGTGTCCACCTCCTGCTCCCGCAGCGGGGCCAGGTACTCGCGCGCCACCTCTAAAATCTCCGGGCCGGAGGTCACTCCTCGCTCCACGGCGGGCACGAACTCCGGGCAGGCCTGGGCGGTGACCCGCACGCCGGGGTTGATCGAGAAGAGATCCTGGTAGGCACCGGAGTTGATGGTGCCCTGCGTGCCGATCACCCCGATCCGCCCGTTGCGGGTGGTGGCCATGGCGCGGCGCACGGCGGGGTGGATCACCTCGATCACCGGGACGTCGTAGCGCTCCCTGGCGTCGTGGAGGAAGGAGGCGGAGGCGGTGTTGCAGGCGATCACCAGCATCTTGCAGCCGCGCTCCACCAGCTCGTCGGCGATGCGAGTAGCGTGGCTGCGCACCTCGGCGATGGGCAGGGGGCCATAGGGGCCGTGGGCGGTATCCCCGATGTAGATCACCGACTCGTTGGGCAGCTGATCCATCATGGTGCGCGCCACGGTCAGCCCGCCGAGTCCGGAATCAAAGACGCCAATAGGGGCACTGCTTACCGAGGTATCCGTATCCACGGTGGATCATCCTACGCCCCCGCCCACAGCCGGGTGCGCCCACCGTGGCCGGGCTAGGCGGCGGGCAATCCCTCGGCCCGGCGGCCGCGCGGCTGGGGGTCGTCGGAGGTAATGACCATCGCGGCCGCGATGCCGCCGAGCGCCCCGAAGAAATGCCCCTGCCAGGACACCCCCTCGGTTCCCGGCAACACCCCCCAGATCAGGTAGGAATAGGCCGAGCCGAGCACCACGCCCAGCAGGATCTGCCGCAGGCTGCGATTGAACAGGCCGCGCACCACCAGGTAGGCCAGCCAGCCGTACACCAGGCCGGAGGCACCCACGTGGGTGGTGCCCACCCCGCCGAAAAACCACATGCCCGCACCGGCAAAGAGTACGGAGAATCCCGTGACCTCCCACCAGGTGCGCGGGCCGGTGACCCCGATGAGGAAGCTAAAGATCGCCCCCGGCACCGTGTTGGACATCAGGTGGGCGTAGCTGCCGTGCAGCAGCGGGGCGGCGAGGATTCCCCACAGGCTCGACGTATCGCGCGGGTGCACGCCGAAGGCCACGAGCGCGCCGCCGAACACGATGTCGTTGACGATGTGCACCGCCCAGATCGCCACCACGTAGGCCGCGCCGAAGCCAAGACCAGAGGCCAACCGGGAACCCGCCGTCACGAGGCGATCTCCCGGTAGGCGGTCACGGTGAGTTCCCCGCCAGCGGAGGCCGAGACCACGGCATCCACGATCGCCCGGGATACCACCTCGGCGGCCGCCGCACACAGGCGCGCCAGCACGGGTGGCTCCACGCCCAGCGGCTGCCAGGCCGTGGAGAGGGCAAAGAGGGTGTCGCCATCCATCGGCAGGTGCGCGGGGCGCACCGCGCGCGCCAGGCCATCGTGGCCGGAGACGGCCAGGCGCTTGGCCTGGGTGCTCGTCAGCGGCGCGTCCGTGGCGATCACCCCAATGGTCGTGTTCAGGCTCGCCCCCGGCGCGCGCAGCCGCGCGAAGGCCTCCGGGTCCACCCGCCGGGTAGGCTCCGCCCAGAAGGCGCCGTCGGCGGGATTGATCACCTCGCCCATCGGATTGGCCACCACCAGGGCGGCCACGCGGTAGTCCCCCGCCTGGACCGCCGCCTGCCCCACGCCGCCGCGCAGGCGGCCCGCGGTGGCACCGCAACCGGCCCCCACGCTGCCGCGACGCGGCTCCTGACCGGTGCGATAGGAGTCCTTGAGCGCCTCGACGCCCTGGGCGGCGCCGGGCAGGCGCTGCTCGCCCACCAGGAGATCGAAGATCACGGCCCCGGGAACGATGGGGATGCGGATATCCTTCGTCGCCGGGAAACCGATCTTTTGCTGCGCCAGCCCGCGCATCACGCCGTCGGCGGCCGCCAGCCCAAAAGCCGAGCCGCCGGCCAGGGCGATGGCATGCACCCGCTCTACGGTGTTGTGCGGGTCGAGCAGGTCGGTCTCCCGGGTGCCGGGGCCGCCGCCGCGCACGTCCACGGCGGCCAGGGCGCCGTCGCCGTCGGTCACGCGGATCACGGTGACCCCGGTGCTGCCCATGCTGTGGTGGCCCACCGCCAGGCCGGATACGTCCGTGATGGAACCGCTCATCGCTCCCCCATCATCGCCTCGAGCAGGGAATCCTGGTGGTAGGCCAGCCATTCCACCAGCCGCTCGGACTCGGGCGCCGCCCCCGGCGCGCCGTAGCCGGTGGCCCCCGCGGCGACGTAGAGCCGCAGATCGTTCACACCCGCCAGCCAGGCGTGGGCCTGGGGCTCCTCCAGGGTCACGTTCACCGAGCCGTCCGGGCCAAGGGCCTGCACGATCACCTGAAGGTTCTCCAGCTTGGCGCGCACGATGTCGTTCTCGTGGAAGGAGCGCAAAAGGGCGTTATCCCCCTCGAACTCCTCCTCGCCCTCGCGCTCAAAATCCGGCAGCAGGCGCGCCAGGGAGGGATCCTCCGGGGCCTGCTTGTGCCCGGAGGACAACCCGGTCAATTCCGCCAGCTCGTCCTTGGGGGCGGAGCGCACTCGCTCAATCAGTGCCTCCGAGACCGCCGAGGCAAGGTTGCCCAGCACCTCGCGCTCCATCGGATCGAGCACCGTGGAATATCTTGGTGCCCGCATGAGGGCCTTTTTCTTCCGCCACTGCTGCATGAGTGTTGCTGCTACTCCTTGTCGTTCCTGTCTCCGCCGCGCACTTAACCGGCTTGCTGCATCGTGGCCCACAGGCCCGCCACCTGGAGCTTCTTCACATCGCCCTCGACCTTGTCGCGCTCGCCGGAAGACACGGCGGCCTTGCCCTCCGTGTGCACCTGCATCATCAATTCGGTGGCGCGCTTGCGGTCGTAGCCCAAGACGGTCTGGAACACGTAGGTCACATAACTCATCAGGTTCACGGGATCGTCCCACACCACGCACACCCACGGCAGGTTCTCCGCCGAGGCCACCTCCACGCGGATCTCTTCGTCCAGCTCGGGCATGGCCATCGGGGAACTCATGGCTACGGGACAATTCATGCCACACAGCCTAGTCACCCGCCCCACCCGGCGCGAGACCGCACCCGCGCCGCCTCGCCATAGCCCATCGGCGGGAATCGATTCCCCAGGCAGACTATTATGGTGACGATGAACACCACCCACACGCCCGGTTTCGCCATCCCGCCGCGGCGCTCCACCTCCCTGCTGACCGATAAGTACGAGCTGACCATGCTGCAGGCGGCGTTGCGCGATGGCACCGCCCACCGCCCATGCGCCTTCGAGGTCTTTGCCCGGCGCCTGCCCAACGAGCGTCGCTACGGCGTCGTGGCGGGCACCGCGCGCGTCCTGGCGGCCGTCTCAGACTTCATCTTCACCGAGGAGCAGCTAGCCAACCTCGACTTCCTGGACGAGGCCACCCTCGATTACCTTCGCGATTTCCGCTTCTCCGGCAACATCGACGGCTACCGCGAGGGCGAGCTTTATTTCCCTTATTCCCCGATCCTCACGCTGCGCGGCACCTTTGGCGAGTGCGTGATCTTAGAGACGGTGATCCTCTCGATCATGAACGCGGACTCCGCCGTGGCCTCGGCCGCCGCCCGCATGGTCACCGCCGCCGACGGCCGCCCCATTATCGAAATGGGCTCGCGGCGCACCCACGAGTACGCGGCCGTCTCCGCCTCCCGTGCCGCCTACCTGGGCGGGTTTAGCGCCACCTCCAATCTGGAGGCCTCCCAGCGCTACGGCATCCCCTCCTCCGGCACCTCCGCTCACTCCTGGACCCTGCTGCACATCGATGGCGACGGGCACCCCAACGAGGCCGCCGCCTTCCGTGCCCAGGTCGAGGCCCTGGGCACGGACACCACGCTGCTGGTGGATACCTACGACATCGCCCAGGGCGTGCGCACCGCGATCGAGGTGGCCGGCACCGAGCTGGGGGCCGTGCGCATCGACTCCGGCGACCTGGGGGTCATGACGCGCCGCGTGCGCAAGCAACTCGACGAGCTGGGGGCCTACAACACCAAGATCGTGGTCTCCTCCGACCTCGACGAATTCACCATCGCCGGCCTGCGCGGGGATCCCGTGGATTCCTTCGGCGTGGGTACCTCCGTGGTCACCGGCTCCGGCGCACCCACGCCGGGCATGGTGTACAAGATCGTGGAGGTCGAGGGCCACCCCGTGGCCAAGCGCTCGCGCGGCAAGGCCATGACCGGCGGCGCCAAGCGGGCGCTGCGCACCCACCGCTCCACCGGTACCGCCATCGAGGAGGTCGTGCTGCCCTTGCACGCCCCGAACCCCGACCTGGGCACCGTGAATTCCCGCGCGCTGACCATCCCCCTCATGCGCGGCGGCGAGGCGGTGGCCGACCTTCCCAGCCTCGACGAATCCCGTGCCTTCCTCGCCGAGCAGCTCATCACCTTGCCGTGGGAGGGGCTGGCGCTCTCGCGCGACGAGCCGGTGTTGCCCACACGCTTCGTCGGGTTCGATTCCCCGCTCCCGGCCGCACCCGGCGCAGAACCTGTGGTGTGATCTTCCCCGATCCCGGGAACTCTCACCGGGGGTACCACGGGTGCCTCGGCCGCGGCGAGTTGAACCCGCGGCGGAACCCCCGTGGCCCGACGTCCGACTTCTAGGGCATGAGTATCTCCACCGATCTTTCCGCGCCGTCACCCGATCGGCCCGCCCTCGCCGCGCCCCGGGAAGTAGCGACGCGACGCAGCGCCGGTCATCTGCGCGCCACCCTCTACCGCATGCATAGCTGGGCCGGGATCCTGGTGGCCCCGTTCCTGCTGATCGCCGCGCTGACCGGTCTGGCCTACGCCGTGGCCCCCACCCTGGAGCAGGCCGTCTACCGCGACGCCCTCACCACCTCCGCCACCGGGGAACACATCTCCGCCACCGAGGCCGTGGCGATCGCCCGGCAGTCCCACCCCGACCTCGACCTGGTGGGCGTACAGGTCAGCGACCGCGAGGACGCCACCATCAGGATACTCTTCGCCGATCCCTCCCTGCCCAGTTCCTCGTACAAGCAGGCGGTGTTCATCGACCCCGTGACCGGGGAGGTACGCGGCGATATGCCCCAGTACGGCAGCTCCGGCTCCCTGCCGCTGCGCGCCCTGCTCAGCGAGGGCCACGCAAACCTATGGTTGGGGGAACCGGGCCGCTTCTATTCGGAGATGGCCGCCTCCTGGCTGGGGGCCATGACGTTGACCGGCCTCTTCCTGCTCTTTCAGCGCTGGCGGCGCTCCACCAGCAAAAAGAATAGGCCCCGCCGCTGGCACAGCCTGGTAGGCCTGATCTGCGTTCCCGGCTTCCTCTTCCTCACCCTCACCGGTCTAACCTGGTCGAGCACCGCGGGTGGCAACATCGGGGAGATCCGCACGCAACTGGATTGGCGCCGACCCACCCCGGACGTCACCGCCGCCGCGCCCCTCGTGGCCGATGCCGCGGACTCCGCCCCGGTGGGCGACGCCGGAGCGGACGTGGCCATCGCCGCCGCGAGACAAGCCGGGCTCACCGGGCTCCTAACCGCCACGGCCCCCGCCGAGCCGGAGGCGCCGAATACCTGGTCGGTCGCGGAGTCCACGGCCCAGCCCTGGGTGTTTCGCTACGATGCCGTGGCCGTGGATGCCGCCACGGGCGCGGTCGTCGACACCGTGCCGTTTGCCTCCTGGCCCCTGCCCGCCAAGCTCACCGAGTGGCTGATCCGCGCGCACATGGGAATCCTGTTCGGGCTGCTCAACCAGCTCGTCCTGGTGGGCCTGGCGCTGGCCCTGCTCGCCTCCGTGGTCCTGGGTTACATCATGTGGTGGCGCCGCGGCAAGGGGTCGTCCTTCGGCCGCCTGCCCGCACCGCGCAGCTGGGAGAACGTCTCGCGCCCGGCCCTGATCTGCTTCCTGTTCCTTGTGGTGATCTACGGCGTCATCGCACCGTACTTCGGCCTCAGCATGCTGGCATTCCTCGGCGTGGACGCCGCCTGGCGCGCATTCCGGCGCCGACGCGCCGCCCGCTAGACTGGGTCACCATGCCCGACGCTCCCCTTGGCCCCTCCACCGACGACCTCCTCGACGCGGCCGTGTCCGCCCTCGGCGGGGCGCGGCGGGAGGGGCAGGTGCGCATGGCCCAGGCCGTGACGGGCGCGATGGAGCGGGAGCGTCACCTCGCGGTGCAGGCGGGCACGGGCACCGGCAAGTCCCTGGCCTATCTGGTGCCCGCGCTGCGCCACGCGCAGGCCACCGGCACCACCGTGATCGTCTCCACCGCCACCATCGCGCTGCAGCGCCAGCTGGTTCATCGCGACCTCCCCCGCCTGGCCGACGCCCTCGAGCCCCTGCTGGAGCACCGGCCTACCTTCGCCATGCAAAAGGGGCGCTCCCATTACCTCTGCCTCAACAAAATCGCCCGCGACGACCCCGAGGAGCAGGAGGCCCTCCTCGACGAGGAGGAGCTGACCTGGCTGGGCCGCCACGTCCGCCGCGTGACGGACTGGGCCCAAGAGACCGATACCGGCGACCGCGACGACCTTGAACCCGGAGTCCCGGATCAGGCGTGGCGGCAGGTCTCCGTGACCGCCACCGAGTGCATCGGAGCCACCCGGTGCCCGCACGGCGAGGAATGCTTTGCCGAGCTCGCCCGCCAGGCCACCCGCAACGTGGACGTGGTGGTCACCAACCACGCGCTGCTGGCCATCGACGCGCTCTCCGACGCCCCGGTGCTCCCCGAACACGAGGTGGTCATCGTGGACGAAGCCCACGAACTCGATGGTCGGATCACCGCCGTGGCCACCGCCGCCCTCACCGTCACCGCGCTCACCCTCGCCGCCAAGCGCGCGGGCAAGCTCGGCGCGGACGGTGCCGATGCCAAGCTCATCAACGCCGCCGAGGCCTGGGACGCGCACGTCCCCTCCCTCCAAGAAGGGCGCTGGACCAGCGTGGACGATCACACCCGCAGCCTCCTGGTGGCCCTGCGCGACGAGATCTGGGGCACCCGCGCCCGCATCGCCAAGGCCCCCGAGGGGGAATCCGCCAACGAACCCGAAACCTTCGCGGAGCGCCACCGCCTCTGCGCGCACCTCCTCGAACTCCACGACGCCCTGGTGCGCATGTTGGAGGTCTTTGACACCTCCGACGCCGGCCAGCAAAGCGACGTCGTGTGGCTCACCGTAGACGAGCGCCGCGGCGCCTCCCTGACCGTGGCCCCGCTCTCCGTGGCCGGGTTGCTGCACACCCGACTCTTTGCCGAGAACACCGTGGTGCTGACCTCCGCCACCCTTTCGGTGGGCGGAAACTTCCAGGCGCTCGCCGCCGCCTGGGGCCTGCCCAAGGGCACCTGGGACGGCCTCGACGTGGGCACCCCCTTCGATCCCCAGCGCAGCGGGATCATGTACGTGCCCACCTTTCTCCCCGACCCCGGGCGCGAAGGCCCCACCGAGGAATCCCTCGACGAGATGGCCGACCTCATCACCGCCGCCGGCGGGCGCACCCTGGGGCTGTTTTCCTCCCGCCGGGCCGCGCAGCTGGCCGCCGAAAAACTCCGCGCGCGCCTGCCCTTCGACATCCTCCTCCAGGGCGAGGACAGCACGGGCACCCTCGTGGAGGCCTTCGCCCGCAACGAGAACTCCTGCTTGTTCGGCACGCTCACCCTATGGCAGGGTGTGGACGTGCCGGGCCGATCGTGCTCCCTGGTGCTCATCGACCGTATCCCCTTCCCCCGCCCCGACGATCCCCTGCTCCAGGCCCGCAAGGAGGCCGCCGACGCCGAAGGCCGCAACGGCTTCATGGAAGTCGCCGCCACCCACGCGGCCCTGCTGCTGGCCCAGGGCGCGGGCCGCCTGCTGCGCTCGGTGCACGACCGGGGCGTGGTGGCGGTGCTCGACCGCCGGATCGTCACCAAGCGCTACGGTGGTTTCCTGCGCGCCTCCATGCCGCAGTTCTGGTCCACCACGGACGGCCAGAAGGTTCGCGGCGCGTTGCGCCGCCTCGTGGCCGCCCCGTCGCGGCGGCCCTAGTCGCCCAGCGGCACCCGACGATACGTGCCCGCCTCGCGCTCGGCGGCCTCCACCTCGTCGCGCGGAATGCCCAGCATGTGCAGCACCTCGTCGAGGAAGGGGTGCGTCACCGCGGTATCGGCCACCTCGCGCAGCGCGGGCTTGGCGTTAAAGGCGATGCCCAGCCCGGCGGCGGAGATCATGTCGATATCGTTGGCGCCGTCGCCCACCGCCACGGTCTGCTCCATGCCGATGCGGTTTTCCTCCGCGAAGTCGCGCAAAAAGCGCGCCTTCGCCGCCCGGTCCACCACCTCCCCGATGACTCGCCCGGTGAGCACGCCCCCCTCGATCTCCAGGGTATTGGCGCGCACGTAATCTACGCCCAGGTCCTCGGCAAGGCCCTCCAGCACCTGAGTGAACCCCCCGGAGACCACCGCCACCGTGTACCCCATCCGCTTGAGGGTGCGCACGGTGGTACGCGCGCCGGGGGTCAAGACGATGTCCCGCGCCACCTCGTCGAGCACCGCCTCCGGCAGCCCCGCGAGGGCGGCCACCCGCTCGCACAGCGACTCCTCGAAGTCGATCTCCCCTCGCATGGCTCGCCGCGTCACGCGGGCCACCTCCTCCTCGCGCCCGGCGTGGGCGGCCAGCATCTCGATCACCTCCCCGGTGATCAGCGTGGAATCGCAGTCGAAGCACACCAGGCGCTTCGACCGGCGCGCCAAGCCCGCCTGCTCCACCGCGATGTCCACGCCCGCCTCCCGGGTGCGCTCGGTCAGCGCCGCGCGCAATCGGGCGACGCCCTCGGGGCTGGGGTCCGCAACGGTCACCGACAGCTCCAGGCCGGTAACGGGATAATCCGTGATCCCCCGGATGCGATCGATATTTGCGCCGTGATCCGCCAGGATCCGCCCCACCGCGGATACCTCCGCCGCGGTGACCTGGTGGCCCAGCACCACCACCGCGTGCGTGGAGCGGGGTCGCCCGGCGATCTGCTCGGTGTTGCGTTCCACCACCACCCGCTGGCCCAGCGGGTTGAGGGCGGCGTCGAGTTCCGCGGGTAGGCCCTCGGCGGCAGGGTCGGGAAGATCCACGAAGGCAGCCAAAGAAAGCCGACCCCGGAAGTCCGATTGCTCCACGTCCAGCAGTCGAATATCGCGGGAGGCTAAGACGTGAAAGAAGGCCGCCGAGACGCCGGGGCGATTGGGGCCGGTCACGGTGATGACGGCGGGGGCGGATCGGGCGGGGTCGCGCGGGGGGTACATGGTATCCATCGCCTTATTCTTGCATACGGCGCAGCCCCCTCCGGCATAAAAACCGAAGGGGGCTGAAATCGCCTGATAGTCAGTAGGCTCCCGGGGTTTAGTGGCCGCCGCCCGTATGGGCCTCGCGGCGCATGCGCTCCACCATGTGCGGGTAGTGCAGCTCGAAGGCGGGACGCTCCGAACGGATCCGCGGCAGGGAGACGAAGTTGTGGCGCGGAGGCGGGCAGGAGGTGGCCCACTCCAGGGAGTTACCGTAACCCCACGGATCGTCCACGGTGACGACCTCACCGTAGCGCCAGGACTTCAGCGCGTTCCAGATGAAGGGGAGGACAGAGCAACCCAGCAGGAAGGAGAAAACCGTGGAGACCTGATTGAGGGTGGTAAAACCATCGGTATCCAGGTAATCCGCGTAACGGCGCGGCATACCCATGTTGCCCACCCAGTGCTGCACGAGGAAGGTGCCGTGGAAGCCCACGAAGGTCAGCCAGAAGTGGATCTTGCCCAGGCGCTCGTCCAGCATGCGGCCCGTCATCTTGGGGAACCAGAAGTAGATGCCCGCGAAGGAGGCAAACACCACGGTGCCGAACAGGGTGTAGTGGAAGTGCGCGATGAGGAAGTAGGACTCGGCCAGCTGGAAGTCCAGCGGCGGGGAGGCGAGCATGATGCCGGTGAGACCACCAAAGAGGAAGGTGGAGATAAAGCCCACGGCCCACACCATCGGGGTCTCCCAGGTGATGTGTCCCTTCCACATCGTGCCCGTCCAGTTAAAGAACTTCACGCCGGTGGGCACGGAGATCAGGAAGGTCATGAAGGAGAAGAAGGGCAACAGCACCGCGCCGGTGACGAACATGTGGTGCGCCCACACCGCCATCGACAGCGCGCCGATGGACAGGGTGGCAAAGACCAGGCCCACGTAGCCGAACATCGGCTTGCGGGAGAACACCGGGATGACCTCGGAGACGACGCCGAAGAAGGGCAACGCCAGCACGTACACCTCGGGGTGGCCGAAGAACCAGAAGAGGTGCTGCCACAGGACCGAGCCGCCGTTGGCGGGGTCATAGATGTGGCCGCCCAGCTTGCGGTCGTAGAGGATCCCCAGGGCCGCCGCCAGGAGGAGGGGGAAGATCAGCAGGACGATCACAGAGGCCACGAAGATGTTCCAGGAGAAGACCGGCATACGGAACATCGTCATGCCCGGCGCGCGCAGGCACAGGATGGTGGTGATCATGTTGATGGCGGAAGCCACGGTGCCCACGCCGGTGGCGCCCACGCCCACGATCCAGAAGTCCGCGCCCACGCCAGGGGTATGGATAGCGTCGGAAAGCGGGGAGTACATGGTCCAGCCGAAGTCGGCCGCGCCGCCGGGGGTGATAAAGCCGGCGAGCATGGCCACGATGCCGACCTGGGTGAGCCAGAAGCCGAAGGCGTTCAGGCGGGGGAAGGCCACATCGGGGGCGCCGATCTGGAGGGGCAGCACGTAGTTGGCAAAGCCCCACACGATCGGGGTACCAAAGGCCAGCAGCATGACGGTGCCGTGCATGGTAAACAGCTGGTTGAACTGCTCGTTAGAAAGGTACTGCAAACCGGGGGTAAAAAGCTCCGCGCGGATAAGCAGCGCCATCAGGCCGCCGGCGAAGAACCACACCAGCGACATGGTGATGTACATGATGCCCAGTTCCTTGTGGTCCGTGGTGGTGAGCATCTTCCACATCTTGGAACCCTTACGGGCATTGCCCGTCGGCGCGGGACGGACGGGTTCGACGTAATTGTCGAGCCGCGGTGCCACAGCAGTCATTCGATCCTCCTGACTATGAGATAACCCTCGGGAACACAGGGTTATCCAAGTTTTCTACCGCTTCATAGTAAAACACGCATACGCACATTTTCCAGCCGTCCCACCAGCCACAACACCCCGCGCAACAGGGATTTTCGCCAAGCAGGCTGCCAGTATTCTCAGCCTCTTTCAGCATTGCCCCAGCCCTCGGCGGGTGCCCGGCGGGGGCGCGACGCCCCCGCCGCCCCGCCGCGGCAGTGACCTTTTCCACAGTTTGGGCCACTCCCCCACCCCGGCGACGCGATTCCACCCCGCAAAAACTACCCCCGGTGTGAATCAACCTTTAGGATGAACGCCGCGCGACCGGCTAAAAGTCCCAGTCGTCATCGGTGGTGTTCTCCGCCTTACCGATCACGTAGGAGGAGCCCGAACCGGAGAAGAAATCGTGGTTCTCGTCGGCGTTCGGGGACAGCGCGGAGAGGATCGCCGGGGACACTCGTGTCTCATCGGCCGGGAAGAGCCCCTCGTATCCCAGGTTGTTGAGCGCCTTATTGGCGTTGTAGCGCAGGAAGCGCTTGACGTCCTCAGTCCAACCCAGCCCGTCGTAAAGGTCCTCGGTGTACTGGCTTTCGTTGTCGTAGAGGTCGTAGAGCAGGTCGAAGGTGTATTCCTTGAGCTCGTCGCGGCGCCGCTGATCGGCGGCGCGCACGCCCTGCTGGTACTTATAGCCGATGTAGTAGCCGTGCACCGCCTCGTCCCGGATGATGAGCCGGATAATGTCCGCGGTATTGGTCAGCTTGGCGTGCGAGGACCAGTACATGGGCAGATAGAAGCCGGAATAAAAGAGGAAGGACTCCAGCAGCGTGGAGGCCACCTTGCGCTTGAGGGGGTCAGCGCCCTCGTAATAGGACAGCACGATCTTCGCCTTGCGCTGCAGGTTCTCGTTTTCCTCGGACCACCGGAAGGCGTCATTGATCTCCGGGGTGGAGGCCAGGGTCATGAAGATATTGGAATAGCTCTTGGCGTGCACGGACTCCATGAACGCGATGTTGGTGAGCACCGCCTCCTCGTGCAGGGAGGTGGCGTCGGGAAGTAGCGAAACCGCGCCCACCGTGCCCTGGATGGTGTCCAGCAGCGTCAGCCCGGTAAATACCCGCATGGTGGTCTGGCGTTCCAGCTCGTTGAGGGTGCTCCAGCTCTTGATGTCGTTGGACACCGGCACCTTCTCCGGCAGCCAGAAGTTGCCGGTGAGGCGATCCCATACCTCCTGATCCTTCTCGTCGGGAATCTCGTTCCAGTTGATTGCCTGCACGGGCTTGGGGTGGCTGACCAGGTATTCCTCGTAGGATTCCGGCTGCGGAGCCATCGGTGACCTCCAAAGTTCTCGGTATTTTCTGCGCTCCCGAGCGCACCTCCTCCACCCTACCGCGCGCACCGACCGGGGATTCCTCCGGCGGGTGCACCTTCGCCTAACCTCACATTTATTCGCCTTACCTCAGATGACAGCCCCGATTAATCGGTCTATTCTCTGAATCATGGCTATCAACGACAAACTGGCAAAGGCATTCAACGAGCAGGTCACGATGGAAATCGAGGCCTCCCTGATCTACCTGCAGCTCTCCTACGTCCTCGACGACCTCGGCCTGAGCGGCATGCGCGACTGGATGAAGAAGCAGCACGACGAAGAGCTGGAGCACGCCGAGCGCTTCGCCCAGCACCTGCTGGATCGCGGCTACGTCCCCCAGATTCAGGACATCCCCACCCCCAAGCTCTCCGTGTCCAGCCCCAAGGAGGCCTTCGAGGCGTCCCTGGAGCACGAGCGCAAGGTATCCGCCTCCATCCGCAACCTCGCCGCCCTCCAGGCCGAGGTACAGGACTGGGACTCCCGCCCGCTGATCGACTGGTTCCTCGACGAGCAGATCGAGGAGGAGGCCACCGTCTCCGAGATCCTGGATCGTCTGGAACTGGCCGGCACCGACGGCTCCGGCATCCTGCGTATCGACGCCGAGTTGGGTTCCCGCGGCGAGTAATCCTCCCCGCAATCGACAGCGCGTCCCCTGCCCTCATAAAAAGAGGAAGGGGACGCGTTCCTTTCCTTATATATAAAAAGGAAAGGCTTACAGCATGCAGCTCACGCAGCCCTCCACCGCGGTGCCTTCCAGGGCCACCTGACGCAGGCGGATGTAGTAGAGCGTCTTGATGCCCTTGCGCCAGGCGTAGATCTGCGCCCGGTTGATGTCGCGGGTGGTCACCGTGTCCTTGAAGAAGAGGGTGAGGGAGAGCCCCTGATCCACGTATCGGGTGGCCACGGCGTAGGTGTCGATGATCTTCTCGAACCCGATGTCGTAGGCGTCCTCGAAGTACTCCAGGTTCTCGTTATCCATGTGCGGCGCCGGGTAGTACACGCGCCCGATCTTGCCTTCCTTGCGGATCTCGATCTTAGAGGCGATCGGGTGAATGGAGGAGGTGGAGTTGTTGATATAAGAGATCGAGCCGGTGGGCGGCACCGCCTGGAGATAGCGGTTATAGATGCCGTCGCGCATCACCGCCGCCTTGAGCTCCGCCCAGTCCTCGGCGCTGGGGATGTGCGCGGAGGAGGCCTCGAAGAGCGCCTTGACCTTGGGGGTGCGGGGAAGGAACTCCTCCGGATCGAAGCGGTCGAAGTAGGAGCCATCGGCGTACTGGGAATCCTCGAAGCCCTCGAAGGCCTCGCCGCGTTCGCGGGCGATCTTGTTGGAGGCGCGCAGCGCCGCGTACAGGATGGCCGCGAAGTACGCGTTGGTGAAGTCCAGTCCCTCCTCGGAGCCGTAGTGGATGTGCTCGCGCCCCAGGTAGCCGTGCAGGTTCATCTGTCCCAGGCCGATGGCATGGGCGGCGTCGTTGCCCTTGCGGATGGAGGGGACCGAGTCGATGGCGGTCTGGCTCGATACCGCGGTGAGACCGCGAATGGCGGTTTCCACGGTGCGGCCAAAGTCCGGGGAATCCATCGTCATGGCAATATTGAGCGAACCGAGGTTGCAGGAGATGTCGTCACCCACGGTCTCGTAGCTGAGATCCGCGTGGAAGGTGGAGGGCGTGTTCACCTGCAGGATCTCCGAGCACAGATTCGACATATTGACCCGGCCCGGGATCGGGTTGGCGGCGTTGGCCGTGTCCTCGAACATGATGTAGGGGTAGCCCGACTCGAACTGGATCTCCGCGAGGGTCTGGAAGAACTGGCGCGCATTGATCTTGGTCTTGCGGATGCGCGGATCCTCCACCATCTCATCGTAGAGCTCCGTGACGGAGACGTCCGCGAAGGGCTTGCCGTAGACGCGCTCCACGTCGTAGGGGGAAAAGAGGTACATGTCGTCGTTGCGCTTGGCCAGCTCGAAGGTGATGTCCGGGATGACCACGCCCAACGAGAGCGTCTTGATGCGGATCTTCTCGTCCGCGTTCTCCCGCTTGGTGTCCAGGAAGCTGAGGATGTCCGGGTGGTGGGCATTGAGGTACACCGCGCCCGCGCCCTGGCGCGCCCCGAGCTGGTTGGCGTAGGAGAAAGAATCCTCCAGGAGCTTCATCACCGGGATGACGCCGGAGGACTGGTTCTCGATGTGCTTGATCGGCGCGCCCGCCTCGCGCAGGTTGCTCAGCAACAGCGCCACCCCGCCGCCGCGCTTGGAAAGCTGCAGGGCGGAGTTGATGGAGCGGCCGATGGACTCCATGTTGTCCTCGATGCGCAGCAGGAAGCAGGACACCGGCTCGCCGCGCTGGGCCTTCCCCTCGTTGAGGAAGGTGGGGGTGGCCGGCTGAAAGCGCCCGGACATGATCTCGTCCACCAGGTTCTCGGCCAGGGTCTCGTCGCCGTCGGCCAGGGCCAGGGCCACCATGGACACGCGATCCTCGAAGCGCTCCAGGTAACGGCGACCGTCGAAGGTCTTGAGCGTGTAGGAGGTGTAGTACTTGTACGCCCCCAGGAAGGTGCTGAAGCGGAACTTGAAGCCGTAGGCGCGCTTGAACAGGTCCTTGACGAACTCGAAGTCGTAGCGCGCCAGCACCTCCGGGTCGTAGTATTTGTTCTCTACCAGGTAGTCCAGCTTTTCGCGCAGGTCGTGGAAGTACACGGTGTTCTGATTGACGTGCTGGAGGAAAAACTGCTTGGCCGCGTCGCGATCCTTATCGAACTGGATTCGGCCGTCCTCGTCATAGAGATTCAGCAGCGCGTTGAGGGCATGGTAGTCGGTCTGCTCCGCCGGGGCCACCGGTTCCGCCACGGCCTTTCCCTTATCGGTCACTCTAGTCAAGCCTTTCGAAGAATATGGAATTGGATGATGCAAGTCTGTTAGGCGGCGGAGCCCGCCGGGGCCTTAAGGCCCAACGCCTCCGCGTTGTCGAGCAGCCCGGCGCGCACAGTGGCCACATCCTCCGGGGTTCCCAACAACTCGAAACGATACACATAGGGCACGTGGCACTTAGCGGCGATCACGTCGCCCGCCCTGCCGTAATCGGCCCCGAAGTTGGTGTTTCCGCTGGACACCACCGCTCGAATGAGTGAGCGATTGTGTTCGTCGTTAAGGAAGCGGATGACCTGGGCGGGCACCGGTCGGCAGCGGTGGTGGCTTATCGAGGCCCCTCCCCCGTAGGTGGGACACACCAGCACGTAGGGTTCGTCCACCCGCAGCGGGGCCTCCGTGCGGCGCAAGGGTATCCGCACCGCGGGGAAACCGAGCTTGCGCACGAATCGATGGGTGTTTTCCGTGGCCGAGGAGAAGTACACGACCAGCATGCCCTGCCCCACTTCCTTTCCCTGCCGTTGACACGCGCGTGGCCACCGCTGTTCCCCGGTGGCCACGCGCTACGAAGTATCCGTGGGCGTTTAGGCCACGCGCGCGCTCAGCTCCCGGATCCGCTCGGGGCGGAAACCAGACCAATGCTCGCCACCGGCCTCCACCACGGGGGCCTGCAGGTGACCTAAGGCGAGGACGTAATCGCGGGCCTCCTCGTCCAGGGAGATATCCACGAGCGTGTAATCCAGACCCGCCCGATCCAGGGCCTTCTTGGTGGCGTTGCACTGCATGCAGGCGGGCTTGGTGTACACGGTGATAGCCATAGCGTCCTCAACTTTAACGTTCTTGGGGCCACGCGTTCCGGCGGCGACCCCTCTTCCATGCTCTTTCATCAAACTCGTACGCCGTTCCCGGCGACATGAAACGACACTATACTTTGTGGTCAATCGGCGCAACCGGCACAATATATAGTAGTTACAACCTTGATATTCCCAGTTGGCCCCCCGCCAAGGCCCCACATATTGACACCGCCACCCGCGCACCGTCGACGCGCCGCGACACCCACCTGCGCTTTCGCCACACCCCGTCGCCACCCTATGACAAACCCCTCCCTCAAGCAGCATTGTGAGGAAACCTTGGGCCGGGCACCGCCCGCCATAACAAAGGCCGCCCACCTCGAAGAACGAGGCGAGCGGCCAGACGCTGGGCCATACACCCAGGAGGCGTCACACTAGCCCTGGCGAGCCTTGAAACGCGGATCCTTCTTATTAATCACGTAGACCTTACCGTGGCGACGCACAACCTGGGCGCCCGGCTTGTTCTTCAGCGACCGAAGCGACTTGCGAACCTTCATCGGGCGCTCCTTCCTGTATGCGCTACATTCCTTGTGGCCGCCACCTCATCGCGGGCGCGATTCCCGCACAGTACGGCCATGACACGGAGAAAAATACTACCCCACCACCGGTGCGCCACCAAACCGGCCCCGAAACGCCGCGCTCACCTCCTCCAGGCTGCGCCCGGCGGTCTCCGGCACGCAACGGCGCACAAACCACAGCACCACCAGCCCCAGGGCCGCGAAGATCGCAAACGCCCCAGAGCCGCCCACGGCCTCGACCAGGGGGAGGAAGAACTGCGCCACCGCCCCATTGGCCAGCCATAGCGCCAGGCCCGCCAGGCCCATCCCCAGCCCGCGCACCGGCAGAGGCACCAACTCGGATATCAGGAGCCAGGTGGTCAGCGACACGGCCGCCTGCTGCGAGACCATAAAGAGCGCCATCATCGCCAGCGAGGCCCACGCGGCCGCCCGGTGCTCCCCAGCCAGCGCATACGCCGCCGCCAGACCCACGAGCGCCAGGACGTTCCCCGTCAGTCCCAGGCGAAGCAGGCGCTGACGACCCACCCGATCCACGATCCGCAGGCCCCAATAGCACGAGGCCACGCTCACCACACCGATCACCAACGAGGTATGCACGGAGCTGGTGATCGGAATGCCCACCTTGTTCATCATCGTGGGCGCGAAATACACCACGGCATTGACCCCGGTAATCTGTTGGATCACGCCCACCGCCACGGCCACCCCCGTGGCCGCGGCAAGCCACCGCCGGCCGCGCAGGAGGCGCCACTGCTCCCGCACGCCGGGTTGCACCGCGCCTCTGCGCTCCGCGGTCACGTCGAGCTCCGCCCCGACGCGCGCGGCGATACGGCGCGCGGCCTCGGGGCGTCCGGTGGCGACGTACCAGGCCGGGGTATCGGGCAGAAAGCACATCCCCACCGCCAGGACCGCTCCCGGCAGAGCCGCCAGGCCGAGCATGAGCCGCCAGTTGCCGCTGGCGGCCACGGCGGAATTAACCGCGTAGGCGCACAGCTGGCCCACCACAATCATCAGGGCGTTGAGGGAGACCAGGCGGCCGCGCAACCGCGCCGGAGACATCTCGGAGATGTACATGGGCACCACGATGCTCACCGCCCCCACCGCTAGGCCCAGGCTCAGGCGCGCGACGGTCATGGTGGTCACCCCGGTGGCCGCCGCACACCCCACGGCGGCGACCACGAAGATCGCCCCGCCCAGGATGATGGTGCGGCGCCGCCCCCAGGCCGCGGCCACCGGGCCCGAGGCGACCGCACCCAGGGCCGCCCCGGCCAGCAGCGCGGAGGTCACCATCCCCTCCTGGTAGGCCGTGAGGCCAAACTCCGGGGAAATAAAGAGCAGCGCCCCGGCCATCACGCCGGTGTCGTAGCCGAAGAGCAGGCCGCCGAAGGCCGCCACGAGCGCTACAGTGAGCACATAGGTTTGTTCACGCACCCGCCCATCCTGTCACCGGAGGAAGGCACACACCATGTCTGCGCTGCCCCATCACCACCAAGAGGCCGTCATTTCCGCGCTGCATACGGCCCCCTTGATCGATTCAGAAAAAGAAATCCGTCGGCGCGTGGATTTCCTGGTGGACTACCTGGAGGCCACCGGCGCCCGCGGCTACGTGCTGGGTATTTCCGGTGGCCAGGACTCCACGCTGGCCGGCAGGCTCGCCCAACTCGCTGTGGAGCGCGCCCGGCCCGCGCGCTTCTGGGCGCTGCGGCTGCCCTACGGGGTGCAGGCCGATGAGTCCGACGCCCAGGTGGCCCTGGACTTCATCCGCCCCGACCACCGCGCCACCATCAACATCAAGGAGGCCACCGACGCCACCGCGAACGCCGCCGCCACCGCGCTGGGGGTGGAACGCCTGGGTGATTTTCACGTGGGCAACATCAAGGCCCGCCAGCGCATGGTGGCGCAATACGCCCTGGCCGGTCAAGAGAAGCTGCTGGTGATCGGCACCGATCACGCCGCCGAAAACCTCACCGGGTTTTTCACCAAGCACGGCGACGGCGCCGCCGATCTGCTGCCGCTGGCCGGGTTGACCAAGACCCAGGGCGCGCAGCTCCTCGAGGCCCTCGGCGCGCCCGCCTCCACCTGGACCAAGGTCCCCACCGCCGATCTGGAGGACGAACGCCCCGCGCTGCCCGACGAGGAGGCCTTGGGCGTCGCCTACGCCCATATCGACGCCTATCTCACCGGCCATCGCGTTCCCGAGCCCGCCGCCGAGCGCATCGAACGCCTCTGGTGCGCGGGCACCCACAAGCGGCACCTGCCCGCCACCCCGCACGACTCCTGGTGGCGCCTAGCGCCCACCGATTAGGGTGATCGTCTCCCGCGCCGCTCGACGCAACTCGGGCGCATAGCCCGCACCGTGCGTGAACGTATGCACCGCCAACGGGTGCAGCTGGTGCAGTGGGAGGGACTCGCGCCAATCCGGGGCCAGGGCCGCCTCCGCCTCGTAGCCGGCATAGATCTCGCCTAAGTACGGAGCACCGAAGAGCGCCAGCATGGCCAGGTCCGTGACCGGGTGACCGCCGTGCGCCGCGGGGTCGATCAAGACGGGCCCGGATTCCCCGAAGAGGAGGTTGCCCGCCCAGGCGTCGCCGTGGATCCTCGCCGGCGGCGTCTGCCATCCCCGTTCCCGCATCACGCGGGGCACGACCTCCAGCGCGCGGCGCACCTCGGCCCATCCCGCGCCGTCGAGGTTGCCCGCCTCGTAGGCGCGCCGCGCAAAGGGCAGCACCCGCTGCTCGGCATAGAATCGCGCCCAATCCTCCTCCGGGCGGCACTCCTGGGGCTGCGTGCCGATGTAATACGGACCCGCCCAGCCCGGGGGCGGGCTGCCGTGGGCCGGTGCCCCGGCGACGTGCATTCGGGCCAACGCCTGGCCCGCCTTCCGGGAGGCCTCAGGCGTGGGAGGCACCTCCCGCACCCGCGCCGTGGCGATCATGCCCTCGGTCACCGCCACCACCTCGGCCACGGGAGCACCGGTCTCGGCCAGCCAGCGCAGCCCGGCTGCCTCCGCCTGGGCCGCTCCTGGCTGCGCTGGGTACTTACGCACCACCGCCATCAGTAGCGCTCCGGTTCCTCCCCCAGCTCGAAGGAGCGCCCGCTGATGTGCTCCGCGGTCACGCGCACGTAGTTGTACTTCAGCGTGGGCACCCACGGGCGCAGCGGCAGGGAATCGGCGTAGCCGATGTCCTCCGCGCCGCTGACCACGCTGGCGTTGCCACGCACCACCACCGACCACGCGCGCCCCTCGGAGACCTCGTCGGCCTCGAAGAGCACATCGGGGTTGAGGTTGAGGCTGAAAAACTTGGTGCCCTCGGCGGTACGGAAGTAGATCTCGCCGTGCTCATCCACCACGTAGTTCACGGGGAAGATGTCCATCTCCTCGCTGCGCCGCACCACCAGGCGGCCCAGGGAGAGGCTGCGGAGCTTGTCCAGGCACTCCTCCGGGGAGAGAACGCGCACGCCGGAGGGATCGTCATAGTTCGTCATGGTGTTTATTCTATCCCCGGCCCAACGCCCACCCGCCGTTGATCGCGGCGAAGGAATCGCTGCGGACGCGCAAGAAGGAGCGGAACCGGCCTGGCGGACGAGCACCGCCCCGCGGCGCCGCGGCCGGCGGGCCGTTTACTATGGAAATCAAAAATCCCCCATCAAGAACCTTGATGGGGAAAAACCTTGGTGGAGCTAACGGGATTCGAACCCGTGACCCCCACACTGCCAGTGTGGTGCGCTACCAGCTGCGCCATAGCCCCTCGATCACATCGACCGCCCTTGCGGGCGGCGCTTCATGCGAACGAGGAATACTGTACCTCGATCCACAGAAAGCACCAAACCCACTGGTCAGCACGCTACTTTCGCTTGTACTCGGCCACCCAATCGCTGTTGCCGGTCAGCTTCTTTTCCTCCCCGTTGATAAACAGCCGCGGCGAGGACACCCCGTCTTCCGTCTTTTCCAGGTCGGCGGCGTTCTTGGCGCCGACCTCGTCGGCCTTGTCCGTGTAAGAGCCCTCCCGGATCGCCTCCACGGTCTTCTCCGGGGCCCCGAGCTCCTTAGCCGCCTCGGCGTACTTCTCGTTGTCCCACGTGGTGCTGTAAATCTCCGTCTGGTTCTCAAAGATGTGGTTGCGCAGGTTCCAGTACAGGCCCTGCTGCTCGGAGGCGGCCGCGGCCAGGGCCGCGGCGAGACCGCGGTGGGAGTTGCCGTCCTTTTCTTCGTCGCTCATCTCCTTGTCGTGGTTGTGGTTATCCATGAACACCAGCGGGTGGATCTTGACCACCAGGTCGCCGTTGTCCACGGCCTCGCGCATGCTCTGGCGATCCGCCGCCGCCAGCGTGGCGCAGTGGGGGCAGGAGAAATCCTCGTACAGGTCGGCCACCGGGGTGGCATCGTCGGCCCCCTGCCCCTTCAGGGTGATCGCGGCGCCATCCCAGGTGCTGGAAAAGGCCACGGTATCGATCATGGCCTCACGCTTGGCGTTCTTGCCGTTCATCACGATGTATCCCACGAGGATCACCGCGATCACGATGATGCCCACGACGGCCCACACGAAGCCGTTTCCCTTCTGGTTGGGAGATGCCACGGTACTGCTCACAGTAATCCCTATCCTTTTTGCTGCGGATCCACGTGCCCCGTCGGGGGCGTACTTCCGTTAGTGTATCGAACCCCTGGACCCACTATCGGGGGCCGCGCGCGATTCACAGCACACTGGCAGCGGCGTACCCTGGGCCCATGCTTCGCAACGCCCTCGTCGTCGGCTGCGGTGCGGCCCTGGGGGCCACCGCCCGGCTTGCCTGCACCTTCCTCGCCGGGGATACCCCTCCGATGGTGCTGCTGCTGACCATCAACATCGCGGGCTGTCTCCTCCTCGGGGCCTGGGATCCGGGGCCGTTTCTAGGCAAGGGGATGCTCGGCGGATACACCAGCTTTTCCGCCTTCGCCCTGATGGTGGTGCGGGAGCCGCCGGTTGCCGCCGGCGCGTACCTTGCCGCCACGGTGCTGGGGTGCGTGGGGGCCTGGCTGCTCACCAACACCCTGCGTTCCCTCGTGTCCCCGGAGTCCGCCGCATGATCGCGTTGTTTGCCGCCGTGGCCGCGGGTGCCTTCTGCGGCGGGGTCGGGCGCTTCGCGCTCAGCCGCTCCCCCGGCGGGTGGCTCGGCACGTGGTGCGCCAACGCGCTCGCCTGCGCCATTCTCGCGCTCAGCCTGCGCGCGGAGGGGCTGGCGGCCGCGGCCTGGGGCACGGGGTTGGCCGGAGCGCTCTCCACCTGGTCCACCCTGGCCGCGGAGATCGGCGGCGCGGTGCGCGGGGGTCACACCCGCCGCGCGGCGCTGTACCTGGGGGCCACGCTGTGCGCGGGGTGCGCGCTCATCGCCCTGCTCGCCCCGGCCGACGGGTGAGGGCTACTGCGCGATCGCGTCCAGGGGCGGGGTCTTAGCGGCGTAGCGCGCGGGCCACAGGGCGGCCAGCACGCCCACCACGGCGGAACCGATCACCATCAGCAGGAGTTGCAGCAGGGGCACCTGCGCGCTCCCCAATCCCTGTTCCTCCAGGATGGACAGGAAGGCCCAGCCCAGTCCCAGGCCGATGAGCATGCCGGCCACGGCGCCAAAGACGGCCACCTGCACGGCCTCCAGCACGATCATGATGCGCACCTGGCCGCGGTGCACGCCCACCGCGCGCAGCATGCCGATCTCCTGCCGCCGCTCGATCACGTTGAGGGTCAGGGTATTCACGATGCCCAGCACGGCGATAATCACGGCCAGGGCCAGCAGCGCGTAGAGGATGCTCAGCACCTGATTGACCGCCTTTTGCACCTCCCCGGCCAGATCGTCGGCGTCCAGGACGTGCACCACCAGGTAATCCTTCATGGATTCCTCAAGGTTTTTCCGCAGGTCCTCGTGCGAGATAAAGCCATCCCCCACGGCATCGAGGCTTTGCAGCATCATATCCGAGGAAGGAACAAGCTTTTCCGCCGTGGCCTTAGAGATCACGACGGCGCCAAAGCTATTGTCGTCCCGGTAGATGCCCACGAGCTTCGCCTCCACCGTCTTATCATTGGTGGTCGAGGTCACCGGCACCATATCGCCTACCGACCAGCCCATCGAGGCGGCCTGTCTCTCCGAAGCCACGAATCCCTCCTCGCCGAGGTCGAGGTCGCCCTCGATCGCGATATTGCCGGTGATCTCGTTGAGCTTGCCGGAAAGCACCAGGGTGTAATCCGCGAAGGGCACGCCCCACACGCCGCCGGCCTGCAGCGGGGACAGGTAGGTTTCCACCAGGCTGCCCACGCCGTCGGTCTGCGCGGCGGCCGCCACCGCCTCGCGCGGCACCGGGAAGTTCCCGGCCGGCGGCCCCATGAGTCGGAAGTCCGCCTGCATGTTCTCCTCAAAGGCGTCCGCCACGGCGGACTTCGCCGTGGCGCCGAGCATCCCGATGGAAGTCACCAGCGCTACCCCCAGGGTCAGGGCAAAGGCCGTGGTGGCGCTCCGGCGCGGATTGCGCGCGGAGTTGGTGGCGGCCAGGCGGCCCACCATGCCGAAGGGCTTGCCCACCAACCTGCCCAGAAGGGGAACCGTCGGCAGGGCCAGGGCGGGGCCCGCCAGGAAGTAACCCACGATCACGCACACCGCGCCGATACCCACGAGCAGCACGCGCATGCCCGTGCTCGCCTCGGCGAGGCCACCCACCAAAACCAGCAGCAGGCCCACGCTGCCCAGCACCGCGCCCACGAGGGTGCGTACCCGCAGCGAGGACGACGCCGTGGATTCCGTCGTCCGCATGGCTTCCACCGGGTGAACGTTGCCGGCGCGCTGCGCGGGCAACCACGCCGAGACCACCGTCACGGCGACGCCCACGAGCAGGGGAACCACCATCGCACCCAGGCTCAGCCCCAGCCCGGAGTCCGGCAGCGCCCGACTCCCGGAGGACAGCACCGCCTTGATCCCCACCACGAGCAGCATGCCGACGACGATCCCCGCGAGGGAGCCCACCGCACCGATAAGGGCGGCCTCCAGCACCACCGATCGGGTGATCTGCCGGCGGGTGGCCCCCAGGGCGCGCAGCAGCGCAAACTCCTTGGTGCGCTGAGCCACGATCATGGAGAAGGTATTGGCGATGAGGAACGTACCCACCAGCAGCGCCATGAGGCCGAAGGCCACCAGGAAGTAATTCACAAAGCTCAGGCTGGACTGAATGGCGGCGCTTTCCTGCCGCGCCAGCTCCGCCCCGGTTTCCGCGGAAACGTCCGGCTTGTAGGCGGAGGTGACGTGCGTCATCAATTCGTCCGCGCTCACCCCCTCGGCGGCCTTGAGCAGCAGGGAGGCCGCCACGTTGCCCTCCGCGAACTTCTCCAGGTAAGCGGATTCGTCCATGCGCAGCGCCGCCTTGGCGGAGCTGTCCAGCGACATCTTATAGATTCCCACCACCGCGATCTCGTGGCGGCCCGCGGAATCCACCACCGTCAGCGTGGTGCCGGGCTCAATGTCCAGCGCCGCGGCCGCCTTCTGGTTGAGGATCGCCTCGCCGGGGCCGCTGGGGTCGCGTCCCTCCAGGATCTCCTCCGGCTGTCGCACCGTATCCTTCGCCGTGTACCAGGGGCTCAGCGTGGCACTGCCGCGGAACTTCAGGGACTCCCCCTCGGCATTGCCGAGCGCCAGTGCGGCGCGATCGCGCACATTGACCCCGGCCACCTTGGGGTCCTCCGCGATGACCTTGCGGGTGGTCGCGGAGATGCCGCGCTGCCCGCCGCCCCCGGTGACCACCACGTCCACGCCGTCGTATTCCGTGGCCACCAGGTCGTCATAGCTGCGGGAGAGCGTATTGGTAAACATCAGGGCGCCGGCGATGAACGCCGTCCCCAACACCACCGAGAGCACCGTGAGTGCAATGCGGAACTTATGCGCCGCGACCGTGCGCACGCCCACCTTCCACATCGTTTTATTCCTGAGTCCCATGAACTACCCACGCTCGATTCCGGCCATGGTGGAAAGGACCTCATCCATCGTCGGCTCGCTCAATTCGTTCACGATCTTGCCGTCCGCCAGGAAAATCACCCGATCCGCGTACGACGCCGCACGCGCATCGTGCGTCACGATCACCACGGTCTGATGATCCTTGTCCACCGAGGTGCGCAGGATAGTAAGCACCTCGGTGGAGGAACGGGAATCCAGGTTGCCCGTGGGCTCATCGCCGAAGATGATCTCCGGGCGCGACACCAGCGCCCGCGCGCAGGCCACGCGCTGCTGCTGCCCGCCCGAGAGCTCCGAGGGACGGTGCCCCAGGCGCTCCACCAGGCCCAGGCGCTGCGTGATCTCCTCGTACCACTCCTGATCCACCTCGCCACCGGCGATGTCCGTGGGCAGGGTGATGTTCTCCGCCGCCGTCAGCGTGGGCACCAGGTTGAAGGACTGGAAGATAAAGCCCAGGCGGTCGCGCCGCAGGTTCGTCATCTCCCTGTCCTCCAGGTCGGATAGGTTCGTATCACCGATGAACGCCTCGCCCGTGGTCGCGGAGTCCAGCCCCGCCATGCAATGCATCAGCGTGGACTTGCCGGAGCCCGACGGGCCCATGATCGCGGTGAACTCGCCGCGGCGAAAGCCCACGCTCACCGTGTCCAGGGCCGTCACGGCGGTATCGCCCTCGCCGTACTGCTTGGTCAGCTCCACCGCGCGAGCCACATATCCGCCGCCGCGCCCAAACTGCTTCTTCTTCGGCGCCGAGGCCGGCCGCTGCAACCAGGATGCCACCGACGGCGTGGCCGGGGGCGTGCGCTTCGTCGCGGACTCCTTCCTGGCGGGTTCTTCCGGCTTAGCCTGCGGCTTCGTCGCAGGCTTGGCCGGGGTATGCTGCTGCGGTTTCTTCCCCTCCGCCACGGGCTTGCGCGCGGCGGGCTTCGGCGCCTCCGTGGTCTTCGCCTCCGATTGGACGCTCGGCTTCTTCGTCGGCGTAGACGGCCGCGCGGCAGGTGTGGAGGCGGAGGGCTGCTTTTTCCCCGGTTGCTTCTGCTCCGGCTGCTCCTGCTTTTCTGGCATCGCCGGGCGAGCGCCCTGCGGGGCCTCCGCGGCATTCTTGCGCGCCGTGGGCCAGGCCGCGCCGGTTATCTTCTCCGGCTTCTTCGGGGCGGTCTCCCCCGAGCGCTGCGGCTGAGGCCACCTGCCCGAGGGGGAATCCGCCGGATTCGACTTCGGAGGCGTCTTAAACTTCGGCCCCGGAATATCCGGGGTTCTCTTTTTTGGCCGAGCGACGCCCCCCTGGGCCTCGGGGGAGCCCGTCGCCGGACGCACCGGGGGCCAGGCCCCCTTCTTGTCTTCCTTCTTCGAGGAAGCCGGCAGCCCCTCGGCCTTCGCCCCGATCGGGTGCGGCCAGGCCGGTTTATTCCCCTTTTTCTGCGCGGACGGGGACTCGTGCGGCTTCTGATCAGACACTATGGCAGCCTCTCTTTGGTACAGACACTCTGCCCCACAATCTACCCTGTGCTGTCGATACCCGTGTTCCTTCCCGTGTGTTTTTGTTTGTGTTTTTAGCACAAAAAAGAAGAAACACAAACAAATAAAGTGGGGTGGGGTAGTACAACCTACTACCCCACCCCACCACATTATGAATTTTTAGTGTTGGCAGCAACCTACTCTCCCACACCCCAACGAATGCAGTACCATCAGCA
>NZ_JACMYD010000014.1 GCF_014267345.1 Corynebacterium sp. zg-331
AGAAGCGGGATAAGAACGTCACGGTGGTTACCGAGGGTGCGCCTGAGGTGGGTAAGGCGGTAGAGCCGAAGGCTCCGCGTCGCTCCATTAAGGCGATTCCGTCTGGTTCTGTGGTGTTGGAGGAGGGCATGCCCTCCGTGATCTAAGATCACCACGTAGCTAAAAGGCGGGCGAGGGAGTACATACCTTGCCCGCTTCTGCTATGCCGGGCCGTGGCGTCGTCGGCTGCGCTAGCGTGGGCGTCCATGACGCACACCCCCATGCCCTCCCCGCCCGGTCGAGTCGCCCGCACCCGGTACGTGTGGGACCGCGGCCCACGACCCACGGGGCGGGGCATAGGACATCTTCTCGGCGCGATCATCAGCCTGGTAGCAGGGACGGTACTGGCCACGTATGCGTGGATGACGCTGCCCTGGTGGCAGGCCCTCGGCGTGACCGTCTACGTTCTGGGCCTGTGCGGCCTCTTCGGGGTCTCCGCCGCGTATCACCTGGGGCCGTGGCGCAGTGGGCGCACGGTGGAATGGTGGCGGCGCGCCGATCATTCCACCATCGCGGTATTCATCGCGGCCACCTACACCCCGTTGAGCCTGATCGTGCTGTCCTCCTCCCAGGCGGCGTGGCTGCTTATGGCGGTGTGGTCGGGTGCCGCCCTGGGAGTGGTGCTCAACCTCGCGTGGATACGCCACCCGCGCTGGGTGGACGTGCTGATCTACCTCCCCCTGGGTTGGCTCATCGTGCCGCTGATACCGCAGGTGTGGTCGGTGGCGGGCCCGGCGGTAGTCTGGCTGCTCTTTGCGGGCGGGGTGGTGTACTCCCTGGGAGCGGTTGTCTATGGGTTGCAATGGCCGGGGCGCAGGGCCCGTCGTTATGGCTTTCACGAGCACTTTCACACCGCCACGCTGGTGGCCGCACTGCTGCACTTCGTGGCGATGTGGCTGGTGGTCGCTTCCTGAGTGGGGTTGCCTACACTGCAGAGAGCTTTCTGTTCACGAGGGCGTTGAGAGAGACGCCGTCCCGCGCGGCCTCCATCACCAATTGCCGGTGCAGGGAGTGGGATGTGCGTACCTGAAACTTTCCGGAGTAGGTTTGCGCGCCCAGTGGCGTGGGTATCGCTTCTCCTGCGGCCTCCATATCGTCGATGACCTCGGAGACGAGAGTCACCAGGCCGTCCTCAGCCTCTCGACGGTGTGGTGCCAACCATGACAGTGAGGGAAATTCTAGTACCGTCGCCACGTACTCTTTATCGTCTTCCGACCAGCAAACTTGGTAAGTGTATTGCTCCGAATTCACTTTATTTTACCTCTCTTGTAATTTATCTATAGCTTGAAGAACCTGATCTACCTGGTACTTCTTTGCTTTCCATGATTATTCTGGATATTAATGCGTGGATCGCCTTGCCAAGGTTTTCTATATACTCGATGCAACCCTCGTGTGGGGTGGGGAGCTCCAAAGAAGTGGTTGCATACTTTTTCGAGATCCGAGAATCGAACATTGGCAGGGGATGTGCGCATCTTCGCTACGAGGGTTTCGATTTTAGTAACTGTCATGCAGTGCATGATACCGCATATAGTATCATGCGGGTTGATCGCACTCACTCCCGGGGATGCTGTGCGTCAAACGTACCTCTGGAGCCTTAGGGTATTTACTGGGTGTACAGGGGGATGACGGGGCTTGCCAACAGGCTTCAGCTATTTTCCTCACCGTTGTGTGACGGGAGTGGCTATCGATGTCCCCACGGCGCAGTGGAAGCCACTTTCGGCACCGTTGTGGGGTTACCGGGAATCACATGCATCACACAACGGTGAGGAAAATCCCCGGCCCCAGACCCCCGCCACCGCCCCGACCAAACTAATCCACGTGCTGGGCCCGGGAGGGCGTGATGAGCGGCTTGGGGGAGTACTCGGCGCGCAGGTCGCGCAGGATGGTGGCGTGCTCGGCCAGGCGTTGATCCTCCTCGGTGACGGGAGTGAAATGGCGGCTGGGCAGGGGGTGGCCGTCCACGTCCTTGGCGATGTAGGAGACGGTGGCGTGGATCGCGGTCTCTAGTTCGGCGCGGCCGCGGTGAGCGTCGCCGGCGCGCACGTGGATGGACATTTGCATGCTGCGCTCGTCGGTGCGCAGCATGCGGGCGTCGACCTCGATGAGGTCACCGATGGAGATGGGCTGGTAGAAGCGGATACCCCCGGCATAGACGGCCACGGTGTGCTCCCCGGACCACTCCATGGTGCAGGCGGTGCCGGCCTCGTCGATCCATTCCATGGCGGTGCCGCCGTGAACCTTGCCGCCCCAGTTCACGTCGGTGGGCTTGGCCAGGAAGCGGGTGATGAGGCGGGGGGCATCGGAAGGGCCGTCGTAGGTCTGCTTTTCCATCTCGGCCTCGATGGCGCTGCGCAGGGCGATGCGGGAGCGAGCGGCCTCCTGCACCCGGTGCTCCTCCTCGGAGGTGGGCACGAAGGTGGGCACGGGGGTGGACTTGCCGGTGCCGGGGCTTTTGGCCACGAAGATCACCAGGCAGTCGCAGGCGCGGGTGAAGACGCCCTCGCGGGGGTCGGCGGAAAAGACCTCGTTGATGATGTGCATGGAGGTGCGCCCGGTCATGGCGATGCGGGAGCGCACCTCCACGATGTGCCCGGAGGGGATGGGGCGGGTGAAGTGGATGTGGCCCACGTAGGCGGTCACGCAGTAGGTGCCGGACCACTGGGTGGCGCAGGCGTAGGCGGCCTTGTCGATCCATTCCAGGACGCGGCCGCCGGAGATGCCGTGGGAATCGGCGAGGAGGACGTCCGTGGGGGCGGCCATGAAGCGCAGGGTGACGGAGGGGGACTTAGGGGCAGGGGTGGTCATGGATGTAGCGTTCTCCGTGGTTTTTACTGGGATTTTACTGCGTAGAGACCTCACCACCATACCGTGTCCCGCGCGCGGGGATCAGCCTCGGGGCGGGCCGGGCGGTGGCGCGCGGGGCGGATATACTGTGGCGGTGGTGAAAAAGGTGGATCCCCTGGTCGCGCGGCGTGCGGTGGAAGCGGTAGAGCGCTGGGTGCGCGACCCCGAGGGCGCTCCCGCCCCGGCCCGCGCGGAGGTGGCGTCGGCGGTGCGCACCTCCGCCCGCCTGTTTGCCCAGGGCGTCCCGGGGCATGCCGTGGAGCTGCGGGTGCCGCCGTGGGTGGCGGTGCAGTGCCTCGAGGGGCCGCGGCACACGCGCGGCACCCCGCCCACCGTGGTGGAGATGAACGCGCTGACGTGGCTGCGCCTGGCGGTGGGGGAGACGGACTACGCGGCGGCGTGCGCGGCGGGGGAGGTGGAGGCCTCGGGCGTGCGGGCCGGGGAGGTGGCCCGCTGGTTGCCGCTGTTTAGGCTGGGTGGCTCGGGGTAGCTATGATGTTGCCCGTGGCACTTAGGAACACGCATTGTCCTCCCGTCCCTGTCTCGCCTCCCGTGAACCTTGACGATCGCGGAGAGACCGCGCCGCGCGAGGAATGCGGCGTCTTTGGGGTGTGGGCACCGGGGGAAGAGGTGGCCAAGCTGACCTACTTTGGGCTCTTTGCCCTCCAGCATCGCGGCCAGGAGGCCGCGGGCATCGCGGTGGGCGACGGGGATCGCATCATCGTGTATAAGGACATGGGCCTGGTGTCCCAGATCTTCGATGAGATGCTGTTGGATTCCTTCGAGGGCGACGTGGCCATCGGCCATACCCGCTATTCCACCGCGGGCGGCACGGACTGGAACAACGTCCAGCCGATGTTCCGCACCACCGCGGGCGGCACGGACATCGCCCTGGGGCACAACGGCAACCTGGTGAACTTCATGGAGCTGCGCGACGAGGCCACCGAGCGCGGCGTGCTCGACGCCGCCAGCGCCTCCGACACCAACGTGCTCACCGCCCTGCTCGCCGACGCCGTCCGGGACGGCGCGACCGTGCTCGACGCCGCCCGCGAGCTGCTGCCGCGCGTCCACGGCGCGTTCTGCCTCACCTTCACCGACGGGCAGACCCTCTACGCCGCCCGCGATCCCTACGGCGTGCGGCCCCTGGCCCTGGGCCGCCTGGAGCGCGGCTGGGTGGTGGCCAGCGAGACCTGCGCCCTCGACATCGTGGGCGCCTCCTTCGTCCGCGAGATCGAGCCGGGCGAGATGGTGGCGATCGACGCCACCGGCGTCCACAGCGAGCGCTTTGCCGAGACCCGGCACAAGGGTTGCGTGTTCGAGTACGTCTACCTGGCCCGCCCGGACACGGTGATCCGGGAGCGCTCGGTCAATGCCGTGCGCATCGACATCGGGCGTCGCCTGGCCCGGGAGTTCCCGGCCGAGGGCGACCTGGTGATGCCGGTGCCGGAGTCCGGGACGCCCGCCGCGGTGGGCTACGCCCGGGAGTCCGGCATCCCCTTCGGCCAGGGACTGGTCAAGAACTCCTACGTGGGCCGCACCTTCATCCAGCCCTCCCAGACGCTGCGCCAGCTGGGCATTCGCCTCAAGCTCAACCCGCTGCGCGAGGTGATCGAGGGCAAACGCCTCATCGTGGTGGACGATTCCATCGTGCGCGGCAATACCCAGCGCGCCCTCATCCGCATGCTCCGGGAGGCCGGCGCCGCGGAGGTGCACGTGCGCATCGCCTCCCCGCCGGTGAAGTGGCCCTGCTTCTACGGCATCGACTTCGCCAGCCCCGGGGAGCTCATCGCCAACTCCGGCGATAGCCAAAACGACGCGGACGTGGCGCAGTCCATCTGCACCGCCATCGGCGCGGACTCCCTGGGCTTCGTCTCCATCGAGCAGATGGTGGAGGCCACCAAGCAGCCCATGACGGACCTGTGCACCGCCTGCTTCTCCGGGACGTACCCCCTGGGGCTGCCCCAGGGCAACCCCAACGCGGAGCTCGTCGCCCGCCTCCAGGCGCCCTCCGCCTAGCCCCCGCCCCCTGCGACCATGAAAGATGAGATGATGACTCACAACGACGCCCCCGGTGCCTCCTACGCCGCCGCCGGGGTGGACATCGAGGCCGGCGACCGCGCCGTGGAGCTTTTTGCCCCCCTGGCCAAGAAGGCCACCCGCCCCGAGGTACGCGGTGGGCTGGGCGGCTTTGCCGGCCTATTTGCCCTGGGCAAGTACCGCGAGCCGCTGCTGGCGGCGGGCTCGGACGGGGTGGGCACCAAGCTCGCCGTGGCCCAGGCCATGGACAAACACGACACCATCGGCATCGACCTGGTGGCCATGTGCGTGGATGACCTGGTGGTGTGCGGGGCCGAGCCGCTCTTCCTCCAGGACTACATCGCCATCGGTACGGTGGTGCCCGAGCACGTGGCCCAGATCGTCTCCGGCATCGCCGAGGGCTGCGTGCAGGCCGGCTGCGCCCTGCTCGGCGGTGAGACCGCCGAGCACCCCGGCCTGATGGAACCGGGGGAGTATGACGTCTCCGCCACCGCCGTGGGCGTGGTGGAGGCCGACGAGGTGCTCGGCCCAGATCGCGTGCGCGCCGGGGACGTTCTCATCGGCATGGCCTCCTCCGGGCTGCACTCCAACGGCTATTCCCTGGCCCGGCACGTGCTGCTGGACAGGGCCGGTCTGCCGCTGGACGGTCACGTGGAGGAGCTGGGTCGCACCCTGGGCGAGGAGCTGCTGGAGCCCACCCGGATTTACGCCCGCGAGTGCCTGGCCCTGGCCGCCGAGTGCGATATTCACACCTTCTGCCACGTCACCGGCGGCGGCCTGGCCGGGAACCTGGCCCGCGTGATTCCGGATCACCTGGTGGCCACCGTTTCCCGGGGTGCCTGGACGCCGGGGCAGATCTTCCGCACCATCGCCTCCCTCGGCAAGGTCTCCCAGGAAGAGATGGAAAAGACCTTCAACATGGGCGTGGGCATGGTGGCCGTGGTCTCCCAGAAGGACCGCGATCGCGCCCTGGCCATGCTGGCGGCCCGCCACATCCCCAGCTTCGAGATCGGCACCGTGCGGGACGCCGCCGAGGGCGACGATCAGCGCGTGGTGATGACGGGCAGCCACCCCGGCTACTGAGCCTCACCGCGCGTGCAGGGCGGCACTGCCTCCCCACGGGGAGGCAGTGCCGCCCTGCACGCGCGGTCATGAGGGGAACCTTAGCGGTCGCTGCCCTCGTCATTCCAGTAGGCGTACTCGGCGTACGGATCCTCGTCGTCGTGATCCTCGTGCGAGGAGTCCTCGTAGGCGCTGTGAGGAGCCTTGCCGGCTAGTTCACGCTGTAGGGACTCCAGATCCATATCTGGCGTGCTGTACTTCAACCGGCGTGCAACTTTGGTCTGCTTTGCCTTCGCGCGACCGCGACCCATGGCGATGACCCCCTTGGAGTTTCCGGGCGATCCAGGGTATTCGGATGCCCCATCTGCTGTACGTATGTCTATATTCCTGTAAGACACAATAGCGGTTCTGTTCAAAAATTTCTGCACCGCCTCCGGCAGCACCGGCTTTCAGCAGCACAGGGGCCTAAAACTCAGCGCCCGCGCAGCCGCTCCATCGCGGCACGACCGGCCTTATCGCCCTCGAAGGCGGGCAGGGAGTCCCGATCCACCGTCAGCGCGGCCGCCCCGGCCACCAGGTCGGCCGATTCCAGGGCGGAGCGCTTGATCAGGCCCAGGGCGATGGGCCCGTACTCGTGATCGTGCACCACCGTACCCAGCCGACCCACGCGCCGCCCTTGCGCGGTGATCTCCGTACCCGGCGTCGGCAGCACCGGCACGGAGCCATCCAGGTGCAGGCGCACCATCAGGCGTGGGGAGCGCCCGATGTTTTCCACCCTGGCCACCGTCTCCTGGCCCCGGTAGCAGCCCTTGTCCAGGTGCACCGCCCCCGGCCGGTCTCCCCGGCCGATCCACCCGGGAACCTCGTGGGCGATGGTCTTGGCATCCAGATCCGCGCCGAGCTCCGGCTCCAGGGTGCGCACGCGGTGCGCCGTCCAGGCCATCAGCCCGGCGGGGGTCAGGCCGCCTCCCGCCAGGGCGGCGGCGGCCTCGTCGAGGCGATGGCGCTCCACGGCGAGGTCCGTGCGCCCGTCCGCGGCGCGCACCCAGGTGGCGGGGGCGGCGTCGATCGCGGACGGGTCTGCCCCCAGCACCGTGATCAGCCCCAGCGGGGCCTCGACGATCTCCACGCGGGACCAAAAGACCATCGCGGCGAGAAAGTCCCGCAGGGAGGCGGCCTGCTCGGCGGGCAGATCCAGGTAGAACGCCTCCTCGGTGCGGATCACCCCGGCGTGATGGAGCACGCGGCCCTGGGCGTCGAGGTTGAGGGTCTCGGCGTGGAAGCCCGGGGGAGCGTCGTCGAGCTTCTGGCTGAGCAGGTTGTTGAGGAAGGTCGCGGCGTCCGGGCCGGACACCTTCACGACGCTGCGGTGGGAACGATCCACGAACACCCCGGTCTGGCCCGCCCGACGCTGCTCGGCCAGGGGGTCGCCGTAGTGCCAGGCCACCCCCCGGCTGTCCAGGCTCGCGGCGAGGGGATCGGATTCCTGGGCGGGTGCGGCACCGGGTAATCCCAGCAGGGGGGAGGAGTATGCGGTGGTATCAGACACAGGTAGATGGTAACTCCGCGCAGCGGGCATAATTCAAGGTATGCCTGGTACCACCGCGCCCATCATCTTTATTCTGGAGCCCTTTGGCGGTTCCCTGCGCAGACACAATCCCTCCCTGCCCTTCCTCTTCTGGGACGACGCGGCGGTCACGCGCGGCGACGGCGTGTTCGAGACGTTCCTGGTGCGCCGCGGCCGGGTGTGCAACGAGCAGCGCCACGCCCGGCGCTTCGCGGCCTCCGCGCGCGCCCTGGGGCTGCCCGCCCCCGACCTGGACTACTGGCGCGGGGCCACCCGCGAGGCCCTGGCCGCCTGGGTAGCCGAGCACGGTGAGGACGCGGAGGGCACCTGCGTGTGGACCTACAGCCACGGCCGCGCCGCCACGGGTCATCCCTCGGCGTGGTTGATCATCGCGCCGCTGAGCCCCGAGCAGCGCAGGCAGCGCGAGGAGGGGGTGCGCGTGCTGACCCTGCCGCGCGGGCTGGGCGTGAACGAGCAGGCCGCGGAGTGGATGGCCGCGGGGGCCAAGACGCTCAACTACGCGGCGGCGATGTCCGCGCTGCGCTACGCGCGCGCCCAGGGCTGCGACGACGTGATCTATACCGAGGGCACCGGGGACCAGGCCCGGGTGCTCGAGGGGGTGACCTCCACCGTGGTGGTGGTCAAAAAGAGCGGCAGGATGCGCACCCCCACCCCCGGCCTCGGCGTGCTGGCGGGCACCACCCAGGCCGCGCTCTTCGACGCCGCCGAGGCCGCCGGGTGGCGCTGCAAGACCAAGGACCTCACGGTGGCCGACCTCGCGGCGGCGCAGTCCGTATGGCTGGTCAGCTCCGTGCGCCTGGCGGCCCGGGTGCGAAGCCTCAACGGGAAAGAGCTTCCGGCCCCCGCCAACGAGGAGGAGATCCGGGCGCTCATCGAGCGCGCCGTGGCCGGATAGCCCGGCGTCCTACCCCACCACGCGGGTGAGCTCCGCGGACATGCGCGGGTGAAGCTCCCCGTCCACCACCCGCTCGTCCACCCAGCCCAGGTGATTATTGGGCATGAGGCCGTAGAGGCGCTTGCCCGGCCCGAGGGTGGACGGGCCGGTCTCCGTGACCATCGTGGAGGCGGATTCCAGCTCCCAGGCGCGTTCGTTGACGGGCGAGCCGTACAGGATCTCCACCGCGCCCGTGGAGTGCGTGCACAGGAACTCGATGTTGTCTTTGAGGTCGATGCGCACAAAACCGGACTCGCGCTGATCCAGCCCGCTGGGATTTCCCTCCTCGTCGATCCGCCAGATGCGGGACTCGTAGGTGAGGTAATTCTCGCCGTCGTGGGCGAAGGTGATCTGCTGGCCGAAGGCGTACTGGCCATCCTCGGCGGTATCGGCCTGGCCCTCGCCCCGCCACACGCCTACCAGGGGCAGGAGGGCCAGCAGGCCGTCGTGCAGATTCGGGCCCAGCCGCAGGTTGGCGGTGTCGGCCGGGATGGGCAGATCCTCCAGGGCGGGAATATTGCGCCCGGCGGTGTTTTTAGACTGCTCGGCGGCGAGGTTCACCGCATCGCTACCGCTGTGGGTCGCGCCGGAGGCGGCGGCATCGCCGGGGGTATCGGGAACGTGGTTTTGTTCGGTCATGCCCACCAGGGTACTGGGTGGCCGGGACGGGATCGCTACACTGGGCCGGGTGCGCGCGCTGCTGATCTCCAATCCCCACGCCACCACCCAATCCGCGCTTATGCTGCGCCGCGTGGCGGCCGCGCTGCGCGGGGTGGAGGGGCTGCGCCTGCGCAGCGTGATGACCCATGAGGCCGGGCACGCCGCCCGGATGTGCCGGGGGCTGACCCGCCGCGACTACGACGTGGTCATCGCCGTGGGCGGCGATGGCACCGTCAATGAGGTCATTAACGGGCTGCTGGGTCCAGTGGAGACCGCCCCCGACGCCCGGGACATTCCCGCCCTCGCGGTGGTGCCCACCGGCTCCGCCAACGTCTTCGCCCGGGCCCTGGGGTACCAACCCTTCCCCGACCTCGTGGCCGAGCAGCTCGCCCGCGCCCTGTGCGAGGATCGCCGCCGCCGCATCTGCCTGGGCACCTGGAATGGCGGCTGGTTTGCCGTCAATGCGGGATTCGGCATCGACGCCACCGTGATCCAACGGGTAGAACAGGTGCGCAGCCGCGGCTTCGCCGCCACCCCGCTGCGCTACCTCGCGGTGTCCACGGAGGCGTGGCTGCGCACCCAGGTCAACCCGCCGAGCATCCGGGTGCGGGCCACCTCCGGGCAGGGGGAGGTGGTGCAGCGCGGCGCGATGCCCCTCCTGTTCGCCTCGAACACCAATCCCTGGACCTTCCTCGGACCGCTGCCCGTGGTCACCAACCCCCACAACTCCTTCGACCGAGGCCTCGGCCTCTTCGGCCTCACCAGCATCCGGGGCCTGGGCGGGGTGGCCAGCATGTTGCACCTCATCGGGGTGGGCCACCAGCGGTGGTTCGAGCGCTGGATCGCGCGGCGCACCGTGCAGTTCGACGACGCCACCACCGTGGAACTCGCCTGCCCCGCCCCCGAGCATTTTCAGGTGGACGGGGAGTACGAGGGCGATTACACCGCCGTCACCCTGGGGTGCGTGCCCGGTGCCCTGGAGGTCATGGTTCCGCCCGGTGAGCCGTTCTCGGTGCCGCGCTCGGTGGGCCGCGCACTGCGCGACTTTATTCGCGTGCGCTAGGTTTTCGCTGGCTTTCGTTGCTCCCGATAACCCCATCCGTCACACAAGGGTGAGGTTTTTCGCGTCTGCGCAGGGGTCAGGACGCCCCACCCACCGGATTATCCCGCCCCGTAGGCGGTGTCATCGTAGGCGGAATGCTCGGCGGCCTCAAGGGGAGAAAGATCGGCAAACTCCACGGTAATATTGCGCCGCCGCGCGGTGAAGTAGAGGGAGCCCCCGGAGACGTGCACGCCCTCGGCCTGCCCGGCCAGCGGCAGGGAACGGGTGTCTAATTCCCAGCTAAAGGCGCGCTTGACCTCCTCGGCCCGCGCCGGGGGTACCTCGCTCAGCGTGATCGGGGTCATGCGGAAGATGGGGCCATCGAGGCGTAGCGTGGCGATCACGGTCGTGGGCGCGTCGAAGCCGGGAGGCGTGCCGGTGAGCTGCACCTCCACGGCGGGCCCCCCGGAGGGAGAAATGTCGTAGGGGTTGGCGATGTCAAGGTCGGTCATGCCGAGCTGCTCGCCCACGGCCACGCCGTCGAGCCCGAGCCTCCGGGTGAACACCTCGGCGGTGGCCCCGGTGAGGTCGCCGCTAAGCACCTGGTGGGCGTTGACCTCGATGTCCGTCAGCTCCGTGCGGGCATTGACGAGCCCCAGCCCGGGGGTGTCCACGTCCATGGCTTCCACGGAGAGCCGGGGGATGTCCCCGGTGAGCAGCGCCTGGGTGTAGGGCGCACCGCCCAGGTAGACCCGGGGATGAACCTCAAGGTGGGAATTGCCCGCCACGGCGATGGAGATGGCGCGCTCGGCACGCATCGCCACGGCGGAATCCGCAACCCAGGCCAGCGCCGTCACCGCCACCAGACCGGCCGAGGTCAGGGCAAGGATCTTCTTCCGGGCAACCACCCTGGACAGTTTAGTGACTACCCTGGGCTGGCATGAATATCCGCCTTGTTGATCTTCCCGGCAGCCCCCAGGCCACCGCGGCCCGCGCCCTCCTCGACCGGGCCCGCCGCGCCGATGGCATCGACGCCCTCTCGGAGCAGTTCGTCCTGGGCCTGAGCGACTCCCGCCTCGGCCACCGCCACGCCCTGGCCTTCGAGGGCGAGGAGGTCGTGGGCCTGCTGGCCCAGGACTCGGAGGCGGAACTGGTGGTCGATCCCGCCCACCGCAGGCGGGGCATCGCCACGCGGCTCCTCGCCGCCCTGCCTCCCACGCCCGTCTGGGCGCACGGCGACCTGCCCGCGGCGCGCGGATTCGCCCAGGCCCGCACGATGAACCCCACCCGCCGCCTGTTGGTGCTGGGCATCGAGGCGGACGCCCTGACCCGGGCCGCGCGCACCCCCGAGCCGCCCGAGGGCTACGAGCTGAGCACCCTAACGGAGTTGTCCCGGCAGTGGGGCCGGGATCGGGTACTGGAACAGTGGCTGCGGGTCAATAACGAGGCCTTCGACTGGCACCCGGAGCAGGGGGGCTGGGATCGTGAACGCCTAGAGCGCGCGATGGAGGCCGCCTGGTTCGACCCCGAGGGCGTGGTGCTGCTGACCTCGGGGCGGGAACTGGCTGGCTTCCACTGGACCAAGTGGCACGAGGAGGACGCGGGCCTGGGGGAGGTCTACGTGGTGGGCCTGGCGGCGGCGCACCGCGGCCGTCGGCTGGGCGACCCGCTGCTGCGCGCGGGGCTGGCACACCTGACACGGGCGGGGGCGCGCCGGGTGATCCTCTACGTGGAGGCGGATAACCGGGCGGCGCTCAAGGCCTACGATCGGCTGGGATTTGCCGTGGCCGAGCAGCACGTGGTGTACGCCCCGTCGGGGGACTAGCGGCGGGCCAGGTACTCGCTGCGGGTCATACCCGTGGTGAGGTAGATGACGCGGGCGGCTACGCTCACGCAGTGATCCGCGTAGCGCTCGTAGTAGCGGCAGATCAGTGCGGCATCCACCGCCTGGGTGAGGCTGCCGTTCCAGCGCTGGTGGGTGAGGTCGTCCATCACCGCCTGGTGCAGGGCGTCGATGGAATCGTCGTCCAGGCTCAGCGCCGCGGCGGCCCGGGCGTTCGGCTCGCCGAGGAGGGCCCGGGTCTTAGCCGCCATGTCCGCGGCGAGGCGGGCGAACTGCGCGAAGTTTTCCTCCTGATCCCGGGGGATGACCCGGTGCGGGTGGCGCCGCCGCGCCGTGCTGGCGATGTGCATGGCCAGGGCGGCCATGCGGCGAAAGTCCTCCACGATATGGATGGAGGACACCACCTGGCGCAGGTCGCGGGTCCTCGACCCCTCCACGGCGAGCAGTTCCATCGCCCGGGACTCGCAGCGCGCGGCGATGTTGGCGACCTGTTCCTTGACGGAGAGCGCCTCCTCGGCGGCCTGAAGGGAAGAACGCAGCAGGGCGCGGGAGGCCTTGGCGAGCACCGCGTCTACGAGTTCGCACATCGCCACGAGGTCGCGGGAGAAGGCATCGAGGCGCTCTCGGTAGGCGGTACGCATGGGGCACAGTATAGGGATAAAAGCTACCCGCCGCTGTTGTCTATGTCTGCTCCCACGGGCACGGTGTCGTCCTCGGGGTCGTTGAGCCAGCCGTCGGGAAGCGCCACCGTGGCGCAGGAACCCTGGCGACCGCGCGCGCCGTCGGCGTCCTGGGCGGTCTCGGGGGAGTCGGCCCAGGGGGCGAGCTCCTCGCGCAGCTGGGCGAGGCTGCTCACGGTGGCCAGGCGGCGGCGCAGCTGCCCGCCCACGGGGAATCCGCGCAGATACCAGCCCATGTGCTTGCGCATGTCGCGGCAGGCGCGCTCCTCGCCGTCGTGGGCGGCCAGCAGCTCCGCGTGGCGGGTGATGATCCGGGTGACCTCCCCCAGGGTGGGCTCGGCGGGCGGGGTGGTACCGCGCAGGGCGGCGGAGAGCTCGGCAAAGAGCCAGGGGCGGCCCAAGCAGCCCCGTCCCACCTCCACGCCGTCGCACCCGGTGTGTTCTATCATGCGGCGGGCGTCCTCGGCGGCGAAGATGTCTCCGTTGCCCAGCACCGCCACCCCGGAGCCGCGCAGGTGCTCCACCAGGCGGGCGATCTCGTCCCAATCGGCCCGCCCGGAATAGCGCTGGGCGGCGGTGCGGGCGTGCAGGGTCACGGCGGCCGCGCCCTCCTCGGCGGCGATCCGCCCGGCGTCGAGGTGGGTGTGGTGGGCGTCGTCGATGCCGATGCGGAACTTCACGGTGACCGGAACGTCCGTGCTCTCGGTGGCGCGCACGGCGGCGGCCACGATGTTGCCGTAGAGGCGGCGCTTATAGGGCAGGGCGGAGCCGCCCCCTCGGCGGGTGACCTTGGGCACGGGGCAGCCGAAGTTCATGTCGATGTGATCCGCGAGGTCCTCCTCCACGATCATGCGCGCGGCCTCGTAGGTGTGTGCGGGATCGGTGGTGTAGAGCTGGAGGCTGCGCGGGTTTTCCTCGGGCGCGAAGGCCGTCATGTGCATGGTCTTGGGGTTGCGCTCGATCAGGGCGCGCGCGGTGATCATCTCGCACACGTAGAGGGCGGCGGAGGTGCCCGTGCGCTCCTGCTCAATCTCCCGGCACAGGGTGCGGAAGGCCACGTTGGTCACCCCCGCCATGGGGGCCAGCACCACCGGGGAATCGAGGCGGAGGGAACCGATCTGCAAAGTCACGATGCCCATTGTGGCGTGGGACGTTGCCGGGGCTCAAACCAGGGCACGGGCGCGGCGGGCGGTGCGGCGTGGAGCGGCCTCATCGGCTACTGTGGGCCTGGTAACTGTTTGCCGTCGCGGGGCGGGGATCACGTTCCCGGGCGGCGATCAATCAGCATGTCAAGGAGGAGTCAAGGTGTCCGAGAGGATTGCGAACGCCCAGCTACACGGCAAGGTCATGAGCGCGCGGGAGGCCGCCGAATTTATCAACCATGGGGATAAGGTGGGAATGTCCGGCTTCACCGGGGCGGGCTATCCCAAGGTGCTGCCCACCGCCATCGCCGAGCGCGCCAAGGAGGCCCACTCCCGCGGCGAGGAATACGCCATCGACGTGTTCACCGGCGCCTCCACGGCCTCCGACGCCGACGGCGTGCTGGCCGAGGCCGACGCCATCAACTTCCGCACCCCCTACCAGTCCGACCCCACCATGCGCGGCAAGATCAACTCCGCGCAGATGAAGTACGCGGACATCCACCTTTCCCATCTGGGCATGTTCGTGGAGCAGGGTTTCTTTGGCGCCATGAACGTCGCCATCGTGGAGGCCGTGCGCATCACCGAGGACGGCGCCATCGTTCCCTCCTCCGCCGTGGGCAACAACGTGGAGTTCCTCGACGCCGCGGAGAAGATCATCATCGAGGTGAACTCCTGGCAGTCCCGCGAGCTGGAGGGCATGCACGACATCTACCGCATTCCCACCCTGCCCAACCGCACCCCCATCCCGATCACCTCCCCCGGCGATCGCATCGGCACCACCGCCATCGACATCGACGTGACCAAGGTCGTGGCCGTGGTGGAGACCGACGCCCCCGACCGCAACGCCCCCTTCAAGCCCGCCGACGAGATCTCCCAGCAGATTGCCGGCAACTTCCTGGGCTTCCTGGAGTCCGAGGTGGCGGCGGGGCGTCTCGCCTACGACCAGTACGTGATGCAATCCGGCGTGGGTAACGTGCCCAACGCCGTGATGGCCGGGCTGCTGGACTCCAAGTTTGAGAACATCCAGGCCTACACCGAGGTCATCCAGGACGGCATGGTGGACCTCATCGACGCCGGGAAGATGACCGTGGCCTCCGCCACCTCCTTCTCCCTCTCCCCGGAATACGCCGAGAAGATGAACAACGAGGCCGCCCGGTACCGCGAGTCCATCATCCTGCGCCCCCAGCAGATCTCCAACCACCCCGAGGTGATCCGCCGCGTGGGCCTGATCGCCACCAACGGCATGATCGAGGCCGACATGTACGGCAACATCAACTCCACCAACGTCTCCGGCTCCCGGGTGATGAACGGCATCGGTGGCTCCGGCGACTTTACCCGCAATGCCTTCATCTCTTCCTTCATCTCCCCCTCCGTGGCCAAGGGCGGTGCCATCTCCGCCATCGTGCCTTTTGCCTCCCACATCGACCACACCGAGCACGACGTCATGGTGGTCATCACCGAGTACGGCTACGCCGACCTGCGTGGCCTCGCCCCGCGCGACCGCGCTAGGAAGCTTATCGCCATCGCCCACCCGGACTACCGTCCCCAGCTGGAGGAATACCACGAGCGCGCCCTGCGGGGGAAGTACCTGCACACCCCGCACGACCTCGGCACCGCGTTCTCCTTCCACCTCAACCTGGAGGAAAACGGCACCATGCGGTTGAGCTAGGGGATCGCTTCGTGGGCGGTGCCGCCCACGGTGACCCTCATTCGGGGAATACGCGCTGCGTGGGTTACACTAGAGCGCGTGCCGCGTGCGGCACTGGGCCTTTAGCTCAGTTGGTAGAGCTACGGACTTTTAATCCGCAGGTCCCGGGTTCGAGCCCCGGAGGGCCCACAAATAAGCAGGTAGCAGGCTTAAAGCCCGCACCTGCTTTTCTTATTCCATCATAAACCCATCACAAACGAATCGCCTGGGAATCCTGCTGGTAGAACACTTTTTCGCACAGGGAACCATGCGGCACGGTCGGTCAGTCTAACTAGGACATGATTCTGATCGACGCCGACAATGGCCGCTGGCAGGCCGTCGGCACCCCCGCCGAGCTGACCGCCACACTCATCGCCCACCTACCTAGCGCTCTAGAAGGCAATGACCTCGCCACCCTCGCCGCACTCGTGGTGGGCTGCCAGCCCGACGACGTCATCATTGAGGACATCTAAAATCTGGGAGCCTGAACTGAGAAGGTGCCTAGGATAACAAGACCCAACCGGACACCTTCCCAAAACACATCAACAGGTCCCCATGTAGGAGTCATCTCGATGACCAACAGCAACCCACAGATATCTACCACTAACAACCCGGTTGTAAAGGTAGGAAACATGTTTCGCAGCATTTATCTTCCAGGACACAATACGGACGCAGAATTGACGGATATCCTTCAGGAAGACCTTGCAGCTTACGGTTTAGCAGCCGTGAGGATTGTAGAGCACGGAGGCGCCAACGGAGGGCACGGCGTGTATTGGGAAGGCGGACAAATACTACACCTAGAAGATGGAACCGTGGTAGCTCACTCTCTGGCGGAAGCGGCACAACCGGTTAAGCATCTCGGGTGGAGTAATGGTTCCTGGATTCGGTGGGAAGCAATTAGAAACGTGCAACCGTCTTTGCTGCAGGCCAGCAAATAATTGGGTTTTATTTAGGGGTATCAGTGTATATTGCGCCCGAGCGTTATAGCTGGCTAGACAGGCTTGAATTGGCCTCCATGTAGTCTTTTTGGAAAATTTGAGGAGGAGAGGTGGAGGGTTTAACACTCAAACTGGCCGGGGAACCGCACACATGCTGGGGGCAATGGTTGGTCGGGGCCGTAGCCATCACCTGAATCCGGGTTAAACGTTGGCTCGGTATAAGGCTCAGCCGGGACAAACTCCCCCAGAGGTATGGCCTCCTCCACCGGCGCGTACTGCTGCGGGGTCCACGCTGCCCGCATTTGCGAGTTACACGTTTCACTCCACCCGCTGGTCCCATCGGTGTAGAACGTGGTGCCGAATTGGTGGAGACTGGGGTCACCACACGAAGAGATCGCCTTCTCCACAGGAGACGCGGGCTGCGCAGGCTCTACCTCCTCTGGTTGGGGCTCTACTGGCGCACCAGCAACAGGCGAGTCGCTCTCGGGTTCGATGGTGGTTGGCGCAGGTTCCCTCGTTGAGGTAGTTGCCACGATGCTGCTGCTAGGGGTGGCAGTGGCGCTGGTTGTCTCTCTCGTGGGTTCCTGATTACCGCAGGCTGCAAGCAACGGGAAGAGAACAAAGAGCGGCCATGAGCGCTTGACGATGCGACCAGTATTCATGTTGTGAGAGTCCTTCCGTCATTGGTCTACCAACTACGAAAGAATAATCCCCCGACCCCGGCTGAACATTACAACCGGGGGTAGTAGGGGTAGATACTCTAGCTCCTACTAGAATTTTATCTCTTCGGTTACCTTTTCAGCAGGAGTAATAACCAAGTAACTTGCTCTAAATCTTGGATGTTTAATCCAAGATGGAATTTGAAATATCCTACTCTTCCCGGGTGGTATCCCTTGCCATGCGACCGAGAAGGTAGGGTTACCTTCTGGGGGTAAGGTGACCTCCGTTATCATTACTTCTTCAAGAAACCTGGTAGAAGAATTCTCAACTCTAAACCCTCCATCATTTCCTATTCTCTTGATTGATAAGTAGTTCATTCTAGAACGGATCCTTCCATCCGAACATTCCTGCCAAGCAGCCTTTTGAACCCCAGTTATCGCCAGTCCCTTCACCGGCCCATGCTGTGGCAACATATCCTTGGGGATTTACGACTAGGTAACTCCACATGTTTGAGTAGGTGTTAAACCTCTTATATCCCGTATTGGGAATGTTGGCTCCTGACCAGTCGTCTGCGCGGAAAACGCGGGCCATGCATGCTTGCATGTCTGCCCATTGCTCTGGGTTTGGTGGGTATGGAAGTCTACCGTTGTCGAGTATGATATGGCGTGCTGCACCGCAGTTTAGGGTAGCTGTTGCCCCGTCTTTTCCATGGAAGAGTGTCAGTGGGTCGTTGGCCCCCCTGAGATAATCAAGGCATTCGATGAGTTCATCGTAGTTGTTTCCGATGGTCTTATCTTTTTCTGGGAGGCCGTTATTGATAGTGCTGAGTTCTATTGGTGTGAAAGAGCTTCCATCTGGCAATGTGACCGTAGGTATTAGGTTCTGAATTGATGTTGAACTATTTTCGGGTATAGATGGGATGGTTGGGACTTGGATGCTTGAACTTCCTTCGTTTGGTATGAAGTTCAGATTTGAACTTCCGGCGGGAATTTGGGGGAGTGCCGATGCAGTTGCTGTGGCAGATGTTATCAATGCAATGACCGGTATGGCCACCTTTTTTATGATCTTTATCGTGAAATCTCCTTCCTTTGTACTATTTTATCGATCTGTATTTTTCCTACATTCGTTATAATAACAGATCTTCATGTCGTGCCCTAGGGTTTCCTTTCAGTTACCCCTTTTTAGGTGTGTACGAAGTGTGATTTTGGAGGTGAGGAGGGTCACTAAAAAGTCTGAACCTTTATGCGTGGTGGGTCGCTCATGTCGCCGATGCGGGCTGTAAAGTTGCCGCGTCGGAACGGGGGGTAGCCGGAGGTTGGGGGAGGCGGGGCACGCTAAACCCTGGGTGGGATACCGCTCCGCCGGACAAGCGGGGCATGGTTTTGGGGGCCTCTAAACTAGGGCGCATGGATATGGATGATGTGCAGGCGATGGCGCTGGCTGAGGTGAAGCGGGCTCAGCGGGTTTGGGAAGAGGAGCGGGCAGCAGCCGCACAGCGGAGGCGTGATTCGGTGTTGAAGGCGCTTGATGCAGGGTTATCCATGACGTCAATCGGTGCGGCAATGGGGTTGTCGCGTGAGAGGATTGCTCAGATTAGGGATGGACGGGATAGGTAGCCGCTAGAAAAACTTGCACACACAGACTTGTGGTGGTAGTTTTACTTGCGTAAGGCAAAGCCGCCCCCGATCAACTTGGCGGAAGATTGAGGCGGCTTGCAACACTTCCTACTTAAGGAGTGCATCATGCATTCTATCAGCCCATCTGTAGACGAACCCAAAATCTTTGGGTTCAAGGAGCACCGAGTCCGTGTCATCATGCGGCGGGGTGCCCTGCCGCAGCGCATGCGGGGTAATGGTCTTCATACCCGCGCGGTGACGCGCCGGAGTCAGCACCCGCCAGTTGAGGGTATTGCTCTGTAGTGAGGTAAAGAATCCTCAATCGCACAGACTCTGTCCATCGAACCAACCATTCCATGGGCATGGATCGCACGAAAAAATTTTCGTGACCTGAACTGAGGCCCGGGCCCGAGCAGGTGACACATCCCGGTACGCATATCGCTATGCCTGGCCGGTGGTGTCGATCGCTTCCTGGAGTATTGTAGGGTTTCAACCATCGGCGGTTCACCGGCCATGAGCACGGAGAAGAAACTATGCGCGTAGTGTGAGACTACGGGGTGGCCAGGGAACCGCACAATAGTGAAGGCGGCGGTTGATCCGGGTCGTACCCGTTACCTGAGTCCGGGTTAAACGCTGGCTTGGTATAGGTCTCAGCTGGAATGAACTTACCGAGCGGTATCGCGCTTCCTGGTGCTGCGCAGCAGGCTCATTCTTACGGGTAGGGCGTTGATGGGTTTTCAGGTGCCGCAGTAGCTGCGCTATCTGAGCGTGAGGTTTGGGTCCTTACCCTCCGCGAGGCAAATCTGATTCGTTGGCTCACCCTGGAAGAACTCGCGTGCGTCGAGCGCGGCGGAGGCCATCCCGCTGAGCGAAGGACTCGATCCCGCGCCCGCACTATGGCGTCGATCTTCGGGACTGTGCGGCATACCACTTCTTGATGCCCCCGCCCTCCGCGGGCCTAGAATCGGTGTCGTTGCCGTGGTTTGCCGCAGGAGAGAGGAGCCACCAGTGTCTCGGGTGTCGCAGCTCAGGGATCAGCATGAGCGGGGGGTGCGCGCGGACGCGGTGCTGCGCCTGGGCATGATGCTCATGGGCGCGGGCGCGAGCGGCTACCGGGTGATTCGCGGGATGAAGCGGGCGGCGCGGGCGTTGGGCTTCGAGGGGCTCGACGCGGTGGTCAGCGTCACCACCATCACCTGCACGTTTCACGAGGACTCGGAGTTTCGCACGGTGGTGGCCCACCAGCAGCACCTGGAGGTGGACGCCTCCCGGATCGAGGCGCTGGAGAGCTTGGCGCACCGGGTGCGCCCGCCGATGAGTGCGCAGGAGCTGAACGCGGAGCTCGATGCGATCGAGGAGGCGGTGCGCAAGCGATGGGGGCCGTGGCTGCTGGCGCTGGCGGCGGCCTGCGCGTGCGCGGGGTGTGCGGCGCTCAACGGTTTCGACGTGCGCGAGATCATCGCGGTGGCGCTGTCCGCGGCGGCGGGCCAGGCGACGCGCGGGTGGTTGGGGCGGCGCGGCGTGCAGATGATCGCGGGGGTGGCCGCCGGGGGAGCGGTGGCCTGCGCGATGTACGCGGCGTTGTTCCCGGTGATGGGCGCGGCGGAGGCGGGTTTCGTGGCCTCGGTGCTGTTCCTGGTGCCCGGCTTCCCGCTCTTTTCCGCCCTGATCGACCTGGCGCGGTGCGATATTGCGGCGGGAGTGGCGCGGCTGACCTATGCGATGACGATCATGGCCGCGGCGGCCTTCGCGGTCACGGCGGTGAGCTGGGCGGTGGGGTTGAGTCCGCAGGTGTGGGCGGTTCATCGTCCCGGCTACGCGGTAGTTCTTGTGGCCAGCGCGGTGGGGATCGCGGGTTTTGCTTTCTTGTTCAATTCCTCGCGGCGGATGGCGCTGGTGGCGGCGTCGATAGGCACGGTGGGTAACGCGGTGCGCTGGGCGCTGATCGACGCCACCGCCACTCCCTTCATCGCCACCTGCCTGGGGGCGCTCGTGGTGGGCCTCTTGGGTTTTGTGGTGGTGCGGGTGGCGCGGATCCCCCGGGTGACCACCACGGTGCCCGCGGTGGTGATCATGATTCCCGGCCCGGCGATGTACCGCGCCTTGCATGGCATGGGGGCGGGGGACATGGACGCCCTGGTGTCCGACTCCGCCACGGCGGCGATGACGGTGCTGTCCATCGGCGCGGGCCTGGTGCTGGCGCGGCTGTGCACGGATCGGGATTGGGCGTTGGGTCGCCAGATCGATTTTTCCAAGTACCGCTAGGACTTCACCATGCGCCCGATGGCCTTCATGGCCTCGTCGATCTTCTCGCCGCCGTCGCGGCCCTCCGTGAGGGCGTCCGCCACGCAGTGGTGGAGGTGGTCGGACATGAGCGCCACGGAGAGGGTGTGTAGGGCGGCGGTGGCGGCGCTGATCTGGGTTACCACGTCGATGCAGTAGGTGTCCTCCTCGATCATGCGCCGCACCCCGCGCACCTGCCCTTCGATGCGCTTGAGGCGGGTGAGGTAGGCGTCCTTGGCCTCGTGGTAGCCGTGCTGGGTGCTCATGGGCCGCCATTCTAGCCGCCCCGGGCCTGCCAATTTGGTAGTGCTGGGCCGCTCGCGTATATTTCAGGAAGCCGTGCACAGCGGCAGGCCCCCATCGTCTAGCGGCCTAGGACACCGCCCTTTCACGGCGGCGGCACGGGTTCGAATCCCGTTGGGGGTACGAGGTTCCTGCCTCATCACATGCTGAATATGGCCCTGTGGCGCAGTTGGTTAGCGCGCCGCCCTGTCACGGCGGAGGTCGCGGGTTCAAGTCCCGTCAGGGTCGCAAGGAATATAGAGATTCCCCGGAGGTTGTTCCTCCGGGGAATTTTCTTATCAATCCACAGAAATGCGCCGTGAACTGCGGATTTGATGGTTCCTTGCCGTTCTGTGTAGAGTATCTTCTCGTGCAACGGGCACTCCTGAGGCACGCAGATATGGCCCTGTGGCGCAGTTGGTTAGCGCGCCGCCCTGTCACGGCGGAGGTCGCGGGTTCAAGTCCCGTCAGGGTCGCCAAGAGGTCACTCCCGTGGTTTCTTTGGCCAGATAGCTCAGTCGGTAGAGCACACGCCTGAAAAGTGTGGGGTCGCCAGTTCGATCCTGGCTCTGGCCACCCGTAGAGAGCGGTTCCGTCGAAAGCGGCGGAGCCGCTCTCTTTTTCTTGGGTTACACTCGGGCAGATGGATACCTCGATCACGCACGATGTCCCTCATCGCCGCTACGTCCTCCTCGCGGGTGGGCAGGAGGCGGGTTATGCCGCCTACATCCCGCGCGAGGATGGGGTGCTGGATTTTCACCACACCGTCGTCCACGAGTCCTTCCGGGGCCGGGGCCTGTCCACGGTGCTGGTGCGTGGTGCCCTCGATGACGTCCGCGCCGGGGGCGGGCGCATCGCGGCCACCTGCTCTGCGGTGCGGTACGTCCTCGACTGCCACCCCGAATACGGGACGCTGGAGGCCTAGATCACGTAGAAGTCCGGATCCACCAGCTTGGCGCGCTCGTGGTCGCCCCGGGGGCGGTAGGTGGCGGGGATGCCCACGGCGATGTGCTGGGCGGGAACGTCTTTGGTCACCACGGCGTTGGCCCCGATGGCGCTGCCCTCACCGATGGTGATGGGGCCGAGCACCTTGGCCCCGGCACCGATGGTCACGTTGTCCCCCACGGTGGGGTGGCGCTTGGTCTGGGTGAGCACCTGCCCGCCCAGGGTCACCCCGTGGTAGAGCATCACGCCGTCGCCGATCTCCGCGGTTTCCCCGATGACAATGCCCATGCCGTGGTCGATGAAGAAGCGCCGGCCGATCGTGGCCCCCGGGTGGATCTCCACGCCGGTAAGGAAGCGGGCGAACTGCGCGAGGATGCGCGCCGGCCCCTTTCTGCCCCGCGTCCACAGTCGGTGGGCCACGCGGTGAGCCCAGATGGCGTGCAGCCCGGAGTACACCACCGCGTTTTCTAGATTCCCGCGCGCGGCGGGGTCGTGCTCCTTCGCGTTGGCCAGATCCTCGCGCAGCGTTGCCAGCAGCCCACTCATGCCTCGTTCGTCCTTTCTGAAGGTGGATAAGGGTACACCCCGTTGCCCATCTCAACGATACGGGCAGCGGGGTGTATTCCGGGTGCTTTTAGCCGCGGATGTCCTCGTACAAGACGGTGGAGACGTAGCGCTCGCCGAAGTCTGCCACCACGGTGACGATGGTCTTGCCCTTGTTCTCCGGGCGGGAGGCCAGCTCCACGGCGGCCTTGACGTTGGCGCCGGTGGAGATGCCGCCGAGGATGCCCTCGGTCACGCCGAGCTTGCGGGACCACTCGATGGCCTCCTCGTTGCTCACGGTGAGTACATCGTCAAGGACCTTGCGGTCGAGCACCTCGGGGATGAAGTTCGCGCCGATGCCCTGGATCTTGTGCGGGCCGGCCTTGCCCTCGGTCAGCAGGGGGGAGGCCGCCGGCTCCACGGCGTACACCTGGGCCTCGGGGTTGCGCTCCTTGAGCACCTGGCCTACCCCGGTCACGGTGCCGCCGGTGCCGAAGCCGGCCACGAAGATGTCCACCTTGCCCTCGGTATCGGCCCAGATTTCCTCGGCGGTGGTAGTGCGGTGGATAGCCGGGTTGGCGGGGTTGGCAAACTGGCGAGCCAGGATCGCGCCCTCGCGCTCGGCCACGATCTCGTTGGCCTTGTCCACGGCGCCCTGCATCCCGGCGGAGCCGGGGGTGAGCACGATCTCCGCGCCGTAGGCGCGCAGCATCACGCGACGCTCGGCGGACATGGTCTCGGGCATGGTCAGCACCACGTTGTAGCCCTTGGCGGCGCCCACCAGGGCCAGGGCGATGCCGGTATTGCCGGAGGTGGCCTCGACGATGGTGCCGCCGGGGGTGAGCTCGCCGGAAGCCTCAGCGGCCTCGATAATCGCCTTGCCGATGCGATCCTTGACGCTATGGGCGGGGTTGAAGGATTCCACCTTCACCAGGATCTCGGCGTCGAGATCCTTGGTGAGGTTATTGAGCCGCACCAGGGGGGTGCCGCCGATGGTGTCGGTGATGTTGTCGTAAACAGTCGCCATGTTTGCGCTCCTCGTGAGGGTATCGGATGGGATATTTTCGCAGGCGGGCCCGGCGGCCCGCTGGTGAGCACCACTGTACACCATCGTTATAGACAGATCTGTTCGTTATGGGTGAACGGATATGTTTTTTGGTGGGCGCGCGGGATGCCCTTGCCCGTGCGGACAACCTTCCCCGCGATTGGGGGCAATCCTTTGACGGTTCGGGGTGCCTCGGGCGGTTCCCATTGCCCCCTATCAGGGGGTTAGAATTGCGGATGATGTCCATTGCCCCACTCCCGATGCGGCGGCTTGCCGAGTCCCGCATGGGGCGTTCTAGGAGGAATTTGCCATGGATGCTCAGCGGATCAGGGATGACGAGGACGCCATCCGCGCGGCGTTAACCTCGCTGAAAACCGCCACCGGCATTCCGGTGACCCTGTTTGCCAGCATGTCCACCGGGCGCAGGCTGCAGATCACGCACTGGGTGGGTCTGCGCACCCCGGCCCTGCACAACCTCATCATCGAGCCCGGCGTGGGGGTGGGTGGGCGCGTGGTGACCACCCGACGCCCCGTGGGGGTAAGCGATTACACCCGCGCCAGCCTGATCTCGCACGAAAACGATAAGGCGATCCAGGACGAGGGGCTTTACTCTCTGGTGGCGGTGCCCGTGATCGTGCACCGGGAAATCCGCGGCGTGCTCTACGTGGGTGTGCACAGCCCCGTGCGCCTGGGCGACAAGGTGATCGAGGAGGTCACCATGACCGCGCGTACCCTGGAGCAGGACTTCGCGGTCAATGAGGCCATGCGCACCGCCGCCTTCACCAAGGCGGGCTCGCTCAAGGTCGGGCGCGGTGGCAACACGGCGGAGTGGGAGCAGCTGCGCTCCACGCATTCCCGCCTGCGCATGCTGGCTAACCGCATTGCGGAAGACGACGTGCGCCGGGAGCTGGAGCTGGTGTGCGATGAGATGATTAGCCCCGCCCCGGTGAAGCAGTCCACCAAGCTTTCCGCCAGGGAACTCGACGTCTTGTCCTGCGTGGCCCTGGGCCACACCAACGTCGAGGCCGCCGAGGAGATGGGTATCGGCCCGGAGACGGTCAAGAGCTACTTGCGCTCCGTGATGCGCAAGCTCGGGGCGCACACCCGCTACGAGGCGGTCAACGCCGCCCGGCGCATCGGCGCGCTGCCCTGATCGTGCGCCTCCTGCGGTGGCCGCGGCGCCGGGCTTCCCGCTAGGGTCAGAAAGCGTGAAAGATCGTTTTGTGGTGACAGGCGGCGCCCGCCTCGAAGGGGCCGTGAAGGTAAGCGGTGCAAAGAACAGCGTGCTCAAGCTCATGGCGGCGGCCTTGCTGGCGGAGGGAACGACGACGCTGCGCAATTGCCCGGAGATCCTCGACGTTCCCCTCATGCAGGAGGTGCTCCGCGGGCTGGGCTGCGCGGTGAGCATCGACGGCCCCGTGGTGCGCATCACCACCCCCGCCATGCCCGCCAGCGACGCCGATTTCGATGCCGTGCGCCAGTTCCGTGCCTCCGTCTGCGTCCTCGGGCCGCTGACTGCCCGCTGCGGGCGCGCCGTGGTGGCGCTGCCCGGCGGCGACGCGATCGGCTCTCGCCCCCTCGACATGCACCAATCCGGCCTGGAGTGCCTGGGCGCGCGCACCCGGATCCAGCACGGCGCCGTGGTGGCGGAGGCCGACGCCCTCGTGGGCGCCCCGATCACCCTCGACTTTCCCTCCGTGGGGGCCACCGAAAACATCCTCACCGCCGCCGTGCTGGCGCGGGGACGCACGGTGCTCGACAACGCGGCCCGGGAGCCGGAAATCATCGACCTGTGCGACATGCTTACCTCGATGGGCGCCCGCATTCAGGGGGCCGGCACCTCCACCATCACCATCGACGGCGTGGAGCGGCTGCATCCCACCGATCACGAAGTCATCGGGGATCGCATCGTGGCCGGTACCTGGGCCTACGCCGCCGCGATGACCAGGGGAGACATCACGGTCGGGGGCATCGCGCCGCGGCACCTCCACCTGCCCCTGGAAAAGCTCAAGATGGCGGGTGCGCAGATCGAGACGTATGAGGCGGGATTCCGCGTGCGCATGCCGCGCCGCCCCTCCGCGGTGGACTACCAGACCCTGCCTTTCCCGGGGTTCCCCACGGACCTGCAGCCCATGGCCATCGGCATCTCCGCCGTGGCGCTGGGCACCTCCGTCATCACCGAGAACGTCTTTGAGTCCCGATTCCGCTTCGTTGACGAGATGCTGCGCCTGGGGGTGGATGCCACCGTGGACGGGCATCACGTGGTGGTGCGCGGCATGGAGGCGCTGTCCTCCACGGAGGTGTGGTCGTCCGATATCCGTGCCGGGGCGGGTCTGGTGCTTGCTGCGTTGGTTTCGGATGGGCAGACCGTGGTGCACGATGTGCATCACATCGATCGGGGCTATCCGCGCTTCGTGGAGGATTTGTGTGTGCTTGGTGCGGTGGTGGAGCGTATTACCGGTTGAAAAACGTGGTGTGGCCTGGGTGTTTGTGTGTGTGGTGGTGGGTGTGTAGGTTATGGGGAGTCGCCGCGGCACCAACCCGGATGGTGTAAGTAGAGTCTTGGGTGTGGGTTGTGGTTGTGTTGTGT
>NZ_JACMYD010000015.1 GCF_014267345.1 Corynebacterium sp. zg-331
AGAAAAAGCACGGGTGTCCGTCGAGGTGGCCCGTCGTGAGGCCGCAGAACAGTTAGCCGAGGAACGCCGCGGGCGTATCACTGACCTCCAGCACGCACTACGCATGCTCACCCCCAGCCCCAAGGACCGTGAGGAGACGCTCGTTGAGGCCCCCGACAAGCTCACCTCGTCCTCAACAACAGTGGCTGAGCCTGCGGCCCCCGGACAGAACCATAATGCGGAACCAATGTCTCCTGAGGCAGTGAACTCTGGTTCCCCCACCGAGGCGAAGCCGCAGGGGATGCTCTCACGTATACGCAAGTGGTTCGTATAGGCAAAACAGTAACCCCGGCGATGTGCGTCTATTTCAACGCAGGGATCGCTCCGGGGCTTTCAAGGGTCACTGTAGCACAATGGTGGGTATGGCTTCTAGAGATGATCTTGAGCGGTGGTTCTCTCCTCAACGGATGAGCACCTACGTACACCACCATGATCCGGAAGCTCTCTACCTCTGGAACACGCACCTAACGAAGGCTTTCCTAGAGGACATCCAGCACATCGAAGTTCTCTTGCGGAACTGCGTGGATGCTGCGGTCTCTCCCCGGTACGGCCACCAGTGGTACGACTCCCCGCACATCCCGTTAAGCGGAGTCGCACGACGCTCTGTCGATAAAGCCAAGCACCGCGCGAGCCGTCACCAGAAACGTATCCCCTTGCCGGGGCAGGTGATCGCGGAGCTAAGTTTTGATTTCTGGACTTATTTGTTCATTGATCGTTACCGCTCAACACTGTGGCCTCTGATCCAAAACCGACTCCACACCACCCGCCTGACTGCTACCAGCGGTGAAGCGCCGAGGATCAGCCCCTCCCTGGAGGAGTTCCGGTCCGAGGTGGACGTGGTCTATCGCTTGCGGAATCGCTGCGCGCACCACGAACCCATCGTGAAGCCACAGCAAACAGAAGAGGACGCCTACCTAGACCGCTGTGAAACTGCGATCAGCAACGTGTCCAGGTGGATTGATCCTGCGGCGTCGCAGTGGATCCGGCAGCACTCCCGTGTCCCTGATCTCCGGCTTACGCGCCCCTAGCACGCTCAGATACACCCACTGAAGTCCTCGCTTGGGTCACGTTTAGATCCCCTGGTGGTTAGAGTTCCATGCCGGTGTCAGGGTTGTTTTGTTCTAAGAGGCGTTGGTACTGCTGCGTGGTGTTTGTGGGGGTAGAGGGTTTTCGGTTACGACTGATTGCTTGTTGTTGGGCTATGCGTCCCATCAGGTCTGCGGAGTCTTCGGAAGCTATGGCTGTGCTTGCTTCGTAGCCCTGGATCTCTCGTACGAGCTTCCCATGCGTACGTCGGAGTTGGTGTTCTTGGCGCTCTAGTTTTTCGATGGGTTCTGCTATCGCCAGTCGACGTTGTTGGAGAGCTTGCAGCTGCTTGTACACGTGATTGCGCTTAGCCACAGCGTTATCTGCGGTGTGCTTATCGGTGTGTTTGTTCCACCAACGTCCCACGACGCTACGGCTATTGCACTGGATAGTGGCACGCTGTACCTCTGATTCCGTCTGGTGAAGGAGGCCCTGTGCGTTCGTGATCTGGCTGTCTACGTCTTCGCGTTGGGCGCGCAGCGGTGCGAGTTCTTCACGGATACGAGTTATTTCTTCCTCGCACCGCGCTTTGTTCTGCTGAGCCTTAGATAGCCCAGCTTGGATCTTCTCGCGTATTTGGGCGCGCTGGCGTTGTTGGTTCTGTGTGCGTTCGCTCTGCGGTGGTTGCAGGGTTGCGTGCTTTTGGGAGGTGTCGTGGTACTGCGCGAATCGGTTTTCGCGTTGGGTGTTAAACCGTGCCATGTAGTCCGCCATAGGACCATCGATAAAGGGGGCTCTTTGATCTGGGTGCTTGGTGAGTTCAGCCACCTGGTGAGGTAGTAGTTGTTGCGTGCTTGGCCGAAGACTGCTTGGGGTGTGTGATCGCCCTGTTCTCTTTGCGCTGCGGCGATGAGTACATCGCGGGCGTAGTCTTCTGATTCTCGGCGCTCTACTGCGACGGTGCGTCCGTGTCCGGTCTCGGTGTCGCCGGGTTGGTTTTCGGTGATGTAGAGGAAGTTTCCGTCACGTCCCCGCGTCATCGGTACGTACACGCTGGCTTTGTCGAGATGGCCGACTCCAGCGACAACACGAGCAACATCTACGGTCATGCCTTGGGCACTGTGCCCTGTAGAGGCGTAGCCGAGTTGTGTGTGCTCACGCAGGTAGTCGGAAGGCAGCACTACATCGGCAGGGTTGTCTCCTATGCGAGTAGCGGTCACCGAGCCATCGGGGTTGATCGTGTGGATCTTCCAGCGCTGGCCGTTGCGCACCATGTCTCCGGTGGTCGTTGTCAGTTTGGAGTCATTATGTCGGGTAAGTAGGACATCACCGGCATGGCCTGCCAGTCCATCAGAGAGTTCTACACTCCTGGTGGTGTCGATGTCACCGCGTTGTGCACTGATTTTCTGTGCTGCGGCATTCAGCGCAGTGACTTGGTCGCCAGTGACAGCTACCAGGAGGGATTCCTTGCCTTCGGTGGTGTCTCTTGCCCACCCAGCTATGGCGTCGTTCATCATGGCAGTGGTCGATCCTGCGTGGAGGCGGTGGTGATCTCTATACCACTGGGCAGCGCGGGAAACGTCGGCTTCTTCACTGCTGCGTAGCCATGTCGATGCTTCGCGTTCTGCGGCGTCACGTTGGCGGAATACTTCCGTAAGCTCCACGGCATCGGGAAGCTCATAACTTAAGGTCTCGAGCATTCCTGACCTGGCTTTCACTGCGGAGTACTGTTGGGGATCTCCAACAAAGACTGTCCGTGCTTGTGCTTGCGCGGCTGCTTCGAGGATGCGGTTGATGTCGGTGTTTGACACCATGCCGGCTTCATCGACAACAACGATGGTGTTGCGGTTCCAGCCACGCTTTTCCACTATCTCTGCGTTACTTATCCCCGTGGTTCCGATGAAAGCGCGAGCGATCGTCATAGAGGTATCAGCGACGTTTTCTCCCACCATCACGTCGGCAGCTTTTCCAGTTGGGGCTAGACCCACAACGTGTTTTCCTGCGTTGTTCCATGCGGTGCGTGCTGCTTTTAGTGAGGAAGTTTTTCCTGCTCCGGCAGGGGCTACTATCACCGAGGCTAGGTAGTCAGAAGTCACCACTTTCTTCATGGCATCTGCCTGAGCTGGGGAAAGTGCGCCCTCTATGGGGGTGATTTTTTCAGCGCTCACGCCACGGTAGACCAGTGTGGTAGCCAGATTAACGCCGCGTTCTACTTCTTCGATGACGGCTGTGGTGGTGTAGCGCTGGGATCCTTCTCGTTGTGTGTCGTCTACACTGCGGTCTTTTTCTGGGGTGACCGACCAGGTGTTGGTCTCTGATAAGGCCGCGTTAGTAAGTTCTTCTACCGCAGCATGCATTTCTCTTGGTTCGATAGCTCCTACGGGGATAAGTTCCGCAGCTTTTTCCGCTACGTCGGCGCGAGTAAACGTTGAGCGTTCATGGATAACGGCAGCCAAGATTTGGGTTGGGGAGGGGAGGCAAGGATTTTCTTCGTAGGCCGTGGCTGGTTCCCCTAGTGCGGTAATAAAGTCACGGATCGTGTGCGCGTAAGCGGTGGAGTTCCAGTCTTGGCTTAGGGTTTCGATGCTTGTCGAAGTGTCTTTTTTCGTCGGGTGATCTTTTGAGTAATACGCTGGTAGCTTGTCCGGTTTTCAAGACCGTTATCTGCTTGCCAAGCGTCGATTTCTCGTGTCCGTGTGGAGTATTCCTTGAGCACGTCCTTATCATTGAGGCCGATGATTTCTGAGCATCCGTTGACTACGGGTGTCCATTGCACCCCGAGTTTTCTCGTAAGGATTTCTCGCATTGTGGCCTGGTACACCATGCCCGCTGCTCGCGCCTCATGGTAGAGACTCATACCATCGAGTGCGCGGTTTTCCATCACGGCATAGCTGTTTATTCGCCAGCAGTACGTGTGAATGCACGTGAGGGTCTCCCGCGCGTGAGGTGCGGTGCTCGTATTTCACTCCTGAGATGCCTACAAGCCGCTCGATGATCATCCGTTTGCCTTGCCGGTCGTTGACTTGGCGCCGGGTGTAGCCAGCATGATCAGAGAGATAATCTAATGCTTGGGATACTGCATTGTGGTGGGCCTGATCTACGATCTCGCGGATGTCGTTTTCATTCCCGAAACCCCATAGAAGGGACACTGACTTTGGCGCGCAGAACGTTAAGTCAAAACCAGGAACCCCGTTGGGCCTGAGCGCAGAGCCAAGGGACACTCCGCTAGGTGCTAGTGCTTTGTTGAACCATCCGGTGACAGCGCGTCCCTCTATGCGCTTCCCATCACGTACTCCTAGGTATTGCTCGATGCGCTCTACAGCAGCAGGTTCTTCGCCACGCAGCCACACTGTAGGCGGGTTGGTGCCGTTCTCGGAGTAGTAGGAGGCCGCAGGATCGTTTTCCTCCACAGTGGACTGATAGTAGGCCACGGAGTGCTCACCCATCTTGGCGATCCGTTAGCACTGCTACCACCTCCACTTCCTCATCGGGGATACAACCACGGTGACGCCACAGAGCAACTTGTTGCAAATGTCCCATTGGTCTTTGTCTGTTATCGTTCAGGGTAGCAGTGGCCGGGGTTTGAGGTCGAGGTGAGAGGAGCCAGCGATGGTCGCAGCCGAAGGACATGGAGCAGGCGACGTTGGGGGACGGTGCGCGGGTTGTGGCAAGAAGCTGGAGCGGAAGGCTAGGGGCAGGGCGCGGAGGTGGTGCTCTGCGGCGTGTCGGCAGCGTGGTCAACGTCAGCGCGATAAGCAGAAGCTCTCTTCGTTCACTGCAGCTCTCCCCAGCTCTGCTGAGGTGACCGAGCTACGCAGGAAAGCAGAGCACTTAGAGCAGGCACTTCATGAAGCGCACCAAGCTGGCAAGGAGTACAGGGTCGAGCTGAGGCAGCAGAGTCTCAGCTGCGCGTCTTTCATTCTTGGCTTGATTCCCTCAACGAGAGCAATCTAATCATCACAAGGAATGTTTTGCTCGACTGCGAGCGCAGGATCTTCGGCCAGGCAGAGATCCCCGATGCGCTGAAGGGCGTCGTTGCTAGTGCTTTGCGGATCGCAAACTCGGTATCCGTGCTTCTACCAGCAGAAAAGCAACTGGAGCTACAACACACCCGCTAAAGATAACGTAACGAAATGAAGTGCACGAAAGATTCTTTCAGGGAAAGGTTGCGAATTACGTTACAATTATCGCTGCTTCACCACTCTAGAAATGTTTCCCACATATAAAACAGTAAGTTAAACTAGAGTTACAGTAGTTAATTAATTACCGTCCCTACACCAATCCAAAAATCTTGAATTATATACGAAAAATATAGCAAAAGCCGCAGGCCAAATCAGGGAAGTTAATCCCGACATTTGAAACTCTACATTAAGAGCGCCAAATATTGGAACCAGGGATATTATAATGAATGTAACAAAAGTTGATCTTATATAACTTTCCACCTCCAATTTTTTGAAATTTAACACAGCGTAGTACGATTGCGAAAATAATACCATTAAACCAATAATGGAGAATGGGGCGGAAAGCTTACTTTCACCACTAAGCATAGTGTATAGACAGTAGTCGAGTGATAATAATGTAATTACCGCAACCCATACAGCCTTCACTTTCTCTTGCCGTGACATTATGCACAACCATCCGTATAGTGCTCAGGAGTTACGCCCACACTAGGGGCCACCCCTGCCCGGTAACACCCACTTTAAGCGCAAGACACTTTCCTTGATCATAAGCAGTTGCAGCCCACAGAGAAATTTGCAAGCTGTTCGCGAACCACCAACCCGCTAATGCTTCTCCTGCAGGAGCTGGTATTGCCATCCAAAAAGGAGATATTGCCATAACTGCAGCAGTACCACCAGCCATATATCGGGTTTCTTCTTTGCTGAAATATATATGACCAGTCACAATGCCCCAATCAACACGAGGGTCCGCAACTATCGGATACAGCGACTCATCCCCCAGAGGAGAAACGTATTGAGTTATTTCATTTCCATTTATCTCAAATCTAGTCTTTACATCACCGCCATTAGCATCTTTTGCCCAAGGTGCTTTAATTAAAGCACCAGGCTCTTCATCAAGGTAGACAACTATCGCACCGCTAGGCTCATGAAGCTCAAGTTCAACTTTCTTGGATGATTCAACAGAAAAAGTTATCTCATGACTATCATCGGGATGATTAATAGCCCACTCAATCTGGTTACCAGAAGGCGTCTTGATATTAAGATCAATATCACCACCAGAGATAGGAGTGATCGTCAGTTTATCATAACTCACTTCTGGCGACTGACTTTCGATTGTTTGCGGAGAAGCGGAGACGACAGGGGAAAAAGACCCAACGAGGGAAGCTGAAAGAACTGTCACTAAGGACTGTCTTGCGTAGGATTTTTAGCATACCCCAAGCATATAGTAAGCAACTATACGCGTCAATCTACTTTCGTATACTTCCCTGGTGGAGATATATAAATTGGCGATTTTCCCACTTCAAGCCGGGCATCTTCACAGTCTTGCATGCCTGAGCGAACCTCAGCTTGACCGCACAGATCCCTGGCCGATAGAGACAGGCAGCACTGTACGTCACACTGAGAACTTTAAAGTTCTACCGAGCAGATTCTTCCCGGTAGCAAAACGTATGGGTGCGTTCTGCTCGTTGATGAAGGTCACTAGCCTTCATCGTCAGTTCCGAGGCGAGAATGATGAAGGCCCTGTTACTGATGCCTTGCCCTGTCCGGATCCATTGCTCGATAACTGGCAGCGGGATCCCGGTGGCTTCCGCAAGCGACTCTGAGGTGTATCCCCGTAAAGAGATTGCTGACCATATCGTCCCACCTGCTGCTTCGTGTTCGCGCTGCATGATCACTTCGTGGAGTTGAGGGGCTGCGTATGACTGCAAATCTGCTCCGACCTCTATCGGGCAAGCGTGGTCAACGATCTCGCCGCATACACGTCCGACACGAAAAAGGGTAGTCTCGACGCTTCTTTGGGATGAGCCGACTTGGATTAGGGCGGCATCGTAGTGCTCACTGTGTCCTGCGAGTTTGAAGAACTCGTTGATTACTACATCTAGTCCTGGCTGCGGCGCTAAGTAGGCCGCGTGGTGGAGCAGTTCAGCTAAGGCTGTGGTGGTGCCGTGATCGCGGAACTGCTCCCATAGTTCATGACGTTGCTTCTTCCATGCTTGCCCAGGCAAAGTAAACCCTCCACATATCAACCACAAGGTATTATTCACTTTAAAGATACACCCTGGGCTGTTCTTTGACCACTGGGTTTTCTACGCTTGCGGAGAAGAACTCAACTAAGGAGAAGACGGCTGTGGCAACGAAGTGGTGGCGGTATCTGGATTCCTTACGTGCGGGACGCTCAGACCGCGAATTAGCCCGCACCATCGAAGTCACACCAGCCACGGTGAATCGGTGGCGGCATGGCGTCGTGCCGGATATGCACGTAGCTGTGCAAGCAGCACGTGCTTTGAAGCAAGACGTGCTTGTAGCCCTGGTAGAAGGCGGTTTTCTCACGGCGCAAGAAGCCTCTTTGCGGAGCGAGCACGTCTATCTCGGAGAGGTTTCCTTGCGGCGCTTGTTAGAGGAAGTGCAGTCACGGTTTACTGACGATCAACTCGACGACCGATGAACTCACGGGGATGCTCTGACTCGTCTTAGACGAGGTACCCCTGGCAGAAGAAACCAGGCGCCAAGGAACACCTCGTTGCGCCTTGCATTCTGCAACCACCCCTGTATGAGGGCAAGGCGGCCCGAATAGGGGCGCCGCGGCAGCCCTTTCCTGGCTTCTCCACGCACCTGGCTTCTCCACGCACCTGGCTTCTCCACGCACCTGGCTTCTCCACGCACCTGGCTTCTCCACGCACCTGGCTTCTCCACGCACCTGGCTTCTCCACGCACCTGGCTTCTCCACGCACCTGGCTTC
>NZ_JACMYD010000016.1 GCF_014267345.1 Corynebacterium sp. zg-331
CTGGCTTCTCCACGCACCTGGCTTCTCCACGCACCTGGCTTCTCCACGCACCTGGCTTCTCCACGCACCTGGCTTCTCCACGCACCTGGCTTCTCCACGCACCTGGCTTCTCCACGCACCTGGCTTCAGACACCCAATCAAAGTTCACAGGAAGCGCTAAGAAAAAGACACCTACTGCCTACCGGGCAGGGGAACCGTATATTGCCTACGGCATTACGCTTTTCTAGGTCGACCGCGGACAGCGGTCATCCCAATCGTTCTCCGCACCTGCTGCACTCTTGAGACCGATACCTTGAACTGCTGAGCAATCTCTTTAGTAGTCGGCTCTGGTGTTCCCTGAACTCGAGCGTCAAGAATCAACGCTTTCACGCGAGTTTCTAGTAGCTCTCCGTTGGCTCCGCGTTTCGCGTTTGCTGCGTGTAGCGTCTTGAGCTGTCCCTGGGCGTAGTCGCTGTTGCGATCCTTCCACCGCTCAGCGGCTTTCTGGCCACCACGGCGCCCCATCGTGGACAACGCTTTGCGCTGACCACTCGTCGCACGCTCAGCACCCCCAGATGCCCCGTAGGAGGCTTTACGCGAGGACTGGGTGACATAGCAACGCACACGCCTAGCCATCGTCAAACGATCCCGCATAGGCGGCACCTCCCGCACCCTACCCGCACCCCCATGAACCTGAGCTACCTCATAGGCATGTTCGTAGGCGTCGATAATCGCCGCATCCGTTAACCGCTCACCCCGAGCGCGTAACCGGTGTCCCACCTTCAACGCGTGGCGAAACGCCGTCTCATCACGCGCAGCCACCCCCTGACTGATCCACCGGATACGTACCCCGTCAATCAGCTCCGGATCATACCGATCCAGATCCCCCGCCAATTCGCTCTCTACATCCTTGGCTAAGGCTCGGAAGGCTTCTGCTTCCTCGCGACGAGCCTTGACCGCTTCGATCAGCTCGCGGCCACTGGAAAACTGCTTCTGGGCAGGTGTGGTCCCATGGGGATCAAGACCGGCAAGGTCACGAGCATTTTTCACGAGATCTCCCAAACGCATGACACGGTGATGTTGTGGATACCAACGATAGGCCCCCGGAGCCTTACCCGTGTAGAACGGCGAACGAGAAAACCCGTGGGCAAAGTGCGGGTCACCATCTAGTAAGCCGCCAAGGACGCGGCTGGTGGCTGCCAGCAGCTTCATCTGAGAAGAAGAACCCGCCTTGTCTGCGTAGACGGGGTCGATCAGCCAGATCATCTGAGCCTTGCCGCTCTCCGGGTTGATCCCCACCCAGGCAGGTCCAATACCGTGCTCGACGAGACTGCGCACCACATCGCGGACATAAGTGTTCAGGTTAGAGGGGTGTCCACCTGCTGAGCCTGGTTGGTCAACATCGACGACCAGTACTGCGGCGTACTGCGGGTGGGCGAGCTTTACGTACTGGCAGCGGCGTAGCTGTTCGGAGTCCGTGCGGTACATCCGCGGTGCAGTGGCCCCGTCGTGGGTGCGGACGTATGCCTTGGAGAAGTCCCGTCCTACGCAGCCGTGCAGCACGTCGCGTCCAAGGTGGTTAAGAAGGCGTTCACGATCCAGGGTGCTTGCAGGGGTGTCCTCTAACCCACCTGTATCCGTAGCATTGGGGTGGGTAGGTGTGGTGGTGTGTGCCAGGTGACTGGCCGCAGGTATACTCATGGCCGTGCTTTCTCCCAGGGTGGAGTCTGGGTGATAAGCGAGGCCTGGACCGGCGGCAACCGGTCTAGGCCTCATTCATTTATCAAGGTCTCAAGCACCAATCCTAAACCACACCAGTGTCATTCACACCGGTGACACCCCGTCCAAGGGGTTGTTCACGGTGCCGCAATGGTGACCGGATATCTGACTGGACAGGCCAACGAGGCTGACCACTCTGTTCACGATCATTCCTATTTCTTCTTTGTTTATGCAGCTTAAAGTGTATATTCCAGATCATGGCCAACAACGAGACCACGGGTGACCTGAACACTAACCAGGAAGGTGATGGTCATGTTCAGGGGGTGTTGATGTGGACACCTCAAAAAGCCGCAGACGAGTGCCAGGTAGGCCGCTCGACGATCATGCGCAAGCTCTACGCCGATGAAATCCCCGGAGCAGAAAAGATCGATGGCACATGGCAGATACCCGTGCCAGGGCTGATTACTGCAGGGTTGAAACCTGGTCGGCCTGCCCCATCAACAGAGCCTGACCAGGATGCTCACCACGCTGATCAGGAAGGTGTCCACGAATCTGACCGGACAGGCACCGGGGTGTCCACAGAGGAGCTGTACGCACGTTTAAGAGAGATTGCGGAACTCAAGGCCCAGGTAGAGATAGAAAAAGCACGGGTGTCCGTCGAGGTGGCCCGTCGTGAGGCCGCAGAACAGTTAGCCGAGGAACGCCGCGGGCGTATCACTGACCTCCAGCACGCACTACGCATGCTCACCCCCAGCCCCAAGGACAGCGAAGATCATCCCCCTCACGAGAGCTCAGGGGGACTCTCTGTACCCTCAAATGTGAAACCAGAAACTGTATATCCAACCTTTGAAGGGGTGGATAGACTTAATGTCCCTACATCTGCGAGTACGGAGCCACGGGTAATATTTTATCGAGTATTTAAGCGGTTTCTACGAAATTAGAATTCATCAGATCCTCCGCCCCCATGAAATCCGGAGCTATATCCTTTCTTCTCAAGATGTGCAGTTCCAAAACTTCCTTCGATACATATATGTGTACGATACATTCCGTGGGTTCTGATATAATTCTCGCAATACCCCATGGTAGGAAAGACATGAGGAGTCCACTGGTAGGCATTAGCCATAGCCGAGCCGAGAAGTGATAGCATCACTGCAGATAATGAGGATACTGCAAGTATCCTTGGAGATTTACGAGTCATAGCTTCATGATACCATCAATCCCTAGCGCAGGGTAGAATTTTACCAAAAGTTCACATCTTCTTCATCCCCCATTCAATCCTTCCATTTACCGGCTCCGGAAGGGGCTGAGGCGCGTAACATTCGGAGATCCTTGTACTCTCAAAGTACTCACGAAATGGTTTCTTCTCGGCATGGATTAGATTTTTTGACTCCCAAACGAGACAGCCGTTATTATGCCATTCCTTAAACTGTCTAACCAAACACTCAATGCCATCAATTCCAAAAAAGCTACAAATCTCAAAAATGGTAAACTCGCCCACGACACTTTCATCAAACAGCCTCATCTTAATGGCAGTTGAATTGGTATCTAATTCATCAGTTTCCCTTATCTTCCAAACCGGAATATGTAGAAACTTCATTTAATCCCCTACTCTGCGACACAAATTCTATACTCAATAGATAAAATTGTATCTTCTTCCAAGGATAAACACTACTCTCGGTTCCGCTACGCAGCGGTTCGAGCACTGCATCACCTTGCACGCACTATGCTTGCCAGATCTAGAGCAAAGCAATAACACCAACGATGTGCACTTATCTCAACACAGGGATCGTTCCTGTACTCCCAAGGTCACTATAGCACAATGGTGGGTATAGCTTCTAGAAATTATTTTGAGCGGTGGTCACTCCCAACGGATAAGCGCCTACCCATACCATCGGGATCCAGAAACTCTCTACCTCTGGCGCACGCACCTAATGAAAGCTCTCTGGAAGACATGCAGGAAGCACTCCAGGCTGCCACACACGCCGCGTCGCACACCAACTCCCCGCACGCGGATTCAGCCTGGCTGATACCGGAGCGCTGATCGGCGCGAGCAAAACTCGCACTACCCAACTCCTCGCCGGGACTTAGACCAAGTGGTGCACAAGCCCAACACGCAGGGGCACGTGGTGGCCTCTGTCGTGCAGCATGACTCCTATTCCAGGCAGACGATTGGCGTTGTGCACGGGGCTGATACCTGGGTTAAAGACGTGCAGCAGTTAGATGTGTCCATACACCGTAACCTCGTCAATGATCCGTTGACCTCATAGCGGTAGACGGGATCCTCAACGCGCAGAAGGGCACGGGGGATGCGGCTACATGGCTGCCACCCAATGTGGGATTTCGGTGTGAGTATGCCCGCCGCCAGGTAGCGGCGAAACAGCGATTATGGGCTGTGCGCGACCCAGGCGGAAAATGCCCGCGTGGATTACTCGCTCAATAACTATTTTAAAAAAATAGAGGACGTAAATCCTCTCCGAGTAATAAGTTACCGTCTCTAAAACTTAAATAAGTTTTAGAGACGGTAACTTATTACTTACTTAGCCTACTACGTCGAGGACGTACTTGAAGGAGAGAAACAAAAACGATCCCCGCCACTAGGCCGGAAATTGGAGCACTTACCCCGCCTTGAACTCCTAAAAGTTGAATGCAGAAATAGACAGCTAGTGATAAGAATACGGAAACTGCTAGTTTTGCAAAAAACTGGGTCAGTGTATTATTTTTTACCATCCTGTAGCTCCTTGGATTGCTCCCCCAACGCCTCCCGCTATCGCACCTGGACCCACGCCAGCAAGGCAACCTGCGCCAGCCCCTGCCGGACCTCCTGCCATACCTGGAACAGCACCAGCAGCACAGCCGCCCGCCCCTCCCGTGATGATACCTTTCGCTGCCCCTTTAGCAACGCCACCCCCACGGCATCCTCCATGATCATAGCGCCCCAAAGGACAGATTCCGCGGAAAGATGTTCCACCTTGGTACCCAGTGCCAGGTTCGCTTGCCACAAGAGTTGAGCGACCCACAATCTCATAATCTGCCAAATCAGAAGGGAGAGTTTCTAGCACATCACCATTCCGATCCACGATAGTTACATTACCATCAGGAGAGTGACTAAACTTAGCATTTTCCACTTCAACCAAAAGGGCGCCATCCTCCAACTCTGAAACCTCATATGTAGCTTGCGCAGTTGGAAGCGCCTCAGCATTGATACTATTATCCAAATTCAGCTCTTCTGCTTGTGCAATTTGCACAGAAGGAACCGCAATTGTAAATGCTGCCACAACCGATGCGGAAATTCTTCTTAATTTCATCATGCATGCCTCTCTTCTTTAAAAAGAATATGGAATCACACTTAGATCATGTGCCATTATATTTCCACACAGAGAATACCCAGTCTCAGAATTTGACCCTCCTTCCCTAAAAATGATGTTGCAATCAGCATACCTTAAGTCGACCACCTCCACAGTGGAAAGCATTAAATTACCCCCAAAATGGGGTAATTTAATGCTAAAATCGCAGATCAGCGTAGCGCATAATATGTATATACATTATACGGACAAGATCGCATCATAGACGGTGATACAAGTTTCATCCAAGCCGATCTAGGCGGTGTTGCGAAAATCCCGGTGGGTAAGACCGACGTGTCATAAACAGCAACGAGGACTCCCCACACACTTTTGGTGTCGAATCATCAACGCCTGCTGATCAATGACATCTTCTTTCGTATCCGCACCGGCTGCCCCTGGCGCGATACCCCGAACACTACGGCCCCTGGTGGCGGATCTACCACCTATTTACCCACTTCCACGCTCACCCGGGTATGGCAAATACGCACCACACCAGACTGCTGAACCACGCTCAGGAACACGGAAAACTTCCCTGGGAAGTCAGCGTGGACTCCAGCACCACCCGAGGCCACCTCCACGCCGCCGGGGTCCGGAAAGACAGTACTACCCGCCACTGAGCGCCCCGCACTCTTCGGCGCATGGACCAGCACTACACCGATAGGTGCACACCCTATTTCGCAAGCGACCCATCCCTCACGTTATCTGCGATCAACCTAGTCGTCGTAGACGCGGCTGCGGTGGTCTACCTTCACCGCCACAACCACGCAGTGGCTATCTTCTATCGTGGCGATAACCCGATAGTTCCCCACCCGGTAGCGCCACATCCCTGACAAAGGCCCTGAGAGCGCTTTACCTCGTGCCCTCGGATCATCAAGATCCGCCACAGACTTCATATACCGCACCACAGAACGCGCTACTGGTTTATCCAACCGACGTAGCTGCTTCACAGCCTTATCTGAGTACCTAATCGTCCAAGCCAAGATCAGCAACTACCTCTTCATGGCTATACGTCGCTATACGACCGGCCTTGATATCTTCCCAATCAGCAGCAACCTCGTACTGCCAAAGCAAACGATCGATACTTTCTTCCACCGCCTGCCGCACGTAAAACGACTTCGACCTACCAGTACGACGTGCAAGACGATCCAACTTATCCGCCGTCTGGGCAGACAACCGCACCGAGGTTGCCACCGGAGCAGACATGCATACCTCCACATAGATATGACTACATGTAGTCACCTGATTAGACGAGCACTACCCTACCACCGATCACACCTACTGTTACAGACACTCATCTATGCATCAACCCCTTGATACTAGGGGCATGACCACCCCAAGCACTTAGTGACTGCGGACGTCTGTACTACCCCACCTCTACAACAGGACAGGCCAACCCCAAGTGCTCTGAAAGATCGACACACCTCTTGCATCTTTACCTCAACCCAAGTCCAACCAGACCGCCTACCGCAGAAAATCGCAGGCGTATGTTGGTTGTTTTCGTCGGAGCACACGATGTTGCCTCAACGGAAAACGGCCTCTTCTTTCACGCTCCCAGCAGGTGAGCTAGCACCCATACTCCCCTTTGCCCACCACTAGAACCGCAGAAACATGGCCTAAAAGCACCAAGACCAACACGGGTTCGCGACCTCCTGTGATACGGGACAGTGGGCGTTTTTCGTCACTTATGCCTGGGGTGCTCATGGTGGACCTGGGGTACGAACGTCACGACTCACCCCTACACCCCAAAAAACCATCACTCAAACTTTCCAGAAACAGGTAGCTCTACTGCCTACCGGCAGGGGAACCGTATATTGCTTATGAGATGACCCCCCTAGGGAGTTAAATGGGCAAAGCACCTTCACTTCGCAGCTGCCTCAGATACCGTTTTACAGTCGATTCAGAAGCCCCCACCGCAGTCATGATCTCTTTGCGGGTGGGCAAGCGCTTTGACTGAACAAAGTAGTCATTGACCACTTGCTCGATCTGGCTTCGTGTTGAGCGGCCACGAGCCACGTTGGTGCGCTGTGTCTCCTTAAGGGTTGCCAGACGATCTTGGGCGTAGTCGCTGTTGCGATCCTTCCACCGCTCAGCGGCTTTCTGGCCACCACGGCGCCCCATCGTGGACAACGCTTTGCGCTGACCACTCGTCGCACGCTCAGCACCCCCAGATGCCCCGTAGG
>NZ_JACMYD010000017.1 GCF_014267345.1 Corynebacterium sp. zg-331
TATGAATTTTTAGTGTTGGCAGCAACCTACTCTCCCACACCCCAACGAATGCAGTACCATCAGCATGAAATGGGCTTAGCTACCGGGTTCGAAAAGGGACCGGGCGTTTCCCCACCACCATCAACCACCAACACAACCACAACCCCACCACAGGGCATGCCATGCCAGACACTGCACAGCAGACGCAAACACCACAAACAACCACATGCTCGTTACACTTCATTGTTCAACCTCGGCCAATTAGTACCAGTCACCACACCCCTCACAAGGCTTACAGACCTGGCCTATCAACCCCGTCATCTCCAGGGAACCTCACACGAAACCTCATCTCAAAACAGGCTTCCCGCTTAGATGCTTTCAGCGGTTATCCCTCCCGTACGTAGCCAACCAGCCCTACCCATGGCAAGATAACTGGCACACCAGAGGTACGTCCAACCCGGTCCTCTCGTACTAGGGTCAGCCTTCTTCAAGTTTCCACGCGCGCGGCGGATAGAGACCGAACTGTCTCACGACGTTCTAAACCCAGCTCGCGTGCCGCTTTAATGGGCGAACAGCCCAACCCTTGGGACCTACTCCAGCCCCAGGATGCGACGAGCCGACATCGAGGTGCCAAACCATCCCGTCGATATGGACTCTTGGGGAAGATCAGCCTGTTATCCCCGGGGTACCTTTTATCCGTTGAGCGACACCACAACCACAAGTAGATGCCGGATCACTAGTCCCGACTTTCGTCCCTGCTCGAGCCGTCACTCTCACAGTCAAGCTCCCTTATACACTTACACTCAACACCTGATTACCAACCAAGCTGAGGGAACCTTTGGGCGCCTCCGTTACCATTTAGGAGGCAACCGCCCCAGTTAAACTACCCACCAGGCACTGTCCCCAACCCAGATCATGGGCCAAGGTTAAGATGCTCAATCCGACCAGAGTGGTATTTCACCAACGACTCCACACACACTAGCGTGCATACTTCACAGTCTCCCACCTATCCTACACAAACCGAACCAAACAACAATACCAAGCTATAGTAAAGGTCCCGGGGTCTTTTCGTCCTGCCGCGCGTAACGAGCATCTTTACTCGTACTGCAATTTCACCGGGCCTGTGGTTGAGACAGCAGGGAAGTCGTTACGCCATTCGTGCAGGTCGGAACTTACCCGACAAGGAATTTCGCTACCTTAGGATGGTTATAGTTACCACCGCCGTTTACTGGGGCTTAAATTCTCCGCTTCGACCACCAAAATGATCTAACAGGTCCTCTTAACCTTCCAGCACCGGGCAGGCGTCAGTCCGTATACATCAACTTCACGTCTTCGCACGGACCTGTGTTTTTAATAAACAGTCGCTTCCCTCTATCCTCTGCGCCCCCACACAGCACAACACCGCAAAGATGCCACACCACACGGGGGTCCCCTTCTCCCGAAGTTACGGGGACAATTTGCCGAATTCCTTAACCACAGTTCACCCGAACGCCTTAGTATACTCTACCAAACCACCAGTGTCGGTTTAGGGTACGGGCCGCATGCACACTCGCTAGAGGCTTTTCTCGACAGTACAGGATCACCAGCATCACCCACACGGGCTACGCATCACGCCTCACACAACAACAACACGGATTTACCTATGCCGCGTGCCACACGCTTACACCACAATCCAATAAGTGGCCCAGCTACCTCCCTGCGTCACCCCATCACTTAGCTACTACCAGCTCAGGCCCCACGCACCAACACCACAACAACCTCAAAAAGACTGCATGTAGGCCAGTAGGCGGTTAGTATCACCGATTCACTACTTGTCGCATACACACGGGTACCGGAATATCAACCGGTTATCCATCGACTACGCCTGTCGGCCTCGCCTTAGGCCCCGACTCACCCTGAGAAGACGAACTTAACCCAGGAACCCTTAGTCATACGGCGGACAAGATTCTCACTTGCCATATCGTTACTCATGCCTGCATTCTCACTCGCACACACTCCACACCAGGTCACCCCACTGCTTCCACACATGCACGACGCTCCCCTACCCAAACAAAAAAGTTTGCCGCGGCTTCGGCGGTGTACTTAAGCCCCACTACATTGTCGGCGCAGAACCACTCGACCAGTGAGCTATTACGCACTCTTTCAAGGATGGCTGCTTCTAAGCCAACCTCCTGGCTGTCTTCGCGATCCCACATCCTTTTCCACTTAGCACACCCTTAGGGGCCTTAGCCGACGATCTGGGCTGTTTCCCTCTCGACCAATGGAGCTTATCCCCCACAGTCTCACTGCCACACAACACTTAAACCAGCATTCGGAGTTTGGCTGACATTGCTAAGATGATAGTCCCGCTCAACCAACCAGTAGCTCTACCTCCAGCAAGCTCATGTGACGCTGCACCTAAATGCATTTCGGGGAGAACCAGCTATCACGGAGTTTGATTAGCCTTTCACCCCTACCCACAGCTCATCCCCGCAGTTTTCAACCTACGTGGGTTCGCGCCTCCACAACCTCTTACAGCTGCTTCACACTGGCCATGGGTAGATCACCCCGCTTCGGGTCCAGAACATGCCACTAACAACACCCCATTAGGATTCGCTTTCGCTACGACTACCCCACCATACGGGTTAACCTCGCGACATGCCGCTGACTCGCAGGCTCATTCTTCAAAAGGCACGCCATCACCCCACACAAAAGGCTCTGACGGATTGTAAGCACACGGTTTCAGGCACTCTTTCACTCCCCTCCCGGGGTACTTTTCACCATTCCCTCACGGTACTCATCCGCTATCGGTCACACTGAGTATTCAGGCTTACCGGGTGGTCCCGGCAGATTCACAGCAGATTCCACGAGCCCACTGCTACTCGGGAACACACACAACACACCACCACCAGCCTTCACGTACGGGACTCTCACCCACTCCGGCAGACCATTCCAAGCCACTTCCGCTAACCAATGACAGCGCGCGCCGCACTAGGCAGATACGACACACATGCATCCCACAACCCCCACCACGCAACCCCTGCCAGGTATCACACGCAATAGGTTTAGCCATCCTCCGCGTTCGCTCGCCACTACTAACGGAATCACTCTTGTTTTCTTCTCCTACGGGTACTAAGATGTTTCACTTCCCCGCGTAAACCCCCACACCACCTATACATTCAGCAGCGGGTAACCAGCAATGACACTGGCCAGGTTTCCCCATTCGGACACCCTCGGATCAACGCTCGATTGACAACTCCCCGAGGCCTATCGCGGCCTTCCACGTCCTTCATCGGCTCAGCATGCCAAGGCATCCACCATGCGCCCTTACAAGCAACAACAAAACAAACACACAGAAAAACAAAGATGCTCACGTCCACTATACAGTTCTCACACAACACACCCCACACCACAACCACACACATGCGATCACAGCAGCAAGGCCAGACACAACACACACATGCTGCGCCAGACACCCAACAACGCACCAACACACCACAACAACAACCACCCACCCCACACCCCCACAGGATGTGCCTCCACCCAGATTCACACAAATATAAACTCCATAGAAAGGAGGTGATCCAGCCGCACCTTCCGGTACGGCTACCTTGTTACGACTTCGTCCCAATCGCCAATCCCACCTTCAACCACTCCCTCCACAAGGGTTAGGCCATGATTTTCGGGTGTTACCAACTTTCATGACGTGACGGGCGGTGTGTACAAGGCCCGGGAACGTATTCACCGCAGCGTTGCTGATCTGCGATTACTAGCGACTCCGACTTCATGGGGTCGAGTTGCAGACCCCAATCCGAACTAAGGCCGACTTTACAAGGATTAGCTCCACCTCACGGTCTCGCAACCTATTGTACCGACCATTGTAGCATGTGTGAAGCCCTGGACATAAGGGGCATGATGATTTGACGTCATCCCCACCTTCCTCCGAGTTAACCCCGGCAGTCTCTCATGAGTCCCCACCACCACGTGCTGGCAACATAAGACAAGGGTTGCGCTCGTTGCGGGACTTAACCCAACATCTCACGACACGAGCTGACGACAACCATGCACCACCTGTACACCAACCACAAAGGGAAAACACATCTCTGCGTCGATCTCGTGCATGTCAAGCCCAGGTAAGGTTCTTCGCGTTGCATCGAATTAATCCACATGCTCCGCCGCTTGTGCGGGCCCCCGTCAATTCCTTTGAGTTTTAGCCTTGCGGCCGTACTCCCCAGGCGGGGCGCTTAATGCGTTAGCTACGGCACAAACCCCGTGGAAGAGGCTCACACCTAGCGCCCACCGTTTACAGCATGGACTACCAGGGTATCTAATCCTGTTCGCTACCCATGCTTTCGCTCCTCAGCGTCAGTAACTGCCCAGTAACCTGCCTTCGCCATCGGTGTTCCTCCTGATATCTGCGCATTCCACCGCTACACCAGGAATTCCAGTTACCCCTACAGCACTCAAGTTATGCCCGTATCGCCTGCACGCCCGAAGTTAAGCCCCGGAATTTCACAGACGACGCGACAAACCACCTACGAGCTCTTTACGCCCAGTAAATCCGGACAACGCTCGCACCCTACGTATTACCGCGGCTGCTGGCACGTAGTTAGCCGGTGCTTCTTCTCCACCTACCGTCACCCCAAAGAGCTTCGTCGGTAGCGAAAGGAGTTTACAACCCGAAGGCCTTCATCCCCCACGCGGCGTCGCTGCATCAGGCTTGCGCCCATTGTGCAATATTCCCCACTGCTGCCTCCCGTAGGAGTCTGGGCCGTATCTCAGTCCCAATGTGGCCGTACACCCTCTCAGGCCGGCTACCCGTCGCCGCCTTGGTAGGCCATTACCCCACCAACAAGCTGATAGGCCGCGAGCTCATCCCCAACCGAAAAAATACTTTCCACCACCGACACTAAACGATGGTCCTATCCGGTATTAGACCCAGTTTCCCAAGCTTATCCCGAAGTTGAGGGCAGATCACCCACGTGTTACTCACCCGTTCGCCACTCGAGTACCCCCGAAAGGGCCTTTCCGTTCGACTTGCATGTGTTAAGCACGCCGCCAGCGTTCGTCCTGAGCCAGGATCAAACTCTCCACAAAATAAGGCTCGTGAAAAGCCCAAACCTAGCAAAACAAAACTGACAAAAAATCACATTCATCAGCCAACCACCACCCACAAAAGATGATGATCACATCGCATCATTATTTTACCGTGGCCTGCCGACCACCACTGGCACACACCCCACAAACAAAGAGGGGGTGTAGAATGAATGAAACACTAAAAAATAATCACTGTTATCAATCAGTGCATTGGTACGCTATCGAGTTCTCACACAACACAACCACAACCCACACCCAAGACTCTACTTACACCATCCGGGTTGGTGCCGCGGCGACTCCCCATAACCTACACACCCACCACCACACACACAAACACCCAGGCCA
>NZ_JACMYD010000018.1 GCF_014267345.1 Corynebacterium sp. zg-331
GACCATTGCCCTCAATCGCGGCATCCGTAGTGATCTTCGGGGCCTTACCCGGCTTCGGCTTCGGGGCCACAGCCTTACCCGGCTTAGCAGGCTCGGCGGGCTTGTCCTTAGGCTTAGCAGGCTCGGAAGGCTTCTCCTGCGGCTTCGGCGTGGTGGCGTGAGCCAGATCCTTGTTGGAATCCACCGGGGTACCCGGCTGCTGCTCCTTACCATTCTCGTCCACCCAGGGGATCTCCTTGCCATTCTCATCCACCGGAACACCGGTCGCCTTGGCCTCATCGGCATGCAGCTTCCCGGCCTCCGGGGCCTTGATCTTGGCAGTAAAGGTCGCAGACTCACCCTTCTTAATGTCCTGCGAAGCAGGGCTGATCGACCCAGGCTGAATACCGGCGGTATCCGCAGCGATCAGCTCATCAGCCACCGAAACACCCTTAAGATCCAGATCCCCAGTGTTGGTCACCACGAAGGTCACCGTGAGATCCTGACCAGCCTCCTTGGCCACAAAGGCCTGGGCCTCATCCTGAGCATCCACCACACCATCAGCACCAGGCTGATCCTGCGGCTTCTCCTCACCGGTGAACTCCTGCGTACCGATGTACTTCTTCAACTCCAGCTTCGGAGTACCCGGGACAGGCTTCTCCTCCGGCTTCTCGCGGGTGGTCACCGTCTGGGCGACGTCGTTGATGTCCTGGTGCACGGCGATGGTATTAGGCTCCACCGCGTCCGGGGTCTCCTTGCCCTTGGCATCGACCACCATCGAGGTCAGCTCCTCAAAGGCCACCGCAGACGAGATGCCCTTGGCGTTGGCGTTGAAGGTGATCTCCACGTCCACCTTGCCGGAGACGGACTCGGCGTCCGACTTCGGAGTGGTGAACGTCTTTTCACCGGAACCGATCACCAGATCCTCACGATCCTTATCACGCATCTCTGCGTTCAAGGTGTACTCCATGTTCGGCTTGAGGCCCTCGTAACTCACCGTGTCAATAACCTTGCCACCGGGAACAATCTCATCGACAGCCTTGGGAGACACCGACGTCGAAATAGACGGCTTGAGCTCCCTCGGCTCGGTCGGCTCCTCGGTCACCGACGAAGGCGAAACATCCTCCTCCTTCGGCTGGGTCGAAGACGGCGCCGGCACATCAGGCTGCGGCACGATCGGCTTCGGTTCATCCGAGGCCGCATCCGCCGGGTTCGGGTTATTTTCCGGGTTATCCGCGTCAGGGCTACCCCCCTCGGGCTTCTTCGAGGGCTTGGGCTTGACCTGACCCTCATCCGAGGTCACCGTCTGAGCCGCGTCGTTGATGTCGTGGTGCACGGCAATCACCGCCGCGCGCTCCACGGTCTCCGGAAGCATGACAATGCCGCCCTCATTCGCCGGGCCGTCAAGAACCTCATCAGAAGCCTTAGCCGCCACGGCATCCTGATCCGCAGACATCAACGTCTCAAACGCCACCGCAGCAGCCACCGGGCCATCCAGGTCGGCGGTCACCGTGATCGCAACCTCGACCTCACCGTTACCGGACTTATCAGCCGTGAAGGTCTTTTCACCAGAGCCCAGCACAGTCTTACCATCAGCCTTGTCAATCAACTGCGCTTCAAGGGTGTAGGACTTGCCCGCAACCAGACCGGAGTAGGTCACCGTGTCATTGACCGTCGCACCGGAGAAGACAACCTTGTCCTTCTCGTTGAACTTGGCCTCGGTCTTGAGCTCGGGAGCCGCAGGCGTGATGGCATGAGCCTGATCCTCATTAGACTCCACCGAAGTACCCTCCGGCTGCTCCCTACCATCCTTATCCACAAACGGAACCTCACGGCCCTCATCATCTACCGGCGTACCAGCAGACTTAG
>NZ_JACMYD010000019.1 GCF_014267345.1 Corynebacterium sp. zg-331
TGTGGCACGCGGCATAGGTAAATCCGTGTTGTTGTTGTGTGAGGCGTGATGCGTAGCCCGTGTGGGTGATGCTGGTGATCCTGTACTGTCGAGAAAAGCCTCTAGCGAGTGTGCATGCGGCCCGTACCCTAAACCGACACTGGTGGTTTGGTAGAGTATACTAAGGCGTTCGGGTGAACTGTGGTTAAGGAATTCGGCAAATTGTCCCCGTAACTTCGGGAGAAGGGGACCCCCGTGTGGTGTGGCATCTTTGCGGTGTTGTGCTGTGTGGGGGCGCAGAGGATAGAGGGAAGCGACTGTTTATTAAAAACACAGGTCCGTGCGAAGACGTGAAGTTGATGTATACGGACTGACGCCTGCCCGGTGCTGGAAGGTTAAGAGGACCTGTTAGATCATTTTGGTGGTCGAAGCGGAGAATTTAAGCCCCAGTAAACGGCGGTGGTAACTATAACCATCCTAAGGTAGCGAAATTCCTTGTCGGGTAAGTTCCGACCTGCACGAATGGCGTAACGACTTCCCTGCTGTCTCAACCACAGGCCCGGTGAAATTGCAGTACGAGTAAAGATGCTCGTTACGCGCGGCAGGACGAAAAGACCCCGGGACCTTTACTATAGCTTGGTATTGTTGTTTGGTTCGGTTTGTGTAGGATAGGTGGGAGACTGTGAAGTATGCACGCTAGTGTGTGTGGAGTCGTTGGTGAAATACCACTCTGGTCGGATTGAGCATCTTAACCTTGGCCCATGATCTGGGTTGGGGACAGTGCCTGGTGGGTAGTTTAACTGGGGCGGTTGCCTCCTAAATGGTAACGGAGGCGCCCAAAGGTTCCCTCAGCTTGGTTGGTAATCAGGTGTTGAGTGTAAGTGTATAAGGGAGCTTGACTGTGAGAGTGACGGCTCGAGCAGGGACGAAAGTCGGGACTAGTGATCCGGCATCTACTTGTGGTTGTGGTGTCGCTCAACGGATAAAAGGTACCCCGGGGATAACAGGCTGATCTTCCCCAAGAGTCCATATCGACGGGATGGTTTGGCACCTCGATGTCGGCTCGTCGCATCCTGGGGCTGGAGTAGGTCCCAAGGGTTGGGCTGTTCGCCCATTAAAGCGGCACGCGAGCTGGGTTTAGAACGTCGTGAGACAGTTCGGTCTCTATCCGCCGCGCGCGTGGAAACTTGAAGAAGGCTGACCCTAGTACGAGAGGACCGGGTTGGACGTACCTCTGGTGTGCCAGTTATCTTGCCATGGGTAGGGCTGGTTGGCT
>NZ_JACMYD010000020.1 GCF_014267345.1 Corynebacterium sp. zg-331
AATAACACATAAATACAACCAGCCCTCACCAGTGCGCAGATACGTAATATCAGACATCCAGACCCGGTTAAGTTGCCCCTGGTCAAACATGCGCTTGACCAGGTCAGGCAGCGAAGATTTACGAGCTGACTGAATGGTGGTAGTCAAAACAAACACCCGTGGTGAAATTCCTTCAATCCCCATCACACACATACGCTTTGCCACAGTTTCCGGTCAACCTTCACACCACGATCGCGCAGCTCAGCAGTAATTCGCGGCGAACCGTAGACCTCGTCGGAATCTTCCTAAATCGAATCGACCTGCTGATCGAGATCATCGTAGAACCTTTGACGCCTATCGCGGCCTGCTCGCTTGTCAGTGTGCCTACAGGCCCACTTGTAATACCCAGATCGGGATACACCTAAAAGGCGCGCCATCTGGTTAATACTGTAGTAAGCCTTCTCCTGGAAGCATTAGTTCGAACTTTTCCGATCGCGTTGCTTCGCAGCGAAGAAGGCGGTGGCTTTTGACAAAAACTCATTGTCTAACCGAGCTTCAGCTAACTCGCGGCGCAGCCTGGTAATTTCTGCACGCAGATCGGCCTGACTCATCCCATCATCCGAGCCTTATGCGTTCTCGATTGAGTTTAACCCACTTGCCTAACAGTCCAGCCCCGACACCGATCTTTGCAGCAACATGCGCAATCGGCCTTCCAGACTCAATCACAAGACGAGCTGCCTCCCTCCGGAACTCCGGAGTGTAGCTCTTTCTTTGTTGCCCACTCACAATGAACATCTTCTCCTACGGGCACAGGATCCGTACTAATCGGGTGTCCACTAAACGAGG
>NZ_JACMYD010000001.1 GCF_014267345.1 Corynebacterium sp. zg-331
CAATCACAAGACGAGCTGCCTCCCTCCGGAACTCCGGAGTGTAGCTCTTTCTTTGTTGCCCACTCACAATGAACATCTTCTCCTACGGGCACAGGATCCGTACTAATCGGGTGTCCACTAAACGAGGGCAACCTCACATAGGCCCAGGTGATGAGAAAGGTGCTGATAAATTGCAGGAGGCCCAGTACGATCCCGAGGTTGATGTTTCCCGCCACGGGGATGGCGTAGAGCCCCGGTGTGTACATCGCCATGACGATGTAGAGCGCAAACCACACCAGGCCGGCGACGGTGACGGGGAAGGTAAAGGAGCGGATCGCTGAGCGTAGCTCCCGGAACTCCGGGCTTTGCTGAGCTCGGCGGAACTCCTTGCTCGTGGGTGTGTGGGGCGCGACCCCGGAGGTGGTGATCATGCGTAGCCTGCCTATCCATAGTCCGTGAGACAATGAGGTGACTCACTATCCGGCAAGGATTGTTGGATAGCATACAAAAAGGTTGCGTTCTGTGAGGCAAAAATGGGTGGCAATGTTTCCGCGCCCAGACGGTGGGGCGGGGGAGGCGCTTTTAGTAGCGCAAATGGCGGGAATCTGGGGGTGATCGGCGGGGGTATGTGCCCCCTTGCTGCGCACCTAGCAGCTCAAGATTGTGGCCCGTCAGGTGGTCTTTTGGCCATTGCGGAGGATGGAGCGCCGGTAGGTGCGGGCGGATGGCGTCAGCACCGCCACCACCGTGAAGGGGTGCTCACGGTTCATGTACTCGCGCATGCGGGTGTTCCCGGTTTATGAGAGTGTCTCCACGCCTGATGGTGGGATGCCGGGCTGTGGTGTCTGATGTTTAGATGCTGGGCCTCGATCTACATGCTGTGTGCACCGCCGACGCTGCAGCTGTGAGCTGGCGGTTTTGCGGTACGGGCCACACCTGGTCATGGCTCAGATTGTGGAACACTGCGATCGTCGTATTATTCTCAACCTGCGCCGCGCAGGTTACGGGTTCGTTGTTCATCAAGATCATTTACGGTGGGGTGTTCCCTTTATACCACTGCCGACGAGCGTAGAAGTGTTAAATTGTGGGCACTGGTTAGCCTTGCAAACAGGCTTGTGTAATGTGCTTTATGTCACACGGTCGGCTAGAATTATGTGCGTATGTGAATGTTTTATGCAGGAGGTTGATGGTGGCGACACCGAAAAACAGTGAAGTTGTACTTGATGGATGGCTCCCCTTTTGGGCGGATTAAGTCTTCGTTGGGCAACTGGATCGGGCAGGTCTACCTGATTCCGCGCACAGATCTTGCCAAGAGTAAGGACCGTTCCGAGTTTAAACAAACCGGCGTTTACATCCTGCTTGGCACCGATGATAAGACCGGCGAGGACAAGGCCTATATCGGGCAGGCCAGGGAACGTAAGAACGGCAACGGAGTGCTCGGCCGCATTGTTGAGCATGTGGGTGAAGGGAAACTTGACTACTTCACGCACGCGATTATGATCGTCACTTCCGACGATTCATTCGGTCCAACCGAAATCTCCTATCTGGAACACGCGTTCTGCGAGCAGGCTCGCAAGGCTGGCCGTGTGCGTACGATGAACAGTAACGATCCATCACCAGGTAACGTCACCGAGGAGAAGGAAGCTGACCTTAACGAGTTCATCGAGTTCGCTAAAATTGCTATCCGATCACTGGGCTACCGTCTGTTCGACCCGGCCGATGAGGCCAAAACTACCACCGACACGACGTCCTCGGGAACCGACCATGTCGAGCCGCTGCTGTATCTGGACTACAAGGGAGCGTTAGGGGAAGGACGTCAAACGGCTGACGGGTTTGTGGTGCTTGCCGGTTCTAAGCTTCACGAAGAGATGGTCCCCTCCGTGCCTGACTCGGCAAAGAAAAACAGGGAGAAGTATAACAAGCGCATCGGCCCTGACTTCAACCTGCTGGAAGATACATTGTTTGGCTCCCCATCGGCGGCTTCTGCTTTCCTCACTGGTGCTTCCACGAACGGCAAGACGTATTGGAAGAACGATCAAGGTGTCACACTAGGTGATCTCGAACGTAACGAACTTGGGATCACCGATTACTAAGCCTGACAAACGGCGAAAAGCCCCGCTACCACCCATGTCGAATAGCGGCGGGGCCAGGGGCGCCGGTAGTGCGCTGGGTTATCGGATGCTGAGCTTGCTGGTTTACGAGCTCCTGGATGGCGGGGTAATTGCGGCGGAGTGGGCCTGGTTCCTGCCCCGGTGCTGGGCGTGGAGGGTATTCGGCATAGCCTTACTCCTTTGTCCGGGCGGGGTAGAAGGCGGGGCTATAGCCCACGGTGGGGAAGGCGGTGATCGCGTAGCCGGTCAGGCAGGTGATGAGCCCCAGGGAATACATCCAGCGGTCGAGGTCGGCGAGGGTCTTGATGCTCAGGGCGATCAGCGCAATCGCTAGGATCGGAAAAATCGCGCAGGCCAGGCCGTAGGCCAGGGCCCACCAGGTGTTGAGCATCTGGTTTTTATACTCGTCGAGCACGGCGGCGGTGTCCTTGTAGTCGATGGTGGCGCGTAGCGCCAACCAGGAGACACAAGAAATAGTGGTGAGGGGGAGCCAGAAGAAGCACCCCACGGCGGTGACGAGGCCCAGGGCGAGAGTGCCGAAGTAGACCCCGATGAGCAGGCGCTGGCGCTGCGGGGAGCGCCACGATGGTAGGGAGGCGATTCGGTGTTCGTGTTTGGCGCGCTAGCGCTTCGCCTGGCGGTCGTCGTAGCCCAGGATGAGGTCGGTGAAGTTCATGGGGTTCCTTATGGTTGGGTCGCTTAATGGGCGTCGAGTAGCGTCTCGTCGCGGTTCATGCCGGTGGCGATGTCCTTGAGTACGGCGGTGGCGGCAGGCAACGCGATGATTCCGGCGGCCATACCCACCGCGCGCACCCAGGTGGCGGTCTCCTCCGGGGAGGGCTCCAGGGTGGTAATGAAGGTCGGCATGATGAGCAGCGCCGTCATCACGGCCAGCAGGCCGTCCCGGAGCAGGTTCATGGCGCGGGTCTTGGTGCGCAGAACGCGCTCTTGTTCGTATTCGTCGAGGTCATCGAGGCGGGTATTGGATTGCCTTCCGGTGGCTCGCTCGAGGGCGTGCACGCAGCCGATATAACCGCTCAAGCCGATGGCCCAGAGAATCATGGAGGGTATGAGAGAGATAAAGAGAAGAGGAACGGCCGTGACGGCCAGGCCCAGGCTGACCCGTGCGCTGAGGAGGTAGCGGCGTTGGGCGATCATGCTGGCCGGGGGTGAATCGGGATGAGGTGTGGCGGGATGGAGCATGGCGGGGAACCTCATTTCTGATATATCGCGGTGGACATGGGGGCGAACTCGCTGCGGCTGAACACGGCCTCCACGGGGAGGCCAAAGACCTCGCAGATGCGAAAGGCGAGGTCGAGGCTGGGGGAGTGGTCCCCGCGCTCGAGGGCGCCGATGGTCTGGGGATTGACGTCGATGAGTTCCGCGAGCTGGGCGCGCGACATGTCCCGTTCCGCGCGCAGAACCCGGATCCTATTGAAGATCGGGTCCTTCGGCTTTTTCTTTGGGGACATGACTCAAAATGTTGTATAAACATAACAACTTGTCAAGATTTTCCTTCCTTTGCAGGTAATCGATAGGTGGAGGGGCACGCAGAGGTTAGTAAAAACCACCCGATTCGTGGCACTGTAAAACCATGAAGCTGACCATCCTTGGTAGTTCAGGAAGCCTCGGTGCCCCCGGCAACCCCGCCTCGGGATACTTCATCGAGGCCCCCGACATGCCGGGGGTGATCATGGATCTCGGCCCTGGCACCCTGGCCAACCTTCAGACCCTGGCCAACCCCTCGGAGGCGCACGTCATCTTTTCCCACCTCCACGCCGATCACTGCCTGGACTTTCCCTCCCTGCTGGTGTGGCGCCGTTACCACCCCGCCCTGGCAGCCAAGCGCCGCCACCACCTCATGGGCCCCGGCTACGCCCCGCTGCACCTGGGTCGCCTCTTCTCCGACGACCAACCCAACGGCGTGGACGACCTCTCCGATACCTTCGCCTTTCGTCCCTGGCGCGATCGCCAGGCGGAGACCATCGACAGCCTCAGCGTCACCCCCTTCGAGGTGGTGCATCCCGTGGAGGCCTACGCCCTGCGGGTGATCGGGCCCGGCGGGGCGTCGATAGCTTTCTCCGGGGATACCGCCTGGACCCGCAACCTCATCGACGCCGCCCGGGACGTCGATCTCTTCCTCTGCGAGGCGAACTGGGGCACCAGCACCGATAACAAGGCCCCCGCCATGCACCTCAGCGGCGGGGAGGCCGGACGCGCCGCTCGCTTGGCCGAGGCCAAGCGCCTGGTGATCGTGCACGTGCCGCCGTGGCTCGACCCCGAGGAGGCCGTGGTTGCGGCGCGGAAGGAGTTCGACGGCCCCGTGGAGTTTGGCCGACCGGGCAGCGTGTACGAGGTCTAGCCTTGCGGGTACCCTCGCAGGCATGAGTTCTCAGGATTTCCGCCGCGCCGACGGCCGCGCCCTCAACGAGATGCGCCCCGTGCGCCTCACCCGCCGCTTTACCACCAACCCCGCGGGCAGCGTGCTCGTGGAGTTCGGCAACACCAAGGTGCTGTGCACGGCCACCGCCGAGGAGGGCGTGCCCCGCTTCAAGCGCGACTCCGGCGAGGGCTGGCTGACCGCCGAGTACGCTATGCTGCCCGCCGCTCCCTCCGAGCGGATGCCGCGCGAATCCATGAAGGGCAAGGTCAAGGGGCGCACCCATGAGATCTCCCGGCTCATCGGGCGCTCCCTGCGTGCCGCCGTGGACCTGCGCGAGCTGGGCGAGAACACCATCCAGATCGACTGCGACGTGCTCCAGGCCGACGGCGGCACCCGTACCGCTGCGATCACCGGCGCCTACGTGGCGCTGGCCGACGCCGTGGCCGCCCTCCGTGAGCGCGGCGCCGTCACCGGCTCCCCGCTGCGCGAGGCCGTGGCCGCCGTCTCCGTGGGCATCGTCGACGGACGCGTGAGCCTCGACCTGCCCTACGAGGAGGACTCCCGCGCCGAGGTGGACATGAACGTGGTGATGACCGGCTCCGGGCGTTTCGTGGAGATCCAGGGCACCGGCGAGGACGGCACCTTCGACTGCGCCCAGCTCGGGGAGCTGCTCGACGCCGCCGCCGCGGGCTGCGCCCAGCTCATCGAGGCGCAGCGCGCCGCCCTGGAGGCGTGAGCGCCGTGAAGCTGCTGGTAGCCTCCAACAACGCCAAGAAGCTGCGCGAGCTGCGCCGCATCCTCGACGCCGCGGGCGTGGCCGGGGTGGAACTGGTCTCCCTCTCCGAGGTGGACGCCTACCCCGAGCCGGTGGAGGACGGCCGCACCTTTGCCGACAACGCCCTCCTCAAGGCGCGCGCCGGGGTGGCCCACACCGGGCTGCCCACCGTGGCGGACGACTCCGGCCTGGCCGTGGAAGAGATGAACGGCATGCCCGGCGTGCTCTCCGCGCGGTGGTCCGGCGGGCACGGCGACGACGAGGCCAACAACCGACTGCTGCTGGCCCAGATGGGTGACGTCCCGGACGAGCGGCGCGCGGCGGCCTTCGTCTCCGTGTGTGCGCTGGTCCTTCCCGGCGGCGAGGAGATCGTCTCCGAGGGGCGCTGGGAGGGCCGCCTGCTGCGCGAGCCGGTGGGGGAGAACGGCTTTGGCTACGACCCCCTCTTCGCCCCCCTCGACGGGGATGGCCGCTCCTCTGCGCAGCTCAGCCCCGAGGAAAAAGACGCCAGCTCCCACCGCGCACGGGCGCTGGCGGGGCTGGTTGAGCGCATAGCGGCGCTGGCGGAGGGCTAGGCGGGCCGGGGGCCGTCGAGCTGGAAGCGCTCGACGGTCTCCGTGCGGCGCTTCTTCTCCACGTAAAAGGAGAGGAAGGGCACCACGCCGCACAGCGCGGTGACGATCCAGGTCTTGGGCTCCCACCGGGCCTTGAGGCCCAGGTTGAAGGCGGAGAGCACGAAAGCGATGTACACCCAGCCGTGGAAGATGGCCACGTACTTGGCCCCGGCTGGCACCTCCACGGGGGTGAGGTACTTCAGGATCATGACCGTGCAGAGTGCCAGCAGGAATACGCCCGTGACCCAGGCGGCCACGGAGAAAAAGGTCAGCGCCTTGCGCACACGGTGCTGGCGCTCGGGATGAATCTTCGGTTGAGAGGGCTGGGTCATGCTTGCTTCCTTTATCTGTTGTGGTGATCCTGCACGGGCACGCCATCGAGGGCATTGCCGCCGCGCCGGGGTTTGTGCCGCTCATTGAACTCCGCGACGTCGATGCTGGGGCGTTGCGGTAGGAAGCCCTCATCGATGGCGGTGGTTACCTCCCCGAAGCGCTCCACGTCGCGCTGATAGAGAAAATCGGGATCGTCGGCGGCGTTCTCTGCGTCGATCCGCTCGTTCTCATACTCCATAAACTTGCGGTAGGCGTGCACGAAGAAGGCCCCGAACACGGGCCACTGCAGGGCGTAGCCGAGGTTCTGGAAGGTACCGGAGCCGGAGCGGAAGCGCATCCACTGCCACCAGGCCAGCGCCAGGGTGGCCGTCACGGCGAGAGCGAGGAAGACGACGTGGGAGGCGCGCACCCTCTTGCGCGCGCGGGTCTGCTTCTGCGCACTCATGGCCTCCAGGGTACCGTGCCTGTCGAGGCGATCCCAGTGGGCACGGCGTGACCCGATGGTGCGTGCTATAGTTCCCCTTGCGCGCGCCCGTGGCGGAATTGGCAGACGCGCTGGATTTAGGTTCCAGTGTCTTAGGACGTGGGGGTTCAAGTCCCCCCGGGCGCACTCTCACTCTAGGGGTTCGTGTTTTCTGTTGCGTGGATTTGTCCATGGCGCACCACACCAGATACGCGATGGGGGTGAGCAGCACCCGGATCGCGGTTTCCGTACTGGGGTGTCGCTCCCGGAAGGGGAAGGAGAGGGCCACGATGGTCAGGGAGAAGAATGAGCACGTCGGTGATTCCCGTAGTGGTCGTTGCTGTCTCCTAGAATTTTTCCTCGTGCGCCGATCGAGGAGCACCCGGCGGAGGCATTGATACGCGGGTGCTCCTCTCTTTGGTCTAGGTGAGTTCTCCTTCTGGGCCAGGCAGCAGGGGCTTATCTGAACCGTTAGCCCAGATCCCGGATGAACCGCGCCACGTGCCCGGTGGCCTTGACGTTGTACTTGGCCGCGCCGATGGTGCCGTCCGGCTCGATGAGGAAGGTGGAACGGATCACGCCTTCTACCACGCGCCCGTAGTTCTTCTTCTCCCCAAAGGCACCGTAGGCCTTCATCACGGTCTTGTCGGGGTCGGAGAGCAGGGGGAAGGTCAGCTCGTGGTCGCGGCGGAACTCCGCGAGCTTGTCCGGGGCGTCGGGGGAGATACCCACCACGGCGATGTTCATGTCGTTGAGCTGCTCCAGGCTATCGCGGAAGTCGCAGGCCTCCTTGGTGCAGCCGGGGGTATTGGCGCGCGGGTAGAAGTACACGATCACGCTCCGCCCGGCGTAGTCCTTGAGCGATACGGTGTTCCCGTGGGCGTCGATAAGCGAAAACTCGGGGGCGGTGTCTCCTGTGTTCAGTGTCATGGCACCACCATAGCGGTCCGGGGCCTTCGGTATCCTGCGTGGTGTGAAGACTCGATTCGATACCTACGTCAATCCGCACTGCCCGTGGTACCGAACCGCGCCGTTTTATATCGTGCTGGCCGTGCTGGCATTGTTCCTGGTGGTGGTGCTCATCGCGCAGGTTACCGGCGGGGATGGCGAGGAACAGACGGCCGCGGCGAGCGCCACCCAGGGCTCCGATTCCGACGCCGCGCTCAAGGCGCTCATCGAGCGCCGCGAGGCCGACGACCCGCGCGCCCTCGGCGACGTGAACGCCCCGGTGGTGATGGTGGAGTGGACGGATCTGCGCTGCCCGTTTTGCGGTTTCTTCTCCCGGGAGATCCTGCCCACGTTAAAGAAGGAATACGTGGATACCGGCAAGGTGCGCATCGAGTTCCGCGACGTGGTGTACTTCGGGGATCGTTCCGCCGCGGCCTCGGCGGCCGCCAGGGCGGCCGCCGAGCAGGACAGATATGTGGAATACCTGCAGGCCGTCTACGCTCGTGCCCCGGAGAGCGGGCACCCGGAGTTGCCGGACGAGGAGCTGGTGGAGATCGCCAAGGAGGTCGGCGTGCCGGACATGGGGCGGTTTACAACCGATATGAAGGACCCCCAGCTGCGCGCCGCGGCCGAGGAGGAAACGAACCAGGCCCGCCAGTGGGGCGTGCAGGGCGTGCCCTTCTTTGCGGTGGGCTCCGAGGTACTCGCTGGGGCGCAACCGCTGGAGAACTTCCGGAGCTTCCTAGACAAGGCGATTAAGGAGGCCCGCTAACCCGTGGAATTAAGCCTGCTGGGAGCCCTCCTGGGCGGCGTGCTTACCCTGCTCAGTCCGTGCTCGGCGATGCTGCTGCCCGCCTTCTTTTCCTATGCGTTTTCCCGCCCCGCCGCGCTGTTGACCAGCACCGGTGTGTTTTACGTGGGCCTGATTACCACCCTGCTGCCCATGGGGGTGCTGGCCGGTTCCGTGGGGGCGTTGGTCAGCGAGCACCGAGAGGTGCTGGTGATGGGGGGCTCCCTCGTGGTGATCGCTCTGGGCATCATCATGCTGCTGGGCGTGGAGATCCCGCTGCCCGGCGGTGCCGGGGTGGCCGGGGGCAGTTCCCTGGCCGCCGTGTACGTGCTGGGCACCATTTACGGCCTGGCCGGGGTGTGCGCCGGTCCATTGCTGGGCATGGTGCTGACGATGGCGGCGGTCAGCGGCAATGCCGCCCTCGGCGGGCTGACCATGCTGGTCTTTGCCCTGGGCATGACCGTGCCGCTCGTCCTGCTCAGCGTGCTGTGGTCTCGGCTGCCCATCGTGCAGTCCCTCGTGCGCCCGCGCGGGGTGCGGGTGGGCCGATGGACGAACTCGTGGAACAACATCGTGGGCGGGCTGGTGACCATCGCGGTGGGCGCGCTGCTGTGGGCCACCGGCGGGACGGCCGACCTGAGCGGCGTGGTGGGAGTGAGCCAGCAGGCGCGGCTGGAGAGTTGGGTGATCCGAACCACCGCGAATGTTCCCGGCGGGGCACTCCTGCTCGGGGTGGTGGTGCTGTGCGGTCTCGGCTGGTGCGCGGCGCGCCGATGGCGCAAGCGGCCTGCGGGGACGCCCGGTAACAGGCTAGAATGACGCCCAGGGAGAAACCACCCACCGCTGTTCGGACGGCGCGGTGTGTTTCCGCCGCCTGATAAGCACTCGCGGGATCAAGACCCCGCGAGTGCGTGGGCGTGTGCGGCCCCGGCCGCAGGAGAAGCAATTGACTCACAATCCGTTGGGAGAATAAACGTGGCACGCAGTATTGAGGACATTCAGCGGGATATTGAGCGCACCCGTTACCAGCTGGCCAGCACCCTGGATCAGCTCGCGGATCGCAGCAAGCCGCAGAACCTCGTGAACGATGCCAAGCGCGAGGCCACGACCAAGCTCCAGGATCCGCAGACCCAGAAGATCCTGGCGGCCGTGGGGGCGGTCTTTGCCGCCGCCGTTGTGCTGACGATGGCACGCAATCGGAAGAAGAACAAGGACATCAAGGAGTTACAGCGGCTGCTGGCCGGGCGTAATTAACTCGCGGGGGTATTGGTCAGGAGCGCAGGGGTGCGAGGGGATGACGGCCGCGCCCCGGTGTGGCAGCATAGGCGAGCATGACGAGCCACCACGGCGGTGAGGACCGCGAACCGGCCACGCGGAGCTTTCCCGCGCAGAGTACGCAGGGAGACTACGCGGAGTTTCCGCGCGTGGCCGCCAAGGCCGGACCCGAGGCGGTGGGCCCCGCGTTTGAGTCTCGCCGCCCGCGTTTCGAGAGCAGCAACTCCAGCATGATTGCGGCCCTGGCCGCGATGTTCTTCGTGCTCGTGCTGGTGGGGGCGGGCACCTGGATCTTCCTCTTTTCTTCGGGCGATCGGGGGCGGGAACCCGCGGTCGCCGCCCCGATGACCGCCGAGGAAACCGGCCAGCAGTCCACGGTGCGGACCACCTCGGCGGCGCGGACCACCGCGGCCCGGCCCTTGCGCACTGTGGAATCCCGGCGGGTCGCCGCTCCGAGCAGCGCGCCGAGGCGGCCTGCGTCGAGCGCCGTTTCCTCCGCCCGGCCGCGTGCCACCTCCGCTGCGGTGGAACCCACCACCCCGCGCGCCTCGCTGACGAGTACCCCGCCCACTTCCCTCGACCCGCCGGCGTCATCCCAGGCGCCGGCTATTCCGGCGGAGGCCACCCCGGTCAATGCGGCGGCCCGCGCCCCTCGAACCGAAGGACGATACCAGCGGGTATGGGCCTCCGGGGCCACCAGCGAGGATTTTGCCCAGGTGGTGCACCGGCAGTGGCTCAGCGAGTATCAACAGACCGGTCGGCTCACCGCCACCGTGCGGGCCTACAGCCCCACCACGGGTAAAACCTACACGATGAACTGCCGCGATGCAGGGGAGTACGTGCACTGCACCGGCGGCAACAACGCGAATGTGTACATCGGATGATCCGCCAGCATCGTCGCACGGCCGCACTGGTGGTATTTCTGGGGGCCGCGTTCCTCTCGGCCTGCACTATCGGTGAGATGGAACGCCCCGGTGCCGGGAACGCCACGGAGGAAACCGCGGTGGTTACCGAAAGACCCGGCCCCGGAACTCCCGTCGCCCGCGAACGCATCGTCGTCCCGCCGGGTACCTCAGTGGCTGTGGCGGATACCTCGGGCGTGACCACTTACGGGGAGGCGGACGAGGGGCCCGCCTGGTCCACCAGCAAGGTGCCGCTTGCCCTGGCGGCACTGTGTGCCAACCCGGGTGTGATCGATGACGTGGAGAAAGCACTGACGGCTTCAGATAACGAGGCCGCCGCGCGCCTGTGGCAATCCCTGGGTGCCCCGCAGGAGGCGGGGGCGGCGGTAGAAGCGATCCTGCGCGAGGCGGGAGACGATCACACCCGGGTGGAAACGCGCAGGGTGCGACCAGAGTTTTCCAGCTTTGGTCAAACCAGATGGGCGCTTCCGGATCAAGCGGCCTTCGCGGTGGTGCTGCCCACCCTCGATGGCGCGCAGCCGGTATTAGAGGCGATGGGGCGGGTCATCCCGGAGCAGTCTTACGGACTGGGCACCATCGAGGCAATGAGGTTCAAGGGCGGCTGGGGGCCGGATGAGTGGGGGCGCTACACGGTGCGCCAGTTCGGACTGATCGAGACTCCCTGCGGGATCAAGGGAGTGGCCGTGGCGGCGCAACCTCCCGACGGCACCTACGAGGGCGGGCAGCGGCTCCTCACCGAGGTGGCGCAGGAATTAGCGCCCGCGCTGCGGTGCTAGCAGCAGTTTTTCACCGGGGTATTGATCACGGTTGCCCCAGCCTGCTGGATCTCATCGAGGGCCGCTTGGCCTCGGTTGGGATCGACGGGGGAGCAGTAGTAGGAGAGTACGCGGACGTCAAAGCCCTCCCGGAGGCCGTCCAGGGCCGTGGCCCGCACGCAGTAATCGGTGGCGATGCCCACCACGTCGATGGCCGTGATGCTGCGCTCGCGCAGCCACTCGGCCAGGGAGACTCCCTCGGAAAATCCCTCGAAGCCGGAGTAGGCGACGCTGTAGTTTCCCTTGAGGAAGAAGGCCTCGATGTGGTGCAGGGGGATCGAGGGGTGAAGGGCGGCACCGGGGGTACCCGCCCGGCAGTGCGGGGGCCAGGTGTCGAGGAAGTCCGGGGAGTCGGAGAAATGGCTGCCGGGATCGATGTGCCAGTCCTGGGTAGCCACCACGTGTGCATAATCGCGCATTCCCTCCTCGCATTCGAGGAGGGTGCGGATGGTATCGGCCGCGAGGTCGCCGTCGGCGGTGGCCAGCGGGCCGAGGGTACAGAAATCGTTTTGAACGTCTACAACTACCAAGGCCTTCACGGATAAGTATTATGGCACATGTTGGTCAAAAAATCTTGTCCGGCACCGGCTATGGGGTACTAAAAGCCCGGTGGGCCTCCTGGCCTACCGGGCTGCGCTGTGCGCCATCAGGGACTCGAACCCCGAACCCACTGATTAAGAGTCAGTTGCTCTACCAATTGAGCTAATGGCGCTTTTGTGTCTCGCCAGGCGCTCCCTGGCGACGTCCGTTTACTTTACTGCCTGTCGGCGATACCGCAAAATCGCCTGTTCATCGCGTTTTTTGATGCCGCTCGTGCGGGGATGAAACGAAATGAGGATCCGTGACGATGAGGAATCTGAGCGCGGCCGTCGTGGTGGCGTCTCTCCCCCTCGCCCGATGACGATCCCCTTGGTCTCACTTTGGTAAAGGTTTTCGAACAAGGTGCTGTGCGGCTCGGGCGTGGCCACGGCGGGGAACTAGGGTATGACGAGAATTATTTGGTGATGGCTCAACGGGAGGTGGACGTGCGGGTGCGTTCGAGGCTTCGAGTGGTAGCGGCGGCGCTCATGGTGGCGACCCTGGGCGGGGGGCTATCCGCGTGCACTATGGGCCAGAGCGCCGAGGGGTCGGATCAGGCGCAGACGGAGGAAAAGCACGAGCCTCCGGAGATCTCCGTTGCCGACGAGGCTGAGGACGTGGATCCCACCGAACCGGTGACGGTGACCTCCGCGGACGTGGGTCTCGAGGAGGTTACCATGACCAACGAGGAGGGGCGCGAGGTGGAGGCCAGCCTGTCCGCCGACGGTACGACCTGGACCACCGACGAGGTGCTGGGCTACTCGCGCACCTACACCGTGGAGGCGCGGGATAAAAACGGGGAGACCGCCACCGCGGTTTTTTCTACCGTGGCCCCCGAGGGAACGGCATCGGTCACGCTTGCGCCCTACGGAGTGGGCGAGGTAGGCGTGGGCCAGCCCCTGGCCTTTCGATTCTCCCAATCCATCGAGGATCGAGCGGCGGCCCAGCGGGCCTTGGAGGTGACCACTCAGCCCAAGGTCGAGGGCGCCTTTTACTGGGTGAATAACCAGGAGGTGCGGTGGCGGCCGGAAAACTTTTGGGAGCCGGGCACAAAGATCAAGGCTAAAGCCAATATCTACGGCAAAGACTTAGGCGGCGGCATCTACGGGGCCGAGGACAACGAGATCGAGGTGACCATCGGCGATGAAGTGATCGCCGAGGTGGATGACAACACCAAGACCATGACGGTGTACCGCAACGGGGAGGAACTGCGTTCCATTCCCGTCTCCCTCGGCTCCGACCGCTGGCCCACCCCCAACGGAACCTACATCATCGGGGACGCGCACGACTCCCTGGTGATGGACTCCGAGACCTTTGGCCTCTCCCGCGAGAACGGCGGCTATAAGACCACCGTGAAGTTTGCCACGCAGATGTCCTACTCCGGCATCTACGTCCACGCCGCCCCCTGGTCCGTGTGGGCCCAGGGCAACACGAACACCTCCCACGGCTGCATCAACGTCACCGACGAGGCCGCCGAGTGGTTCCAGAACACCGTTAAGCACGGCGATATCGTCAAGGTCAGTAACACCATCGGCGGGGAGCTGAACGGGCTTGACGGCCTGGGAGACTGGAACATCCCCTGGGAGGAATGGAAGGCCGGTAACGCCGAGGGCTAAAGGCGTGCTTAGCGCCCGGCCACGCCGTATTCCTTGGCGCTGATCCACGCGGCGGACTCGGCGTCCTCGCTCGCGTAAATGCGCAACTCGTTCTCGCGCGTGGTGTCGAAGATGTAGCCGTCAAAGAGCACCCGCTTGCCCCGGCCCACTTCCGCGACGGTGCTGACGCGATCCAGCTGGCCCTCCACCGCCTGGGCCTGGACCGGATCGGTGGTAATCACCCGAACCTGATTGGCGTGATACTCGGCGTCCTGGTTAAAGATTGCCACCCCGGATACCGGATCGGTAGTACCGGGAATCCAGTCCGCCTTCTCCGGGTCGGCGGCCTGGCACAATGGAACCTCCTCGATGACGCAGGACACCTGGAGTGAGCGATCGACGTCGAAGAGTACCGCGTCGCGCGAGGCACCCTGCACGGACATGATCTCCTGGTCGTATCCGTGGCGGTGCACGCTGCCCACGTTGTAGAGGCGCGGGGCGATGGGCGCGGTGACGCCGCTGAGATCCAGCCGAGAGTCCGGGTGGACCAGGGCGTCCTCGGGATTCTCCGAGGTGATCTGCATCTTGCCGTCCTGGTACCGCACCCGGGCCGTGGATTCGCCCTCCGCGTCGCGCCGGGTGGTGGTGACCTCCAGCTCCGAATCCGAGCGTCGGGTCACCCCCACCACCGCGCCGACCTGGGCCGGCATGGGGGCGGTGATGAGTTCGTCCTCGTGGAAAAACACGATGGTGGCAAACGTGTGGTCTGCGTCCGGATTCTCCAGGTCTCCCTCCGCGCCGGGGAAGGTCACCCAGCTGAGCTCCGCGCAGGGATCGAAGTGGTTGTCGGCCACCTGTCCCAGGTAGCCCCAGGCCTCGGACTGGAGGCCTGGGCTGGGGGAGCCCTCCGGGAAGATCGGAACGATGGGAACGCCCAGGATCGGGCGCAGGGCGGTATCGCTGAGCAGGATCGCCCGGCAGTCCTTCTTTGGTTCCTTCTTCGGGGCGCTTGTGGTTGTGGTAGCGCTGGCGGTGCTCGTGCTGCTTGTCGCGTTGGTCTTGGCGGAGTGTGCTGAGGATGTGGGCGCGGCGGGGGTGGTGGTCTCGGTGTCTTCCTGGGGGCTGTCGCAGGCGCTGAGTCCCAGCGCGGCGACGCACGCGGTGCTCGCCAGGATCGCGGCGGGGGAGAAGGGGCGTAGTCTCATAGCCCATAAGATTAGGCGGCGCGGGTGAGCCGAGGAAGGGTGGGGCCAGGGGGTTTCGCATTGCGGTATCGGTAAAGGGCCTTAACTCCATAAGAAGTTAAGGCCCTTGGGGGTGGCTGACGGGGCTCGAACCCGCGACACCCAGGATCACAACCTGGTGCTCTACCAGCTGAACTACAGCCACCATCGCCGCCGTAAAGCAGCGAGAACAACCATAGCCTACCGAGTCGTTTTTACAAAAATCGCTGGTAGGCCTCGGTGGCCTGGGCCTGCGCCGCGGCAGCTTCCTCGGAGGTGGGGCCGGGCTCGGGGGTAAAAACGCTGCGTCGGTAGTAATCCAGTTCTCGCACGGACTCCACGATGTCCGCCAAGGCGCGGTGGGACATCCCCTTGTCCGGCTGATGGTAGTAGGCGCGGGGGAACCAGCGTTTGCTGAGTTCTTTGATGGTGGAGACGTCCACCATGCGGTAGTGGAGGGCGGCGTCGAGGCGGGGCATGTACTCGCGGATGAAGGCGCGGTCGGTGGCGATCGAGTTGCCGGCCAGCGGCGCGGGGTGGTCGGGGTGGCAGTGCTCGGCGATGAGCGCGAGCACGGCGTCCTCGGCCTCTTGCAGGCTCACGGAGGAGGAGCGGATTTCTTCGAGGAGCCCGTTGTCGCGGTGCATGGCGGTCACGTAGTCGTCCATCTGCGCCAGTTCCTCCTCGGTGGCGCGCACCACCAGATCCACGCCCTCACCCAGGATGGTGAGGTGGGCGTCGGTGACCAACGCGGCCACCTCCACGATCACGTGGCGGTGGACGTCCAGGCCGGTCATTTCCAGGTCGATCCAGACGAGGCGGTCGTCTTTGGCTGGCTGAGTCATGCCTCCCAGGATAGGACGCTCGTTCGGGCCCCCATCGGCTGCCCATAGATAAGGAAAGGGTAACTTGGGTAATCATGTCTTCGGATCTCATTATCGTGACAGGCGCCGCCGGCGGGATCGGCGCGGCCATCGCCCAGCAGTGCGCCCGACGCCCCGGCGTGGCGCTGGTGCTGACGGACCGCGAGGAAGCCCCGCTGCGTCGCGTGGCGCAGGAGGTGGCCTCGGCGGCCGCCCAGGGGGTGCGGGTGGACGCGCGGCCCTGCGATCTGTCCTCGGAGGAGGAAGTCACGGCCCTGGTCGAGGAGGCCGTGGTCCAGCACGGGGGCCTGCGTTATCTTCTTCATGCTGCGGGGGTGTTCGTGGATCGCCCCGTGGTGGATACGAGCGCGGCGGAGTTCTCCCGGATGATGAACGTCAATGCTCACGGCACCTTCTACCTACTGCGCGCCGCGGCCCGCGCGATGACCGTGGGCTCGTGCCTGCCGCAGGACGCACCCGACCGGGGCATCGTGGTGGTGGCGTCGAATGCGGCGGGCGTACCCAGGATGGGGATGGGGGCGTACGCGGCGTCGAAGGCGGCGGCCTCGGCGCTCACGCGCTGCCTGGGGCTCGAGCTTGCGACGCACGCCATCAGGTGCAACGTGGTGTGTCCCGGTTCGACGGATACGGCCATGCAGCGGGATTTTTGGGGCAGCGATCCCGAGGCGGGGCGGCGTCGCTCCCTGGAGGGCGACCTGGGCGCGCACCGCCTGGGTATTCCGCTGGGGAGGATCGCCACGCCGGAGGACGTGGCGCGCACGGTGGACTTCCTGGCCTCCGAGGGGGCCAGGCACGTGACCCTCCAGGAACTCTACGTGGACGGGGGTGCCACCCTTCATGCCTGATGCGGGGGCGGCCGAGGCCCTGGACAGGGGCGATCTCTTCTTCTGGCACGAGGGGCGGGTGCGCTACGTTCCCGCGCGGGCGCTGCGGCCCGATACCGGCGAGGCTTGGGAGCCGGGAGCGATCTTGGCCGGGGCGATTCCCTTCGACGAATCCGGCGGTACGGCCCCGGCGCTGTGGCGCGCCCCGCGGTGGCAGGAATTACCCGTCCGCAGGCCCGCCCCGGGTGACGTGCTGCCCGAGGTGCGCGATCTGCACCCGGCGGCACCCACGGGCGACTACCTGGCGGCGGTGCGCCGCGCCGTGTCCCGCCTGCGCGCGCCGGATACCGACCTGCACAAGGTGGTGCTGGCCCGTGCGGTCACCGCCCGCCTGGCCGACGAGCCGGTCTGGGGCGATCTGATCGATCACCTGATCCGGCGCAATCCGGCCGCCACGGTCTTTTCCATCCCGGTGCCCGCCGAGGATGTGGGGCGGCAGGTGTTCTTCGGGGCCAGCCCCGAGCTGCTCTTGCGCAAACAAGGAGCCAACGTGGTGAGTCATCCGCTGGCCGGTTCCGTGCCCCGCAGCCCGGATCCCGAGGAGGATCGCCGCCGCGCGCAAGGCCTGTTAGCCTCGGCCAAGGATGCCCACGAGCACGCCTTCGTGGTGCGCATGATCGCGCAGGCGCTCGGGCCGGTGTGCGCGCAGCTAGACGTGCCGGAGCGCCCGAGCCTGCTGGCCACGGACACGATGTGGCACCTGGGCACGCGCATGAGCGGCCGGCTCGCCCCGGAACACGAGCGCTGCGATGCCCTCGCGCTGGCCCGTCTGCTGCATCCCACCCCGGCGGTAGCGGGCTGGCCCACGGATCGGGCGCTGCGGGTCATCGCGGAGATGGAGCCCGCCGATCGGGGCCTCTACGCCGGCGCCGTGGGCTGGGTTGATGCCAAGGGCGATGGGCAGTGGAACGTGTCTATCCGCTGCGCCCTGCTGCGCGGACTGCAGCTGACCGCCTGGGGTGGGGCCGGGATCGTGGCGGACTCAGAGGCGGAAGCAGAGCTGCGAGAGACCGCCGCCAAGCTGCGCACGATCGTTACCGGGTTGGGCGTCGACGCGCAACCCGCAGAGGGATAGGTAAGCCTTGCTCTATCTTTGTGGGCTCGCGTAGTTTGTGGGACTCACCCGCACTTTCGTAGAGGACGTGCCGGAACAAAGGACATCACTCATGGCGCTTTCCCTGCGTCGCCTCGGGGCGGGACTGATGGTCTCCGCCCCGCCCTCCCGGGTCTTGCTTGATCCGCTCACCGTGATCCTGGTGGGCGTGAGCGCGGCGCTCCAGGCCGTCACCACGGCCCTGGCGCTATCCTCGCGCGGCGTGTTCGATGGCATTCGGTAGCGGACGGTGGGATCCACGATGGGGCGCGGCGGTGAGGACATCGCCGTGGCCTGGGCGGGCCTGCTGATCGGCAGCCTGCTCGCCGCGCTGCTGGCCCGCCCGATGGATCTGCTCTTTCTGGGCCGGGAGGCGGCCACCGCCCTGGGCGCCTCCCGGGGCGGATTCGGCTGGGGATCGTGGCGGTGGTGGCGATCCTGGCGGGTACCGCCACCGCGGCCGTGGGGCCGGTGATCGTGCCGCACAGGGTGGTGGATGAGTCCTCGTAGTCCCTGGGGGTCGATCGAGGTGGGGGAGGATTCTCTCACGATCATGAAGAGCGGGCTATATTAGCCTATCTTGGCGTAAAAACGTCCGATGATCGGGGAAATCAGCGCCGTGGGCGTGATCGCGGACAGGGTATTCATGGCCTTGGACAGTGGCCCGGGCACCACGCGGCGCTTGTTCTTTGCCAACGCCTCCAGGGTTTCGCGCGCGCAAGACTCATAAGTAGTCCACAGGAAGTCCGGCACCACCTTGTCCACGATGCTGGCCTCGGCGGGGTTGATATGTGCCTCGCGCACCGGCCCGGGGGCCAACAGGGTGCAATGCACGCCGGTACCCTTCAGCTCGTAATGCAGGGCCTCCGTAAAAGCATTCACCCCGGCCTTGGTGAACACGTAGGTGGCATTATTAGGAATGGGAATGTTCCCGGCGGCCGAACCTACGTTGCACAGGGCTCCCTCGCCACGTTCCACCATTGGGTCCAAGACCGCGCGGCTCAAACGAAACACGGCCGCGGCGTTGAGCCGAAACTGATTGGTCTCATAACCCCAATCCTGCTTTATAAAGGGGCCAAAAGAAGCGATGCCAGCGGAATTAATGGCAATGTGCACGTGCCGATTAGCCAGGTGCTCGATGAGGCGAGTGACCTCGTCCTCCTCGGCGAGGTCACAGGCGAAGACCTCCACCTTAATTTTGTGTTGCGCCTGGAGTTCCTCCGCCAGGGCAGCGAGCACCGACTCGCGCCGGGCCACCAGCAACAGGTTGTGGCCCCCGGCGGCGAGTTCGCGGGCCAGGGCCGCACCGATGCCTTGGCTCGCGCCGGTAATTAGGGCGTAAGAGGATGGAGAAGGGGAGGGTAATGTCATAAGCGGATCCTTAAGGTGGGGGCTAAGCGACGTCCTGCCCATCGTACAAGCGCGGTAGCCCTGGGCTACGGCGGCAGGTGGGGCTGGGTATAGCGGGGGGAGGGGCCCTCGGAGAGAAGTTATAGCTAAAATGAGTACGAGGCTCGCATCGCTGCTGGTCAGCAAGTGTGTTCCCCGCGCTAGCGGGGATGAGCCGAGAGGGCCAGAACGGTTCGAGCCGGTGGAGCTGTGTTCCCCGCGCTAGCGGGGATGAGCCCATGGTGCGTACTGCAGTGGGTACGGGTATGCGGTGTTCCCCGCGCTAGCGGGGATGAGCCGGCTCGACAGGCCATCAACCGCAGACCCAATCAGTGTTCCCCGCGCTAGCGGGGATGAGCCGGGGCTCTAGGATCGCCGCACCCATCGACGCCAGTGTTCCCCGCGCTAGCGGGGATGAGCCTCTCTGTGTGGGTTGTGTGAGAGCTGAATAGTGGTGTTCCCCGCGCTAGCGGGGATGAGCCGAATTTCCCAGGATTGCCCCGGACGAGGCTGTAGTGTTCCCCGCGCTAGCGGGGATGAGCCGTTCTCCTCCCCCATGCAGATCGGATAACCCCGGTGTTCCCCGCGCTAGCGGGGATGAGCCGTTGTGCCGAGTTCCTGGGCGTAGGGCAGCATTGTGTTCCCCGCGCTAGCGGGGATGAGCCCTCCGCGGGGCTACGCTCGGAGATTCAACGTGCGTGTTCCCCGCGCTAGCGGGGATGAGCCCAGCTTGTGGGGGCAGGTCACGGCGGCGTTCTCGTGTTCCCCGCGCTAGCGGGGATGAGCCCGATGTCCTCGCCCCAACACAGGTTTGGGAGTTGTGTTCCCCGCGCTAGCGGGGATGAGCCCTCTGCTGGATTCAAAAAGGCAACCAGGGATATGTGTTCCCCGCGCTAGCGGGGATGAGCCCCCCAAGAGGCAAACCGGGAGGGGGAAAGGGCGGTGTTCCCCGCGCTAGCGGGGATGAGCCCGCCGCCATGGCGGGTTCGGGGGCCGTATCGCGGTGTTCCCCGCGCTAGCGGGGATGAGCCCGCCACCTGGCGCGGGCCCGCCGGGGCAGCCGGGTGTTCCCCGCGCTAGCGGGGATGAGCCCCTTGACGGAGCGTTCCTTGAGACCGCGCTTTTGTGTTCCCCGCGCTAGCGGGGATGAGCCCCTTTCTGTGTTGGTGAACAAAAAACAAGCCCCGTGTTCCCCGCGCTAGCGGGGATGAGCCCTCCGAGGCCTTGTTGGATGCTTTCATGGTGGAGTGTTCCCCGCGCTAGCGGGGATGAGCCGAAATCCCGCGCTTACGTCATGGAACAGGCCCAGTGTTCCCCGCGCTAGCGGGGATGAGCCCAGCGCATCGTAGCGGGTCCCCGGAATACGGTTGTGTTCCCCGCGCTAGCGGGGATGAGCCCCCCTCAACTTGCCGCAGCGACAACTCATCCCCGTGTTCCCCGCGCTAGCGGGGATGAGCCTCGACCCCGCCGAGGCCTTGCGGTCAAGGAAACGTGTTCCCCGCGCTAGCGGGGATGAGCCCCGCATGGTGGATCAGTGGCACGGTGACGGCTGGTGTTCCCCGCGCTAGCGGGGATGAGCCCGAGGCGTGGTAAAGCCACCAAGATCGGCGTGCGTGTTCCCCGCGCTAGCGGGGATGAGCCCCATGAAAGCGGTAGCAAACAGCACCAGAATCGGTGTTCCCCGCGCTAGCGGGGATGAGCCTCGAACCCACCCCTCGGCCACCAGGCCCAGGCCGTGTTCCCCGCGCTAGCGGGGATGAGCCGCGCTCAGTCTGCCAATTCAGATCAGCGAGTGGAGACGGAGCCGACCCAGAAGCAAGCACCACAAGCGGTGACACAAAGATCCTCTACCCTAAGCCCCCCCCAGAAAGGAATCACCATGCGCGCACGCCCAATAGCCCCCTACCTCGCCCTTACCACCGTGGGGCTCGCCGTCCTCGTCACTAACCCCCGCAGCTGGACGCTTATCCCTTTGGGGATCGCCCTGGTCGCCACCGCTGCCTTTGATGCCTACCGGGCTACGCAACGATGAAGCTGCCCACTCACAATGAACATCCTCTCCTACGGACACTGGATCCGTACTAATCGGGTGTCTACTAGTCGAGGGTAACCCCAGTGGATCACGAGTTGGGCGATACGGTGTTCCCCGCGCTAGCGGGGATGAGCCGGTTGATTAAGGATGAACGCCAGCGTTGTGAGTCTGAGGTGCAAGGAGAACCTGAGGCGAGGGAACTGGCTGCCGAGAACACCAGGCTGCGCAGGATGAGAACAGCTCACCGTGGATGCGTAGGGTCTGCTACCTGCGAACCCATCCAGAATCGCTAGCACACCGAAGATGAGGGAAGTTCAGGCGGGGCGGTCTTCCAGGTGGGAGGTTTATACTGCTCAGGGTACGAGATTCCTTCCATGATTGGTCTGTCAACTACGAAAGGATAATCCCGAGACCCCAGCCGAACATGACAACCAGGGGCGACGCGGTGGGGGAAATAAGGCGCCAACCTGAAGATGGTTAATGTCTCAATTTCCAATCAATCTCACGTCATGCTATTTGAGGCTTGGCTAAGATTCCTGTCTGGAGATGAGAGGGGGAGTGGTGACAGGAAGAAATGAACAATACCAAACCCTATCGTGAATACTCACGCAATATCATTAGGGAATGAGATGGTAATAAAGATTACCGCCGAAAAGAAAAATGCTGCCCGAATCGTATCTTTCCAGGAATTTTCTTGCCTCAGGGGAAATATTAAGGCCGCGGAAAATGTAATAACAAAAAGTATTCCATACATCCAGGCATAAGGTGTCTCATGTGGGAAACCGCTCCAGCTATAATGCTCAATGCTGGCCGAAGCGCGGGTGGCCAATACTGCCCAGATTAACTCTGGCGTCCGATTGGGTAGACTCTATATTGCTCATGATGAAATCCTCTCCTGCGTTATTCTTCTTCGACTTCAACCTTGAGGGGCGGGGAACCTGCATGACCGTAGAAGGTCAAACCACGTCCGCTGGCTACTGCGGTGGTGAGCTTGGCGGCAAGGTCAATGAAGAATCCGGTGCCGAGAACCACGATAGCACCCGTAATGGCCGTTCCGATTGGGCCGCCTTGAAGGGAATTCCACGCAATGAATGCGGCTTCCAGCGCTGCGGGACCTGCTTCTGCTGCTGTGACCAGGGTTGCGGCAGCACCGACGGTCAGGTCTTTGTGGGGGATGTGGCCGATCCTGTGGTCATACGGGCTGATGAAGCGTTGGTCGCTTTTCTTTTGATTAAGGGTCTCCTGGTTCAGGTTCATGATTCCATGAAGTTGTCGGAGTTCTTCATTGGAAAATCCATGCTCGGACTCGATCTCCTCATCGGTAAGATCGATAGTTAATTTTCCGTTTTCTTTGCCCCGGTAGTGCTCGCCAAGAGAGGTCACCTTTGTGATAAACTGCAGGTCCTCATCTGATATGTTCTCTAAGGCCTTCATTGATTCTTCTACCCAGACGGTTTCTTTCACTGTCTCGCTGGTTTCTGCCTTGGCGATGTTGCTGGTGGGTGCCAATGTAATCATGGTGCCGGTTGTGATAGTCTTGATAGTTTGTGATTCTTTACATTTTTCAACCTTTCTTGGCTTCTGCTGGAAATTGAATTTTCTTACCGAGTTTTGTCTGGGTTATTCCTTTCTGTTGATTGATTTTCATGATACGTTGGCGTGTCTCAGGTTGCAGCAGGTGTGATTTATGCTCCCCTGTCTGGGTGTGTCCGAAGTGTGATTTTGCAGGTGAGGGCGTCGCTAGAAGTCTGAACCTTTATGTGTGTCAGGTTGCTCATGCCGTCGGTGCGAGCGGCGGGGTTGTTGCCTTGGGGCGAAGGGAGCCGGAGGTTGAAGACGAACCACGGGAGAGGAGCAGGCGGCGCGCTAACTATTAGGTGGAACACCGCCCCGGCGGCAGGCCGGAGAAGCAACGTCTGCTGGCGAAAGCGGCCCGGGTGCAGGCTTGATGGGAAACGGGCTTGGTGTATTGCGGGTGAGGAGCATTGAGCGGCTATCGCGGTGGCCCTGTCTGGAAGGGTTGGGCGTGGCGCGGACTGCTGGGCAATCCGGGCGGCTTTCGCTAGCTCGCGGGCGCGTGACGTCTGGGCCTCGATGTCTTGGGAAATATGGATGATGAACTCGCAGATGCTTCGGGATCGGCTACATCGACGGCTAACGGAGCGATGTCCTGGGCCATAGCGGGGATGTGATTGAGGTGCCGGCCCGGGGCAAAGCCCTCGACGTTCTTTGCTTGTGGCAATCCGCCACCCCATCCCTTCAGGTGTTGATGTGAAATTGCATTAAAATGCCCTGCTAGCGGCAAGAATAGGGGCGAAAACCCAGGCCCACATGCCTCCGCGTGGGCTGCCGACAGCCCCGCGCCGCATTAGATCCCGGCGGCTTCGGACTCTGCCCTACCCACTACCACCAGATGCGCCTGGGCACCATCGGCCATGACCATGCCCCCGTGTGCGTCCAGTATGTCGCCCGGGGCGGCTCGTAGAGGCCCCAAGCCCTGGGAGCTGTGCCCGTTAGTCGGGATACTGTGTAAAAAGCGCCCCCGGCAGGATTCGAACCCGCGACCAATGGGGTAGAAACCCACTGCTCTCATCCGCTGAGCTACGGAGGCATGACGGCCCCGATCGGAACCGGGAAACCGCGAGGAAGATTCTAGCGCATGGGGACGCGGTGGCAAGGCGTGCCCCCATGCGTGCCCTCGAAAGCGCATCAAGCGTTCTTTAGAAGTCCCAGTCCGATTCCGCCGTGGGCTCGGTGGCGCCGATGATGTAGCTGGAGCCGGAGCCGCTGAAGAAATCGTGGGTCTCGGAGGCGTCGGGGGTCAGTGCCGCAAGGATTTCCGGTTCCACGGCCTCGGCCTCGTCCTCGTAGGCGGGGGAGTAGCCGAGGTTCATCAGGGCCTTGTTGGCGTTGTAGTGCACGAAGGGCATCACGCCGTCGAAACCGGGGGTGGGGGCGAGGGCATAGAGCTCGGCGGAGTAGTCGCGCTCCAGGGCCAGCAGGTCGGCCACGAGTCGGTGGGTGAAGTCGTGCATTTCCTCGCGGCGCTGGGGGTGGGCGTCGAGCCCGCGTTGGTATTTGTATCCGGAGTAGTAGCCGTGCACCGCCTTGTCGCGCAGGATGAGGCGGATCATGTCTGCGGTGTTGAGCATGACGGCCCTGGTGGAGAACCATAGCGGCAGGTAGAACCCGGCGTAGAGGAGCAGGGAGGAGAGGATGGTGGCCGCGGCCTTGCGCTTGAGGGGGTCGGTGCCGTGGTAGTGGGAGAGCACGGCGGTGGCCCGGCGCTGAAGGAGGGGGTTGTCGATGGCCCAGGTGTAGGCCTCGGTGATCTCGCGGGTGGAGCAGAGGGTGGAAAAGACGGAGCTGTAGGAGCGGGCGTGCACGGATTGCATGAAGGCGATGTTGGTGTACACGGCTTGTTCTTGCTCGGTGCGGGCGTCGGGGATCTGGGCGGGTTCGCCCACGGTGGCCTGCACGGTGTCAAGAAGCGTGAGGCCGGTAAACACGCGCACGGTGAGGGTGCGGTGCGCGGGGTCGAGGGCCTGCCAGGAGGGCAGGTCGTTGGAGAGGGGAACCTTTTCCGGCAGCCAGAAGTTGCTGGTGAGGCGGCGCCAGACCTCGGTGTCCTTGGGGTCTTGGAGGAGGTTCCAGTTGACGGGGCGGATGGGGCCGTCCTGCGGGCCGCGCCAAGCGCTGGGCAGGAGGGATCGTTCGATGTAGTGCATTTACAGGGTCCTTTCGATGAGGAGGCGGCGTACGCGCGCAACGTCGCGGGAGGTGCCCAGAAGCTCGAAGCGGTAGAGCTCGGGCACCTGGCACTTGCGGGAGATGAGAGGGCCGGCGCAGCAGTAGGCGCTGCCGAAGTTGGTGTTTCCGCTGGTGATGACGCCGCGCAAAAGGCCGCGGTGGGCGGGGTCGTTGAGGAAGTGGATGACCTGCTTGGGCACGGCGCGCGCAGGGTCGCCTCCGCCGTAGCTTGGTGTGATGAGGATGAAGGGTCGGGTGGGGTGGATGGGTTCGTCGCCGCGGCGCAGGGGGATGCGCGCGGCGGGGTGGGCGAGCTTGTCCACGAAGCGCCGGGTGTTTTCCGAGGCCGAGGAGAAGTAGACGATGTCGGGCGGGTGAGTGTTCATATATCAGATAATAAAAGTTCAATCGGTTGAACTCCAACGGGCCGGTGAGGCGCCCGCACGACGGAGAAGTAGGGTGGAGCCCATGACAGCCCTCGCCGCACCCGAACCCCAGCGCCGGAGCCAGGCGCGCCTCTCCTGGCCCCTCTACCTGCTTTTTTCCCTGGTCGCGGGCGGCGTGGGGGCGGCGATCTCCTGGGGCTTTTTGAGCGAATCCCTCGCGGCCCTGGGCATCCCCGATCCCGGCCGCCTCACCACCGCCGGGCTGCCCTTCTTCCGTGCGGTGGGCTGGATGATGGCCTCGCTCGGGGTGGGCTCCTTCCTGGCCTCCGCCTTCCTCATTGCCCCGCGCCCTGAGCCCATCCTCCAGGCCCGGCTGAGCGTGGATGGGCACATCGCCGCGCGCACGGGTTCCTGGAGCATCCTGTGCTTCGGCCTGGTGGCGTTGCTGATGATCCCGCTGACGCTTTCCGACGTCTCCGGCACCCCCTTTGCCCAGACCCTGCGCCCGGAGGCCTGGGGCCTGGCCATTAGTCAGGTATCCACGGCCCTGGCCTGGCTGTGGGTGGCCCTGATCTGCGCCGTGGTGGGCGGCCTGGGGTTGTGGTCCCACCGGTGGGCGAGCCAGCCGTGGCTGCTGGTGGGGGCCATCCTCACGGTGATCCCCCTGGGCATGGAGGGCCACTCCGCGGCCGGAGGCGATCACGACTACGGCACGAACTCCTACCTTTGGCACCTGATCTTCCTCGTGCTGTGGATGGGCGGACTCATGGCGCTGATCGCCCACGGGCGTCGCCTGGGCCCGCACCTGGACGTCGCCGTGCACCGGTACTCCGCCCTCGCGCTGGTCGCCGTGATCTTCATGGCCGCCTCCGGTCTTATCAATGCCGCGATCCGTATCGAGTTCTCGGACTGGTTCACTACAACCTACGGCCGCATCATCGTGGCCAAGACCGCGGGCGTGATCGTGCTGGCGTTCTTCGGTTTCCTACACCGCCAGCTCACCATCCCGCAGCTGCGGCGTGACGCCACGCGCTCTTCGGCCTTCCTCCGCGTAGCCATCGCGGAGGTGTTGGTTATGGCCGCGGTGACCGGCATCGCCATCACGATGGGGCGCACCCCACCGCCCCCGCCGCGCGATCCCAATCTCTCGCCCATGGCCATCGCCATCGGGTTCGATCTTCACCAGCGCCCCACCTTCTGGAACGTCTGGGGCATGTGGCGCTTCGATCTCATGTTCGCCACCATCGCCATCCTGCTCGCCGCTGCCTACCTGTGGGGGGTCGTGCGCCTGCGCTGCGCGGGTGCCTCCTGGCCGTGGTCGCGCACCGCCTGGTTTCTGCTGGGGTGTCTGACCCTGGGCGCGATGATGAGCTCCGGCATGGGAATGAACATGATGGCGCTCTTTTCCATGCACATGCTGGTACACATGGGATTGTCCATGGTGGTGCCGGTGTTCCTGGTGCTTGGTGCTCCGCTCACGCTCGTCATGGAAACCGTGCCCCCCGCAGCCCCTGGGTGCCCCCCGGGGCTGCACGAATGGGCCTGGGCGCTGTGCCACAATCGCGTCATCGGGTTCATCACCGCGCCGGGCGTGAACACCGTGCAGTTCATCGTGATCTTCTACCTGCTGTATCTCACTCCGCTCTACGACGTCCTCGTCTCCGAGCACGGCGGGCACGTGGGGATGAACATGGTCTTTTTAATCTCCGGTTATCTCTACTTTTGGGACATGATTAGCCCCGACCCCGTGCCGCGTCGAGGCACCCCCGTGGCGCGTATCGGCTGGCTGATCTTTTCCATGCCGTTTCACCTCTATTTTGGCGTGTACCTCATGCAGCTCACGGACATCCTGGCCGGAGATTTCTATTCCTCGCTGGGCCTGCCCTGGGAGCCGGATCTGCTGGAGGATCAGCGCATCGGTGGCGGCATCGCCTGGGCCTCCGGGGCGTTTCCGCTGGTGATCGTGTTTAGTGCACTCTTTCGCCAGTGGCGACGCGAGGAGGAAAAGAAAGCGAGTGATTATGACCGCCGCGCCGAGGCGGAAGGCGATGTGGATATGGAGAACTATAACGCCATGCTGGCGCGCATGAACGCCGGCGATAGCCCGCAGAATGACGCTTACTACACCGAGGAATTCGGGGCGGGGAAGAAGCGTTAGGCGGCGTCGGGGGAACGTGGCAGCACCCCGGCTAGCGGCAGCGCGATGGTGTCTACCATCTCCTCAATGGTCCCCAGCGGCACGGGCTGCGCCTGCGTGATGAGCATCTCGCGCAGGACGGAGGGGGCGGCGGTACGGGTCATGTGCGTGGTGGCGGTTAGGTCGATCTCCCCGCGTCGATCCGCCCGTTGGTAGATCTCATCGATGACCTCGAAGCGATCTTCCGGCAACATGCTCATCAGGGGATTCAAGCCGCTGGGATCCTCCGTGCGGAGCCCCGAAAGGTGCAGGCGCACCAGGGTAATCATGTTCGGATACGTATCGTTGATCTCCGCGAGCAGGGCGATAAGGTCCCCGCGCAGAGAGCCGGTATCGGGCAGGTGCAGGCGATTGGTCTCGAAGAAGTAACGAACGGCGTCGCGGGCGAGCTCTTCCTTGTCCGCCCAGCGGCGATAGAGCACGGCGCGGCTGGTATGCGCGCGTGTGGCCACGGCATCCATCGTCATGCCGGTGTATCCCGAGGCCTCAAGCTCCGCCCAGGCGGCGTTGAGCAGGGCGGATTGGAGGGTTTTCCCGTATCGTCTCACGGCCATACCCATTGAACATACCCCACAGCAAGTGTTGGGTACCACACTGTGGAAGGAGGGGAGTTATCCACAACGCAGCGGTGTGGTGCTGGTGGGGACGGATGCACCTGGGGCATGCTCGGCAGTACTACGAGACCGACGACGGCTCTTGAGGGGGCCGACGCTACCAGGGGGAGGATCATCGCATGGCCAATACGCCGATTACCATCACGGGAAACCTCACGCAGAATCCCAGGCTCAAACGCACCGAAAGTGGGGCGCTGGTGTGCCGGATCCGATTGGGGGCGGATCGTCGTGTTCCGGCCGCCGACGGCACGGGGTGGACCAGCCTGGATAGCCTGTTCATCGACGTGGAGATGTGGGGCGACCTGGCCTATAACACCCGTTGCTCGGTGGCCAAGGGGATGCCGGTGATCGTCAGCGGTCACTTGGTGACCACCGAGTGGTGCGACGCGACCACGGGGGAGAAACGCTCCCGGATCCTGCTGCGGGCTCGGCACGTGGGGGTGGACCTCGCCAAGTACCAGGTGCGGTGGCGCAAGTGCCGCGTGGTCGCCCAGCAGACCGATAACGGCGCCCTGGCGCCCGATGCGATCGACCCGGCCTACCTGGACGAGGACAAAAACCCGGGGACCGGTATCGAGGCGACCGAAGAGGGCTTCGACCAGGCTCCGCCCGCGGAGATCCTGCGGCGCGAGCCGGAGGACGAGGAGGATCACCCGATGGCAGCGTAGGTAGGGTAGCCTCTCAGGTGACTTCAAAGAAGGTACCTAACGACCAAAGGGGAATCATGAGCGAATTCATCTACACGATGAAAAACGTGCGCAAGGCCATCGGCGACAAGGTGATCTTGGACAACGTCACCATGGCCTTCTACCCGGGGGCCAAGATCGGCGTGGTGGGGCCAAACGGTGCCGGCAAATCCTCGATTCTCAAGATCATGGCGGGGCTAGATCAGCCCTCCAACGGCGAGGCCTTCCTCGATCCGGGGGCCACGGTGGGCATCCTTCTCCAGGAACCACCCCTCAACGAGGATAAGACCGTCCGGGAAAACGTGGAGGAGGGCCTGGGCGAGATCTTTGAGATCAAGAAGCGCTACGAGGCCATCGCCGAGGAGATGGCCACCAACTACACCGACGAGCTCATGGAGGAGATGACCACCCTCCAGGACAAGATCGACGCCGCCGACGCCTGGGAGATGGACTCCAAGATCGAACAGGCGATGGAGGCCCTGCGCTGCCCGCCTGGCGACGAGCCCGTGACCCACCTCTCCGGGGGTGAGCGCCGCCGCGTGGCGCTGGCCAAGCTCCTGCTCTCCGAGCCTGATCTGCTGCTACTCGATGAGCCCACCAACCACCTGGACGCGGAAAGCGTGCAGTGGCTGGAAAAGCATCTCCAGGATTACAAGGGCGCCGTGCTGGCCGTGACCCACGACCGCTACTTCCTCGATCACGTGGCCGGATGGATCTGCGAGGTCGATCGCGGCAAGCTCTACCCCTACGAGGGCAATTACTCCACCTACCTGGACACGAAGGCCCAGCGCTTGGAGGTGGCCGGCAAGAAGGATGCCAAGCTGCGCAAGCGCCTCAAGGATGAGCTGGAGTGGGTGCGTTCCGGGGCCAAGGCCCGCCAGGCCAAGAACAGGGCCCGCCTGGAACGCTACGAGGAGATGGCCGCCGAGGCCGAGAAGTACAAGAAGCTGGACTTTGAGGAGATCCAGATCCCCACCCCGCCCCGCCTGGGCAACAAGGTGGTGGAAGTCAGCGGCCTGGTCAAGGGCTTTGACGGCCGCACCCTCATCAAGGACCTCTCCTTCACGCTGCCGCGCAACGGCATCGTGGGCGTGATCGGCCCCAATGGCGTGGGCAAGACCACCCTCTTTAAGACCATCGTGGGCCTGGAATCCCCCGACGAGGGCGCGGTGGACGTGGGTGAGACGGTGCAGCTGAGCTACGTGGATCAAAACCGCGAGAATATTGACCCCGAGCAGACCGTGTGGCAGGTGGTCTCCGACGGCCTGGACTATATTCAGGTGGGACAAAACGAGATGCCCTCGCGCGCCTACCTTTCCGCCTTTGGCTTCAAGGGACCCGATCAGCAGAAGCCCTCCAAGGTGCTCTCCGGCGGTGAGCGCAACCGCCTCAACCTCGCCCTGACCCTCAAGCAGGGCGGTAATCTCATCCTTCTCGACGAGCCGACGAACGACCTCGACGTGGAGACCCTGGGTTCCCTGGAAAACGCGCTGACCAAGTTCCCCGGCTGCGCGGTGGTGATCTCCCACGATCGCTGGTTCCTGGATCGCACCTGTACCCACATCCTCGCCTGGGAGGGCAACGTGGCCGAGGGACAATGGTTCTGGTTTGAGGGTAACTTTGAGGACTACGAGAAGAACAAGGTCCAGCGCCTGGGCGCGGACGCCGCGCGCCCCTCGCGCGTGACGCATCGTAAGCTCAGCCGCTAAGGCAACACGAGCAAGCTAGAAAGAGGATGCCATCGAGATGAGCGCAGAGCAGACGCAGCAGCCGGGCGCGGTACACCGGGCCTACGTGGAACTGCGGTGGTCCGATTTTGATCGCTTCGGGCATATGAATAACGCCCAATACGTCGAGATCGTGCAGGAGTCTCGGGTGCGGTTCAGCCTGGATAACTTCGTGGCCCGAGGACTGCCCATGCCGATGTTCGTGGTGCGCCACCTGGAGGCGGATTACCGCATCCCCATCGTGCCGAGCCCGTCGAAGAAGGTACTGGTGGAAAGCACGGTCACCAAGGTGGGGCGCTCTTCCTTTACCACCCTTCAAGAGATCAAGGACGATGAGGGGCGCACCGCGTGTGCGATCCACTGCGTGCAGGTGGCCCTGGATAAAGAGACTCTGCAACCCAGGGAGATCACCCCGGAGGAAGTAGAAATCCTCACCATGCGGACGGCGTAACGGCGTGGCGGTCATGAGAGAAACGCTCCGTATTCGCGCAGGTGCTCCGGGCCTAGAGTCCCTGCTGGCTCGGGCTGTGGGGCTCGACGCCTCGGCCCTGGCCCGGTTGCGCTCCACGCCCGATGGCCACCACGTGGACGTCTTTGTCACCACTCCCTTCGAGGTCGTGGCCGCCCGCCGGGTGGAGGGACAGGCTTCCCGCGAGGGGGCCGTGGTCGGCGCCCACGACCTCTACGGCGCCGTCGCGGCGCGCAGCAGCGCCCGGGACATCGGGGTGGCCCGCGACCCGAGCTGGCCGGGCGCCCTGCCCCCGGCGGAGGGCTTCCGACTCCTCGACGAGGTGCCGGTTTCCGTGGTGCGCGGCCTAGCGGATCAGGGCCAGGCCCTGGCCCGGCAGTTTTCCGGACCGCTGGGCCCCCCGGCGAGCCTGCTCAATCAGCCCGTGCTGGAGGTCAGCGGGGAGGAGGGCAGCAGCGTGGCGGTGCCCATGCGCATGATCTTTACCTGCACGGCCCTGGGCCTGATCCCGGGGTTCGCCACCCCCGTCGAGGTGCCGCGCCACCTGCGGGTCTCGGCCCTGGGCCGGTGGGTACGGGTGGACGCGCCCTTCGGCACGGTGTATCACTCCACGCGGCTCTCGCTGTTCTGAGGCGGAGCCCGGTTTAGCCGGGCCGGTTGATCAGCATGTGCGCCACCCGCGTCATGTGCTCCCAGAGAGCGTGGCGGTAGGCGGGCGGGAGCTCCTGTTCCTCGATCTCGTCGAGCGAGGCCTCCATGAGGTCGAGCCAGCGCTGCGCGGTGGCCGCGTCGATGGGAAAGGGCATATGCCGCATCCGTAGCCGGGGGTGTCCCCGTTGCTGCTGGTAGTCCGCCGGCCCGCCCCAATACTGGGCAAGGAATATGCGCAGCCGGGCCTCGGCCCCCTCCCAATCGTCCTGGGGGTACATGGGGCCGAGGAGGTCGTCGGTGCGTACGCGGCGATAAAAACCGGCGACGAGGCGCGTAAAAACCTCGCCGCCGAGGGCGTCATACAGGCTGCGGGGAGGAGTCACACCCTCCCATTCTAGGGGGTCAAGACTCCTGCTCCTGGGCGGGGCGGGAGATGCCGATGCCGTGGGGGTAGGGCACGGTGATGTCATTGTTCCGCATGGCATCGAGAATGTGACCCTGTACCAGGCGCTGCACGTCCCATTGCATGCCGGGCATGGTCTTGATGGCGATGCGGTAGGAGAGATGATCGACCTCGAAGTCGGACACGCCCTTCATCTCCGGCTCGTCGAGCACCCATTGGCTCGTGGTGGGGTCGGCGCAGGCCTCCTCGGTGGCCTTGTGAATGACCTCCCAGGCCTTGGTGGAGTCGTTGGACAGCCCCACCGGCACCTGGATGCGGGCGATGGCGTACTCGTCGGAGAAGTTCCCCACGCGCAGGATCTCGCCGTTGCGCACGTACCACAGGGTGCCGTCGATGTCCCGGATGGTGGTCAGGCGCAGGGAGATATCCTCCACGTCCCCGATAATGCCCTCCCCGACATCGATGGTATCGCCCACCCCGTACTGATCCTCCAGGAGCATGAAGATGCCGGAGAGGAAGTCCTTGACCAGCGATTGCGCGCCGAAGCCAAGGGCCACGCCGATCACACCGGCCGAGGCGATCAGCGGGGCGATGTTCACGCCCAGGGTGTCCAGGATGGACAGCACGGCAAAGACCCACACCACGATGGCCACGGCGGATTTGCCCACCTGTGCCAGGGTCTTCACCCGGGACTGACGGCGTTTTTCCTGCACCTTATTCAGGGCGGCCACCCGCGCGGGTAGCTCCTCGGACTCGGCGGCGCGGCCCTTGCGAGCCAGACGACCCAGCGGGGCGGCGCTGCTCAGGTTGTGCTGGGCGAACTTGTCGATGAGCCGGCGCAGCGCCCAGTGCGCGACCACCGCCACCAGCAGGGTAATGCCGATGGAGATGGGGCGGTCGATGAGCCAGGTGCGGGCCAGCTCGCTGTCCCACCAGTTGCTCACGGTCTCCACCGTCTGCTGGGCGGTCTCCGCGCCGGGGAGGGGTTCTTTGGTTGCGGTTGCGGAACGTAGTACTTCGTTGAGCATAGGGTTTCCAGCCTAGCGATCTGTGCGCGGCCGCGCCGGGAAAATAAAGTATGCGCGATCTGAACCGCTTGGTCTACTATGTGGTGCTACGACCGTAGGAGGGATCAGCCATGAGCATTCACACCAGCCGCGCCGACGCCGGCACCGCCGCCCGCCGCGCGCAGGGGGCCGCCGAGCAGGAAGCACGGGGCTTTGCCACCACCGCCATTCACGGAGGCTATCGGCCTGATACCCACACCGGGGCGATCAACGTGCCCATCTACGCCTCCACCACCTTCGCCCAGGATGACGTGGCCACCCTGCGCGGCGGCTACGAGTACTCGAGGGTAGGCAACCCCACGGTCACCGTCCTGGAAAACGTCGTGGCCGCGCTCGAAGGGGGCTCCTTCGGGCGAGCCTTCTCCTCCGGGATGGCCGCCACCGATACCGTGCTGCGCGCCCTGATGCGCCCCGGCGACCACCTGATCCTGGGCAACGACGCCTACGGCGGCACCTTTCGGCTCATCGACACCTCCCTGAAGGACTGGGGCATCGCGCACACCGTGGTAGACACCACCGATCCCGCCCGGGTGCGCGCCGCCCTGCGGGACAACACCCGCGTGGTGTGGGTGGAAAGCCCCACCAACCCGCTGCTGGGCATCACCGACATCGCCGCCGTGGCCCAGGCCATCGCCGCCCACCCCGCGCGCCTGGTGGTGGACAACACCTTCGCTAGTCCCTACCTCCAGCGGCCCCTGGAACTAGGTGCGGATGCGGTGGTGCACTCCACCACCAAGTACCTCGGCGGTCACTCCGACGTGGTGGGCGGCGTGGCGGTCACCAATGACGCCGACCTCGACGCTGAGCTGCTCTTCCTCCAGGGGGGAGTGGGAGCGGTGCCCAGCGCCTTCGATGCCTACCTGACCTATCGGGGCATCAAGACCCTGCCGCTGCGCATGGAAAGGCACTGCTCCAATGCGCTCGCGGTGGCACAGCTGTTTCAGGCAAGCCCCAAGGTATCCCGGGTGCTCTTCCCCGGGCTGCCCGACCACCCCGGTTACGAGGTCGCCCAGAGGCAGATGCGTGGGCCGGGAGGCATGGTCTCCGTGCGCTTTGCCGGGGGCCGGGAGGCGGCGCTGGCGTTCTGCCGGGCTACCCGCCTGATCTGTCTGGCGGAATCCCTGGGCGGGGTGGAGTCCCTGCTGGAGCACCCGGCCACCATGACGCACCAGTCCGCCGCCGGTTCTCAGCTGGAGGTACCGGACGACCTGGTGCGCCTCTCCATCGGCATCGAGGACGAGGCCGACCTGCTTGCCGACGTGGAGCGGGCGCTGGGGGAGGTGTAGGGGATTTGTGCTTATGAGCGGTAATAAATGGTGTGAGGAGGACACCGGCGATATGGGCATCACCGGGAGTCGAGATAGGGAGCGACCTGAGTACGTTGTTCGGGGCGCCCGAGGGCGGGGCAAGGAGGTGCTCGGAGCGGAGATGAGCTCCGAGGAGATTGAGGTGATGAAGCGGTTGGATCGCGCCCTGCGCGAACGACGGCCGCTGAGCACCGTGGCTATGCCCAGCGAGGTGAGCGCCGCGATGGCTGCCGAGCTGCTTGGAACAACGCTATCCACAGTGATGGGGTACGTGAGCGAGGGACGCATTGGGGTTGTGGCAAGCGGCGGACAGCACGGACTCTGCGCCGTCGACGTGTTAGGCATCCGGGAGGAAGCCGGTAAGGAGGCCGAGAGCGCGGTATTGGCGCCCATAGGCCTGGGGTTGGATGTAGAGGTGGCGGGGGGAGACTTTGGCTTCACTCCGTATTTTCCAGAGGTCCCGTCACATCCTGGGCAGTCCCCGGAGTGCGAAGATTGATCACTAATCTCGCTGACGTCAATGCTGCTGGATTGTGCTGGTGCTCAAGGCGCGATTGCCCAGGACCCGTGTCACCGGCTGGCTTACACCAGCGCTGCCACGATGTCGTCGATGAGTCGCGCCGCAACCCTGGCGGTGCGCCCGTCCACGTCGAAGCGGGGGTTGAGTTCCGCCACGTCCACCAGGCGCAGCTTCCCGGAGGCCGCCGCTGCCCGCACCATCGCCCGGTAGGCGGCCAGGGAGACCCCCACGGCGGCGGGGGCGCTCACGCCGGGGGCCACGGCAGCAGGAAGCCCGTCGAGGTCGATGCTTAAGTGCAGGTGATCGGCGGTGTCGGCGGCCTCGGTAACGAGCGCCGCCGCGTCCTGAGGGCCGAGGGCGGCCAGCTCGTCGTCGGTGCGCACCTGCACCCCGAGTTCGCGGGCGGTATCGAAGAGCACGCGGGTGTTATTCGGCCGAGAAATCCCCAGCACGCTGTAGCGGAAGTCCTCGCCCACGTGCTCCGCGATCTGGAGGAAGGGCGTGCCGGAGGTGGGCCATTCGGCGCGGCGCAGGTCGAAGTGGGCATCCAGGTTCACGATCTGCACGCCCTGCGGGTGGGTGCGGCGCAGCCCCCGGTGGGTGGCCCAGGCCGTCTCGTGCCCGCCGCCCAGGGCGATCACGGTGTGCCCGCCCTGGGTCAGTGCCGCCACAACCTCGCTCACGCGCTCCTGCGCGGATTCTAAGTCGGTACCGGCGGTGACCACGTCGCCCGCGTCGTAGCGGGGCAGGTCGTCGTGGACAGCCAGGCTGCCCAGGGCCGCGCGCAGGGCCCTGGGTGCCTCGGCGGCGCCCTGCCGCCCGCCGTTGCGCCGCACGCCCTCGTCCGAACGGAAGCCCAGCAGCGCCACACCGGGGGTGGCGTCCGCGGAGTCGAGCGGCTGCACCACCGAGTGCCAGCGGGCGTGTTCGGGGCCGGGGCCGTCGTTGCGGCCCGTCCAGGCGGCGGGGGCGATGTCGATACCGGGCAGGGTCATGGTTCCTCCTCTAAGCGACGTCGGCGATCTGCCGGTGGCGGCCCGTGGCATAGTACAGGGCGGTCATCACAGCGAGGAAGCCCACGCCCACGCCCAGGGCCAGCCAGTATTCCGATTGCCACACCATGATGCCAAAGGCGAAGAGGATAAAGCCGACGGCGAAGTACTGGCCCCAGGGCCAGAAGGGGACGGGAAAGGCGAGGTTGTGCTCCTCGGCGGGGTCGAGGCGACGCCGCGAGGCCACGTGGGCCAGCAGGATCATCAGCCAGACGTAGATGGTGGCGAAGGTCGCCAGGGCCGCGACGATGGTAAAGATCCGCTCCGGGAGCACCGCATTGAGCACCACGCCCACGGTGAGCACCGCCACCAGCGCCAGGGTGGTGACGATGGGCACGCCCCGGCGGTTCGCGCGCCCCAGGGCCGAGGGGGCCAGCCTGGCGCGCGCCATGCCGGTGATCACGCGGCCCGCGCCGAAGAGATCGGAATTAATGGCCGAAAGCGCGGCGGTAATCACCACCGCGTTGAGCAGCGCGGCGGCCCAATTGACCCCCAGGGTGGAGAAGATCTGTACGAAGGGCGACTCCTCGCCGTCGATCGCCGTCCAGGGATTGAGCACCAGAATCACCAGGATTGCCAGCACATAAAAGAGCAAAATGCGCACCGGTACCGTGTTCACGGCCTTAGGGATTGTCCTTTCCGGCTCCTCGGCCTCTGCGCCTGCCACGCCGATGATCTCCGTGCCGCCGAAGGCAAAGAGCACCAGGATAAAGGCTGAGATCATGCCGCCAATACCGTGCGGGAAAAAGCCGCCGTCCGCCCACAGGTGGGAAATGCTGCTGGTCTCCGGGCTCGACCCCAGGCCAAAGGCCAGGATCGCCGCGCCGCCCAGGATCATGGCGATCACCGCGCTCACCTTGATGAGGGTAAAAGCAAACTCCAGCTCCCCGAACAACCGCACGCTGGCTAGGTTCGCGGCACCCACTACACACAAGGTGACGGCCACCCACACCCACTGCGGGGTATCCGGGAACCAGAGCCGCATGTAGATGGCGATGGCCGTGAGATCCGCCAGGCATACGATCAACATCTCAAAGGCGTACATCCAGCCGGTGATATAGCCCGCCCATGGCCCCAGATAGCGGCGGGTGTACTCCGCAAACGAACCCGTGATGGGGCTGGCCACCGCCATCTCGCCCAGGGCGCGCAGCATGAAATACACCACCGCTCCCGCGATGAGGTACACCAACAGCACCGAGGGACCGGCGGCCTGGATGGCACCGGCGGAGCCGTAGAATAGGCCCGTGCCGATGGCCGAGCCCAGGGCGATGAAGTGGATGTGGCGGGCGCGCAGGCCCTTGGGGGGCGCGGCCTTGGCGGTCGAGGCGCCGAGGGTGGTGTCGACGCCGTGGGCGCCGTTATCCTGAGCGCTCGCGGCGCGGGCGGCGGAGCCGCGTGGCGGGTTCTGCGGAGACTGCGCGGGCTGCGGCACGGTGATCCTCCCTGCGTTGGGGTCTTAAGGTTCGCGGGGTGCAACCGGCGCACGGCGCCGTATGGTGCGCACCACGGAATCTTTCTTAATGTGATAGTAGAGGGTGGGGTAGGGGAGGGTAGTGGATGGGGTGGGTAACGGGTGAGGGCAAGATAATCTTGCAAGAAAATGAGATGCCAATGAAGTTTTATTGAATGTTGGGTATTGATTTAATTTCCGGGTTTCGGTATCTGAGTGATGCTGGAAGGTTTATTTTTTCGCAGGGAATGCTTCAGAAGTATTATCTACTCCCCGGGGGTGTGGGATAATCTTGAAGAGGATGAATTGAGAGAAATATCCTATAGGTATGGATGGGATGGCGGCCCGGTATCTGATCTATGTATCTCCCGGAGGGTATAGATAGGGGCTGGCGCCTGGAGTAATGGGTATCGGTTAAGTGCTGGCAGTGTTATAAAGCTTCAAATGCTAGTGATTACATTAAAAAAGTTATCGCTCAGCTAGTATATAAAAATTCTTCCAAGGAGATTTGTAATCTATATGGGGCGTTGTGTTGCGGCGAAGAAATTTCAACTTTGGAATGGGCTAAGCGGGATTTTCCGGCAGGGGAGTGATTGTGTCAGGGAAGGGTGGGTGGTTATTTTGTTCTTTTGTAAAACGTATGGATCGGAGGATCTATTTTCCCTAAGTCTGCATGTAGTGGTTTTCCTGAGGGGGTCGGACGGGGATAATTCTACACATAGCAGATAGGGGTGTTTGTATTGATGGGCCAGAAATTGGGGTATTGGCAAGAAATTTTAAGAGGAAAGTTCTTTGTCGCAATGAGGGGAAGGGAGTAATATTATGCTGTCTATCGCGGATGCTTGCCAAAGTGGTAAAATTATTACCCAATGTAATATGTGGGGCGCCGTACATTCATAACTACATGATTATCTCATAGCGATTGTATTATTTTGCACTAATTGTGTAGTGAATTATCATATTTTATATGACCCACGTGCCTGCCGCCCGCAACACGCTGCGCATCCTCACGCTGCTTTCTTCCATTGACGTCCCTATCTCCGCCGCCCGCATTCGCGCGGAGCTGGATCTGCCGCGCTCTACCACCTATCACCTGCTTACGGAGATGGAGCGGGCCGGTTACGTGGTGCGCATCCCGGAGACCCGCACCTGGGGTCTGGGCCTGGTGGCCTATTCGATGGCCAATGCCTACGTCACGCAGCAGCCCTTGGTGCGCCTGGCGCGTCGCCCGCTGCAATCCTTAGCGGAGTCGGTGGGCGGCTCGGCGCACCTGTCTCGTCTGGCGGGCTCGGAGGTTGTGTACCTGCTGGAGGTGCGTGGCCCCCGGGCGGTGTCCCTGGTCACGCAGGAGGGGGTGCGCCTGGTGGCGCTGGGCACGGCCTCGGGGCGGGTGATGTTGGCGCACTTGCCGGAGTCGGAGGCGAAGGCCGCCTACGCGCCGCATGGGGCCGGCACCTCGTGGGGGCGCGTGCGCCGCGATCTGAGTCTTATCCGCGAGCGCGGTTGGACGGAGGAGGTCGAGGAGGTGAGCCGCGGTCAGCACAGCCTGGCGGTGGCGGTGCTGGATCACGTGGGCCGCCCGGCGGCGGCCCTGGCGGTGACCTTCCCGGTGGGAACCCTGGCCGAGCAAGACCGAAGGCGCATTATCGGCCGCCTGAAAGGGCAGGCGAACAAGGTGGCTAGTCACCTCTATGGGATCGTGCTAGATTCACCATAAACTGCGCTTGGCTGTCGCGCAGACCACTTTCTGATGTATTCCTGCGGTTCCCGTGGGGCGTCGGTGCGGTCTGTCGCGCCTGTGCTCGCTCGGGGCCGCCGAGTCTATAAAGGAGCGGAAAAATCATGCCGTCCATTGCGGCCAGCGCGCGCAAACTCGCACAAGGCCAAGCATCACCCCGCAACTCAACCCCCATCACCCTCCGCCCCGGCCTCCTTACTCCCGCCGAGGTGGTGGCCGTCGCCCGCTATGCCGCACCCGTAGAAATCGCCTCGGAGACCCGAGAGGCCGTGGGGGAGCTGAGCTAGCCATGACGACCTCAACGAAGGCAACCCCCGGCCTGTGGCGGCTATTCGTCTATAGCGCCGTCGGCATCATCGTGTTTTTTCTTCCGGTGACGTTCCGGGGCAAGAGCACCATCCTTTTGGATCACATGGTCACCCTCCTGCGCGAGCTGCTGGGCCCTGCGGTGGGTTGGGTGGTGGGCGCGCTGGTGCTCTACGGCACCGTGCGCGGGTTGCGCAGGACCTCGTGGCGCAACCCCACCCAGGCGGTCTTTGGCCTGCTCTCGGTGGCGGGCCTGGGTGTGGCAGCCATGATCCTCACCGGTACCCTGCCCGCGGTGCTGGCCCGTCCCGATCTAGTGCCCTTCCTGTGGGAGAAGATCGCCATTCCGGTGGCACTGATCATCCCCGTGGGCTCGGCCTTTCTGGCCCTGCTGGTGGGCTATGGCCTCATGGAGTTCGTGGGCGTGCTCATGCAGCCGGTCATGCGGCCACTGTGGCGCACCCCGGGCCGCTCGGCCATCGACGCCGTGACGAGCTTCGTGGGCAGCTACTCCCTGGGCATGTTGATTACCGACCGGGTGTACCGTCAGGGGCGCTATACCGCGCGGGAGGCGGCGATCATCGCCACCGGCTTCTCCACGGTCTCGGCGGCCTTCATGGTGGTGGTGGCCGGCACCCTGGGCCTGATGGACTACTGGGGCCAGTACTTTGCCGTGAGCCTGGTGGTGACCTTTGCCGTTACGGCGATCACGGTGTGGATTCCGCCGCTGAGCGTCATCCCCGCCGAGCACTATCCGGGGGCCACCCCGGACCCGGAACCGAAAGTCACCACCGGGCGCCTCGCGGCGGCCTGGGCGGCGGCCAGGGAGGCCCTGGGCCGGGCCCCGAGCCTGGGCCGGGCGGTGGGAGAGAACTTCCTTGACGGCCTGCGCATGAGCGCGGCGGTGGTGCCCTCGATCCTGTCGGTGGGCGTGCTGGGCCTGGTGTTGGCCACCTACACCCGCGTGTTTGACCTGCTGGGCTACCTCTTTTACCCGGTGGCCTGGCTGGTGCGCCTACCGGAGCCGCTGCTGGCGGGCAAGGCGGCGGCCCTGGGCATCGCGGAGATGCTGCTGCCTGCCACGGTAGTGGCGGAGGCCGATTCCCTGGTGCTGCGCTTTGTTATCGGCGTGGTCTCGGTGAGCACGGTGATCTTCTTCTCCGGGCTGGTGCCCTGCATCATGGCCACCTCCGTGCCGCTGCGGCTGTGGCAGCTGGTGGTGATCTGGTTCGAACGCGTGGCGCTGAGCATCCTGCTGGCCACGCCGCTGGCGTACCTGCTCGTCGGTTGAGTCTGGTATTTCAGACACCTTGCCCGCGCGCACCCTGGAACCTCGGGTGTGTTGCGCCTTACGATCGTGATCGTCATTCTTGAGCACCACAGTGCCGGCCCGACGTAGCGGGAATGACAGCCCCGGTCCCAAAGGCCGGATTCCCGCCGCAGTGGGCGTTGGCACGCGATGTTTTTGGAGGAAGATTCGTGGTATCCCAACCCCGCACCGTCCGCGCCCCCCGGGGCACCGAGCTCAGCGCCAAGTCCTGGCAGACCGAGGCCCCGCTGCGTATGTTGATGAATAACCTCGATCCCGAGGTGGCCGAGCGCCCCGAGGACCTGGTGGTCTACGGCGGCACCGGGCGCGCCGCGCGCAGCTGGGAGGCCTTCGATGCGATCGTTGATACGCTCAAGGCCCTGGGCGAGGACGAGACGCTGCTGGTGCAGTCCGGCAAGCCCGTGGCGGTGCTGCGCACCAACGAGTGGGCACCCCGGGTGCTCATCGCCAACTCCAACCTGGTGGGCGACTGGGCCACCTGGCCAGAGTTCCGCCGCCTGGAGGCTGAGGGGCTGATGATGTACGGGCAGATGACCGCCGGCTCCTGGATCTACATCGCCACTCAGGGCATTCTCCAGGGCACCTTCGAGACGTTTGCCGCCGTGGCCGCCAAGCGCTTCGGCGGCAGCCTCAAGGGCACCCTCACGCTCACCGGCGGCTGCGGCGGCATGGGCGGGGCCCAGCCGCTGGCCGTCACCCTCAACGGCGGGGTGTGCCTGATCGCGGACGTGGACGTCACCCGGCTCAAGCGTCGCCAGTCCAAGCGCTACCTGGACGAGGTGTACGAGGACCTCGACGCCGCCGTGGCGCGCGCCGCCCGGGCTAAGGAGGCCGGGGAGGCGGTGTCCATCGGTATCGTGGGTAATGCCGCCGAGGTGTTCCCGGAGATGCTGCGGCGCCACCGCGCGGGCGAGATCGCCGTGGACGTGGTCACCGACCAGACCTCCGCGCACGACCCCTTAAGCTACCTGCCCACCGAGATCGCCGTGGCGGACTGGCAGCGCGAGGCGGCCGACGACCCGGAGACCTTCACCAAGAAGGCGCGCGAGTCCATGGCCGCCCAGGTGCAGGCGATGGTGGAGTTCCAGGATGAGGGCGCGGAGGTGTTCGACTACGGCAACTCCATCCGCGACGAGGCCCGTCACGCGGGCTACTCCCGCGCCTTCGAGTTCCCCGGCTTCGTGCCCGCCTACATCCGCCCCCTGTTCTGTGAGGGCCTGGGCCCCTTCCGCTGGGTGGCCCTTTCCGGCGACCCGGAGGACATCCGCGTGACCGACCAGGCGCTCAAGGAGCTCTTCCCGGACAACGAGCACCTGCACCGCTGGCTGGACGCCGCCGAGGAGTACGTGGAGTTCGAGGGCCTGCCCGCGCGCATCTGCTGGCTGGGTTACGGCGAGCGCCACCAGGCCGGTCTGCTGTTTAACCGCCTGGTGGCCGAGGGCAAGGTCAAGGCGCCCATCGTCATCGGCCGCGATCATCTCGACTCCGGCTCCGTGGCCAGCCCCTACCGGGAGACCGAGGGCATGCTCGACGGCTCGGATGCCATTGCGGACTGGCCCCTGCTCAACGCCTTGACCGCCACCTCCTCCGGGGCCACCTGGGTCTCCCTCCACCACGGCGGCGGCGTGGGTATCGGCCGCTCCATCCACGCCGGGCAGGTCAGCGTGGCCGACGGCACGGAGTTGGCTGCCCGCAAGCTCGACCGTGTGCTCAGCAACGACCCGGCCATGGGCGTGATCCGGCACTTCGACGCCGGCTATGAGCGCGCCCGCGAGGTGGCCGAGGAGCGCGGGGTGAACATCCCCATGGCCTTCCGCTCCCGGGAGAAGGAGGCGTAAAACATATGGCCACGCTCTTTACCGGAATCTCCGAGCTGCGCACCGTCTCCGAGGCGGGCACCCTGCGCGACGCCGCCCTGGTGGCTGAGGACGGCGCGGTGGCCTGGATCGGGCCCGCCGGTGACGCCCCTGCCTGCGACGACGCCGTGGACCTCGGCGGGCGTGCCGTGCTGCCCGGTTGGGTGGACTCGCACAGCCACATGATCTTCGACGGCGACCGCGCCGAGGAGTTCGAGGCCCGCATGGCGGGCCAGGACTACGCCGCCGGGGGCATCGCCGTGACCATGGAGGCCACCCGCAGTGCCGGGGAGTCACGCCTGCGCGCGCTGCTGCGCCGACGCCTGGCGGCCGCGCGCGCCGGGGGTACCACCTGCATGGAGACCAAGACCGGCTACGGCCTGGATGTCTCCTCCGAGGAGATGGCGGCTCGGATTGCCGCCGAGGCGGTGGACGAGGTGACCTTCCTGGGGGCGCACGTGGTGCCCCCAGGCGCGGATGCCGAGGAATACGTGGAGCTGGTGTGCGGGGAGATGCTCGCCGCCGTGGCCCCGCACGCCGGGTGGATCGACGTGTTCTGCGAGCGCGGTGCCTTTAGCGAGGAGCAGTCCCGCCGCGTGTTGGAGGCGGGCCGGGCCGCGGGCCTGGGGCTGCGGGTGCACGGCAATCAGCTGGGCGAGGGGCCGGGCGTGCGCCTGGCCGTGAAGCTGGGGGCCGCCAGCGTGGATCACGTCAATTACGTCGATGACGAGGACGTCGCCGCCCTGGCCGCCTCGGAAACGGTGGCCACGGTGCTGCCCGCCTGCGACCTCTCCACCCGCCAACCCCTGGCCCCCGCCCGCCGGCTGCTCGACGCCGGGGCGCACGTGGCCATCGCCTCCAACCTCAACCCCGGCACCTCCTATACCTCGGCCATGACGTTCTGCGTGGCCACGGCCGTGTTGCAGCAGCGCCTCTCGCTCGACGAGGCCATCGCCGCGGCCACCGCGGGGGGAGCGCGCGCGCTGCGCCGCCACGACGTGGGCGGTGGGCGCGACGCCCAGGGCCGCCCCGCCAAGGGCACCCTGACGGTGGGGGCGGCGGCCGATCTGCACGTGCTCGATGCCCCGCACGCGATCGACCTCGCCTACCGCCCTGGCATGCCGCTGACCTGGCGCACGTACGTGGCGGGCGAGCGGGTGGCCTAACCTCGGCGTTGTGTGGCGGGTGGGAATCACTTCCGTCACACAACGATGGGAAAGATCAGCTGCCCAGCGCCACCGCCAGCGCGTGCCGGGCGGCCCGGTCGGTCTCCTGGAGCATGAGCGGGTCGGAGCCGGGTATGGGGGAGATGGTGGTGTCCGGCATCTGGGCGTGGGTGGGAATGCCGATGAGGTGTACGCGCGGGTCGGGGGCGCCGTCGGGATTGATGAGCACCCTGGTGGTGGCGTCGGTCTCCGGGGAGCCGCTGCCCGCAAAGGAGCGCCAGCGCCCGTCGAGGCAGCGGGCCAGGGGGTCGGCGGAGGCGCGGACGTCGAATGCGTGCATCCAAGCGTCGACGAGCACCCGGCCCGAGCGGGACTCGGTGCTGGTGGCCGCGCGCAGGGTGAAGCGCTCGTCCGCCTCCACCCGCGCCCCGGCGCCCATCATGGTGACTAGTCCGGCGTCGATGAGCGCGAGGAGCTGGCGGCTGCGAAACAGCGGCGGGCCGGACCCCACCATCTGGCCTAAGGCCATGAACCCGCGCAGCGCGGGCAGGGACTCCGGGGTGTAGCGGCCCTGGGCGCCCAGGAGGGACACCGGCTTGCGCGCCGCGCTGATCTCCCATAGGGCGGCCTTGGTGGCATCGCGCTCCCCGGCAGCGGCCGCGCGAATATCCTCGCCCAGTCGCCCGGCGATGCGCTCGGTGACCTGCTCGGGGGTGCCGGTCATCCCGGATAGCGGGTGCAGCCAGGCCGCGGGGTCAAAGGCCGGGTCGGCGTCTCGGGCGTCGCGGACGATGTCGGGCCAGACCTCGCGGAAGTCGATCGGCGCGGTGCCGGGGGAGAGCCTGGCGATGGCCTCCTTGAGGTGACGCAGCCGCGGCGTGGGCGGCAGGGCGCGGTAATCGGACTTGGGCAGGAAAGGGTAGCCGCGGCGGGAACCCACCGCGATGCGCGGCTCGCGGCCCGAGGGGAGGTAGCGCAGCCCAGAGCGGGTGGGGGCCTCCTCGAAGCGGCCGCCGCGGCCCAGGGTAAGCAACGCCATGACGTCGAAGAAGCCCATGCCCAGGCCGCGGGCGAGCACCTGCTCGCCGGGGCGGATGGCGTCGAGGTTCTGCTCCACGGGGTTGTCGGGGCGCACCCAGAGCAGGTCGTGCGCGGTGGCCGCGCGGTGCAGTCTCTTCTCCTCCGGCGTGCGGGCGGGCACCTGCCACCCCAGGGTCAGCACCGTGGCGTGGGCGGGCAGGCGGGTGCCGTCGGCCAGATCGATGAGGTCGAGGCCCGAGGACTCGGCCCGCCGCAGGCCGACGGCGCGGTGGCGGTGTTCGCGCACCGTCACGGCGGGCGGCAGGCGCCGCAGGGCCAGCTCGTAGCACCAGCGCAGGTAGGCGCCGTAGAGCGCCCGGCTGGGGTGGGACCAGGCCTCGGTGGCTCGGGCCTCGGCGAGGAAGGCGTCCCGGGTGGTGGCGTCGGCGGGGTGCTCCCACCAGGCGCGCGCCGCGGCCTCGGGCACGTCCGCCTCGCCGCGCAGGAGGCGTATCCACTCGTAGAGGGTGGGGCCCTCGGTTACGGGGGCGCCCACCGAGGAGCCCGGTTCGGTAAAGAGGGTGACCTTGGCCGCCAGGGTGTTCATGCACAGGGTGCGGGTCTGCTCGGGGTCCCAGACGCGTCCCGAGCCCAGGGGGGCATCGTCGATGAGGTGGAGGGTCAGGGGTGAGGCGGGGCGGGCGGCGGCGATGCGCTCGACGACGGAGACGCCGCGCGGGCCCATCCCTATGACGGCGATGGCGGGGGTAGTCATGGCGCCATTGTGGCATAGGGCGATCGGCTGACCGTAATAGACCGATCTGTCTTTATTGTCTTGTTACTGTTTGTGTGATTAGCCTAAAATGCAGGAAAATATCCTTTATCAGAATAGACAGATCAGTCTATAAAGGTGTGGAATGAAGAAAGCCGTGGGTGCGCCCCGCCGATAGCCTCACCCACGTGGAGGCCGGCGTGTAGAGAGGAATAGCACCTGCGCGCCCGAGGCCTGCGGGTCTATTCCGTGCTCACCAACGGGGCGAACAACCCCTTATTGCTTCCACGTCCGCCACCCGCTGCTGGCGGACGTCCGGGCGAGCCGGAATTTCCGCGCCGCTTCCGATACAATACCCACGCGTGACCACCAGCCGTCTTGCGCTCTTCGACGCACTCGCCACCCGGGCCAGTGCCCGGGTGCTGGCGGCCTATTCCTCCAGCTTTTCCCTGGCCACCCGGCTGCTGGGCGGCCGCGAGCGCGCCGATATTCGGGCCCTTTACGCGATGGTTCGCGTGGCCGACGAGATCGTGGACGGCGTGGGCGCGGAGGCCGGTATCGACGTCGCCGCCTGCCTCGATGCCTACGAGCGTGCGGCCCTGGCGGCCATGACGCACCGGTTTTCCCCCGACCCCGTGCTGCACGCCTTCGGACTCACCGCCCAACGATGCGGATTTGAGGAGGACTGGGTGCGGGCCTTCTTTGCCTCCATGCGCGCCGACCTCACCCCCGGCCCCATGAACCGGGTGGACTTCGAACGCTATGTCTACGGCTCCGCCGAGGTGATCGGCCTGATGTGCCTGAGCATTTTTCTGCGCGGGGTGTGCCCCGCGCCCACCGAGGGCCAGCGGGCCATCATGGGCGGCTCCGCCCGCAGGCTGGGGGCGGCGTTCCAGAAGGTGAACTTCTTGCGCGACCTTGGCGACGACGCTGCTCGACTGGAGCGCCGCTACTACCCGGTGACGTTGACCGAACGGGATAAGGCAACGATCGTGGCCGAGATCCGCGCCGACCTCGTGGCGGCGGAACCCGGCCTGGCGCTGCTGCCCCCCGCCGCACGCCGGGCGGTGACGGTGGCCCGGGACGTGTATGCGGAACTGCTAGACGTCCTTGATGAAACCCCCGCCGGGGAGATCGCGCGGCGGCGCGTGCGGGTGCCCGCCCGGCGCAAGTGGTGGTTGGTCGGGCGGGCAATGATCCTGCGCGTGGCCAGGCACTAAATCTTTACCACCATCTTGCCCTTGTTGCCCCCGCGCATCATGGACAGGAACGCCTCCACGGCGTTGTCCAGGCCCTCCACCACGGTCTCTTCGTACACCAGCTTGCCCTCGCGCAGCCAGGGCATCACCTTGCCCAGGAACTCGGGAGCGATGTCCAGGTGATCGCCCAGGGTGAAACCCTCCATGCGCAGGGATTTCTTGATGATCTCGGTCATGGTGCGCGGCCCGGGGGCTGGCTCGTCGAGGTTGTACTGGCTGATCATGCCGCACTCCACGAGCCGCCCGAAGCGGTTCATTGCGCCGATGGCGGCCTCCAGGTGATCCCCGCCCACGTTGTCGAAGTAGACGTCGATGCCGTCGGGCAGCTGCTGGGCGATGGGGGCGGCTTTGTAGTCCAGGGCCACGTCGAAGCCGTAGCGCTCGGTGAGCAGGGTGGCCTTTTCCGGCCCACCTGCCGAGCCGATCACGGTGCCGGCACCTAGCAGGCGGGCGATCTGGCCTGCGGCGCTGCCCACGGCCCCGGCCGCCCCGGAGACAAAAACGGTCTCGCCGGGCTTGAGGTTGCCTATGCGGGTCAGCCCGGCGTAGGCCGTCATGCCGGTAATGCCCAAAATCCCCAGGTAGGCCGAGGGAGAGACGGCTTCGTCCACGGCGCGGAACTCCTCGGCCGGGCCCTGGGCCAGGTCGCGCCAGCCCTGCTGATGGGTGACCAGAGTTCCGGTAGGCAGCGCCTCGGCGCGCGACTCCACCACGCGGCCCACGGCGGATCCGGTCATGGGGGCGTCGAGGGCAAAGGGCGGGATGTAGCTGGGGGCGTCGCTCATGCGTCCGCGCATGTAGGGGTCCACGGATATGTATTCGTTGCGCACGCGCACCTCGCCCGCGCCGAGGTCGGGCAGCTCGGCGCGCACGGCGCGGAAGTTCTCTGGTTGGGGCCAGCCGGTGGGGCGGGAAGCGAGATGAATCTGGTTACTGTGCATGGGGCACGATCATAGGGCCCTACAATGAGGGCATGGCAAGCGGGCACATAGTGGTCATCGGCGCGGGCGTGGCGGGCCTGGCAGCGGCGGCGTTGCTGGGGCGCAAGGGATACCGGGTCACGCTGTGCGAGAAGAACGAGGAGATCGGCGGGCGCGCTGGCTGCCTTGAGGAACGGGGCTTTCGCTTCGATACCGGGCCCAGCTGGTACCTCATGCCGGAGGCCTACGAGAGGTTCTTCGCGCACTTTGGCACCACCCCGGAGCGCGAGTACGGCCTGACCCGCCTCGATCCCGCCTACCGGGTGTTTCAGGGGGAGCGCCGGGTCGAGGTGCGCACGGGCGACGCCGAGGAGCTGTTCGAGTCCATCGAACCCGGCTCCGGCGCGCGCTTGCGCGCTCACCTCGATAGCGCCTCCGAGGCCTACTGCATCGCCCTAGAGACCTTCCTCTACACCACCTTCGAGCACCCCGCGCGCCTGCTCACCCCGCAGGTGCGCGCCCGGCTTCCGCACCTGGCCAGCCTGCTGGCCCGCCCGCTGGCCGCCAGGACGTCCCAGGTGGCCAGCGACCCGCTGTTGCGCCATATCCTGGAATATCCGGCGATGTTTTTATCCTCCCGCCCGGAGCGCATTCCCGCGCTCTACCACCTCATGAGCCACACGGATCTGCGCCAGGGGGTGTGGTACCCCACGGGTGGTTTCTTCGCCATCGTGGAGTCGATCGCCCGCCTGGCCGAGGAGTCCGGGGTACACCTGCGCCTGGGCTGCGAGGTGACCGGGATCGAGGTGCGCGGCGGGCGCGCCCGAGGGGTGCACACCGGCGGCGGCTTCGTGCCCGCCGACGCCGTGGTCAGCGCCGCAGATCTCCACCACACCGAGACCGCGTTGCTTCCCGCCGATTGTCGTACCTATCCGCCGCGGCGCTGGCGCCGCCGGGAGCCCGGCCCTTCGGTGGTGCTGGCCCTGTTGGGGGTGCGCGGGCGGCTACCCGGCCTATCGCACCACAACCTCTTATTTTCCCCGGATTGGCGGCCGGACTTCGACGCCGTGTTTAGCGGCACGGGCCCCTCGCGTTCCCTCTACGTGTGCAAGCCCTCGGTCACCGATCCCCACGTGGCCCCGGAGGGCTACGAGAATCTCTTTGTGCTCGTTCCCGCCCCGGCGCGGGCGGATCTGGGGCGCGGCAGCGCCTACGGGGAGGCCAACGGCGAGGTGGAGGCGATCGCCGATCGCGCCATCGAACAGGTGGCCCGGGCCGCGGGGGAGCGTGATCTGGCGAATCGGATCGTGGTGCGTCGCACGGTGGGGCCGGGGGATTTTGCGCGCCGGTATCACGCGTGGAGCGCCGGGGCGATCGGCCCCTCGCACACCCTGCGCCAGTCCGCTTTCCTGCGAGGATCGCAGGCCTCAAGGAAGGTCGCGGGCCTCTTCTATGCCGGGGCTACGACCCTGCCCGGAGTGGGGGTGCCGATGTGCCTCATCTCCGCGGAGAATCTTCTTCACTGGCTCTAACCACCCCCATATGGGGGTGGTTTTCTTGTGCTTTGTGCAATAGATTCAACAACGGAAGAATGGGCGGGAATAAAAAGTTATATCGTGAAACTGAGATGAACGCGCCCTGACGTGGGCGGAGCGAAAAAAGCCTATCAATAGCACCCGGACATGGTGCTCAGACGTCATATGCAAAATTGTTCATGTATTGGTAGCGTGATACGGGTGTCTGAACGGATGCCGAGAAAGAGTCCTGCGTACGTCATCATCGCAGACGAAATGAGAACGTGGATCGAACGTGGTGACTACGCGCCGGGAGACAAGTTGCCCAACGAGCGGCAGCTTGTGGAGGAGTTCGGGGTAGCCCGCATGACGGTTCGTCATGCCTTGGACATCTTGCAGATGGAGGCACTGATCGACCGGCGTCGCGGCCGCACCGGCGGTACCTTCGTCAAGGGGGTGCCACCCACGGTGGAACTCACCCGCCTGGAGGGCCTGATGATCCAGCTGCGTCAGCGGGGCCTTTCGGTGTACTCCAAGGTGCTCAGCGCCACCATGATGGAGGCCACGGTGCGGATCTCCCAGTCCCTTCATCTACCCCCGCATGCCCCGGTACTCAATATCGTGCGCCTGCGCTCGGTGGATACCACCCCGCTGCTCATCGAGAACAGCTACTACCCGGCCGACCTTGTGCCGGGGATGCTGGAGGAGGACCTCACTGGTTCCCTCTACGAGCTCATGCAGAAGCGCTGGGATATGGCCCCCACCCGCAAGTGGGAAATCATCAGCCCCGGCATCCCCTCGCAGTCGGAACAGGCACACCTTAATATCCCGCGCAACGTCCCCATCATGCGCATCCAGCGCGTGGCGCAGTCCAAGGACGGCAGCTACGTGGAGTATTCGGACGACGCCGTGCGCTCCGATATCGCCAAGATCAAGGTGGTCACGGAGGAGAACCCCGACTCTTAATTGTGGTGTTTAGGGAGGTTGGTTAGGTGTGTGTGGCGTGAGTGTATAAACGAAGGCTTCTTGTGATGGAATTGGAGTAATCTGAAAGCTAGTTCCACCGCAGGCAAGCCTTCTTGTGGCCCACACTACCCACTCCAACGCTGCTTTAATGCCACGAGCCCGGTTAAAGTTTGCTTAACTCATCATCGACAACGGCTGGCCCATCGCTCGCGCCGCGAGATGCTACAACGTCTCTTACAGGACCGTACAGAAATGGTCACGACGCTACCAACATGAGGGTAAAGCCGGAATGGCAGACCGGTCATTACGACCCCATCACCAGCCAAACCGAACCCTCACCTGCATAGTCAAACGCATCGTGAGCCTTGAGGGTCCGACGAGGGTTAGGCCCTATTGACATTTCTGAATGGCTCAACATGGCTGCCGTTATCGTTTATGCTGTGTTGGTTTGCTGTAGGGTTAACCGGCTTAGCTACATCGACTGTGAAACCGGTGAGGTGATTCGCCTATACGCGCGAGATCGTCCTGGTGAACTGCTCCAATGGATGTTAAGAAACTCGGTAAGATTCCTGATGGTGGTGGATGGTGCTACGTCGGGCGTCAACAGGGGTGTAAAGACTGGGCGTGACCTCAGCGTGTACTGGAGCGCCGATTAACGTTTTATCGATAAGTCTTTGATGGGGACGTGTTATCTCCATACTGTGATCGATGATTGCTCCGGCGTGGCTTGTGTTGAAGTCTGTGATGACGAGGAAAAGGATACCGCTGTTGCTGTGTAATGCGGTGGCCTGGTTTTCTAGTGTGGGGTCACGGTAGGGCGAGTTTTCATTGGTAATAGTGGCTGCTATCGATCTCATGTATGGAGGGGTACCTGTGCCGATCTTGATATCGTCCATAAATGTACTCGCCCTTACTGTCCGCAGACTAACGGGAAGGTTGGGTGTTTCTATTGCGCTTTGGTTGGGGGTGGGCTTTTAAGAAGTTTTATTTTTCAGGGGCCGCCTGTCTTGTTGTTTTGCTGGGGTGGGTTCATGCCTATAGTCATGGCAGATTTCATTCCGTGATTGGGGAGCTACCATCGATCACCAGTTTGGATAATCTCCCCAAGCATCACACCTAGCTCTCCCGGGGCGCGGCATCCACCCCGCGCAACCGAATGATGCGGGCCACGCGATCCCGGTTTTCTAGGATCACGCGGCGTAAGCCCGCGGAGGAGGCGGCCTCGATTAATGCATCGGCGCGATCCAGGGCCTCGGGCGTGGCGTCCCACACCGGGTAGAGCCCGATCAGGGTGCGCTGTGCCATCTCCGAACTCAGCTTTTCCCACACCCCCGGGGCCACCGCAAAGTACTCCTCGTTGAACTGCGCCAGCAGAGGTGCGGAATCGACCCAGGTCAACCCGGCCATCTTCGCGCGGGAATCCAGATTGGACATCTCCCCGGCCACCAGTTGCTCAAAGATTTCCCTCTTGACGGACTCCTCGGGCACCGCGGCCTGGGCGCGCAGCGCCGCCTGCGCCCCGGCCGAGGTGCGGTCCACCGCGCTGAGCTCCGTGATGGCGGTGCGCGCGGCATTCGCCTCTGGAAAGCCCCCGTGAGCGATCACGGAGGTCAGCGCTAACCAGCGCAGATCCGTCTGCGTTGCCGGATCCTCGTAGAGGCCGCGCAGGTACTGCGCGGCCTCCTCGGTCAACGGGGCGGAGGCGAGTTGGTGGGCAAAGATCAGCGCGGCGGCTGGGTCCTCTCGCTGGGCGCCTGCAAGCAGCAGGTCGCAGAGGACCTTGCGGCCTTCTGAGCGCGCCCAGGAGGGATCGGCGTAGCTGGTCACCGCCGTGGTTGCCTGCGCCAGGATCTTCTCCAGCACGGCCAGCTCGGTTTCGCTCGCCGCGCCGCGGGCCACGAGGGCTACGTAATCGCGGGGGCGCATCTGGCCATCGCGCACGGCCTCCCAGGCGGCCGACCAGCACAGGGTGCGGGCCATCGGGTCACCGATGCGCTCGATGTTGCCCAGCAGGAACTCCCGGGAACCCTCGTCGAGGCCCATGAGGCAGTAGGTGAGATCGTCGTCATTGACCAACACCAGGTCGGCGGCGGGTGTGCTCACGAGCTCGGGCACCTCGGTGCGTTCTCCCTCCAGGTCGATCTCCATGCGCCGGGTGCGCACCACCGAGCCGTCGATCAGCGAGTAGAGCCCCACCGCCACGCGGTGGGTGCGGGGGAGATCCTCCTGGATCACCCGGAAGGAGCGGTAGGCGCCGTCCTCGACCTCGAAGCTTGGGCGCAGCCGGGAGATCCCCGTGGTCTTGAGCCACTGCTCGGCCCAGTCGCTCAGGTCGCGCCCCGAGGCCTCCTCCAGGGCGTGCAGCAGATCGTCGAAGGTGGCATTGCCCCAGGCGTGGGCGGAGAAGTGGCGGCGCACCCCGGCAAAGAAGTTCTCCCGGCCCACGTAGGCCTGGAGTTGCTTGAGCACGGAGGCCCCCTTGGCGTAGGTGATGCCGTCGAAATTCTGATTCACCGTCTCGATATCGGAGGCGTCCGTGGAGATCGGGTGCGTGGTGGGTAGCTGATCCTGGCTGTATGCCCAGGCCTTTTCCACCGCCGCGAAGGTCACCCAGGCGGTGTGATACTCCGTCTCCTCGGCCTGGGAGATCGCCGAGGCCCAGGTGGCAAAGGACTCGTTGAGCCACAGGTCGTCCCACCAGCGCATGGTGACGAGATCCCCGAACCACATGTGCGCCAGCTCGTGCAAAATGGTATCCGCGCGGCGCTCGTAGCGATAATGCGTGGCCGGGGAGGTAAACACGTATTCGTCGCGGATGGTCACGCAGCCGGCGTTTTCCATCGCCCCAGCGTTGAATTCGGGCACGAAGATCTGATCGTACTTGCCGAAGGGATAGGAGAAGCCGAAGTTGCGGTGGTAGAAATCAAAACCTTGCTTGGTCTCCCGGAAGAGGCGCTGCGCGTCCAGATGCGGGGCCAGGGACTTGCGACAATACAACCCCAACGGCACGGTGACCTCCCGCGGCTGATCCGTCGGGGTCTCCGGGTGGTGGGTGAGCTGTCCCGTCCAGGTGCTGCGCACCTCGGTGTAGGGGCCCGCGCACACGGCGACCAGGTACGTGGACAGCGGGTAATCCACGGAGGAGGTGTGGGTCAGGGTGCGATCGTCGCGACGCACCGTGTGCTGCTCGGCGTTGCCGATCACCCGCCAGTCGTCCGGGGTATGCACGGTCAAGGAATAGGTGGCCTTCAGGTCGGGCTGATCGAAGCAGGCGAACATGCGCTTGGCGTCGGCCGTCTCAAACTGGGTGTACAGGTAGGTGCGGCCGTCGGCGGGATCCACGAAGCGGTGCAACCCTTCTCCGGTGCGGGAATAGGCGCAGGTGGCCACCACGCGCAGGGTGTGCTCTCCCGCCTCCAGGTCGGTGAGCGCGATGCCGTTTTCCTCGTGATACGCGCCGTCGGGGTGGGTGCTGGGGCGCAGATCGCGGCCGTCCAGGCGCACGCCCTCCACCCGGGTGGCCCGCAGATCCAAGAAGGTATCGCCGGAGCGGTGCGTGGCGAACTTGATCGTGGTGGTGGAACCAAACTCCCCGGAGTCGGGATCGCTGAGGTCCAGGATGACGTCGTAGTGATGGACGTCCACCATGTCGGCCCTTTCTCGGGCTTCCTCCTGCGTGAGATTGATAGAACTCATGGCTTCTGCCTTTCGTATCGCGGGTGATCCCGATGGGCGCGGAGGCACGGGGTGGGCGTGTGGTGCGCCGCGTGCGCATGGTCGTGGGGGAAACCCAAGAATGGGTTGAGTCCCATCGCTGTGCACCTACCACCGTAGTACGCTATATCGCCGTTTGTACCCGGGGGTGGTTATCGTGGAGGGGAACGCGATACCGCACGAACGTGAGGAGCCTCCATGCCCACCCCTGTGACCTTTTGGTTCGACGTCTCCTGCCCGTTTTGCTGGCAGACCTCCCGGTGGATCAAGGAGGTAGAACGAGTCCGCGACATCACGGTGGAGTGGGTGCCCATGTCCCTCTCCGTGCTCAACGAGGGGCGCGACCTTGATCCCGATTACCTGGAAAAGATGAAGGCCAACTGGGGCCCGGCCCGCGTGTTTGCCGCCGTGAAAACCCGGGAACCCGAGCGCATCGACGCCCTCTACACCGCGATGGGCACCATCATCCATCCCGGTGGCCAGGGCGCGAAGAAGGACTACGGCGCCTACAACGGCGTCATCGCCCAGGCGTTAGCGGAGGTCGGCCTGGACCCCGCCTACGCCGAGGCTGCCGATACTACCGAATGGGACGAGCGGCTCCGCGCCTACCACCAGGGCGCGATGGACGCCGTGGGCGACGAGGTGGGCACCCCCGTGGTGCGACTGGGCGAGACTGCCTTCTTCGGCCCCGTGATCACGCGGGTGCCCCGGGGCGAAGAAGCCGGTGAGCTTTTCGACGCCGCCGTGACGCTCGCCGGGTACCCGCACTTCTTCGAGCTCAAGCGCACGCGGACGGAGAACCCGCAGGTGTAGGGCGCGCTGCGGGGGCTATGAGATGTCGCCAGCATTCGCGGAGCACGTCGCCGTGGCCCCACCCCCGAAGCGGTGTTCTCCACGAGCGTTTTTCCGTCTTTCACGATCTTGCAGGTGATAGTTCTCTCGTCGCCAATGCCGTTCGTGGCGGAGAGGTATCCTCCGATAATGCCCTTCACGGTGACTTCATTTTTCCACCCTGCGGCCACGCCGTTTTCCTGCGTGCTGCCCTGCACCCGGGGTGCGCGGTGGGTACGGCGCGTGTTCAGGCGGTGTGAGCGCGCTACCTCGGCAACTCCGGACTGAGGAAGGGTAACTTATTTGCGAGGCCCTCGCGTTCCTTTGATGAAAGCCAGGATCAACGGGGTTACCGCTCCGAGACTGAAAATAGAGGCCCCCACGGTAGACTCTGGTGAATCAAGCAGCAAGAGACTGGTGAACGCTAACGCGAGGCAAAATACCACCAGCAAGGCGGCAAAAATGAAGCTAGCCCACTCTAGCCATAGCCCTGCCTTGTACGATGCTCGTGTTACCTCACGATCAAGAACTTGATTCTCATGGGCATCGTCAAGAATGGTTTGCCCGGAACCGGGGAAATTGTGCTCGTACTCAGCGAGCATCCCCGGGGGTGGAATAGGGGCTGTGTAGCCGACCTGTACTACTTCCGATCCTGACTGGGGCCGTACTGGTGGAACGCCTGCCTGATCGAGTTGCCCACCGAAGTGTAGGCTCGCGCCGTCCGTGTCCGGTTGCGCTGGTGGGCCTCCTGGGTGATCTCGTTGATTCTGGAGGAAGTAGCCAGGTTCATCGTTCCGGCCCGCCGGAATGCTACCTGGATTGTGTTCATGGTTCATAACCTTACCTTCCGATGATGAAGGAATCTAGATATAGAAATTCATACGGTGAGGTGCTTGGCCTCCCAGGTCTCTGCCCCACACGCTCACGAGGTGTTGGGTGACGCCCAGTTCGGCGGCGATGATCCTGGGGTCGTGGCCGTAGGCTTCTTCTGCGGTGTAGTCTGTCTCGGAGTAGGCCTCGCCGACGGGGATGGTTTGGGTAGCGATGGGGTTGGGGTCGTAGACGGGTGGTTCGGCGCTGGGCGCGGTCTCCGGGGTGGGTGCGTCCTCGATGTCGGGGTCCTGGTTCATCGCGGGAATGGTGTCGTCTAGCGCGATGTTTGGCTGTGGGGTTTCGTCGGCGCCGGGGACTGCACTACCGGTCTTTGCGCGGCTTCCCCTTCGGGGGCATTCTCGTGAGGCTCGCGGTGTTCCGCGGCCGCAGGGCTTTCGGCGGCGTCCTCATCCTTCTCCTGCGCGCCGTTTGCGCCGTGATTATTCTTCGATGGGGTTCGGGCGGCAGTGGTTGTGGTGCTTTTCGTGCCGCAGGAGGCAAGCAGCAGCCCGCTGGCGGCGAGGACCACGACCCCCAGGGCTTTCTGGCGGATAACCATAATGATCTCCCTTTATCTACGTTGTGATTTTTCTGTGAACTGTATCTCGTATGTGTGGGTGGAAATTACAGTCCGGGGGTGCTTGGAGGGAGGAAATGGGGAGAAAAGCGCAGGTCATCGCCGCAGTATCGGCGGTTTTGCGGCATTTTGATCTATCTGCCCTTCGGGGTGATATTCCTGCGGCGTCGCTGTGGGCAAGGAGGTATCGGGGTTTCCTCGGAGGCGCATGGCTCGGTGATGGAATTGTGCGGCTGTGGCCTCGTCGAGGTGGGAGGCACGCGGGGTAAGAAGGTAAAAGCGCGAGGCCCCGCATTTATGTGGGGCCTCGCGCGTGCGCCGCAGCGCCGTGCTAATCCGTGGAGTTGATTAGCAGTTGTCCTCGGCGGGGGCATCGCCGGTGGCCTGCCCGCCGCCGAACAGGCCGCTTAGGCCGCCGAGGGTGTCCACGATGCCCTTGGCGGTGTCCACGCCCTTCTGGGCGTTATCCAGGCGCTTGCCGGTCAGGTCGGCCTTCTCTAGATCGGTGGGCTTGGTGGCCTCCTTCTTGGCGTTTGCCTCCTTCTGCGCGGCGGCGGCCTCGGGGGAGAGGGTCCGGCCGGGGATGAAGGTGGGGCGCTCGTCGGCCATCGCGGGGACGAGGGTGGCGGAGGTGGCCACGGCCAGGGCGGCGGCGCTCACGGCGAACTTACGAGACAGCTTCATGGTTGATGTCTCCTTTCGTCTGTTTTCTGACATGTCGCGTGGCGAGGTTTGATGTTGTGCATCGTTATTTCCGCACCACGGGAAGCCAGCATAACGGGAATGTGGCGCGATGGGTAATGAAAATGGTTACGGTAAGGTAAATTTTTTGTTTCACTTTGGCAACGCGCCCCGCATGGTGCTGTGACCAGCAAGGTTGTCTCGTTTGGTGCGTAAAGAAAGGGGCCGGTCGACTCTCGGGAAAAATTTAAGGTCTGACTACTTTCCTGTTTTATGTTCCATATTTTTCCGTCGCTCGGAGTGGGAACCCGCCTGCTAGGGGAAGCGCTGAACGGAATAGGTGCCGCCCTCGCCGTGGGAAACGCCCACGCCCAGGTGGGTGGCCTCTTCGTCGAGGGGCGCGTCCCGTTTCGGGGCGGTAGGCCATGCTCCTCGCGCGCCTGGTTGCTCAGCTCGTAGATCTCCTGGGCGGTGGTCCGGCTACCTGTGCCGCAGCGCTGTGCTGCTCGTGATTAGTGGTGGTCATCGATGGGTTTTCCTTTTGCCCCTGAAGGGAACATGGGTATGTATCAGATTCTAAGTATGGCGACCCCGCGGGAGCGTCTATCTTCGATAGAATCGCTGTTATGCGCGTATATCTAGGGGCGGACCATGCCGGATTTGAACTCAAGAATGCTATCGCGGAGCACCTGCGGGGCGCCGGGCACGAGGTGATCGACTGCGGCGCCCACGATTACGATCCCGAGGATGACTACCCGGCCTTTTGTATCGAGGCCGCGCAGCGGACGGTCAACGACCCGGGTTCTCTGGGCATCGTGCTGGGCGGTTCCGGCAACGGCGAACAGATCGCGGCGAACAAGGTCGCGGGTGCGCGCTGCGCCCTGGCGTGGTCGCAGGAGACGGCCCGCCTGGCCCGCGAGCACAACAACGCGCAGCTCATCGGCATCGGTGGACGTATGCACTCCACGCAGGAAGCGCTCGCGATCGTGGATGCCTTTCTGGACCAGGAGTGGTCGCAGGCGCAGCGCCACCAGCGCCGCATCGACATCCTGGCCGATTACGAGCGCACCGGGATCGCCCCCACTGCCTAGTCGCCGCGCCCGGGGTGGGGGCGATGCACGGCGTTTGGTATCGCACACCTGGTGCGATACACTGCCAATCGCGCCAGGGGAACGTCGTATAGTGGCTAATACCTCAGCCTTCCAAGCTGAAGACGCGGGTTCGATTCCCGTCGTTCCCTCCGGGATAAGGCCTCGTCGCTCGTGCGACGGGGCCTTTAACCTACCCCGGTGTGTAGGGGATGGCGGCGATGCCGGTAAAGTGGCGGTCTGTACGGGGCGTGGCGCAGCTTGGTAGCGCACCTGCTTTGGGAGCAGGGGGTCGCAGGTTCAAATCCTGTCGCCCCGACGTACACATCTATCACCGAATCCAGGAGAGTGACTCGTGAAGAGTTCCGTCGAGAAGCTGAGCGACACCCGTGTCAAGCTCACTGTGAACGTTCCTTTCGATGAGCTGAAGGGCGAGCTCGACCAGGCGTATGCCGCCATTGCGCAGCAGGTTGCCATTCCCGGTTTCCGCAAGGGTAAGGCTCCTCGGCAGCTTATCGACGCCCGCTTTGGTCGCGGCCCGATCTTGGAGCAGGTGGTCAATGACATGCTGCCCTCCCGTTACGAGGCGGCCTTGAGCGAGAACGAGCTCAACCCGCTGGGTCAGCCGGACGTGGACGTCACCGAGATCAAGGACAAGGAGTACGTGGAGTTCACCGCCGAGGTGGACGTGCGCCCCGAGTTCGAGGTGCCGGACTTTTCCGCCATCGAGGTCACCGTCCCCGCCCTCAAGGTGGATGACGAGGCCGTGGACGAGGCCATCGACCAGCTGCGCGGTCGTTTCGCGGAGCTGAAGGACACCAAGCGCAAGCTCAAGACCGGCGATTACGCGATCATCGACCTCAAGGCCACCATCGACGGCGAGGTTGTGGACGAGGCGACCACCGAGGGACTGTCCTACGAGATCGGCCAGGGCGACCTCATCGACGGCCTGGACACCGCGCTGCGTGGCATGAAGACCGGGGAGGATAACGAGTTCACGGCCACGATCCGCAGCGGGGAGCGCAAGGACGAGGAGGCCACCATCGCCGTCCACGTCCAGCAGACCAAGGAGCGTAAGCTGCCCGAGCTCGACGAGGAGTTCGTGCAGATGGCCTCCGAGTTCGACACCGTGGAGGAGCTGCGCGAGTCCACCAAGAGCCAGGTGGAGGAGTCGAAGAAGGCCGAGCAGGCCACCGCCATCCGCGACGCCGTGCTGGAGAAGGCCCTGGCGGACGCCGACTTCCCGCTGCCCGAGGGCGTGGTCAGCGAGCAGGTACACAACCAGCTCCACCAGCTGCTGGGGCAGCTCGCCCACGACGAGGCGGCGCTGAACTCCGCCCTGGAGCAGCAGGGTACTAACCGCGAGGAGTTTGATAAGGAGCAGCGCGCCAGCGCCGAGGAGGCCGTGCGCACGCAGCTCTTCCTCGATGCCCTGGCCGAGCAGGAGGCCCCGGAGGTCTCCCAGCAGGAACTCACGGATCACATCATGTTCACGGCGCAGGCCTACGGCATGGATCCCAACCAGTTCGTGCAGCAGCTTTCCCAGTCAGGGCAGATCGCGAACCTGTTCTCCGATGTGCGTCGCGGTAAGGCCCTGGCCGCCGCCATCTGTCGCACCACGGTCAAGGACGACGAGGGTAACGCCGTGGATCCCACGGATTACTTCGGCGAGGAGGACGAGGCCGAGGATAAGGAGTAATCCTTATCTTCGTCCCTCGTCGAGGCCCGGCTCCGCGGAGCCGGGCCTCTTCCTATGTTTTTTCGATGCCCTCGCGAGGCTTCAACGCTGTGAGCGAACAGCGCGCTTTTTGCTCGGAGGCGCGGGTAGCCTGTGGAAGGTATCGAACGATGACAAAGAATCAAGGAGACGAAACCATGAACGTACCTAGCACGCTGGCAGCGGAGGCCCCGGGCCTCAACCTGAGCGATTCCGTGTACGAGCGCCTACTGCGCGAGCGCATCATCTTCCTGGGCAGTCAGGTGGACGATGAGATCGCCAATAAGCTGTGCGCCCAGATCCTGTTGCTCTCCGCGGAGGATCCCACCCGGGACATCTCCCTTTACATCAACTCCCCGGGCGGCTCCGTGACGGCGGGCATGGCCATTTACGACACGATGAAATATTCCCCCTGCGACGTGGCCACCTACGGCATGGGCCTGGCGGCATCGATGGGGCAGTTCCTGCTCACCGCGGGCACCCCCGGCAAGCGCTTCGCCCTGCCGCACGCCCGGATTATGATGCACCAGCCCTCGGCGGGCGTGGGTGGCACGGCGGCGGACATCGCGATCCAGGCCGAGCAGTTTGCGGCCACCAAGAAGGAGATGGCCCAGCTCATCGCGGAGCACTCCGGGCAGACCTTCGAGCAGATCACCAAGGACTCCGACCGCGACCGCTGGTTTACCGCCGCGCAGGCTAAGGAGTACGGGCTGGTGGATCACGTGATCACCACGGCCCAGGGGTCGGTCAGCAACTAGCAGGCGAGCACCCGAAGAATACTGACACAAGAGGAGACGATCCCATGAATAACGCTTTCCAGATGCCCTCGGCCCGCTACGTGCTGCCCTCCTTCATCGAACAGTCCGCCTACGGCACCAAGGAGACCAACCCCTACGCCAAGCTCTTCGAGGAGCGCATCATCTTCCTGGGCACCCAGGTGGACGATACCTCGGCCAACGACATCATGGCGCAGCTCCTGGTGCTGGAGGGTCTTGACCCAGACCGGGACATCACCATGTACATCAACTCCCCGGGTGGCTCGTTTACCGCGCTCATGGCCATCTACGACACGATGCAGTACGTGCGCCCGGACGTGCAGACCGTGTGCCTGGGCCAGGCGGCCTCGGCGGCGGCGGTGCTCCTGGCCGCGGGCGCCAAAGGCAAGCGCGCGGTGCTACCCAACTCCCGGGTGCTTATTCACCAGCCGGCCACCCAGGGCACCCAGGGGCAGGTCTCCGACCTGGAGATTCAGGCCGCCGAGATCGAGCGCATGCGCACCCTGATGGAAAAGACGCTGGCTGCCCACACCGGGCGCACCGCCGAGCAGATCCGCATCGACACGGATCGAGACAAGATCCTCACCGCGGAGGAGGCGGTGGAGTATGGCATCGCGGATCAGGTGTTCCAGTACCGCAAGCTCAACGACTAGGCGCTACTCGTCCGAGTCGTCTGCACAGTCCCGGAGCAACCGCCGCAGGATCTTGCCGGTGGCGGCCCGGGGGATGGACTCCACCACGGTGACCCGGCGCACTTTTTTATAGGGGGCCACCCGCCGCGCCACCCACTCCCGGACGTCGTCGGGCTCGGCGGTGCCCACCACGAAGGCGTGGGGCACCTCCTCGCCGCGGAGGGTGCCGCGCGTCACCGCCACGTCGCGCACCCCGGGGCAGGCGGCGATCACCTCCTCTAGCTCCGCGGGGCTGACCTGATAGCCCCGGTACTTGATGAGTTCCTTGGAGCGCCCGGTCACGCGCAGGGCGCCGTCGGGGCCGGCGGCGACCAGGTCGCCCGTGGGCAGCCAGCCCTCCACCAGGGGGCCGGGCGCGTCGAGATAGCCGGAGCAGAGCTGCGGGCCGCGCACCCAGAGTTCGCCGTCCACGATCTTGGTCTCCGTGCCGTCCACCGGGCGGCCGATCCCCAGGGGGTCGCCCCGGCGCATCATGTGGGTCACGGGGGAGGCCTCCGTCATACCGTAGCCCTGGATGATCTCCACGCCCAGGCGTCGGCCCACGCGGCGGGCGAGGTCGGGGCGCAGGTCCGCCGCCCCGGAGAGCATGACGCGGGTGTGCCGGAAGTCCTCGGCCGAGTAGTCCTCGGAGTCCAGGGCGGCCACGATGGGCGGGGCCACGTAGCTCCACCCGATTCGGTGCTCCGCGTGCAGGCGGGCGAAGGCGCGGGGCTCAAAGCGCGGCATGAGCACCACGTGGTTGCCGTTGGCCAGGGAGCTGTGCAGCAGCACGTTTAGGCCGTAGATGTGGCTCAGCGGCAGGGGCGCGAGCACGCTCCAGCGCGGGTCGAGGTCGTTGCTGCGCAGGGCTGTCACCGTCTGGCGGATGTTCGCGCTCAGCGCGCGATGGCTGAGCATCACAGGCTTGGGCTCCGCCGTGGTGCCGGAGGAGAGCGCGAGCACCGCGGCAGCCTCCGGGTCCGCGGTGGGGGAGGGGGTGAGGGGGCGGCTGGCACCCGCGTGGAGACTGCGGGCCGTGGGGACGTCGAGGAGCAGACGCGCCCCGGTGCGCCGCATGGCGCGGCGCGTCTCCTCCTCGGTGAGCAGCGGATTGAGCGGAACCACGGTGGCCCCCGCACCGAGGATGCCGTGCAAGGCGGTGGCGAACTCGACGCAGTTGGGGGTCTGCAGCGCCACTGCCTCGCCGGGGCGCACACCGCGCTCGCGCAAGGCCAGGGCGCTGGCCTCGATGAGGGCGCGCAGCTCGCGGAAGGTGACGCCGCCGCGGGGATCGCTCAGCGCCGGGCGATCCGGGGCGCCGGCGGACAGGATCGCCTGGGTAATCGGGGAAGGCACTCCTCTATTGTGCGGCAGACTCCAGGAGAAGACGATGCAGGGTGGTATCCCCGGTGAGCTCCGGGTGGAAGGAACAGCCCAGTCGGTTACCCTGGCGCACCCCCACGATGGCCCCCTCGTGCCACGCGCAGGCCACGGCGGTGGCCCCCGCCGAGGTGATCTTGGGGCCGCGGATGAAGGCGGCCTCGATGGGGGTGCCCTCCCAGTTCACGCGGGTCTGCACGGAGCACACCTGCGGGCCGAAGGCGTTGCGCTCCACGGAGGCGTCCAGTAGCCCCCAGCGGCTGAGCAGGATCAGTCCGGCGCAGGTGCCCAGCACCGGGGCGCCAGCTTCGATGGCGCTCACGAGGGGCTCGCGCACCCGGAAGATGCCCGCCAGCCGGTCGATCGGGCCGGATTCCCCGCCGGGCAGCACGAAGGCGTCCAGCCCGGGGACGTCCTCCGGGCGGCGCACCAGCCGTACCCGCGCGCCCAGATCGGTGAGCATCTCGGCGTGCTCGGACACCCCGCCCTGAAGGGCGAGAACACCCACGGCAACCATGAGTTACCAGCCTCGCTCCGCCAGGCGGTGCGGCGCGGGGAGATCGTTGACGTTGATGCCCACCATGGCCTCGCCCAGGCCGCGGGAGACCTCCGCGATCACGGCGGGGTCGTCGTAGGCGGCGGTGGCCTTGACGATGGCGGCGGCGCGGGCAGCGGGGTCGCCGGACTTGAAGATGCCCGAGCCCACGAACACGCCGTCCGCGCCGAGCTGCATCATCATGGCGGCGTCGGCGGGGGTGGCCACCCCGCCCGCGGTGAACATCACCACGGGGAGCTTGCCGGTGCGGGCCACCTCGGCCACCAGGTCGTAGGGGGCGGCGAGCTCCTTGGCGGCCGCGTAGAGCTCCTCCTCGCGCAGGTGGCGCAGGGCGGCGAGCTCCTCGGTGATGGTGCGGATGTGGCGGGTGGCCTCGGAGACGTCGCCGGTTCCGGCCTCGCCCTTGGAACGGATCATGGCCGCGCCCTCGGCGATGCGGCGCAGCGCCTCGCCCAGGTTGGTGGCGCCGCAGACGAAGGGAACGGTGAAGGGCTGCTTGTTGATGTGGTGGGTGTAATCGGCGGGGGAGAGAACCTCGGACTCGTCGATGAAGTCAACCTTGAGGGACTCGAGCACCTGGGCCTCCACGAAGTGCCCGATGCGGGCCTTGGCCATCACGGGGATGCTTACGGCGTCGATGATGCCTTCGATGAGGTCGGGGTCGGACATGCGGGCCACGCCGCCTTCGGCACGGATGTCGGCGGGCACGCGCTCCAGGGCCATGACGGCTACGGCGCCGGCCTCCTCGGCGATCTTTGCCTGCTCGGGGGTGACCACGTCCATGATGACGCCGCCTTTGAGCATGTCGGCCAGGCCGCGCTTGACCAGGGGGGAACCAGTGGTGGATTCAGTCATGCGGGCCATTATCGTCCGCCGCTATGGTCCAATGCTAGTGCCAATTCTGGGATATTTTTTTATACCACTCGCCGCAACCCTCCTGTGGCATCTCCCGGGTATTGCGGTATGTGGTGATGATGATTACAGTGAGGGAGGTTGCCGCGAATCGCCATTCGTATCGCGGGCCTCCGCCACCCGTGATGGCCCAGGATGGCGCCCGAAAACGTTTAAGGAGCAAGAACATGACGGAATCCGTTTATATCGTCGAGTCCGCGCGATCCCCCATCGGAACCTTCCTGGGATCCCTATCCTCCTACACCCCCATCGACCTGGGCACTCACGTCGCCAAGGCGGTGATCGAGCGTTCCGGTGCGCCCGCAGAGGCCTTCGACGCCTCCGTCTTTGCCAACGTGGTCACCTCCCGCCCGCGCGACGTCTACACCCCCCGCGCGGTGGCCCTCCAGGCGGGCCTGCCGCAGTCCAGCCACGCCTACGCCGTCAATCGCCTCTGCGGGTCCGGCGTCCAGGCCATCGTCAGCGCGGCCCAACAGATCATTACCGGAGATAGCAACCTCGCGCTCGTCGGCGGCACCGAGGTCATGAGCGCCGCGCCCTACTCCATCCCCGGCATGCGCAAGGGGATCAAGATGGGCGACGGCACCCTGGATGACTGGCTCACCGGTGCGCTTACCGACCCGATGGGGAACGGGATCATGGGCATCACGGCGGAGAACATCGCGGAGAGGTTCGGCATCAGCCGCGAGCGCCAGGACGAATACGCGCTGGAATCCCAGCGCCGCGCCCGTGCCGCCATCGAGGAGGGCCGCTTTGTCGATCAGATCGTGCCCGTGCCGGTGCGCGGCGGTGAGTTCACCACTGACGAGCACCCCCGTGAGACCTCCCTGGAGAAACTGGCCGGGCTGCGACCCACCTTCCGCAAGGACGGCGCGGTCACCGCCGGCAACTCCTCCGGCATTAACGACGCCGCCGCCGTCACCGTCATGGCCAGCCAGGCCGCCGTGGACGAGCACGGCCTGAACCCCCAGGCCCGCGTGGTGAGCTGGGGGATCGCCGGCTGCGATCCCAAGTACATGGGCCTGGGTCCGGTGGGTGCGGTGCCCAAGGCGTTGGCCAAGGCCGGCCTGAACCTGGGGGACATCGACCTCATCGAATCGAACGAGGCCTTCGCCGCCCAGTGTCTGGCAGTGTCCGACCAGCTGGGCTTTGACCCCGCCAAGACCAACGTGGATGGCGGCGCCATCGCCCTGGGCCACCCCATCGGGGCCACCGGCGTCATCCTGACCACCAAGCTCATCTCCCGGCTGCGCGCCACCGGCGGCCGCTACGGCCTAGTGACGCTGTGCATCGGCGGCGGCCAGGGTATCGCTCTCATCCTGGAGGTTTAACCACATGTCTGCTACGAACACCATTCGCACGGCCGCCGTCTTCGGCGCGGGTTCGATGGGCGCGGGCATCGCCGCCCACCTCGCCAACGCCGGGGTCAAGGTTCACCTGCTGGACATCCCCGCCGAGGGGGAGGACCGCGATGCCCGCGCCAAGAAGGGCATCGAGCTGCAGCTGAAGCGTCACGGCTTCATGCGCCCGGAGTACGCGGACAACGTCATCCCCGGTAACGTGGAAGACCACCTCGATCGCTTGGGGGAGGCGGAGTGGATCGTCGAGGCGGTCTTCGAGGACCTCAAGGTCAAGCAGGATACCTTCCGCCGGATCGACGCCCACCGCGCCCCCGGCACCCCGGTCAGCTCCAATACCTCCACGATTCCGCTGGCGGATCTCCTCGGCGGCCTGGATGAGTCCTTCCGCCGGGACTTTGCCATCACGCACTTCTTCAACCCGCCGCGCGTGATGCGCCTGGTGGAGGTGGTGGCCGGGCCGGATACCCGACCGGAGGTGATCGACTCCCTCACGCAGGTGCTGGAGTGCCAGCTGGGCAAGGTGATCGTGGATTGCCGCGACACTCCCGGTTTCATCGCCAACAGGATCGGTAACTTCTGGATGGCCGCCGGCGCGTACCTCGCCTTCGAGCAGGGCATTGCCCCCGAGCAGGCGGATACCGCCTTCGGCCGGGCCTTCGGTATCCCCCGCACCGGCATCTTCGGGCTCTTCGACTACGTGGGCCTGCAGCTCGTCCCTGCCATCTGGGGATCGCTGCTCTCCGCGCTGCCGAACTCCGACGCCTACCATCGCTTCGACATCACCCAGCGCCCGGAGTTCACCACCCTGCTGGACAAGGGCTACACCGGTCGCACCGCGCAATCCGGCTTCTACCGCGGCCGCGACGAGGTCTTTGACTTCGCCGCGGGCGACTACCGACCGCGCGAGACCTACACCGTGTCCCGGGACGCCCGCGAACTACTGACCACCGATACCCCCGAGGGGCGCTACGCCAAGGACGTGCTGCTAACCACCCTGGCCTACTGCTGCGATACCGCCCCCGAGATCTGCGACGCGGTGGACGCGATCGACGCCGCGATGGCCCTGGGCTACGGCTGGAAGAAGGGGCCCTTCGCCCTGGCGGATGCCCTCGGGGTGGAGTGGTTGGCCTCCCTGTATGATGGTGAGGCGCCGTCGCTGCTCGACGCCGCGGTCACGGCCGGCGGCTTCTACGCGGACGGGAAGGTCCTGGGCAGCGACGGTACCCCGAGGGCTCCCCGCGAGCGCGAGGGGGTGGTGACGGTGGCCGATCTGGTGGAAGGCGCCGAGGTCATCGCCTGCAACGAGGCCGCCACGGTGTATAAGCGCGCCGACGGCATCGCCCTGTATACCTTCACGACCCCGATGAATGCCTGCAGCGTTCCGGCCTTGGACATCATGCGCGAGGTGGCGCAGCGCACCGACCTGCGCGCCCTGGTGATCGCCTCGGACAACCCCACGACCTTCTGCGCGGGTGCCGATCTGCCCACCATCGCCCGGCTGGCGGCTACGGGCCGGGCCGAGGCCGCCTACGAGGTGGTGCGCGCCGGGGCGGTTTCCCTCCAGGTGCTGCGCGATGCCCCCTTCCCCGTGGTGGGCGCGGTGCGCGGCGTGGCCCTTGGCGGTGGCCTGGAGCTGCTGCTGCACACGGACGCCTCGGTGATTCATGCCGAAACCCGGGTGGGATTCCCAGAGCGTTCGGTGGGGCTCTTCCCCGGCTGGGGCGGCACCGTGCGCGTGCTGGAGCGCCTGGTGGAGATGGGGGCTCCCAACCCTCACCACGCGGCCTTTACCATGCTGCTGAACACCAAGCCCATCCCGGCGGTGAACCTTCCGCTGCTGCGCGAGGGGGATCGGGTGGTGCTTTCCCCGGATCACGTGATCGCGGACGCCCTTGCGTTGGCCGAGGAACTGGCCGAGGGCTATCAGTCGCCGGTTTCCGGGAGGCTGCCGCTTTACTCCGGCGAACTGTCCCTGGACGAGGGCAGCGAGACGGACAGGGCCATCGGCGAGGCCCTGGCTCGCGAGTACGCCGGTGAGGGCGAGATCGACGCCCACGAGCTGGGCCTGCGGGAGAGCCGCGAGGCCTCCGCGGTGCTGGTGCGGCCGAAGAACGCCGAGCGGGCCGCCCACATGGCTACCACGCGCAGGCCGTTGAAGAACTAGCGCGCTCGTGAAGGCAAGGGGGCGGCACCCGCGGGTGCCGCCCCCTTATCCATTCCAGGCCCTCTCCCGGGAGTCGCGTCACCGCTGCGTCGTCGATGCTCTCGCGCAGCCGCTCGAATCCGCCTCCGCGATGGCGTGTGGGGAAAGCCCAGGGTATGATCGCAGAGGGAACGCGGGGTGGTGATTAGGCCAGGATGGATTCCTTGCCCAGCCGATGCGCGGCGAGGGGGCTATCGCCGGTCAGTAGCTGGCGATCGCGCAGGGTGGCGCCGGTCATGTCGTCGTTGACGATCTCGATGCCCGCCTCGCGTAGTTTCTCTCCCAGCCTCCAGGGCATCTCCCCGGGCAGGTATCCGATCTTCCGGTTTGCCCCGAATTCCAGGCTGTCGGGAAATGCCGTGATTCGGTATCCCGCCAGCGGATTGCGTTCGCGTCCTATACCCGCGGTGAGCAGGGCCGCGGGCCCGTGACAGAGGGTGATGACGAGGCGCTCGGAGCGCAGGAAGAAGTCCAGCGCCTCGCGCAGATCGGTGCTCTGGGGCAGGCCGTTCATCGTCACGTGACCGCCGGGAATGAAGATGGCGGCGTAATCGTCCAGTCCGGCAGCCACGAGGTCGGAGAGTCTGTGCGGGGCCTTGAATGCCTCCCCGATGGCCTCCCAGGCGGCGGCCACGGCCCGATCCTCGTGGGGATAGGCCCACCACTCGAACTTGCCAGGGCCGCCGCTCAGGGTGCTACGTCCACCCGATAGCCGGCCTCAAGCATGTGATGGAGGGGCAGCAGGGTTTCTACGGGGTGGTTTCCGGTGGAGAAGAACGCGCCGCTGCGCATGAGCATGTAGCGCTCGTCTGCGGCGATGACCAATACTTTCCATGTGCCGCCGGTGTATTTTTCCGAGGTGACTAGCCCGTCGAAGTTGGTGATGGGCGCGGTGTACTGGCTGAGGGAATACGGTGAGGGATAAAAGGCGTTGTCCTCGCTGCGATCCGGGGTGGGGGTGCGACCTGGGCGGTCATAGTGAGGGGCATCCCTTCTTTCGTACCTCGGCGGACGGTAGAGACTCCACGATCGAGGCCTCGGCGCGGCGGGGCAGGATGGCCCCGGAGGCGACCTGATGCGGTGCGCCTCCGGGGCCGAGGGGATGACGGGCGTCGCGTTCCTAGCGGTAGGCGCTGACTCCGGTGATGGTCTTGCCCACGATGAGCGACTGCATGGTGTCCGTGCCCTCGTAGGTGTGCAGGGCCTCGATGTCCACCATGTGCCGGATCACGTCGTTTTCCAGCAGGATGCCCACCCCGCCGAGCATGTCGCGGGCGTTGGCGGCGATCGCGCGGGCCTTGCGAGTGTTGTGCACCTTGGCCAGGGCGGCCTGCTTGTCCGAGAGCGTCCCGGCTTCCTCCATCTCCAGCAGGCGACGGCAGTACAGGCCCATAGAGACCACGTCCTGGAGCATATCGGAGAGGCGCTGCTGGATGATCTGGAAGCTCGCCAGGGGCTTGCCGAACTGGATGCGCTCCTGGGCGTAGGATAGCGCCTTTTCGTAGCAGGCGATGCCCAGGCCCAGGGCGGCCCAGGCCACGGCGATGCGGGTGCCCGCCAGGATCTCGGCGGTATCGCGGAAGGAGTGGGCGTGCGGTAGGCGGTTTTCCAGGGGAATGCGTACGTTGTCCAGCTCGATCTCGGCCTGGAAGATGGCCCGCAGCGAGGCCTTGCCGGTGATGGTGGTGGCGTTGTAACCGGGGGCGTCCTGCGGGACGATGAAGCCGCCCACCTGGCCGTCCTCCATGCGCGCCCACACGATGGTGATGTGTCCCACGCTGCCCTGGCCGATCCATTTTTTCGCGCCGTTGATGACCCACTCGTCCCCGTCGCGCACGGCGGTGGTCTCCAGCCCAATGGAGTCGGAGCCGTGATCGGGTTCGGTCAGCGCGAAGGCCCCCAGTACCTCGCAGCGGGCCATCGGGGCGAGGTACTTTTCCTTCTGCTCCTCGGAGCCGCAGGCCGCGATGGAGCGCATGGCCAGACCGGACTGCACCACCACGGCGGTGCCGATGGAGCCGTCGAGCCGACCCAGCTCCATGGTGATGAGGCGGTTGGCGCGAATACTCATGGGCTCGAAGCCGGGAATGTCGATGCCATCGCGGACCAGGCCGTACTCGGAGGCGCGCTTGACCAGCGGAATGCGGTACTCGGCCTTTTCCCAAGCGTCGTTGACCTGGTCGCGTACCTCGTCCGCGTAGGCGCGGGTGGCGTTCCAGTAGTCCAGGTCTGCGCCGTCTACGTCAGCGAAGATCTGGTAGAAGTCTGCGGTGCTGTTGCTCAGCGGAGTGGACATAGAGTGACCTACCTTTCAGTTAGGGCTATCCGCGAACGAATTGCGGTTCGTCCCTATAGTGTGATGTGTAACGCACTTTTCGTCAAGCGAGGGTGGGTGCGGGGGCAAGTAATGTTGTTCGCATGGCCAATCAGCAACGGAGATCGCAGATCGCCGCCGCCGCGCTGGAGCTCTTTAGTCGGCGCGGTTATAACGCCACGAGCATGGAGGACATCGCCGGTCACGTGGGTATGGCCACCTCCAGCCTGTATAACCACGTGGGATCGAAGAAGGAGCTACTCACCGAGGTCATCCTGGATACCCTGCGTGGACTGCTCCGCGAGCACCACCAGGGGGTGGCGGGGATAAGCGAGCCGCGCGCGCAACTTCATGCTGCTATGCGCACGCACGTGAGCTATCACGCGCGGCACGCCCGGGCCACCAGGGTGGTCAATAACGAGATCGCGCACCTCGATGCCCCCACCCGCGCCCAGGCCACCGCGCTGCGTCGCGAGTACGTGCGATGCTGGCAAAGCATCATCGCGGCCGGGGCGGCCGCGGGCGAGTTCACCGCGGCGGACGTGAAGGTCAGCGCCTACGCCCTCATCGATATGGGGCTCGGCGTGTGCCTGTGGTTCGATCCGCAGGCCGGATACAGCGCCGAGGAACTGGGAGTTATGTACGCCGACATGGCTTTGAACAGCGTGACGCGATGATCGCCCTGGATCGCTCCGCGGGGAACCTGCCACACCAGATCACCCGCCACCTGCGTCGGCTCATCGACACCGGGCGCCTTGCCCCCGGCGACTGCGTGCCTTCGACTAGGGCGTTGGCCGCCGACCTCGGGGTCTCTCGGGGCACCGTGGTGACCGCCTACGAACAGCTCTCCGGGGAGGGGTATCTGGTTGCCGGTCACGGGGGTACCCTCGTCAATCCCGACCTGCCCGCCACCCACGCGCCGCCACGACTGCCGGCGTCGTCGAAGCCCCGCGAGGCGCGCCGGCGCGCCGACCTGCGCCCCGGTATCCCCAACACCGAGGCGCTCACCGGCACGGCGTGGCGCGCCGCCTGGCGCCGCGCCGCCGCCCACCCCAGCCGGGGCTATCCGGTGCCCGGCGCCCCCCGGCTGCGCGAACTCATCGCGGAGCACCTGCGCATCACCCGCTCGGTGCCGGCCACCCCCGAGGACGTCCTGGTCACCTCCGGCGCCCGCGACGGCCTGCGCACCCTGCTCGACGCCGTGGGCAACGCCAGCGTGGTGGCGGTGGAGGACCCTGGCTATCCCTCGCTGCGCGCCGTGCTGCGCGAGCACGGGCACCGCGTGGTGCCCATCCCCGTGGACGGGGAAGGCATCGAGATTGCGGCGCTAGAGCGGGTGTGCCCGCAGGTGGTCCTGGTCACGCCCTCGCACCAGTACCCGCTGGGGGCGGCGATGAGCGCGCCGCGGCGGCGCCAGCTCCTCGACTACGCCGCCGCGCACGGGCTGCTCGTCGTGGAGGATGATTACGACTCCGAGCTGCGCTACGTGGGCCAACCCCACCCCGCCCTCGCCGCCGTGGACACCGCCGGGTGCGTGGCCACCCTCGGTTCCTTTTCTAAAACGATCACCCCGGGCCTGGGCCTGGGTTTCGTCTTCATGCCGGCGGCGCTGCGCGAGGCCCTGTGTGCCCGGGCCACCCCGGCCTCCGGCATGGTGCAAGACGCCATGACGTATTTCATGGAGGACGAGGGCCTGCGCCACCACCTGGCCCGGATGCGTCGTGAGTACAAGAAGCGCCGCGACCTCTTCGCGGACGTCTTTGCCCGCGAGGCCGCCGAGCCGATGGATGGCGGCTTGCACGCCGTGGTGTACCTCGATGATGCGCGCGCGGAGGCGGAGGTGGTGGTGCGGTGCGCGCGCCGGGGGCTGGCGGTGCAGGCCCTGTCCGAGTATTGGAGCAGTCCCCAGCGCAGCGGCATCGTGCTGGGGATCGGGGCCTACGGCTCCGCGCGCACGCGGGAACTGCTCGGTGAGGTGCGCGAGGTGATCCACCAGGTGGACCGGATTGACCCACGCGCTAAAGTGGACGGAAGGTGAACCCTGGCCCCAACCAGAAATGAGATCGAACCAGCTCATGGCACGTATGCAAGAAAGTGCGGATCTGCTCAAGTGCTCCTTCTGCGGGAAGTCGCAAAAGCAGGTGAAAAAGCTCATCGCCGGCGGTGGGGTGTATATCTGCGACGAGTGCATCGAGCTGTGCAACGAGATCATCGAGGAGGAGATGGGCGCGGCCAAGGCCGCCGCCCAGGAGCAGGAGGGGAGGCTCCCCAAGCCCTCGGAGATTCGATCCTTCCTGGACGAGTACGTGATCGGCCAGGAGGACGCCAAGCGCGTGCTGGCGGTGGCGGTGTACAACCACTACAAGCGCATCCGGGAGGCGGAGTCCACGTCCTTCCGAAAGCACGAGGACGACGTGGAGATCGCCAAATCTAATATCCTCCTGCTCGGCCCCACCGGCTCCGGCAAGACCTACCTGGCCCAGACCCTCGCCAGGCTTCTCGACGTCCCCTTCGCCATCGCGGACGCTACCAGCCTCACCGAGGCCGGTTACGTGGGCGAGGATGTGGAAAACATCCTGCTCAAGCTCCTCCACGCGGCCGACTTTGACGTGCAGCGCGCCCAGCGCGGCATCATCTACGTCGATGAGGTGGATAAGATCTCCCGGAAGTCGGAGAATCCCTCGATCACCCGCGACGTCTCCGGGGAGGGCGTGCAGCAGGCGCTGCTGAAGATCCTGGAGGGCACCACCGCCTCGATCCCCCCCCAGGGCGGGCGCAAGCATCCCAATCAGGACCTCATCCAGCTCGATACCTCCAATATCCTCTTCATCGTGGCGGGGGCCTTCGCGGGCCTCGACCGGGTGATCCAGGAGCGCGTGGGCAGGCGCGGCCTGGGCTTTGGATCCCCGGTGGAGAGCCTGCGGGATCGGGAGCAGCAGGATCTCTTTGCTCAGGTGCAGCCGGAGGATCTGGTGCGTTTTGGCCTGATCCCGGAGTTTATCGGGCGTTTGCCCGTGGTGGCCACGGTGGGGCACCTCGATCGGGATGCGCTCGTGCGGGTACTCACGGAGCCGAAGAATGCCCTGGTGCGCCAGTACCAGCGGCTCTTCGACATTGACGGGGTGGAGCTGCGCTTCGAGCCTGGGGCTCTTGAGGCCATAGCGGACAAGGCCATCGACCGCGGCACGGGCGCGCGCGGCCTACGGGCCATCATGGAGGATCTCCTGGTGCCTGTGATGTACGAGATTCCCGACCGCGAGGGGGAGGGCGCGCTGACTATTAGCGCGGAGATGGTACACGGGGAGGAAGACCTGGTGGTGGTCGATTGCGCGGCGGAGCGTTCCGCTTAGGGCGCGGAGCGCTATTCGTAGATGGCCTGGGCGGACTCCGGCTCCTCGTGCACCGATTGCGCGGTGCTGAGGTAGGAGTTGTGGCCGGAGTGGGGGACGTTGGAGGTGAGGAAGGCCAGGACGGTGTCGATGGTCATGCGGCGCACCCCCTCGGTGTTGTCCTCGTCGGTGGGGTCGATCCCAAAGATGTTGATGGCTAGTTCGCGCTGCTGGCGGCGGTAGAAGGAGAGCGACGCCACCATATAGAAGACGTCGTAGGCGGAGATACCGGGACGGAACACGCCGGCGTCTTGACCCAGCATGAGCAGCCTGTCGAGATGCAGGATCACCTCCGTATTGCTGGACAAGGGGGCGATCTCGGTGAGGGGGAGCACGTGCTGGAGCGATTCCATGTGCAGCATCTGCGCGGCCACGGGGTGGCGGGCGATTTGGCCATAGAGCGCGTCCACCACGGCGCGGATGCCGTCCACGGGAATCGCGGAGTCGATCACCAGGAGGTGAGTGGGCGGCTGGAGTAGCTCGATCGCGTGCGAGAGTACCGCTTGGTAGAGGCCCTTCTTATTGCCAAAGTGATAATGAATCATCCGCTTGGACACCCCCGCCTCCTTGGCGATGGCGTCGAGCTTGGCTTCGGGGAAGGGCTTGACGGAAAAGCGCTCTATGGCCACGTCGATGACCTTCCCCATGGACTGCTCCTCCGGGGATTGGGGGTCGAGTGCCAGGTCGAGGTCGTCGCTCGCCATTCGGTTCCCTCCGTGGTGTCTTTAAGGCTGTGCTCCTGCGGTCGCAGGGACGTGCGCTCGTGGCACTATCAGTACTAGATTACGACGCTGCCCCCAAAGGGGGTGATCATCGAACCGGAAAGACAGATAAAATGCCAGGTAAATGGGGTTATTTGGGAGATTTTTTGGGGGTGTTATCTGAACACTTCGCGGGGTATCCTAGAGGGCGTTGCTTAGATTTCCGTTTGTTTTTCGGTGCCGAAAGGATTGCTCATCATGGCACAAGTCGCTACCCAGTCGGTTAAAAAGATCGCCGTGACCGGCGCGGCCGGCAATATCGCCTATTCGCTGCTGTGGCGGATCGCCAGCGGCGAGGTCTACGGACCCCACACCCCGGTGGCCCTGCACCTGCTGGACATCCCGGAGGCCCGCCAGGCCGCCGAAGGGGTGGCGATGGAGCTGATGGATTCGGCCTTCCCGCTGCTGCGAGGGCTGACCGTCACCGAGGATCCCGCGGTGGCCTTCGAGGGCGTCTCCGCCGCCTTCCTGGTGGGTGCCAAACCGCGCGGCAAAGGCCAGGAACGCGCAGACCTGCTGGCCGCCAACGGCACGATCTTTGGCCCCCAGGGGGCGGCGATCAACGCCCACGCCGCCAGTGACGTGCGCGTGGTGGTGGTAGGAAATCCCGCGAACACCAACGCGCTTATCGCGCAGCAGGCGGCCCCGGACGTGCCCGCCGAGCGGTTCAGCGCGCTCATGCGCCTGGATCACAACCGCGCCCTGGCTCAGCTCGCCGGGAAGCTCGGGGTGCCCAGCGCGGATCTGGGCAAGGTGGCCGTGTGGGGCAACCATTCCGCCAGCCAGTTCCCCGATCTCTCCTACGCCACCGCGGCCGGGGAGCCGGTGGCCCCTCGACTCGATCAGCAGTGGTACCGCGAGGAGTTCATGCCCACGGTGGCGCAGCGCGGCGCGGAGATCATCAAGGTGCGCGGGAAGTCCTCGGCGGCCTCGGCGGCCTCGGCGGCCGTGGATCACATGCGCGATTGGATTCAGGGTTCCCGGGGCTGGGCCACGGCCGCCATCCCCTCGGATGGTTCTTACGGGGTGCCGGAGGGGTTGATTTTCGGCTTCCCCACGGTCGCCCGCGAGGGGCGCTGGGAGATCGTGCCGGGCCTGGAGCTCAGCGAGTTTCAGCGCGAGCGCATCGACGCCAATGTGGCGGAGTTGCAGGAGGAACGTCGCGCGGTGGCGCACCTGCTGGCGGGCTCATCCCGGGCGCTAAGATAGGCGGCGTGATTGAGAACCGCGCTGAGAACCTGCCCAAGAGCTGGGACCCCCACGCCGTCGAGGCCGAGCTGTACCAGCGCTGGATAGATCGGGGATATTTCCAGGCCGATCCCGCCAGCGCCAAGCCGGCCTTTTCCGTGGTGCTGCCGCCGCCCAACGTCACCGGGCAGCTGCACATGGGCCACGCCCTGGATCACACGCTCATCGACGCCATCGTGCGCCGCAAGCGGATGCAGGGCTACGAGGTGCTGTGGCTGCCCGGCATGGATCACGCGGGCATTGCCACCCAGACCAAGGTGGAGGCGCAGCTCAAGGAGCAGGAGGGGGCGTCCCGTTACGACCTGGGCCGCGAGGAATTCGTGGAGCGGGTGTGGCAGTGGAAGCAACAGTACGGTGGCACGATCCTGACGCAGATGCAGGCGATCGGGGATTCCGTGGATTGGTCGCGCGAACGCTTCACCCTGGACGAGGGGCTGTCCCGCGCCGTGCAGACGATCTTCAAGGAGCTCTTTGACCGCGGCCTGATCTACCGGGCTAACCGACTGGTCAATTGGTCCCCCGCGTTGCGCACGGCGGTCTCGGACATCGAGGTGGTGTACAAGGACGTCGAGGGGGAACTTGTGAGTTTCCGCTACGGCGACGGCGAAGATTCCCTGGTGGTGGTCACCACCCGCGTGGAGACCATGCTGGGCGACGTGGCGATCGCCGTCCACCCGGACGACGAGCGCTATGCACACATGGTGGGCAAGGTGCTCCCGCACCCCTTCCGCGAGGACGTGAGCATTCGGGTCATCGCCGATAGCTATGTGGATCCGGAGTTTGGCACCGGCGCCGTCAAGATCACCCCGGCGCACGACCCCAACGACTACGCGATGGGGCAGCGCCACGGCCTGGACATGCCCACCATCATGGACGAGACCGGCCACATTGCGGGCACCGGCACCCGCTTCGATGGGTTGAGCCGCGAGGAGGCCCGCGAAGCCCTGCGCGAGGCCCTGCGCGAGCAGGGGCGCATCGTTAAGGAGGTGCGCCCCTACGTTCACTCCGTGGGTCACTCGGAGCGCTCCGGGGAGGCCATCGAGCCCCGCCTGTCCCTGCAGTGGTGGGTGAAGGTGGAGGAGCTGGCCGCGATGGCGGGCGACGCCGTGCGCACCGGCGCCACCACGCTGCACCCGGCCGCCCTGGAGCCGCGCTACTTCGACTGGGTGGACGACATGCACGATTGGTGCATCTCCCGCCAGCTGTGGTGGGGTCACCGCATCCCCATCTGGTACGGGCCCGAGGGCGAGGTGGTCTGCGTGGGCCCGGACGAGGAACCGCCGGCCGGCTACGAGCAGGACCCGGACGTGCTCGATACCTGGTTTAGCTCCGCCCTGTGGCCCTTCTCCACGATGGGCTGGCCGCAGTCCACCCCCGAGCTGGCTAAGTTCTACCCCACCTCCGTGCTGGTCACCGCCTACGACATCCTCTTTTTCTGGGTGGCCCGCATGATGATGTTCGGCACCTTCGCCGCCACCATCACCCCGGAGCTGGAGGGCACCGTGCCTTTTACGGATCTCTTCCTGCACGGCCTGGTGCGCGACGAGAAGGGCCGGAAAATGTCCAAGTCCCTGGGCAACGGCATCGACCCGATGGACTGGGTGGAGCGCTTTGGCGCGGACGCCCTGCGCTTCACCCTGGCCCGCGGGGCCAACCCCGGCGTGGATCTGCCGGTGGGCGAGGATCACGCCCAGAGCTCGCGCAACTTTGCCACCAAGCTCTTCAACGCCACCCGCTTTGCCCTGATGAAGGGGGCCGAGGTGGGGCCGGTGGCGCGCGAGGGACTCACGGACGCGGATCGGTGGATCCTCGACCGCCTGGAGCAGGTGCGCGCCAGCGTGGACGCCTACCTGGACGACTACCAGTTCGCCAAGGCCAACGAGGAGCTCTATCACTTCGCCTGGGACGAGTTCTGCGACTGGTACCTGGAGATCGCCAAGACGCAGGCCCCCGAGCCCACCCGCTTCGTGCTGGGCCGGGTGCTCGACGTGGTGCTGCGCCTGCTGCACCCGGCCATGCCCTTCGTCACGGAGGTGCTGTGGACGGCGCTCACGGGAGAGGAATCCATCGTGATCGCCCCCTGGCCCACGGCGGCGGATACCAACGGCGGCGCGCAGCCGGACGAGGTGGCCGCCCGCCGCATCCGCGACTCCATCAAGCTCATCACGGAGCTGCGGCGCTTCCGCTCGGATCAGGGGGTCAAGCCCTCCCAGCCGGTGCCGGCGCGCATCGATTGCGCCGCCGCGGACCTGACCGAGCAGGAGGACCTGGTGCGCTCCATGGCACGGGCCACCCGCCCGGGGGAGGACTTCGCGGCGTCGGCAAGCATCGAGGTGCGGCTGTCCCAGGCCACGGTGGAAATTACCCTGGATACCTCCGGCACCGTGGACAAGGAGGCCGAACGCAAGCGCTTGGACAAGGAGCTCGCGGCGGCGCACAAGGAGCTAGACACCACGGGCAAGAAACTGGCCAATCCGAACTTCGTGGACAAGGCCCCGGCCGAGGTGGTGGAAAAGATCAAGGAGCGCCAGCGCATCGCCCGGGAAGAGGTCGAGCGCATCGGGGCGCGCCTGGAGGCCCTGCGGTGAGCGAGCACAGCGGCGTTCACCTCGACGAGACTGGGCTGACCCTGCCCATCGACCTGGCGGGCGATAAGGCCGAGGAACCCCAAGCCAGGCCCATCACGCCGGAGGATCTGCGCACCCTGGCCGAGGTGGAGGCGGAGCTCGACCGGCGTTGGCCGGAGACCAAGATCGATCCCAGCACCGAGCGCATGGAGGCCCTGATGGATCTGCTGGGAACCCCCCAGCGGGCCTATCCGGCCATTCACGTGGCGGGCACCAACGGCAAGACCTCCACCGTGCGCATGATCGAGTCGCTGCTGCGGGCCTTCCACCGGCGCACCGGGCGCACCACCTCGCCGCACCTGCAACTGGTCACCGAGCGCATCGCCATCGACGGCCTGCCGCTGCACCCCGCCGACTACGTGCGCACCTGGCGGGAGATCGAGCCCTACGTGGCGATGATCGATGAGCGCTACGACGCCCCCATGTCCAAGTTCGAGGTGCTCACCGCCATGGCCTTCGTGGCCTTTGCCGACGCCCCGGTGGATGTGGCCGTGGTGGAAGTGGGCATGGGCGGGCGCTGGGACGCCACCAACGTGATTGACGCCCAGGTGGCCGTGGTGACTCCCGTGGGGCTCGATCACACCGACTACCTGGGCTCGACGCTCGCGGAGATCGCCGGGGAAAAGGCCGGCATCATCACCTCGCGCTGGGACAAGGACGATCTTTTAACCCCGCCGGATAACGTGGCAATCGTGGCGGAACAGGATCCCGAGGCCGCGGAGGCGATCCTGCGTCGCGCCGTGGAGGTCGACGCCGCCGTGGCGCGCGCCGGGGTGGAGTTTGGGGTAGTCGAATCCACCGTGGCCGTGGGCGGGCAGCGCCTGAGCATCCGAGGCCTCGGCGGGGAATACACCGACATCTTCCTGCCGCTTTCCGGGGAGCATCAGGCGCGCAACGCCGCGGTGGCCCTGGCCGCCGTGGAGGCGTTTTTCGGCGCGGGGGCGGGACGCCAGCTCGACGAGGAGACGGTGCGGCGGGGATTCGCCGAGGTCACCTCGCCGGGGCGCCTGGAACGGGTGCGCTCGGCACCCACCACGTTTATCGACTCCGCCCACAACCCGCACGGCATGCGCGCCCTGGGGCAGGCCCTGGAGCGAGACTTCACCTTCGAGCGGCTCATCGGCGTGGTGGCCGTGCTGGGCGATAAGGACGCCCCGGGGCTGCTGCGCGAACTGGAACCGCACGTGGCGGAGGTGGTGTGCACCCGCAATTCCTCCCTCCGCTGCCTCGAGGCCGAGGCCCTGGCGGAGTACGCGCGCGAGATCTTTGGCGAGGAGCGCGTGCACGTGATGGACGCCCTGCCGGGCGCGGTGGAACTGGCCGTGGAGCTGGCGGAGGAGGCCGAGGTGCAGTCGGGGGCGGGCCTCGTCATCACCGGCTCGGTGGTCACCGCGGGGGAGGCCCGCACGCTCTTTGGAAAGGATCCCGCATGACGCAATCGCACGACCCGCAGTACGGCCCGCTGGGTCCCGGCCATGCCCCGGAGAAGGATCCCATGAAGGGGATCGTGGGGGTGATGTCGGCCACCATGTGCATGGAGGCGATCACCTTCTTCTTAGCTCTCACCGTGATCGCCCGGGTGGACGGTGGGGCGTATTGGACGCCCCTGTCCGCCATCTACGTCACCGCGATGGCCACGATCATGCTCCTGGTGTCCTTCCTTCAGCGTTACCGGTGGTCGATCCCCGTGAACATCGCCCTCCAGATCGCGGCCCTGGGTGGGTTCTTTTTCCACTACTCCCTGGGCATCGTGGCCTGCGTGTTCATCGTGGTCTGGTGGTACGTGTTGCACCTGAGATCGAGCCTCATCGCCAGGATGAAGCGCGGCCTGCTCACCACCCAACACATGTAGCGTGCCGGGGCGCGGGGGAGACCTGCGTCCGGTACAGTAACGGGCATGACTGAACGCACTCTGATTCTGATCAAGCCGGACGGCGTGGCGCGCGGCGTGGTGGGCACCGTCCTCTCCCGCATCGAGGCCAAGGGCCTCACGTTTGCCGCCCTGGATCTGCGGGTGGCCGACCGCGAGACCGCGGAGAAGCACTACGCCGAGCACCAGGACAAGCCCTTCTTCGGTGAGTTGGTGGACTTCATCACCTCCGCCCCGCTGATCGCGGGCGTGATCGAGGGCGAGCGCGCCATCGAGGCGTGGCGGCAGCTCGCCGGCGGGACCGACCCCGTCTCCAAGGCGACCCCCGGCACCATCCGCGGAGACTTTGGCCTCTCCGTGGCCGAGAACGTGGTGCATGGTTCCGATTCCCCCGAGTCCGCCGAGCGCGAGATCGGCATCTGGTTCCCCAACCTGTAGGAACGCGGGCACAAGCCGGAGCGCGGTCGGCATGGCTGCGCTCCGGCTTGCGTGATGACGTGTGCGTGATGCCCGCCGCCGGGCTAGGCGTGCGGGGGCGCGGCCTGCGCGGTGCGGTCGAGGGCGTGAACCCCCTCGGCGGTGAGCGCCATGAAGATCTTGCCCTCATCGCCGCCGGCGTCCACGGCGCTGGTGTACAGCAAGCCCGCTGCCTGGGGCTCGCGGGCCTCGCGCAGCGCCGCGGGCGCGCTCGTATTGAGGGCGTGGGCTAGCAGGCGGGTACGCACCCGGACGCCCTCGACCGCGCCGAGACTCAGCAGGACGGAGAGCATCTCGGTGTGTCGGTGGGCGATGGCGATCTGTTCCTGGGTGACCGTGACGTCCGTGGCCAGGATGCCGCGGGCGTGCCTGCGGCCGCCGAAGGCGGTCAGGAGGTGGGAATAGCGGGCGACGAGGGTGAAAAAGACGGCGACGAGGAGGCCGACGAGCGTGCCCATCACGACGCTGCCATCGAGCAGGGGTGACGAGATTAACATCCAGAATAGCATGCCGCCCACCAGAAACCACGAGGCCGCGCCGGAATACAGGTCCCGTTGATCCCAGTTATGCGGGGAGTAGAGGGGGGATCGGCTGGTGGCCATGGCGAAGGCGATGCCGACGGCGATGGACAAAACTATGGCCCAGAGCGAGTGACCCAGGACGGTCATGAGGGCGCCGATGCCCGCGCCTACCCCGAATAGCAGAGACGGCGGCCAGGAGAGGGCAAGACGGTCGAAAGCGTGGGGGCGTGTCATAGTGTTCAGGGTATGCAAAGATGAGGAAGAACATCTACCAACCCTGTGCGGCGGCGATACGCCCCTTCATTCCTCGTTCGCTCACGAACGCGGAGGGGTTTCAGCGCCCGGGGAGACTTATAATTTCAAGGAGTGAATAAACGTGGCAGAAAGCCGGAAAAAGAAGGCCGCCGAATCCACGCTGGCGGAATCGGTCAGGGATTTTGATCGCAGCCAGCTCGGGGCCAAGACCAGGGTGCACGCCCTGGCGAAGATGTTGGGGGGAACCTCCAAGGAACTCGTGGCGGCGCTCAAAGAGCTGGGATGGCGCAAGGTGGCGCAGTCCACGCTGAGCCCGGAGGAGGTCACCGCGCTGCTGGATCACCTGGGGGGCACCGCGGCTTCGGAGGACAACGGGGAGGACAAGTCCAGGGCATGGACGCAGAAACCGGCCGGGGCAGAGAAAGCGGAGTCAGAGGAACGCATCCGGCACCGCGTGGAAAAGAACGTGGCCAATGAGATCCACCAGATCGAGGAAAAGGTAGAGAAGGACCTTTCCGAGCAGGTGGCTCAGTCAGAGGAACGCGAGGCGGAGCTTCCCGAGGTCACGGACCGCACCCCCCGGGAGGACGACGCCCCGGCGCCCGCCGGGCAGGAGGAAACCTCGGAGGAACAAGACAAGCCCAGGGGCGCCAAGCGCGGACGCACCCGCCGGGTCACCAAAAAGACCGTCAAGGCGGATCACGAGTCCCAGGCCGCCGAGACCGCACGGACAACGCCGGAAGAAGACGCCGCGCCGGAAGTGCAATCGGAAGAGTACCCCGAGCGGCAGGACCAGCGAGATCGTGCCGCGGGGGAGGAGCCGGAAGAAGACCATGACGCCGGCAGGCCGCGGCGCCGCCACCGCCGCGTGACCCGGCGCGCAAACGCCACCGCCGCGCGGTCGGAGGTCGCAGAAGAAGCCACTCGGTCGGCCGATCCGGAAGCTCGACCGGAAGAAGAATCGACGGAGGAAAGCGGTAGGCGCCGTCGCGGTCGCCGGGGCACCCGCCGCGGGCGTGGCGAGCAGGAATCCGCTCAGGGCACGGAGGTATCCCGGGATCCCGAGGTCGCTGCCCCGGAGGAGCCGGAGACCGAGGAGATTCAGGAGCCGGTGGCGCTCAAGGGCTCCACCCGGCTGGAGGCGCAGCGGCGGCGGCGCAGCGAGCGCAGCGACGAGGCGCGCAAGAAACGGCACGTGATCTCCCAGGCGGAGTTCCTGGCTCGCCGGGAATCCGTGCAACGCACGATGGTGGTGCGCGAGCGGGACCGCCAGGATCACCACGGCGTGGTGACCCAGGTAGGGGTGCTTGAAGACGACCTGCTGGTGGAGCACTTTGTCACCTCGGAGCAGCAGACCTCCATGATCGGCAATATTTACCTGGGACGGGTGCAAAACGTGCTGCCCTCGATGGAGGCGGCGTTCATCGACATCGGCAAGGGCCGCAACGGCGTGCTCTACGCAGGCGAGGTGGATTGGAAGGCCGCGGGCCTCGGCGGGCGGTCGCGCAAGATCGAGCAGGCTCTGCGCTCGGGCGATCAGGTGCTGGTGCAGGTGACGAAGGACCCCGTGGGGCACAAGGGCGCGCGGCTGACCACGCAGATCTCCCTGGCCGGGCGCTTCCTGGTGTACGTACCCGGCGGGCGCAGCGCGGGGATCTCGCGCAAGCTTCCCGCCCCGGAGCGCAAGCGCCTCAAGGAGATCCTCAAGGAGGTGGTGCCCAACCAGGGCGGCGCCATCATCCGTACCGCCGCGGAGGGGGTCTCGGAGGAGGCGATCGCCGCCGACGTGCGCCGCCTGCACGACCTGTGGGAGGACATTCAGGCCAGGGCGCAGGAGGAGAAGGACTCCCGCGGGGCTACCCCGGTGACCCTGTACGAAGAGCCGAACATGCTGGTCAAGGTGGTGCGCGACCTTTTTAACGAGGACTTCGGGGCCCTGGTGGTGGAGGGGCGGCGTGCGTGGAACATCGTTCACGCCTACGTGCACTCGGTGGCTCCGGATCTGGAGGACCGCCTCACCTATTACGACCGCGCGGAGCACGATGGCCTCGACGCCTTCGAGGCCTACCGGGTGGACGAGCAGCTGCACAAGGCGCTGGCGCGCATGGTGTGGTTGCCCTCGGGCGGTTCCCTGGTGATCGACCGCACCGAGGCCATGACGGTGATCGACGTGAATACGGGGCGCTTCACCGGCTCCGGCGGCAACCTGGAGGAGACGGTGACCCGCAACAACCTTGAGGCCGCCGAGGAGGTCGTGCGCCAGCTGCGGCTGCGCGACCTGGGTGGCATGATCGTGATCGACTTCATCGACATGGTGCTTCCGGAGAACCGCGACCTGGTGCTGCGCCGCCTCAAGGAGGCCCTGGAGCGGGATCGCACCCGCCACCAGGTCTCCGAGGTCACCTCCCTGGGGCTGGTGCAGCTGACCCGCAAGCGCCTGGGCACGGGGCTGCTGGAGACGTTCTCCACCGAGTGCCCCACCTGCGAGGGGCGTGGTCTTTTGGTGCACGACGACCCGGTGGAACACGGCGCGGGGGAAAAGGCGGAGAAGTACGCCGAGGCGGATCGCAAGCGCAAGGGGGGCGCGAAGCCGACCAAGGAGGCCGCACCCGAGCGGGAGCCGCAGCGCTCTATCGAGGAGCTGGCCTCCGCGGTGGTGATCGAGGACTCGGAGGAGGTCTCCGAGGTGGAGAAGATCGCTGCGGCGGCGGTGGCCACCGCCGATGAGCTCGATCCGCACGAACCCAATGGGTCCCACTACGAACAAGCGGTGGCGCAGTTTGAGGCCTCGCCGCGCCGAGGACGCCGCACCCGCGGCAACTCCCGCTCCGACCACCGCCCCCGGCCGGAGGACTTCGAGGCCTCGATCCCGCACGATGATCGACCCGACGAGGCCGAGAGCGCTATCCGGCGCCGTCACCGGCGGCGCGTGGTGCGCCGCGGTGCGGCCAGGGCCGCCGCCCAGGCCTCTTCGGTCATGCAGCGGACGTCCGCCCGGAAGCAGGCGGAACCGCAATCGCATCGGGTGGAGCAGACCGAGGCCTCGGCCGGGCTGCGTCGCCGCGGACGGCGGCGGGCCACGTACCGCCGGGCGTGAGGGCGGTTTGTGTTCGGTGGCTGTGACAGGGTAGCCTTTGACAGTCGATGTTTTGGGGCTAGTTGTACCTATCTGTGTGATGTCAGCGCTCCGAAGCACGTGAGTACCTGTCCATGTCAGGCCCGTCAGGGTTTGAGTCGAGATATCAGATAAGGGGTAGCCCTCCGATGTACGCGATCGTCAAGACCGGCGGGAAGCAGTACAAGGTTGCCGAAGGTGACCTCGTCAAGGTCGAGAAGATCGAGGGTGAGCCGGGTTCGTCCGTGGCTCTCACCCCGATTCTGCTCGTCGATGGCGCCGACATTAAGTCCACCGCTTCCGAGCTGGAGGGTGTGCAGGTCTCCGCCGAGATCGTCGAGCACACCAAGGGCCCGAAGATCAAGATCCTGAAGTACAAGAACAAGACCGGCTACAAGGTTCGTCAGGGGCACCGCCAGAAGCTGACCGTGGTCAAGGTCACTGGCATCAAGTAATTAGCTTTTAGCGAGGGAGGCAAACCCACATGGCACACAAGAAGGGTGCATCTAGCTCTAGTAACGGTCGCGATTCTAATGCCAAGCGCCTCGGCGTGAAGCGCTTTGGCGGCCAGAAGGTCAACGCCGGTGAGATCCTGGTGCGTCAGCGCGGCACCAAGTTCCACCCCGGCGAGAACGTCGGCCGCGGCGGCGATGACACGCTCTTCGCCCTCAAGGAGGGCTCCGTGCAGTTCTCCATCAAGCGCAAGCGCCGCATGGTGAATATCGTGGAGGCCGAGCCAGTCGCCGCGTCCGCCTAAGCTTTCGCGCATTTACCAGCCCCCGCCGCTCCCGGAGAGCAATCGCGGGGGTTGCTTCGCGTCTTTGAGGCCCTGTGTGCGATCGGCGGCAGGCGTGCGGGGCGCGATACCCCGGGGTGGTAGCATCGGAATGCTCAGATCGTGGACATATATAAGGGGTATCGCTGTTATGGCTCGCTTCATCGACCGTGTGGTCCTGCACTGTTCCGCCGGCGATGGCGGCCACGGTGCCGCCTCGGTACACCGGGAAAAGTTTAAGCCCCTGGGCGGCCCCGACGGTGGCAACGGCGGCCACGGCGGGGACATCGTGTTGGAGGTATCCTCCCAGGTACACACCCTCCTCGACTTTCACTTCCACCCGCATCTCAAGGCCAAGCGCGGCGGTAACGGCGCGGGCGATCACCGCAACGGCGCGCGCGGCGAGGATCTGGTGCTCCAGGTTCCCGTGGGAACCGTGGTCTGCGACGACCAGGGAGAACCCCTGGCCGACCTCACGGTGCCGGGCGCGCGCTTCATCGCCGCCACCGGCGGCTACGGCGGCCTGGGCAACGCGGCCCTGGCCAGCCGCAACCGCAAGGCTCCCGGCTTTGCCCTCAAGGGGGAACCGGGGGAGGAACGCGACCTGATCCTGGAGCTCAAGTCCGTGGCGGACGTGGGCCTGGTGGGCTTCCCCTCGGCGGGGAAGTCCTCGCTGATCTCCGTGCTCTCCGCCGCGCGTCCCAAGATTGGGGATTACCCCTTTACCACCCTGCAACCCAACCTCGGCGTGGTCACCGTGAGCAACCAGACCTTCACGATGGCGGACGTTCCCGGCTTGATCCCCGGGGCGAGCCAGGGCAAGGGCCTGGGCCTGGACTTTCTGCGCCACATCGAGCGCACGGCGGTGCTGGTGCACGTGGTGGATGCCGCCACGCTGGAATCCGGGCGCGATCCGGTCTCCGACATTGAGGCCCTGGAGGAGGAGCTGGCGGCCTATCAGTCCGCGCTGGATCAGGATACCGGCCTGGGCGACCTGCGCGAGCGTCCCCGGATCGTGGTGCTCAACAAGGCGGATGTGCCGGAGGCCGAGGAACTCGCGGAGTTCGTCAAGCCGGAGCTGGAGGAGCGCTTCGGCTGGCCGGTCTTTATCATCTCCGCCGTGGCGCGCCGGGGGCTGGAGCCGCTGGCATACGCACTATTGGAGATCGTGGAGGCCGATCGCAAGCGCCGTCCCCAGGAAAAGAAGCAGGAGAGTACCATCATCCGGCCCCGCGCGGTGGACGCCGGGGGACGGGGGGCCAGGGCCGGGCGGGACTTCGAGGTCGTGGCGGACCCGGAGGAGCCGGGGGCCTACCTGGTGCGCGGCCGCAAGCCGGAGCGCTGGATCGCCCAGACGGACTTCGACAACGATGAGGCCGTGGGGTATCTGGCGGATCGCCTGGCGCGCGCCGGGGTCGAGGAGGCCCTCTTTCAGGCCGGTGCCCAGGAGGGGGCCACCGTGACCATCGGGGAGGTGAGCTTCGAGTGGGAGCCGCTGACCATCGCGGGCGCGGAGACGGTGATGACGGCGCGAGGCACGGATCCGCGTCTGGCGCGCTCGCACCGCGCCTCCGCGGCGGAGCGCAAGCGGGCGTCCCAGGCGCGCCGAGGGCTGATCGACGAATACCACTACGAGGACGAAGGACCCGCGGACCGGGAGCGCTGGCAGGGCTAGGGGCACCCCCGGCGTGTACCATGTGGTGAGCATGAGAGACTATCTCGCTCAAGCAAAGCGCATCGTCGTCAAGATCGGCTCCTCCTCCCTCACCAACGAGGCCCACATGGTGGACACGTCCCGGCTCGACGAGATCGTGGACGCGCTCACGGCGCGCATGGAGCGCGGCACGGACGTGATCGTGGTCTCCTCCGGCGCGGTCGCCGCGGGCATGGGCCCGCTGGGGCTCAAACAGCGGCCCACGGATCTGGCCACCAAGCAGGCCGCGGCGGCGGTGGGCCAGGTGGAGCTGGCCCACGAGTGGGGCAAGTCCTTCGCCCGTTACGGCAGGACGGTGGCGCAGGTGCTGCTCACCGCCGGGGACACCGGGGTGCGTGATCGCGCTCGCAACGCGCAGCGCACCATCGACCGCCTGCGCCAGATGGGGACCGTGCCCATCATCAACGAGAACGATACGGTGGCCACCTCGGAGTTTCACTTTGGCGATAACGATCGCCTCTCCGCGCTGGTGGCGCACCTGGTCTGGGCGGACGCGCTGGTCCTCCTTTCCGACGTCGATGGCCTCTACGACCGCAACCCCGCCGAACCCGGCGCCCGCTTCGTCGCCGAAGTGCGCGGCGACGAGGACCTGCGCGGCGTGGCCGCGGGCGACGGTGGCGCCGTGGGCACCGGGGGCATGGCCTCGAAGATCTCGGCGGCGCGCCTGGCCGCCCAGGGCGGGGTGCCGGTGCTCATGACCTCGGCGGCGTCGATAGGCCGCGCGCTGGATACGGCGGACGTGGGCACGGTGTTTTACCCCAAGGACAGCCGCCTCTCCGCATGGAAGTTTTGGGCCCTGTACGCGGCGGATATCGCGGGCAAGCTGCGCATCGACGCCGGGGCGGCCCAGGCCGTGCGCTCCGGGGGAACCTCCCTGTTGGCGGTGGGCATCACCGAGGTGCTGGGCGACTTCGACGCGGGACAGATTGTGGACATCGTAGACGAGGAGGACGAGGTGGTGGGCCGCGGCGAGGTGGCCTATTCCGCGTCCACTTTGCAGCGGATGAAGGGCAAGAAGACCTCGGAGTTGGCCGAGGAACAGCGCCGGGCGGTGGTGCACACGGACTACCTCTCGTATTTTGCCGCGCGGCGTTAGGCACGCGATCCGAAGGGAGAATTATCGTGCGTTTTACCATGCTGCCCAGGCCCTGGGAACTGGTGGTGACGGCGCTCACGGAGGCCGGTCACGAGCAGGTGCCCCTGGAACGGGCGGAGTTGGTGGTGTTCAACGGCGAGGCGCGGGACTTCCCGGAGCTGCCGCCCACGGTGCGATACGTGCAGACCGCCACCGCCGGGGTGGACGGCCTGCGCGAGGCCGGGCTGCTGAGCACCAGAGTGCGGTGGGCGAACGCGGCCGGGCTCTACGCCGACTCCGTGGCGGAGGGCACCCTGGGCCTCATGCTCGGGGCCACGCACATGTACAAGCTGGTCACCGCGCGTGCCTCGTGGAGCGCCGCGAGGAAGATGCAGCGCGAGTCTCAGTTCCTCTACGAGGGTAAGACCGTGATGATCGTGGGGGCAGGGGGCATCGGGCGGCGGCTCATGGAGCTGCTGGTGCCCTTTGGCTGCGAGGTGATCGCGGTGAACAGGTCGGGGCGTCCCGTGGCGGGGGCGGCGGCAACCTACCCGATGGAGCGGGTGCGCCGCGAACCGGAATTGTGGGGGAGGGCGGACTTTGTGGTGCTGCTGGCGCCCCTTACGGAGGAGACGCGGCACCTGGTGGACGCGGAGGTACTGGGCCGCATGAGGGAGACGGCCTTCCTCATCAACGCCGGGCGCGGCGGCCTGGTGAACACCGAGGACCTGGTGGCGGCCCTGCGCGCGGAAACCATCGCGGGCGCGGGCCTGGACGTGATGGAGCCGGAACCGCTACCGGACGGACACCCGCTGTGGGAGCTGGACAATTGCCTGATGACCCCGCACACCACCAACACCATCCCGATCATGAAGAAGCGCCTGGGTGCCCTGGCGGTGCGCAACGCCGAGTTGTACGAGGCGGGGGAGCGCATGGAGACGGAGTTTGAGCCGGAGGCGGGGTATTAACCGGCGATCGGGAAGAGGAATAACGTGACCTCGCGTACACTGGCGGGGCATGGAATCCAATACTCGTGAGTCGGAACGCGCAGAGGTTCTCGCCAAGGCGAGGGCGGCCAAGGAAGCGGCCCCGCGGATCGCCAGGCTGACCTCCGCGCAGAAGAACGAGGTGCTGCTGGCTGCCGCCGAGGCGCTCGTGGACAACGCCGAGGAGATTCTCCGCGCCAACGAGCGCGACGTGCGCGCCGGGCGCGAGGCGGGCATGGACGATTCCCTGGTGGATCGGCTGCGCCTGGATGCCGCCCGGATCGAGGGTATCGCCGGTGGGCTGCGTCAGGTGGCGGGCCTGCCCGACCCGGTGGGGGAGGTGCTGCGCGGCAGCGTGATGCCCAACGGCATCCAGATGCGCCAGGTGCGCGTGCCCCTGGGGGTGATGGGTATGGTCTACGAGGCCCGCCCCAACGTCACGGTGGATGCCTTTGGCCTGGCGCTGAAATCCGGCAATGTGGCGCTGCTGCGCGGCTCCAAGTCCGCCCGCCACTCTAACGAGGCCTTGGTGGGGATCCTGCAGGAGGTGGCGGTGGCCCACGGCCTGCCCCGCGAGACCGTACAGTTGTTGCCCTGCGAAACCCATGATTCCGTGCAGGATCTCATCACCGCCCGGGGTTTGGTAGACGTGGTGATCCCGCGCGGGTCGGCCCGCCTCATTCAGGCTGTGGTCACCGGGGCCACCGTGCCCACCATCGAGACCGGCACCGGCAACTGCCACTTCTATATCGACGCCGAGGCCGATCTCGATTCCGCCATCGCGATGGCTCTCAACGGCAAGACGCGGCGCCCTTCGGTGTGTAACGCCACCGAAACGGTGCTCATTGACGCCGCCCTGCCTCCCGAGGCCCAATGCCGTATCGTGGAGGCCTTCCGGGGCGCCGGGGTGACCGTCCACGGCGACCTCGCCCAGCTCGACGGGGTGGTGCCCGCCACCGATACCGACTGGGGCGAGGAATACCTGAGCATGGACATCGCTGCGGCGGTGGTGGACGGCGTGGACGGGGCCATCGCGCACATCGCCCGGTGGTCTTCCGGGCACACCGAGGCGATTGCCACCCGCGATCACGCCACCGCCCAGCGCTTTGCCCGCGAGGTGGACTCGGCGGCGGTGGTGATCAACGCCTCCACCGCCTTTACCGACGGCGAGGTCTACGGCATGGGCGCGGAGATCGGCATCTCTACCCAGAAGCTCCACGCCCGAGGGCCGATGGCCTTACCGGAGCTCACCAGCACCAAGTGGATCCTGGAGGGCAGCGGGCAGGTGCGCACCTAGCCCTGAGCGAAGAGCGCGGCCGGGTCGGTGCCCGTGGCCAGCGCCGCGGCCAGCAGCACCCGCGACTGCGCGGCGCGCAAAGAGCCGGAACTAATCACGCCCCGCTCGCGCAGGGTAGCCCCGCCCCCGGCGCCGCCGTAGGCGGCCTCCACGTTGCCGGTGGGCACGCGGGTACTCATCACCACGGGTACGCCCCGGTCGAGGGCGTCGTCGATCGCGGTGGCCAGATCCCCGCCCACGTTGCCCGCGCCCATGCCCTCGATCACCAGGCCGCGCGCCCCGCGCGCGAGGGCGTCGTCGATCAGGGCTCGCGGTGCGCCGGGGTAGGCTGCGACGATCTCCACGGGGGTGTTCTCCAGCGGGCTCCACGGCAGCGGGGCCGGGCGGGCGCCGCGCGGGGAGGGGGCGTTGTTGGCAAAGCCATCCGCCTCGGTGGTGTGGGCCTTGTAGGTGCCGCGCGCCGGGAAGGAGGCCCCGCCGAAGGCGATGAAGGCACCCGCCGGGGTGGACTCGTCCGCGGCCAGGGCGATGGCCTGGGCGAGGTTCTCGGGGCCGTCGGGGGCGGGGTCGTCGGCGGGCCGCATGGCCCCGGTCACCACGATGGGGCGGTCGTCGGGGCGGAAAATGTCGGCGGCGAGGGCGGTTTCCTCCATGGAATCCGTGCCGTGGGTGACCACCACGCCGGTGACCTTGGGATCGCTCATCGCCTCCCGGATGGCGGAGATGATGGTGTCCGTGTCGCGGAAGGTCATGGCCGAGGAGTCCAGTTGCGCCACCGGGCGCACCCGCAGATCCAGGTCGGGGCCGAAGCGCCCGCGTACGGAATCCAGCAGTTGCTCCCCGGTGCGGGTGGGTACGAGCGCACCGGAGGCATCGGCCGTGCTGGCGATGGTGCCGCCGGTGGTGAGCACAACCACGCGCCCGTGAAGGTCGCGGGTCGAGTTCTGTGTGGCGGGGGCGTCGGTGTCGCGGTCGGGGGCCGAACAGGCGCTCAGCAGGCCAAGAGCGGCCACGAGAGCCACCATCGTGCGGATAAGCAGTCTCATAATTCGAGTATAGGGCGGTAAAAAGGGAATAAAAGGCTACAGTGCAGTTATGTTCATCTCTGCGAAGTTGTCCTCCGCGTTTGCCGCCTTTCTTGCCACGGCGGCGTCGATCACCGGCGCTGCCACGGCCCGGGCGGTATCGGAGGAACAAACCCAGTGCCCCGCGGTGACCGTGATCGCGGCGCGCGGCTCGGAGCAAAACGAGAATCTGGAACCCACGCGCTATAGCCCGGAGGCTGCCTGGGTCTCCAATGGCTACGAGGAAGAAAACATCCGGGCGTTCCTGCAATTCTCCGAGCAGCGCTATCGGCAGCGTACCGGCCAATCCCTCATGCGGGACGTGCAGGTGCTTGCCCTGGATGCCTCCGTGTACCCGGCCGCCCTGCATCTGCCGCGCTTAGCCGAGGTGGGGGAGAACATGACGGCACTGGAAACCCTGCGTCGCCTGGGGCGATTGCTGCAGGAGACCCCGGCGCATGAGATCGCTTGGAATGCGGTGCGGGGTTTTAGTGATTCCCTGGTCAGAGGCACCCTGGGCGTGGACGACGTGATTTTTGGCTACGAGGCGGAATCGGGCTGCCAGCCGCGCTACGTCTTCTTTGGGTATTCCCAGGGTGCGGTGGTGCTCTCCGCGCGGGAGCGGGATATTAATAACGCCACGCGGGGTCGGGTGGCCGGTACTCTCTACATCGGCAATCCCCTGTTGGCCGGGGGTGATCCCTCGCTGGTGGGCGATCCGAAGATCGGCGTAGGCCTGGTGGGGCTTTCGCCGCTGAACTCGCGCACCCTGGCGGCCGTGGATGAGCGGCATCGCTTGAATTATTGCCTGCGCGATGACTTCGTCTGCGATGCCGGGGTTGAATCCGCCGCCAAGGCCTTCTCCGGGGGCGGTGGCGTCCACGCGCTGTATTTCCTGCGCGCGGCGGATCACCCGGAGCAGGCCACCCCCGCGGAGGCCGCGATGGCGGATTCCTTTGCCCGGTGGGTGGAGGAATCGCGGGTGGGGCGAGCGGGGTAAAGGTGACCGCTGCCTGTGAGAAAGCGCGGGCTTATGCTGATTTCAGGTGCACAATATAGAAGGGAATGACCGGTGCTTTACGCGCAAAATACTACGACCTCTTTCCGACTCCTTCGGATTCCCGCCGCGGTTGTTTCCTCCCTCGCTTTGCTTCACGCCGGTGTGGGGGCGGCGCAGGCCGCCCCGCCGGACTCCCCGCAGCCGCAGATTCGGGCCTCGGCCGGCCCCAAGGAATGCGTGCCCTACCTGGGCAACCTCCTCAAGGGCAACGGGCAGTTTCCCCTGGGCCTCGTCCCGCCGGACTACGGGGCCAGGGGGTATGAGGATCTGCCGGTGAGCGAGCGGCAGCAGGAACTGCCCCAGCGGGTGGATCTGCGGGACAACACCCAGGGGTTCAACGGGCAGGTGGAGGTCGCGTTGCGCCAGGGCTTGCTCTTCGTGCGCCGCGTGGGTGAGTGGCAGTGGCGCGATTTGCCCACCCCGGACTGCCTGCGCGGAGAGATCGAGGGGATCTCGCTCAACGATGACGCCCTGGTGGCCCTTGACCGCGAGGGCTGGATCTACACCCTGTCCAACCTGCAATCCAGCCCTCAGCGCTGGGGCTGGATTAGGGCCTGGGGCGGGCCGGTGTGGTTGGGCAAGGGCTTGCAGGCACCCACCACGCGGCCTGGTCGCTGGTCGCTGAGCCTGATCGGCACGCACACGGATCGGGTGTATGACACCCCGGACGGCAAACAGCAGCCGGTGTCGCTGGCCAAGGTCACACAGGTGGTGGCGCTGAGCGAGGATGGATCGCGCATGTATTCCCTTGATCCCTGGCTCGCCCGCGATTACTCCTACGAGGTGGGCACGCCATGGAACTCTCGGTTCCAGGCGGAGGCCATGTCCGCCTCCGGGTCGATGATGTTTATCACCAATAAGTATGGCGATATGTACACCCGGCTCTCGGACTTCGATATCAACGGCTCCGATCCCGCGCAATTCCGCTACGTCTGGGGTCAGGACGAGCGCCCACCAGCCGCCGACGCTGCCCGCCATCGCCTCGACGAGACCACGGCCCCCATCGGCCTGCCCGCCGACGATTGGCGCCATCAGCCGAAGATTCCCGGCCGCATCACCAATCGCCTGTCCATTCACTCCACCGCACCGGGGTCGCAGAACCGGGAATTGCGGGTGGAGGGGATCAACGCCGAGGGCACCACGGGATTCTGGCGCAAGGAACTGACAGGGCAACACTGGGAGTTTGTGCCCACGTCCGTGCCTTTGGCGGGAACGGAACTGGAGAACTCTCTCCAGGATCGCAGCGCCGAGACCCTAGCGGACCCCTCGCCCTTTTTCTATCGCGGACAACTTACTCCCGGCGTGGAGATGAGCGTATCCGAGTTCGCCTACGCCTCGCCCAAGCGGGACGTGACGCTCGCCGTGGGCGAGCGGGATTATCGCTTTATTCTGCACACCATCGACGGCCGCCTGGGCACCCCGCTTTCCCTGCGCACCCTCCCGGTGGAGGGGGAATATGGCCCCCGCCCGGCAGGCCTGGCGCAGGCGGTGCCGCGCAACTACATGGCGGCCCTGGAGGTGCCGGAGGAGACCCGGGCGGTGGCAAGCGATCACCCCGCCCTGGCGGAGTTCCTTGCCGATTATCTGGCTGGTGAGCGGTACCACCAGGTGTATCTGAAGGTCACCCCGCAGACCATGGAGGTGTGGAACTCCCCGGTGGATAACGTGGCGCTGCCCGCAATCAGCCAGGTGGCGCGCCTGGAATCCGTGGCCCCGTGAGCCCAGGCGGTAGAATTCCGGGGTCATGACCAACCCTAAGGAGAATCCGGCGCGCGTGGGCGTGATGGGCGGGACCTTCGATCCTATCCACCACGGTCACCTGGCGGCGGCGAGTGAGGCCGCCGATCAATGCGGGCTGGATGCGGTGATCTTCGTGCCCACCGGCAGGCCCTGGCAAAAGGCGGATCGGGAGGTCTCTGCGGCGGAGGATCGGTACCTGATGACGGCCCTGGCCACCGCCGCGGACGAGCGCTTTTCCGTGAGCAGAATCGATATCGAGCGCGCCGGGGCCACCTACACCATTGACACCCTGCGGGATGTACGTGCCCAATTCCCGAGGTCGGAATTGTTCTTTATCACCGGGGCGGACGCCCTCTCCGGTCTTACCTCGTGGCGGGAATGGGAAAAGGCGGTGTCCCTCGCGCGGTTTATCGGGGTGACGCGGCCGGGTTATGACGCCGATGCCAGCGTTCTTCCCCACGAATATCGCGAGCGTATCACCCTCGTGCGGGGCCCGGGGCTAGATATTTCCTCCACGCAGTGCCGCCGTCGTTGTCGGCAGGGACGGCCCATTCGGTACCTGGTGCCCGAGGCGGTGGCCCGGTACATCGAGCACAACGGGTTGTATGTGGGCTGAGGCATCGGCTTGCTGGCGGTGGGCGGTCCCGCGGTGTTGGCCGCATTGGCCTGTGACCTGCATGGCGTGGAATGATAGGGCCAGTATGTATCCCCTTGCTACGAGCAGCGAAGGACTTGCGTGACTGTATCTGAACAATCCCGCCACCTGGCCGGCATCGCGGCCCGGGCCGCGGACGAGAAGCAGGCCAGCGATATTGCGGTTATCGACGTCTCCGACGTGATGGCGATCAGCGACGTCTTTGTCATCGCCTCGGCCGATAACGAGCGCCAGGTGCGTTCCATCGTCGAGGAGATCGAGGACGCGCTGACTAAGGAGGACCGCGAACCGCTGCGCCGCGAGGGCCACCGGGAAAATCGCTGGGTTCTGCTGGATTACGGCTCCCTGGTGATCCACGTGCAGCGCGCCCCGGAGCGCGAGTTCTACGGCCTGGATCGCCTCTACCGCGATTGCCCGCTGATCGAGATCGAGGGCATCGAGACCCCGCAGCGTCCCGGGCAGTGGGCCGAGGAAGTGGATCTGCGCCAGGTGGAATCCCTCGAGGACATCCCGCTGGCCGCCCAGGCCCCCGGCGAGGACGATTACTGAGCCGCCCATGACGCGCCGCCTTATCCTCGCCCGGCACGGGCAGACGCTCTACAACGCCACCCAGCGCATGCAGGGCCAACTCGATACCGCGCTCTCCCCGGAGGGCGAGGCTCAGGCGAGTGAGGCCGCGCGCCTGCTGGTGGGGCGCGGCATCGCCCGCATCGTGGCCTCCGATCTGGAACGCGCCGCCCGCACCGCGCGGATCATCGCCGAGGAACTGGGTCTGCCCGTGACCACGGACCCGCGCCTGCGCGAGACGCACCTGGGCCGGTGGCAGGGCAAAACGCACCGGGAGGTCGATGCCGCCCACCCCGGTGCCCGCGCGGCCTGGCGCCACGACGCCTCCTGGGCGCCGCCCGGCGGCGAGTCCCGCCTGGAGGTGGCGCGTCGGGCGCGTCCCGTGATCGAGGAACTCATGGCGCGGTATGCGCAGTGGGACGATGCCGCCGTGCTCGTCGTCGCCCACGGCGGCACCATCGCCGCGCTGACTGGTTCGCTGCTGGACCTGAACGCGGAGCAATACCCGCTGCTCTCGGGCCTGAATAACGCCCACTGGGCGCAATTGACGGCCCGCCCGCGCTTTATCCCCGGCGGCACCGATGCCCTCGATCCCGGTGTGCTGCCGCGTCGTGAGGACGCCACGGTCGCCCAGGCGCAGTGGTACCTCGACGCCTGGAACATGGGGGCGTAAGAAGGCCGTGGCGGTACGCATCGTGGTGGACTCCACCGCAGGCCTGCCCGAACACCTAGCGAGGGAACACGGTATCGAGGTAGCGCCCATGCACCTTATGGGGGCTGGTACCGCGGGCTTGAGCGCGCTGGAGCTGTGCGCCTGCTACGCCCGCCAGCTGGAACGCGGCGGCGATGCCGGGGTGGTGGCCCTCCACGCGCCCAAGGAGCTATCCTCCACGTGGTCCTCGGCGGTGGCGGCCGCGGCGCTGTTCCCCGAGCTGGTGCGCGTGGTCGATACCGGCACGGTGGGCATGGGGCTGGGCGCCGCCGCCGTGGCGGCCGCCCGCGCCGCCGGTCGAGGCGCGGGGCTGGCGGAGTGTTCCACGGCGGCGGTGGAGGTCTTGGAGGGACAGTCCACCTTTTTGTACGTGCATCGGCTCGACGAGCTGCGCCGTTCGGGCCGGGTTTCGGTGGGCACGATGATGCTCTCCACGGCCCTGGCCACCAAGCCCATCCTGCGCATCGAGGAGGGAAGCGTGGGGCTGGCGGTGAAGTCGCGCACCCAATCGCGCGCCTTCGAGCGGCTCTGCGCCCTGGTCACGGAGGCCGCCCGAGGTCGCCCGGTCACCGTCTACCTTCAGGAACACGAGGCCGGGGAGGCCGCCCGGAAGCTGGCGGACCTGCTGCGCGAGGCGCTGCCGGAAGGCTCGACGGTGTACACCCATCCCCTGGCGGAGGTACTGGCGGCGCACGCGGGGCCGGGGGCCATCGCGGTCTCGGTTGTGCATAACTAGGGTTATCCACAATTGGGTTGCGCCCGGGCTCTTTTGCGGCTGTGGCCCGCTTAGCCTGTGCCCTATGCAGGCGGATACGGCACTTCACAGGCTCAAGGATCTCCTTCGTCCCACCGGGGAGGAGGAGCTCATGCGGGTGGATTACCCCGATGCGCGCCGGTGGCAGATCACCCCGCGTCAGGGGGTCGCGGTGGCCTGTGCGGCGGCGCTTCTCCTGGCGGCGTGGTGGCTGTGGCCCCGGGATCACCTCACCGGGGTGGAACCGGAGCTGCTGGTTGCGGCCTCGACGTCCTCGCTGGCGGAGCCCAGCGCCGAGGCCGCCCCGGAGACCGAGGCACAGGTCGTGGTGGCGGTGGTGGGCGCGGTAGAATATCCCGGCCTGGTGCGCCTGCCCACCTCCGCGCGCGTCTCCGACGCCCTTGCCCAGGCGATTCCCCGGGGCGAGGCGGATACCCTCGCCCTCAACATCGCCCGCCCGCTGACTGACGGCGAGCAGATCTATGTGCCGGTGGTGGGGGAGGCGCCGCCGGCCCCCGCGGAGGCGGGTGAACCGGGGAAAATCTCGCTCAGCAGGGCTAGCCTGGAGGAACTGATGACGCTCGGTGGCGTGGGGAGGGTCACCGCGCAGGCGATCGTGGACTACCGGGAGCAACACGGGGGATTTAGCGACGTAGCCCAGTTGCAGGAGGTGCGCGGGATCGGCCCGGCCAAGTACGAGGCGATCCGGGAAGAGGTAGTCCCGTGAGGGAATTGCGCCTCGTCCCGGCCGCGGCGGTGGTGTGGGCGGTGACCCTGGCGGTGGTGTTCTCCTGCGAGCCGGTGGCCTGGGGACTCGTGGGGGTCGCCGTGGCGGTGGCGTGGGCCCGACGCGCGACGGGCCAGGTCCTCGTGCTGGGCGCCCTGGGCTCGGCGGCGTGCCTGCTTGCGAGGCGGCGATACCATCGCGCCCTGGCGGAGCTACCGGAATCGATCTGGGCCACGGTGGCGGGTGAGCCACGGCCCGTGGGCGGGCGGCGGTGGCTACTGCCGGTGCGGGTGGAAGACTACCCGGCCCCGGTACCGCTCTTCGTAGACTCGGAGTCACCGATGACCTTGCCCCGGGGTACCCCTATAGCGGCCCGCGTGCAGTGGAACCCCAGCGAGCAGGCGGGCCTGGGACAGTGGACGGGTACGGTGCGGGAATGGCAGGCGGGCCGCCCGCAGGGCCTCGACGGGTGGGTTGCGCACGTGCACGAGCGCTTCGTGGCGGTGGTACAGGAGCAGGTGGGGGAGGCCAGCCAGGGGCTCATCCCCGGCATGGTGTTGGGCAACACCACCACCCAGGGAGAGGCCGAGCGGGAACTCTACATCGCCACCGGGCTGTCCCACCTTTCCGCGGTCAGCGGGGCGAACGTTACCATCGTGGCCACCTGCGCCTTTCTCCTATGCCGCCTATGCGCCCTCGGGCCCCGGGTGCAGGTGTGCGCCGCGGCCTCGGCGGTGGTGACGTTCTTCCTCCTCGTCGGCCCGGAACCCTCCGTGCTGCGGGCCACCCTCACCGGCCTGGTGGGGCTGCTTGCGGTGGCGCACTCCGCCACCTTCCCACCCCTGCACGGCCTGAGCGTGGCCGTGCTTGCGTTGCTGCTCTATGATTCCTCCCTGGCCACCCAGTGGGGATTCGCGCTCTCCGTGGCGGCCACGGCCGGGATCGTCGTGGCTTATCCGCTGCTGTATCGCTGGCTGGCCCGGGCACGCCTGCCTGACGTCGTGGTGCGTGCCCTGGCGGTGGCCGTGGCGGCGGATCTTGCCACCGCCCCGCTGGTGGCGGCCATGAGCGGTCGAATCTCGGTGGTTTCGGTGCTGGCAAATGTGATGGTCGGCCCGGCGGTGGCCCCGATCACCGTGGTAGGTCTGCTGGCGGTGGTATTCGTGCTCCTCCCCGGCCCCGGAGAGGAGGTGGCCTTGTGGCTCATCGAGCCCTGCTCGTGGTGGATACACCACGTGGCGCAGCGCTGCGCCACCCTGCCCCTTGCCACGGTCGAGGCCACCCCTGCCCGGGTGGTGGTGGCCTATGCCTGGATCGCCTACCTGGTGGCGCTGGGACACGGGCGGAAGGTGGCCGCGGCGCTGTGCGTGCTGCTCGCCCTCGCGGCGTGGTCAGGGCGGACCGCCCCGGAAGAAGACCTTGATGGGTTGCGGGTGGCGGTGGTGGAGACGGCGCAGGAGGCCGCCGCCTTGAGCGCCCAAGACGGGCCGCGACCCCAGGTGATCGTGGTGCGCGAGTCCCGGGGTAGTCCGGCCGCCTACCCCAGCCGGACGGTGGAGGGGATCCCGGTGCTTTTCCCGCAGCGCGACGGGCCGGTGACACTGCACCGGGACGGCACCCAGCACGCCGCAGACGGCCGTTTTTGACTGTGCCATGATGGTCTTCATGGAATCCCAGGTGCACCTCATCGTCGGCACGGAATCGTTCCTCGCGGAGCGCCACCGCGAGGCCATCATCGGTCAGATCCGGGGCGACCGTCCGGAGGTCACCGTGACCTCGATGAACGCGGGGGAGCTGACGGCCTCGGAGGTATTAGAGGTGCTCTCGCCCTCGTTGTTCGGGGAGGATCGGGTGGCGGTGATCAAAAATACCGACACCGCGGGCAAGGAACCCGCCGAACTCCTCCTCCAGGCCGCCGTGGATCCGGGGCCGGGCATCTACCTCATCGTGGAGCACTCCGGCGGCGGGCGAACCAAGGCCCTGGTGCCTAAGCTGCAAAAAATCGCCACCGTGCACCGCGCCGAGGAGGTCAAGCAGCGCGAGCTCCCCGGATGGCTCACCCAGGAGTTCCGCTCGCACGGGGTGCGCGTTACCCCCGATGTGGTGCACGCCCTGCTGGAAGGGGTGGGATCCGACCTGCGGGAATTAGCCTCGGCGGTCGGTCAATTGGTGGCGGACGCGCAGGGGGACATCACGGTGGCCACTGTGCGCGCCTATTACTCCGGGGTGGCGGAGGTCTCGGCCTTCGACATCGCGGACTGGGTGGTGACCGGGCAGAGCGCCCGCGCGGTGGCCGCCACCCGCAGGGCCCTGCAACTGGGCATGAGCCCCGTGGTGATCGCCGCGGCCTTAAGCTCCAAGGTGGGCATGATCGCCCGGCTGTATTCCACCACCGGACGGGTGGACTCCCGCAGCCTGGCCGGTAAGCTGGGCGCGCACCCCTTTGTGATCGAAAAGACCGCCAAGGTGGCGCGGCGCTGGTCAGGCGATGCGGTCAGCAGAGCCGTGATCCTCATGGCGGATCTGGATGCGGCGGTCAAGGGCCAGGGCGGGGATCCGCTCTTCGCCGTCGAATCGGCGGTGCACCGAGTGGCGCGCCTAGCTGGTTAAACTACACACCATGACTTCTCCGGATCTACCTCAAGACGTACAGGAATTGGCCACCCGGCTTTTTGAGATGGCCCGCCGGGGCGACCAGCAGTTGGTGGACTACGTTGATCATGGCGTAGCGGTGGACATGGTCAATCACGAGGGCAATAGCTTCCTCATGCTCGCCGCCTACGCCGGGCACGCCGACCTGGTCGCGGCGCTCGTCGAGCGCGGGGCGGACGTCAATAAGCTCAACGATCGCGGCCAATCCCCCCTGGCCGGGGCGATTTTTAAGAAGGAGGACGCGGTGGCGGAGGTGCTCATTGCGGCCCACGCCGACCCGCACCGGGGCCAACCCACGGCGGTGGAGACCGCCCGAATGTTTGGCCGGGAGGATCTGCTGGAACGCCTGCGATGACCCCGGGCGGTCTTGCCTCCCTCGTCGCGCTCAACCTGATGGGCGTGGCCGCGCCCGGCCCGGACACCCTCTTAGTTATGCGGGCGGCCACCCGCTCGCGCCGCCACGCCTACGCCACGGTGGCCGGGGTACACGTGGGCGTGCTGCTGTGGATGACGCTCACGGTGTGCGGGGCGGCCGCCGTGCTGGGCCGCTATCCCATTCTCATCGGGGTCATTCAGCTTGCCGGGGGTGCCTACCTGGGGTGGATGGGTGCCCGGATGGCGCGCGCCGGGTGGCGGCTGCGCGGCTATAGCGCGGCGCAGGCCCCGGGTACCACCACGGCGAGCGCGTGGCAGTGCGCCCGCCAGGGGTTCGGGACGAATCTGTCCAATCCCAAGATCGTGCTCTTTCTCACCGCGATCATCGCCCCGGTCATGCCCGCGGAAACCTCCTGGGGTGCGGCCGCGGTGATCGTCGCCTGCCTGTGGCTGAGTTCGGCGGCATACTTCTTGCTCATCGCCACCGTGCTGTCCACGGCGGCGGTGCAGCGCCGGGCGCTGCGGGCCAGCCCCGCCATCGATGTCGTCGCCGGGGCGGTCTTCGTGCTCTTTGGCGTGGCATTGGTGCTGCGCGGTGCGGCAGAAGTAGTGGGATAGGCTGCCCGCCCCAGGGTTGAAGCCCGCGCGCACAAAAAACTCCCCGGCGGCGTGGCGGCCGCGGGGGAGCGGGATGGGTGGGGCGAGGCCTAGTCCATCTTGTTGAACGTGAGCGCCATGCTGGACTTCTTGTTGGCGGCGTTGTTGCGGTGCAGCACGCCCTTGGACACGGCCTTGTCCAGGATGCGGGAGGCGGCGCGCAGCTGCTTCTCGGCGGCGGCCTTATCGCTTTCGGCGGCCAGCTCGCGGAACTTGCGGATCTCGGTGCGCACGCGGGAGCGCACGGCCTGGTTGCGCTGGCGGCTCTTCTCGTTGGTGAGAATGCGCTTCTTCTTGGACTTGATGTTAGCCATGAACGTAGTACCTCTTGGTCTCAAAGGACGGATAAATTGCTGCTCATTCCCACCTGGCCGGTGTCCCGGCCGGGGCGCGATCTCCCGCGCACCGCCTGCGGCGCCGTGCCTGGCGAACCCAAGGTCCTGCCCGCCGTGTCCGGCGCAGCCAGGAAGGAATAACCTGAGAAAGGATAGCAGCCGGGATTGGCTTACGTCCACCCGTAGCGGCTGCGCAGCTTCGAGGCGATGCGCTCGAAGCGGCGGCGAGGAAAGAGCACGCCCTGGCGTCGGATGCCCAGGTGAGATACCTCCAGCACGCGATCCAGCCGGACCCAGCACTGGCGTCCCTGCTCGTCCCATTCCCCGGAGCCGATGTCGAGCCACTCGTGTTCGTTGGCGTGGCGGGGATTGGGGGAGATGAGCAGGCCGAGCACGGAGTCCCGGCCGTGGCCGATCACGAGCACGGCGCGGTCGCGCAGGGGACGGTCGGGGCCGTCGGACGGGGCCCACACCCACACCACCTCGCCGGGTTCGGGCTGGCCGTCCATGTCCGGGGCGTAGTAGATGCTGCGCGCCTTGGAGGAGGTGGCGGCCACGCTAATGGTGCTCAGCTGGTGTTGGCCGGCGGGAGTGGGCTCGTCGCACAGCCCCAGCCGTGAGCTGATGCGGTCGAGCCCGGCCTGCAAGGGGGGCACCTTGCTTCCGGGCAGGAGCCTCTTACACAGGGTGGCGAGGTCGTGCGCCGTGCTGGACTTCGTCATGCACATCATCCCGGTACTGGTCAGCGTCGGAGGTGGGGGAGGGAACACTCGCCGGGAGTATCGCCTCACCCGTCACCGCTGTTACATGGCTTAGAATATACCGCCTGCTTCGGTAGAGTGTCAGGGGTTAGCTCGATGGAAGGGGTCCCCACATTCATGGCCAGTACGCCAGGTAACTTCGCGGAAACCACGTTTACCGATCCGGCCCGGATCAGGAACTTCTGCATCATCGCCCACATCGACCACGGCAAGTCCACGCTGGCGGACCGCATCCTGCAGCTGTCCAAGGTGGTGGAGGAGCGCGACATGCGCGATCAATACCTGGACAACATGGACATCGAGCGCGAGCGCGGCATCACCATCAAGGCCCAGAACGTGCGCCTGCCGTGGGTGCCGCGCTCCGGGACGGCCCAGGGTCAGGAGATCGTCTTGCAGATGATCGACACCCCCGGCCACGTGGACTTCACCTACGAGGTCTCCCGCGCGCTCGCCGCCTGCGAGGGCGCGATCCTGCTCGTGGACGCCGCCCAGGGCATCGAGGCGCAGACCCTGGCCAACCTCTACCTGGCGATGGAGAAGGACCTGGAGATCATCCCGGTTCTCAACAAGATCGACCTGCCCGCCGCCGATCCGGAGAAGTACGCCCTGGAGATCGCCAACATCATCGGCTGCGAGCCGGATGACGTGCTGCGCGTGTCCGGTAAAACTGGCGAGGGCGTGGAGGCCCTGCTGGATCGCGTGTGCGAGATGGTGCCCCCGCCGACCACCGAGCACCCCGCCGACGCCCCCGCCCGCGCCATGATCTTCGACTCCGTCTACGACACCTACCGGGGCGTGGTCACCTACATCCGCATGGTGGACGGCACGCTCACCCCGCGCCAGAAGGTGCGCATGATGTCCACCGGCGCGCTGCACGAGCTGCTGGAGATCGGCATCGTCTCACCCACGCCCAAAAAGTGCGAGGGGCTGGGCCCCGGCGAGGTGGGCTACCTGATTACCGGCGTGAAGGACGTGCGCGAGACCAAGGTGGGCGACACCGTCACCTGGGCCACCAAGGGCGCGGAGGAACCGCTCCAGGGCTACGAGGATCCCGCCCCGATGGTGTACTCCGGACTGTTCCCCATCTCCCAGGAGGACTTCCCGGCGCTGCGCGACGCCCTGGACAAACTGCAACTCAACGACGCCTCGCTGACCTTCGAGCCGGAGACCTCGGTGGCCCTGGGCTTCGGTTTCCGCTGCGGCTTCCTTGGCTTGCTGCACATGGAGATCACCCGCGCCCGCCTGGAGCGCGAGTTCGATCTCAACCTCATCTCCACCGCTCCCTCGGTGACCTACCGGGTGGTGGCCGAGGACGGCGCGGAGCACGTGGTGCACAACCCCGCCGACTGGCCCGGCGGCAAGCTGCGCGAGGTCTACGAGCCCATCGTGGACATGACGATCATCGTGCCCTCCGACTACGTGGGCCCCACGATGGAGCTGTGTCAGAGCAGGCGCGGGCAGATGAAGAACATGGACTACCTCTCCGAGGATCGCGTGGAGCTGCGCTACGTCATGCCCCTGGGCGAGATCATCTTCGACTTCTTCGACATGCTTAAGTCCCGCACCAAGGGCTACGCCTCCCTCAACTACGAGGACGCCGGGGAGCAGGAGGCCGACCTGGTCAAGGTGGACATCCTGCTCCAGGGCGACCCCGTGGACGCCTTTAGCGCCATCGTGCACCGCGACAACGCCCAGTGGTACGGCAACAAGATGACCAAGAAGCTCAAGGAGATCATCCCTCGCCAGCAGTTCGAGGTGCCCGTGCAGGCGGCCATCGGGGCCAAGATCATCTCGCGCGAGAATATCAAGGCCCTGCGCAAGGACGTGCTCTCCAAGTGCTATGGCGGAGACATCTCCCGCAAGCGTAAGCTGCTGGAGAAGCAGAAGGAAGGCAAGAAGCGCATGAAGTCCATCGGCTCGGTGAACGTGCCGCAGGAGGCCTTCGTGGCGGCGCTGTCCACGGACGAGGCATAGACAGCCGGGGGTAAAAACTCCGCCCCGCGACCCACCGCACCGGTACAGTAAGGGCCTATGACCTCCCTGATCCTGCCCCACGGCCGCGTGCTTACCGCAGAAGAGGACATGCGGCCCCTGACCACCGACGCCTCCCAGGCCACCCCGGAGGGCCTGCCCCGGGCCGTGGCCGTGGCGCGCTCCACCGAGGACGTCTCCGCCGCCCTGGCCTGGGCCCACGAGCACCGCGTGCCGGTCTCCGTGCGCGCCGGGGGCAGTGGTGTGTCCGGCGGGGCACTGGCCTACGAGGACGGCCTGGTCATCGCCCTGCACGAGATGAATCGCATCGTGGAGATCGACGCGCCCGCCCGTCTGGCCACTGTGCAGGCCGGGGTGTTCACCGCCGATCTCGACGCCGTCGCCCGCCGCCACGGCCTCTTCTTTGCCCCCGATCCCGCCAGCGCGGCGATCTCCACGGTGGGCGGCAACATTGCCACCAACGCCGGGGGCCTGCGCTGTTTGGCTCACGGCGACACCGCCAGGGCCGTGGCGGCGTTGAAGGTGGTGCTCGCCAGCGGCGAGGTGATTACCACCGGCGCGCGCACCGTGAAGAACTCCACCGGGCTCAACCTCACCCAGCTCTTCGTCGGTTCCGAGGGCACCCTGGGTGTCATCACCGAGGCCACCGTGTGGCTGACCCCGGTGCCGCAGGGACCCGAGCATTCCTTCCTCGCTAGCTTCGATTCCTTTGAGGAGGCCGGGCGCGCCGTGGTGGACATCGTGCGCTCCGTGGAGCTCGAAACACTCGAATTCATCGACGCCCCCATCGCCGCCATGGTCGAGCGATACCGGCCCAGCGGCCTGCCGCAGCCCGGTGCGGCCCTGCTCATCGGCCAGGCCCTCGGCCCGCAGGCGGCGCGGTCTGTGGCGGCGGCCGCCGATCTGTGCCGGAAGAATGGGGCCGCGCGGGCGGAGACGGGCGAGGGCAATGCCCTGCTGGAGGCGCGCCGCCTGGCCCTGCCCGCCATGCAGGAGGACGGGGAGTGGGTGATGGGGGACGTGGGCGTGCCGGTGCCCGCGTTGCCCGCGATGTTCGAGGCGATCGCACGCATCGAGAAGGAAGAGGGCCAGGCGGTGCGGATCGTGGCGCACGCCGGGGACGGCAACCTGCATCCGATGATCCGGGTGGAGCCGGGGGAGCGGGCGCGGGCTCAGACGGTGATGGATCGCATCGTGGCCGCCGCCGTGGAGCTGGGCGGTGTGATCTCCGGGGAACACGGCATCGGGCTGCTCAAACAGCACGAGCTGTACCGCCAGTACGACGAGGCGACGCTGCGCGCCCAGCACGCGATCAAGGCGGCCCTGGATCCGCGCGGTATTCTTACCCCGGGGCGGGGGATATAAAAATATTTACGTGTGGCGCTTGCCCACAGGGTACACGGCGTGTTCCGGGTCGTACCAGAGGATCCGGAACAGGTCGCCCGAGCGGACGCCCCACAGGCGCCCGGTTCCGTCTAGACGGAACCGGAATACCTGTTCTTCCGAGTCATCCAGATATTGCAGCCGACGCCGGGCATCGTCAGCGAGATCGGTGACGTCGTGGTAGTGATTCCGCTTATGCCTGCCGGAGGTCTCGTTCTCGCATTCTTGCCAGGTCTTTCCCGAGACGTCATCGAGGAACTTGAGCAGTCCCATCGCTTCTTTGTCGTCGAGGCTCCATCGGCATCCGAGTTCCGTGGGGGCGGGGTCGATCTCTCGTGCCGTCCAGCGAACGTTCTTGTCTTTGTAACTTTCTGTTCCACGCAGCGTGGAGGGGCCTAGACTGGTTTTGTTACTCTCCTCCGGGTGCGCGATGTCCAGGCTTTTCGCCTTAGAATTATTCTGTTGCCGAGTTAGCTTTTCTGAGCGCGCTTACCGGCCATGACATCTATCCTGCGTCGGACGAGTGCATGGCGCTATAGAAATCCTGCATGACCTCGGGGCTTACCTCGTTGGTGGAGGGGGCACCATCGGGGACGTTTGCGCGGGCCTCCCGCCATGGGCGCTCGCTGTGGGAGAGGTCGCTGAGCTGCTGACCGGAGAGGTGCCCGTACGCGCCGAGGACGGTGTCGATGGTCTCTTTCTCATCGCTGCTCAGGTTCCCGGAGTCACCGGGGAACATGCTCGCGTTGGCCTCGAAATGGCCCCGATGTGCCATGTAGAGATCGCGCGTGACGGGGCCGTTGGCCCATGCCTCGATTCTGGAGGGGAAGAGCGGTTTCTCGTCCCAGACCAAGCTCCATGCTTGCGCATAGTAGGCGAGCTTTTGCAGCTTCATCGTGCTCATGCGCCCCTCGCTCCGCTCGAGTATGTATCGAGCCACATCGTTCACACGCGCCACGGCTACTCCTTGAAATGGGGATGATGGATGCTTCATGTATGTCCCCCGACTACGCAATATTACTTTTCCTGTTTCTGCTATGGCTCAGGCTACACCAGTCTTTGACCTAGCGTCCAGACCTCGCCGCGTCTCAGGTATGCCTTATCTTTACACCTTGCGCTCGCGTAGATATTCGCCCAGGTACGGCAGCGCGAAATCCACGTGCCTGTACCCGGCGGGGCGATGAGCCCGCGCTCGATGAGGCGACGTCGATAGGTGGACTGCTGGTTAGCTGGAATCTGCATGGCCGCCGCGATCTCGCCGGTGGGCGTGGGGCGTGCTGTATTCGTCATGTGCAGCAGATATGCAGCAGATATTCCCGTTCGCGCTCGGGCAGCCCGCGCAGCGCTGGGGCGTGAACCTGCAATCCCATGCGTTCGATGACGAGGGGCAGAGCGGCGTCGATAGTGGCGGGCGTGATCTCCTTATCCGCCAGTGCCCAGGCCACGGAGCCAATCAATTGCATCAGGTAGGGGTAGCCCTGGGTGGCCTCGGTGGCGGTGCGCGCGGCGGCGTCGGTGAAGCTCTTGTTGCCCCGCTGGGCGGTCTCGCGCAGAGTTTGTTCCACTTCCGACGGGGGCAGTGCGGTCAGCGGTATCGGCACGGCGCGGCGCAGGAAGGTGGTGCCGGGGTGATCGAGGAGTTCGGCTATCTCGAAGGGCAGGCCCGCCACGGTCAGGGCGAGGGGAAGCTCATCGCGCACCACGTCCTGGATGGCATCGGTGAGGGAGTGAAGGTGTTCGGGTGAGGTGGATTGTAGCTCGTCGAGGGAGAGGAAAAGCCCACCGCCGCGCTTATCCAGACTGGTCACGGCCTCGCGCAGCAGGCTGTGGAGGGACTCTTGATACGGGTAGCGCCGGGTGCGCTCCACGGTGACGGAACCGATCCCGGCGAGCGAGCCTCCGGTGATCTGGGTGCGGTGCGTGTTGGGGCTTTCCTCGGAGAGCAGCTTGGGAAGGTCAGTCTGGGTGAGTTTATCCAGCATGGCGTTGGAGGCGGTGATGCGCAGGGGAGTCCAGCCGCGCTCGCGGGCTTCCTTTTCCAGGAGGTTGAGTAGCACGGTCTTGCCGGAGCCGCGCGCCCCGCTGATGAGGGTGAAGCGGTACGGGGAGCCGGGGCTCTCGTCGAGTGCCAGCGATACCTGCGCCACGGTGCCGGTGCGCCCCGCCACTACCTCGGGCACGATGCCGAAGGTGGGGCGGAAGGGGTTGCGCGGTGCCATGCTTTCCGCTCCTGTCTGTACGATCTGTACGAAATATATCTCCTTGTACGAACTCGCCTCGCTTGTACGATCTGTACGAATTTGTCGTGATTGACGTCCGCCCCGGTTGCCGCGGCCGCCGCTTTGTCGCAGGGCTCGCCTCCCGGGGCCGTCGAGAGGCGCACAAAAAGGCGGGGCGCCGCCGCACCCCGCCCGCCGCCACAAGAGGCCTACTCGAAGTCCAGCTTGTAATACTCCGGGCGCACCCAGCCGATCTTCTCGAAGAGCTTGGTAAATGCGATGGAGAGCACCAGCGGCAGCACGAAGAAGAGCGTGCCCACCACGAGTAGGTTGGAAACGCTCCACCCCCAGCCCTCGTAGTTCAGGGCGGCCAGGGGCCCCATGAGGCCGGAGACGCCGAAGCCCGCGGAGATCGGCGTGCCGGAGATACCGACCATGCCGCCGAGGGCGCCCACCACGGCCGCGCTGCACATCATGGGCAGCATGGTCACCGGCCGCGACCACAAGTTGGCCATCTGCACCTTGGGGGAGCCCAGTACGTGCAGGATAGAGGTGCCAAAGCCATTGACCTTCCAGCCGGCCACCATGAGGCCAAAGCCCGCGGCGGTTACGCCGAGGTTGGCGGTGCCGGAGGAGACGCCCTCCATGAAGATGGCGGTGGCGATGCCCACGGTGGACACGGGCGAGACGATCATGACGGAGAACAGGACCGCCAACACTAGCCCCATGAGGGTCGGCTGGAAGCCGGTGGCCCCATTGACCACGGACCCCAGCCACTGGGTGAGCACCTTGACCGCGGGGTAGGTGACCAGGGAGCCGATGCCACCGGCCACCAGCACCACGATCATGGAGAGCAGCAGGATGGTGTAGTTCTTCAACCGCTGGCCGATGAGGACTACCACGCCCACCGCGAGGGCGGCGGTGAGGCCGGAGTTAATCACCAGGCCGGTGCCCTGCACGTGGAAGCCCCCCTCGGCCTCCGGGGTGGCCACGCCCGAGCCCAGGATGGCGGCGATGCCCACGGCGGCGGTCTGGATGGGGGTGAGCTTGAATTGCATGGCCACCATCACGCCGATGATCAGCGGCATCATGGAGGCGGTGAGGCTCACCATGTGGATGATGTTGATTCCCTGGGGAAAGACCGGAAGTAGGGCCTTGAACAGCTCGCCCAGGAGGGCCTGGGGTACCAGCGAGACCACCACGGCAATCGAGATGCCGTTGAGTACCTTGAGCGTGAAGTCGCCGGCCGAGGTGGCGTAGGGCGCGGGCGCTGGGGATGGTTGAGTCACGATGATCCTCACGGAAGATGATGATTACTGTGTATGAAGATACCTTTTGCGGCCGTCGGGGCATAGACGAAGGTACATGCCGCCTCGTTGGCGGGTGAGCTGGGCTACACCGCGCCGGCATGCGGCGCGCCGCATGCCTAAAAGCTCGACGAGCCGCCCCCGCCGCTAAAGCCGGAGGAATACGTGGTGTTCGTGGCGGAGGACGAGGACTGCGCCGATTGATGCGCCTCGATGTTGCTGCTGTGCCAGTGGGTGAGGATCGCGTAGGTCATCATGTTGTGATAGCGCTACTCCGGCTCGGAGAGGGTGGGGTGATGCAGCTTCGTATATTCCTTGACGTCGGAGAGCTCGCGGCGCTTGATCTCTTCCAGCGCGGCCTGATAGTCGTTGAGCACCCGCACCAGGCTGGGCAGGAAGTTCTCGCTGCGGACCTGGTCGGAAAGATCCTCGATGCGTCGCTGGATGTCATGCAATTCGGCCTTGAGTTCCTTGCTGTTGGTACCTAGCCTAGCGCGGCTTTGTGCACGTCGCCGCGCAGATCCTCAAAGTCGGCCTGGCGGGCGGCCTCGTCGCCGCGCTCTATCTCAAAGAGGCGGTTAATATGGCCCTAGGCCGTCTCGATGTGCCTGATCGTGGTGGCGGCCTTGGCGATGACGCCGTGCTGGCCCGCCATGACCTTATCGTCATCGGTGTCGAGAGAACTTAGCCCGTGGGCACCGGACGTCTCCTCGTTGAGAGCAAGGAAGCGATCGCGCACGCTGGCCCATTGATCGCGCAGGTGTGCATCAGCCAAGGGGCTGCTCAGCGAGTTCGCCCGGATGTCGATCTCTTCGAGGCGCTGGGCAATCTCGCCATACGAGCCCAGAACCAGGTCCAGGTCCTCGCGGGCCCTGTGCGGCCTTCTTCCTGCGCTTATTCCGCACAAAGGTCAGGGCGCCGCCGACGCCCCCGGCCACTGCTCCGGCTCCCACCCCGCCCCGATCCCGGTGGCGGCGCGCTCGCTTACGGCGTCGTCGTATAGGCGCTGCTCCAGTGCCGGGACGTCCGTGGCGGTGCGCGCCGAGTGGAAAAGCCCGGCTGGTATGTTGCCGTCTCGCACGCCGGGCTTCATGGCGTCCAGGGCGTCATCCAGCCCGGGACCTTCCCACAGGTGCAGGGCGTCACAGACGTCGTTGCCGCAGGCCACAAAGGCGTTCCGTGGATCGAGGCCGACGCCCACGATGAGGGTGCCGTGAGAATAATGATCGTCGTCGGGGGCGATGAGGTCGGGGTGCTGATTGCGCACGTGTTCTTCCAGGGAATCCAGCACGTTGTCCTTATTCCGGGCAAAGACCACGTAGTACAGGCCGGTGACCACGCTGGGCGGGTGCAGGCGCTCGGCGTCGAGGCGCAGGCGGGTCTCGTCCTCCGCACTGAGCACGTCCTGGGGATCGTCGATCGTTACGGGCACGTTGTCGCGGGGGCAAGGGTCTCGCGCGGGGCGGTGATGTGTTCTCCGGGAACCGGTGCTTCCTGGAGGGCCCATGTGGCCGCTCCGGCACCCGTACCGACGAGCACGGTGGCCGGGGCGCTCAGGAGGATTTCTGTTCCGAGTCTGTGTGTGCCTGGCATAGCCGCCAGGGTAGATCGCCTCGTTTGGTTCCGGCTACGCGATGGCACCAACCGTGGGGGAACTACCCAGGTAGGTGGCCCGGCGTAGAGCCTCCTCCAAGGGGCCGCGCCGGTATCGGGCGCGCCACAGGCAACACAGCGCCAGGGCGGCGACGATGGAGCCTAACCACCAGGCCGGGTGCCCCTGCGCGGAGGGAGAGATAGCGTCGGGCGCCCCGGGCATGGCCAGATCGCTCGGCTTCCCCGGTTCCGGGCCTGCCGGGGCGGGGCCTTTTGCTGGGCTGGTGGCATAGACGGCCTCCTGCGGCGCGGCGTGGTAATCCGGGTAGCCGCCCAGGGGAATCGCGGCGGTGAGCACGTGGGCCACGTACACCGTCAGGGCCATCGTGCCCATGCTGCGCAGCGGGTAGAGCACCGCCGTTGCCGCGCGGGGGCCGGTGAGTAGCAGACACAGGCCGATGACTCCGGTGGCTACCGCGTAGGAATACGGCACGTCCAGGGGGTTGCCACCGTGGCCCAATTCCCCGGTGAGGTGGCGCTGCCACACCGCGTATCCTCCGGCGAGCAGCCCCAGGGCGGTGAGGGCAAGGCGGGCTCCAAGCCCGGTGGCCAAGGCTCGGTAGAGCGCCATGCCGAATAGCCCGTAGGCCAGCCAGTCGAGCACGGGGTAGACCCCGGAGAGGAGCGGGCTTTGGGCCAGTAGCTCCGGTTGGGGCTGATAGAGACCCAGGCCCCAACCCAGCAGCGGAAGGACCACCGCCCCGGTAACGAGGTAGCCGGTGTGCCACCGGGTGCACGTGCCCAGGGCCAGGTAGATCGCGCCGATGGAGCCGAGCACCACGGCGATGGCCGACTGCACGGTGGCCAGCACCATGCCCAGGGCCACGAGGATCACCCCGCGCAGCAGGGTGCGATGCCGGGCGGCCGTCAGGGCGGGGCCGCCGGTGGCATCGGCCCGCTCGTGCATGAGGCCCAGCGATATACCGGCCAGAACCGCGAAGAGCGCGGAGGGGAACCCATTACTGAGCGCGGCGAGCCAGGGGTGGTGGGGGCCGAGGTGGGCGGTCATCATGCCGAGGATGGCCAGCGCCCGGGCGAGGTCGAGGCCGTGGATGCGGGTGTGGTGCATGGTGCCTTAGCGTGGCACGAATGGGTGAGCGGTGCTACCGCGCGGGGGTAAGCGGGGGCCTTGATTATCCGGGGCTATTCTGTATGTTCTTTCCAGACAGATAAGTCTATTATCGACGCCGCGCCCACCCTGCGCGCCGCTCGAGGAAAGGCACAAGCCCATGATGATCACCGGACTAGCCCTCGGCGCCGCCCTGGGCGCGGTCATGCAGCGCGGACGCTTCTGCGTGACCGGAATGCTGCGCGATATTTTCCTGCAACGCTCGTGGCGCGGCTTTACCGGCCTGCTCATCGTGATCTCCGTGCACGCGGTGGGCCTGGCGGCACTGACCAGCGCGGGGATCATCGCCCCGGAGTATGACGATCTCGCGCCGGTGGCCGTGATCGTGGGCGGGTTGATCTTTGGCCTGGGCATCGTGTTGGCGGGTGGCTGCGCCTCCGGCACCTGGTACCGCTCGGCGGAGGGCCTGGTCGGATCGTGGATCGCCCTGGCCACTTATGCTCTTTCCTCCGCCGCGATGAAAAGCGGGGTGCTGCGCGGCCTCAACGAGGCCCTGCACACCCACACCGTGCCCCTGCGCAGCCTCCCGCAGAGCCTCGGGGTCTCACCCTGGTGGTTCGCCCTGGCGCTCGGCGGGCTCACCACCGTGCTGGCGTGCCGCTACCTTGCCGCCGAGAAGTCGGTGGCCACGCTGCACCGCCGGGCCTGGCGGCGCCCGCTGCACCTGTACGCCGCCGCCGTGATCGTCGGCCTGCTCGGTGTGCTGGCCTGGCCGCTCTCCGCCGCCACCGGCCGCAACGACGGCCTGGGGATCACCACCCCCTCCTCCAACGTGCTGCGCTACCTCGTCACCGGCGACGCCGAGCGCGTGGACTGGGGCGTGATGCTCGTGCTCGGGCTGTTCCTCGGCGCCTTCGCGGCGGCCAAGGCCACCGGGGAGTTCCGCGTGCCCGACGCCACCGCCGCGCGCTGCGCCGTGATCGGCGGGCTGGCCATGGGGGTGGGGGCCTCGCTCGCCGGCGGCTGCACCGTGGGCAACGGCATGGTACAAACCTCGCTGTTTACCTACCAGGGCTGGTTGGCATTGCTCTTTATCGCCTTGGGGGTGGGGCTGGGCGCGCGCCTGTGGCTGCGTCCCCGGGGTGCGGTGACCTCTGTGGAACCGGGAAAAGTCGGCTCGATGAGCGCCCTGCCGAGCGTGCACGGGCTGGTGAGCGTGGGGGCGTCATCGAGCGCCAGCGAACGCGGTGCGGTGGCCACGCTCGCGCCGGGGCGCTACCGCCTGGACACCTTCGGTGCGGTGTGCCCCTTCCCCCTGATCGAGGCCAAGGAGGCCATGAATCGACTCAACGCGGGCGAGGAGCTGGTGATCGACTTCGACTGCACTCAGGCCACAGACTCCCTGCCGCGCTGGGCGGCCGAGGAGGGACACGAGGTAGTGGACTTCTCCGAGCGCGGCGCGGCCGGGTGGAGCATCACCATCCGCAAGGGCGCGTAGCGGGCGACCATGGCTCGAGGGCACGCCCCGGCATGGAGCGGTGGCGTGCCGGGCATGTGGGCTACACTCTGGACTATGGAGCCCTGGATGGATCGGGAGCAGGTGCTGCTCTCCGGCGCGGAAGCCCACGAATTTGACCAGATGATGGGGATCTTTGAGGTGCCCGAGGAGCACCTGCTGGATCTTTCCCTGCTGCCACGCATGTATTCCAGCTAGGTGGAGCCGACGGCGCGAAAGATCATCCTGGACTGCAACCCCGGCCACGATGACGCCGTGGCCCTCCTGTTCGCCGCGGGTAGCAATTAAACCCTCGATGAGGTCACCCACAACGCCCGGCAGGTCATGACCATCGCCGGGCTGACCGATGTCCCTCTCCCCGCCGGTTGCGCCCGCCCCCTGGTGCGCCCGGTGGAGGCGGCACCCGGGCGCGCGGTGGTGGCGGAGAACTCCTCCCACAGGCGCGCTGCCGTTGTCCACGGCGTCCTCGTAGTCTTCGATGTCGCCCTGGACGTCGGAAAGCACGTCCACGATCGCCAGGGGCGGGCTCGTGGGCTCGGGGACGGCCCGCATTATCGCAGCCGGGGGAGAAGCCCCGGTGAACGGAGGAAAGAGCTGGGATGAGCGTTGGCGGAACGTCGGGTAAACGCGGACGGCCATATGACTCAACGGAAACCGGCCATATCACTTAATAAAACCGAGCCATATGATGCAATAAAAACCGGCCATATCACTCAGTGTGCTATCCTCAGCTGGGAAAACGAGGTAGGGAAGGGGTAGTACGAGGGTGGCCAACTATCTGCCGAGAATCGCCGATGCGAGGCTGGCGCGCGCCCTAGTGGAGAGCGGGGCGGTACAGATCAAGGGGCCCAAGTGGTGTGGCAAGACGGCCACGGCCCTGCAGCAGGCGGGCAGCGTGATGTATCTGCAAGACCCTGACTATTCGGCCTCGTATCTAGCCCTGGCGGAGGCGAAGCCCTCCAAGCTTTTGGAGGGGGAGGTGCCCAGGCTCATTGACGAGTGGCAGATGGCGCCTCGGCTATGGGACGCCGTTCGCTTTGCCGTGGACCGCAGGGGCGAGCCCGGGCAGTTCATTCTCACCGGATCGAGCACGCCGACCGTCACCCCGGCGCACTCTGGGGTCGGGCGGATCACGAGCCTGGTGATGCGCCCCATGACTCTGTACGAGTCGCGGGAATCCAGCGGGGATGTCTCGCTCGGGGATCTCTTCTCGAACCCCGGCGAGAACATCGGGTCCATTTCCACCCTGGACGTGGAGGACCTGGCGCATGTCCTGTGCCGGGGCGGGTGGCCCGCGGGGGTTGCCTCGGCGCAGGATCGAGGGGCGCGGCTCGCCCATGCGTACGTGGACGGGCTCATCGAGTCGGATATTTCCCGCGTCGATGGGGTCAATCGCAACGCCACGCGGATGCGCGCCCTCATGCGGTCGTACGCGCGCCACGTATCCACGCAGGCGTCGCAGGCGACTATAGCGGCGGACCTCGCCGCCAACGATGAGGCGATGTCGCCCAACACCGTCAGCGATTACCTCGATGCCCTGGCTCGCGCGTACATCACGGACGAGGTAGAGGCGTGGAACCCCGCGCTGCGCTCCAAGACGGTGGTGCGCACCAGCCCCACCAGGCACTTTGTGGACCCCTCGGTGGGAACCGCCCTGATGCGCGCCAACCCTGCGGACCTGTTGCGAGACATGGAGGTCTACGGGCTCCTCTTCGAGTCCCTGTGTGTGCGCGACCTGCGCGTGTACGCCGAGGCGATCGACGGAACGCTCCTGCACTATCGGGACAAGACCGGCCTGGAGGCGGACGCGGTGCTCGTGCTCGCGGACGGCCGCTGGGCGCCGATAGAGATCAAGCTTGGGGAACGTCAGGTGGACGAGGCCGCGGCGAACCTGAACAAACTGGCCAACAGGGTAGATAGCGCGCGCATGGGTGCGCCCTCCTTCCTCGCCGTGGTCACCGGCGGTCGGGCCGCTTATCGACGCCCCGACGGGGTGTACGTGATCCCCCTGGCGTGCCTGCGGCCGTAGGCTACTCCGGCAACTCGTCCTCCAACCCGGGGTAGGAGGCCTGCGCGCCGTGTCCCGTGGCGGCGTAGGCGCCCACGCGCGCGGCGTGACGGGCGGCGTCGATGAGCGACGCCCCTTCGGCCAGCTGGGCGACGAAGGCACCAGCGAAGGCATCGCCCGCCCCGGTGGTATCCACGGGCGTGATTGCGGGGGTAGGGATCGGGGTCACCTCCTCGCCCCGGGCCACCAGGGCACCGCACTCGCCCAGCGTGAGCACCACGGAGGCAAAGCCCACCGCGATTAGGGCGCGGGCGAGGTCCTCGGGGGTGTCGGAGTCGAGGGGGCGCCCGAGCTGGTCGAGGATCAGCCCGGCCTCGTGCTCGTTGGCGATGAGGGGATCGGCGCGCAGTAGCGCCTCCCTGGGCACGGGCACGACGGGGGCGAGGTTGACGACCACCCGGGTGCGCGGCCCGGCCTCCGCCACGGCGCGGGCAAAGCCCTCGGCGGGAATCTCGCCCTGCAGCAGGATCACGGCGGCCTCGCGCAGGGTGGCGGCGTGGCGTTCCATGTACTCCCCGGTCACCGCGGCGTTGGCCCCGGGCACCACGATGATGGAGTTCTCCCCGTCGCAGGAGACGGTGATCACGGCCAGGCCCGTGGGGCCGTCCACCTCGGCCACCCCGGTGCAGTCCACCCCGCTGGTGCGCAGGTGCTCGGTGGCCGGGGCGGCGTAGGGATCGCACCCCACCGCGCCGATCAGCGCTACGTCTGCGCCCTGGAGCGCGGCGGCCACGGCCTGGTTGGCCCCCTTGCCTCCGGCAGACACGGTGCCCCCGGCACCGGCCAGGGTCTCGCCGGGGTGGGGGTGGCGCGGGGCGCGCACGGTGAGGTCGGCGTTGATGGAGCCGACCACCACGACCTTCTTCGTCACGGTGTTCTCCTTGCCTCGGGGTGGTGCCGGGGCACAGCCTAGCCGGTGGAGCGTGTTTTCCTCACTCCTGTGTGATGGCTGTGCATTCCCGTGGCACCACAACTCCGGGGGAGAAACTTTTCTCATCTTTGTGTGACGCACGTGCACCCCACCAGTCCCACAGCCCAGAGAAAACCGGCGGCACCTCACCAAGAAGATAAGGGCACCGCCGGTGTAGTAGCGGAAAGCAGGTCTTAGACGAAGCCCCCGCGATCCTCGCGCACGTCGAAGTCGATCTGGCGTGGGTTGAGCCGGTTGAGCTGGGTCACGTGCTGCGGGCCGAGCTCTTCCACGGAGGAGACCTGGAGCAGCTGCATGGTGCGACGGATCTGGCTGGCCAGGATCTCGATGGTGCGGTCCACCCCGGCCTCGCCGCCGGCCATGAGGCCGTAGAGGTAGGCGCGGCCGATGAACGTGAACTTGGCGCCCATCGCCAGGGCTGCCACGATGTCCGCGCCGTGCATGATGCCGGTGTCCATGGCCACGTCGAGGTCCTTGCCCACCTCGCGCACCACCTCGGGCAGGAGATGGAAGGGCACGGGTGCGCGGTCGAGCTGGCGGCCACCGTGGTTGGACAAGATGATGCCGTCCACGCCCAGGTCTGCGAGCTTCTTGGAGTCCTCCAGGTTCTGCACGCCCTTGACCACGAGCTTGCCGGGCCACAGGGAGCGGATCTCGTCAAGGTCGTCGAACTTGATGGTGGGATCCATCGCGTTGTTGAGCAGTTCGCCCACGGTGCCGCCGGTGGTGGTGAGGGAGGCGAACTCCAGCGGCGGGGTGGTCAGGAAGTCCCACCACCACCAGGGACGCGGGATGGCGTTGAGCACGGTCCCCAGGGAGATCTGCGGGGGGATGGAAAAACCGTTGCGGGCGTCGCGCAGGCGGGCACCGGCCACGGGGGTATCCACGGTGAAAAACAGGGTGTCAAACCCCGCCTGGGCGGCGCGTTCCACCAGGCCGTAGGAGATGGAGCGATCGCGCATGACGTAGAGCTGGAACATGTTGCGCCCGTGCGGATTGGCCTTCTTCACGTCCTCGATGGAGGTGGTGCCCAGGGTGGACAGCGCGAAGGGGATGCCCGCGCGGCCCGCGGCGCTGGCGCCGGCCACCTCGCCCTCGGTCTGCATGAGTCGGGTAAAACCGGTGGGGGCGATGCCGAAGGGCAGGGCGGAGGGGCCGCCGAAGATCTCGCAGGAGGTGTCCAGCTGGGAGACGTCCTTGAGGATGGAGGGGTGGAACTCCACGTCCTTGAAGGCCTGGCGGGCGCGGTGCATGGAGATTTCGTCGTCGGCGGCACCGTCGGTGTAGTCGAAGGCGGCGGCGGGGGTGCGGCGCTTGGCGATGGCGCGGAGGTCATCGATGGTCTGCGCCTTGCTCAGGCGGGCGCGCTTGAGGTTGAGATCCGGGGTCTTGAACTTCAGCAGGTCGAAGATCTCGGCAGGGTTGGGAACTTGGCGTGGGATTTTTGCCATGATTCTGCGTGGTGCTCCTTATGGGGAATAATCTTTTTCCGCATTTTATCCCGGTGCCCGCGCGCTAAAAGATATGACCACCTGTGAATTATCACACCACCGGGGGTGTCGCGGCGGCCAAAAGTTCCCTGGTGTAGGGGTGCGCGGGGTGGTTCCACACGCGCTCCACGGGGCCGCGCTCGACGATCTCCCCGCGCCGCATCACCACGACGTGGGTGCACAGGTGACGGATCACGCCGAGGTCGTGAGAGACGAAAACCAGGGTGCGCCGAGGAGTCATCGCGCGGTCGAGGAGATCGAGTATCGCCGCGCGCACGGTCACGTCCAGGGCGGAGACGGCCTCGTCGGCCAGCACGATCTCCGGGTCGGTGGATAGCGCGCGTGCTACGGAGAGCCGCTGGCGCTGCCCACCGGAGAATTCGTGCGGAAAACGCCGCGCCGCCGCCGGGTCGATCCCCACCTGTTCCATGAGTTCGCGGACCCGCTCACGCCGCCGAGCGCGGGGTAGCCGCCCAAGAGGTTCCGTGATCGCCGCGCCTATCCTCATTCGGGGGTTGAAGGAGGAAAACGGGTCCTGGAACACCATCTGCGGGCGCCCGTGTACCTGCACCGTGCCGGCATCTGGCGTCTCCAGCCCCGCGATCATCTTCAGCAGGGTGGTCTTCCCGGAACCGGAGCCGCCCACGATCCCCAGTCGTGTGCCGCGGGGTACCTCCAGATCGATCCCGCGCAGGGCGGGGGTGGTGCGCCCGGAGGAGCGGAAGGTACGGCACAGCCCGGCGACCTCGATGGCGGGCACGCCGGTCTCCTCGGTGGCGCACACCGTGCCGCCAGCATCCTGGGCGCGGGGGGTCAGCGAGGTGGCCGCCACGAGTGCGCGGGTGCGCGGATGATCCGGGTGGGCCAATACGTGGCTGGTTGTGCCGCGCTCGATGATCCGTCCCGCCTCCATCACCAGGAGCCAGTCGCACAGGCCGGCCACCAGGGAGAGATCGTGACTGATAAAGAGCACGGCGATGCCGCGGCGCTCGGTCAGGCGGCGGATCAGCGCCATGATCCGGCGCTGCACGGTGGCATCCAGGGCGGTGGTGGGCTCGTCGCAGATCAGCACCTCCGGGTCCTGGGCCAGCGCCATGGCGATGAGCACGCGCTGGCGCTGGCCGCCGGAGAGCTGGTGGGGGTAGGCCCTAAAGTGCTCGGGTTCTAGGCCCACGTCCGCCCACAACGCCTCGGCGCGCCGGGCGGTCTGGTGCCGCGAGAGGCCGGGCATGGCCCTGGTTAGTTGCCTGCCCACCGCCATCAGTGGGTCGAGGGCGGTCATGGGTTCCTGGAAGATCATGGCGATGCGTCGCCCGCGCACCCGGCGCAGGCCCCGTTCCGGCAGCCCCACCAGTTGCTTTTCGCCCAGGGCGATGCCGCCGCGCACCGGCAGGGGACACAAACCCATCAGTGCCAGGGCGGTGAGGGTTTTGCCGGAGCCGGATTCCCCGATCAGTCCCACGCTCTGCCCGGGGGATAGCTCGAAGGAAAGGCCGGCCACCACGTCGGTGCCGTCGTGGGTGGTCACACCCAGGTCGGTCACGCGCAGGGTCATGGCAGCTCCCTCCGGGGGGCAAAGGCGTCGCGCAGGCCGTCGCCCAGCAGATTGAGGCCCAAGACGGTGGTGGCGATGGCCAGCCCCGGCCACAGCGCCAGGTGCGGCGCGGTGGCCAGCGAGGCCTGGGCGTCGCCCAGCATCCGGCCCCAGGAGGGCTCCGGGGGAGGGGTACCCAGCCCCAGGAAGCTCAAGGCGGCCTCCGCGAGTACCGCCAGGGCGAAGGCCACCGAGGCCTGCACGATGAGGGTGGCGGCGATATTGGGTATGACGTGCACCGCGGCGATGGCCGGGCGAGTGCGCCCCGCCAGGCGCGCCGCGGCCACGTAGTCCTGGCTGAGCACCTGGAGCGCTCCGGCGCGGGTCACCCGCAGGAAGCCGGGAATCCCGGACACGCCGATGGCGATCATGGCCGACCACGTCGATGCCCCCAGGGCCGCTCCGGTGAGGATGGCCAGGAGCAGGGCGGGGAAGGCCATGAGGAGGTCGGCCCCGCGCATGACGGCGGACTCGACCGCCCCGCCGCGCAGGGCCGCCCACAGCCCCAAGGGCACCCCGAGCAGCGCGGAGATGCTCACGGAGACCGCCCCCACCAGCAGCGTGATCCGGGAGCCGGCCATGAGGCGGGAGAGTACGTCGCGGCCGAGGCGGTCGGTGCCCAGCAGGTGCTGAGCGGAGGACCCCTCCAGGCGATGAGCCGGGGAGACCGCGAGCGGATCGTGGGGCGTCCACAGCGCGGAGACGCAGGCCAGCAGGACCACGGCGCCGATCAGCAGCAGGCCCATCCATCCGGCGGTCGAGAGTCGCCGGGTCATGCCGCGGCCCCCCGGGGTGCGTCGGGTGTGCGCAGGCGCGGATCGCACAGCACGGTGGCCACGTCTACTGCGAGGTTGACCAGTAGGATCACTAGCACCAGCACCATGACGATGGCCTGCACCATGAGCAGATCCCTGGTGCTCACCGCGTTGAGCAGGAGTGAGCCCAGGCCCGGGATGACAAAGACCTGCTCGATCACCACGGCCCCCACGATCAGGGAGGTTAGCTGCACTCCTGCCACGGTCAGCACCGGAATGGCGGCGTTGCGCAGGCCGTGGCCGAACAGCGCCGCCAGGCGGGACTGCCCCGTGGCGTAGGCGGTGCGCATGAAGTCCTGGTCGAGCACCTCCGCGAGGGCGGAGCGCACGTACCGGGTGAGGATCGCCGCCTGCACGGCCGTGAGCGCGAGCACCGGCAGCGCGAGCCGGGAGAGGAAGCCCCACGGGTCCTGCCCCGGGGGGATCCAACCGTTGGCGGGCAGCCACCCCAGGCGCAGGGAGAACACGGAGACGAGCAGGATTCCGGCCAGGAAGCTCGGCACGGCGATACCCACCTGGCTGAGCCCGGAGATGATCCTTCCTGCTGTGGTGTGCGTGGCCGCCGCCCCCAGGGGGATGGCGATGAGCAGGGAGAGCACCAGGGCGCTGCCGCACAGGAGGAGGGAGACCGCCGCGCGGTCGAGCAGCAGGGGGGCGATCTCCTGGCCGCTGGCGAGCGACGTCCCACAATCCCCCCGCAGCATGCCCGCCGCCCAGCCCAGGTACTGCTGGGCCAAGGGCCGATCGGTGCCCCAGCGCGCGGAGAGCTCCGCGACGGCCTCGGGTGTGGCGGTCACCCCCAGGGCCACCTCGGCGGGGTTGCCGGGCAGCACGCGCAGCAGCGCGAAAATGCTCAGGCTGCCCAGGACAAGAAGCAGCATAAAGCGCAGAACACATCTGCTCAGGGTGCGCCACATCAGCGGGGCTCCTTTGCGATGCGCGACAGCGGCAGGGAATCTACCACGGCGGTGGGATCAATCCCGGTGATGCCGGGGTGGGAGACCACGATGCTGGGCAGGTTCACCAGGGTGTCGGCGGCGGCCTCCTCCATGATGCGGTCGACGGCCTGGCGCATGAGCGCGGTGCTGCGGGCGGGGTCGTTGCTGGTCTCGGCGGCGTCGAGGAGATGCCTGGTCCGCGGGGAATCGAAGCCGAGGTAGTAGTCCGGGTTGCCGAAAAGGGTGGGCACGTCGCGGGCCTCCACGTGTGCGATCAAGGACATGTCGTAGTGGTGGCCCTGGAGCACCTGGGCCAGCCACACCGCCGGGAACTCCGCGGATTCCAGGGTCACCCGGAAGCCCACGTCGCGCAGCTGGGAATAAATCAGCTCGGAGGCGGTCTGGGCATAGGGAAGGGAGGGCACGGTGATGGTGACCGCCAGGCGCGGATCGCTGCCGTCGGTGGCGTACCCGGCGGCGCGCAGGAGCTCCCGGGCGCGCCCGGGAGCGAAGGGGTAGCGTTCCGAGGGCTCGTACCACGGGTCGGTGGGCGGCACGGGGGCTCCGCCGGTGTCCACGCCGTAGCCCTCCCACACAGTGTCGATCACCGCTTGCCGGTCGATGGCGTACAGGACGGCCCGGCGCACCTCCACCCGGTTGAAGGGGGCGCGCCGGTTATTCATGGACAGCAGCACCTCGCCGTTGGTGGTGCCCACGTCGATGTTCCACTGCCCGCGTGCCCGAAGCGGACCGAGCAGCTCGGGACTTTGCAGCCCCCACAGCACGTCCACGTCCCCGGCCTCCAGGGCGTTGGTGGCGGAGACGGCGTCAGGAAAGTATCGGATCTCTGCGGCGGCATTGGCGGGGGCCGACCCCCAGTAATCCGGGCGGGCGCGCAGCCGCAGGGCGCTGCCCACCGCCCAGCGCTCCACCTCATAGGGGCCGGTGCCCACCGGCGCGGTGGCCAGGCGATCGACCCCCCGCGGGCTCATCATCGCCCCGACCAGGGTGCCCAGGTGCCACAGCCAGGTGGTCGAAGGGTGGTGGAGATCCACCCGGAGGGTGAGTTCGTCGAGCGCGACAGTGGCCGCCACCGGCTCCATCTGCGCTTTGAGCCCGTTGGTCCAGGCGGGGCTGAGCACCCGGTCGAGAGAGAACTTGGCGGTGTGGGCGTTGAAGGCCTCGCCATTGCTAAAGCCCACCCCCGGGCGCAGATAAAACGTATAGCTGGTGCCCTCGGGATTGACCTCCCAGCGGTGGGCCAGGCCGGGGTGGATCTGCCCGGTGGAGTCGATGGTCACCAGCGTTTCGTAGACGTTGCCCATCAGGGCCTGGGGGATGGCGGCACCCGAGGTGGTGGTGAAGTCCAGCGAGGCCGGGGCGGCGTTGGTGGCCAGCACCACGGCAGCATCGGGCGGCCCGTCGTGGGGGGTACCGCTGAGGGCGGTGGAACCGGCGCTGCACCCCGAGGCCGCCAGGGGCAGGCAGGCGATCAACAGGGCCGCCAGGACCCGGGTGGGGCGCCGCGAGAACATGGGGAGCAGCGTAACAGAAGGGGCCGATGGCGGGGACAAAAACATTGCGCGGCGGGTGACGGCGTGCCGCTGACCTTGCTAGACTTCCCTATGGTTTCGATAAAAATTGATCTTTGAAGGAGATCTCATGCTGGCGACCACCCTGCTGCTGTCCGCCCTCCCCCTGGACGCCCCCATCTACCAGGAGCCCATCCTCCCCGAGTCCGTCGCGGTGCAGCAGGAGGCGCAGGCCCCGGCCGTCCAGGGCGAGGCGCACCGATACTCCGGTTCGGGTCCCGCCGCCGAGGCCTTCCAGAAGTGGTTTGCGGGCGAGGAGTTCGTGGCCCCCGAGGCCGAGACCAAGGATTACCGCCCCCTGGAGCTGCCCAATGGCCAGGTGGCCTGGGGCGGCGCCGTGATCGTCAAGGACGCCAACGGGGAGTTCTCCCTCCAGTAGCGGGCGGCGCCGGGTCCGGTTGTCGCGGTGGCGGCGGCCGGGTTGTGTGGCTCCACCGGGCCGGGGCACGGGGCTTATGCCCGTGAGGTGCGTCATGGGCGGGTACTCTGTAGGGAACTTTTCCCGTCCATGATGAAAAGACAGAGGTTGTATTCCCGTGGCCCCACCCCAAAACTCTAAGGCAGCGCCCGTCCGGCGCGGTCTTCGTCTGCAGTCAGACCCCGTGATCTTTCTGACATCCGCGGGCATCATCGTTTCCTTCGTCCTGCTCACCATCGCCCTGGGCGATACCGCCCGCGACGCCTTTTCTCATGCCGCGGGCTGGCTGCTGGATAATCTCGGCTGGATGTACATCGGCGGAGTCTCCCTCATGCTCATCTTCCTGTTGGGCATTTTCGCCTCTCGCTATGGCCGGGTGCGGCTAGGCGATGACGACGAGGAACCGGAACACAGCCTGGTGGCCTGGTTCTGCATGCTGTTCGCCGGCGGGGTGGGGGCGGTGCTGATGTTTTGGGGCGTGGCCGAGCCCATCAACCACGCCTATAACGTGCCGATGGCCGATCACGAGCGGATGTCTCCGGGGGCGATCACGGAGGCCTTTGCGTTTACCTTCTACCACTTTGGCATCCACATGTGGGTGATCATGGCCCTGCCCGGCCTGGCGCTGGGATATTTCATCTATAAGCGCAAGCTCCCGCCACGCCTGTCCTCGATCTTTGCCCCCGTGCTGGGCGGGCGCATCTACTCCACGCCGGGCAAGCTCATCGACGTCCTGGCGATCGTGGGCACCACCTTCGGCATCGCGGTGTCCGTGGGCCTGGGCGTATTACAGATCAACGCGGGTATGCACGCCCTGTGGGGCACGCCGATCGTCAGCTGGGTGCAGCTGCTCATCATCGTGCTCATCACCTCCGTGGCCTGTCTCTCGGTGGCTTCCGGCCTGGACAAGGGGATCAAGCTGCTCTCCAACCTCAACATCGGGGTGGCCGTGCTCCTCATGGGGTTCATCCTCGTCACCGGCCCCACCCTGACCCTGCTGCAGCACACGGTGGAGGCCTTTGGCATCTATGCCTCCTGGCTGCCGGAGGTGATGTTCTGGGCGGACTCATATCAAAATAATCCCGGCTGGCAGGGCAAGTGGACGGTGTTTTATTGGGCCTGGACGATCTGCTGGTCGCCCTACGTGGGCATGTTCGTGGCGCGCATCTCCCGGGGGCGCACGGTGCGCGAGTACATCGCGGGCGTGCTGGCCTTGCCCACGATCTTCGTGGTGATCTGGTTTAGCGTCTTTGGGCGCGCGGGCATGGAGCTGGAGCTGGCCGACCCCGGTTACCTGACCATTCCTGCGGTGGAAGAGGGGGACGTGCCCGCGGCGCTCTTTAACTTCCTGGCGCGGTATCCCCTCGCCGGGGTCGTGTCCGGCTTTGCGTTGATGATCATCGTGATCTTCTTTATCACCTCGATCGATTCCGCCGCCCTGGTCAATGACATGTTCGCCACGGGGGAGGAGGAAAAGACCCCCACCTGGTATCGCGTCTTCTGGGCGGTGATGATCGGGGCGGTGTGCACGGCGCTGCTGCTGATCTCCCCGGAAACGGGCATCGCCTCGCTCCAGGAGGTGGTCATTATCGTGGCTTTCCCCTTCTTCCTCATGCAGTTCGTGATGATGTACTCGCTGCTCAAGGGCATGAGCGACGATGCCGCCGCCACCCGCCTGGTGCGCACTCGCCGCTGGGAGCGTACCGATAGCGCCGAGAAGCTAGAGGAGCACGAAAATCGCCCCGCCCCCGGTTACGATGATGAGGGCAATGCCCTGCCCACCCCGGTGCTGGAGCATGATGACCAGGGCAATATCGTCCTGCCGGGCAACGTGGTCATCGGCGGCGACCTGGGGGTCAAGGGGGAGATGACCGACGATATGGTCGAGGATTCCCCGCGCGTCAAGGTCATCGAGCAGTCCCGGCCGCATGGCGCACGGGAGTGGGAGGAGCGCTAAGTGAGATCCCCGGCTTCGCGCCGGGCAAGGCCCCACGCTTGGGCCAGGATGTCCATCGCGCGGAGGTTCTCCGCCCCGGTGGGCGCCAGCACGGAGATCATGAGCTCGTCAGCCTGGGCCAGCTGGGAGAAGTCCGCCAGGTAGTCGCGCACCTCGGCGCCGGTGCCCACGGCGCTGTAGTGCAGCATCTCGGCGATCTGCTGCCCGGAGGGGGAGGCCACGAGCTGATCCAGGTTGGCGTCGCTGATGTCTCGGTTACCGCGGGCGGCCAGGGTGCGCACTCGCTCGCGCAGCATTTCCCGGTGCTGGCGCTGGGCGTCCTCGTGGGTGTCGGAGGCGGTCACGTTGACCGCGGCGATCACGTAGGGCTCGCTCAGCCGCGCGGAGGGACGGAAGTTCTCCCGATAATACGCGGTGGCCGCCCTAAGGTGCGTGGGCGCGAAGTGCGAGGCAAAGGCGTAGGGAAGGCCGAGCTTGGCGGCCAGGGAGGCCCCGAACATGGAGGAACCCAGGATATAGAGCGGGACGTGGGTCCCGTGTCCGGGAACCGCCTGCACGCCGGGGAGGGGAGATTCCTCGGAGAGGTATCCAGAAAGTTCCGCGACGTCGTGGGGGAAATTCTCGGCGGCGTGGGCGTCGCGGCGCAGCGCCCGGCCTAGCGTGTGCATGTCGGTGCCGGGGGCGCGCCCCAGGCCGAGGTCGATGCGCCCGGGATAAAGCTCTTCTAGCATCCCAAACTGCTCCGCTATCACGTAGGGGGAGTGGTTGGGGAGCATCACTCCACCGGCACCCAACCGGATGGAGGAGGTGTGTGCGCCCACGTGAGAGATCAATACCGCCGGGGCCGAGGAGGTAATGCTCGGCATGTTGTGGTGCTCGGCGTACCACATCCGGTGAAAACCCAGCGATTCCGCGCGCTGGGCCAGCTCCACCGAGCGAGCCAGGGAGTCCCGGGGGCGCTCGTTCTCGTGTACGGTGCAAAAGTCAATCAGGGACAGGGAGGGCGCCACGTAACGATCCTTCGTGCGGTCGGTTGCTTTCTATGCCGCCTCCCACAACGCCCGGGTGGGTCGGATCATTCCGCGGCCACGGGGGACTCCTCCACCCAGGAGGCGCGACGCGGCTTTGCGACGTCGAGGATCGCACCGATGACCGCTCCCGCTACGGTGGGCAGCACCCAGGCCAGACCCTGCTCGGCCAAGGGAGCCCAGTCCACCAGGGGAGACACCGCGGTGAGCCCGAGATCGGCCAGGGTGGTCAGGGCGGAGCACACCACGGCGACCCAGATGGCGATGAGGAAGGTGCGCACCAGGTGCACTCGGCGACGCGCGAGCGGTTCGACGAGGGTGAGCAGGATGAGGGTGATGGCGGGCGGGTAGATGAAGGTGATGATGGGGGCGGCCACGCTGAGCACCGTTTCCAGGCCCATGGTGGCCATGGCAAAGGACATCAGGGCGAAGATGACCGCCCACATCCGGTAGCTGATGCTGGGCAGGAGATATTCGAAGAATTCGCTGGTGGCGGCGATGAGGCCCACCGCCGTGGTCATGCAGGCCAGCAACACGATGGCGCCGAAGAGCACCTGGCCGGGGGTGCCCATCGTCAGCTGCGCGGCGCTTGACAGCAGCCCGGCGCCATCGGCGTAGGAGGTCGGGTCGGGGATGTGGTGGCCGATCAGGCCCAACCCGATGTAGATCGCCCCGAGCAGCGCGCCCGCGCCGAGCCCGGCGATAATGGTGCCGCGCACCAAGGGGGTACCCTCGCGCACCCCCTTGTAGCGCAGGGAGGAGATGACCACGATGCCGAAGGCCAGGGCGGCGATCGAATCCATCGTGAGGTACCCCTCCAGCAGACCAGTGGTGGCGGGGGAGGCGGCGTACTTATCCGCCGGGGCCATCTCCTCCCCATGGAAGGTGCTTAACGAGAGCGCCACCAGCACCACCAGCAGGATCAGCAGCACGGGGGTGAGATATTTGCCCAGGTTGTCCACGATCTTGCCGGGCTTGTAGGCCAGCGCCAGGGCCACGCCGAAGAACACAGCATTAAAGAGCGCGGAGGTGGCAAGGGAGTTCCATCCCGTTAGTGGCTGAATGGCGGTGGAATAGCTCACCGCGCCGGTGCGCGGCAGGGCGTAGAAAGCGCCGATGGAAAGGTAAGCCAGAATAGAGAAAACCAAACCAAAAACCACCCCGCCGCGATTGGCGAGGTCGCGCACGTTGCGCCCGGAGATGGCGATGGCAATGGTGGCCAGCACCGGCAGCACCACGCTGGTGGCCAGGAAGCCGAGAATGGCGGGGGTGAAACTGGTGCCGGCCTCCACCCCCAGCATGGCGGGGAAGATGAGGTTGCCCGCCCCAAAGAACATCGAAAACAGCATGAATGCCGTCACGATGAGGGTCATGGGGGAAGATTGATCTCTGGTCATGAGGTCACCTGTTCTTTAAGCAGGGAGCAAGAATAGGAAATACATTACCCGTGGTGCTGTGACCCCAGGGCAAGACGGTGCACAATGTCCTCCAGGTTTTCTCGCGAGGTGGCAAAGTTCAGCCGGGCGTGGCCTTCTCCGCCGGGGCCGAAGTGTCGCCCGTCGTTGAGGGCCACTCGGCCGTGGCGCAGCAGGTGCCCCGCCGGATCGTCCGTGGCACCCAGCGCGGTCTCGCGGAAATCCAGCCACATGAGGTAGGTGGCCTTAGGCCGGGCGATCCGCAGGCCGGGGATGCGTCGCGGCAGCTCCTCGACGAGCCAATCGCGGTGGTCACGCAGGCAGGCCACCTGCCGATCGAGAAACTCCTCGCCGTGGCGGTAGCACGCTGCGGCGGCAAACACGCCTAGGGTTCCCACGCCATCCTTAACCACCGGGTTTAATCCGCGCCAAACGCGCAGGTCGTCGGGGTTGCTCAGGATCATCTGGGCGCACTTGAGGCCCGCGATGTTCCACGCCTTGGAGGTGGCGGTGACGGTCACGCAGGTCTGCGCGGCCTCGTCCGAGAGACCGGCGGCGGCGACGTGATCGCCGTCGAGTACCAGCGGGGCGTGAATCTCGTCCACGAGCACCCTGGCGCCGTGGCGTTGCGCCAGGGCCACCAGGTCGTGCAGGAACTCCTCGTCGAAGGTGTACCCCAGCGGGTTATGGGGCGAACACAACAGTATCGAGCCCGCGCCCTGGGCGAAGGCACGCTCGATCTCGTCGAGATCCAGCCCGCCGCGGGCGTCCACGTCGACCCGTTCGCGTCCGGCGGCATCCGGGATACTTAAAAAGGGAGGGTAGGCGGGGGTGGGTACCACCACGGGGGAATCGGGGCGGGTGAAAAACTGTACGGCTAGGGTCAGGCCGCGCACTACATCGGGCACCTCCACGATGGATTCGGGGTCGGGCCGCCAGCCGTAGCGGTGCTCGGAGAAATCCGCTAGCGCCTCGGGGACCTCCGAGGTTGCGGGGGTATAACCGAAGGACTCCGCCGCCACGCGTTGGGCGATGGCCTCCTTGACGGCGGGGCAGGTGCTAAAGTCCGACTCCGCGATCCATGCGGGCAGGACGTCGTCGGGGTAGGCCGTCCACTTGCGGGTGCGGCGGGTGCGCAGGGTATCAAGATCGGGTGTGTGCATGGTGATCTAGGGTAGCCCCTCGCTCCGACTTTTACTAGACCAAGCGGTCTATTTATTCATCGCCCTCCTCCTGTTCCTCCGCGAACTCCCGGAATCCAAAGCGGGCGAGGCGGCGGCGATCGGCCTCCGAGTCTGAGGACGTCAAAGCCAAAAGCTGGCTGTAAATACCGCCCGAGACCGCCAGCTGCGCGGGCGTGCCTACCTCGTCGATGCGGCCGCGATCGAGGGTGATGATGGTATCCACGTCCGCGATGGTGGACAGCCGGTGCGCGATCATCAAGGTGGTGCGCCCCGCCATGAGTTCGTTCAAGCCCGCCTGCACCGCGCGTTCCGCTCGGGTATCCAGGGCGGAGGTGGCCTCGTCCAGAACCAGGATCGGGGCGTCCTTGAGCATGGTTCGCGCCACCGCGATGCGCTGTTTTTGTCCTCCGGAAAGTCGCAGGCCCCGCTCGCCGATCACGGTCTCGTAGCCGTCCGGGAATGCCATGATGAAGTCGTGGGCATGGGCGCGCCGGGCCACGGCCTCGATCTCCTCGTCGCTGGCGTCCGGGCGGGCATACGCGATGTTCTCTCGAATCGTGCCGGAAAACAGATTTGGTTCCTGGAACACTACGCCTACCGACGCCCGCAGGGCCTGCCCGCTGACATCCGCCACGTTGTGGCCGCCTACGAATAATGCGCCGCGGGTGGGCCGATACAGGCCCAAGAGAAGGTGAACGATGGTGGATTTTCCTCCCCCCGATTCCCCGACCAGGGCCACCCGCTGACCCGGAGAAAGGCAAAAGGACAGGGAATCCAACACCGGTTTGTTCGCCTCGTAGGAAAAGGACACGTCGCGGAACTCGATCATCGGCCGGCCCTCGATGGGAACAAGCGCATGCGTCGGGGTGAGATCCAGGCGCGGAACGTCATTGCTGGCGGCGGCCGCTACGATCTCCTTTGTGGCCGTGGATTCCGGCTCCTGGGACATGACCTCAAAGTAATCCCGCGACCCCGCGATGGCCCGTTGGGCGGAATCCACGATCCAGCTCATCATGAACACCGGCTGGCGGGCCATGTTCACCAACTGGATCAGCATGACCATATCGCCCAGGGAAAACAACCCGTGCAGCGTACGATAAAAAATCAGCGTGTACATACCCAGGAAGATGGTGTTCATCGCGGCGCCGCGCAGCGTGTCCATCGAATGCCAAAACCGCGACTGTTCGCGCGTGAGCGCGACGGTGCTGCCGTAATGCCGGGCAAAGGAATCAAGTTCCCGTGGCTCGGAGACAAAGGACTTGGCTACCTTCACCTGGCCAATGACCTCTGCGAACCGCCCGCCAGCCCTATCCATGTGCTCATTCTTGGCCTTCTCGATGCGCTGCCAGCGCTTGCTGGTCAGGGCCGTGAGCCACATATACAGCGGGAAAAGTGCGGCCAACAGCAGTGCCAGCGGCCAGTAGCACCAGCCGCAGATGCTTAACACCGCGCCCACCGTGACCAGCATAGGAAAAAAATTATTGGAAAAAGACTGCAGGAATTGGGTGATCGAGGAGATGGAGCGATCCAGCCGCGCGATGATTGCGCCCGTGGCCTGCGCGTCAAAATAGCTCTGCGGCAAGGCCAGCAGCTGGGAAAAATAACGCGTGGAAAGGATCTGACGCATCCGTGCCGCCATCATGTCACCGACGTAACCGCCAATATTATTCATCAGCGTATAGCCCAGCTCGGCGGCAAACAGGGCCAGCGCTAACCACAGGATCCGCTCGACCACGGCCGGAGTCGCTCCCGACCCACCCACGGCCGCCACGATCGTATCCGTGGTGTGCTTGAGGATGAACGGAAACGCCAGGGACAACACCGCGCGGATAACGGCGGTGACGATAATCCCCAGGTAATACGGCCACAGTGCCGAGGTGCTGCGCAGGATACGGGATAAGGACTGCACGCAAAAGCCTCCGGAAGAAAACTCAGGGAATCGGTGCGGGGCGCACCAGGGCGACCATTATGCCATCGCTTGCCGCGGGTACCCGATACTTGGTTACAATCGAACGCTGATAAGCCAATACCGCAACGGCAGGAAGGCGCAAGGGCCGACGTGAAGAAGAAAACAACCATCGCCCTCGGGGGACTGGCGCTGTGCTGCACGCTGGCACTGACGGCCTGCTCCGCAGGCAGCGAGGGAAAGGTGGGCGACCCCGAGGGATCCATCGAGGTGACCACCTCCGAAACCCCCGCCTACCAGCCCCGCGACGTGGATACCATCGTCACGAATAACAAGGCGGAACCCGTGGTGGACACCGGCCTCAACGTGCGCTGGCACATGCAAGGCACCGTGGGAGGCGACGCTGGGGGATCCATCATCACCGTGGAGATCACCAATCTCAACGACGTACCCATCCCCCCGGACGCCATCGGTGACCCGATCTTAACCATCAACGGCGGCACCACCGTGGATCGGCTCGACGCGGCTGCCTCCGGAGTGGGAGGCCAAGACGGCCTCGACCGCCCGCTTGGGGCCCACGCCACCACCAACCTGCGCTATGCCTTCGACGTCGCTCCGGGCAACCTCTACAACGCCGCTTTTGAGATCGGCAACGTCAAATTCGAGGGAAGGCTCTAGGTACCAGTCGACGAACGGGAACGTAGCGGGTATCGCCGGAGTCTGGCGATACCCGTTTTTTATGGAAAAAATCTCCGGGAACCGGACGGTACACGGTGGAGTCTAAGTAGAACGTGGGCGCGGGCATAGCTGTGGCGCTCACGGACAGACCACCAACCGTGATGGAGGTTCTCGCTATGGCACTATCTGCGCTGTGCCGTGCACTGATGGCGCTACTGCTCATTCTGGGGATTGGGGTTGCGGCGTCGTGTTCGGCTGCACCGGAGCACGCCGCTGATAGCGCTGCTACGGCCTCCGCGACCACTGCAACGCGCGCAGCGGCTCAGCGTGGCGATGAAAAGCACGGCGGTCTGCCGTTCGAAGTGGGGGAATGGGATCTCAATGACCCCAACTTCCGATTCTTTGACCCATGTACGGAGATACCGGCAGAGGTATTTATGGAGGCGGGGTTGGGGGAGAAGATCGGGGAGGTAAATTTTCCCGAAGGTAATTATTCTACTTGCTTTTTTCGTGTTAGTTTATCGGGGGATGTGGGTGGGGAATTGTCTGTTTCTATATTCTCTGACCTTGTAAGGAAAGATAAGTATAAGGATTCGAGGATTGCGGTATTGGAGGATGCTGATGCTCGAGGTATGTCTCTGGTGAGGGATTTGAATTCCCCTGAAGGTTCGTGTGCTACTTCCATGGTAACCAATCGTGGTAGGTGGGGTGTTGATGTTGCTTCCGTGTATGGCATCCAAGATGGGGCAGTGTGTGACCATGCGAAGGAAATCCATAATAAAATCATTGAGAGGATTTAACTATGTCTGGTATGATTATTAATTTGGGAAATATTTCCAAATCTATTGTGGAACTATCTGGCATTTCTCGTACTGCAAGTTCCATTGCTTCTATCCCTCTCCGATCAACCATCAACGGCAGTTTTTCTGCAGTCTCTGGCTTGGATCAACTGGGTAACTATCATGGGGTTGTTCTTATGGGAGGCCCCGGTTCGGCGCGTAGTGTGTTGGAGTCGTATGCGGAGCAGGTGGAGTGGCTAAAAAATGCGCTTCAAGCCAGCGCGCATGCGCTCCATGAACAGAATGAGGCTTTTGCTCGCAGTCTTGATCGTGCAGAGGAGGGCAACCTGGGGAATGTTGGTGGTGCCGCTTTTCCACCGCGTCCGGTTCCCAGGTATGAGCCCTTTGTCTTTCCCGCTCCGGTGGTGGGGCCTGCGGGGTCGATTCACCAGTTGGCTGCTGCCTTTGGTGCCACGCAGATTGGTCAAGCCCAACAGGCCGCGGCACTGTGGGGGAAAATGGCGGCCGGAATCGGTTCCGTGGCGGCGGGTCTGGTGGCGGTGGCCGCAGATCTAAGGGTGCATAATTACGGCGATGTGGTGGATTCCGCCATTAAGCACGTGGTGGAAGTGGCGGATACCGGTAAGGCGTTTGCCCGCAATGCCGCCTTGATGGTGAGCAGCACCATGAATCTCGCTCCGGTGCAGCAGCAGGGTTCCCAGTTGGTATCGGCTATGCAAAGCGCGATTAACGCCATGCCCGAGCCGGAGGAAAAACAGGCGGCGGAAGCTGCTTTTTTGCAGGCATTTCCGGCGGCTTATACTCCGATGTTGTTGCCGGGTGTTCCCGTGGTGAGGTCTTTAACTGACCCGTCCTTTAGCCTCTCTCTGGGCAGTCTCATTCCCACGGGAATGGGGCCCACAGCAGGGAAAGGGCACAAGCATGATGCCGCTGGGCTTCGCCCCGCAGGCGAACGGGAACTACACAGAATCATCCAGGCGGCGCGGCGCGTGGGGGAGGGCGGAAAGGAAACCTTTGCGGAGGTTCTGGCGCGTACCCCTACCGTGGGGGAGACGTCTTCCGAGGCAGTTGGCACGGTGAGCGCGGCGGCGAATACGGCTGAGGCCGCAATGTCGCCAGTTTCTTCAGTGCCGGGTGGTGCCTCCGTGGGGCATGCGGGTGCTGGAACTGCGGCGGCCAATCCAAGTGGAGTTTCCGAGGTAGTCTCGCCGGTGGCGATGGGGCGCCCGGGTATGGGAGCGATAGGTGCGATGGAGGCCGGTCCTGCAAGTCGATCCGGCGACGTCGCCCAATCACAAGGCGGGGCAGTAGCTCGCGACCGGGCTGGGATGGCTCCGGTCACCCAGCTGAAACCTCATGATGTTTCCACTTCGGCGGCGTCGTGGGCGGGGCCCGCAGCATTGGGTGGGCTGGGTAGCCCAGGCGTGGCTCGAGGGGGTACCCCGCCGTTCCTCGGGGCACATCCCGCGGCGATGCTGTCCGGCGCGGGTTCTGGTTTCGGCGCATCGACCTTGGGCACCCATCACGCCGGCGGCATCGCCCCGGCCGGTATGACACCCGTGGGAGTCGCCCAGGGTTCGTCTGCCGCGCCGGGTACCCGTCTCGGAACGGGGGGCGCGTCTGCAGTGGGTGGTGCTGCCGCGCGCTCGCAAACGTTCATGGGTCCGATGCCCGGTGCGGCAGGCGGAGGGCAGGCAGGCCGAGGAAAGAAAATTAAGACGGTCACGTCTGCGGTGGAGGAAAACGAGAATGTGCGGGCCTTGTTGGGTGATCGGCCCCCGGTGGTGCCGGGGGTCATTGGACACTGGGCACGAGGTTAGGCTGGGATTCCTGGTGGGCGGTAGGGTAGGCCCATGATGTCCACGGGCAGCCCGGCGGGGTCGGAGTTGGTGGTGCTGAGCGATGAGGAGGGCAATCCCGTTGCAACAGCTCCTAAAGAAAGCGTGCATACAGGCGATACCCCTCTTCACCTGGCTTTTTCTTCCTACCTTGTAGATGCCTCCGGCCGTTTTTTGCTCACGCGGCGGGCGTTGGGGAAAAAGACATGGCCGGGGGTATGGACGAATAGCTGCTGCGGGCATCCCGCGCCCGGGGAAAGCACCGAGGCGGCCGTGCGCCGCCGCTTGGGGCAAGAGCTGGGGATCGTCCCTGCCGAGATTGACCGGTTGGTAGAGGTGCTGCCGGACTTTCGATACTGGGCGCGCGATTCCTCGGGGGTGGTGGAAAACGAGATATGTCCAGTCTTTGTGGTATGCCTCGCCCCGGAAGCGCGGGTCGCTCCCGCTCCCGCGGAGGTAGCGGCGTGGGAGTGGTTGTGTCCCGCGGCCTTGCTGAAGGCGGTGGAATGCGCCCCAGCGGTCTTTTCCCCCTGGATGATCAAGCAGCTTGCCCATGAGGAACTGCGTGCGGCGCTGCTCGACGTACCCTAGATGGCTTTGGTGCTCGAGGGGCAAGGCGTTATCGCGCCCCGGCGGACTTCCACGGGATGTGGTGGGTAAAAGCCAACCGCACGGGCTTGAGGGGATCGTTTTGCGTGTATAGGGAGCCGGAGAGGGCGTCGTAGATCGCTACCGTACGCCCCTCGGAACGTCGGTAGCGTGGCCACGGTGGCGTGGTGTCGCGGGCGAAGTCCACCATGATTCGGTGAATCGTGCGGCGAGAGGGCTGGGGCCGGAATACTAAAGGCAGGTCGTCGCAGTGCAACATGGGGTGGTCCTCGGTGCCTTCGTATTGGAGTACCCAGCATTGGGCGGGAGCGTTTTCGGCGGTGTCGGAAACCCAGCGGCGGATGCCGGAATCACCGATGAGTTGGGACATCTCCCGATGGGGATAGATCTCGCGGGCGGATTGGAGATAGGAGGAGGCCGGTATCTCTAGCCCCATCGTCTTTGCCATCACTCGGACGGCGATGCCGCCGCGTCCGCGCCGGTCAAGACGGGAGACGAAGGGGACAAAATGAAAGCACTCCTCCCGCGTGCAGGTGATAAGAATGGGGATATTGACCAGTTCGCTCGCGGCAAAGGGACCAGGACCTAAGGCGAGATCGTGGAAGAAGCGGGAGCGCAGGCGGCGGTAGCCGCGGCGTAGCTTTTCGGGGTTTTTCTCCGCGAGCTCGGTGAGGTGTCGGCGGGTAATGGGGGTGGAAAGCAGGCGGCGCAAGGTCCCCTTGCGTTGGGCGAAGGTGCCGCGTGGGTAGGCGGGTGACATGGCGATGAGGCGTCGGAATGCGCCGCGGTAGTGGTCCCGTCGGGTGAGCCAGAGGGCGATTCCCGCGCCCGCGGATTGCCCCATCAGGGTGACGTTGGTGGGGTCGCCGCCGAAGTATTCGATGCACCGCTGCACCCATTCCAGGCCCCACTGGCAGTCGGCTACGCCCCGGTAGTGGTGGTCCTCGTCGTCGCTCAAGTGGGCGAAGCCGGGCAGGCCGGTGCGATAGCCCAGGCGTACCATGATGACCCCGGCCTGGGCCATGGCGGTGCCCTTGGAATCCTCTTCCTCGTGGGTGCCGGAGTCGTAGGAGCCGCCGTGGATGTAGACGATCACGGGTAGATCGTCCCCCACGGAGGCCCCGGGCGGGGTGGTGATGCTCAGGGCGACGTGCTCGGGGTGGGCGACGGTGGCGTCGATAAGCTCTCCGGCGCTGCCGCGGCGAGGCCGGGAATCATGGAAGGGACCTGGAATAACGCAAAAATTGATGGAGCTAAATTCGTTGTGGGTGGGGTGGGCCGCACCGCGGAAGCGGCCTTCGGGGGTGCGAACGGTCACAGTGGAGGGCGCGGTAGACATGGTTGAACCTTAGCAACTTTGGCACTCTACGATGGTGGGCATGACTGCGCTGTATGACTGGTGCGTGCAAAGCCTCGTGGCTTCGCCGTTGGCGCTGCACATTGCTGTGGTGTTGGGGGTGGTGCTGCCCGCGTGCGCGGTGGCGGCATTATTCTTGCAGCGTGCCGTGGATGTGGTGAGCGGCGGCATATGCCGCCTGTTGCCTCGCGGAGGCGTGGCGAAGGTACGGAAAAACAGTGAGAAGGAGCCTCCCCTCGATGCCTAACTCAGAGGAACTGCGCAAGCAGGATCGAAAATTGCCCAGGTCCAAGCGGCGATACCCCACCTCGTGGGTTACCCAGTCGTTGTGGATTCTTCTCGCATTGGTGCTGGTAGCGTGGCTGGTTTCCTTGGTGTGAGAAGGTCGGAGCGGGCCTCTTTTCCCTTGCGGGTGGTGACGGCCCCATTTTAGGGTATTCTGTGTGTAACATCACCAGTTATGCGTGATCTGTGATTATCGCTATTTCCTGGTGGAAAGATACGATGATGCTTCACGCACGGCCCGCTCCCCGGCCGAGTAGGTTTGGGGCCGAACCGTGGGTGGGCCGAGGTCAAGGCCGCCGGATAATAGCGCAGTCGGCACTATGCAAGGCGCCATGGAGCGAGGAGAGTGAGATGGAAACGCAGGAGCTCAAGGAATACACCGCACCGGCAAAGTATGAGGTCAAGGAGGGGGAGACCTGCCTGACCGCGCTCATCGATCAGGCGCGATCGCGCCCCTACAGCGTGTTGTTTTCCCGCCCCGCGAACTACGAGTGGGTCAATGTCACCGCCACGGAGTTCATCGAGCAGGTCTTTGAGGTAGCCAAGGGGCTCATCGCCGCGGGAATAGAAAAGGGCGACCGCGTGGTGTTGTTGTCGAACACCCGCTACGAGTGGACGCTCTTCGACTACGCCATCTGGGCGGCGGGGGCGGCCTCTGTGCCCATCTACCCCTCCTCCTCCATGAGCCAGGTGGAGTGGATCGTGGAGGACTCGGGTGCGGTCTTTGCTATTACCGAGACCCAGGCGCATACGGATATGCTCAGCCACCTGGTGCTCGACGAGGACGGCTACCCCCTGCTCTCCGGTTCTGCTTCCAAGCTCACCCGCGTGTTGGAGATCAATGCCTCCGCCGTGGAAACGCTGCGCTTCGAGGGGCGTGACATCACCGACGAGCAGGTATGGGAGCGTATTAAGGGCACGAAGAGCAGCGACCTTGCTTCCTTGGTGTACACCTCGGGTACCACCGGCCGACCCAAGGGATGCATTCTCACCCACTACGCCTGGTTGAGCGAGGTGCGCGCTCTGCTCACTAATCCCATCGGGGCGTTTGCTGCCCCTGGTCGCCGCGTGCTGACGTATCTGCCATTGGCGCACGTGCTGGCGCGCGCGGTGTGCCACGCGGTCTCGATTGCCGGTGCGACCCAGTCGCACTGGTCGGATCCCTCCACGCTCACCGTGGAACTCCCGCGTTCTAGGCCCAACCTCCTGCTGGGTGTGCCCCGCGTGTTCGAGAAGGTGCGCAACGCCGCCGCGGCCCAGGCGGCCGCCAAGGGCGGTGTGGGCGCGGCGATCTTCCGCCGCGCGGAGAAGATCGCCATCGAGTACTCCAAGGCACTGGATGCCCCGGAGGGGCCCACCCGCTTCCTCGATACTCAGCGTCGCCTCTACGACCGCCTGGTGTACTCCAAGATCCGGGAGGCCATCGGCGGGGAGGTCGGCTACTGCATCACTGGTGGTTCCCCGATGGGGCACGATCTGCTGCACTTCTTCCGCGGCGTGGGCGTACCGGTCTACGAGGGCTACGGCCTGACCGAGACCTGCGCGGCGGCGGCCGTGGACTTCGAGGATCAGAAGATCGGCACGGTGGGTAAGCCCGTGGGCGGCGTGTCCGTCAAGATCAATGACGATGGCGAGATCATGTTCCGCGGCAACGTTTTGTTCTCTGGGTACTGGAATAACGAGAAGGCCACGCGCGAAGCCTTCGATGCCGAGGGGTGGTACAACACCGGCGACCTGGGCGAGCTGGATCCCACCGGGCACATTCGCATCACCGGGCGCAAGAAGGATCTCATTGTGACTGCGGGCGGCAAGAACGTTTCCCCGGCCCCGCTGGAGGATCTGCTGCGCTCCCACCCGCTGATTAGCCAGGCGATGGTGGTGGGCGATGGCAAGCCGTTTATCGGAGTGCTCATCACCCTGGATGAAGAGGAGCTGTCCCGCTGGAAGCACGGCCGCAACATCCCCGAGTCCCGGCCGGTGCGGGAGGTGGCCGCCGACCCCGTGCTGCGGGCGGAGATTCAAGACGCCATCAACGCCGCCAATGCGACCGTCTCGCACGCGGAGGGGATCAAGAAGTTCCACATCCTGGATCGTGATCTCACCGAGGAGGAAAACGAGCTGACCCCCACCATGAAGGTGAAGCGCAACGTGGTTGCGGAGCGCTATGCGGAGGAGATCGAGCACATCTACCGGCGCTAGGTTGCTGCGGGGGTCGGGGAAAGACGGGATCGATGCAGAAGAGGGGGCATCGCCGCGCGGGGCATGGGGGATTCCTCCATGCTCGCCCCCGGCGCGCCGCGCGCCCGAGCGGGGATGGGTGGCCTAGAGTCATCTCCGTTGCCAACCCTCAAGTAGCCCTTGAGCCCCGGCCGTGGGCAGCGGCCGCCCGAGATCGCGGAAAGGAAGAGCCCGTCACCATGCACCGCATTGCCGCCGAGCTGCGCCACCGCGAACTCACCCAGGAACTCTACGACATCGGCGATGAGGTGGCGGAGTACATCGAGCACATCGCGCAGGCCATCGCGGACTGGGACGTCGAGCTGGTGAGGGATTGCCTGGCGGAGTTCGAGGAGATCGTGGCGGACGCCCGCGTGGATGCGCGCGTGGCGATAGGGGAGCTCACGGGCCTGCGTCAGGCGCTCACCTCGGGCCTGCGCTCCGGGAGGTTAAGTGCGCGGCCGCGGCCGCAACCCGGCACCGAACCCGCGCTGATCGACGCCTCGGCCCTGCGCGCCCGCCATCCGCTGGATTCCTCCCCGGTGATCGTGGCCGAGCTGGTCGGCGCACTCGATGCTCGCACGGACTCCGCCCAAGCCGCCCTGGCGGCGGTGGTGGATTGGGTACTGGAGACTACCGACGTGGCGGCGAACGATCTGGAGGCGTTCAGCCTCCCGCACGTGTATTTCCGCGTGCGTCGGGCGGTACTCGCTACCACCGAGGGCTGGCTTGACAGCGTCGCCCGCGAGCATCCCGCCTATGCCCGGGCCAAGCGCGGGCACCATCCCCCCGCATTCCTCGCGGAGCGCGCGCGGATCGACGCCGTGGTGGCGCGCGTGGCCCAGCGCAGGCGTCAGGCCACCGGGTCCGGTGCGGCAAGCTGACCCGCCTGGCTAGGGTAGTGCCCATGAACCAGGATGATCCTTTTGGTGTGTACGTCCATGTGCCTTTTTGCGCTGCGCGCTGCGGCTACTGCGATTTCAACACGTACACCCCCGGCGAGCTGGGAACCTCCGCCTCGCCGGAGACGTATCTGGATGCGCTGGAAAAGGAGCTTGACCTGGCCGCGCGTTACGCGGCGCGCCGTGGTCTTGATCGCCCTGCGCAGACGGTATTCGTGGGTGGGGGTACTCCCTCCTTGCTGGGGGCGCGGGGCCTGGGTCGCCTGTTGGCTGCGGTGCGCCGTTCCTTTGGAATAGCGCCGGGCGCGGAAATCACCACGGAATCGAATCCGGAGTCTACCTCCCCGGAGTTCTTCTCCGGCTTGCTCGAGGCGGGATTTACGAGGGTGTCGTTGGGGATGCAGTCCGCGGCCCCGCATGTTCTGGCGGTCCTGGAGCGCCGCCATACCCCGGGGCGTGCGGTGCGCGCCGCCGGGGAGGCCCTGACGGCCGGCTTTCAGCATGTGAACCTGGACATGATTTACGGCACCCCCACGGAGACGGATGCCGACGTGCGAGACACAGTGGAGGCCATCGTGGGCGCTGGGGTGGATCACGTGTCCGCCTACTCCCTCATTGTGGAGGAGGGTACCCGCATGGCGCGCAAGGTGCGCCGCGGGGAGCTGCCAGCCCCGCAGGACGATGTGGTGGCGGCCCGCTACGAGATGATCGATTCCGCCCTGCGCGCCGCAGGCATGGAGTGGTACGAGGTATCCAATTGGGCGCGGCCTGGTGGGCGGTGCCGCCACAACGAGATCTACTGGCGCGACGGTCAGTGGTGGGGCGCGGGGCCGGGGGCTCATTCCCACATTGCCGGCGAGCGCTTCTCCCATCTGAAACACCCGGCCAGCTATGCGCGTGCTGTGAACCAGGGGCACCTGCCGATAGCGGAAAGGGAGCGCCTGACGCAGCAGGATAAGCACACCGAGCGTCTCATGTTGGGGCTGCGCATGCGGCGCGGCGTGCCTGCCGCATGGATCGCTCCCCGGGCGTGGCCCGTGGTGGAGGATTACCGCGAGCGCGGCCTGCTGCGATGCGTGAGCGCCGGGATGGCTGACCCTGAGCCTACCGATGTCCCCGATACTGAGGAGGGGCTGCGGGTGGCGGTGACGGAGGCCGGGAGGCTGTTTGCCGATGGCATCGTGGCGGATCTCCTGGTGGCGGAGGAGATCGGGGAGACCTTAGGACTTTAGGGGCAGAAAGGCTGCAGGGCCTTGGAAAAAATTACGTAGAATAATGCCTGGGAGCGAGCCCAGGGCAAGCAGCGGGGACGCAGCGATGAGGACGGAGGTGTATCAACATGGCTGGTGCCACCGATCACCGCCGCCGCGAGGTGTTGCGCGCCATCGTGGCGGATTATATCGCCTTGCAAGAGCCGGTGGGCTCCAAGGCGCTATTGGAGCGGCATAAGCTCAATGTCTCGTCCGCTACCATCCGCAACGATATGGCCATGCTGGAATCCGAGGGATACATTCAGCAACAGCACGCCAGCTCGGGGCGCATTCCCACGGAAAAGGGCTATCGGCAGTTTGTGGATTCCATCCACGAACTGGCCCCGCTGTCCGCCCCGGAGCGCCGAGCCATCTTGACCTTCCTGGAGGCGGGGATCGACCTGGAGGACGTGCTGCGGCGTTCCGTGCAGTTGCTCAGCCAGCTCACCCGCCAGGTGGCGATGGTGCAGCTGCCCACACTCACGGTGTCCAAGATCAAGCACTGCGAGGTGGTGGCGTTGTCCCCGGTGCGGTTGTTACTGGTGCTCATCAGCGATACCGGAAGGGTGGAGCAGCGCAATGTGGCCCTCGACGAGCCGGTGAACGAGGCCCAGGTGACGCGCCTGCGCCAGACGCTCAACGCGGTGCTAGAGGGACAAAAGTTTGCCGAGGCCTCGGTGCGGTTGAGTGACCTGATGGCCCAGGGGCCGGACGACCTGCGTGGGGCGCTGACCCGTACCTGCACCGTGCTCATCGAGACGCTGGTGGAGCAGCCCACGGATCGGCTTATCCTCGCGGGTACCTCGCATCTGACCCGTATGGCCTACGATCTCCCGGAGAACCTGCCGATGGTGCTCGACGCCCTGGAGGAACAAGTGGTGGTGCTGCGGCTGCTCGCGGACACCCCGGAACCGGGCTATGTCCACGTGCGCATCGGGGAGGAAAATGAAAACGAGGAGTTTCACGGGGCCTCCGTGGTGACCACCGCCTACGGGGCGGATGGCGCTTCCCTGGGTGGGCTGGGCGTGGTGGGGCCCACCTACATGGATTACACGGGCACCATGTCGAAGGTTTCCGCGGTGGCGAGGTATGTCAGCAGGGTGCTCGCGGTGAAGTAGGGGCGCTATTACACTGTCTCGGGTATGTACTGGCACCGACTAGGAAGCACCGTGTAACTGTGGCTCGTGATTACTACGGCATTTTGGGCGTGAGCTCCTCCGCGACCGAGCAGGAGATTAAGAAGGCCTATCGTTCCCTCGCCCGGAAGTATCACCCGGATATTAACCCCTCGGAGGAGGCGGCGGAGAAGTTTAAGGAGGTTTCTACCGCTTACGAGGTGCTCACGGATCCGGAGAAGCGCCGGATCGTGGATATGGGTGGGGACCCCCTGGCGCAAGGCGGGGCCCCCGGTTCCGGGGCCGGGGGCTTTAGCGGCGGGGGACTGGGCGATATTTTCGAGGCCTTTTTTGGTGGCGGCGCGGCCTCCCGGGGGCCGCGCTCGCGGGTACAGCCGGGCAACGACGCCCTGCTGCGCATGGAGATCAGCCTCGAGGACGCCTACGCGGGAGTCCACCGCGAGGTCACGGTGGATACCGCCATCGTGTGTGATCGCTGCCAGGGTTCCGGCTCGGAGTCGAAGGCGCAGGCCGTGACCTGCGGCCACTGCCAGGGCATGGGCGAGGTGCAGGAGGTTCAGCGCTCCTTCCTGGGCAACGTGATGACCACCCGCGAGTGTCCTTCCTGCCACGGCTATGGGGAGATCATCGAGGATCCGTGCAGCAAGTGCGATGGCGAGGGGCGGGTGCGCTCGCGCCGCGACATCACGGTGGCGGTGCCCGCGGGTATCGCCAGCGGCATGCGCATCCGCATGTCCGGGGCGGGCGAGGTTGGGCACGGCGGCGGCCCCGCCGGCGATCTCTACGTGGAGGTGAGCACCCGCGAGCACCCCGTGTTCGAGCGCGAGGGCGATGACCTGCACGTGACGCTGCGGCTGCCAATGGTCGATGCCGCCCTGGGCACCGTTGTCATCATCCACGGCCTCGACGGCACGGAGCGCGAACTGACCATCGCCCCCGGTACCCAACCCGCCGAGCGCCTGCGCATCGACGACGCCGGCATGCCCCACCTACGCCGCGAGGGACACGGCGACATGCTGGCCCACATCGACGTCGTAGTGCCCACCGAGCTCGACGAGCGCACCCGTTCCTTGCTGACCCAGGTGCGCGAGCACTGCCGCGATTCGGCCACGGTACAGCGCAGCGACGACGCGGAGGAGGGGCTGTTTAGCCGCCTGCGCAACAAGTTCCGCAAGTAGCGGCGAGAGGAACCGCGCGATGTCGCTTCCCGTTTTCCTCTGCGAGACCCTCACCGAGCAGACGCCCCTCGGTTGGGTGTTGATGCTCGACGGCCCCGAGGGTCGCCACGCGGTCACCGTCAAGCGCCTGCGCGTGGGTGAGTCGGTGGAGTTGGTCAATGCGCGCGGGGTGCGGGCGCGCGCCGTGGTGCGCGAGGTGCATGGCAAGACCGCCCTGAGTGCAGAAGTACGAGACCTCGTCGTGGAGGCCCCGCCCCGTCCCCGGGTCACGGTGGTGCAGGCGCTGCCCAAGTCCGAGCGCTCCGAGTTGGCCATCGACCTGGCCACCCAGGCCGGGGCCGATGCCTTCGTGCCCTGGCAGGCGGATCGATGCGTGGCCCGTTGGATCGGGGCGAAGGAGAAAAAGGGGAGGGAGAAATGGCAGGCGGCGGCCCGCGAGGCCGCCAAGCAGGCGCGCCGAGCCCGGGTGCCGGAGGTAGCCGCGCCGGTGGACACCGCGGGCCTGGTTGAGATGCTGCGCGCGGCCCCACAGGCCCGGGCGCTGCTCCTGCACGAGGAGGCCGCGGTATCGCTGAGCGCCTGCGATCTTGATTCGGAGCACCTCTACCTCATCGTGGGCCCGGAGGGCGGCGTGGGGGAAAAGGAGGCCGAGCGGTTGCGCGGCGCCGGGGCTATCCCGGTGCGGCTGGGCCCGGAGGTGTTGCGCACAGCCAGCGCGGCGATGGTGGGTCTCGCCGCGCTCGGGGTGCTCACCGACCGCTGGTAGGCTGAGGGGCCGTGGCAGGAACTACCCCGAAGCGAAGACAGGACGTGGCCGTGGTCACCGCACGCGTGCGTCTGGACGATGCGGCCGCCCCGTACGTGCTGGGCGCTCATGATCAACACGTGCGGGTGTTGGGAGACCTGATTGATTGCGATTTCTTTGCCCGGGGAAGCGAGGTTAGCCTCGCCGGCCCCGGCACCGAGGTGCAGCGCGCCAAGCGGGCGCTGGGGGAGTTAGAGGCGACCGCCCGCCGCGGCGCGGTCATCACCCCCGATACCGTGCGCCACACCGTGGCGATGGTCTCCGCCGAGGCCCCGGCATCCGCGACGGATCTGGCCCAGGCGGAGATCGTGGCGCGTCGGGGCAAGGTCATTCGGCCTAAGACGATGGGGCAGAAGGCCTACGTGGACGCCATCGATGCGCACACCATCACCTTTGGCATCGGCCCCGCGGGCTCGGGCAAGACCTACCTGGCGATGGCCAAGGCGGTGCAGGCCCTCCAGGCCAAAGAGGTCAATCGCATCATCTTGACCCGCCCGGCCGTGGAGGCGGGGGAGAAACTGGGCTTTCTGCCCGGTACCCTGGGCGAGAAGATCGACCCCTACCTGCGTCCCCTGCACGATGCGCTGCGCGACATGGTGGAACCGGAGGCCATTCCTAAGCTCATGGAGACCGGGGTGATCGAGGTGGCGCCCTTGGCTTACATGCGTGGGCGCACCCTGAGCAACTCCTTCGTCATCCTCGACGAGGCCCAGAACACCACGCGCGAGCAGATGAAGATGTTTCTCACCCGCCTGGGATTCGGCTCCACGATGGTGGTTACCGGCGACATTACCCAGGTGGATCTGCCCGGGGGGCAGCGTTCCGGGTTGCGCGCGGTGCGCGAGATCCTGCGCGGGGTACCAGACGTGTTTTTCGCGGAGCTGGGCAGCGCGGACGTCGTGCGGCACGCCCTGGTGGGCAAGATCGTGGAGGCATACCAGGAATACGAGGAAAGGCAGCAATGAGCATCGAGGTTTTCAACGAGTCCGGCTACCCGGGGGTCAATGAGGAGATGCTCATCGACGTCGCCTCCTTCGCCCTGGGGCGCATGGACATCCACCCGGATGCGGAGCTGACCATCAGCATCGTGGAGCTGGAGACCATCGCCGATCTGCACGTGCGGTGGATGGATCTGGAGGGACCCACCGACGTGATGAGCTTCCCCATGGACGAGCTCACCCCCGGTCAGCGCGGCCGTCGCCCGGATGCCGCCGATCCCGGCCCACAGATGCTGGGGGACGTGGTGCTGTGCCCGGAGTTCGCTCTGCGTCAGGCGGAAGTGGCCGGGCATGGCCTGGATCACGAGCTGGCGCTGCTGACCACCCATGGCTGCCTGCACCTGCTGGGTTATGATCACGCCACGGCGGCCGAGGAGCGCGAGATGTTTGCCCTGCAAAATGAGCTGCTCGCGGACTGGTACGACGACGCCGCCCGCCGCGGGGTGGAGTACCCCCCCAAACCTAGCGGCGCGGGCGCCTTTCCCACCGCGGCCGATAGGGCGGCGCTGGATCGGCAGGTGCCCGGCGGCGATATTCCCGCGATCGGCGAGCCCGGCGACGCATGACCCCGCTGATCCTGACCGCCTCCATGCTGGCGGCCCTGATCCTTGCGGGTCTGTTGGGAACCCTGGAATCCGCGCTGTCATCCCTCTCGCGGGCGCGGGTGGAGCAGCTCGCCGGCGACGATCGACCGGGGGCGCGGCGGCTGCTTTCCGTGCTGGATCGCCGGGCGGATCACATTAATCTCTTGGTGCTGCTGCACACGCTGCTTGACGCCACGGCGGCGGTCCTGGCGGCCTCCCTTGCTTTTCGGCTCATTGAATCCCGAACCTGGGCCTTTGCCGCCGCCATCGGCGGGGTGACCCTGGTGAGTTTCATGGTGGTGGGCGTTTTTTCGCGCACGGCCGGGCGCCGGAATCCCTATTCCATTTCGCTGCGCGCCGCGGTGCTCCTCGGCGTGGTGGGGACGGTACTCGGGCCGGTGGCGCGGCTGCTTATCGCCGCGGGCAACTTGCTCGCTCCCGGGCGGGGGTTCCGCGATGGCCCCTATGCCACCGAGGTGGAATTGCGCGAGATGGTGGATATCGCGCAGGAACACGGCGTGGTGGAGGTCGAGGAGCGCCGCATGATCCAGAACATTTTTGATCTGGCCAGCACCACCGCGCGTCAGGTAATGGTGCCGCGCCCGGAAATGATCTGGATCGAGGCCACCAAGACCGCCGGCCAGGCCACCACCCTATGCGTACGCTCGGGCCACTCCCGGATTCCGGTGGTGGGGGAGAACATCGATGACATCGTGGGCGTGGTCTACCTCAAGGATCTGGTGGCGCGCACCTACCACATGACCGACGGCGGGCGCTCCGTCACGGTGGCCGAGGTGATGCGCGATGCGGTGTTTATCCCGGACTCCAAGGCTCTGGACGCCACCCTGCACGACATGCAGCGCGATCACAATCACCTGGCCATGCTGGTGGACGAGTACGGGGGCATCGCCGGCATGATCTCCATGGAAGACGTGCTCGAAGAGATCGTGGGGGAGATCGCCGATGAGTACGACGGCGGCGAGGAGACCCCCATCGAGCGCCTCGGTCCACGCGCCTTCCGCTTGGTGGCCCGCGTCTCCCTCGACGACCTGGCGGAGGAAGTGCACGAGACGCTGGGAGAAAAGCTGGACTTCGACGAGGACATCCGCGATCAGGTGGATACCATTGCTGGCCTGGTGGCTTACGGGATGGGTCGGGTGCCGCTGCCGGGTTCCACCGTGGAGGTCGCCGGGCTGCGGCTGCGCACGGAGGGCGGCCATGATCGCCGCGGGCGGGTGCGGGTGCGCCACGTGGTGGTCGAGTTGCCCGAACCGGAAGAGTCCGAGGAGCGTGGGGTTGGCGCCGAGGGGCCGCATACCGCACGATAGAGGCCATGAAGGTTCTCTCTATTCAATCCGCCGTGGCCTACGGGCACGTGGGCAATTCCGCGGCGGTTTTCCCGCTCCAGCGCCTGGGCCACGAGGTATGGCCGGTGTACACGGTGAACTTTTCCAATCACACCGGCTACGGCTCGTGGCGCGGCCCGGCGATCCCGGCCACGCAGGTGGCCGAGGTCATCGAGGGCGTGGCCGAGCGCGGCGCCTTAAACCAGGTGGACGCGGTGCTCTCCGGTTATCAGGGCGGGGCGGACATCGCGAAGGTGATCGTGGAGACCGTAGCCAGGGTCAAGGAGGCCAACCCGGAGGCGGTGTATGCTTGCGACCCTGTGATGGGCAATGCTGCGTCCGGCTGCCACGTGGACGAGGCTATTCCGCCGCTGCTGCGCGACCTGGTGGTTCCGGCGGCGGATATCATCACCCCCAATCAGTTCGAGTTGGGATATCTCACCGGAAGGCCGGTGGGCGATCTTGCTTCCACGCTCGCGGCGGTGGCCGCCGCCCGCGAGATGGGCCCGAGCACCGTCCTGGTGACCTCCGTGGAGCACCCCGATGTCCCCGAGGACGCCATCGAGATGCTGGCGGTGGACCCCCGCGGCGCGTGGTTGGTGCGCACTCCGCGGCTGCCGGTCAAACGCAACGGCTCGGGAGACGTGGCGGCGGCCCTGTTCACGGGGCATTACGTGGCCACGGGGGACGCGCGTCGGGCGCTGGAGGCCACGGCATCGAGCGTGTTCGATCTGCTGCGATTGACGGTGGAGGCGGGCAGCCCGGAGCTGGAGTTGGTGGCCGCGCAGGATTATTATGCTCAGCCCCGGTGTCAGTTCGAGGCGCGCGCCCTCGCGCGGCCTATATTGGTAGCTGGCGATGAGGGATAGGAGATAGGTGAGCTGTGCAGATACCCCCGAGGGCTTTCGCTCCGGGTTCTTGAGTTTCGTGGGACGGCCCAACACGGGCAAGTCCACCCTGACCAACGCGCTGGTGGGGGAGAAAATCGCGATCACCGCCGATCAGCCGGAGACCACGCGGCACCCCATCCGCGGAATCGTGCACCGAGAGGACGCGCAGATTGTGGTGGTAGACACCCCCGGCCTGCACCGACCGCGCACGCTGCTGGGCGAACGCCTCAACGCGGCGGTGAAGGACACCTACGCGGATGTGGACGTGATCGGCCTGACCATCCCCGCAAACGAGAAGATCGGCCCGGGCGATCGCTGGATCCTCGATAACGTGCGCTCCGTCGCCCCGCGCACCCCGATCGTGGGCGTGGTCACCAAGATCGACGCGGTGTCCAAGGACCAGGTGGGAGCGCAGCTGCTGGCCCTGCACGAGCTGTTGGGCGGGGATTGCGAGGTGGTGCCCGTCTCGGCCACTGATGGCCTGCAACTCGACGTCCTCAGTGAGGTCGTCACCGGCTACCTGCCGCAGGGGCCGAAGCTCTACCCGGACGATCACGTCACCGACGACGACCGCGATACCCGCATCGCGGAGCTCATTCGCGAGGCCGCCTTGTCCGGCCTCAAGGACGAGCTGCCGCACTCCGTGGCAGTGGAGGTCGATGAGATTCTGCCCAGCCAGGAGCGCGAGGGAGTATTGGACGTGCACGCCATCGTCTACGTGGAGCGCCCCGGGCAAAAGGACATCATCATGGGCTACAAGGGTCGCCGCATGGGGCGGATCATTCACCAGTCCCGCGCGTCCATCATGGCCCTGCTGGGTCAGAACACCTACCTGGATTTGCGGATCAAGGTGCTCAAGAACTGGCAGTCGGATCCCAAGGCCCTGGGCAGGCTGGGCTTCTAGGTGCGCCGCCCCAGCTACCGTGATCGCGCCGTGGTGGTGCGTACCCACGATTTTGGCGAGGCCGACCGCGTGGTGGTGCTGCTGACCCGGGGTCATGGCCTGGTGCGCGCCGTGGCCAAGGGAGTGCGCCGCTCGAAGTCCCGCTTCGGCTCGCGCGTCCAGCTTTTCGTGGACCTTGACGTCCACCTCTATCCCGGCCGCAGCCTGGCCACGCTCACCGGGGCCGATACCGTGGCCTACTATGCCTCGGGGATCATCGAGGACTATGCCCGGTACACGGCGGCCTGCGCCGTGGTGCACTGCGCTGAGCGGCTGTGCGTGGCGGAAACGGGAGAAGATCCCTTCCTCTTCGACATCGTGGTGGAAACCCTTGCCGCCATGCAGCGCGATCCGCGGCCCGAGGTCTGCCTCGATGCGTTCCTGCTGTGTGCGATGGGGCACGCAGGCTGGGCGCCGAGTCTGTTTGCCTGCGCCCAGTGCGGGGAACCCGGCCCGCATCACGCCTTTCATCCGCGCGCGGGCGGGGCGGTGTGCGTGCGCTGCCGACCCCCGGGCTCCGCGGATGTTCCCCCGGAGACGCTGCACGCCATGTGGCTCTTGCAACAGGGACACCGTCCGGCGGCGGAGGAGATCATGGAGCGCCACGACCTCGAGCGGCGGGTGCATAGCCTGACCAGCATGCACCTGCAATACCACCTGGAACAGCGCATCGTCACCCTCCAGCCCTCGCCCTAGCGGTCCGCCCCGCGCGGGGTGGGCGCTGCCGTAGAATGGCCGAGTGATCTCGGAGAACCAGAATCCCCAGCCCCCGCAGATACCCGCCGAGCTCGTTCCCCGGCACATCGCGTTGGTGATGGACGGCAATGGCCGGTGGGCGCAGCAGCGCGGCATGAAGCGCACGGAGGGACACCGCCGTGGCGAGGCCGTCTTGATGGAGGCCGTGGACGCCTGCCTGGCGATGGGCGTTCCTTACCTTTCCGCCTACGCCTTTTCCACAGAAAACTGGCGGCGCAGCGCGGAAGAGGTGCGCTTTCTCATGGGCTTTTCCCGCGACGTGTTGCGCCGCGAGCGGGACATCCTCCACGACAAGGGCGTGCGGGTGGTGTGGGCGGGGCGTCGCCCGCGTCTGTGGCGTTCGGTGATCCGGGAGTTGGAGGCCGCCGAGGAGCTAACCCGTGATAACACCCGCATGACCCTGGCGATGTGCGTCAATTATGGGGGACGCGCGGAGATCATCGACGCCACCCGCCGCATCGCCGCGGAGGTGGCGGCCGGGAGGCTGCGCCCGGAGCAGATTACGGAAGAGAGCTTTCATCGCTGGCTTTATGATCCTCAGATGCCGGACGTGGATCTCTTTTTGCGCCCCTCGGGGGAGAAACGCACCTCGAACTTCCTGCTGTGGGAATCGGCCTACGCGGAGATGGTGTACCAGGAGAAGCTTTTTCCGGACTTCGGGGCGCAGGATCTCTTTGCGGCGGTGGAGGAGTACGCGCACCGGGATCGTCGATTCGGCGCCACGTCGTGAGGTAGCGTCGGCGCTCTTTCGCTGCGCGCCGGGAGCGCGTAGCATGAGCGAGGATTGTGCCCCCCACCTGGAGAACCACGCGTGAACACGTCATCCCCGCCCACTCGCAAGCAGATTCAGCGCTGGCGGCAGTACCTCGCGGACGAGCGCGCCGAAGCGGCTGTGTACCGCGAACTTGCCCGAAAAAAAACGGGCGAGGAGCGCGAGATCCTGCTCAAGCTGGCCGAGGCGGAATCGCGGCACGAGGAGTACTGGCGCGCGAAGCTCGGGGACGAGGTGGGCATGCCGCAGCGACCGGGGCGCAAGACCCGCTTCACCGGCTGGCTCGCCCGCCGCTTTGGCTCCGTGTTCGTGCTGGCGATGATGCAAAGCGCGGAAGCGCGCAACCCCTACGCCAGCGACGAGGACGCCCCGAGCCAGATCGCGGCGGACGAGCACGTGCATTCCGAGGTAGTCAAGGGGCTGGCTGCGCGCGGCCGGGAGAGCATGTCCGGGGACTTCCGGGCAGCGGTCTTTGGTGCCAACGACGGCTTGGTGTCCAACCTCGCGCTGGTGATCGGCGTGATGGGATCGGGGATGACCTCCTCGATGATCCTGCTCACGGGCATCTCCGGGCTGTTAGCCGGGGCGTTGTCGATGGCGGCGGGGGAGTACATCTCGGTGAGATCCCAGGCCGAGCTTCTGGCGGCCTCCGCCCCGCAGGAGGACACCGCCACGCTGTTGCCGGAGCTGGACGTCAATGCCAACGAGCTCGCCTTAGTGTTTCGTGCCCGTGGCTACGAGGAAGCGGAGGCCGAGGAGCGCGCCCGCGAGGCCTTTGCGCAGGCGCACGCCCAGGTGGTGGATCGGGGAGAAAAAACCGAATCGCAGAAGGGCTCGGATGGGGCGTGGTCGGCGGCGTTGTCGAGCTTCCTGTGCTTTGCCGCCGGCGCTTTGATCCCCGTGCTTCCCTTCCTGTTCGGGACCTCCTCGCTGGTAGGCGGGGTGGTCGCCATCGCGCTGGTCTCGGTGGCTTTGTTGTGCACGGGGGCATTCACCGGCATCCTCTCCGGGCGGCCTCCGGTGCCGCGCGCGCTGCGCCAGTGGCTGGTGGGTATGGGGGCCGCGGCGGTGACGTATGTGCTCGGCGTGGTCTTTGGGCAGGTTCTTGGCTGAGGCTCTGTGGCTTTGGTTGTGGCATCCTGGTGGGCATGAGTGCGAAGAATGCCCACGTAGCCGAGGTATATACGCAGGCGCGGTTAGATCCCGGCAAGGAGTTCTTTCATCGCCGCTTCCTCGAGCGCGAGGGAAAGATAAACCCGGACGATAATCCGGTTGTGCTTGCCTCGTGGCGTCTGCTCGATCCCGAGGGACGGGTGGGCATGGAGGTGGCCGTGCTGGAGGTCGCAGGGAGCCTGGTGCAGGTGCCCCTGACCTATCGCCCTGAGCCTTTGCCGGATTCCGCAGGCCTGTTGGGCGAGATGAGCCATTCGGTGCTGGGCACCCGCTATATTTACGACGCCCGCCGCGATCCCGCCTTCCGCGCCGCGCTGGCGGCGCTGGTCGCCTCTGGTGGGCAGCCTGTGGCCAAGCAAGACCTGGACGCGGGTACGCTCCTGCCCCCGCAGGTGGAGTTTCGGGGTGTTGTCGAGGGCGGCCAGCCGGTAGAGGTATTGGTGGTGCCCGAGGAGGACCGCGGCGCTGTCGATCCGGGTGTCGTCGTGGGCACGTGGGGTGTGGTGCAGCGGCGCAGCGCCGTGCTGATCAGATCCCAAGTGCCTCGGTGAGGGTAAAGAAAAGGTCGGTCTGATCGCTGAGGCCGGAAACCTGCGCGGCGTTCGGACCATAGGCCGCGATGCGCAGCTGGGTTCCGGTGTGCCGCTGGGATGTGGCGCTGGCGTCCGCCGTGGCGTAGCTCATAGTCATTTCCCCGCCCTCGCGGGTGCGCAGTGTACGGGTGAGCCCCGGGTAGGCATCGATGTCGCCCGCCTTCGGGGTGGGCACGATCTGGCTGCTGTGTGCGTGATCGGCGGTGACTACCACGAGGGTTTCGCCATCGGCCTCGGCAAAGTCCAGGGCCTTGCGCACGGCCTCGTCAAGATCTACTGTCTCGCCGATCTGCCCGCAGGGGTTGGCGGCGTGATCTTGCTTGTCGATGGACGCCCCCTCAACCTGCAGAAAGAAGCCCTCTTCGTTGTCCTTGAGCAAGTCGATGGCGGTGCTCGTCATGTCCGCCAGCGACGGCACCTCGGCGGTGCGCTCGGGGTTTTCCGAGCACGACACGGCCCCCTCCTGGTAGCCGTTCTTGGTGGCCTTGGGTCCTTGCCACCGCACTGGCATGGTTCCTTCCGCAAAAAGCCCCAGCACGGGGTGATCCTGGTTGGCCTCGGTGATCGCGCGGAGCTCCTCGGCGGTGGTGGGAATCTGATAGCCGCGCTCGCGGGCCTGCTCCAGCAGCGTCGCTCCCCGGTAGGGGCCCGCCGTGGCCCGTTCGGCAAAGCTTTCAGCCCCGCCGCCGAGGCTGATATCCGCCCGGGTATCCAGGATCTGCTCGGAAATGGAGCCCCGCCCGCCGTTCTCCAGGGCGTCGCGCGGGCAGGCCTCGGCGGTATCTTTGGGGCCATAGCAGGCCCGGTCGGTCACGTGGGCGGCCTGGACGGCGGGGGTGGCGTCCTGCATGGCCGCGGTGGAGACGTTACCGGTGGCCAGCCCGGCCCGTTGGGCTCGCTCGAGGATGCTTTCCTGGGGCGTGCCATGAATGTCCACGGAGATGGCGCCGTTGTAGGTCTTGGTTCCGGTGGCCCAGGCGGAGCCGGAGGCGGCGGAGTCGGTGACGTAATTGGGCGTGCCGTCCCGGTGGAGGGAGTAGTGGGTGTATTGGCCGGTGACGGGCAAGGCGTCAAGGCCGGCGAACGATCCACCCGCGCCCTCGGCGTAGTTGCGGGCAGCGGTGATCTCGGAATCGCCCATGCCGTCCCCGATGAGAAGGATCACGTTTTTCGCGCCGGTGACGTCGATCGCCTCGCGCAGGCTCGGGGCTTGATCGCCGCGCAGGCGCCGTGCCCCGCCGTGCTCGGCGAGGTCTCCCACGGCCCTGCGGTCGAGGGGCTGGGCGGTGTGGTTGGGCGCGCCGATCGCCTGGTGTTCGGGGCCGGTGTACCCCGCGACGAGCCCGAGGCCGGCGATAAGAACCGCGGTAGGAAGAAGGCGGGGCGTGTACGACATGGTTTTCCTCCGGTGTGGTGACGAATGGATCGTTACCGGAGCCAACGTAGGCGGCCGCCGTAAACAGCGCGTGGCGGCGGCGATGACCGCGGGTAAAAAATCGGTGAACAGACGGTAACCGGGTCTAATTCCCGCGTGGTTCCCGCTCCCGGCGTGCCCAGCAGTCCGGGCACAAGCCGTAGATCTCGGCGTCGTGGCCGGTGAGGCTAAAGCCGTGGCGTGAGGAGACGTCCCGGGCCCACTGCTCCACGGGTCCGCCATCGATTTCCTTGGTGAAGCCGCATTCCGTGCACACCAGGTGATGGTGGTGATCCTCGCTGAGACAATGGCGGTACAGGCTCTCGCCGCCGGCGACGCTGAGCACGTCCACCGCGTGGAGGTCGGCGAGTGATTGCAGGGTGCGATAGACGGTGGATAAGCCCACGGGGGTACCGCGCTGGATGAGTTCGGAGTGGATGGTCTTTGCCGAGGCGAAGTTGTTCAACGCGATGAGCGTGTCGATGACGGCTGCTCGCTGCTTGGTGTTGCGCGCGCCGAGCTTGGGCGCACGCATCGCGGATCTGTTGTTCATGCTCCGTGTCCTTCTCCGTGCTTGTCCCTCGGCTTCTGATCGCAGGGTACTACATGGGTGCCGTGGGTAGTGGCGCGGAGTCTCCGGCGGAGGGGCCGGTGGCTTCCCGCGCGATGTCGATCTCGGTGATGGGTGCGCTCAGATGTGCGTGTGCCTGGGAGGCCAGGGTGATAATGCTCCGGAAGATGTCGTGAAGCTCGGGGGAACTCAGCGTGTAGCAGCGGCTGCGGCCCCGAGGGTGCGATATCACGATGCCGGCGTTTTTGAGGACGCGGAGGTGTTGGCTGATCAGGGGCTGCGGGCGATGGAGTTGCGTGACGATCTCGCTGACCATGCACTCGCGTTCCACGAGGAGGGCGAGGATGCTGAGGCGGATTTCCGAGTCGATCGCGCTGATCACTGCGCTGGCGGCGGCGCTGCGAGCAAGGAGGGCGTAGGGTTCTTCGGGGTGTCCTGGCATGGCTGTTCTCGTTTATAAATCGTCCAGTAACTATTAACCAAATATGATAGACCAAAAACGGGCGATCTGCGACGGGAGTGGAAGTTATCTGAATGATTCCGGTAACGAGGCTGACATTTATATTATACCCCTCCGCCTATGTCTTAGTCTCCGGGGATAATCTCCCGGCGATGCCCGGTCGTCGTCGCCAGCGATATCGTCGCGGGCGCCCCAGGGGTGGTTGGCGGAGCGCCGGAGGCGGGAGTGCGGCTAGAATGTCGAGGAATCCTTTTCCCGGTGCATCGCGCGTGACGTCGGGGAGGGTCACATCGGCGATTACTACTAGGAGGAATCCCCCCTTATGGCGCAGCAGTCTGTCATCGAAACCGTGGTCAATCTGTGCAAGCGGCGCGGTCTGGTCTATCCGGCGGGAGAGATCTACGGTGGCACCCGCTCCGCCTGGGACTACGGCCCGCTGGGCGTGGAGCTGAAGGAAAACATCAAGCGTCAGTGGTGGCGGCACATGGTGACCTCCCGGGCCGACGTGGTGGGCGTGGATACCTCCGTGATCCAGCCGCGCCAGGTGTGGGTGGCCTCCGGCCACGTGGAGGTCTTTACCGATCCCCTGGTGGAGTCGCTCTACACGCACAAGCGCTACCGCGCGGATCACCTGATCGAGGCCTACGAGGAAAAGCACGGGCATCCCCCGGAGAACGGCCTGGCGGACATCAATGATCCGGAGACCGGCCAGCCCGGCAACTGGACGGAGCCGCGGGCCTTTTCCGGCCTGCTCAAGACCTTCCTGGGTCCGGTGGATGACGAGGAGGGCCTGCACTACCTGCGCCCGGAGACCGCCCAGGGCATCTTTATCAACTTCAAGAACGTGATGAACTCCGCGCGCATGAAGCCCCCGTTCGGTATCGCCAACATCGGCAAGTCTTTCCGCAACGAGATCACCCCGGGTAACTTCATCTTCCGCACCCGCGAGTTCGAGCAGATGGAGATGGAGTTCTTCGTCAAACCCGGTGAGGACGAGCAGTGGCACCAGTATTGGATTGATAACCGCTACCAGTGGTACGTGGATCTGGGCATCAACCCGGAGAACCTGCGCCTCTACGAACACCCCAAGGAGAAGCTCTCCCATTACTCCAAGCGCACGGTGGACGTGGAGTACGCCTTTGGCTTTGCTGGCTCGCGCTGGGGCGAGCTGGAGGGGGTAGCCAACCGCACCGATTACGACCTGTGCGTGCACGCGGAAAGCTCCGGCGAGGACTTAAGCTTCTACGACCAGGAGGCTGACGAGCGCTGGATCCCCTACTGCATCGAACCGGCTGCGGGTCTCGGGCGCTCCATGATGGCGTTTCTGGTCGACGCCTATACCGAGGATGAGGCCCCCAACGCCAAGGGGGGGGTAGACAAGCGCGTGGTGCTGAAGCTGGACTACCGGCTCTCCCCGGTCAAGGTGGCTGTGCTGCCGTTGTCGAAGAAGGAACCGCTGGCGGGCAAGGCCAAGGAACTGGCCGATACCCTGCGTTCTTACTGGAACGTCGATTACGACACCTCCGGGGCCATCGGTCGCCGGTATCGCCGCCAGGATGAGATCGGCACCCCCTTCTGCGTGACCGTGGACTTTGACACCCTGGAGGACGAGGCCGTGACGGTACGCGAGCGCGACACCATGGAGCAGGAGCGGGTGAAGATTGCCGATCTCGAGGCGTACCTGGCGCAGCGCCTGCTGGGGTGCTGAGATGATTTTTTCGGCTCGCTACACCTCCTGGGGTCCGCGCGGTGCCGCCACGCCCCTGCTGGTGGGGGAGGGGCCCGAGAAGCTGGGCACCTTTGGGGTGGAGCGCGCCACCGTGGGAGAGCAAACCTGGATGCTGAGCGCCACCAAGGATCGCGCCAGCGCCACCACCCAGGATGGCCTTACCTTTACGATCACCGGCAACCTCGCCAGGGCTAAGAGCCTCGCTGTGAATCTAGGCGGCCGAGAGGTGACCCTCCTCAACGAGGCGCGCCAGGATTGGGTGATCGAGGACGCCGAGGGCGCGAAGATCGCGCAGTTTTCCGGCGGCAATAACGGCGTGCGACGCTGCGTGCTGGAGCTCGAGGAGACAGCGCGGTTGAGCACCGAGGAGGTCGTGGCTTTGAGCTGGTTCGTGCGCCTCATCCTGGAGGCTCGCCTCAGCGTTTCCTCCACGGTGCTCATCGTTACTTTGCTGGCGGCCACGCTCATTGCGGTCTTGGCCCTGCTACTCTAGGGCGCGGTCCTGGTGCGAGCGGTAGCGGCGGGTCGTTGGGTGTGGCGGGGCAACGAGCTGATCGATGCCAACGGCCACATGATCGCCTCGGTGCGCTCCGACGTCCTGCATTGCGGCGAGGAGCGCCTGCTTATCGAGAGCTCGGCGGGGCCGCGATTTCGCGCCCGAGCAACCTCCACGAGCGGGGAGGTGTTGACCATCGCCCAGGCGGGATTCACGGTGCACCGGCTGCGCGCCCGCTGCGCGGAGCGCGAATACGAGTTGGCCCGCAGCAGCCCCTGGCGCAAGCAACGGCTGATCCTCAGCGAGGGCGCTGCCCTCGTGGTGGTGCGCCCCCTGATGAGCGGCTGCGTGGAGGTCGAGGAGGCTCCCGATGCCCCGCGCGCCATCGCTTCTCTCGACGCGATGTTCTTATCCTGGGCCTGCGTGCTCGTGGATTCCCCGGTCCGCCGACCGCGATGGAGCGGGGCCTAGAAGCTCCCACCCACGACGTCGCCGTCATCGAAACCGCCGCCAAAGCCCCCGCCCTGGTGGTTTCCGCCGAGGATGGTGCCGATCATCATGCCGGTGAGTAACGTGCCCGCTCCGGAGCCGAATTCCTGGAGGCGTTGGCGTCGGTAGTGCTCGTCGATGTCGTGCTGCGCGGCCGCCACTGCGGTGTGGGCTTGCTGGGTCGCCTGACGCGCGATCGTCACCGCCTGGCGCAGATCCGTTTCTTCCAGGTCTCGGGCGCGACCGGCGAGTTGCTTGGCCTCGGAGAGGTCGGTGCGGGCCTGCGCGCCCACGAGCCTGCCGCGCGAGGCGATGAGATCCTCCGCGCCCTGAATGGCCGCGCGCGCGGCGTCGCGATGCTGGCGATACACCCGCACTAGGCGATCCTGCGTGGAGGTGGTCTCTCGTAGGGCCTCGAGCTGCTCATCGAGGCGGGCATCGAGGTCGTTAAGCGTGGTATAGGCCCCCAGGGGATCCTCGTGTCCGGTGCTCGTGGCCATATCGATGCCCTCCCGGGCCCGTGCCACCAGTGCATCGAGCGCCGACCAGTCTGCCTGGGTGCCGTTGGCGGTGCCGCGGGAGCGCAGTTCCTGGGCCTCGATGATCTCCTCCTCTATCTCCTCGACGAGGGAGGACAGGGAGGCCCGCGCGGTGGCGATGTTGTCGTCGGCGTGTTCCACGGCGGAGAGCATTCGGTCGGCCATTTCCACGGCGTGTTCGGCCTCCCGGAGCACCATGACCAGTCCACCCTGCTGACCGGCGGGCTTGTTTGCCAACGAGCGCGCCGCGCTCAGGGAATGCTCGGCGGAATCCAGGCTCGCGGCGGCCAGCTCCGGATTCTCCCGCACGGAGGCAAGGGTGGACTCGGGGTATCGCTGTGCGAGGTTATTCAGGGTGTCGGTTACCTTGGGGAGACGGGCACGGATGTCCACGGTGCGCTGGGTGATCTCGGCGATCTTGTTATCCGCATCGAGGAGCAGGCTGCGCATGTCGGCAAAGTCCTTGGCCTGCTTATTCAGCTCCGCCTGGGCGGTGGCACAGGAGGAGATCACCTCGGTGAGCAGGGTGCGCTTTTCCTCGTCGGTTTCGGGGATCGCGTCGTGGAGCTGATCGTGAATGTCATAGGCCCGGCGCAGGGCCGCTTGCGCCTTATCCAGGGCGCGGCGAAACGGCCGGGTTCGTGCGGGACCGAACTCGGCGGCGGCCACGGTCAGTTCCTCCTCGCCGCGACGGACGGATTCGTCGGTGGCCACAAAGTAATCGTCGGCCACCTGCCCCAGGGCAGGGATGGGCAGTTGGGCGAGGGCGGCGGTGTCGGTGGGATCGATGCGGCGGGCGCTTTCTACCACCTGCTTGTTTTCCTCCCGCCGTCGTCTGCGGCTGGAATACCAGATGCCACCCCCGGTGCCCACCACGGCCAGGGCTCCGGCCCCCAGCCAGATCACGGAGTTCCCGGAGATCTGCCCGCTGGAATCCGCGGAATCGATAAAAGCGGAGGCGGCACCGTACCAATCATCGTTGTTCAGGTGGGACCGGGCGGCCTCGTACAGGGCGCGTTGTTCTGCGGTACTCCATTCTTCTCCTGCGGCCACGGCGACCTTCCGCGCCCCGGGATGAACCACCAATAGCGCGAGATTCCCCCCGCCGCTGGCGCGCAGGGTCCGCTTGGCCCAGGTCGCGGAGTCTGTTCCCTCAAAGCCGGTCACAAAGGCAATCTTGAGGTTGCGGTGGTGGGCCTTTTGAAACTGAGAGATCCGCTGCTCCAGCTCGGTCACCTGTGCATCGTCGAGCACCCCGGCCTCGTCGCTGATCGCCTCGCTCAGGGCCGCGGGGGCGGCGGCAATCGCCGGGGCGGCGCCGGGAGCTGCGATCGCAGGGGCCGGCAGGAGAACCAGGGCGCAGGCTGCCGCCGCGGCAAGGGTGTGTCGTACGGGGGCATCGATCATCATGGGGGCCAGGATACTCAACTGGATAAGATGAGGTCGATGAGCACGAGGCACACCCACCAATACACCGACGAGGATAACCAGCGGCGGTATGTCGAGGCCCCCAAGGGCGGCGGCCTGGGCGGCCCGCCTCAGGAACAGCGCAGCGAGTTCTCTCGCGATCGTGACCGCGTGCTGCACTCGGCGGCGCTGCGGCGCCTTGCCGATAAGACCCAGGTGGTGCGTCCCCGCGATGGTGATACCCCCCGCACCCGCCTGACCCACTCCCTGGAGGTGGCCCAGATTGCCCGCGGCATCGGCACGGGCCTGGGGCTGGATCCGCACCTAGCGGAGCTTGCCGGTCTGACCCACGACATCGGACACCCACCCTATGGACACAACGGGGAGCGCGCCCTCGATGACGTCGCCCAGGACTGCGGAGGCTTTGAGGGCAACGCCCAGACGCTGCGGATACTCACCCGCCTGGAACCCAAAGTGCTCGACGAAGAGGGGCGCAGCTTTGGCCTCAATCTCACCCGCGCCGCCCTGGATGCCACCTGCAAGTACCCCCGACTGCGCACCAACCCGGATGGCACGGCGAACCGCAAGTACGGCTGCTACGACGAGGACGCCGCGGTGTTGGAATGGGTGCGCAGCGGCCACAGCGATGCCACCCCGTCGATGGAGGCCCAGGTCATGGACTGGGCCGACGACGTCGCCTATTCCGTCCACGACGTGGAAGACGGCATCGTCTCCGGGCGCGTCTCGCTGGCCGTGCTGTGGGACTTTGTGGAACTCGCCGCGCTCGCGGAAAAGGGCGCGCGGGCCTTCGGCGGTACCCGAGAGGAACTCGTCGAGGCAGCCGACGGCCTGCGCCGGCTGCCCCTGGTGGCCCAGTGCGCGGAGTTTGACGCCAGCCTGCGCGCCCACTCCACCTTGAAGAGGCTCACCAGCGAGCTCGTGGGGCGCTATGTCTCCTCTACCATCAACGCCACCCTGGCGGCCCACCCAGGGGGCGCGGGCTGGCTCGGCCGTCTCCACGGCAGGCTCGTGGTGCCGCCCCAGGCGCGTGCCGAGGTCATGCTGCTCAAGACGATCGCCGTGCTCTACGTCATGGACGAGCACCGTCACCTGGTGCGGCAAGATCAGCAGCGCGATCGCATCTACCGCGTCTTCGACTACCTCTGCGCGGGCGGCCCCGGCGCCCTTGACCCCATGATGCGGCAGTGGTGGCATGAGGCCGAAGGGGAGGCCGCGCGTCAGCGCGTGGTGATCGATCAGATTGCCTCGATGACGGAATCTCGCCTGGAGCGCCTGGCGCGCCGGGCGGCGAGCCTATCGGATTTTTGGGGGTAGCCCGCCGGCGCGGGTGGCTAGAGCTGGAGCGCGATGCCGAGGTCGCCCAGTACCTCGCGGACGGCGCGGTCGTCTGCGGTGGGGAGATCCCACTGGGCGCAGACGATGGTGCGCACCTGGGTCTCGCGCAACAGGTCGGCCATGGCATCCAGGTTGGTGGGGGCGGAGCGCTCCCCGCGGAACAGGCAGCGGGCCAGGGCTTGGTAGAGATCGTGGCGGGAGGCCAGCGGGCGGGTGATGAGCAGGGGGGCGTGGGGCATGAGGCGGCGCGGCTTATTCGGCATCGGGGATTTCGCAGAAGGATTCGTAATGGTCCGAGGTGTAATACCATACCTCGGGGTCGGTGGCCTGGGGACCGCCGGTGACGATGCGCCGGGGTCCGCGGTGGGAAAGCCCGGGGGTGTCCACGGTGTATTCGCGGTAATAGTCGCGATCCTGCGGGGGCAGGTGACCCTCGTAATTGCCGAATCGCACCCCGTCGTTATCCGGGTGGGCGAAGGGCCCGCCGTCCTCGATGGCCGCGATGACCTTTCCGGCTTCCCGCGGCAGGCTGGCCACGGGGCACGTATTGCCGGTGGAATCCGGGGCGTCGGCGGCGGTGGTGGTGCCCACCGGGGTTGCCGGGGAATCGCCGGGATCCAGGCCGAACCAGGCGGCCGCTCCCGCCACGGCGATGCCCCCGAGGGAGGCGAGGAGGGTGCGCAGCCGGGTGCGGGGTGGAGCAGTCATGCTTAGTATCATGGCACGCCCCCTCTGCTGGGGAGGGACGGTACCGTGGTTTGACCGCGCCGGTAAGTTGGAGGCATGGCACAGGGACGCATACCGGAGAGCGATATTCAGGCGATCCGGGAGCGCACGCCCATCGAGGAGATCGTGGGGGAATACGTGCAGCTCAAACCGGGAGGATCCGATTCGCTCAAGGGGCTGTCTCCCTTTAAAGACGAAAAGACGCCCTCCTTCCACGTGCGCCCCAATCGGGGTTATTACCACTGCTTTTCCACCGGCAAGGGCGGCGATGTGTTTTCCTTCCTCATGGAGATGGAACACATCACCTTTCCCGAGGCCGTGGAATACTGTGCAGAAAAGATCGGCTACCGCATCAACTATCAGGGCGGCGGGCCGGGTCGGCGGGAGGAACCGGGTACCCGGCAGCGGCTCATCGCGGTGAATAAGGCCGCGCACCAGTTTTATCGAGAACAGCTCGAAACCGAGCAGGCCGCCCCGGCGCGACAATTCCTGCTGGACAGGGGATTTTCCCAGGAGCACATCTACGCTTTCGAGTGTGGTTATGCGCCCCAGGGGTGGGACACCGCCACCAAGGTGCTGCTCACCAAGGGATTTAGCTTTAAGGAATTAGAGGCCGCCGGGGTATCCAAGATGGGAAAGCGTGGTCCCATCGACCAATTTCATCGTCGGTTGCTGTGGCCGATTAAAAACATGTCGGGGGACGTGATCGGCTTCGGCGCCCGTAAGCTTTTTGAGGACGATAAGCTGGGTAAATACATGAATACCCCGGATACCCTGCTGTATCACAAGTCCAAGGTGCTCTTTGGGCTGGATCAGGCGAAAAAGAGCATTGCTGCTGGGCATCAGGCGGTGGTGGTGGAGGGCTATACCGACGTCATGGCCATGCACGCCGCGGGGGTGACCACCGCGGTGGCCGCCTGCGGCACCGCCTTCGGGGACGAACACCTGCAGATGCTGCGCCGCCTCATGCTCGACGATCACTACTTCCGCGGCGAGCTCATCTACACCTTCGACGGCGACGAGGCGGGGCAGAAGGCCGCCATGCGGGCCTTCGAAGGGGATCAGAAGTTTACCGGGCAATCCTTTGTCTCCGTGGCTCCCGAGGGGATGGATCCCTGCGATCTGCGCCTGGCCAAGGGCGATGCCGCCGTGCGTGACCTGGTGGCCGATCGGGTACCGATGCTTGAGTTCGTGGTGCGCTCCATGCTCTCGCAGTATTCCCTCGACACCGTGGAGGGGCGTCTTCAGGCGCTGCGCCGGACCGTGCCCGTGGTCGCGGACATCCGGGATCAGGTTCTCCAGGGCGAATACGCCCGCCTGCTGTCCGGCTGGGTGGGGTGGTCCGACCCCAACGAGGTGCTCAGACAGGTGCGCCAGGAGGCCGGCCGACCCAAGCGCGCGCAGCCGCGCCGCGCCCGGCGGTTCGACGAGGCCGCGAGCGAGCCGGTGCCGCAGGCGGCGTCGCTGGTCATGCCGAATCCGCGTCACCCGGCGTTATGGCCGGAGCGCGAATCGTTGAAGCTGGCCCTGCAATACCCGGAGCTAACCGGCGGTTACTTCGACGGCATGGGCAAGGAAGCCTATACCCATCCGGCCTATCGGGCCGTGCGCACCGCCATCGCGGAGGCCGGGGGTTGCGCCTCGGCGCAATCCGGTGCGCAATGGATAGCCCAGGTGGCCGAGCGCATGGCCGACCTTGTGGGGCGTTCTTTGGTCTCCGAGCTGGCGGTGGAGGATCTGAGGATGGAGGAATCCCAGATGAGCAGCTATGCGGATTCGGTACTCTCCCGGTTGCAGGAGGTGCAGGTGGGAAACCACATCGCGGAGCTGAAGGGGCAGCTGCAGCGCATGCGCCCCTCCGACGACGAGGTGACCTATAATTCCCTGTTTGAGGATCTGGTGGCCCTGGAAAAGGCGCGCCGCGACCTGCAGGATCGGGCGCTGCGGGGCTAATCCTCGTCCGGTTCCAGGATGACGCTGGCGTCGTCCCGGCGCAGGTTCTTGACCTCTTTCATGCGCGGATGGGGATCGAGGCGATCGGCCAGGGCCTTGCGACCGGCCTTGACGGCGTTGTGGGTAACCGGGGAGTTGATCGCGGCCTGATAGCCCTTTTTGATCTGTTCGTAGCGCTTGCGCCCGGCCTTGGTGCCAAAGACATAACCGGCGGCGGCGCCGATGACGAGCTGGATCATGGAGTGCTCAACGTCCTAACTGGTCGCGGGGACAGGGCAGGGGCTCCGTGGCAAAGCCACGCTTGGGGTACATCCTACAGGGATCGCGGGTAGGGGCTGGGGGTATGCGCAAAAGACGGCTCGGGCTATCGTGTCCCGGGCCGTCCGATGACAAGCTGTTTCAGGCGAGTGGGGCCACCGGGGCAACCCACCATGGAGTTCGTACAGGTCGGGGCCGGTGTCCGATGTATGTACAGATACCTCCCCGGGAAGTGACCTGCGCTACTTCTGCTTACCTTCCTACTAATGGCATTCTATTGCTTACCGAACCACCCATGACGACATAAGTGCTAGCGTGCTGGTCGGTCTCATGCTACTAGTTTGTAGTCGTTATTTCGGCGTACCTGGTGAACAGCAGTTCCAGGCGCTGCCGCTCGGTAGTGAGCTTCCGCTCGGCACCTAATGCCTTGTCGACGATCCGATCCAGCTTGTCGTGAGCCTTTACCAGGGCGGGGTCCACGGCCAGGGGATTGTAGGCGTTGGCGAGATTGCACTCGGGATGCAGAGCACGGGCATCGAGCACGCCCTGCCCGGCTTTGATGATTGCTGTGCGAGTCTTTTGTTCAACTCGGGGACGGGGAAAGTGTTCCAGGTGAGAGGATTCGCGAAGCGAATGTCCGACTTAAGCCTCCCGCCGACCGTCTTTTGCCAGGCGATGAACATTGACGACGACGCGAGCGCGAACTGTAACCCATCTCTATCCTCGATGTGAAACACCACATCGGAGACGACGACGGTCGCGGGATACCTCTGAATCTTTCGTGTCCTGGACGTGCTGCCGCGGCGGAAAGCGGCGACGACATCGAGCCTAGTCTTGAGAATCGGGCTGCGGTTGATGTCTGATCGAGGTAGTTGCGCATAATCACGGCGCGGGCTCACTTGTCAGCGATCTGCTCGGTCAGCTCGTCGTACCGGGTGGTGACTGCCGTGAACTCCTCTTTGAGTTTGGCGAAGCGCTGCCGGTAGGCCTGCTGGTCCTAAGCGGTGCGCGTATTGGCTTGGACTTCCTTGCTATCATGACTGTCGATACCTCAATCGTCACGAGCACTGCTGCTTTTCGGCCAGTGCCCGATTGAACGCGGCTTGAATTTCCTCATCGCGTGGGTGCGGCATCGGCCTTGGATGCTCGACCTTGTATTTGTTGTTGCACTGCCAGATCATCAACCGGTACGGGTCGTTGGAGTGCCAGACTTTCGAGCCGTAGAACGGCCTCACACCGAGCACTTGAACTTCTAGGCGAAGGGGTAGATCCCTCGATGTTCCTTGTAGGATGCGAGCTCGGCTTGAACCAGGTCCCACGTGTCGGGGTCAATGATCGCCTCGCGCGATCCGGTGACGTAAGACTGGGCGATTTCGCCGTGGTTCTTGATCTGCTTCTTAGCCAGGAAGTCAGTGATGTAGGTCTTTTGCAGCAGCGTATCATCTTTGTATTTCTCGTTGCGCAAGATAGAGTCTATGATGTTCGCGTACCACTTGCCCTTGGTGTAGCCCGGTGACGGGATGCCCTCTTTGGTGAGGGTGGTGGCGACGTCGCGGCCACAGAAATACACCGTGCCCTCAGCCTCGATGGTGCGGATCGTTCCAAAAGAATTATTGGTAAATGCTTGGAGCGTAGTGCCAGCCATAACGGCTCTTTCCTAGGGAGCCGTCAAGACAACATAAGAAACTATGGCTTCCTAGTAAGAGGGCTTCGAGAACGCCCGTTTAATAACCCCCTACTCCAAAAGATCGCGCATCTGTGCTTTCGCCTGATCCAGCAGCCTCTTGACCCGAGGCTGGGAGATGCCGTGCTTGGTGGCGATCTGGCGTTGCGTCAAACCGACAAGATAGGTATCGATCAGCAACACGCGACTGCGCGGATCGAGCTGGGATAACGCACCAGCCACGTCGAGTCGAACCGCCACTCATCTGCCGGATCTTCATGATCGCCATCAATAAGGAAGCCATCGCGGATGGTGCTGGCCTGCTCGATGAGCACCTGAGCGGTGTCGTCATCTGCGCCTCGTCCACCGGCCTGCCGGTCGACGATATGGGTGTGGTAGCGGCGTGCCTGGTTGTATTCAGGCTTGTTGAAATCTTCGATGAGTGCACTACGCTTGGTAACCGACTACGGGTCACTAGCCTGGCGGAGGTGACTGTGATAGTCGGTGTCCTCGAACCGGGCGGCCTCCTCTGCTGGTATATCCAGCGAGAGGTACATGCACGGATCGTGGCCGGTGAGCTTTTTCTTCTCGACGCGAACCGACAAGGACACAGACGGGGTATGCGGTTGAAAAGTACCTGATGACATTGGGTTTCCCTTCGTGATGAAGGGAAACCGCTATGGCGCTTGAAGATCTATGTGGAGATGGCCGCTAAGCACAGAAGGTGGACCCCACGACACACCCTGAAGGGCATGCTATGGTGTCCACCAAGCGCTTAGCGAGTCTCCGTATGAACTTCTGCGAACAGCTGGGCCATACGCTTCCCAGCTCGGATACCTCACCAACCGGCATGGGCTTGCCGCGTTGAAGCCCGTCACACCGCCCGATTGCGGTACGATGTGAAGAAGTTCTTTACGCTCGCACATGCCTGGGCTGGCTCGGTATCTGCTTTGCACAGTAGAAATCGGGGTTCTCGCGGCTGTGAGAAAACGTGAGGCTATTGTGTGAGGAAGCGTGAGACTTTCGGTGAGGAGGGCGAGTGAAGTTCTTTGAACTGGCGGCATGCCTTGAACCTGCCGTGCACGGAGGGCTTGCGCGCGCCCCGTATCTGCGTGAATTGATCTCGATGTTCACCACAGTCACTGAAGACGAATGGGATACCGAAAAGACCCCTCCAATCTGCCAAACGATTCGACTTTGGAATCGATGTACTCACGCGACGGCGCTTTCCCATCAAGCTGGCGAAAGCCTTGTGTGCCAGGATGAACACGAATCAGTTCGTGAGCAGCATGGAAGAAATCGACTTGCCCGTCAAAGAAATAATCGCCAACAGCATCGCCGCCTACGACGAGCACGTTGACTTAGAGCATTTCGCCTACGACGTCACAGCCTTGCTGGTGACAATCCTTCACGACAAAGCGAAACTCTCCGACTGCACAACTCAGCTACTTCGCACAGTGAAGATGCAGTCGGTTCGGGCAGCCAACGAGAAATACCTGCTCGTCCGCTCACGCGGCTGCGGCTTGTGCGGCACGCCCTTATCGGTGACATCGGGCAATGTCTCACGGGACTCTTTCGGCATCGTCTTCCTCGACCAGCCTGGCGAGATCACTCCTGACGACTTCGCCGTCACCTGTAAACCCTGTGCTGAGAAATACAACCTTGCCCACATCGATGCTGATGTGGCTCAACTGCGCACACACAACCGCACGTTGAAAGCGGCAGAAACCATTGATGCCGGGTTGGCTCCGCTCGGTCTCGATGAGAAGATCATCGCGCTATTGATCGTGATCAACCAGCTGCCACTGGAGTCCATCACGCCTGATACAATTTATGACGTGTTGCCCCTGACCGAGAAGCTCGATGACCGCGCATTGCTGCGTAGCTGCCGTGATGCGATGGCAACCTACGCGCCCGTGGCAGAACTACTCGACGTTTACGCCCCCACCGCGTCACTGACAAGCAGTGCTGGCGAACCCAAACAAGTGTTCTTCTCCTTCGATGCCACCAAAGCATACGGCTCGAAGGCCGAAGAAGTCGTCGCCCGCACACAAGTCATTCACCTCAACGACGACGCTGAAGCCCTCTACGGCTTCACATGGAATACCGAACCAGATAACCTCCACACCGAAGGAGAAGACCCCCAGTGAGTATCACGTTCAAACCCTTGTGGAGACTTCTCATCGACAAAGACATGACCAAAGAAGACCTACGCACCGCCACCGGCCTGTCAGTAGTAACCATCGCCAAGAGGGGCAAAGACGGCAACGTCACCACCGACGTTCCTCGCCAGGATCTGCGACGCACTCGATTGCAGGTTGGAGCAAATCGCTCTGACAACACCGCAACGCGGACAGAACGAAGATAACCCCGAACGTGCATAGCACCTCCGAGATTTCAACACTTAGAGCAATGGAGCAATCAATGTCAGACACGATTAACCAAGTCCCCGAAACCACACCAGACTTCACTACAGAAGCAGGGAAGCAACTTGCCGAGCTGTTCCCAGAAGTTGTGGCGGACGGGAAAGTCGACCTCGAGAAGCTCAAAACCATTCTCGGGCTTGATGTTGATGATGCTCGTGAACGATTCGGCCTGACCTGGCCAGGCAAGGCACAAGCGATTCGTGCTGCACAAACACCCACCACGGCCACACTCCTGCCCGACAAAGAAAACTCCATCGATTGGGACACCACCCAGAACATCTTCATCGAGGGCGACAACCTCGAAGTATTGAAGATCCTGCAAAAGCACTACTACGGGCAGATCAAAATGATCTACATCGACCCGCCATACAACACTGGTAAAGACTTCGTTTATAAGGATGACTATGTGGATTCAATCGGTTCCTACTTAGAGCTCACCGGACAGACCGATGAAGGCGGAAAGCTATCGACCAACTCAGAGTCAGCTGGCCGCTTCCATTCCAACTGGCTCAACATGATGTATCCGCGCCTCAAGCTCGCGCGGAATCTGCTTGCCTAAAACGGCTCCATTTTTATCAGTATCGATGAAAGTGAACACGCGAATCTCAAGAAGCTTTGTGATGAAATATTTGGAGAACATAATTACCGTAACACCCTAATTGTCCGCAGGCGAACAAAAAGCCTGAATTCCCAGTTCTCTGTTCGTGGTTTAACATCACTAAACGTTGGCACGGAAAATGTTCTCATTTATGCAAAATCCAGCCAAGCAATTCTGTTTCCTCTTCACGTCAAAAAGAGGGGCACTCAAGAGAAGGGGCGATGGGATGTCTTTTGGAGTGGAGCCGACAGGCCAACCATGAGATATGAATTGCTCGGATTTACTCCGACCGAAGGGCAATGGAGAAACTCTCGAGAAAAGGCTCTGGAAGCCGTACAAAACTACGAGACGTTCTTAAAAGGTTATAGTCATAAAGAAACTATTGAGCAGTATTCCTCGCGCACTGGAATTCGAAAGTTCATCAGGCGGATAGCGAACGGGACAGGAAAGAACGGTGGAGTCCAGCATTGGGTTGCGCCATCGGACACCATGCTTCGAACATCGCTTTGGGCGGATCTGGAAGCCTCTCAGATCCGGAAGGAAATCGACTTACCATTCGATAATCCAAAAAACCGAGTGCTTGTTCAAGAACTCCTAAAGCTTGCTGATCTTCATGAGAACGACCTCATTCTCGATTTCTTCGCCGGATCGGGCACGACTGCTCACGCGGTAATGCAGCTGAATGCGGAGGATGGTGGGAACCGCAGGTGCATTTCGGTTCAACTCCCAGAGCCAACGGGTGAGAAGTCCGAGGCGCGTAAGGCTGGATACGAAACGATCTCGCAGATTACGCGCGAGCGTATTCGTCGGGCGGGCGCGAAGATCCTTGACGAGGAGTTCGGCAAGCTCGATGGTCGGGCTGATTCACTTGATGTAGGATTTCGTGCATACAAGCTCGTGGATACGAACTTCACGAAGTGGAAGGCTAACTCTGGGCTCTCTGAAGAAGACCTAGTCGGCTTGTTCGCTGGGTTAGCTGATTCGGCTAATGACCATGCCCGCCCCGAGGCGCTGCTCACTGAGGTGATACTCAAACTTGGGTTCTCGCTGACGGAGAAGATCGACACAATTGACGTTGCTGGTTTGAGCGTGTTCAGCGTCGCAGATGGCCTAGTGGTGGCTTACCTTGACGAGCATATCCAGCCGACTCTGGACCAGTTGCGTGAGCTCGTGGCACAAGAACCTGAGCGGCTCGTGATCCTTGAGGATGCGTTCCATGGAAATGACGAGCTGAAGACGAACCTGGTGCAGGAATGCCGCACACACAACGTTGATCTGTGGACAGCGTAAGGCGAGGACGGAAAAATGAGATTCCAGTTTGACTCGCGCCAGCCCTACCAGACCAGCGCGATCGAGGCTGTCACTGACCTGTTTGACGGGCAACCAGCCGACGTTGATCAACTGCTGACTAGATTTCAGTATGCTCCGTCGTCACCACGGCCCGCTCTTGACCTGCCTGACTTAGGTGGCCAGATAGGTTTTGACGTCTTTGAGGAAATTGGCGCATATGGCAACAACCTCGTTTTGGACGAAGACACTGTCTTGGAGAACCTGCAGCGCGTCCAGGATAGGAATGGTCTAGAAATCAACGATGGCCTGGTTGATGGCTTGCAGTTCGATATTGAGATGGAAACCGGCACGGGCAAGACGTACGTCTATTTGCGTACCGCGTTCGAACTGGCCACGAAGTACAAGTTCAACAAGTTCATCATTTTGGTGCCGTCGGTAGCGATTCGTGAAGGTGTGAAGACCAGCATTCAGTTGATGAGAGAGCATTTCCGTCACCTGTATCCCCAGATCAATATGGACTACACGGTGTATTCAGGTGATCGTGCTGAGGAAGTTCGTGACTTTGCCACGGCCACTTCGTTGCAGTTTATGGTGATGACTATCGATTCGATCCGGGGTGATAAGAACACCCGCATTATCCATCAGCAACGCGATAAGCTCTCTGGCTTACGCCCGCTGGATTTCCTGCAGGCCACACGCCCGGTCGTGATTATGGATGAGCCGCAGAATATGGAGTCTTTGCTGGCTCAGTCTGCGGTGGCCGATCTGAATCCGATGTGTACGCTGCGTTATTCAGCCACTCACCGCACGACTCGCAACGTGGTCTACAGGCTTGATCCGCTCGATGCTCACCGGCTGGAGCTGGTGAAGAAGATTGTGGTCTCCGATGCCCAGGAGCTTGGTAGCGTGGCGAAGCCGTATGTGAAGCTGCTTGAGGTTAAGCGTGATCCGACTTTTAGAGCCAGCTTGGAGCTGATCTATCGTAAGAAGGATGGCTCGTATGCCAAGCGCAAGGTCAGCGCCACTCAGGGTGCTGATTTGGAGCGGCTCTCCGGTGGCAACCCCGCGTATACAGGCAACTGGCGGATCAATGAGATCAGCGTGATGCCCGAGCAGATCGAGTTGACCAACTATGGTGTACTACGCGTGGGTGAAGAGATCGGTAGCAACCAAGACGCTGTTTTTCAGGCGATGATCCGAGAGACTGTGCGTGAGCATATCCGCAAGGAAGAACAAGTGCACCCTAAAGGTATCAAGGTGCTGTCGTTGTTCTTCATCGACAAGGTCGCCTCATACCTGGGTGAGGGTGTCAACAATCTCGACGCGGATGGTGATTTCGCTGCCTGGTTTGACGCCGTCTATCAGGAGGAACGAGCAAAGAATCCGTCCACGCATGCATTTTTGCCTGCTAATCCGGTTGAGGCGCGTTCTGGGTATTTCGCGCAGATGAAGCGCGGTACCGGTAAGAGCGCGCAGATGACGTTCAAAGATTCCTCGGGTAAGACTAAGGCCGACGATGATGCTTATAAGCTGATCATGAAGGACAAGGCTCGCCTGCTGGATATGGGTGAGCCGGTGCGGTTCATTTTCTCGCACTCGGCGCTTCGTGAGGGCTGGGATAACCCGAACGTGTTCCAGATTTGCACGCTGCGTGACATGTCCACGGAGACCGAGCGCCGCCAGACGATTGGGCGCGGACTTCGTCTGCCTGTGAATCAAGCCGGTGAAGGAGTCAAGGATGCTGGTATTGCACAGTTGACGGTGGTGGCGAACGAATCGTATGCGGCGTTCGCTTCCGCGTTGCAAGACGAGTACAAGCGCGCTGGTGTGGCGGTTGGTTACGTGCGCAGGACTGAGTTCGCTGAACTACCTGTGGTCGAGGGCGGCAAGGAATCTCGTCTTGGTACTCGCCGCTCGGCCCAGATCTGGGACTGCCTACACGAGCGCGGCTATATCAACGATGCTGGTGAGGTTCTGGGTACCTGGGTGCCTGACCAGCTCGGCTTCACTGTTGGCTTGCCTGAACAATACGCAGCGTATGAAGCAGAGGTCATCGATCTGGTCGAGCGGTGCAAGATCGAAACGCTCATCAAGCCGAAGCGTAAACGCGTGGTTCGGTCGCTGAACAAACAGGTCTACGCCACACCGGAGTTTGAGGAGTTCTGGGAGAAGATCACCTCCCGCACGACCTACCGCGTCAGCCTTGACCGCACGGATTTGGTGCGGCGTTGCGTGACACGGATCAAGGAAGCCCCGCAGATTGATCCGATCCGTATTCAGGTTACCCGTACCGGGTTGGAGCTTACCCGTGGCGGCCCGAAGGGCTCGATTCTTGGCTCGCGTGACGAGGTACTCAAGGATTCCTACCCACTGCCAGACATCGTCTTGCAGCTTCAGGAATCCACCTCGCTGACCCGCAAGACAATCATTGACATCCTGCTGGGCTCTGGGCGCGTGGGTGAGTTCCTCACCAATCCGAATGACTACATCAAGATGGTCAACAGCTGTGTTGAGACCGAGCTCGCGCACACTCTCATCGATGGGATCCAGTATGAGCCCATCGGCGGCAGTATCTACGAGCTTCGAGAACTGCAAGCGGACGGGCTCGAAGAGAGGGACCGTTTCATTGATCAGCTATACAAGGTGACCAATAAGGAGAAGACGGACTTCGACTACGTGGTTTTCGACTCTGCAGTGGAGAAACAGTTCGCCCAGTACTTGGACGGGCGTGAGGACATCCAACTCTTCATGAAACTACCCGACAAATTCCGCATCCCCACCCCGGTTGGGGACTATAACCCGGACTGGGCGATCATCAAGGTCGAAGATGGCAGCGAACACTTGTACTTGGTGCGCGAGACGAAGTCGAGTCAAGATCCGTCAAAGCGTCGTCCGATCGAAAACGCGAAGATCAAGGCAGCGATGAAACACTTCGAGGCTATCGGCGTGGACTACATGGTGAGTGCTCCTGATCGTTGGGAAATCTAGGAGACGAACGCGTGTTGCAACACCTCAGTCACTACGAGGCCAAGTTCTATGCCCCACGAGTTGGATCGCTCCTACGCTTCTGACCATGTTGGGCGGTTCGCAGGCCTGCTGTTCGATGCCCAAGTCGAGCCCAAACCCCACCAGGTGGATGCGGCCCTGTTCGCGTTGCAGACCCCGTTCACGAAGGGTGTGATCCTGGCTGATGAGGTTGGTCTTGGTAAAACGATAGAGGCCGGTATCGTCCTCAGTCAGTACTGGGCTAAGCGACAACGCCGCATCCTCATCATCAGTCCGTCCTCGTTGCGCCAACAGTGGCAACAAGAGCTGAGTGAGAAGTTCGCCCTGCCTGCCACGTTGATGGATTCTAAGAACATCGACACACTCATTGGCCCTGGTTCTGGTGAAGCAACCATATGGAAAGCACTCACTCGCTTGGACAATGGCGGAATGCCCAACTATCCGGGCCGATCGCGCGCCAACTTCGAAGCCAATGTCGAGCTCGTGCGGTATGTGCGTAATCGTGCTTCCCACCAAGAGCCCCTTATCGGTGCTGAGGGTGGTATGGGTGACATGCAGCGGCTGCGGGACTACTTGGCTGCCATCGGCATGGTTGCCTCTAGCATCGATCCGAAAGCAGCTGCGTGGATTGCGACTAACTCGCGTATCCCCATGGTGCTCACCGAACAACCGCATGAAACCCCTCACAGAATTAGTAGGCCGCGTTCGTCGTAGACCGAGCAGGTGGCCGGGGCGTTATCGTTTTGGATGGCACGATCCAAGGCCATGATGGTGGCCACGACCCCTCGATTTTCTCGGTGGACTCGGTTTTGTCGGGCGAGCCGGGTTAACACCTATGCGGAGGGGTCAAGGAGCCAACATTACTGCTGTTCCCTACGCGCACGGGTACACTTATTCATCGAGGTAACTGGGCGAAACGGGTGCTTACCCCGGCGTGCTATCGAGCTGGCATCAAGACCATTACTCCGCATGCGCTGCGTGATACCTGTGCGACTTTGGCGCTGCGGCAGGGCACCCCGCCGCAGGTGGTCGCGACACAACGAGGGCACACCGACGCCTCGGTGACCTTGAGGCACTATGCTGGTGTGCTTGATGGTGACCAAAAAAATTAGCCGCCGACTTGGGAGAACTTTTTACCGAGTATTCCCAGGTCAACGACTAATTTTCACCACAACCCGAACCCAACCAAAAGTTCCGGGATGAAAACACCAGGAAGGTTACCACAATCTTCCCGGCGGTGGGGCTACTGGGGCTCGAACCCAGGACCAACGGATTATGAGTCCGTAGCTCTAACCGACTGAGCTATAGCCCCTCCGCCGCTGCGTGCGGCGCTACTCAGTATATACAGTGCTCTTGGCGGTCCCAAGGTGGGTTCGCCGTTCGGCGTTGCGTCGGCCGATCCGCGCCCGTGAACAGCGGATTTGCCCCTTTCTATCGCGGCGGACTATAGTTACTCTCCGTTGCCGCCGCGGTAGTTGGCGCAAGGATATTCCTCCATAGCTCAGTTGGCAGAGCATTCGACTGTTAATCGAAGGGTCACTGGTTCGAGCCCAGTTGGAGGAGCAGGGAAGCAACCCCTTTCCTCCATGTCGGAGAGAATGGGGCTGCGTGTCATCGGGGTATTATTTCTTAGAAAAGTTACCGCGCCGTTCATGGAACAGTCATGGGGCGTTTACCTTCGTGTGCCAGGCTTGAGGCGTTGCGGTAGGGCTCGGTTCGCGATTGCGGCGAGTAACAGAGAAAAGAGGGTGCGGCATGAAGTATAGGGCAGGTAGGCGGGCGCTGGTGATGGCGAGTGCAGTGGCGGCGGGGGTGGTGGTCCCAGTGGCTCCCGCCGGGGCGCAGTCGACGTCCCAGGAGTTATCCTCGGCGGTGTCGGCCGCGGTTGAGCTCCTGGTGGAAAACCCCGTGATGGTGCCGGAACCGGTGCTGCACGAGGGCGCGCCGGTGCCGCAACCTTTCGCCCTGGACCGCGTGGCGCGTTGGTATCGCTCCGATGTCGCCTCCCAGGGGTGGTCCTACGCCCCGGTGGTGGAGGCCTTTAGCGCCCTGGAGCGCGATCACCCGGAGGTGATGCGCCGCAATCTCGATGAGGTGGTGCGCATCAATAACGCGGCAGCGGGGGATCCCGCGCTGCTGGAACGTGCTCTGGCCGACGATCACGATGACCTTCTGATGACCATGTCCGAGGCCTGGGGAACGGAGCTGGGGCAGGCGTTCCGGCAGGCCATGGCGGAGCACCGGCTGCCCAAGACCTCGCAGTTGCTGTCCGGGCGGTTGGCGCGCGGCGGGGGTTTGGCTTCCTCGACAGCCGTGGAGAAATATTGGTTCGGCTATGATCGGCCCTTTGTGGTGGCCCCGGATCGCATCACCCGCTATCACCGCGAGGGCGGAGACGATGAGTATTCCACCACGCCGTCGTTCCCTTCGGGCCACACGAATAGAGCCACGTGGAAGTCCGCGGTGATGGCAGCCCTGTTGCCGGAGCTGGGTGCCCAGGTACTCGCGCGCGGTTCCGAGGTGGGCTATCACCGCCTGGTGATGGGTGTGCACTACCCGCTCGATGTGATGGGGGGACGCATGGTGGGCCTGGCGGCGGCCGCCGATCGGCTTAACGATCCCGAGTTTCATACCCTGATCCGGGAGGCGGGCATCGAACTGCGCGCGGAGCTGGAATGGCGGTGCGGGACCTCGGTGTCCGAGTGTGCCTCGCGCGGGCGGCGGTACCTGAGCCCGGATCAGGCGCAGGAGGTGTTTACCCAGCGCCTGAATTATGGCTTCGAGCGGGTTGGAGAGCCGGGCGCGCCGATGATCGTGCCGCAGGGGGCGGAGGCGCTGCTGGAGGCCCGGTTCCCGGAGCTGGCGGCGTGGCAGCGCGCCCAGGTGCTACAGCTGACGGCCCAGGATTCCGGTTATCCCCTGGATAAGGGCGGCCCCGCGGGGTCGTGGCAGCGGTTGAACCTGGTGGCGGCGTGGAATGCGCACCCCGTGGTGAACGCGGATGGCACCGTGACCCTGGGCTAAGACCCCGCCTGGGTAGCATGAAGCGCATGACTGCTTGCGCGCTTCTCGACGCCCTCCGGGATATCCAGCAGTGGCCCGCCGATCACGTGGCTGCCGCGATACTGGCCGGAGGCGAGGAATACGCGGTGGGCGATGCCCGCAGGCCCTTCGCCCTGGCGAGCGTGACCAAGATGCTCTCGGCGTATGCCGCGTTGGTGGCGGTGGAGGAGGGGGCCGTGGAATTGGACGATCCCATGGGCCCACGGGGTTCCACGCTGCGTCATCTCCTGGCCCATGCCTCCGGGGTGGCCTTCGATACTCCCGAATCGCTTAAGCCGGTGGGGCAGCGCAGGATCTACTCCTCCGCTGGCTACGAGATTCTTGCCGACGCCCTGGGGCGGCGTACCGACATCGCTTTCCCAGACTATCTCCGCGAGGCGGTATGTGCGCCGCTAGGAATGCGCGATACCGTTCTTAACGGTTCGGCTGGGCACGGGGCGGTGTCCACACTCTCGGATCTGATGCTTTTTGCCCGCGAACTCATGGAGCCGCGGCTTTTGCACCCGCGTACGGTGCGTGAGGCCTTCTCTGCGCAGTTCCCGGGCCTGCGCGGTGTCGTGCCGGGATACGGTATGCATAAACCGTGCCCGTGGGGATTGGGCTTTGAGATTCATGGGGAGAAGCGGCCTCATTGGATGGGGGAGTCTATGCCTCGCGAGGCGGTGGGGCACTTCGGTATGACCGGCACGTACCTGTGGGTCGCCCCGGAGCAGCGGTGTGCGATGGTGGTGCTCACTGACCGGGACTTTGGGCCGTGGGCGCAGCCACGGTGGGCGGAGACGAATGATCGGGTGTGGGCTGCCGCGATGGGATAACTCTGAACTAGAACTTGAATTATCGGGGGATAAAGCGGCACTTGAGAGTTGCCATCTCCGCGCTATTCGATGGAAACTCGGTGCCAGTCACTGTGAATGGTAGAAAGCCACGCGAGATCGTTGGGGAAGACGAAACTCGTCTGATGCCACCCGAAGGCGGGCGGTATGGATTGTGCCGAAGGAACCTACACAATGACCACACTATTGCTTGATCCCCCGGTGAAGTCCCTGGCTGAGGGCTCCACGGAAATTTGCTATGCCGTTCTTACCGTCGAGGGCATGCCGAGGGCCGCGCGGCCTGCGGTCGAAGCCCTCATGGTGGAGCACCTGCGCAGCCCGGCCCCGGCTGCGCAGCCGGGAACCGACCCGCTCGACGCGTCCTGGTGCACCCGGTGGCACCGCGATGGCCCGAGGACGGTGCGGTGTCGGCAACTGTTGGCCGCCCCGGGCACGGAGTTGGGCAGCTTCGCCGGCGCGTTGGCGGGCCTTGCTCAGGCGGAGGGCTTCGCGGCGTGCGTGGCGGAATCTTCCGCCGCCGGGTAGAAGCTGCCGTCCTTGAACGGATCGTCCCAGCACTCGGCGAGGTCTGCCACGGAGTCGATCACGCGGGTGGGACGATACGGATAGCGGTTGATCTCCGCGTTATCGGAAATCCCCGAGCGTACCAGGATGGTGCGCATCCCGGCCTCCAGGCCGGATCGCATGTCGGTGTCCATGCGATCCCCGATCATCACGGTGCTCTCGGAGTGGGCGCCGATGGTATTGAGGGCCGAGCGCATCATCACGGGGTTAGGCTTGCCCACGTAATAGGGTTCCTGGCCGGTGGCCGCGGTGATGAGCGCGGCCACCGAACCCGTCGCCGGGAGTAGACCCTGCGGGGCGGGGCCGGTGACATCCGGGTTGGTGCAGATGAAACGGGCCCCGCCCAGGATGAGGTTGATGGCGGTGGTGATGGCCTCGAAAGAATAGGTGCGGGTTTCGCCCAAGACCACGAACTCGGGGTGGTTGTCCGTGAGGATCCACCCGGCCTCGTGCAGGCCGGTGGTCAATCCGGATTCCCCAATCACGTAGGCCGTGCTTTCCTCCTCCTGGCTTTTGAGGAAATGCGCGGTGGCCGTGGCGGAGGTCCAGATCCGCTCGGGGGGAATATCGAGGCCGGTGTTGCGCAGTCGCGCGGAGAGATCGCGCGGGGTGTGGATGGAATTATTGGTGAGCACCATGAAGTTGATGTCGTTGTCATAGAGGGAGCGTAGGAAGCGATCCGCGCCGGGAATCATCTCGCCTTCCTTGATGAGCACGCCGTCCATGTCAGAAAGGTAGGAAATATGGGCAGTCATGTGTTCCATTGTGCTCTTTTTTAGCGGGAAGTGGTATCCAGGAATGCCGCTAGGTCTCCCACGGTGTCACAGCGCATCATGGTCTGTCCGTCCAGCTCCACGCCAAAAGCCTCTTCGGTCTTGACGGTGATCTCCACCAGGTCGAGGGAGGATCCGCCTAGGTCATCGCGCAGCCGAGTGGTGGGTCGGATCTCCTGGGGATCGTCCCCGGTGATCTGCGCGATGATGCGGGCCAGCCGGGCCGGGGTGCCCTCCGGCTTGTCGTTTTCCGGGGCGCTTTCCCCGAACTTGGCGGCCAATTGCTCGGCGAGGTTTCCCATGCCTTCCACATTGTAGCGGTCCGGCATGGCGCAAGGGGAGGAACTCCCGGCGGGGAACCTCCCGCCCTTGCCTCGTGATCGAGTGGCGGCTATGCCCGTGTGGGATCGTCGAGGTGGAAACGCTGGGCGGCGTCGGCGGCCACCTGCATGTCGATCTTGCCCTCCCGGGCCAGGCCGATGAGCACAGCCACCACCACGGATTCCGCGTCGATGTTGAAGTAACGGCGCGCGGCGGGGCGGGTATCGGAGAAGCCGAAGCCATCGGCGCCCAAGACGAGGTACTCGCCGGGCACGTAGGCCCGAATCTGCTCCTGGAGATCCGTGGCGAAGTCCGAGACCGCCACGTACGGCCCGGAGGCCTGCTTGAGCTGCGTGGTGGCAAAAGGCTCGGCATGATCCTTGCCGGGGCGGCGCAGAATCTCCTTGTTGATCCGCGCGCCATCGCGGGCCAGTTCCACCCAGGAGGTCACGGAGAAGATGGAGGCCTTGACGTCAAAGTCCTCCGCCAGGATTTCCTGGGCGCGCAGCGCGGCCTGCATGCCGATGCCGGAGGCCAAGATGGAGGCGGAAAGGGAGCCCTTGGTGCCTCGATCGTAGAGGTAGATGCCCTTGTGCAGGCCCTTGACGTCGAGGTCTTCCGGCTCGGCCGGCTGGGGGATCGGCTCGTTGTAGATGGTCAAGTAGTAGATCACGTCCTCGCCGCGACCGGGGCCGTACATGCGGTCGATGCCCTCGCGTACCAGGTGCGCCACCTCGTAGGCAAAAGCGGGATCGTAGGAGATCACGCCGGGGTTGGTGGAGGCCAGGATCTGGGAGTGGCCGTCCATGTGCTGGAGCCCCTCGCCGGTGAGCGTGGTGCGCCCGGCTGTGGCGCCCAGCAGGAACCCGCGCGCCATCTGATCGGCGGCGGCCCACACGGAATCGCCGGTGCGCTGGAAGCCGAACATCGAGTAGAAGATGTACAGCGGGATCATGGCCACGCCCTGGGTGGCGTAGCTGGTGCCCGCCGCGATAAAGGAGGCCATGGAACCGGCCTCGTTGATGCCCTCGTGCAGGATGTGGCCGTCGGTGGCCTCGCGGTAGGAGAGCATGAGATCGTGATCCACCGGCACGTAGTTCTGGCCGTGCGGGTTGTAGATCTTCATGGTGGGGAACCAGGAGTCCATGCCGAAGGTACGGGCCTCGTCGGGGATGATCGGTACCAGGCGATCCTTGAGGTCCTTATCGCGCATGAGTTCCTTGAAGGTGCGCACCAGGGCCATCGTGGTAGCCACGGACTGCTTGCCGGAGCCCTTGCGCACCGAGCGCAGCTTATCGACGGCGGGCACCGTGAGCGGCTCATAGGAGGTTCGGCGCTCCGGGAGGTAACCGCCGAGTTCGCGGCGGCGTTCCTTCATGTACTTGATCTCCGGGGAATCCTCGCCGGGGTGGAAATAGGGGGGCAGCTTGGGGTTTTTCTCCAGTTCCTCGTCGGAGATCGGGATGCCCTGTTTGTCGCGGAAGAGCTTGAGATCCTCCAGCGTGAGCTTCTTCATCTGGTGGGTGGCGTTGCGGCCCTCGAAGTTGTGCCCCAGACCGTAGCCCTTGATCGTGTGCGCCAGGATCACGGTGGGGCGATCCTTGGTCTCCAGGGCGCGCTTGTAGGCGGCATAGATCTTGCGATAATCGTGGCCACCGCGGCGCAGCGCCCAGATCTCGTCATCGGTCATGTCCTCCACGAGCTTGAGGGTGCGCGGATCGCGGCCAAAGAAGTGCTCGCGGACATACGCGCCGTCGTTGGCCTTGAAGGTCTGGTAATCCCCGTCCGGCGTGTTGTTCATGATCTCCACGAGCGCGCCGTCCTTGTCCTTTTCCAGCAGCTCGTCCCACTCGCGGCCCCACACGACCTTAATGACGGACCAGCCCGCGCCGCGGAAGAAGGATTCCAGCTCCTGAATGATCTGGGTGTTGCCGCGCACCGGGCCGTCGAGGCGTTGCAGGTTGCAGTTCACCACGAAGGTGAGGTTATCCAGGTTATTGAGGGCGGCCTGCTGCAGGAGGCCCCGGGATTCAGGCTCGTCCATCTCGCCGTCGCCAAGGAAGGCCCACACGTGCTGTTGGGAGGTGTCCTTGATGCCGCGGTCATGCAGGTAGCGGTTGAAGCGCGCCTGATAGATGGCGTCCATCGGGCCCAGGCCCATCGACACCGTGGGGAACTCCCAGAAATCCTTCATTCCGTGCGGGTGCGGGTAACTGGGTAGGCCGCCCTGCTCCCGGGAGACCTCCTGACGGAAGCCGTCGAGGTCGTCCTCGCTTAGGCGCCCCTCGAGGAAGGCCCGGGCGTACATGCCGGGGGAGGCGTGTCCCTGGAAGAACACCTGATCTCCTCCGCCGGGGTGGTCCTTGCCGCGGAAGAAGTGATTGAATCCCACCTCGTAGAGAGGGGCGGCGCCCGCATAGGTGGAGATGTGACCACCCACGCCGATCTCGGGGCGCTGAGCGCGGTGCACCATGATGGCGGCGTTCCAGCGGATCCATCGCCGGTAGCGCTTCTCCACCTCCTCGTCGCCGGGGAACTCGGGCTCCGAGGAGGTGGGGATGGTGTTGACGAAGTCCGTGGACAACAGCGGGGGCAGCGGCACGCGCTTTGCCGACGCCCTCTCCAAGAGACGCAGCATGAGATAGCGCGCGCGATCGGGGCTGGAGCTATCCAGCAGTCCGTCGAGGGAATCCATCCACTCGCGGGTCTCCTCAGGATCGGAGTCGTTCAGGTAGGACGCCACGCCATCGCGGATGAGGGCGAAGTTCGTGTCCTCCGTCGGATTTCCGCTGAGATTGCCCTCAGCCATAGGTAAACCTCCTGGGTTGATCAGGTCTTTCATACAAGCGGGGCGCGCGTGCGGGATTTCCGGTACGCCCATGGCCCACGCATACCCTGCTTAAGTGTAGTGATAAGCGGTGATGCGTGCCGCACGGGGACGGGGCGAAAATGGGGATAAAATCCGATGCAGGCTGTATCCTGCTTGCAGCGATGTAGATTGTGCCCGGAGACGTGCCGCTCACCAGGTGGGAAGCGGCGCCACCGGGGGACAGGAACGGGAGGAATATCACAGTGGTGGACGCTCCGGACGTTATGAACAAAGACGTCCAGGACTATGCACAGCGCCTTGGCATACGGCAGGACGCCGTCGTCCAGGAGGTTGGTTGGGACGAGGACTGCGATAGCGCTATCTCCGAGTCCATCGAGGATTTTCTGGGGGAAACGCTGCTGGACGAGGATACCGACGAGATTTGTGACGTGGTTCTGCTGTGGTGGCGCGATGAGGACGGGGATCTGGTCGATGGTCTGGTGGACGCGGTGCGTCCCTTGTCCGATCACGGGCGGGTGTGGCTCCTGACCCCCGGTGCGGGACGTCCCGGCACCGTCGAACCGGGCGTGATTGCGGAATCCGCGCAGCTTTCCGGCTTGGTGCAAACAAAGGCGGAGCGCCTGGGGCAGTGGCAGGGTTCCTGCCTGGTGCAGCGCGGTTCTACGCGCAAGTAATCCTGTGGTATGGTTCTTCGAGTTACCCGGACACGTAGTTCGGGATACGCGTCTTTAGCTCAGTTGGGAGAGCAGCTGGTTTACACCCAGCAGGTCGGCGGTTCGAGCCCGTCAGGACGCACCGATCAAATCCCAGGGTAGTTCCTGTGGGCACTGCCGGGGCGTGCGATATACAGGGATCATCGGGGTTCTTTGTGGTGGTGGGCGGCTTCTGGATCTCCCCGGCATTGTTCCGCGGAGGGCATCGATTCCGCGCCGAGCGTTGACTGCGCCGCTTTCGCGCCGCAAAAATATGGTTTCTTACTCATTTTTGAACATGAGGGTTGTGTGTCACCCTTTATGGTGTGGCCCGTTGCCTCCGATCGTGTCGGTGGGCGGCGGAACTATCCGCTGGTGCGGGAGGGGGTAACCGGTGGTGAGGGCTTCTCCGGCGGCAATCTTCGCCGTGACGAGGGGCCATTGGTTCCCCTGGGAGAAGGCCTGGCTTTTTGATTTGACCCGATGTCGTGCTGGTGGGTCTTTTGGTATGGAGCAGGTTAGGTTATTCTTATCGGGGCACGGTGGTCATGTCCTGTGGCGTGACCCCGGGATCTGACATTCTTTTAGGAAGGACTCTGAAGATGAACCTGAAGCGCAAGTTTGCCCTCTCCGCCGCCACCGTGGCCGTTGCCGCCACCGCCGCTATCGCTCCCGCTACCGCCGAGACCGTGGTGGGTCAGGATCGCCCGGCCTTCGACCAGCAGAATATCGTGACCACCGATGTGAAGCCGGCCTCCGATGCCGATTCCCAGAAGCAGCGTCTGGAAAGCGCCGAGAAGGGCGTGGATCTCTTTGCCAAGGTTGTCAAGACCATCGCGGACACCGTTGCTCGCTTCGTTGGCTAAGAAGCCTGACCGGCGATCTACATAAAGTCCTCCCCGCTCGGCGATGACGCCGTGGGGAGGACTTTTTCATCATTCTTGCGCATCTGGATTCCTAATGTCTTCGTGCACAACGGTTTTACCGTCACGGACATGAGCGCGGTGATGTCCGTGTTTCCTGGTGCGATCCGTGGCCAAGCATGCGCCAAATATTTTTTAGCACGTTACGCCGCGATCCCACTGAAAAACCGTCGGGTTAAAGCGGTATTGGAGTACCTGGCTGTCCAGCGATGACTCATCGCCCGTAGCGATCCGGCATAGAGGGAGACCGCGTATCGACTTCATCCTCATCCCATAGTTGCTCCCGGAAGCGCTTGCGTTGTTCACGCCGAGAGATCCGGTGGTGTCGTTCGTGCGCGGTGGTGTCGTCAGCCTCCGGTGCGGTGTTCGCGGCCTCCTCGACGGCGGTACCCATCTCCGCCTCCTCGTCCCTGGCCCGGCGGCGCTCTCGCATTTCTGCGTAGAGGAAATACCCAAGGCCTAGGGGGGCCATGATGCCGAAGGCGATCCATTGAAGGCCGTAAGAGAGGTGGGAACCACGATCGAGCTTAGGTATGGGCATGGCGCTGACTTCGCCCGGCTCGCCCTCGGTGAGCTGAACATAATCGCGGGCCAGTTGCTCGCCGGTGGCCTGGCTTATTTGTTCGGTATTGATACCGTAGACCTGAAGATGACCCTCGTCGGTAAAAGGCTGGCGATCCGGTGTGCCCTCGTTGCGGCGCGCCACCCCCACGATGCTCACCTCGTCGGTGGGGGCGGCATCGTATTCGGGTACCCCCGCCCCGGTGGTGGGCTCGAAGCCGCGATTGATGAGGTAGGTGGCGCCGTCGTCGGTGCGAAAGGGGGTAAGAACCTGCACGGCGGGGCCGGAATCGCTGGCCCTCATGCGCAGTACGGCCTCGGCGTGGGGGAGGTACCGGCCGGTGAGTGTCACGCGGCGCCATTCATCGGAGGGGGAGAGGGCTCCCCGGGAAAACACCTCGGAAACGGGCAGCGGGTCGTGGGAAAAAGCCTCGGTGATGCGCTCGTTGCGCTCCACGATGTCGGAGTCCTTGCCCAGCTGCCAGGGGGCGAGGAAGGTGAAGGCGAAATAGGAAAATACCGCGATGATCAGGGCGGCGATCACCCACCCGGGTTTGAGCAACACCCGCCAGGCGGGGAGCCTGCGTCGCGCTGCGTAACGATCTTCCACGGTTGTGTTCACGTGCTATAGCCTAGCCCAGGCTGGGTGCGGTTAGGCGCGTGCGGGCCCAGGTGAGGAGGCCATCGAGGGCGGCATTGATCTGCGCGTAACAGGTGCGGAAACCCTCTGGGCCGTCGTAATAGGGGTCGGCGACGGAGGACTCCTCGGGGGACTGGGGATCGAAGCTGCGCAGCAAGCGTACGCGCTTGGCCGTGACCCCATGCTCCACGATCAGGCGGGAGCGATGCCCGGTATCGAGGGCCACGAGGAGGTCGGCGTGGGCATCGTCGGGACTAAAAACGCTGGCGCGCAGGGCGGAGCCGTCGTGGCCGTGCGCGGCGAGTTCGGCGAGGGTGCGCGAATCCGCGGGTTGCCCTTCGTGCCAGCCGCCCAGGCCGCACGAGGTGATGGTGAGGCGATTGCTCAGATCTGCTTGTTCTGCGGCGTCGCGCAGCATAACCTCCGCCATGGGCGAGCGGCAGATATTCCCGGTGCATACGAAACAGATGCGCAGGTGCGGGGCGGTGTGCCGTGTGGTTTCTGCGAGCTGTACGTCGGTCATTGTTTCTCCCGTCTATTGAGGTCATCGTGCGCGGTCATCGCCTGCCTACCAGTGTGGCAGAAGGTGCCTAAACTGTGGGCAGCGGCGGGGAACGCCATGCCGGAGAGGGAAAGGACGAGGCAACGATGAATGCTGGGCAGCGGGAGACGGAGACGACGGTGGGCGCGGTGCGCTCGGCGGTGGAGGCCGCTTATCCACCGGAATTGGCGGAGAGTTGGGATCGTGTGGGCCTGATCTGTGGCGACCCGCAAGCCACGGTGAGCACCGTGGCCTTCGCCCTGGATTGCACCCAGGAGGTAGCCGAACGCGCGGTGGAGATGGGGGCGCAGATGCTCGTGGTGCATCACCCCCTCCTGCTGCGCGGCGTGCACAGCGTGGCTGCCGATACCCCCAAGGGAAGGGTGCTGCACACCCTGATGACGGGGGGTGTGGCGCTGCTGGCCGCGCACACGAACGCCGATTCCGCGCGCCCCGGCGTTAATGATTGCCTGGCGGAACTGGTGGGCATCACCCCCGGCCGTCCCATCAAGCCCACCGACCCCACCGTCGAGGACCTCGACACCGCCACGGGGCTGGGTCGGATCGGCACCCTGCCCGCTCCCATGCCGCTGCGGGACTTCGTGCAGCAGGTGGCCAACGCGCTGCCGGTGACGACCTGGGGAATTCGTGCGGCGGGCGACCCCGATCGCTTGGTGCACACCGTGGCGGTCTCCTCGGGTGCGGGAGATAGCTTTCTCGACGCCGTGCGCGAGCTGGGCGTGGACGCCTACGTGACCTCCGACCTGCGCCATCATCCCGTGGATGAGTACCTGCGCGCCGGGGGGCCTGCGGTGATCGACACCGCGCATTGGGCCAGCGAGTTTCCGTGGACGCATCAGGCTGCGCGGATCGTTGCACAGCGCACGGGACTGCGCACCGAGGTGATCGAGATCCGCACCGACCCGTGGACCCTCGCCGCGCATGCACAGGAGTAAAAAGGACAGGTATGAAGCTCAGCAACTCTGATCAACGCGCCCTCTTGGAACTTTCCACCCTGCTTCGATCCGCTGCCGTGGTGGGCACCCGGCCACGACGTAGCGCTGACGACGAGGAATTAGAGCGGCTGCGAGCTGAGCGTCAGCGCCTCTCGATGGCCACCGCCAGCGCGCGCATGGCGGTGGCAGATATGGAGGCCGAGATCCTGCGTATCCAGGAGGACGAGCGCAAGCTGCGTAAGCGGGAGCGCGAGGACAAACGAGAACTTGGGGCTACCGAGGACGAGGAGCGGCGCCGCGACCTCCAGCATGATCTTTATTCCGCGAAGTCCCGCATCGCGGATTTGATGAGCGAGCTCCAGGAGGCGCATAACGAGATTCACGCGCTGCGCGGTAACCGAGACCTGCATGAGCAAAGGCTTCAGGACGTAGACGGGCGGATTGAGGCGGCCGAGCAGGCCGCGTCGGCGCGCCGGAAGCCGGAGGATGATTCACGGAACCGGATCAGTGACATCGAGGCCGCGCTGGGCGTGGAGACCGTGGTGGAGTTCGAGCGCCAGCGCGAGGAAAACGGTGTGGGAGCGGCGGCCTTCAACGGGCGCTCCTGCGGTGGTTGCTTCATCGTGCTGCCCGCGGCGGATCGCTCCGAGATCGTACGCGCCCCCGCCGACGAGGTGCCGCAGTGCCCGAATTGCGGCTCGTATCTGATCCGGCAGGGGGATGAAAGCCTATGAAAGTATGCATCGAGGCCGATGGCGGTTCCCGCGGTAACCCGGGCATCGCCGGTTCTGGCAGCGTGCTATACGACGCCCACCGCACCACGATCCTGCGAGAGCAGGCCTATGTGGTGGGTACCTCCGCGACGAATAACGTTGCCGAATATTACGGCCTGCTCATCGGGTTGGAGGCCGCGCGGGATTACGGGGCCACTGAGGTGGCAGTATACATGGACTCCAAGCTCGTGGTGGAGCAGATGTCTGGGCGGTGGAAGATCAAGCACCCCGATATGCAGAAGCTCGCCTGCCGGGTCAAACAGGTCATGACAGCTTTCGACTCGGTGACCTTTCAGTGGGTTCCGCGGGAGAAGAATAAGAAGGCCGATGCGCTCTCCAACGTGGCGATGGATGCTGCGGCGCGTGGGGCCAAGTCAGGCATGGTGAAGGACACCGGGGCCCCGACTACGGACGAGGCCATCGCCAAGGGCAGCGAACCCTCCGCGGGTGCGGTAGACGCTTCCGCGTCGCGGTGGCTCAATCCCAAAGGCGCGCCCACCACCAGGCTGGTTCTGGTGCGCCACGGGGAAACGGAGCATACCGTACGCGGCTGCTACTCGGGCCGCAGCGACCCCGCGCTCACGGACAAGGGGATCGCGCAAGCCCATCGGGCGGCCGAGGTCGTGCGTGCGCTCGTCGGCAATACCACCCCGATCGTCGTGTCTTCCCCCCTGGCTCGGGCGCGCAGCACCGCGCAGGAGGTGGCTCGGGCGCTGGGTGGGTCGGTCTCCGTGGAGGAAGACCTCATCGAGCTGGACTTTGGCGATTGGGACGGCAAGGAGTTTTCCCAGGCACAGGTGGAGTACCCACGGCTGCATGCCGCTTGGTTGGCCGATACCTCGGTGGCGCCTCCCGGCGGGGAATCCCTCGATGATCTGCATCGGCGTGTGGTGCGGTTGCGGCAGCGGCTGCTGCGCCAGTACGAGGGTTCCACGGTGGTGCTGGTCAGCCACGTTAACCCCATCAAGTCCCTCCTGCGCCAGGCACTCGATCACGGCCCGGAGTTTTTCCACCGCGCTTTCGTGGAGATCGCCTCGGTTTCCCTCGTGGAGTTCATCGGTGAACGGGGACTGCTCCGGGGCATGAACATGGGTAATGCCGGCTAGCGCTTTTCTCTTCACGCGGTGGGGGGGTATCCTTAAAAACCGCGAATGAGCCGATCGGGCGAACGCGTCAGGGTGAACCGCCTGCCCGTGCGGGAAGGCATCCTGCCGAGGAAAGTCCGGACTCCACAGGGCGCGGTGGTTGCTAACGGCAACCCGGGGCGACCCGCGGGAAAGTGCAACAGAAAGTAGACTGCCCGCGCCATAGGCGTGGGTGAGGGTGAAAGGGTGCGGTAAGAGCGCACCGGCGGGGCAGGTGACTGCTCCGGCTAGGTAAACCCCACCGGGAGCAAGGCAACGAGGCGCATCACGTGGTGCGCCGGGAGCGGACGACCGAGGGCTGCCCGCCCGAGTCCGCAGGTAGCTGCTTGAGGCGATCAGTGATGATCGACCCAGATGGATGTTCGCCGCCGCCCACCTGGGGCGGGGACAGAATCCGGCTCATAGATCGACTCATTCGCCCCTATTTTCTTATGCCCCGTGGGGAACGTGGGCGATATCTCCGGCGTGCAGACGAACCACCTCGAGTCCCTGTCCACCCGAGGTGGCGATTTCCTCCTGCACGATGCGCGTGTGCAGGGAAGCAGCGTGCTCCGCATCGACAAGAACGGTGACCCAGCGCGAAAGGCCGGCATGGGCGGGACGCACGCTCATTGCCCCGTGCCGCAAACAGATCTGTGTCAGCGGGGTGTGTTCCTCTTGATACGCCTCGGTGATGGCTGCCCGGGATTCGTTGAGCAGCATCGGTACCTCGTCGGTGCGTCGGCCTCGCAGCAGGGACACCAGGCGGTGGCTTCGCCGAGTTTCGGCCTCCCAGAAGGCCAGGAGTGTGGCGGCCTCCTCGAGCGAGGGGTAACCCTGCGGGCCATGTACGGCAAACACCGCTTTCAACCAATCCAGAACCCGGGGAGTGGCATCGGGAAGCAACCGCAGGTACTCAGTGCCAAAGGCGTGGGTAGCGTCCTTGATGAGGCGGTGTCGTGCCTGCTGATCCTTGGAGTTGAGGCTTGGAGATGTGGAATCTATTGCGTGGGGGTCCTCACCACTGACGCCGATCGCCAGTGCCACGGCCTCGGAAGAGTGTAGTGCCGGAACGTCGGTCACCGAGCCATCGGAGTAATCCACCACGCAGGGCCTTCCCGGTCGACCCCGCAGGGAAGCGATGTGACGGGTACGCACCACGGAGTCGTCAAGGTAACGCGCTGCTTGAGAACATGCGGAGGCCAGTCGAGCCCGCGCTGGCGCATCCGAGGCGTCGTGGGCCTCGGGGTACAAGGCAAGCCCGAGTGCCGTGTCGAAGGAATGACGCGCCCCGAGACCAGAGCCTAAAGGAACATCGGAGCATACGGTGATATCGAACCCGGTGGTGTCTCTACTGAGCATTTGCCGTTGAATAAGTGTAGTGATCAGGCGCGCGGCCCGCTGCGCCATATCGGAACCGGTACCGGTATGACGCAAGCGAGCGGTGGCGAGGGAGATCCGCACGCCGGCGAATTCGCCGCGCAGGCAGACGCATCCGTCCTCCCGGGGACTGAGTACTACCGCGGTGGCTAGGTTCAAGGGGAGCATGACCACCGTGCCGCCGAAGGCCTCTGTGTGTTCGCCGACGATGCACCAGGTGCCCGGTGCCTGGGCACCGAGGAAGGCGGGCACCGAGGTGTGGCTGCGGTGCAGTGCCCGGGCGCGATCCATAACCGAGGGGGATGGCAGCATAATGGCGATGGCTCCTGGTGATACGGGGATGGCTCTGAGACGGGGAACATCGATATTCTAGTAGCGACCTCGATGTGCTTTGCTGGCGGTGGGGGCCGACGCGACGGAATCCCCTGCGCGCTTGACCGCCGGTAGACGCCGATTTCCACCGAAGGAAAGAGATAATAAAGAATGCGGGAAAAAGAAGAACAGTGGTTTTATCACCCGGGCACCGGAGAAGTAACGCAGGGTTTGCGGGGTTCGTGGAACGATCGCATGGGACCTTACGCCACGCGCGAGGAAGCCGAACGTGCCCTCGATACTGCCGCGCGGCGCAATGATGCTTACGATGCCCAAGATGACGGCTGGGACTGACGTCTTCTGCGGAGTTCGCTTCTTAAGCGATGGAGTGTTTGAATCGCTTATAACTGGATTTTACTGAGCGGTGACGGTGATCGATCTCCCGGAGGATCTTTCTCGACCGTTCTCGTTCCGCCTGGTAGAGCAGGCCATACGCGAAAGTGTCCTCCGTGCGGCCTGCGGCCTGACGTGCCCTTTTGAGAATAAGCTCGCACACGGACACGGAATATTGCGCTTCTAGCAGAGTATCCACCAGCTGCTTTGAGGCCTTGGACAAGCGGGCGGAATCGTAGGGCGTAAACTCTCGGGCCACCCGTGATACCGTGCGCAGACGCTCTGCGACCTTGTGCATCTGAGAAAGATGTTCCTCGTACTCCAACTCGGTCACCTCGGGATCATCAAATACCTCGAGCGCGGAGCTACGGAGCTTCTTGAAATCCACGTAACTTCGCTTCACTGCGCGCACGATGATGGCAGTGGCCTTGCGGCGTTCCATTCTTCCCGGCAACGGGGGATCGGCCAAAAATTCGTCGAGGGTATCGAGCATGGTCAGATACCGCTCAGAGTTAAGGGCTACTGTCACCCTGTGATAAGCACGGTTTTTTCGGGAATCCACATCGTGCTCTAGGCGCTGGCGCGCCTGGTGATCGATGAGTTTGGTGCCATCGGCATCAAGCAGATCGTGCACCTGTGCGGCTACGGCATCCGCATCGCAGGCGCGATGAAGAACGGCGGTGAGCTGTTCCAATTCCGTTTCGATGCCGGAGGCGGTAGCGATGCGGTTATCCCAGCGTTCGTGAGCAAAGAGCTCAATGAACATGGTGAGCACACTGCGTAAATCCCGCGTGGCGTTGAGCATTGTGCGTACCGACCGGCGATCACTGCGGCGCGCACCGGGATCCTGTTCCACCAACGAATCACGGGTGGCAATCAGCGCGTGCAGAACGCCAGCAAAGGCCTCGTCTCGGTCGTCGTATTTGCGGAAAACCAGGGGGATCGGCGGAGTGGGGGCTGACTCGAAGCTTGTGCCTAGGGCGGTCAGCAGCTTGGAGGGAGAATGAGAATCCATGGCACCTACGGTGGTGAGTTGTTCGTCGGCGGATTCGAGAATCTGACGGCCTAACTTTGTGGTTGCCAGGGATTCTGCCAATTCGAATTCCCACTCGCGCCAGCGGCGTGGTTCCGGCGAGGCATCGGGTAGCAGCGACCATGCCGTTACCCGGTCATCGCAAAAATCGGCCACCGTGCTGCCGTCTTCGGCCCTGAGACTGGATTCCACTCGGAGGTTATCAACTTGCGCGATAGGGATGAGCTTATGCCTACGGACTATGGCTCGAACGTGGTGGAGAAGCTCAGCAGGAATGGGATCGGTTGCGCCGTAGACGACGGATGGACACTCGCCTTCCGGGTTTGTATCCGTGTTGAGCGTTGCGCCGATCTCCGTGCGGCCGCTGCCAGTATCGGGAAGTTTGAGATGCCAGCCATCGTCCTTCCCACCAAGGCGCCGTCGCAAGGTAATTTTAGAGCGCGTGAGCCGGAGATCGCGGGTGTCGTAATAGATAGCCGTGAGCTCGTATCGCTGTGCGGCATCGATGGAGTGAACGTTGAGAATCTTGGTGAGATCCGGCACGGAATCGGTGGAGTGGACGGAATACTTGGTTTCTACTTCAAGGAGATGGGTGGTGCTCATGAGGATCCTCTCGGAATGCTGATACAAGACGGGCGAGACGCTAGGCTGCGTGGCTGATTACCGATTCCAGGGTAGCCGGGTTGCTGAGGAGAACCGCCTCCGCGGCCGTGATGCCATCGCGGTAACCCACTACGTCCGAGGGATGTGGTGGGAGGAGACAAGGGTACGCGAGGGGCAGGAGCGTGGACATACGTTGGGCATAGCCGAGCATGAAGCTTGGACGATAGGGGCGTGCGGTGCCTTCATGGGCGCGGTCATGGAGTCTCTGATGAAGAAGAATCTGCTGATGGTTGTTGAGGTTTTCGAATAACACGGTGGCGCGTTGGTGATGACCCACCGGGGCAATGAGCGCGGCGATCCCCCGAGAATCCAGTAGAAGAGCATGGGCCTGATACACCTGAGCCACCACGCGCAGGAGGAAGAATTGCTGCCGAATCCACGGACCGTGGAGGTGAATCCGCATCGAGAGTTGGTGGTGCTGACGGGGTAGAGGAGCGAAAGATAAGCCCGGAGGCGGAGCGAGAAAAGAAGCATCCGAGAGGGGAGGGTACCTTTGTGCTGGCATGGTGGTAACCGTGGGCGGGTGTTGTTGTGAGTTCCCCGGGATGCTGAGCGCGTTCTGATAACGCCACCACAGTTTCACCGTTTGCGGCACCGAGGCATCGCGCTGCACGTGACGCAGGGCCGTGGGCAAGAGATGGTGGATGGTACGCCCAGTAATGTGCAGGATGTCGTCGGCGGTCCAGCCGGTGCGCGCGGCGTGGTACAGGACGGGCATTGAATCGATCATCAGTTCTATCCAATCATAGTGGTTGCGTCTCCGTGAGGAGGCTTGGGCTCACTCACCATTGGCATGACTCGCATGATATGGTGTGTGGGCCGTGGCTACCCCCATGTGTTCGAAAATATATTCCCATACCCTCGCTGTGCAGCCCCGATGGGTTGATATCGTTACCCCCACCGGTGAGAGGAAAGTGTGGGTTGGCCCTTGACGGCTTACAGTGGTGGCATGAACAGTCAGCAAGAGTTTGTGCTACGCACCGTGGAGGAACGCGATATCAAGTTCATCCGCCTGTGGTTCACGGATATCCTGGGATACCTCAAATCCGTGATGATGTCGCCTTCGGAGCTGGAGAGCGCCTTCGAGGAGGGTGTGGGCTTCGATGGATCCGCCATCGAAGGCTTCTCGCGCATTTCCGAGGCGGATACCATCGCGCTGCCGGATCCGTCAACCTTCCAGATTCTCCCCTTCGATGAGGGGGCCGAGGTGCAAACGGCGCGGATGTTTTGTGATATTTCTATGCCAGATGGTCAACCCTCGTGGAATGATCCTAGGCAGGTACTGCGTAGACAGGTGCGACAGGCTGCGGATGAAGGGTTTACCTGCATCATTTCCCCGGAGATCGAGTTTTATCTGTGCACGAATACCGCTCCGGAGGATGCAGATCCGCAGCCAAAACCTACCGATAATGGTGGATACTTCGATCAGTCCACGCGTAATGCCACGCCCAAGTTTCGCAGGCAAGCAATGTTGGCCTTGGAGGCGGTGGGAATCGCTACGGAGTTTTCTCATCACGAAACCGCACCCGGTCAACAGGAAATCGATCTGCGTCATGCAGAAGCGTTGACGATGGCCGACAATGTGATGACTTTCCGCTATCTGATGAAGCAGGTAGCTCTACGTAATGGCGCCCAGGCTACCTTTATGCCAAAGCCATTTCAGCAATGGGCTGGTTCCGCTATGCATAGTCACATCTCTCTCTTTGAAGGGGATAGTAATGCGTTCCATGATCCCGACGCCGAATATTCGCTTTCGGATACTGCTAAACAATTTATCGCAGGTATCCTGCGGCATGCTCCGGAAATTTCTGCCGTTACCAACCAGTGGGTCAATTCTTATAAGAGGATCATCTTCGGTGATGAGGCTCCCACAGCGGCTACCTGGGGGGTGTCCAATCGTTCTGCTTTGGTGCGGGTGCCGACCTACCGTTTGACCAAGGCGGATTCGCGCCGGGTAGAAGTGCGTAGTATTGATAGTGGATGCAATCCATACTTGGCTTATGCTGCGCTTTTGGCGGCTGGTTTGAAGGGGATACGGGAGGGGTATGACCTGGGGGATCCGGCGGAGGATAATATTTCCCAATTGACGCGGAGGGAACGCCGGGCAATGGGCTACGTAGATTTACCTTCTAGTCTGGATCAGGCGCTGCATCGGTTGGAGGATTCTGAGTTGATGGCGGAGGTTTTAGGCGAGCGAGTGTATGAATTTTTCCTGCGTTCTAAGTGGCGGGAGTGGAGTGATTATCAAGAGCAGATCACTTCTTGGGAATTGCGGAACAATTTTAATTATTGAGATGGATCTTGGTGGAGTTATTGAGATTTTTTCTAGTGAGAGTCGGGAGTAATGGTGTTGTCGGAATCTCGCGTTTCTATTCCTGCTCCTGCCTTTTTAGGCTTGAAAGGAGATCGTGCGGCGGAGGATATAAAACGGCTGGGCTGGGATAATGAGGAATCCTTCGATGTTTTATGGGCGCTGGCCGGTTCCGGAGACCCCGATCAAGCTCTGAATATTCTTGTTCGATTAATTCCCGTGCTGGAGGAACGTGGTGAGGCCACGCAATTCCAAAAGATGCTTCGAGAAAACCATGCTTTTCGCGTTCGCCTCATGGCTTTGGCAGGGGGGTCCGTGGCACTGGGTGATGATTTGGTGGCGCATCCGGATTCGTGGAGAGAGCTCGTCGAAGATTTGCCGAGCCGGATGGATATGATGAGAGGGCTGCTTGGGGTGCTCGATGCTGTTCCGGCGTTGAGTGAGGAATATGAGGGGCGGCAGGATCCGGCTCGTATGGATTTAAGTGAGGCGGGTACCTATCGGGCGCGGTTGTCTGATGTACAAGCGCAGCGTCGATTAAAGGAGCGGTATCGTCTTTTTTTGATGCGGATCGCTGCTCACGATCTAGCGGGAACGTATCCTTCGACAAAGAGGCATCGAGGATTGGCCCCAGTTCCATTTGATAGGGTGACGCGTCTACTCTCCGATCTGGCCGATGCCGCTCTTACCGCAAGCCTTGCCATTGCGGTAGAAAACGTCTATGGAAACTCTCCTATCGATGGTCGAATTGCCGTTGTGGCCCTGGGGAAGTGTGGGGCCCGGGAACTAAATTACATCTCCGATGTTGATGTTATGTTTGTGGTTAGCGAGGTGACGCCTCGTATTACTCGCCTGGCGGGAGAGTGTGCTCGGATTGGCTCCCAGAATTTTTTTGAGGTGGATGCCAATCTGCGTCCGGAGGGCCGTTCGGGTGCCTTGGTTCGTACGGTGGATTCGTATCGTACTTATTATTTGCGGTGGGCGGAGACGTGGGAGTTCCAGGCTTTGCTCAAATCCCGTCCCCAGACTGGTTATCTTCCGCTAGGGGAGGAATACTGCGAGACGTTACTCCCATTGGTATGGGGGGCGAGCCAGAGGGAATCCTTTGTGGAGGATATTCAGGCTATGAGGCGCAGGGTGCTTGATAATGTTCCTGCCGCCATGAGAGAACGGGAATTGAAGCTCGGTCGTGGTGGCCTGCGTGACGTGGAGTTTGCCGTGCAGCTTCTGCAGTTGGTGCACGGGCGATCCGATGAATCGCTGCGAGTCTCCGCGACTGTATCCGCCCTACGCGCATTGATGGAAGCGGGAACCATCGGCCGTGAGGATGGTCAAGGACTTATTCAGGCGTACGAGTTTTTGCGCCTTCTGGAACACCGATTGCAATTGTATCGCTTACGGCGTACCCATAGCTTACCTGAGGAAAACGATTATCCGGCGCTGACTCGTCTAGCCCTTACGTCCGGATATGGGGCGAGTGATGGGAAATCATCGCTGGATAATTTGCGTATCACGCTGCGCCGTGTTCGTTTTCTTATTTCCGAGTTGCATTCAAAGTTATTTTATCGACCACTGCTTAACTCTGTGGTTAATATGTCGGTGGATACTCTTAAACTTTCTCCTGGTGCGGCAAAGCTCCAATTGGCAGCCTTGGGGTATCGATTCCCGGATCGAGCATTTGAGCACCTCATGGCTTTGGCCTCGGGGAGCAGTAGGAAAAGCAAGATTCAGGCGATGCTCCTACCTACATTGATGGATTGGCTCTCGCAGACGGCTGACCCCGATGCCGGTTTGCTTAATTATCGTAAGCTTTCGGATGCGGCTTATGAGCGCAGCTGGTTTCTTCGGCTCTTGCGCGATGAAGGTGTAGTAGGGCAGCGCTTGATGGCGATCTTAGGTTCCTCTCCCTATACCGCGGATCTTATTATCTCCTCGCCGGATTTCGTCAAGGTTCTGGGTGATGGGGCCAGTGGACCCAAGATCCTGGATAAGGCCCCCGGCACGGTTTCTTCTTCGTTGGTTGCTGCTGCGGGTAGACACCGTGATCCGGATAAGGCTATTGCCATTGCTCGTGGCTTACGCAGAACAGAGTTGGCGCGCTTGGCGTCGGCAGATTTGTTGGGCATGATGGATGTGCGAGCGGTATGTCGGGGTCTATCGATGGTGTGGAACGCAGTCCTTGAGGCGGCTCTTCAGGCGGAAATCCGCAGCAGACTGCCGTTGGACGAGGGGGGAGAGAGCCGGGGCGTTGAGGGGGCCCCCGCACGCATCGCGGTGATTGGGATGGGGAGGCTTGGGGGCGCGGAACTGGGCTTCGGTTCCGATGCGGACGTGATGTTCGTGGCGGAGCCGCAGGCAGGTCACGATGAGCATGAGGCGCTGCGTTGGGCTGCCACAGTATGCGAGTCCCTGCGTTCTCGGTTAGCGAAACCCTCGGGAGATCCCCCGCTGGAAGTGGATCTGGGTCTGCGTCCGGAGGGGCGCAGCGGGGCGGTGGTGCGTTCCATTGCTTCGTATCGACGTTATTACTCGTCCTGGGGTGAGGTTTGGGAAACGCAGGCGCTTCTGCGGGCGACGGTGGTAGCCGGCGATCGGGAGGTGGGAATCGAGTTTCTGCGCATGATTGACGAGTTTCGCTATCCCCGGGATGGGATGTCCGCAACGGCTATTAGGGAGGTGCGGAGGATGAAGGCCCGGGTGGATGAGGAACGCTTGCCGCGCGGCGCGGATCGCAATACGCACACCAAGCTTGGGCGTGGTGCGCTCACCGATATTGAATGGACGGTGCAGTTGCTTATTATGATGCACGCACATGAATATCCCGCCTTGCATAATACCTCGACATTGGAGGTATTAGACGTACTAGAGGCAGAATCTATTGTGCCCGCGGAGCAGGTGAGGGTGCTGCGTGAGGCTTGGCTGGAGGCCACGAATGTACGCAATGCTTTGGTGCTCGTGCGAGGAAAGAGGACGGATCAAATCCCAGAACCGGGCCCTCAGCTGGCTCAGGTGGCGGGGGCTGCTGGGTGGGATCCCGCACAATATCAGGCGTTTTTGGAGGACTACTTGAGGAAAACGCGACGTGCGCGACGGGTGGTGGATCAGGTGTTTTGGGGTGAATCGACCATACGATAGCGGCGCAGGTTGGCAAGGACGATCGTGGATGTGGGGGCCTAATATATCCCTGTGATGTGCTCGGTGAGCTCCCGACATGACCGGTGTGGTTCTCCTGAATTGTACTCTTTTGGTGGAGCCGAGAACGGTGAGGATCGTCCTGCGTGGGAAGACGCGAGCGGCATGCGGGAAACAGTGGTGCGCAGCGCGATCGGATATTTTGAGGAACCACCAGGAGCCTCCGCGATGGTGGCGGCGATTCCCATTGTTGTCTCAGGAAAAGAACACCTTATGGCGAGGTTCGCTTTCTAGCCTGGGCCAGACAAGAGCGAGCGGGAAGGTGGTGGAGAGATGCAAAGTACGCGTGGGCGAGGGATGATCGCCGGTGGTGTAGCGGGGGTACTAGCGGTGGGAATCCTGCTTCTTGTCGAAGGGCATGATGAGCCGAAGGAGCCGTCTCTCACCGTGGAACAGTGGCATCAGGAAAGCTCCGGACCTTTTCTGCGGCAGATGGCCGCCTGGCGGCAATTAACGCAGGAGCTGGGTATGACGCCGGTGACAGATGTACACGACACGATCGCTGATGCCGCAGCGGACTAGTCACTGCTTAGCGTTATCTCGTGCGTTCCGGCTTGTCGACGCAATACTGCCCGGTGTGCTGCGCGGCAGGCTAGACTTGTTTGCTATGCGCTATATCTCCACTCGCGATTCCGCGTCAACACCCGCTCACTTCACCGACATCCTGTTGGGGGGGTTGGCCCCCGATGGCGGGCTTTATCTGCCGGAGGAGTATCCTCGCCTGGGCGAAGCCGAGTTGAACCGATGGCGAACGGTTCTCCGGGAACAGGGATATGCGGCCCTGGCTGCCGAGGTTTTGAAGCTTTTTATCGACGACATTCCTGAGGCTGATATTGAGGGCATTGCTGCTCGAGCCTATCGTTACCCCGTTTTTGACGATGAGCAGATCGTCCCGGTCTCCCACGTGGAGGACGGTCTGTATATCGGTCACCTTTCCCAGGGGCCCACGGCGGCGTTCAAAGACATGGCTATGCAGCTGCTGGGTGAGCTTTTTGAATACGAGTTGGCTCGGCGGGGTCAGACTCTGAATATTCTGGGGGCTACCTCGGGGGACACGGGTTCTGCCGCGGAATACGCCATGCGCGGGCGTGAACGCATAAGCGTGTTCATGCTGACTCCGGCCGGTCGTATGACGCCTTTCCAACAGGCCCAGATGTTCGGTCTGGACGATGAGAACATCGTTAATATGGCTCTCAATGGGGTATTCGATGATTGCCAGGACGTAGTCAAGGCGGTTTCCGGCGACGCGGATTTTAAGGCTCGGTATCGCGTGGGTGCTGTCAACTCTATCAACTGGGCGAGGCTCATGGCCCAGGTGGTTTATTATGTCTCCTGTTGGATCCGGGTGACCGAAAATAACTTGGAGAAAGTCAGCTTTAGTGTTCCCACGGGGAATTTTGGCGACGTCTGTGCGGGTCACATCGCACGCCAGATGGGATTGCCGATTGACCGTCTCATCGTGGCTACCAATGAGAACGACGTGCTCGATGAGTTCTTCCGTACGGGGGAGTATCGCGTGCGATCTTCCTCTGAGACGCGGGAGACCTCGAGCCCCTCGATGGATATCTCCCGGGCCTCCAACTTCGAGCGGTTCATCTTCGATGCCCTGGGCCGGGATGCCGAGCGCACCAAGGAGCTCTTCGGGGTCCAGGTACAGCGCGGTGGCTTCTCCCTTGCGGGAGACGAGGTATTCCCCCGCCTGTCGCGGGATTTTGGTTTTGTCTCCGGTTCTTCCCGGCATGAGGATCGCGTTCGAGAGATTGGAGATCTGTATTCCCGGCTGGGGGTGCTGGTGGATCCGCATACTGCCGATGGGCTAGTAGTGGCGCGCCGCCACCGAGCAGAGATCACTGGGCCCATCGTGGCCCTGGAAACGGCGCTGCCCGTGAAGTTTTCCGATACCATCCGGGAGGCTACAGGGAAAGAACCACCGATGCCGGAGCGTTTCTCCGCGATTATGGCGGCACCACGCCGGGTGCGTTCGGTGTCTAATAGTGCTCCGGAAGTCAAGATGATTATCGCGGAGCACGTGGATAGGCGCGCCGGGAAAGACTAAGAGAAAGAGAGCGTTCTCTGAATTTTTACCGCGATGTCGTGAACGTGATACCGCGGTCTTGTTACGCCGAGGTTACTTGTTGAGCCACTCCGACAGGCGCTTGGCGGCCTTCCTGGCCTGTTGTATCACCACGCCGATCTGTGCGTCCTTGGCGGAGACCCCCAGAAGGAGATCGTGTACCTCGGGGAAGGGGACGCTGGCGATGACGAGGTTTTCATCGGGCAGCGTCATGGCGACGATGGTTCCGGTGCCATCATCGTCCTTGTGGCCTAGGAGTGCGGATTGGGCCGTGGAAACGCCAGCCATGGAGGCGTTGAGCGCAGCTAGCTGTGCCCCCTGAACTGCGTCGGATAGCCCCATGGAACAGATGTGGAGGCCATCTCCGGTGCCGAGAACAACGGAGTTGGCGCCGTCGAGCGCCTCAAAAATATTGCCGAGGATCGGCATGGCGGCCTGAGCAAGCGGATTGGAATCGAGATCCGTGGTACGGATGCGGGAATGGGGGGTCATCATGCGGGGAATCCTTGGCGGGTTATGGCGGTGTTCACGAGCTGACGTACTTCTTCTTCGCGGCGAGGATCAACTACCTGGACGGGAATATCCCGGTGGTCATTCTTACGCAGACTGGCCTCTACCTCGGAGAGGTTCCCGGCGTGAGCGTAGTTGAGCGCCACTGTCAGCCGATGGGCGCTGTCCTTGCCCCCGGCAACGTCAATCCAATGGTACAGATCTTTGATGAGTACCGGTGAATTGCCGTAGAGCCAGATCACGATCCCGGCCTGGGGGTTGAGCATGGGAGTGCGGCAGGCGACAAAACGATCCTGGCCGGGCGTGCCGTAGAGCCCCACGAGGGTGCCGTCCGGGCGCTTCCACATGCCGATGTCGAGTCCCACCGTGGTTGATTGCTTGGTGGGGGTGTGCGCGGGGGAGAGGTCCTCTTGGGAGGAGAGCTGGGCCTCCGTGTTGATCGTGGGGATGGATGAGAGGGTCCTGACGGCGGTGGTTTTACCTACCCCCACGGGGCCGATAAAAACCACCTCCGTGGAGGTGGGGGAGCCGACAAAAAAGGTATCGTCGTGCTGCGCGGTGTCGGCCACGGCAGAGCGATTCTTCGTGAGCCGATGGCGAGGGGTCATGGGCTTGCAATCCTTCCTGTTCGTTGGGACACCGGCGCGAGGGCTGCGCCCATTAGGTATGGGCTGTCCTTGCGCATTGTATAGGCAGATCCCCGGGGGTGCGCCTTGAGGGGGTGGTGGGGGAAGGTCTGCATGACTCTTCCGTCTAATTCTGGTACATATAGTGATGTTGCCATTTCTGCGCGAACGGCGTGCGTCATGGCACCGGGACACCTCCTCCGCGTCCCCGCGGGTGAGGGTGGCATATTCCTATGAAGCGTGAGAAAGGTTCTCTTTATATGTCTCGCCAAACCGACCTGAACGACATGATCAACGACATCGCCAACGAGCTTGAGGGCTTCTACGGCGCTTCCGTGGTGGACCTCGATACCGGTATGTCGTTGGCCAGCACTTCCCGTATCAATAACTTCGACCTCGATGTCGCTTCCGCTTACAACAGCGAGATGGTGAAGGCCAAGTTCAAGACCATTGCTGCCCTGAACCTGGATACCGGCCTGGAGGATATGCTGCTGACCCTTTCCGATCAGCTTCACCTCATCCGCATGCTGAGCAACACCGAGTTCATCTACGTGGCCGTGTCGCGGCAGGGTACCAACCTGGCCATGCTGCGTTCCGTGGTGAACCGTTACGTAAACGCTCTCCAGAATTGAAGGGCGCGGCGGGACGAGGGCGCTAATCGTCTCAGCAAAGCACAGATAAGCGCACCCTCGGGTTCGTCACAAACCAGCACTCCCGCACCGGGATCTGCGAAGTCACAGGCGGGACGGGCCCAGAAGAACGTGGTACAAAGCCAACAGGATTCGTATCCAGGGCCGGCGATTCGTCGTCAGGAAGCGCAGCCACAGCAGGCGGCGCAGCCGGGCGGCGGGGTGAAGCCGGATAAGCGGTTTTATGCTAAGCCTTCCGAGGCAGTGAAATCTGCACCCGCTGGGTACGCCCCCATGGCAAAGAGTTCGAATCAGCGTTTTTCTGCGTCCGGCTCGTCGATCCAGCAGCGGCAAGCTTCCCCCTCGGGGAAGTCGGTCGCAGCGCGACCGCAGGAGAAGACCTCGGGCGGTGCCAAGGTGATCAATCCCGATCCCCTGGCTCGCCCGGCGGAAGACCCGGAGGGCTTTAAGTTCAGCGATTGGCTTCGTTCCTGGCGGGAAAGCCAGGAGCACAATTAGCCACTGCGGGATCGTGAGGCACTCCCCATCCGATTGGCGGACGGGGAGTGCCTCTTCGCGTAGGCCGTGGCTGTGCGGAAGAAGAATGATGGTGAAGGAGAAAGGAACGCACCCATGCCAACCCCGGATTTTATCGTGGAATTGCGCAAGAAGATCGGCCATGATCCACTGTGGCTGCCGGGCGTGACGGCCATCGTTGTGCGGGATGTTCCCGCCGGAGCTCCGGCCTGGGCCACCCCTTCGGTATTGCTTGTCCAACGGTCGGATGACGGGCAATGGACTCCGGTTACTGGGATTGTCGATCCCGGTGAGCAACCCCACGACGCCGCGGAGCGGGAAGTGCGCGAGGAAACCGGTGTGAAGGCCTCTGCCGAGGTTCTTCTGGGGGTGGGGGCAGTCGGCCCGGTGACCTATCCCAACGGGGATGTGGTGAGCTATGTGGATACCGCCGTGCGGCTTTCCGTCGCGGGGAATCCCGAGGATATGCACCCAGTGGTGGGCGATGACGAGTCGATCGCCGTGGGATGGTTTGAGATTGCGCAGCTGCCTCCGCTGCAGCCGCGCTTCCGTCTTTTGTGCGCCGACGCGGTGGCACAGTTGAAGCATCCGGCGGGATTCCGTCCGCGCCTGGGTTACTCCAAGCGGGGCTCCTCGCGGCGAGGAATCTGACCCGGACATGAAAAATCCTGCCCCCGGCAAAGCCGGGGGCAGGACATGGGGCAGAATTACTTCTGGCCGCCGCCATTCACGCCGAACAGACCGCCGAGGCCGCCCAGGGTGTCCACGATGGTCTTGGCGGTGTCCACGCCCTTCTTGGCGTTGTCAAGACGCTTGCCGGTCAGCTCGGCCTGCTGAACCTGCTCCTCGTAGGTCTTGGGGGCCTTCGGGGCGGCCATCGCCGGGGCAACGGCGGTGGTGGTAGCGATGGAAACAGCGGCAACGGAAACGGCCAGCTTGCGGGAGAGCTTCATGCTCTGTCCTCTCACTAGTATTGACATGTCAGTAGCCACGACGAGGTATGCGCTGACTACAAAAACTAAAGATAGCAGCACGATTGGCGTGGGGGAAGACCCTGAGGCATTTTTTTCGGATAGATCGGTACCTATCCGGTTTGTGGTCTATGAGCTGGGATTTCATCTCGGCCGGAATACTATTTTGGGTCCGGGCGTTGTGGGCGAGTGGACCGACAACACGCAACTGGAGAGGAGATCGGCATGACCGACAAGAAGAAAGTGATCGTGGTAGGCGGACACGGAAAGGTAGCCCTGCTGGCTACCCCTTTGTTGGCACAGGAGGGTTATGAGGTTTCGTCGGTGATCCGTGCACCGGAGCAGGCTGAGGAGGTGCGGGCGGCGCGAGCGAATCCTGTGGTGACGGACGTCGCGGCGATGAGTGCTGAGGAGATGGGGGCCCTGTTTGCCGGCTACGACGCGGTTGTGTGGTCGGCGGGTGCCGGTGGGGGTGCCCCCGAGCGCACCTACGCGGTGGACCGCGACGCGGCGATTCGCAGCATGCAGGCTGCGGCCATGGCAGGGGTGAAGCGCTACGTGATGGTCAGTTGGGTGGGTTCGGTGCCGGACCATGGGGTGCCGGAGGAGGAGGCTTTCTTCGCCTATGCGGATGCCAAATTGCAGGCCGATGAGTATTTGCGGCGTACCGATCTTGACTGGACGATTCTTGGCCCCAGCGCGCTGACCAGTGAACCGGGGGCCGGGGCGATTCAGCCGTTGGCGCCAGAGGATGACTGGCGCGAGAAGGGGACGACGGCCTCCCGGGAGAACGTGGCGAAGGCCATCGTGGCGGCCGTCGGAGGCGCCGGGGTAGGGATGTTCCTGCGCTTTAACGATGGCGCGGTGCCGGTATCGCAGGCCCTAAGGTCCGAATAATAGCGGGTCTGGCGGGGAGAGACGGCGTCGCCGGAAAACCTGTATGCTTAATGCTTGCTATACAATTTATAAGAACAGGAAGGACCTGGGATAGTGAAGAAATCCCTCGTCGCGGCTGTGAGCGCCGCTTTTATCGCCACCGCGCAGCTGGCACCGCTGGCCGTGGCCGACGATGCCTCCCGGCTGCCGCAGCCGAACCCGGCGGGTTCGGTGCTGGACGGACATCTCTCCGAGATCAACGATAAGGGTGCTTATTTTGCGGATAAGCCCTACACCGAGCAGGCCGCTTCGCGTGCGGTGGGCAAGATCATCAACGCCGGTTTCACGTGTTCGGGTTCCGTGATCGATACTGCTTCGCGCACCCTCGTACTCACCGCTGCACACTGCCTGGGCGATGCCAAGGGCGGCACCTGGCAGATCTCCCAGGGTACTCGCGATTCCATCGCCGCGGGCAAGACCACTTTCACCCCGGCCTTCGACGGCACGGCGGGCAGTGCCGAGCAGCGCGCCCCGCTGGGAACCTGGAAGGTGACCGACGCCCACGTCTCGGAGACCTCCGGAGTGGATGTCGCGGTACTTGAGATTGCTCCCGATGCCGAGGGGCGCAGGATTCAAGACGTCACGGGTGCCTTTGGCATCAAGGAACTCCAGCAGGGTGAGGTGGTGCAGGCCTCCCTCATCGGTTATCCCGGGCCGGCGCCGTTCCACGGCAACTCCCAGTCCGTGTGCGTGGGCAATTACACCCTGCACGCAGGCGGCGGGAACAGCCAGATCCGTCGCATTGATGGCGAGCGCGAGTGCTGGGTGGGTGGAGGCTCCAGCGGCGGTCCCTACGCCACCACCAGCAGCAACCCTGCGCTGGCCGGTGAGATTATCACCGTGCTGAACTCCAACGGTGGCGGAAACATCGCCCCGGTGATGCCGGAATTGCTGCGTGCCGCCCAGGGCGATCTCCCGCCGGAGACGACTCCCGCCGAGGCGAACCCGCAACGGCCGGCCGAGCCCTCTGTCCCCGCTGAGCCGACGGTCGAGCAGCCTTCCACCGATGACGCCGCGCCGCAGGCCCCGATTAAGGGCATCGACCCGGCTCAGTTCGAGAACCAGCCGCAGGTTCCGGTGAAGGGCATCGACCCCGCGACGCTGAATAGCGTGGCTAGCTAGGGACAAGAAAGATCGGCCCCGGTTTGCGATGACGAGCCGGGGCTATTGTATTTCTTTTTCCATGAGGACATCGCGTTGGGGGTCGTCGCCCACGAGGAAGGTGTGCTCTCCCACCTCGTGGAAGCCCAGGGCGCGGTAGAATGCTGCGGCCGCAGCGTTGCGTTCCCACACCCCGAGCCAGATGTAGCGCTTGTGGCTTATGCGCGCCCAGTGCTCGGCAACGGTGTAGAGCACTGTGCCCAGGCCTTTGCGCTTATGGGCGGAACGGATATAGATGCGCTCTATTTCCAGACGCTGCTCGCCCTTTGGTTCGGATTGAGCCTCGCCGGTATTGATCTTGAGGTATCCGGCGGGCCGGGAGTCGTCATCGGCGTAGAGGAAAAAGAAGCGCGATTCCGGGTGCCGGATCTCGGAGCGCAGCTTATCGGGATGATAGGCGCTCTCTAAATAGGATTGCATGTTCTCTGCATCGTTATACGGTGCGAAGGTCTCCACAAAGGTGTCTATGCTGATCTCTTGAAGCTGTGCCCATTGGGCTTCCTCGACCTGGACAACGCGATGGTCGGAGGCGGGCATGGTGTCTCCTTGCTTGGCGAGCTGTGGCGGATAATATTTTCTGTCACTTTACTCCATGGGGGAGTACTGTGGCCTCTCATGAGGAAGGGCTGATGAGTGAGACAAGGAACACCGCGGGGGCGCCTGTCCGCGTAGCGCTCGTGATGCTGGGTATGAGCGCCCTACTCAATATGTATTCCACCCAGCCTATTTTGGCCGATGTGGCCCGGTGGGCGGGCACGGATGTCCGTGGCGCCGCATGGACGGTGAGTGCTACCACGGTGGGCGTGGCGCTCGTGGCACCGTGGGCGGGGATGATCTCGGACCGTCATGGGAGACTCAGGATTATCCTGGCGGCCCTGATGGCTATGACCCTGCTCAGCCTCGGTGGGCTGTTTGCTTGGAACCTGCCTGCGCTCCTGGTTTTGCGGGTGGCTCAGGGCATGTGCTGTCCGTTTATCTTTGCGGTGGTGGTGGCCTACGTGGGAGAGGAATACGAGCCTGCCGTGGCCTCCCGCCTCAACGCGCTCTACGTGGCCGGCACGGCACTGGGAGGTTTCTTCGGCCGCATGTCTGCCGCGGTGATCGTGGAATACAGCGGACAGTGGAGGCTGTCCTTTCTCGGCAACGCCGCGATTCTCCTCGCCACGTGGGCAGTGGTGAGGTCCTGTCTGCCGGCGGAGAGATCGTTCGTGTCGCGATCACGAGTCAAGGCGGAAACCCGAGGAGGACGCCTTCATACTCACCTTCGGCTTATCGCCACGGTCGTGCTCGGGGCAACGCTGCTGTTCCAGCAGGTAGCTTCCTTTACCTTCGCTGTCCTGACGCTGGCGGGTCCACCCTTTTTTCTTTCCACGGGGGCCGTGGGCATGATCTTCGTGGTCTTTCTTGTGCCCATGCTCAGCACGCCGCTGAGCGCACGGCTCATGCACCGCTGGGGACAGACGAGGATCTTTGTGTTATCGCAAAGCTTGAGTGCGCTGGGAATGGTGGTGAGTATGATTCCCACGGTACCCACGATGCTGATGGGCTTGACCGTCTCCTGCGCAGGTATGTTCGCGGGGCAGTCCGCGGCGACGGCGATGGGCAGGAAGGCTGGCTCCGCAGTCGCGTTCGGCAGCGGTGGGCTTCTACCTCTCCGGATACTATGCGGGCGGTGCGGTGGGTGCGGTGGCTCCAGTGGGCGTCTATCTCGATCACGGATGGAATGCAGTGGCGGGCACGATCCTGGTTGTGGTGTGTTGCGGCACCGCGCTGGGCCTGTGGGCGTGGCGCGGTCAGCGTCGTGCGCCTTTGCTCGCCCTCGCCGAGTAAGAGAGGTGAGCTCGGTGAGCGCCGGGCACGGATGTGCGCATGGCACCCTGCACAGCGCAAAACCCCACCCTCAGGTGGGGCATAGGCGCTAAAATTTAGCAGTCATAGTACATTTCAAATTCCAGCGGGGTGGGGCGCAGCCGAGCCGGGGTGATCTCGTTGTCGTGCTTGTACTGGATGTAGGTCTCGATGAGATCTTCGGTGAACACGTCGCCCTCGGTAAGGAATTCGTTGTCTGCCTCCAGGGCTCGCAGGGAGGCCTCCAACGAGGTGGGGGCCTGCGGGATGGAGGCGGCTTCCTCCGGGGGCAGCTCGTAGAGATCCTTGTCCACCGGCGCGTGCGGCTCGATGCGATTCTTGATGCCGTCGAGGCCGGCGAGCATCATGGCGGCCAGGCCGAGATAGGGGTTGCCGCTGGGATCCGGGGCGCGGAACTCGATGCGCTTGGCCTTGGGGTTCGACCCGGTGATGGGGATGCGCACGGCCGCCGAGCGGTTGCGCTGGGAGTAGACGAGATTGATCGGGGCTTCGAAGCCGGGCACCAGACGGTGGTAGGAGTTCAGGGTGGGGTTGGTGAAGGCCAGCACGGCGCCCGCGTGGTGTAGGATGCCACCGATGTAGTAGCGGGCAATGTCGGAGAGCCCGGCATAGCCGGATTCGTCGTGGAAGAGGGGCTTGCCCTCCTTCCACAACGACTGGTGGGCATGCATGCCGGAGCCGTTGTCCCCGGCCAGAGGCTTGGGCATGAACGTGACGCTCTTGCCCTCCAAGGCGGCGGTGTTTTTAATGATGTACTTAAAGGTCTGCAGATCGTCGGCGGCGTGAAGCAGCGTGTTGAACTTGTAGTTGATTTCTTGCTGGCCGCCGGTGCCGACCTCGTGGTGGAAGCGTTCGATCTCGAAGCCGGATTCCGTCAGGGTGCGCACCATGCGGTCGCGCAGTTCCACTGTCTGGTCGTAGGGCGCCACCGGGAAGTAGCCGCCCTTGAGCCGGTTCTTGTAGCCGGTGTTGGGGGAGCCATCGAAGTTGTCCGGTTCGCCGCGATTCCACCATCCTTCGTTCGAGTCCAGCTCGTAGAAAGCCTGATTGGTTTCGGCGCTGTAGCGAACGGAGTCGAAGACGTAAAATTCGGCCTCCAGGCCAAAGCTACAGGTATCCGCGATGCCGGTGGAGGCAAGGTATTCTTCCGCCTTGCGGGCCACGTTGCGGGGATCGCGGGAGAATGGTTCGCGGGTGAAGGGGTCGTGCACGAAAAACTTCATGTTGAGCGTCTTGGTGCTGCGGAAGGGATCGATCTGGGCGGTGGCGAGATCGGGCAGGAGATTCATGTCCGATTCGTCGATGGTGGTGAAGCCGCGGATTGAGGAGCCGTCGAAGGCCAGGCCCTCGTCGAGGGCATCCTCGTCGAGGGCGCTGGCGGGAATGGAGAAGTGTTGTTCGGTTCCGGGGACGTCAGTAAAGCGCACGTCGATGAACTCCACCCCCTCGTCCTTGATGTAGGTGAGTAGTTCCTCGTGGGAGGTGAAAGCCATGGTTTGCTCCTGGGATCCTCGCGGCTAGGGTATGGCATGCCAGTGTAGCGCTATAACTATAGTGCTACCAAAAACTCATGCCACCAAACACCTTGTAGTGTACCGCGTTTCGTGCGATAGATTGAGCGTATGGACAATCCCAAGAGAAGCTGGCTTGATGGTCCCCAGATCCCTTCGCAGTTCGACGGCCCCGGGGGACCAGGCGCCTATCCCGGAGCTAACCTGGGGCTTCCCCGCAGCGGCCCCGGGTCGCTAGGCACGGTGGCTCGCCGCGCCGGAGGGGTGTTCATTGATTGGGTTATCGCCTGGACCATCGCCGGGTTTGTTCACTTGTTCACCCATGCCCTGGGAGGGGTGGGGACCATGACGTACCTGTTCTTTGCTCTGATAGGCATCCTGACCGGTTGGCTCTTTGCCCGCACCCCGGGCCAGGCGATCCTTGGGATGGGAATTGCGCGTATCGATGCTACCGCGCGCGTGGGTCTGTGGCGCGCCGTGGTGCGCACCCTGCTGACCTGCCTGATCTTTCCCGCGGCCCTGGTGGATTCCGATGGCCGCGGCATGCACGACCGGGCCACCGGAACGGCTGTCATCAGGGCCTAGAACCCTACTGACCCTTGTGGGAGCGCTCCGCGGAGCGCCGGGCTCGACGATTGAGCCCAGAGACCTTCGCCCCCTTGGGCAGTGGCCCCTTGGGCATCCCCGCCGGGGTATTTGCCACGGAGTTGTCCATGGCTTCGATCTTGGCGTTGATGGGGTAGACGTCATTCTTCTTGTAGTTGCGTGGCAGTTTCAACAGCTCCCTCTGCAGGCGCCTGAGGGGAACCTCACCCTCGCCGTCACCGGCATAGATCTCGTAGATCGGCACCCCGGCGACCAATCGACTGAGGCGCTTCTTCTGCTGCTCCATGATGGGCCGCACGCGATGCCGGGCCCCTTCTCCCACAAGCACGATGCCGGGCACCCCCACCACGCGGTGCACGGCATCCATCTGCGTCGTGGCGCCCACGGCGGTTTTGGTGAACCACACCACGCCCACGGTGTTGCGCATGTTCTCCAAGGCCCATCCCGCAGCCCCGGGGGTATCCCCGGCCTGCTCGTACATCGATGATTCGATGCGTCGAGAAAAGATCCACATGGCCGCCACGACGCCCAGCAGCAGGCCGAAGGGCAGCATGAACCATTGGCCGCCAAAGAGCATGCCGATGAGGAAGAACACCAGGGACAGGCCCACCACGGCGGCGAGCATGAGGGGAATGAGGGCCTTGTCCTGCTTGCGCTGGAGGTTAAACGCCTGCCAGATCTGCGAGTAATTCTGCTTCCGCTTGGCGCGCTTGGCCGCGCGTTCTTCCTTCTTGGCCGCTTTCGCAGCCTGCTTCTTCGGATCAGCCATGCCCCTCATGATAGGGGATAGCCGATTCGAAGGGATAAGCGCTCGCTTAGCGTGCCAGGGCCGATACCACCGGGGTTTCCTGGGACGGGCCGTACTTGGCCAGCAAGGTTGAGGCCTCCTGGGCGGTGGAACCCTGGGAAGTCTGCGCCAGGTGGGCGAGATTCTCCGGTAGCTCCATGCCACGCGCCGCCATCGCCTGGGCGTACAGGCGCCCGGCGCGGTAGGAGGAGCGCACCAAAGGCCCGGACATGACGGCGCCAAAGCCCATTTCCTCGGCCGCGGTGGCGTATTCCACGAATTCCTCGGGCTTCACCCAGCGGTCGATGGGGTGGTACATGGGGCCAGGACGCAGGTACTGGGTGATGGTGATGATGTCGCAGCCCGCCTCGTGCAGATCCGCCAGGGCCTCCATGACCTCGTCCTGGGTTTCGCCCATACCCAGGATGAGGTTGGATTTGGTGATCAGGCCAAAATCGCGTGCCTGGCGGATCACGTCTAGGGAACGGTCGTAGCGGAAGGCGGGGCGGATGCGCCGGAAAATACGCGGCACTGTCTCCACGTTGTGTGCAAAGACTTCGGGGCGGGACTCAAAGACTTCCTGAAGCAGATCGGGCTTCCCGGAGAAGTCCGGTACCAGATTTTCCACGCCGGTGTGCGGGTTGAGCCGGTGGATCTGACGCACCACCTCGGCGTAGAGCCAGGCCCCCTCGTCGTCGAGGTCGTCGCGGGTTACGCCGGTGATGGTGGAATAGTGCAGGCCCATCTCGCTGACGGATTCCGCCACTCGGCGTGGCTCGTCCACGTCCAGGGGCTCGGGGCGCGCGGAATTGATCTGGCAGAAGTCGCATCGGCGCGAACAATTGGCGCCGCCGATGAGGAAGGTGGCCTCGCGGGATTCCCAACACTCGTGGATATTGGGGCATCCGGCCTCCTGACACACGGTGTGGAGGGAGGCACCGGAGACACGTTTTTTCATGTCCTGGTATTCCGGGCCATTTTTCACCTGGTTCCGGATCCAGCGCGGTTTGTGCTCGATGGGAGTCTGTGCATTGCGCTTTTCAATGCGCAGTAACTTACGGCCTTCAGGTGCGATAGTCACAAGCGTCACCTTACCGGTGTTGCTCGCTGTGGGGTAAAAATAAAGATCGACGTCAGCGCCTGTTGGGTAATCCCTTGGTGGGATCGGGTGCGGAACCAAAGGAATGATCGGCGACGGTGAGCCGGCCCGCCAGCGCCTCGGAGAGGGAATCCACCAGGGAATCGGCCATCTCTTCGGTGCTGACCTCGCGGTGTAACTCCCGGGACATCGTGGTCACCCCGGCGTCGGTGATGCCGCAGGCAACGATGTGTTGATAATAATCCAGGGTATTGGAGCAATTGAGGGAAATGCCGTGCATGGTCACCCCGTGGGTAATGCGGATGCCGATGGCAGCGACCTTGCGATCCGGCTGCACCCCGGAGGCGGGAACCCACACGCCGGAGCGGCCGTCGATGCGCCCCGCATCGGTGAGGCCCGCGCGGCGCACCGCCTGGATGATGGCCTCCTCCAGCCGGCGCACGTAGTCCACCACGTCCACCGGATCCGCCAGGGCAATGATGGGATAGATCACCAGCTGGCCACGGCCGTGCCAGGTGATGCGGCCGCCCCGGTCTACGTCGATCACGGGCAGGCCGTTGGTGGGCCGATCCTCCGGCTGGGTGCGCTTGCCGGCCGTGTATACGTTGGGGTGTTCCAGCACGAGGACGGTATCGCCCACCTCCCCTCGATAGCGCCGCGCGGCGAGGTCGGCTTGGAGATCCCAGGCTTCTTGGTAATCCACCACGCCGAGGCAGCGGATGTCTAGGGGAGTATCGGCAGCGCGAATGGAACGGTGGGCGGGGAAAAAGGGGACTCGGGGGGCAGTCATAGTGGCTCCATCATAGCCCCCTGTTGGCTACTCCACGCCGTTGGCGGCAGCGTAGTCCGCCGCGGTGAGAAGCTCTCCCACCTCGGTGACCTCTACCTCATAGAGCCAGCCGGCGCCGAAGGGATCCTCGTTGAGGATCTCGTAGTTATCTTCGATCTCCTCGTTGATGGCGGTGACGGTGCCGCTGACAGGGGCGTAGAGATCGGAGACGGACTTGGTGGATTCCACCTCGCCGCAGGGCTCGCCAGCGGTCACGGTGTCGCCGACCTCGGGTAGCTCGGCAAAGACCACCTCGCCGAGGCGTTCTGTGGCCACGGAGGTGATCCCTACCCGTACGGTCGCGCCCACCGCCTTATCGGCGGTGGAGTTGATCCACTCGTGCTCGTCGGAGTAGGAGAAGGAATCGGGAAGGGTAGTCATGAGGGGCTCCTTTCGTGCAGTGAGAGATTGGGAGTGAGTTTATCGGGAACGCCGGTAAAACGGCGTCTCCACGACGTGGAAGGGGTAGTGCTTGCCTCGAATATCCACGGTGAGCTCCGCGCCGGGGGTGGCCAGTGTGCGATCCACGTAGGCCAGCGCGATGGGATGCCCGAGAGTCGGGGAGGGCTGCCCGGAGGTCACCACGCCGATCTCGGAGCCCTCCGGGGAGAGTACGGCGGCCCCCGCCCTGGCGGCCCGCTTACCCTCGGAAGCCAGGCCCACGAGGATTCGGACTGGTTGTTCCACGGTGCTCAACGCCTCCCGGCCTACGAAATCTCCCGATTTTTTCTTAGAGATGAGCACCCCCAGCCCGGCGTCGATCGGGGTGATGTTCACGGAGAGTTCGTTGCCGTAGAGCGGCATGGCGGCCTCGAGTCGGAGGGAATCGCGCGCGGCCAGGCCTGCGGGGCGAAGATCATGGGGTCGTCCGGCCTCCACCGCGGCGGCCCAAAGCGTGGAGGCGGTGGCGTTGGGGGTAAAGAGCTCGAAACCGTCCTCGCCGGTGTAACCGGTGCGGGCCACAAGTACGTTGGGGATCCCGGCGACCTCGGTGGAGAAGGCCGCGTAGTACTTCAGCGCGTGCAGGGTCTCGTGATCCTGCTGCGCAAGGAGAGTGCGGACGATCTCCTCGGCCTGGGGGCCCTGGACGGCGATCAGCGCGGTCTGCGTGGATTCGTCGGCCAGTGTGACGTCAAAGTCCTCGGCGCGCTCGTGCAGCGCGGCCACCACCGTGTCAGTATTAGAGGCGTTGGGCACCACCAGGAACTCGTCGTCGCCTAGCCGATAGGTGATGAGGTCATCGAGGATGCCCCCGTCGGGGCGTACGATCATGGAATACTTGGCACGTCCCACGGCGAGCGCGGAGAGCTGGGAGACTAGGGCGTAGTCAAGGAACTCCGCGGCCTGCGGGCCGGTAACACGTACCTCGCCCATGTGGGAGAGATCGAAAAGGCCGGCACTCGTGCGCACGGCGCGGTGTTCATCGAGCTCCTTGCCGTACTTCAGGGGCATCGACCACTGCCCAAAGGGGGTAAAAGAAGCTCCTAGGACCTCGTGCTCGGCGTGCAGTGGGGAGCGGCGCAGGGATTCGGAATTAGACATCGGTTCCTCCGTTGTCGGCTGTGGTGGGATTATCGGGGGAGATATCGAAGGCTTCCGGGGCGGGGCAAGAACACACGAGGTTGCGATCCCCGTAGGCCTCGTCGATGCGGCGCACCGGCGGGAAATACTTGTTCCGGTAGAGAGAGTCCACCGGCCAAGCGGCCTCTTCTCGGCTAAAGGCATACGGCCACTCGGAGCTGGCGACGCTGGCGGCCGTGAAGGGGGCGTGATAAAGCACCGAATCTCGGTAGGTCACTGAGCCATCGATGATCGCCTGGATCTCGCGGCGGATGGAGCGCAGGGCGTCGACGAAGCGATCCAGCTCCTCCTTGCTTTCCGATTCCGTGGGTTCCACCATTAGCGTTCCTGCTACAGGGAAGGCCAGGGTGGGTGCGTGGAATCCGTAATCGACGAGGCGCTTGCAGACGTCCGCCGCGGTGACCCCCGAGGCATCGGTGAGCGCACGCAAATCCACGATGCACTCGTGGGCGACGAGTCCGGTGGCCCCGGTGTAGAGGATGGGGAAGTCCTCGCGCAGGCGGGCGGCCACGTAGTTTGCCCCCAGGATGGCGTGTGCCGTGGTCTGCTGTAGACCCACGCTGCCCATCATGGCGAGGTAGGCCCAGGAGATCGGTAGAACGCCGGCCGAACCATATCGTGTGGCCGCGACGGGCACGCCGCCGTTCTCGGGTGCGGGGTGTCGTGGATCTGCGGTGGTGGGATCGGTGGGAAGGAACGGAATCAGGTGTTCGCGCACCGCCACCGGGCCCACGCCGGGTCCGCCGCCGCCGTGGGGAATGGTGAAGGTCTTGTGCAGGTTAAGGTGGCTGACGTCCCCGCCGAATTCCCCGGGTTGGGCTAGCCCCGCCAGGGCGTTCATATTCGCGCCGTCGATGTAGACCTGGCCGCCCACCGCGTGTACCTTCTCGCACACCTCGCGTACCTGTGGCTCGAAAACTCCGTGGGTGGAGGGGTAGGTAATCATTATGGCGGCCACGTGCTCCGCGTGTTGCGTCAGCTTTGCGTCTAGGTCGGCTACGTCGATGGATCCGTCCTCGGCGGTGGCCACCACGACCACGCGCAGGTGAGCAAGAGCCGCGGAGGCGGCATTGGTACCGTGTGCGGATTGCGGAATGAGGCAGATGTCCCGGCCGTGATCGCCGCGGGACACGTGGTAGCGGCGAATGGCCAGTAGCCCGGCGAGCTCTCCCTGGGAGCCCGCGTTGGGCTGCACGGAGACCTGTGCGTAGCCCGTGATCGCGGCGAGCCAGTTCTCGATTTCCTCGATGAGCTCGCGCCAGCCCCGCGTGTGTTCCTCCGGGGCATAGGGGTGAATATTGGCAAACTCGGGCCAGCTGATTGGTTCCATGCCCGCGGTGGGGTTGAGCTTCATGGTGCACGAGCCCAGGGGGATCATGGTGCGATCGAGGGCCAGATCTTTATCTGAGAGTTCGCGCAGGTAGCGCATCATGTGCGTCTCGGAGTGCACGCGAGAAAAGATCGGGTGGGTCAGCGTCTCGGAGCGGCGTATCAGGGATTCCGGAAGCCCGTTGAGGTGGGTATCGTCAGCCTTGGGGGAGAGATCTACGCTCGTTCCCAGTACCCGGGCGATGACCAGGACGTCCTCGTCCGTGGTGGATTCGCCGAAGGCGATCGAGATCGCGTCTTGCCCCAGGGGGCGTACCAGGTAACCAGCCTCGGCGAGCTCGTCGGTGATGCTCGTGGCGGGCCGAGAAGTTCGGATGGTGAGGGTATCAAAGAATGTGTCGTGGACCAGATCGAGTTCCGGTGCGTGTGCCACCGCCCGTGCTAGGAGGGCGGCGCGACGATGAATTCCCTCAGCGATGCGCCGTAGGCCCGCTGGGCCGTGATAGATGGCGTACATGGAGGCCACGACTGCCAGCAGGGCCTGGGCTGTGCAGATATTCGAGGTGGCCTTTTCTCTGCGGATGTGCTGCTCGCGGGTCTGCAGGGCCAGGCGATAGGCTGGCGCTCCCGAGGCATCCTTGGAGACCCCCACCACGCGGCCGGGAAGCTGGCGCTTGAGCTTGTCCGTGACTGAGATGAAGGCGGCGTGGGGCCCGCCGAAGAAGAGCGGCACGCCGAAGCGCTGAGAGGATCCCACCGCGATGTCTGCCCCGAGGACTCCCGGGGACTCCAGCACCTGGAGGGCCATGAGATCGCAGGCAACGGCCACGAGGCCTCCGCGGGTGTGCATGTCCTCGATGAGGGGGCGTGGATCGACGATGTCCCCTTCGGTTCCTGGGTAGGCGATGACCGCTCCCACGTAATCTTCGCCCACGATCGGCCCACGTAGATTTTCTACCTCTACCTCTAACTCGATGGTACGGGCGCGCTCGGCGGCCACGGCGAGGACCTGGGGATGCAGGCGGGAATCTAAAAGCACCCGCCGCCCCTTTTTCTTGGCGCGCGACATCAGTCCCACGGCTTCTGCCACGGCGCTGGCTTCGTCAAGTAAGGACGCGCCGGCGATGGGGAGGCCGGTGAGTTCGGAGATGAGCGTTTGGAAATTCAGGAGGGCTTCAAGGCGACCTTGGGAGATTTCCGGCTGGTAGGGGGTGTAGGCGGTGTACCAGCCCGGATCCTCAAGTACCCCGCGGCGGATGACGGGCGGGGTGAGGGTGTCGTAGTACCCCTGGCCGTACAGGGAGGTAAGCACCACGTTCTTGGCGGCGAGTTCCCGAAGCCTGGCCTGAGCTTGATGCTCGGTCAAGGGCTGGGGAAGGCGGGGCGTCGAGGAGACGCAGATGGTGTGTGGCAGGGCGGAATCGAGCAGCTCCTCCATGGAGGAAAAACCAAGGGTGGCGAGCATCGCGCTGGACTCGGCGTGATCCGGTCCGAGGTGTCGCGCTGGGTAGGACGAGGGATCGGTCACGGGGGCGAGATGAGTCAAGTGAGGTGTCTCCTTTAACCGCGGTTTGAGTGAGATATCTAGCCGCATTATAAACGCTGCGAGGTGCATAACAACGAGGCCCTAGCCCCGAATGGGGCTAGGGCCTCGAATCGATGCGCGAGAAAGAACGCAGGAGAGGGGCTAGAGCAGCAGGTCGCTCTCGAAGTCGGCGGTCTCCAGTCGATCCTTGATGGTGGTCAGGAAACGCCCGGCGTCGGCACCGTCGACCAACTGGTGATCGTAGGTCAGTGGCAGGAATACCATCTGACGGATGGCGATCGCGTCCAGACCATCGCGGGTGACTACCACGGGGCGCTTAGTGATCACGCCGGTGCCCAGGATACCGGCCTGCGGCGGCACGAGGATCGGGGTATCGGTCAGTGCACCCTCGGAACCGATGTTGGTGATGGTGAACGTACCACCCACCAGGTCGTTCGGCTTGAGCTTGTTGTTGCGGGCGCGATCCGCCAGTTCGGCGATGGCCTGGGCCAGCTCCGGCAGCGTCTTATCCTGCGCGTTATGGATTACCGGCGTGAGCAGGCCAGCTGGGGTATCCACAGCGATGGAAAGGTTCACGCTCTCGTGATACGTGATCTCCTTGGTCTCGGCGTTATAGGAGGCGTTGACGTTCGGGTGGGAGACCAAGGCTTCCACCACGGCCTTGGCGAAGAACGGCAGATAGGTGAGGTTGGCGCCGTGCTTTTCCGCGAAGGCGGGCTTATGGGTCTTGCGTAGCTGCGCGACCTTGGTCATGTCCACCTCCTGCACCTGGGTGAGCTGCGCGGAGGTCTGCAGTGCCTCCACCGTCTTAGTGGCGGTGATCTGGCGGATGCGGTTGGCCTTCTGCACGGTGCCGCGCAACTTGGCCTTTTGCGGGTCCACGGACTTCATGGAAGCGGTCCCCGGAGCCTTGGGGGCGGGAGACTTCTCTGGGCTTTGGGCGTCAGATTCGGGGGTAGATCCGCCCTCGGCGGCCGCGAGCACATCCTGCTTACGGACGCGCCCGCCCACGCCGGTGCCGGTAACGGTACTGAGATCCACGGAGTGCTTCTCCGCCAGCTTGCGCACCAGCGGGGTGACGTAGGGGAATGCGCCGGAGGTAGTGGAGGACGTGGTGTCCTCGTCCTTTTCCTTCTTTTCTTCCGGCTGCGCCTCGGGAGCCGAGGTCTCCTCCGGCGTGGGCTTCGCGGAGGAGACCTGCTCGGTGGGTTGAGGATCGTCCTTCTTGGGTTCGGCCGGGGCGGCGTCCTTATCGCCGATGCGAGCGATGGTGGCACCCACGTCCACGGTGTCATCCTCCTCGGCGAGGATCTCCAACAGCGTTCCGGCCACGGGGGAGGGAACCTCGGTGTCCACCTTGTCGGTGGAGACCTCCAGCAAAGGCTCGTCGGCTTCGACGGTGTCGCCGACGGACTTGAGCCACTGGGTGATGGTTCCCTCGGTGACGGACTCTCCCAGTTCGGGCATCGCCACGTCGGTAGCTTCGCTGGCGGTCTGCTGCGTTGCGGTGGGTTCCTCGCGGGATTCCTGGGGAGCATCCTGGGGCGGGGCTGACTCGGCCGGGGCGTCGGCTGAGGCCTCGTCGGCATCACCAATCACGGCGATGACGGAACCGACATCGACGGTGTCATCCTCCTCGGCCTTGATCTCGAGGAGAACGCCGGAGGCCGGGGAGGGGACCTCGGTGTCCACCTTGTCGGTGGAGACCTCCAGCAAAGGCTCGTCGGCTTCGACGGTGTCGCCGACGGACTTGAGCCACTGGGTGATGGTTCCCTCGGTGACGGACTCGCCCAGTTCGGGCATCTCTACTGAGAACGCCATGTGTGTCAGACTCCTCGATAGTCGTGTAGGTGGATCTAATACATTAACCGTACCTGTCCGCAGCCGGAGGCGTGCACCGGAGGTGCCCCTACTGGTGCGGTGGGCACGGTATCGCGGGATAGCGGTGCGTATCCCTACAATGATAGGCCGTGTTTAAACTTTTTGGTCGCCGCAAGGATCGACGGGGCCCGCGCCCGCCCCGGGCCCCGGGCGCGACGATCCGCCCCGATGACGCTGCCGAGCTGTGCGAGTGGGCGCAGGGGCGAGCGTTCATTGAGGCCTTCGTGGAGCCGGAAACCTTTGTCAACGAGATGTCCGCCGTGATCGTGGATGAGACGGGAGATTTTATCCGCCGGCGCATCGGCGGCCCCAAGGGGATCGATGCCCTGGCCAAGCTCCTCGATTGCCCCGTCTATGACGTGGAAGAAACCGGCTATCCGCAGCGCATGCGGGACCGGATAGAACGAGACAGGATCCTGCGCAAGCGCGCGGAGCAGCAGCGACGCCGCGCCCACTGGGAGCGCGGCGGATACGACTAGCGCTGGTGCTGGGCGAGGTGCTCCAGGGTGCGCAGGAGGGTGCGCACCGGCGCCCCGGTGGCGCGCGGCGGGGTATAGCCGTAGGCCGCGCCCTCGTTCCACGCGGGACCGGCGACGTCGAGGTGCGCCCATTCGATGCCCTCGCTGATGAATCGGGAAAGATATGTTCCAGCGAAGAGCATCTGGCCGTGGCGGGAATTGTGGCTGTTACGCACGTCCGCGACGGGTGAGGACAACTCCTCGTCGTGTTCTTCGAGCAGAGGCATGGCCCAGGAGGGTTCGCCTACCTCGCGGCCCGTCCGCGCTACCAGATCCCGGAGCTTTGCCGAACCCATCACGCCAGCGGTGCGAGTCCCTAGGGCCACGAGCTGTCCTCCGGTGAGGGTAGCGGCCTCCATGAGGACGTCGGGCTTATCCTCGCTGGCGCGAGCGAGAGCGTCGGCAAGCACGAGGCGCCCCTCCGCATCGGTGTTGATGATCTCCGAGCTCAGGCCACCGTAGTGGGTGATGACGTCACCGGGACGGGTGGCCGAGCCCGAGGGCATGTTCTCTGCGAGTGGTAGCCACGCGGTGATTTCCACGGGCAGCTCGAGGCGCGCCGCGGCGAATACGCTAGCGGCGACGGCGGCGGAGCCTCCCATATCGGAGATCATGGTCTCCATGGTGGCGGGTGGCTTGAGAGAGATACCGCCGGTATCGAAGGTGATGCCCTTGCCTACCAGGGCCGCGTGCACCCGGGCCTGGGCCGGAGCCCAATGCAGCCGCACCAGGCGGGGAGAACGCTGGGAGCCGGCACCTACCGCCAGGATTCCACCGAATCCCTCTGAACGGAGGCGATCCTCGGCATAAACCTCGGCCGTGATCCCATACTTGGCGGCGAGATCGACGAGGGTGTCGGCATAGGAGGCGGGGTAGAGATCCCGGGCCGAGGTATTGGTGAGGTCGCGCGCTAAGATCACGGCCTCGGCGGCGATGGTAGCACGGTGGAATGCTGCTTTGGCCTGCTTTCCGCCGCCCATGAAGGTGATCGTGCCGGGTTTGGCTCTCGGGTCGGTGCGCCTGCCGGGATAGGAATAGGAACCCAGTACGTAGCCCTCGACCGCCGCGCCGAGGAGATCCTCGCCAAGCGATCCCAGACAGGTCACTACCTTGCCGTGCTCCCGCAGGTGGCGTGCGGCGTTGCCCATGGCCCGGCGAACCACTTCGGTATCGCATTCGTCGGCCGCGCCGAGACCCAGCAGGGCGACGGCCGGAGCCGCGATCGTGGCCGGGGCGGGGACCACGGCGATCTCGCCGGGCTTGCCATGAAATCCCACGGCCGTCGCTGCGGTGAGCATGCCGCGGGCGGCCTTGGTGCCGAGTAGATCGGTGAGCGCAAACTCTGGGCCTTCCTCTGTGGTGAAGGCCGGAATGAGAGCCACGTGGGCGTGCTTGGGGGTGGTTTTACTCAGGGTGGGGGACGCGAAGGAGCCGCGAATAGGCAGTCCGTTGAGCATAGAACCTCCTGTGTCGGGGTAGTGCGATCGTGCGAACCCGATTAAGCCTATCGCTCGGGGTGGGGCATGTATGGTGAGGAGCATGACTTCTCTTGCCTTTGAGGTTCACCGCAACCCTCGTCCACTGCCTGCGGCTGATCGCTCGAATATCCTGGCTAATCCCGCTTTTGGCCAGCAATTTACCGACCACATGGTGCGCATCGATTGGGATCGGGAACGGGGGTGGTACGATGCCAGGGTGCTGCCCTTCGGCAGCATTGAGCTCTCGCCGGCGTCCTCGGTGCTGCACTACGGTCAGGCCATCTTCGAGGGGATCAAGGCCTACCGGATGCCGGATGGTTCCATTGCCACCTTCCGCCCCGAGCGCAATGCCCAGCGCATGCAGGATTCCGCACGCCGCATGGCCATGCCGGAGCTGCCGGTGTCGGACTTCTTAGAGGCGCTGCGGGTGCTTGTGGAGGTCGATCGGGACTGGGTGCCCGCGGCCGGCGGGGAGGCCGCCCTGTACCTGCGCCCCCTGATGTTCGCCACGGAGGCCACGTTGGGTGTGCATCCTTCCGCTTCCTATACTTTCCTGCTCATGGCCTCGCCCTCGGGGGCATACTTCCAAGGCGGCGTGAACCCGGTGAGCGTGTGGCTCTCCGAGGATTACGTGCGCGCCGCCCCGGGCGGGACGGGTGCTGCGAAGTTCGCCGGTAATTACGCCGCCTCTCTGCTGGCCCAGGCCCAGGCGAGCGAGAAGGGCTGCGATCAGGTGGTGTGGCTCGACGCCGTGGAGCGGAAGTACATTGAAGAGATGGGGGGTATGAATCTGATGTTCGTCTACGGCTCCGAGGAATCCCCCGAGGGGGTGACGCTGGTGACCCCGGAGCTCAGCGGCTCCCTGCTGCCGGGCGTGACCCGCGATAGCCTGCTTCATGTGGCCCGAGACCTGGGCTATGCCACCGAGCAGCGGCGCATCTCCAAGGAAGAATGGCGCCGGGATGCGGAATCGGGGGTGATGACGGAAACCCTCGCCTGCGGCACGGCCGCCGTGGTGACACCGGTGGGCGTGGTGAAGTCCGCACAGGGAGAGTTCACTGTGGGCGATAACCAGCCGGGCCCGGTAACGATGAGGCTGCGCCAGCGGCTCACAGATATTCAGCGCGGGGTAGCGCAGGATACCCACGGGTGGCGCTACGGCTTGGTGTCCGCCGGGGAGTAACGGCATCCGGGCGCGACAGCGCGCCGTCGATACACCGCCTTTGAGATCTGGTGGGAGGCGTTTTAACCCGCGTACAGCGCGGTGGCGGCCCGGATGAGGGGGAGGGCCGTGGCGGCCCCGGTGCCCATGCCTAGAGGCATATTCAGGGCAAAGAGGGGAGTCACACCGATGCGCCGCAGGGCGAGGAGGTGGCCCGCCTGGGGAGTGAGCTGACCCGCGAGCATCCATTGCTTCGCACCGGGGGCTAGGGCCTCGGCGTAGCATGCGGCCACACAGGTCACGGTGGTGTCGAGCAGGATTGGGGTGCGGCGCACCGCGCACTGCGCGAGGAACCCCACTAGCGCGATCATTGCAGGGCTGGCGAGGTGGTACAGAAGATCGTGCGCGGATCCCCGGTGGATCCGACCCTGGAACATGAGGTCGCGCACTAGGCTGACGCGTTGACTCCACTGCCTATCTGCGGTGCCGTGAAACCCTACGATCGTCACGGGATCCTCCTGGCAGAGGAGCCCCAGCAGTGCCAGGGCCTCCTCCTCGTCCCCCGCACCGATGGAGGCCGGCAGGACGAGGTCGGTGCCGCGATCGGCCTGGGCGTCGGCACCCCGAGCGCCCCGGGATAGGGCCTCGTCGAAAGATTCCTGCGGGGGGCATTCTATGAGTTCCGTGGGAATGTCAGTGGCCTCTGCGAAGACCTGGGTAGGGGCAGTGGCCTCGCGGAACTGCCGAAGCAGGGTGGCGGTGTCGGTGGCCTCGGCAGCTGAGGAAAGACGGGGGCCGCCTACGGCGACGAGCCGAGGTGCGTTCAGGGGGCGCAAGGGGGCTGCGGCGTTGACCCCCTGGGCGGAGGCGAAGAAAGCGGCGATGTCGTGTAGCCTGCCCGCCGCCTCGACTGGGACGGGGCAGGGGAGGAGCTCCGCCTCGCCGGCGGGAGGAGCAACGGTGCTAAAAAACTCCACGGTAGGCCTCCGCTGATTGGTTTTTCTGGTGGTGAATCATCGAGGTGAGGGAGGCCCTAGCGGCCTTGTCGTCCCACCGGAGTGCCTACCTCCACGCGTGGTTTCGGGCTACGCCAGCGGCGTGGCTGGGTGGCGCGGGAGTAAGCATAAAAACCAAAGCCCATACCGGACTGGGCGGTGTTGGGAAACTCGGCGCGCAGGGCTCGATGAGCGCGCCGACCGATGATGACGCCCTCCACCGCGAAGAGAAGGATGATGGCCATGGAGACAAGAGAAACCACCCCGGCGACCTGGGGGAGCCCGTTGGTCACGACCATGGAGACTAAGAGAACCAAGGCGAAGGGCATGACCCAGTTATTGAGGAAGCGGTGTGCGTCCACCCAATCGCGGGCAAAGGCGCGCTCCGGACCCTTGTCCCTGGGCAAAAGATATCGCTCTTCGCCGCGATCCATCGCGGCCTGGGTCTCGCGCTGGCGGCGCCGAGATTCCTCGCGCTCCTTGCGCCGGTAGTCTTTCCACTCCTGCTTAGTCATGGAGGTCTTGAGTTCCTTGCGCTTGTGGCGCTGCTGTTGCGCAGTGGTGGGGGCCATCGAGGCACCGCGGATCACCCCGCGCTCCAATTCCACCTCCTTGCGCCGAGGGGTGGGTCGCCCCTTCGGCGGGGTGTACCCCTTGGGCAGCGGAACTTCCGCCGGTTCCTGCGGCAGGGGTGCATTTTCCCGGGAATCGTCCCGGTGGGCGGGAGCGCTGGTGTTTCGCCACGGTAATTTCACGGCTCCAACTGTACAAGCCCAGGAGCATCCGGCGGGAATAGCGCCGCGTGTATCCGCGTTACACTTGGCGATGCCATCCGAGCCGTTGGTGGGCGGCCGAATCGTGTGACGCTGCGGCGGCACCGAGGGTAGGGTGATGGAAACACGCAGCATGATAGTTCACGCAGCAAGGAGTTTATCGAGATGACTGCACCGACGAGCACGGGAGTGACGTTGTCCGAGGCCGCGGCGGCCAAGGCAAAGGCACTCTTAGACCAGGAAGGCCGCGACGATCTTTCCCTGCGCATTGCCGTGCAGCCCGGCGGCTGTGCGGGCCTGCGCTACCAGCTTTACTTCGACGATCGCGCCCTGGACGGGGATAAAAGCGATGAGTTTGGTGGAGTACGCCTGGTGATCGATAAGATGTCCGTGCCCTATCTGATGGGGGCGACGATTGATTTCGCCGACACCATCGAGCAGCAGGGCTTTACCATCGACAACCCCAATGCTGGGGGGTCGTGCGCGTGCGGGGATTCCTTCCACTAATCCGCCATCGCGTGGCCCGTGGGTCAGGGGCAGCCTTGACACACGGGCTTTTCTAGATGTCCACGGGATAGTCCTTGTGCTCGATGTGGGGATCGATGCGGCGTTCCACGAAGATCCCGTACCAGATCATGAAGGCGAGAACCGTCCACAGCCGACGCGAGTGATCGGAGACGCCATCGCGGTGCTCCTTGAGCATCTCGAGCACGGCTTTCTTATCGAAGATGTCTTCGGTATGGGACTCGCGGATCGTGTCCTGCGCCCAGCCGTGGAGTTCCTCACCGGCCAGCCAATGTCGCATGGGAACGGGGAAGCCCAGCTTCTTGCGGTGCAAGACGTGCGGTGGAACGATCTGCTCCATGGCCTTGCGCAGGGCATACTTGGTGGTGCTGTGGGAGATCTTTAGCTCGTGGGGGATGGATTCGGCAACTCGGAACACCTCTTTATCCAGGAAGGGAACGCGCAGTTCCAGGGAATTGGCCATGTTGATCTTGTCTGCCTTGACCAGGATATCGCCGCGCATCCAGGTAAAGAGGTCGAGGTGTTGCATCCTGGCCACCGGATCCATGCGGCCAGACTGGGCGTAGATGGGGGCCGTGACCTCGCGGTGATCCCACTCGGGGAGAGCCCAGGGAATAACACGCTGCATCTGTGCGAAATTGAACGAGCGCGCATTGCCGTAATAGCGCTCTTCCATGGTCATGGAGCCACGCTCCAGGAGGGACTTGCCCTTCATCCCCTCGGGGAGTACCGAGCTGAGGTGTCGCAGCCCCTTGCGCAAGGGGGAGGGGATTTTTTCGAAGGCGGCCAGGGAGAGCGGTTCTTTGTAGATGGTGTACCCACCGAAGAGTTCGTCGGCGCCCTCGCCGGAGAGCACCACCTTGACGTGCTTGCGGGCTTCCGCGGCGACAAAGTACAGCGGGACCAGGGAGGGGTCGGCCACCGGATCGTCGAGGTACCACATGATCTTTGGCAGCGCATCGACGTACTCCTCGGGGGAGACGATCTTGACGATGTGCTCGGCACCGATGGCGGCCGCAGATTCCGCGGCGACATCGACTTCGGAATACCCCTCGCGCTCGAATCCGGTGGTGAAGGTGAGCAGGTTGGGATTATGACGCTTTGCCAGGGCCGCGATGGCGGTAGAGTCAATGCCCCCGGAGAGGAAGGAGCCGACGGTGACGTCGGCGCGCATATGCTTTTCCACGCTGTCTTCCAGCACGCGCGCGATGCGGTCGAAGAGTTGCTGCTCCTGACCGCTGGGCACCGGTGAGGTACGGAAGGCAGGGCGGAAGTAGCGCTCGATCCGCGGCACATCTCCCGGGGTGACGGTGGCGTAGCACCCAGACTCCAGGCGCTGGATGCCGACGTTGAGGGTTTCTGGTTCCGGCACGTACTGGAGATCCACGTAGTGCTCGATGGCGCGGCGGTCAAGACTGAGGTCTAGATTCAAGGCCGTGGCCATGTCCATGATGGACTTCTTCTCCGAAGAAAAGACGGTGCCTCGATCTGTCGTGGCGAGGAAGAGAGGTTTGATTCCGAATTGATCGCGGGCGAGGAAGAGACGACGCTCCTGAGAATCCCACACTGCAAAACCAAACATGCCGCGTAGGTGTTCCACGACGGCCGCTCCCCAGTGGTGATAGCCCACCACGATGGTTTCGGAATCGCCTGTGGTGTGGAAGGTGTAGCCGGCCTCTTGAAGCTCCTCCCGTAGCTCTACGTAATTATAGATCTCGCCGTTGAAGGTGAGCATGTAGCGCCCGGGATTGTCCTCGGGTCCCCAGCGTAGAGGCTGATGGGAGTGCTCGAGATCGACGATGGAGAGCCGATTGAATCCCAAGACGATATCGTCATCCGACCACGACTCGGAATCGTCGGGACCGCGATGACGCTGGCAGACGAGAGCGTCGGTCACGGCATCGAGGAAGTCGGCGGCCTTCCCGTCGGAGGACAGGAAACCAAGAAGCCCGCACATAATTCTTTGCCTACTCCTTAACAGATGGGGTGAGAGTAAAAATATATTATAAATAATGATGGCACGAGCGGCTGCTTGCCGCACATGCCGCAGGTGGCGGCCGGGGCGCGTTTGGCGCTCGATGCCCTCCCCGAATGGGTGACAACTTTCGATGGATCTTTGATGAGGGGTGCGCCACATCGGGGCCTTGGGCGGGGAGGGGGAAAAGGGGCTAGGCCAGTGATATTCGCCCTGAGTGGGGATAAACTGTGCCATCCCTGGGAATCTGGGGGGAGGGGTTCAGCGTGGTTTCAGGAGCCTGATCGGCTATCCTGCTGTTTAGGAATGAACCACAGTCCTCTTTGGTCGATCTTGGTTCTTGGAAGCTGTGTGGAAGGAAAGGCAGACACACGTGGAACAGCGAAATCGAGCAGGCCGCGGCCGGAAGGTAGCCCTGGGGGGCATCGTTACCGCTGCGGGTCTTGCCTTGTCTGGCTGTGACGTCGCTCCGCCGGAGGCCGTGGATCGGTTGCTGCGCATGGGGTGGCCCCAGGGAATCACCCCCGAGGCTACCGCCATGGGTAACTTCTGGGTCTGGGTCTGGGTCGCGGCGTGGATCATCGGTCTTATCATGTGGGGCCTCTTCCTCACCGCTATCTTCCGATGGGGTGCCAAGCGGGCCGAGAAGAACGGTGCGGGTGAGTTTCCCCGGCAGACGCAGTACAACATTCCTCTGGAACTTGTGCTGACCACCGTGCCCATCGTGATCGTCATGGTCATCTTTTTCTTCACGGTTCAAACTCAACAGAAGGTCACCGCGCTGGATAAGAATCCCGAGGTGACCGTGGATGTCACCGCCTTCCAGTGGAACTGGAAGTTTGGGTACGCCGAGGTGGCCGGTTCCCTGATGCCCAATGGTCAGGACTATGTGGGCACCAACGAGGAGCGCCAGCGCCTGGCGGATGAGACCCGCGTGAGCTCCGATGGGAATAACCCCATCCACGGCAAGTCCAAGCGCGATATGTCCTACCTCAACTACAACACGGTGGAGACGCTGGGTACTACGGAAGAGATTCCCGTTTTGGTGCTGCCGAGCCAGACCCCGATCGAGTTCCGCTTGGCCTCCGGCGATGTTTCCCACGCCTTCTGGATTCCCGAGTTCCTGTTCAAGCGCGATGTCTACGCTCACCCGGAGTCCAACCAGCAGCAGCGTGCTTTCCAGGTGGAAAAGATTGAGAAGGAAGGCGCCTTTGTTGGCCGCTGCGCGGAGATGTGTGGTACTTATCACGCCATGATGAACTTTGAACTGCGGGTGGTTACCCCCGATCAGTTCCGTGACTACATGGCCTTCCGTACCGCTAATCCGGGTGCTCCGAACTCGGATGCGCTGAAGGCTATCGGTGAGGCTCCCTATGCCACCAGTACGCATCCGTTCAACTCCGATCGCAACACCAGCGACGGCGATAACTACGTGGATCACAACGCCTAAGGGGTAGGAGCTGCATCATGAAATCAAGTACCAAGATCATGTACTCGATGACCGTCTTTATGGTCATCATGGCGGTCATCTACATTCTGGCTACCACCTATATTCAGGACGACGGTTACCGTCACGGTACTGAATGGGCGGGTGTGGTTGGTCTGGTTTTGGCCTCGGCCTTGACGCTCATGCTCGGCGGATATCTTCACTTCACCGAGCGTCGCATGGACATCCTTCCGGAGGATTGGGAGGAGGCTGAGGTTGCAGACAAGGCGGGCACCCTGGGTTTCTTTAGTCCCAGTTCGATCTGGCCCGCGGCTATGTCTGGCGCGATCCTTGTCCTTGGTCTGGGGATTATCTACTTGCACTGGTGGATGATCGCGCTGGGCGCCGTGCTGCTCATCTACACCACGGCGAAGCTGAGCCTTCAGTACGGTCAGCCGAGGGAAAAGCATTAAGAAGGTAATTTGTTTTATATGCCCTGCCGCTTATTGCGGTGGGGCATTTCCCTATTTTATTTCTATGTGAGAAATGGTTTTCTCATAAATTCGCATGATCACGTTCGATGGACGGGTGATCGACGGGCGCGGAACGATGGATAAAAAGGATGAGGCTCGGGGGTTATCCAAAAGTTTGATACCGGCGTGGCGTCGCGGCGGGTAAAGGTGAGTTATATCACCTTCGGGAACTGTGGGGAACTTACGCGCGACCCGCCTCCATCGGGGCGGTGCTTTCCGGATTGACCTGCTATTTTGTGAAGGTGTCGATGCGCTCTCGTGACCTGCATGAATGGGGAAGGTGTGATGTTCGCCGTGACGGGGGTGGTGGCGTCTGCGTGTGATGGCTGAGTCTTGGCTCAACCCGCGCTGAAAAGGTGCGGGGGAGTCGAGGTGACTTCCTGGCTTTGACCAGTCATACTAATAGGCGTGACGAGCGCAATTTCAAACTCAGGTACGGCAGCACCGCAGCGTGTTCCGACGCTGAACCGCCCCAATATGGTCAGTGTCGGTACCATCGTGTTTCTGTCGCAGGAATTGATGTTCTTCGCCGGACTCTTCGCGATGTACTTTACGTCGCGGGCCAATGGTCAGTCCGGAGACTGGGCCCACCAGGCCGAGCATCTCAACGTGTGGTACGCGTTGATGATCACGGTGGTTCTGGTGACCTCCTCCGTGACCTCGCAGTTCGGCGTGTTTGCAGCGGAAAGGGGTGACGTTTATGGGCTGCGCAAGTGGTACTCGCTGACGATCCTGCTGGGCGTAATCTTCCTCTGCCTCCAGGGGTATGAGTACACCCACCTCATCATGCACGGGGTCACCATCCCGAACAGCGTGTTCGCTTCCGTCTTTTACATCACCACGGGCTTCCATGCCGCCCACGTGCTGGCTGGCGTGCTTGCTTTCGTGGTGATTCTCCTGCGCGTGGCTAAGTCCAAGTTCACGCCAGCACAGGCGACGGCAGCCATGGTGGTGTCGTACTACTGGCACTTCGTCGATGTCGTCTGGATCGGTCTGTTCGTGGTCGTGTACGTGATTCACTAAGGGAGCCTGATCCGGTTTCACTGCGCCAGGATCATCCCGTGTGTTCACGACCCGCACAAGGAAAAGGGAAATGATGGATACCAACCCAAAGAACACCGAGCGGCAGGAATCCGCCGCTTCGGGTAAGAAGGTCCGAAGCCGCCGCAAGATGCGCCGGACCGCTGGCGGTGCGCTGGCGCTTACCCTCGGACTGACGGGCGCTGGTGTGTTGGCCAGCGCACTCACTCCCGACGCCCAGACGGCTTCCGCTAGCCGCGACGATCAGGCCCTGATCCAAGAGGGCAAGGACATTTATGACTTTGCCTGCGTCACCTGTCACGGGGCGAACCTGCAGGGCATCGAGGATCGTGGCCCCTCCCTTATTGGCGTGGGTGAGGGCTCGGTGTACTTCCAGGTTCACTCCGGCCGCATGCCGATGATGTCGAATGACGCTCAGGCCGAGCGTAAGCGTCCTCGCTACACGGAGCAGCAAGCGCTCGCTATGGCTGCGTACGTGGCGGCCAACGGTGGTGGCCCGGAGATCGTCTACAACTCGGACGGCTCCATTGCGATGGAGGAACTGCGTGGCGCCAATTACAGCGGCAAGATCGACCCGGCGGACGTGGCCCGGGGTTCGGAGCTTTTCCGGCTGAATTGCGCCTCTTGCCACAACTTCACTGGCCGCGGCGGTGCGCTTTCCTCCGGTAAGTATGCCCCGGTGCTGGATCCGGCCAATGAGCAGGAGATTTATCAGGCCATGCTGACTGGCCCGCAGAACATGCCCAAGTTCTCCGATCGTCAGCTTTCCGCGGATGAGAAGAAGGACATCATCGCCTTCATCAAGTCCGCTAAGGAAACGCCCAGCCCCGGTGGTTGGTCGCTCGGCGGCCTCGGCCCGGTGTCGGAGGGCTTCTTTGTGTGGTTCGTCGGCATCGTGGCGCTCATCGCCGCCGCTATCTGGATTGGAACGCGCTCATGAGTAACGCAAAGCATCACGAATATACGGAACAGCAGCTCAAGTCGATGAGCAATGAGGAGCTTGCTCGCCTCGGCACGGAGCTGGACGGTGTCACCGTTGCGTACCGCAAGGAACGTTTCCCGGTGCCGAACGATCCGGCGGAAAAGCGCGCTCAGCGCATCCTGGCCTTCTGGCTTATCCTTGCCGTCGTTTCGGGTGTCGGCTTCCTCGCCACGTACCTGTTTTGGCCCTGGCAATACAAGGGCCTCGGGGATGAGGGATTGTGGACGTACACTTTCTACACCCCGTTGCTTGGCGTGACGGCTGGCCTGACCATCCTGAGCCTGGGTATCTTTGCGGTTCAGTACGTTAAGACCTTTATTCCCGAAGAAATCTCCGTGCAGAAGCGCCACGATGGGCCGTCCGACGAACTGGATCGTCGCACGGTGACGGCCCTGCTGAATGATGCCTGGACGACGTCCACCCTGGGGCGTCGTAAGGCGATCCAGGGACTGCTGGGCGCTGGCGCGGTTTTTGCGGGCCTGGTAGTGGTGGCTCCGCTTGGCGGGATGGTGAAGAACCCGTGGAAGCGTCACGAGCTGAACTATAACGGTGACGGAACTCTGTGGACCTCCGGATGGACCCTGAGGGAGAGCGGAGTCAAGTTGTACCTCGGTCGTGACACCGGTGCGGTGGCGCAGGAACACAAGGGTGAGACTGGCACGCACATGACCACCGAGGGAGTGTCTCGCCTGGTGCGCATGCGTCCCGAGGACCTGGACGCTGCGGCGATGGAGACGGTCTTCCCCCTGGCCGAGTCCGACGTCAACGACGGGGATCGTTACGACCCCAAGCGCGACGTCTACACCAACCACATGCACTCTATTCACGGTCCGCGTAACGCTGTGATGTTGATCCGACTGCGCTCTGCGGATGCTACCAAGGTGGTCGAGCGCAAGGGGCAGGAGGAGTTCCACTACGGCGACTACTACGCCTACTCGAAGATCTGCACGCATATCGGTTGCCCCACCTCGCTGTACGAGGCGCAGACCAACCGCATTCTGTGCCCCTGCCACCAGTCGCAGTTTGACGCTCTCCACTACGGCAAGCCCGTCTTCGGTCCTGCCGCCCGTGCACTGCCGCAGCTGCCGATCACGGTGGACGAGGAAGGCTACCTCATCGCCAAGGACAACTTTGTTGAGCCCGTTGGCCCGGCATTCTGGGAGCGTAAGTCATAATGAGTAATAAACTTGCCCACATTGGCAAAAATGTTGATGAGCGGTACACCATCTCGGGTCTGCTTCGCCCGCAGATCAACAAGGTGTTTCCGACGCACTGGTCCTTCATGCTCGGTGAGATCGCGCTCTATAGCTTCATCATCCTGCTGCTGACCGGTGTGTACCTCACCCTCTTCTTCGATCCCTCCATCACGAAGGTGATCTACGACGGCGCCTATCTCCCCCTGAAGGGTGTGGAGATGTCCCGCGCCTACGAGACCGCGCTTAACCTTTCCTTTGAGGTGCGCGGCGGTCTGTTCGTGCGGCAGATGCACCACTGGGCCGCGCTGATGTTCATGTTCTCGATGGTTGCGCACATGCTGCGCATCTTCTTCACGGGTGCCTTCCGCCGCCCCCGCGAGGCGAACTGGATCATTGGCTGCACCCTGCTAGTGCTGGGTATGGCGGAGGGCTTCCTCGGCTATTCTCTGCCGGACGACCTGCTTTCCGGCGTGGGCCTGCGCATCATGTCCGCGATCATCGTCGGCCTGCCCATCATCGGCACCTGGTTGCATTGGCTTATCTTCGGCGGTGATTTCCCCTCCGAGATCATGCTCGATCGCTTCTACATCGCACACGTGCTCATCATCCCGGGAATCCTGCTCGGCCTGATCGCTGCGCACCTGGCCCTGGTGTGGTACCAGAAGCACACCCAGTTCCCGGGCGCCGGGCGCACCGAGCAAAACGTGGTGGGCGTGCGCATCATGCCGGTCTTTGCCCTCAAGGGCATGGCCTTTGGTCTGCTGACCGCCGGTGTCCTCGCGCTCATGGCCGGTTTGACCACGATCAATGCGATTTGGCTGCTTGGCCCCTACAATCCTTCGCAGGTCTCCGCTGGTTCGCAGCCGGATATTTACATGCTGTGGACGGACGGTGCCGCTCGTGTTATGCCCGCGTGGGAGCTGTACCTGGGTCACTACACGATTCCCGGCGTGTTCTGGGTGGCTCTGTTGGCGGGGCTCATGGTCGTGTTGCTCTTTGCCTACCCCTTCATCGAGAAGGCGATTACCGGTGACGATGCGCACCATAACCTGCTCCAGCGTCCGCGCGATGTTCCGGTGCGCTCCGGTCTGGGGGCGATGGGATTGACCTTCTTCATCCTGCTGACCCTCTCTGGTGGTAACGATCTGATCGCTTATCACTTCCAAATTTCGCTGAATGCAATGACCTGGGTGGGCCGCATTGGCCTGTTGGTTCTGCCGCCGATCGCATACTTCATTACGTATCGCATCTGTATTGGGTTGCAGCGCTCCGACCGCGAGGTGCTGGAGCACGGTATTGAGACGGGTGTCATCAAGCAGCTTCCTAACGGCGCCTTTATCGAGGTGCACCAGCCCTTGGGCGGCGTGGACGAGCACGGACATGCGGTTCCGCTGGAGTACTCGGGTGCAAAGGTGCCCAAGCAGCTCAATCAACTGGGCTTTGCGGATTCCGAATCGTACGGCGTCTTCTCCGCTGATCCCGAGGGCATTCAGGAGCGCAAGCGTCAGATTGCCCGAGAGAACCATCACGAGGAAGCTCAGATGCTGGACAACCTCAACAAGGCCAACGAGAAGCACGATCGGGATTCTGATCATTAAGCCTCCGGTAGCCGTTGGATAACGGCCGTGCCTTATCAGGGGAGGGTTCCCACCGCGGTGGGAACCCTCCCCTGATATATACGGGGTCGGAGGGAAACTGGTTCGTGGTGTAGTGCGGGTGCTCCGGTAGGGAGATGGCGTATGGGGGAGGCGGTACGGTGATGCGCCGAGCGAGAGACGCATACGGGGATGTAAGGGGTGTGATGCGAGGGGAAGGTGAGACGGCGTTACCCGTCATGTGATGAAGGTCATATTTTAGATTTTCCCTTTCGTTCCCTCGCTGGATTCTGCCGCGGGGAGCGTCGTGACGGATCAGCTCCCCCATGCACTTTGGCCGCTCTGACCTGCTAAGGAATGGATACTTTCGTATTTTTCCCACCGAACGGCCTGGCCGGGGAACGCTCGGCAAACTTTCAGCATCTTTTTGGTAACGGTTCGGTAACGGCGTCGTGGCGGCGATGCGGTTGGACAAGGTTTGTGGCCGTTTCGTAATCTAATCGAGACATTGCAGCGGGGCAGGGCCCTGGGGCAAGCGTATGAACTGAAAACTAAAAGCCGAACCCTGAAGGGAAGCAGACTTCCCTTCAGGGGCCGGGGGGGACTGCTCGCTCGTGGGGCTTGCCCCTCGGGTGGGGAGTATCCTTCTCACCCTCAGTGTGACCGGTAGGCATTGACAGAAAGATGTGGAGATTCATTCGTGACTAAGCACCGTCGGCAGGAAAATGCCACCGCTCGCCGTTTTGCCGCCGCCTCCGCCCTCGCCGTGGGTGCCACCGTGGTGGCCCCGGCAGCGGCCAACGCCGCCAGCTTCACGGTTCCCAGCACCGATTTTTCCGTCGATCTGCCGGACCTGGGGATCATCCCGGGCTATGACTTCGTGCAGAACATTGCCTCTTTCGATCAGGGGGCTCAGAGTGCTGAGTTCACTCCGGCTGCCGTCTCGGAGCTTTCCACCTCTGCGCTGGGGGAGGATCGCAGTGCCGCTATTCCCGCTCCGGCTTCCTCCGTGGGGCAGAGCATCGTGGACGTAGCTCGCAGCAAGATCGGTTCCCCCTACGTCTACGGGGCGTCCGGTCCGAATGCCTTTGACTGCTCCGGCTTCACCTCCTGGGTGTACTCCCAGGTTGGCAAGGCTATCCCGCGTACCTCCCAGGCCCAGGCCTCCGCGGGCACCCCGGTGGCCTACGAGGATCTGCAGCCCGGTGACATCGTGGCCTTCTACGGTGGTGCCTCGCACGTGGGTATCTATGCCGGTAACGGCATGATCATCGACGCCCTGAATTCCGGGATCCCGGTGGGGGAGCGGCCGCTCGATATGATGCCCTTCCACTCGGCGGTGCGTTTCTAGCGCATCGCGAGGAGGCGGTCAGCCCTCCGCATCGTATGCAGGCCCTGACTATCCCGCTTGGGGGTGGTCGGGGCCTTTGTCTATGGGCTGTTTCGTGCGGATGGTCGGGATGGGATCAGAGGTATGGACCGGCAAGACCAATAAAATTTTTCGATCTTCCCACTAGGCAAGAAGCCCCCTGTGCGACTATAGTTCTTTTCGTTATATCCATCCTCCTCTCTTCGCCTGGAGTACATAGAGTGTTCAAACCACACCACACTGCGAGCTACACTCAGCGCTTGCTTATTAGTACTGGCACGGTTCTCGCCCTCACCGTGGGGGGAGCTTCGGTGGCGTATGCCGATGAAACCGATGATCTGATCGCCTCGATGGAGCAGCTTTCCCGCGACGCCGCGGCCAAGAACGAGGAAGTGAAGCAGCACGAGGAGGAGTTGGACAAGGAAACCGAACAGGTCGACGCCCTTCAAGAGGCCGCCGATAAGGCTCAGGAGGCCGCACAGGAGGCGAAGTCGAAGTGGGAGCAGGCGAAGGAGGAGCTCGATAGGCTGGCGGGTTCTCGGTATCGCCTGTCGAACCTGAATCGAGAGGTGAGCGCCCTTGGTGCGGATGACCCGCAGCACGCCATCGATCGAGCTTCCTACCTGGGCACCCTGTCGCGCAATGCCGATGTGGTAATGAAAAACCTTCAGGCGGCGAGTAGGGAGGCGCTGACCGCGCAGAAGGATGCGGAAGACGAGGCCGCGGGGGCCGTATACGAGCGGGCCAAGCTGGAGGAGGCCCTGGAGGGGCTGCGCGCGGAAAAGGAGGAACTGGAGGCCAAGGTCGCCAAGGTCAAGGAGCGCATTGATGCCCTCACGAAGGATGAGCGCGAGCGTTGGGAGGCGAAGAATAATCCCCAGATCGTGGATCTGGATGCGTTTACCGCGCGACTGCGCCAAACGATCGCCGAGACCGTCGAGGAGGCCCCGGAGAACGCCGAGGCGGCCGATCTGTCCTCTTCATTGGCGACCACGGTCACGGAAATCGTGGAGGAGTTGAGCACCCCGGAGGCGGCGCCGGAGGCCGAGCCGACGTCGGTGCAGGGGCCGTCGATACCAGCCCCGAACAGCTCCGATGCCCCGCAGTCGGTCGGTGCTTCCTCGAGTAAGGCCGCGGGAGCGGTGCAGGCTGCCCTGTCGAAGATCGGTGCTCCTTATAGCTGGGGCGCCACGGGCCCGGATGCTTTCGACTGCTCGGGCCTGATCTACTGGGCTTATCAGCAGCAGGGCATGACGATCCCGCGCACCTCGCAGTCCCAGTTGGCCGGCGGAACCCCGGTGAGCCGTGATCAGCTCCAGCCCGGTGATGTGGTGGGATACTATCCCGGCGTGACGCACGTGGGCCTGTACATCGGTGACGGTAAGCTCGTGCATGCCTCGGACTACGGTATTCCTGTGCAGGTGGTGGACGTGGACTCCATGCCGTGGGCGGGGGCGGTGCGCTTTTAAGCCCGGGCTAAGGTAGGAGCATGGCCACTACGCTCCTGGTTACCAATGACTTCCCGCCCCGCGTGGGTGGGATTCAGTCGTATCTGCGGGACTTTGTCTCCCGCCTCGATCCGAGCGAGGTCGTAGTTTTCGCCTCCACGCAGAATGAAGGGGAGGCGCGGGAGCACGACGCCGCAGTGCCCTACGAGGTGATCCGGTGGCCGCACCGGGTTATGCTGCCCACTCGGGCGACCGTGCGCCGGATGGGGGAGCTGATCGAGGAATACGGGATCACCACCGTGTGGTTCGGGGCGGCGGCACCCTTGGCGGTGATGGGCGGCGCGGCGAAGCGCGCGGGTGCGCGTCGGGTGATCGCCACTACCCATGGGCACGAGGTGGGGTGGTCGATGATCCCCGGGGGACGGCGGGTGCTGCGCGCGATCGGCAATCACGCCGATGTGGTGACCTATATCTCGGATTACACCCTGCGGAGGTTGCGTGGGGCCTTCGGGTCGGGGCCGAGCTTTGTTCACATGCCCTCGGGCGTGGACGTGGGGGTGTTTTGCCCTATCGATGCCGCCCGGAGGACCCGAGTGCGGGACCAATGGGGGATCGGGCATGAGACCCCCTTGATTGTCTGTGTCTCCCGATTGGTGCCGCGCAAGGGGCAGGATCAGCTCCTGCGTGCCATGCCGCGGGTGCGCGCCGCGTTGGGTCAGGCGCAACTGGTGATCGTGGGCCAGGGCAGATATGAAAGCACGCTGCGAATCCTGGCGCACCGTTACGATCCGACCGCGATTTTTACCGGCGGCCTGCCTTTTTCGGAGATGCGGGATCTGTTGGCTGCGGCGGATGTGGCGGCGGTGCCGGCCCGCACCCGCGGTAAGGGCCTCGACGTGGAGGGGCTCGGTATCGTCTTTTTAGAGGCCCAGGCGTGCGGCGTGCCGGTGATCGCTGGGGATTCCGGTGGTGCGCCGGAGACGGTGCGCCCGGATACCGGGCGCGTGGTGCGCGGAAATGACGTCGTGGATCTGGCGAAAGCCCTCGTGGACGTGGTGGGTAGTGCCTCTCACCGCACGCGGATGGGGGCTGCGGGGCGCCGCTACGTGGAGGAGAACTGGTCCTGGGAGCTCATGTCCGCCCGCCTCCGGCGGCTTCTGTGTGATTCCTAGCGTCCCCTATACTGAGAGGGTTACCTAGAACCCGGTCTGACGGAGGCGAGAGAAGCCATGACCGATACGTCGAGCAACCTCACCGTGGGCTTCGACATCGGCGGTACCAACATGCGCGCCGGGGTGGTGGATGTCGATGGACGCATTATCGACGCTCGTTCGCTCCCCTCGCCGCGCGACGCCGAGGGACTCAGCGGCGGTATCGCACACCTGGTGGACCTGCTGCGTCGGGAGCACGAGATCGCTGCCGTGGGCGTGGCCGTGGCGGGCTTCCTCGACCCCGACTGCGAGGTGGTGCGCTTCGCACCGCATCTGCCCTGGCGTGATGCCCCGGTGCGCTCCCTGTTGGAGGAACGATTGGGCCTACCCGTGCGGTTGGAACACGATGCCAACTCCGCGGCCTGGGGGGAGTATCGCTTTGGTGCGGCCCGGGGCGTAGAGACCTGGGTTTTGTTCGCCGTGGGCACCGGCATCGGGGCGACGCTGATGACCCACGGCGAGATCTTTCGTGGCGCCCACGGTACGGCGCCGGAGTTTGGCCACCTCACGGTGGTGCCGGGGGGACGGCCGTGTCCGTGCGGCAAGCTGGGCTGCCTGGAACGCTATTGCTCGGGCACGGCCCTGATGGATTCCGCTATTGAGGTGGTGCATCGGCGCAGGTTCTCGGGTTCGGCCCTGGCCGCCCGGGTGCGCCGCGATCCGAGCTCGGTGGATGGGCCGTGTATCATGCGGGCCGCACGGCAGGGTGACGACGCGGGCATGGCGGTGGTGGAGGAGTTTGCCTCCTGGCTGGGCACGGGGCTGTCCATTGTGGCGGATATTCTAGATCCCGAGCTGATCCTGCTGGGCGGCGGCGTATCCAGAGACGCCGACCTCTACCTGGATCAGGCCACGGAACAGTTTTCCTCGCAGATCGTGGGCACAGGCTACCGCCCGTTGGCCCGCGTAGCGACGGCAGAATTAGGGGCCGATGCGGGTATGATTGGCGTAGCCGATCTGGCGCGGGCGCTCGCCGCCCGCTGACGGCCGGGTAACCCGTCGAAAAGAGACTCAATCCGTCACGGAGGACGAGCAATGCACAACAAGTGGTACTGGACTTTCAAATATATTCTGATGGGTCCTTTTTTGCGCGTGTGGAATCGCCCCGAGATCGAGGGGGTAGAACACATCCCCGCCCAGGGGTCGGCGTTGCTGGCCTCTTCTCACCAGTCGGTGATGGATTCCTTTTTTTTCCCGCTGATGTGCCCCCGCCAGATCACGTTCCCGGCCAAGTCCGAATACTTCACCACCCCCGGCGTGGTGGGTCGCATCCAGAGCTGGTTCTTTAGCACCGTGGGGCAAGTGCCGGTGAACCGCAACGAGGCTGGGGCCGCCGAGGCCGTGCAAAAGGCCGCCCAGGACGTCTTTGACCGCGGTGATCTCTTCGGCATCTACCCGGAAGGGACGCGTTCGCCCGACGGTCGCATCTACCGAGGCCGTACCGGGGTGGCGCGCATCGCCCTGACAAGCAGGCAAAAGATCATTCCGGTGGGCATGATCGGCTCCCGGAAGGCCAACCCCATTGGATCGTGGTTGCTTCGTCCCCGAAAAGTACGCATGAAGGTGGGCGCGCCGATTGACCCCATTGCTTACGTCGAGAGCAAGGGGCTGGATCCGCAATCCCAGGCGGCGGTGCGTGAATTGACGGATCACGTCATGCGCACCCTCGTGGAACTCACCGGCTATGACTACGTGGATGTGTATGCCTCCGAGGTGAAGAAGTCCCTGGAGGCAGGGCACGGCTACCCGCGCGGGGCGGAACCGAGCTTCTCCTAGTTGAGCGATCCCTTCGACTTCGTTCCCGACAGGCGGTCATTGTAGGGTGACATTTATTAGTTTTCGTTCAGCTTTCACCCCGCGATAGGATCCCGCCTTTCTCTATGCCTGTGGCCTCGAACCCCGCCGCCCCTGCCTTGGTGCAGCCCGGAAAGCGATCGCGCGTGGCGTGGCCGGATGTGGCCAAGGGAGTGTCCATCCTCGGAGTGGTTTTGCTCCACGTGTGCCTGGCGGTGCCGTTTGGCATGGATACTCTCGCCGCGCAGGTCAACCACCTCCTCGACCCGCTGCGCATGCCGCTTTTTTTCCTGGTGAGTGGTGTTTTCTCCACCAAGGTGCTGAGGATGACCCTGGGGGAGCTCTTCTGCCGCAGGCTCTGGTTCTTCCTGGTCCCCTACGTGCTATGGACCCCGGTCGAGGTGGGGCTGATGGACTGGCATCGCGCCTCCTATGAGGGCTCTGACCTCGCTGGTGCGGACTTTTACCTGAGTGCCTTGCTCATGGCCCAAAACATGTACTGGTTTCTGTATGTTTTGGTGGCCTTCAACCTCCTGCTGTGGGCCACGCGAAAGCTACCGCCGTGGGCGGCCGTGGCGGCCTCGTTTACCACCGTGTTGGCGCTTCCGCTCAATAGCCATTGCGACACGGTGGGAAAGTTCATCATGTATTTGCCGATCTTCATGGTGGGTGCGCATCTTTCTACCACGGTGCGAGGCTTTGCCAGCGGCACCATGACCCCGACGAAAATCGTGAGCGCTACCACCGCGTACGTTGCGGGCTTTGCGGTGTATGCCCTGTGGTACCTGGTCTCCGCGGACGGCCCCGCGGTGGTGGATTGGCCGCTGTGGCCGGGCACGATGGTCGAGGCCAACGACGTGTGGACGCTCGTGCGCACGGTGGGGCAGTTCCTCATGTTGCCTATTGCGGTTCTTGCCGCGGTGGGGTTGGCGAAGGTGCCCTATCTTTCCCCGGCGTTGCAATTCCTGGGACGACACACGCTGCCCATCTACCTGGGTCACCCCCTCGCACTGACCATTTTTTTCCACGTGCCGATGGCGCGCCTGGGTGGGGTGGAGATCTCGCCTGATTCCGCAGATCTGATGCACACTACCCAGTGGTGGGTGGCACTGTGCATGCTCCTAGGCCTTGCCGGGGGCGTGATGATGTGGATCCTTGAACGCATCCCGGTTATCGGCTGGACACTAAAGCCCCCGCCTGTGGCCAGCCGTCGGCCCGGGATCGGGCAAGTAGAGACACGAGAGTAAAATGCGGTGGTAATTGAGCGTGAAGGACAAAGGAAGCCTAAAGATGAAAAAGATTTTGGTGGGTCGTATGGTGGTCGCCTTGCTGCTCATCGTGGCGTATGTGGTGATGGCCGCCTTCGAGTTCCATCACCTCGAGGCCGGGCCGATCTTCTTCGTGCTCATCGGGCTGGTGATGTTTATCCCGCTACCCGGGGCCGCCCGGGCGGGGGACTCGACCCTACCGCGTTCCGAGGAGGGGACGCGGGGCTAAGGATGTTTCTTTTCGCCAAGCCTGGCGTTGCGCGCCGGGACGCGGAAGGACTGGGGGGATAGCGCAGCATAGCCCAGGAGGACGAGCGCCAACACCACATAGGCATTGCCGAGGGGCAGCGCCCATAGCGGCCAGTTTAGTTCGCGGCCATCATGGGTGGGCAGGAGCCAATGCGGGGAGAGGAAGATCGCGGCACCGAGGGCGAGGCTGAGCGCGCTCATCGCCCGATTGCCCCGGGCGGCGCATCCGCAGACGAGGAGGGCGGGGATCAGCCACACCCAGTGGTGGCTCCAGGAGATCGGGGAACAGATCAAGGCGACGAGGGAATTAAGGACGAGGGCCGCGGGGAGGGCATCGACGTGCACCAGGCGGTGCATGGTCCAGGCCACGGCCGCCACGCAGGCGGCGCTGCCTACGATCCAGATCGCGGAGAAGGCGGCGGGAGGTACCTCCAGGCGATACAGGACGCCCTGGAGGGACTGGTTGGAGGCGTACCAGGGAGTGCCGATGCGGCTCGTGTTGGAGAGCGTGTGCAACCAATAGACCACGGAATTATGCGGGCTGATGAGGGCCGCGAGGGCAGTCCACCCCAAGCCGGAGGCCACGGACCAGGCCGCGGCGCGCCAATCGCGCTTAATCAGGAAATACAGGCCAAAGACTGCGGGAGTGAGCTTGATAGCGGCGGTCAGGCCGGTCAGGACGCCGCGGGGTAGGGGGAGCCGTGTTGCCATGACGTCGGTGCACACGAGTGCCATGAGGATGAGATTGATCTGACCGAACAGGAGGGTCTCGCGCACCGGCTCGGTAAGAAGCAACAGGGGCAGAATACAGGTGGCCCAGGCGGGAGCCGCCAGCTGTGGTGCGCACCAGCGCAGGACGAGAGTGGTGACCCACCACAGGCAGGCTGCGTTGATGGCGCAAAAGAGCAGCGAGCCCAGGGACGAGGGGAACCAGACTAAGGGGGCGAAGATCAGGGCGGCAAACGGAGGATAGGTAAACGGGAGGGTGGCGATGCCCATGTCGTAGTCCCGCTCGTAGATGGACTCGCCGCGCAAGAAGGCCTGCGCCCCGGCGCGGTATACCTCGAAGTCGAGGAAGTAGTGCAGCCGGAAGAAACCCTGGGCGAGGACAAAAACGGCAAGGAAAAGAAAAAGCGCGGTGGCGGCGTATCGGGCCCACCGTGGTGGCGAGATCGGTTCGAGCGATCCTGGTACTTTAACGGCGGTCACCAGCGTATTATACGCACGAGGGAGCGGATCATTGGGTGGGGAAGAGCACCTGCTTTCTCGCGGCTTGCCCCGTGATGTCGAGGGCGAGCTGAGCCGAGAAACGGGTACGCGCTACCCTCGGTGGGGAGGAATGCGGCCGTCGGCCGACTCCACGCCCCCGGAAACAGGTGAAGGGAATGAGGATCATCCGTGCGGTATTTCTATGACACCGAGTTTGTCGAGGACGGCCGCACGATAGAACTGATCTCCATTGGCATCGTGGCCGAAGATGGGCGGGAATATTACGCGGTGTCTACGGACTTCGATGCGCGCCGGGCGAACCCCTGGGTGCGCGAGAATGTACTCAGTAAGTTGCCTAGTCCCCATGCGAGGGAGTGGAAACCTCAGAAGCAGATCAGGGCGGAGGTCTACAATTTCCTCACCGCCGGTGTCGGGCAGCCGGAGTTGTGGGCCTGGGTGGGAGCCTATGACCACGTGGTGCTGGCCCAGCTGTGGGGAGATATGGCGGGACTGCCTCGGGAGATTCCCCGCTACACCAGGGAGCTCAAGCAGCTCTGGGAGATGGCGGGCCGACCGGAGTTGCCCGCCGCGCCGGCGAACGCGCACGATGCCCTGGCGGACGCCCGGCACAACGTGGCGAAGTTCCGCGTTTGTCGGGAGTGCCTTGACCTCGATGAGGGGAACCGGATATGCGGCCCTCGCCGGATGAGCTGACCAAATAGTCACACGGACTCAGGGGGTGCGACTACACTAGAAGTGTGAGTTGGACCGTAGATATTCCTAAAGAAGCCTTGCCCGATCTTCCCCCGTTGCCCGATGGCATCCAAGAGGTATTTGAGGACGTCATTGCGCGCTCGGCCTATCAGCAACCCACCTGGGATCGGGCCCGCGCCGATAACGTGCGCAAACTACTCGAGTCCGTGCCCCCCGTCGTGGTGGCTCCCGAGGTGCGCGACCTTAGAAAGCAGCTTGCTGACGTCGCCCTGGGCAAGGCGTTTTTGCTCCAGGGAGGCGACTGCGCGGAGACCTTCGAGTCCAATAACGAGCCGCACATTCGCGCCAACATTAAGACCCTACTCCAGATGGCGGTGGTACTGACCTACGGTGCTTCCACCCCCGTGGTCAAGCTTGCCCGCATCGCCGGGCAATATGCCAAGCCGCGTTCGGCGGATCGCGACGGTAACGGGTTGCTCAATTACCGGGGTGACATCGTCAATGGTGTTGAGCCTACGGAGGAAGCCCGGCAGCACGATCCGGCGCGCATGATTCGTGCCTACGCAAATTCTTCGGCGGCGATGAATCTGGTGCGAGCTCTAACCTCCTCGGGCACGGCGGATCTGCACCGCGTGACGCAGTGGAACCGCGACTTCGTGGCCACCTCGGCGGCAGGTGCGCGCTACGAGGCCCTGGCCAAGGAGATAGAGCGCGGTCTGAAATTCATGGAGGCCTGCCAGGTGCGGGATGACTCGTTAAGCAGCGCCACGGTATATTGCTCCCACGAGGCTCTCCTGGCGGATTACGAGCGCGGCATGCTGCGCCTGGCCAAGGACGAGAGTGATACCACAAAGATCTACGACCTTTCCGCTCATCAGCTGTGGATCGGGGAGCGTACCCGGGGCATCGATGATTTCCACATCAACTTTGCCGCGATGATCGCCAACCCGGTGGGCCTCAAGATCGGTCCCTCAGTGACGCCGGAGGAGGCCGTGGCCTACGCGGAGAAGCTTGATCCGGAGCGCGAGCCGGGTCGCCTGACCTTCGTCTCACGCATGGGCTACGGGAAAGTGCGCGAGGTGCTTCCCGGCGTGGTGCGCGCGGTGGAGAATGCCGGACACAAGGTGGTCTGGCAGTGCGATCCTATGCACGGCAATACCATTACCGCCTCCAACGGGTACAAGACCCGCCACTTCGATAAGATTATCGACGAGGTGCAGGGATTCTTCGAGGTGCACCGCGCCTTGGGCACGCACCCCGGTGGCCTGCACATCGAACTCACCGGCGAGGACGTCACGGAATGCCTGGGTGGTGCCCAGGACATCACGGATGTGGATCTTCCCGGTCGTTACGAGTCCGCCGTGGATCCACGGCTGAACACCCAGCAGTCGCTGGAACTGGCCTTCCTGGTGGCGGAGATGCTGCGCAGATAGGGGACGGTTGCCGCCTAGCCGAGGGCGGTAACCACCACGGGGGAACCGAGGGGGAGGGATGCCCCCGGTAGCGGGGATTGGGTGAGGATCCGTGCCTGCGGGGAGGAAGCGTGCCCCGTGTCGAGGTCTAACCCCTCCTCGCGGGCGGTTTGTTCGGCCTGCGCGACCGTCTTGCCGAGCAGGAAGGGGGAGCGAACCCGCCCGGGAAGAACGAGATCCACGGTGGAATCCTTGGGATCGAGGCGGCTTCCCGCCTGCGGCTTCGATGCTTGGGCCTCGCCCCGCGTGCCGGTCAGGGTGGGGTCCTCGGTCACCTCGCCGAGTCGCAGCCCTTCCCTGGCTAGCCGGGCGGTGGCCTCCTCGACGCTCAGGCCGGAAACCTCGGGTACCGTGCGCGCAGAGGAGAGGATGAGGCGCACGCTATCCCCGCGGGTGGCCTCGGTACCCCGGTCGGGCACGGTGGCGCTGACCGCGCCGTAGTCGCGGTGGGCGTCGTAGGCCCAGTCCACCATTCCGACCTTGAGCCCAGCCTTGGTCAATGCTGTGGCCGCCTCGTCCTCGTTCATGCCGCCGAGGTCGGGCACGGGCACGGGGGCCGGCCCCTTGCTGATGGTGAGCTCGACGATGCTCTGCGTGGGTACGGCCGTGCCGGGCGCAGGAGAGACCGAGATCACGTCTCCGGCGGGGACATCTTCGGAATGCTCTCGTCGGCTTACCCGCCCCGAGAGAGTGCGCTCGGCGAGGAGCTGCTCGTAGCGCTGGGCACCTGTTTGAGGAGCAATGGTGGGCACCGTGGGCCTGCCCTGGGACACCAAGATCGCGACCTGCGATCCGCGTATGGCGCGATCTCCGGAAGGGTCGGTGCCGACGGCGTGTCCTTGGGCGGTCTCGTCGTCGTAGACCTCGCGGGCGGTGGCCTCGAAGCCAGCGTCCTCGAGGGCCGCGAGGCCCTGGTTCTTGTCCATTCCGATGATCTCGGGAATATCCCCGTAGCGTCCCGAGCCGAGCCACCATCCGCCCAGAGCCACTGCGGTGAGAAACACGCCGACGATGGTCAGCCAGGCGGCCAGGCCTAGCGGGGAGCGATTGCTGTAGGGCCGCGGCCCGGTGGGCGTGGGCGGGGAGGACGGTGGTTCGGCCGCCTCGGAGTCGGGAGGGGCTGGGTGCGGCGGATTTGTGTGGAGAGAAGCTGGGGCCTCGGCGGGCAGCAGGGCGGTCTGATCGGGAGCGCTGTGTTCAATTTCGGTGGCGGGCGGGGTGATGATGCCGGTGGCCATCATCGCCGTGGGCAGGGAGCCGGTGTCCGTGGGAATCTCTGCGGCGCGGTGAGCAGCGGAATTCTGAGGCAGGGGCACCGTGAAATCGGGCAGGCGGAGCCCCGCGATGAGCTGTGCGGCGGCGTCGAGGAACGCGGCGGCGTCCGGGTAGCGGTGGGCGGGATCGCGGTGGGTGGCTCGGGCCACAAGGGCGTCGATCTCGGGAGGGATCCCCTCGATCACCTCGGAGGGAGGGGGAACGTCCTGATCGAGGCGCCGGTAGGCGCGGTCGAGGTCGGTGGTTCCGCGGAAAGGCGTTTCCCCGGTGAGGAGCTCGAACAAAACGATGCCGGCGGAGTAGACGTCGCTGGCGGGGGTAAGTTCCGCGCCGCGCACCTGCTCCGGGGAAAGATAGGCGGCCGTGCCCACGATGTGGGTGGTGGTGTGCTGCTGCGAGTCCGTGGCTCGCACGAGGCCGAAGTCCGCCAGCTTGACGGCGTGATCGGCGCTGATGAGCACGTTATCGGGTTTGATGTCGCGGTGGATCAACCCGTCGCGGTGAGCCTCGGCGAGGCCCGTGAGCACGGCGCGCATGACGGAGAGTGCGGCGTGGGGCGGCATAGGCCCGCGCTCGGCGAGGAGTTCTCGCAGCGTGCCGCCGGTGATGAGCTCCATGACGAGGAATACGTGGTGGCCGTCGGAACCGAAGTCGTAGACCCCCACGATGTGCGGGTGATTGATGCGGGCCATCGCGCGCGCCTCGCGCCGAAAACGCTGGCGGAAAACCGGGTCGTCCACGTAGCGGTCGTCCATGACCTTGACCGCTACGGCGCGCCCCAGGCGGAGATCGACGCAGCGGTAGACGGTGGACATGCCGCCGCGCGCGATCGGGTGATCGATCTGGTACCTGCCCTCAAGGACGTCTCCCACCTGAAGTTGAGCCATGGCCCCAGTATGGCCGAAGGCACAGGTCTGGCGGTAGCCGCATGGTCTAAACTCGGTTCTCGTGAGTGTTCAAGCCGTTCCCGTCACCGTTTTGCCCGCGCAGGAGCCCCTGCTGACGCTGGAGGAGACCTCCGAGCGGCTAGGGATCCTGGTGACCCGGGTGATCGACCTGATCCGCGACCACAAGATCATCGCGATCTCCCGTGAGGGAGTACGCATGATTCCCGAGATTTTCCTGGGAGAAAAGGCGGGGGTGCAGCGCTTTGTTCCCGGCGTGATCGCGTTGCTCTCCGACGGTGGCTATAGCGATGAAGAGATCATTCGGTACCTGTTTACCGAGGATCCCTTGCTGCCGGGGCGGCCTATCGACGCGCTGCATGGCCACCTGGCACGCGAGGTGATGCGTCGGGCGCAGGCGATGGCGCTGTAGTCGTCCGAAAGAGCCAGGCGCTCAGCCCCCAGGCGATCAATGCCGCGGCAAGCATCCACAGCGGGTTATACAACTGGTGATTGCCCGATCCCGTGAACGCGAGGGTTACCACGATGGAGGCCCCCGTCGCCCACGCCAAGATCCGGCGCGGAATTGGCGTGACTGCGATGAGAGAAATCAGGCTGGCGTAGTACCAGGGCAGCGTCACGGAGTTAAAGACGAACGCTACGCAATACGCCACTGCGATGCCGCGCACGGCCTGTTCGGCGGTGGAGCGGAAAAACCACCAGGCCGCCACCAGTCCCAGCCCCAAGATGACCATGGAGGCCTTGCGGAGGAAGGCTAAGGGGACGTTAAAAGTGAGGGAGGGATCGAACAGCAGGAGAAAATCCGTGGCCACCCCGGCGAGCAAGGAAGGCGCGGCTAGGGGATTGATGACCTTGGAATTACCCGAGATCTCCGCCAGCCAGCCCCAGGAGGAATGCGAGGCCCACGTGATTGCGGCCACCACGCCGAGGGTGAGTGCCGTGCCCGCGCCACCAATGCCGAGGAAGGCGACCACGCGCCTGGACAGGCTGGCGGTCGCGGAGGTGTAGCGGCGTAGCGCCATCCATACCACGAAGGGCAGAGCGAGCGCCGCCGTGGCCTTGAGCGAGACCGCCACCGCGATCAGTGCTATCGCACTGACGTAGCGGTGGCGCGCGGCGCAGACGAGCCCCAGGCTGACCAGACCCACCATGATGGATTCGTTGTGCATGCCGCCCACCAGGTGCAGGACCATCACCGGATTGGCCACGCCCATCCATAGGGCTATGGCGGGCGGTGCGCAGCATGCTTGGGCCAGGCGGGGAACGGCCCAGGCGATAGCGCTAAAACCGAGGAGCGACAGCAATTTATACAGAAGAATGCCCGCGGTGATGTTATCGCCTACCAAGCGGGTGACGCCCTCGCCGATCCACAGGTGGAGGGGGCCATACGGCGTGGTGGTGTTGCGCCAGTCGTGGGAAACCTCCAGGAGCATGGGACCCGGATTAACGGCAGCGCCCTGGGAGTAGGGGTCAAAACCGTCCCGGAACATCGCGCCCTGCATCAGGTAGGAATACACGTCCCGGGACAGGATCGGTGCGGCAAAGAATAGGGGGAACACCCAGGCGAACAGGCTGAGACGCACCTCGTGGAGGCGATGCGGGGAGCAGAGTGCCTGCCTGCCCAGGAGCACCCATGCCGCGATGAGCAGGAGGATGCCCGCCCACACAATCGCGTTGGACAGACCGGCTCCGTGGCCGTAGCCGAGAAAATCCAGCCCCAGCGTGTGGAGCACCCCGCCGCGGTTGCGGGTGGCCCCGGCGCCGAAAGAACCCACGGCGATCAACGAGGTGCCGAGCGTTCCTAGCGGGAGCGGGCGCAGCGGCGGCAGGGACATGGTGGGGCCTTTACTTTCGGCGGGCGGTGGAACGAATGGCGAGTGCGCTGAGGATCTCGCGCACCTCGGGGGAGATTGACTCCGTCCGCAGGTGGGCCATGCCGGAGTCCACGAGGGCATCGATGCGCCGTTCCACCTCGGCCAGGGCCCCGGAAGCGACGATGATTTCGGTGAGCCGATTCAACCGCGCGGTGTCGAGGGGCGAACCCACGCTGCGCCGCAGTTCCTCGGCAGCGGTGGGATCGCTCTTGTCCATCGTGCGGAGGGCCAGGCCCAACAAGACCGTGCGCTTGCCCTCGCGCAGGTCGTCCCCGGCCGGTTTGCCGGTGACGGCGGGATCGCCGAACACCCCCAGCACATCGTCGCGGAGCTGGAAGGCGATGCCCACGTCGCGCCCATAGCAGCGGAAGGCCTCGATGAGTTCGGGGGAGGCCCCGCCGATGGCGGCGCCCAGGTGCAGCGGGCGCTCGATGGTGTAGGCGGCCGTCTTGAAGCGATTGACCGATTCCGCCAGGGCGATATCCTCGCTGGCGGTGGCTTCCAGCGTGATATCGAGTAGCTGGCCGCCGATGACCTCCGTGCGCATGGCGCGCCATGGTTCGCGCACGCGACGCAGGGCGGCGTCGGAAAGCCCGGAATCATGGAGCATATCATCGGCCCATGTGAGGGCAAGATCGCCGATCAGGATGGCGGCGGATCGACCGAAGTGTGCGCTGAGGCCTTGCCATCGGGACTCGCGATGGCGGTGTTCGATGTGTCGGTGCACGGTGGGGGCACCGCGCCGGGTATCGGAGGCATCGATGATGTCGTCATGGATGAGGGCGCAGGCCTGGATGAGTTCCAAGGAACTGACCGCCCGGAGCACCGCCGAGGGATCCTCCCCACTGTCGAGGCCGTGCGCGCCGAGGAAACCCGCCCAGCCGTAGAGGGGACGGATGCGCTTGCCGCCGCCGAGGACGAAGTCCCGCAGGCTTGCTGCGGCCTCGGCCACCGGTGCGCCGATGGCCTTGACCTCGGTAAGCCGGGAGTCGAGATACCCGGTCAGGATCTCGTGGGCCACCGCGGGAATATCGCGGGGGGTCAGCGAGCGGGTGTCGTAGGACACGATAGGGAGGGTCCTTTCGGGGAGCGGGAGGAATATATCCACGATACCTAGCCGGTGCGATCTCTTTGCGCGGAGAGGGGGAGCGTGGCGCCGAGTATGGCAAAGGGACGGGAATCCCCGGGGAAAGAAAAAGATCGCAGCACGTCGCGGAAGCCCAGGGAGCGGTAGAGGCGAAACGCCCGATTGGCCTCCGCGGGGACCTCGGGGGTGGAAAGCAGGGCGGTAGGTTCTGTGGCTTGGTCGAGCAGGCGAGAAAGGAGGGTGCGGCCTAGTCCGTGCCCCTGATGGCGGGGGGAGACGTGTACTTCCGTGACCTCGAAGTAATTATCGAGGACAGAGACGGGGCGGTCGCTGCGCAGTAGGCCTCGGTGCACCTGTTGATGCCACCAGGTGTCCGGGCAGCCGTGAAAGCCATAGGCGATGGCTGCCAGGTCTGCGGGGTCGATCGGGGCGTGGCGGGGAGTGTTCTCCGGGGTGCGTAGGGCGCAGAAGGCATGAAAACCCGGCATGGCGCTGTCCCTGTGCCATGCCGCGATGCGGTTGTCCCGGATTCGAGAGGGATAGCGCATGGCAGCGAGATAGACATCCACGAGTGCGGGGGTGATGGCGAGAAAATCGGAGGAGGAAAGTTTTCGGATAGACAGGCCCATGACCCCATGCAATCACGGCGCCCTGTGGAGCGGCTGAGACGGCTTTGGTGCGGTGGTCCTGGGGATCGACAGTCGGCGATGATAGAAAATATGTTCTATTATGTGGGTGGAGCGTCTCGACCTGTGTTTAGAGTCGGGAGGTGTTCGCGATGGCGGGGAGGTTCACAGGCGCCTTCCTGGCAACGCGGTAGGCAGTGAGGTAGGAGGGGAGATGGCGCAGATCATTTCCGCCACGGCCGTGGCGGCGTATCGAGGTAGGGGGCGCGCCGAACGTTCTTCCGGCCTGGGTCGAGGGGACTTCATGGACAAGGCGGACGTTTTGCTCTCTCAGGCCCTGGCGGAGAGCGCAGCGGGGCGTGATGGAGAGGCCTTCGAGTCTGCCTATCGGTGCGCGTTGCGCGTGGCCGGGGCGGTGTTGGCCGACACCCCGGTGGTGAGGCGGCGGCGTGCCCCCGTGGGGGCGTGGGCCCGACTCCGTGCGGTGAACGATCGCGGCCGGTACTGGGCCGAGCAGTTTGAGGCGTTTTCTCGGCTGCGCTCGCGGTGGAATTCCGGGCTAGAATCGCGGATAGAAGAGCGCGTGGCGCAACAGCTGATTGACTTAGCATCCGCGTTCTTTGCGGAGGTAGAGGCGGAGTTCTCGGTCGCAGCCGCCGCCTGACGGCGCCACCGTGTGGTGGTGGGAACAGATCCGCGGTGCGCGTCGTTGAAAAACATAGTGATGGGTCAAGAGCCGGGATACATGGGAGGAATTGTGTCGCTATCGGAGCAGGAGCAGCGGGCGCTATGGGAGATTGAGCAGTCTCTCTTGGCCGAGGACCCGAGCTTTGGCGCCTCTGTTGCTGGGGGTCGAGGTGTGCGGGGGGCCGCGCCTGGTCGCATGTTCCGTGGCGTGGCCCTGGGGGTTCTTGGGCTGGTTCTGCTCATCGGTGGGGTGGCGCTTTCCCAGGCCTCCTTGTGGTTTGTGATTCTGGGCGTGGCGGGTTTTCTTCTGATGTTCGGCGCGGGTGTGTGGGTTTTGCGCGGGTCCGGGCAGCCTGATGTCGCGCCGGGGCGCGGGAGTGGTGGCGGCGCGCCGAGGGGGAAATCGATGGGCGATTCTGTGCTAGCCAAGCGAATGGAGGAGGACTTCCGCCGCCGCTTCGAGTGATGCTTGGGGAGGCATGGGTGGGCCCCGCGGTTTCTTTATCGCAGTGATGCGAGGGGAGCCGCGGGGCCTGCTTTGCGTATGGGGTGGGTGGGGTGTCGTCGGGCGGCTCAGGTATTCGGTGTTTCCCCCCACTTTCTCCCACCGTTTTCTTCGATGCGGATCGTCGTATCGATGTTGGGGGTCGCGATTGGTGTCATGCCGAGGGGTTGACACAGGGGTCCGTTAGTGATGGGGCTAATGTGATTAATGTTTTTGTTGATATTTTGGGCCGGGGCTGTGTGCGGGGGTCTGCCCCACGGGAAAATAGAGCCTTGACCTGTGTATTTTGTGTCTTGTGTGACTGCAGTGGCCTTATGGCTAGTTCTGGTGGGGGAAAGTGGGGTAGAGTGGGGCGCACTGGTTGATGTGGGGGAGCGGAAGCTCCCGAGCACCGGCTAGAGGAAGGCAAGCCGATCCCGTGGCAGCGAGCAAAAGGAAGGTGGTTCCGGGATGTTTCTCGGCACCTATACCCCGAAGCTCGATGACAAGGGGCGACTCACTCTCCCCGCGAAGTTTCGCGATGAGCTAGCGGGTGGATTGATGGTCACCAAGGGACAGGATCACAGCCTGGCGGTCTACCCGCGCGAAGAATTCGCGCTGCGGGCGCGCAAGGCTGCGGCGGTGTCTCGCACGAACCCGGAGGCTCGCGCGTTTATCCGCAACTTGGCGGCGAGTGCCGATGAGCAGCGTCCAGACGGTCACGGCCGGATCACGCTCTCGGCGGCGCATCGAAGCTACGCGGGACTCGTCAAGGAGTGCGTGGTGATCGGTTCGGTGGACTTCCTGGAGATTTGGGATGCGGAGGCCTGGGCTCACTACCAGCAGCAGACGGAAGAGGCATTTTCCTCGGCGGACGCCGACGATGTCCTCGGCGGATTGCTCTAGGGGCTGTGCGCGAAAGCATCGCGGCGGAGTGCGCGGAGGACTCCGCCCGGACGGGACGATCGTTCTGGTGTACTTCCCCGACATCAGAGCCATTGTTCTCATCCGGGTGGGGCCCTGCACGCGCTCCGCGGTAACACGAATGGATGATGCGCATGCAGCACGCACGAGCGCACCGGCAGAAAGGGGGTGGAGGGCCACCATGGAATCGACGACGGGTACGGGATACGGCGAGCGCCTTGCGCGCAACCACGGTCATGTGCCCGTGCTACGCGACCGCGTGACGGATCTCCTTGCCCCCGCAGTCGAGGCGGCCGGGATCAGAGCCGTGATCGTTGATGGCACCCTGGGCGCGGGCGGTCACGCCGAGCATTTTCTGCGTTCCTTTCCTCACGCCGTGCTGATGGGCGTTGATCGAGACCCCGTTTCCCTGGGAAACGCCACTCGACGCATCCAGGACGCGGGGCTGGGGGACAGGTTTTACCCCGTTCACGCCCGGTACGATGAGGTGGCCGCGGCGATTGAGCAGGGCGAAGGGCCCGTCATTGAACGGGCGCGAGCCTACGGCATCGCCGGAGCCCTGTACGACCTCGGTGTTTCTTCCATGCAACTGGATCAGGTGGAGCGGGGCTTTGCCTATCGCGTGGATGCCCCACTGGATATGAGGATGGATCCCACCTCCGGGCGTACTGCGGCTGACGTGCTCAACACGTATAGCCATGGTGAATTGGCCAGGGTGCTCAAGACGTACGGCGACGAGCGCTTTGCGGGCAAGATCGCCGCGGCTGTTCTGCGCGAGCGGGAGAAAGAGCCCTTTCGTACGTCGGGTCGGCTCGTGGAACTCCTCTACGCAACGATTCCCGCCGCGGCCCGTCGCACCGGTGGGCATCCGGCTAAGCGAACCTTCCAGGCCCTGCGCGTGGAGGTCAACGCGGAGCTGGCTTCCCTGGCAGCGGCGATACCCGCGATCACTGCTGCCCTCGGAGGCGGTGGTCGCGCGGTGTTTATGAGCTATCAATCGCACGAGGATCGCCTAGTCAAGAGGTGTTTCGCGGATTTAACGGCCTCGACCACCCCACGGGGATTGCCCATGGATTTGCCTGGCACGCAACCGAGTTTCCGCCTGCTCACCCGGGGTGCGGAGAAGGCCACGCGGCAGGAAATCGACGATAATCCGCGCGCTGCGCCGGTGCGCGTGCGCGCCATCGAAAGAATACGTCCCGACGCCGAGAGCACGATCCCTGGAGGATACCGATGAACTCCCACAGTGAAACCAGCGCTCGCCGTAGCCGAGACATGAGCCTGGAGGCCGCGACGGGTGGTTCAGCCACCGCCTTGCTGGATGCCGGCGAGCGTCGGGGTTTTGCGCCGTCCGCCCCCGCCGCGCCGCGCCGCGCCGTGCGCAATCCGGTGCGCCGCGTGGTGCCCAGGCCCACCGTCGGGAGGCTAGGGTCCCGTCAGGTGGTATCGGTGCGGGGGCGCAGGGTGGCCACGGCGCGGCAGTCTTCCCGGCTGACCCGCATCAGCCTGGTGGCCATCGTGCTCTTGGTGGGCGGCGTGGCGCTGGCCATGGCGCTGTCGGGAGTCTCCACTCAGCAGACCTTTCGCCTGCAGCAGCTCACCGCCCAGGAAAAGCAGCTGGATAATCAGATTGAGACGCTCAACCGGGATGTGGAGACGGCGCGGAGTTCCTCCGAATCCGTCCGGCACGCGAATGACAACCGTATGGTGGTGCCCCAGCAGCCCGGTATCCTGGCGGTGGAAGGCAACGGAGAGATCAGGGAGCGACGCCCGGCGCAGGGCGAATCGCGGCCCTTCGTCGATGTCAACGGTACGCCGGCCCGAGCGCACGCGGCCTCGAGCAACCCGGATAAGACGCAGGGTCTGGGGGACAATCTTGAGGCGGTGCCGCAGGGACAGCAACCTCCGTCGGCGGCGCAGCCTCCCGCGGGTGGTCAGGCTCAGCCACCCTACCTGAATTAACCGTATGAGTTTTAGGGAAGGTGGCATCGGGAAGTGAATCGCCCTCGTGATCGCCGTACCCCGGCGGCGTCCCGGTATCCTGCCGGGGCCTCGTATCGCCCGGGATCCGGCGATGCGCACCCTCGCCCCGTGCCGCGCACTCAGCAGCAGGTGATGCGCCAACGCCTCGGCGTGGTGCTGGTGTTTCTCTTGGTCTCGGTGCTTGTGCTGGCCGTTCGTTTGGCCTGGGTACAGGTGGTGTGGGGCCCGGAGCTGTCAGCCAAGGCCGAGGAACAGCGAGCCCGCATCTATGTGGAGCCCGCGCGCCGGGGCGCTATCACGGACCGCGACGGCCGAGAAATGTCCTACACCATGCAGGCGCGCTCGCTGACGGTGTCCCCCGATCTGCTGCGCAAAGAATTACGGGAGCAAAAGGAACTGGAATTGCGCACGGAGGCAACCGTGCCACCGCAGGAAAGCGAGACCTACCTGAACGAACAGGTAGATGCCACCTTGACGGAGATGGCGCAGCGCATTCCGCAGATGATGAAGGATTCCGGTGCCTCCACCGACGATGTGTCCGCCACCGACATTGAGAAGAAGCTGCGGGCCGATAGCCATTACGAAGTTTTGGTGCGCAACGTGGACCCCGACGTGGCGGCGCAGATCGCCGAGACGTTCCACGGAGTCGCCGCCGATCACCAAGACATCCGCCAATACCCCAACGGTGCGGTGGGGGAGAACATCCTCGGCAAGGTCTCGATGGATGGCCAGGGGCAGTTTGGCTTTGAGGCCTCCGGGGATGCCCTGCTGTCCGGGATCAACGGGCGCATGACAGAAGACGTCTCTACGGACGGGCAGGTGATACCGGGAACCCTGCGCGACCAGGTTCCGGCCATCGACGGTAAGGATGTGCGCCTGACCGTGGACGTGGATGTCCAGAATTACCTCCAGCAAAAGGTGGACCAAGCCCGCGCCCATTCCGGGGCCAAGGACGCCGAGGCGGTGGTTCTGGACGCGCACACGGGTGAGGTCGTGGCCATGGCCAATACCGGCACCATTGACCCCAACGGGGACATCGAGAAGCAATTAGAGCGCGGCAAGGACTTCGATAACCCCTCTATTAGTGCTCCCTACGAGCCGGGCTCGGTGGCCAAGATCATCACCGCGGCCGGGGTGATCGAGGAGGGGCTCACCACCCCGGACGAGGTGCTGCAGGTGCCCGGAGCCATCAGCATGGCCGGGGTGACCGTCAACGACGCTTGGTCGCACGGAACGGTGCCATACACCACCACGGGCATTTTTGGTAAGTCCTCCAACGTGGGCACGCTTATGCTCGCCCAGCGCCTGGGCGAAGAAAAATTCGCGCAATACCTGGAGAAGTTCGGCATCGGGCAAAGCACAGGGGTGGAGCTGCCCAACGAATCCGCCGGCCTGCTACCCTCGCCCGAGCAGTGGTCGGGGGGCACCTTTGCCAACCTGCCCATCGGACAGGGCATGTCCTGGACCACGCTGCAAATGGCCAGCGTGTATCAGGCCCTGGCCAACGGTGGTGAGCGAGTGGAGCCGCGCATCATTAAGTCCGTGACTAACCCCGATGGAAGTCAGGAGGAGCTGCCGGAACCCAAGCGAACCCGGGTGGTACGACCGGAGACCGCGCGCACGGTGGTGGATATGTTCCGGGCCGTGACCCAGTCTGACCCCACCGGGGTGCAGTCGGGTACCGGACCGGGTGCCGCGATCGAGGGGTACCAAACCTCCGGCAAGACCGGCACCGCGCAGCAGGTGGATCCCAATACCGGGGCGTATTCCATGAGCGATTTCTGGATTACTTTCGCTGGTGTGGCCCCGGCGGATAACCCACGCTACGTCATCGCCGTGATGCTGGATGATCCCGATCGCGGGGTCGAGCCGGGCGGGCAAGGCGGGCAATCGGCCGCCCCCGTGTTCCGCGACGTGGCCTCCTGGCTCATGGACCGAGACAACGTGCCCACCTCGGCGCCGATGGAGGGCCTACTGACCCTTCAAGCGGGATAGAACTGTGACGATGAAGAAGAGCAAGAGACGAAAAGAGGGAAGCCAATGACAGCGACGCTTGAGAAGATCGTGCGCGTGACCGCGGGGCGGATCGCGATGGGCTCGGCGGATGAGGCGCGCGCCTTTACCACCATGAGCCTAGATTCCACCGCGGTGGAGCCGGGTGGATTGTTTGCCGCTCTGCCCGGAACGCGGGTGCATGGGGCTTCTTTCGCTCAGGAGACCGAGGCCGGGGCCATCCTCACCGACGAGCATGGCGTGGAGATTCTCAAGGAGGCCGGGGAAACCCGGCCGGTGATCGCGGTGGCAGACGTGCGCGACGTGCTGGGCTATGCCGCCGCGGAGGTCTACGGTCACCCGAGCCGCAGCTTAACGGTCCTGGGGATCACCGGCACCTCGGGGAAAACCACCACGAGTTACCTGGTGGAGGCCGGGCTCTTGGCCGCGGGTTACTCCGTGGGGCTGATTGGTACCACCGGGACCAGGATCAACGGGCGTGCGGTGCCGACCTCCCTGACCACCCCGGAGGCCCCCGTTCTCCAGGCGCTCTTTGCCCGCATGGTGGCTGAAGGGGTGACCCACGTGGTGATGGAGGTCTCCAGCCATGCCCTGGCGTTGCGCCGGGTACAGGGCATTCACTTCGCCGTGGGAGCGTTTAGCAACCTTTCCCAGGATCACCTGGACTTTCATCCCACCATGCAGGATTACTTTGATACCAAGGCGCTGTTATTCCGCGAGGACTCCCCGCTGCGTGTGGATGCGGCGGTCGTGTGCGTGGACGATTCCTGGGGCCGGCGCATGGCCCAGGTGGCGGGGCCGCGGTCCATCACGGTGTCCACCCGCGGCGAGCGTGCCCTTGTCCGGGCGCACGATGTGTGTGCCGAGGAACAAGGAACCCAGACCTTTCAGCTGGACGTGGCGGGAACCGACCTGACGGTTCGGCTTCCGTTACCGGGGCGTTTCAACGTGGCTAACGCCGCGCTGGCGGTGGCGATCGCGCATTCCGCTGGGGTGGACGCCGAAGCGTTTACCCGGGCCTTGGCCACGGTCACGGTGCCGGGACGTATGGAGCGAGTGAACGCGAGTCAGGACTATCTCGCGGTGGTGGATTACGCGCACAAACCGGCCGCCGTGGCGGAGGTGCTCGATACCTTGCGGGCGCAGGTGCCGGGGCGTGTCGGCATCGTGATCGGCGCGGGCGGAAACCGAGATCATTCCAAGCGGCCGATCATGGGGGCACAGGCGGCGCTGCGCGCGGACCTCGTGGTGGTCACGGACGACAACCCCCGCGACGAGGATCCGGCGTCGATTCGCGCCGCCATGCTCGATGGCGCCCGCGGCGCGGTCGATGAGCGCGACCCCCGCCCCGAGATTGTGGAGGTGGGGCAGCGCCGCGAGGCGATCGCCGCGCTGGTGGCATGGGCCCGTCCCGGCGACGCCATCGTGGTGGCCGGAAAGGGACACGAAAACGGACAACTTATTCGCGGCGTGAATCACCCTTTCGACGACCGGGAAGAACTGCGCCGCGCCATAGAAAGCGGTGGCGCGGAGAAAGAAAGGTAGAGGCGGCAGGGGCATGATACCGCTTTCACTAGCACAGATAGCCGAGATCGTCGGTGGCACACTACACGATGCTCCCGACCCTCACGCCCTCGTGACGGGTTCGGTGGAGTTTGATTCCCGCACGGTGGCACCGGGTGGGCTCTTTGCGGCGCTGCCCGGCGCCCGGGTGGACGGGCATGACTTTGCCCGTACCGCAATGGCGCGCGGCGCGGTGGCGATCCTGGCCGCGCGGCCGGTGGGGGTCCCCGCCATCGTTGTTACACCCCGGGGCAAGACGGACAGCAACGCGGAGCTGTTTCGCCACGATACCGACGGTTCCGCGGCCGCCGTGGTCGAGGCGATGTCCGCGCTGGCCCGCGCCGTGGTCGATCGTCTTGGCCGGGAGCATGGCCTGCGGGTCATCGGCGTGACGGGCTCGGCGGGCAAAACTTCCACGAAGGATCTGATCGCCTCGGTGCTGCGCAGGCTGGGCCCCACGGTGGCGCCCCCCGGTTCCTTTAATAACGAGATTGGACACCCCTACACGGCGCTGCGCTGCGAGCCGGAGACGAGGTTCCTGGTGGCGGAGATGAGCGCGCGCGGACTCGGGCACATCGCCCACCTAGTGCGGATCGCCCCGCCCTTCATGGGGGTGGAACTCAACGTGGGCAGCGCGCACCTGGGCGAGTTTGGCTCCCGGGACACCATCGCCCAGGCTAAGAGCGAGCTGGTGACGGCGCTGCCACCCGCGGGGGTGGCCGTCCTCAACGCCGATGACGACTATGTTCTCTCCATGACCCAGCAAACCCGCGCGCGGGTATGTACTTTTTCCGCCGCGGGCAACCCACAATCGGATCTGTATGCCACGGACGTTGAGCTCGACGATGTCGCCCGAGCCTCGTTTAACCTGCATTATCGGGGTGAGAACGCGAGGGTGGCCCTCCGGGTCTTTGGCGCCCACCAGGTACCCAACGCCCTGGCGGCCGCAGCCGTGGGGCTGGAAAACGGACTGGGGCTAGCGCAGGTGGCCGAGGCGCTTTCTGCACACGTCACGGCCTCCGCTCACCGCATGGATGTGCAGACCCGAGCCGATGGGGTGACGGTGATCAACGATACCTATAATGCCAACCCGGACTCCATGCGCGCCGGGCTCGCGGCGCTGGCTTCCACGGCGGCGGCGCGCCCGAAGGCGCGTTCCGTCGCGGTGCTGGGCGAGATGAGCGAACTTGGCGAGGAGGCCCTGGCCGCCCATCGAGAGCTCGGCAGGCAGGTCGCGCTGCAACGCATCACCGCCCTGGTCATGGTGGGCGCGAGCGAGCCGTGCCGGGCTGTGGCCCGGGCGGCGGCGCACGGCGGCGTGCACACGACCGAGGTGGATACCCTCGATGAGGCCGTGACGGCGCTGGAAGGCACCCTCGAACCCGGGGATGCGGTGCTGGTCAAGGCCTCCCATTCCCAGGGGCTGTGGCGGATAGCCGAGCGCCTGGTAACCGCGCATGACGACACCACCCGAGACGTTTCTAGGTAACAAGCAGGCGAAGGAATCCCCGTGACCCACATCATCATCGCAGGAATCGTTAGCTTCCTCGTCTCCATCGTGACCACCCCCGTCCTTATAAAGCGCTTCAGCAGCGAGGGGTTGGGCCAGGAGATCCGGGAGGACGGCCCCAAATCCCACCTGCGCAAGCGCGGTACCCCCACGATGGGCGGCATCGCCATTATCGCCGGCATCGTGGCGGGCTACGCCGTGACCGGGTTCTACGCCTTGGCGACGGACACCGGTTCGCGGGGATTTACCGCCTCCGGACTCTTGGTTGTGGCCCTGACCCTGGGCCTGGGTTTTCTTGGCTTTGCCGACGACGCCATTAAGCTCTTTAAGTCCCGCAATCTCGGTCTCAACAAGACCGGTAAGCTCGTGGGGCAGCTCGTATTGGGCATCGCGTTTGCCATCCTGATCCTGCAATTTCCGGATGACAAGGGCGTGACCCCGGGTTCGACCAATCTCTCCTTTATCCGTGACATTCCCACCGTGGATCTGGCCCTTGGCGGCGGACTCGGTGTGCTGTTTTTCGTGATTTTCATGGTGATCCTGATTAGTGCCTGGTCCAATGCGGTGAACCTCACCGATGGCCTGGACGGCCTGGCGGCGGGTACCACCTCCCTGGTAATGGGAGGGTATATGCTGCTTACCTTCTGGCAATACCGTAATTCCTGCGCCGAGCACGTGGGTCCCGGCTGCTATTCGGTGCGCGATCCGCTGGATCTGGCGGTGATTGCCGCGGCGGGTTTGGGCGCCTGCCTGGGATTCTTGTGGTGGAACGCCGCCCCGGCCAAGATCTTCATGGGCGATACCGGTTCCTTGGCCCTGGGTGGGTTGGTGGCTGGTCTCTCGGTGGTGTCGCACACGGAGCTGCTGATGATCCTCTTGGGCATCCTCTTCGTGATAGAGGTCTCCTCCGTGGTCATCCAGGTGGCCGTGTTTAAGTCCACGGGCAAGCGCTTCTTCCGCATGGCCCCCATCCATCACCACTTTGAAAACGGTGGTTGGGCCGAGACCACGGTGGTGATTCGCTTCTGGATCCTCGCAGCCCTGGCCGTGGCCGTCGGCATGGCGTTGTTCTACGGTGAGTGGATCGGTGCCACCGATGAATACACCGTGGTGGCCCTCCTCGAGGGGGCGGGAGCGTGAGCGCGGTAGCTCGAAAGAAGATTCCCGTGTATCTGCGCGGCCCCGCCCTGATCGCCGGCGCCGGGGTTTCCGGTCAGGCTACCGCGCGCATGCTGGATGCCGCGGGCGTGGAATACACCCTGGTGGACGATAAGGCGCAGGGGGCGCTGGGCACCCAGGAGGTCCTCGCTCGTTTGGATCACTACGGCTTCGTGGTCACCTCCCCGGGGTGGAGGCCCGACACCGAACTCTTTGTGCAGGCGCAGCGCCGCGCGATCCCCGTCCTGGGTGACGTGGAGCTGGCCTGGTGCCTGGACGAGGCGGAGGTCTTTGGCCCCCGGCGCACCTGGCTGGTGGTCACGGGAACGAACGGGAAGACCACCACGACCGCGATGCTGGCCGCCATGATGCGCAGCGGCGGATTCCGCGCGCAGGCCGTGGGGAATATCGGCACCGCCGTGGCCGATGTGCTGTGCCTCCCCGGCGTCGCGCACGGCGCGGAGCGCGTGGACGTCCTGGTCGCCGAGCTGTCGAGCTTCCAACTGCACTGGTCGCAGCGGCTGATTCCCGATGCCGGGGTGCTGCTCAACCTCGCGGAGGATCACCTGGACTGGCACGGCTCCTATGCGGCCTACGCCAAGGCCAAGGCCAAGGCGCTGCGCGGCCCCGTGGCCGTGGCGGGCATGGAGAGCCCCGAGGTTCGTGCTCTGGTGGAGGCCGCGGGGCTGAGCGATGCCGTGGTTGCCTTCGGGCTAGGCGAACCTGCTCCCGGGGGGCTGGGGGTGGTGGAAGGCTACCTCGTCGACGCCGCCTACGGTTCTGACAGGCAGGACGCTACCGCGGGCCTCGCGCTGGCCCCCGTCGAGGGCATCGAGCCCGCAGGACCCGCTGGGGTGCTCGATGCCCTGGCGGCCGCGGCCATCGCCCGCAGCCAGGGCGTGGGCCCCGAGGCGATCGCGGAGGCCCTGCGCGATTTCCACGTGGCGGGACACCGCGGGCACGTGGTGAGCGAGCACGGCGGGGTGCGCTGGGTGGACAACTCCAAGGCCACGAATCCCCACGCTGCCGAGGCGGCCCTGGCCGCCGAGGAATCCGTGGTGTGGGTCGCCGGTGGCCAGCTCAAGGGAGCGGACGTGACCGACCTGGTGCGTAGGTATGGTTCCCGTATGCGCGCGGCGATCGTCCTTGGCCAAGACCGCCTCCTCATCGAGGAGGCGTTACGCGCCTATGCCCCCGGCGTTGAGATACACGGCGTGGCCGAGCGCGATGCGCGGGAGGCCATGAATCAGGTGGGCGAGATCGCGCAGCGTGTGGCCCGCCCGGGGGACACGGTGCTTCTCGCGCCGGCGGCGGCCTCGCTCGACATGTACACCGGGATGGGGCAGCGCGGAGACATGTTCGCCGCCGCGGCGCTGCGAGCCGCGGCCCGGGAGCAGGAAACCCACCGAACTGCCCCGCTCGACGGGGCCGATCAACCACCGTCGAGCTAGGACGAGGGAGAGAACCCACATGAGTACCATCACCGCGCCGACGGCCCCCACCGAGCCGCCCTCCAGAGTTGCCCAGGCGCTTCGTCGCCTTCAGCGCTCGATGGATGCGCAGCCAGGCTTGGATTATCTGATGCTGCGCATCACGGTCTTCCTGCTCACCGGCATCGGTCTGGTGATGGTGATGTCCTCCTCCATGACCTGGTCGATCATCGAGGGTGCCACGGTGTGGAGTACCGCCTTGCGCCAGGGCAGCATGGTGGCGGCGGGCCTGGTGATGTTGTGGCTCTGCCTCAAGATCCCCCCGCAGACGGTGCGCAGGTGGTCCACCGGGATTTTGCTCTTTGCCGTGGTCCTGCTGATCGCGGTGCTGGTTCCCGGGATCGGCACGGGGCGCGAGGAGGTGGGCTCCCAGTCCTGGATCGTGCTGGGTCCGCTGCGGCTCCAGCCCTCCGAGTTCGCCAAGGTCGCCATCGCCATCTTTGGCTCGCACTTCCTTGCCAATCGCCGGGTGGAAAGCTCCGGGCTGCGCAGCCCTTATACGCTCTTTGCGGGTATCGCCGCGATCCTGACGATCCTCATCATGGCGGAGGGCGACCTGGGCATGGCGGTTTCCTTCGCCATTGTGGTGCTGTTTGTACTCCTCTTTGCGGGGGTGGAGTATCGCTGGATCGTGGCGGCGCTGGTCGTTGGCGCCCTGGGCATGATTTTCGTGCTGACCCTGGGCGGGTTTCGTTCGCACCGCTTGCACGTGTACTTCGATGCGTTCTTTGGCCACTTCGACGACACCCGCGGCACCGCGTTCCAGTCCTATCAAGGCTTCCTTTCCCTGGCAGACGGCGCCGTGGGGGGAGTGGGCCTGGGCCAATCGAGGGCCAAGTGGTTCTACTTGCCGGAGGCGCGCAACGACTTCATCTTTGCGATCATCGGTGAGGAATTGGGCTTGTGGGGCGGCGTCCTCGTGATCATCCTCTTTGGCATTCTGGGGTTTTTTGGTTTCCGCACGGCGCTGCGGGCGCGGGATAACTACCAGTCCCTCCTGGCGGCCACGCTCACGGCGGGCATCGTCTCCCAGGCCTTCATTAACATCGGATATGTGGTGGGATTGCTGCCGGTGACCGGCATCCAGCTGCCCATGATCTCCGCCGGCGGCACGTCCGCGATCATCACGCTGACCTCCATGGGGTTGCTGGCCAACGTGGCTCGCCACGAACCCGAGGCGGTCTCGGCGGTGAAATCTTATGGTCGCCCGATGTTTGATCGGCTGTTGTTCATCGCCGAGCCGGAGGCAGAGGAGCACGCGGAGCAATCCCGGCGGCCCCACGGTGCGCGCCGCGGGCGAGCGGGGGAGGATCCCCAGGAGCGCTTCGGTCAGCCGGTGACGAGTCGTCCCCGCCGCACCGCGCCGGGGATGCGCGCGACAGAGCGGCCGGGTGCCCCTGCCGATTCCGCTCGGCCGCGGCGGGATTACGATGGGGGTTCGACGCGCAATCCTCGACCCCGGGGATCCGCTTCCGGGGAGCAATTCCTCTCGCCCCGGCAGCCACGAACAAGGAGAAAAAAGTAAAACATGGCGCAGCAATCTCAGAGCCCGTCCGTGGTCGTCGCCGGTGGCGGCACGGCGGGCCACATTGAACCGGCCTTGGCGGTGGCCGAGGCGTTGCGGGATCGCCACGGCATCCGGGTCACGGCGCTGGGAACCGAGCGTGGCTTGGAAAAGGAGCTGGTGCCTGCCCGCGGTTTCGATCTGAGGATGATCCCGCCGGTGCCCGTGCCGCGCAAGCTCAATACCGATCTGATGCGCCTCCCACTCCGGGTACGCGGTGCGGTGCAGGAGACCAAGAAGATCCTGCGCGAAGTCTCCGCGGATGCGCTCGTGGGGTTCGGCGGGTACGTGGCGGCCCCGGCCTATCTCGCCGCCGCCAGCCTGGGGCTTCCTTTTTACGTTCACGAGGCCAACGCCAAGGCCGGCCTGGCCAATAAGCTGGGGGTGCGGCTGGGGGGCACGGGGTTTAATGCCGTGGCCGGTTCCGGCATGAAGGGAGACGTGGTGGGCATTCCCATCCGTTCTTCGCTCTCCGGCGATCGCGAGGGCGAGGCCGCCGAGCGGGCTCGCGCGGCGTGGGGCCTGGATGCGGATCGCTCCACCGTGTTGGTGACGGGTGGTTCTCAAGGGGCGGCCAGCCTCAACAAAGCCCTGGCCGGTGCCCTGGGCGAGATCACCGGGGCGGGCATTCAAGTGCTGCATGCCTACGGAAAGAAAAACGAGGCCCCGCAGGCCTCCAAGCATTACGTGCCGCTGCCGTTTATCACGGACATGGCCGCCGCCTACGCGGTGGCTGACCTTATCGTGTGCCGTTCCGGGGCGATGACGGTGGCTGAGGTCACCGCTGCGCATCTTCCCGCCATCTACGTGCCGCTGCCGCACGGCAATGGGGAGCAGGGGCTCAACGCCAGGGACGTGATCGAGGCGGGCGCGGCGCGCACCATCGCGGATGCCGATCTCGAGGGGAAGCAGCTAGCGCGCGACGTACTCGCCATCCTCTCGACCCCGCACGAGCACCAGAAGATGCGTCGCGCCGCCGCCGGGCGGGCGAGGAATAACGCCGCAGAGGTCATTGCCGATCGCGTGGCCGCGGCCCTCGATTGACCGTTATCGTGCCCTAGATGAGCAGAAGAAAGGACATTCTTTCTATGACTTTCCTGGAAACAGCCTCGACTGCCCTCATGGATCGGGTGCACCTCGTGGGAATCGGAGGCGCGGGTATGTCCGGGCTGGCCCGGATCCTGCTGGACCGGGGGAAGACGGTCACGGGGTCGGACGTTTCCGCTTCCGCCGTGGTGGAGTCCCTGCGTGAGGCCGGGGCTACCATCGCGGTGGGGCACGCGGCGGACAACCTTGAGCTCAGCGGTCAGCCGCCCACGGTGGTGGTGACCTCTTTTGCCGCGATTCCCAGGGATAACCCGGAGCTGATGGCCGCGCGGGAGCGAGGCATCGATGTCATCCGGCGTTCCGACCTGCTGGCCCTGCTGATGGAGGGGCGCGACCAGGTGCTCATCGCAGGAACGCACGGCAAGACCTCCACCACCTCCATGACGGTGGTGGCCATGCGCGAGGCCGGGCTCGATCCCAGTTACGCGATCGGTGGGCAGCTCAATCGCGACGGCTTGGGGGCGCATCACGGGTCCGGCGCGGCCTTCGTCGCGGAGGCCGACGAATCCGATGCCTCCCTCCTGCGCTACCGCCCCCGAGTGGCGGTGGTGACCAACGTGGAGCCGGATCACTTGGATTACTTCGGTAGCGCCGAGGCGTACTTCCGGGTATTCGAGGATTTTGCCGCCAGGATCGCCCCGGATGGGTACCTGGTGGTGTGCGTGGAGGACGATCGCGCGGTGGAGGTGGCCCTGCGGGCGCAGGAGCGCGGGGTGAGCGTGCGCGGTTACGGCAGCGCCGAGGCCGCGCGCAGACACCCCGGGATCACTATGCTGGCCACCGTGACCTCGATGGAGGCTAGCGCCTCCGGAACCCACGTGCGGGTGAACCTGGATGGCACGCCGGTGGGCATAGAGCTGGGAATCCCCGGGCGGCACATGGCGCTCAACGCTACGGCGGCGATCAGCGCCGGATACCTAGCCGGGGGCGATCCGGAGGCGCTGGCCGAGGGGGTATCGAGCTTCGACGGCGTACGGCGTCGCTTCGAACGCAAAGGACAGGTCGCCGGAGTAGAAGTGTACGACGACTATGCGCATCACCCCACTGAGGTCGAGGCCGTGCTGCGCGCGGCGCGAGAGGCACAGGAGGCCGCCGGTGAGGGGGGACGCGTGGGGGTGGTATTCCAGCCGCACCTGTATTCGCGTACCGCGGAGTTCGCCGGTGACTTTGCCCGGGCCCTGAGCCTCGCGGATCACGTGGTGCTGCTCGACGTCTTTGGCGCGCGCGAGCAACCTCGCGAGGGGGTGGATTCCGGGTTGATCGCCCGGGATATCGCCCCCGGCGTGGCGGTGCAGGAGCCTGACTTTGAGGCCGCACCCGCCCGGGTAGCGGGCTGGGCCCGTCCGGGCGACGTGGTGTTGACGATGGGGGCGGGAACCGTCACCCACTTGGGGGCGCGAATCCTCGACGAGCTGGGGCGCTGAGGTCGCGGCATGGCTTCTGTGAGCTGGTTTCCGCGACGTCTGCGCCCGCGCGCGCTGCTGATCACGGTGGCGGTCGTGGTCGCCTTGCTCGTCGGAGTGGCCGTGGTGCTGTGGACTCAGCCCGTGTTCATGGTCTCCGAGGTGGAAGTCACGGGGAATCGTCATCTCTCGGTGGAACAGGTGCGGGAGAGCAGCGGCGTGACGGAGGGGCAAAACCTGGTGCGCGTCGATGAAGAGGCGGCTGCCACCGCCGTGGCGCAGCTGGAGTGGGTGGAGAGCGTGACGGTCTCGCGCTCACTGCCGGCCACGGTGAGCATCGCGGTCACGGAGCACACCCCCGTGCTCTTTCGGCGCGAGGGCGATCAGCCGTTGCTGATCGACAGCCACGGCCAGGCATTCGCCTACGGTGATCCCCCCGAGGGCACGGTGGAAGCCACAGGCGAGGCCGTGGGGGACCGCGACACCATGAAGTCCCTGGTAGAGGCCGTCAGCGCCATGGACCCCGGGGTGCGTGCCCAGGTGGCCTCGGTCTTTGTGCCGAGTAAGTGGGAGATAGAGTTTCGCCTTGCCGACGGCCGCGTGGTGTACTGGGGTTCCTTGGAGGGCTATCGGGATAAGGCGCTGGCCATGCGCACGGTGCTGACCCGGGAGGGGCAGCGGTGGGACGTGTCCAATCCGCGCCTGGTGACGGTGCGATAACGTCACCCCCATAACCTTCAATCCATACTTGAGGGTTCCGACACGCCGCGGCAAATGTCCGCCACCCCGGCAGGTTTTTCCCTCATGATGGACAGCGTAGATTTGTATGGAACCCTCAACTCTTCTGAAAGGCGAGCCGCATCTCATGACCTCTCCGAATAATTACCTCGCCGTCATCAAGGTCGTCGGCGTCGGCGGCGGTGGCGTTAATGCCGTGAACCGCATGATCGAGGAGGGACTCAAGGGTGTTGAGTTCATTGCGGTCAATACCGATTCCCAGGCCCTGATGTTCTCCGATGCGGATGTGAAGCTGGACATCGGCCGCGAGGCCACCCGAGGCCTGGGTGCCGGAGCTAATCCCGAGGTGGGACGCGCCTCGGCGGAGGATCATAAGTCGGAGATCGAGGAATCCCTCAAGGGCGCGGACATGGTGTTTGTGACCGCGGGCGAGGGCGGTGGCACCGGTACTGGCGCGGCCCCCGTGGTGGCGGGCATCGCCAAGAAGATGGGAGCCTTGACCATCGGCGTGGTCACCCGTCCTTTCAAATTTGAGGGCAAGCGGCGCACCCGCCAGGCGCTTGAGGGTATTGACGCGCTCAAGGAGGTCTGCGATACCGTCATCGTGATCCCCAACGATCGCCTGATGGAGCTCGGGGACGCGACCTTGTCCATGATGGAGGCTTTCCGCGCCGCCGATGAGGTGCTCCACAACGGCGTGCAGGGTATTACCAACCTGATTACCACCCCCGGCGTGATCAACGTGGACTTCGCGGACGTGCGCTCCGTGATGGCCGATGCCGGCTCCGCGCTCATGGGCGTGGGCTCCGCGCGCGGCGATAATCGCGTGATGAACGCCGCCGAGCAGGCTATTAACTCTCCTTTGTTGGAGTCCACGATGGAGGGCGCCACCGGCGTGCTCCTCTCCGTGGCCGGTGGCTCCGATCTGGGACTGCACGAGGTCTATGAGGCGAACTCGATGGTGGAGGACAAGGCAGACGAGGACGTCAATCTCATCTGGGGTACGATCATCGACGATAATCTCGGCGATGAGGTGCGCGTGACCATCGTGGCCACCGGCTTTGATGCCGCCACCAATGCGGTATCGGAGCCCCCCCGCGAACAGGCCTCGGCTGCCCCAGAGGCCCCGTCGGAGGAGCCCACTCCTGCGCCGAGCGAGCGCGGTTCCTTGTTTACCGAGCGCGAGCGCCACAGGGATGAGGAAGCTCCCGCGCGGCATCGGCTGGATTCTTCGCCTCGCCGCGAGGGCGGCAGCGGTTTATTCACCCACCGCGAGGAGGAACGCGATTGGCGTCGCCGCGAGGACGATGGGGACGAGCTCGACGTGCCGGACTTCCTGCGCTAGATTCCGGTGGTATGCCGCTGATTGATGAACCCCGCCCCGTCCGCAAGGTTGTGACCAGCCGCGCGGGCGGGGTTTCGCCTGCCCCCTACGACTCGTTGAACCTCGCGCTACACGTGGAGGACGATCCGCAGGTGGTGCTGGCCAACCGGCGTCGATTGGCCCGGGTGGTGGGAGTTCCCACCGGGCGCTTCGTGTGGATGGAGCAGCTGCACACCAACACGGTGACGGTGGTGGAGGGGCCCTCCGACGAGCCGGTGGCGGCCACGGACGCGCTGGTGACCACCGCGCCGAACCTGGTGCTGGCGGTGCTGGTGGCGGATTGCGTTCCGGTGCTGCTCTCTGACGCGAGGGCCGGGGTGGTTGCTGCGGTTCATGCGGGCCGGCTCGGCACCCGCAACGGCATCGTGCCGCGCGCGGTGGAGGCGATGGTGGGCTGCGGTGCCCATCCCCGCGATATCCATGCGCTGCTGGGGCCGGCGGCCGCGGGGGAATCCTACGAGGTGCCCGAGGCGATGGCGCGGGACGTAGACGGCCGCGTGCCGGGCTCCTACGTCCGCACGCGGGCTGGAACACCGGGTTTGGATCTGCGTGCGGGGATCGCCGGGCAGCTGCGGGCGGTGGGCGTGCGGGCGATCGACGTGGATCCCCGCGATACTATCGCCGATGAACAGTTCTTTTCCCATCGCCGCGAGGGACGCACGGGTCGCCAGGCCGGGTTGGTGTGGATCGAGAGAAAAGAGGATTGATGTATCGCTCCGAGGAGCTGAGCCGCAACCTTCGACGGGTGCGGGAACAGATAGCGGGGGCCGCTCAGGCGGCGGGGCGCGATCCGCGGGAGATCGCCCTGCTGCCGGTGACCAAGTTCCATCCGGCCAGCGATGTCGCGGCGCTTGCGCAGTTGGGTGTGCGCGAGGTGGGGGAAAACCGGGAACAGGAGGCACGGGCCAAGGCCGAGGAAGTGCCGGGCGTGCGATTCCACATGATCGGTCAGGTGCAGACCAAGAAGGCTAACGCCGTGGCGCGCTGGGCGGCCAGCGTTCATTCGGTGGATTCCCTCAAACTCGTCGCGGCCCTGGATCGCGCGGTGGGCAGGGCCCTCGACCGGGGCGAGCGCGAGCAGCCGCTGGACTGCTTCGTGCAGTGGAGCGCCGATGGCGACGAACGGCGCGGGGGCGCCGTCGAGGTAGCCCCGCTCCTCGATGCCCTTGCCGCCGCGGCGCATCTGCGGGCCGCCGGGATCATGTGCGTGCCGCCCGTGGGTGCCGACCCCGCCGAGGTTTTTGCCCGCGCGCAGAACCTGCGTATCCGCCAGCAGGAGCGCATGGGAAGGCGCCTTGCGCTGTCTGCCGGAATGTCCGCGGATATGCGCGAGGCGATTGCGGCGGGGACGGATATTGTGCGTGTCGGAACGGGAATCATGGGCGCGCGGCCGTTAGCCTGAAGAACGATCAAAAAAGCCACCGCGGTGCCACGGGCGTGCCGCGAGCAGAGGGGACGTGAGAGATGTCGATTATTAAAAACGCCAAGGAGTTCTTTGGCCTGGCGCCGGCGGATGCCTACCACGATGACGCCTACTACGGCGAGGATGTCCGCTACGAGTCGCAGGGCAGCGCCGCATATCAGCCGCGCCGCGAGCCGGGCTACGAGTACGGCGCGGATTATGGTCGCGAGCGCGGTGCCACCCCCAGTCGGCACGAGCCGGTCAGCCGGGGGAGCGTGAATCGCGCGGTGGCCTCGGCACCGTACTCGCCGTCGGTGATTCCGGTGCGGCTGACCTCCTTTACCCAGTCGGCCGAGGTCGGTGAGCCGTTCCGTGACGGCGATGCTGTGGTCTTTGACCTCAGCGGCATGGATCTGGATGAGGCCAAGCGAGTGCTCGACTTCGCCTCGGGTCTGTGTTTTGCCTTGCGCGGTCAGATGAAGAAGCTGGTTCCTCGCGTCTTTGCCATTATCCCCGATGGCGCCTCTATTTCCACTCGGGAGCTTGAAGCTGCCGCTCGCCTGCGCTAAGCGGGCTGCCTCGGTTAGGCTAGATGACCGTGACTGACCTTGGCCTTGTTCTCTTGATCCTGCTGCGGATCTTTATTCTGCTGCTCGTGGTGCGCATCGTGATCGAAATGATCCAGTCTTTTTCCCGGAGTTTCCGTCCGCCGCGCGCCTTCTATCTGGTAGCGGAGCCGATCTTCCGGGTCACGGATCCACCGTTGAAGGCCCTGCGTCGGGTGATCCCGCCGCTGAACATGGGCGGGCTGGCGCTGGATATCTCGGTGATCGTGTTGTTCTTGATCTGTTCCCTGCTGGGCGAGCTAGTGAAGGTGGCCTTCCTGTAGCCCCATGTTTTTCGCGCTCGCGCCCGAGGGCGGGAATGTGATTCTGATTGGCGGAAATGCTCAAGATCAACTAAAGAATTACGTGAGGTACTATACTCGGTGTCAGTGTGGAACCAGCTACACTGGCTGCGAAGAACCGCAATGCAAGTGAACGAACGTAACCGTAGGGCTTGAGCGGCCTTACGCCAGCCCCATCGGGGCGGATGAACTCGAAGGGATCTCCAATGCCGCTGACACCAGCAGACGTGCACAACGTAGCTTTTAGCAAGCCGCCGATCGGCAAGCGGGGTTACAACGAGGACGAGGTGGATCAGTTCCTCGACCTGGTGGAGGACACCCTCGCTCAGTTGCAGGAGGAAAACGAGGATCTGCGTCAGCGCGTGGACGAGCTCAAGGGCTCCTCTTCCGCCTCCTCGGGGACGTCCTCCTCCCGCTCCGCTTCTTCCTCGGCCACGGACGAGTCCGCGCTGCGCCGCGAGATCGAGTCCGAGCTGCGGTCCGAGTACGAGGCTCAGCTCACCCAGGCGAAGAAGGCCACGCAGAAGGCGGAGGCGGACATCAAGGCCGCCCGCGAGGAGACCGAGCGCGCGAAGAAGGAGGCCGCCGAGGCCAAGAACCGCGCCTCCTCCGCCCCCACGCAGCAGGCTCCGGCCGCTGCGGCCGCGGCCTCCACCGACGCGAACGTGCAGGCCGCCAAGGTGCTGGGCATGGCCCAGGAGATGGCCGACCGGCTCACCACCGAGGCCCAGATGGAGTCCAAGTCCATGCTGGACGAGGCCCGCCAGGCCGCCGAGAAGCAGCTTGGCGAGGCCGACCGCAAGGCCCGTACCTTGGTGGCCGAGGCGGAGAAGAAGTCCGAGGAGACCCTGTCCGCTGCGCGCACCCGCGCCGAGACCCAGGTGCGCCAGGCCGAGGAGAAGGCCGCCGCCCTCAAGCAGGACGCCGAGCGCAAGCACTCCGAGATCATGTCCACGGTCAAGCAGCAGCAGACTGCCCTGGAGTCGCGCATCGCGGAGCTGCGTACCTTCGAGCGCGAGTACCGCACTCGCCTCAAGACCATGCTTCAGAGCCAGCTGGAGGAGCTGGAGTCTCGCGGTTCCACGGTGACGAACTCCGCGGAGAACTAAATCGGCTTTCTCGTGCGCTGCCCCATCGCGAAGACCCCTCGCGGTGGGGCAGCGCCGCGCGCGGGCTACTCCCGTGCAAGGGGATAGACTGGCCCCATGCTCGTCGCCGCCCTGATCTGTACCGCCCTCGCCCTGGTGAGCTTCGTCCTCGTGATTGTCACGGGCTATACCCTCGGATTGGTGGCGATGTTCCTCCTCGTGGCGGCGGCCGCCGCCCTGTTAGTGATCGACGTCGGCTCAAAGCGCCATCCTGCGGGGCGGCATTCGACGGACAAGCAGGAGCGCTATACTGTGAATCATATGCGTTGATCCGGCCATCACCGGGGAGTATTCGGAAGAACGGCGGCGTCGCTTAGTAGAACCGAACGGCCAAGGCCCGTTACGCCTTCACTACATCAATGAAGCGGCCGCGCGGTGGCGACCCACGCGCTCGGCAAGCAGGGTGGTACCGCGCGGCTCGTCTGCGTCCCTGCACCCTAGGAACGGATGAGTGAAGGAGCAAGGTCGCATGGCAGAAAGCGCCGGACACGAGGAGAACGCGGTGGGATCGGTGTATCCCCGGGTCGATCTTACCGGGGGATCCACCCGGTTCCCCGATATGGAGCGCGAAGTGTTGGCCTACTGGCAGCAGGACGGCACATTCCAAGAATCGTTGCGTCGCCGCGAGGGTTGCCCGGAGTACGTTTTTTACGACGGACCGCCCTTTGCCAACGGCCTGCCGCACTATGGGCACCTGCTCACGGGGTACGTCAAGGACATCGTCCCGCGCTTTAAGACCATGCGCGGTTACCACGTGCCCCGGGTCTTTGGTTGGGACACCCACGGCCTGCCCGCCGAGCTGGAGGCGGAAAAACAGCTCGGCATCAAGGACAAGGGCGAGATCGAGGCGATGGGCCTGGCCAAGTTCAACGAGTACTGCGCCTCCTCGGTACTGCGCTACACGGAGGAATGGAAGCAGTACGTCACCCGGCAGGCGCGCTGGGTGGACTTTGATCACGGCTACAAGACGATGGATCTTTCCTACATGGAGTCCGTGATCTGGGCCTTCAAGCAGCTCTACGATAAGGGCCTGATCTACCAGGGCTTCCGCGTCCTGCCCTATTCCTGGGCGGAGCACACCCCGCTGTCGAATCAGGAGACACGCCTGGACGATTCCTACAAGGAGCGCCAGGATCCCACCCTCACCGTGATCATGCCGATCACCGGGGCCCAGCCGGGCAGCCCGGGCGAGGCCACCCTGGCGGAGCACCCGGAGCTGGGCGAGGCAGCCGCGATCGCCTGGACCACCACCCCCTGGACGCTGCCCTCCAACATGGCGCTGGCGGTTAATCCGGAGGTGGACTACGCGCTGGTGCGGGTGGGCCAGGAGGGCGCTGAGGGCTTCGCGGGTGCCACGCTGCTGCTGGCCGACAGCCTGCGCGGAGCCTACGCCAAGGAACTCGGCGAGGACGCCGAGGTGCTGGGTACCCACCGCGGTGCGGATCTGGTGGGGCTGACCTATCGGCCCATCTTCCCGCACTTCGCGGACAAGGCTAAGGAGGGCGCCTTCCGCATCCTGGGCGCGGACTACGTGACCACCGAGGACGGCACGGGCATTGTTCACCAGGCCCCGGCCTTCGGTGAGGACGACATGAACACCTGCCAGGCGGAGAATATTCCGATGGTGCTTCCGGTGGACATGGACGGCACATTCACCTCCCTGGTCCCGGAGTACGAGGGCCAGCTGGTCTTTGACGCCAACAAGAACATCATCAGAGACCTGAAGGCCACCGGCCGGGTGTTGCGCCACCAGACCATCGTGCACTCCTACCCCCATTCCTGGCGCTCCGGGGAGCCGCTCATCTACATGGCTTTGCCCAGCTGGTTCGTCTCCGTGACGAAGATCCGGGATCGCATGGTGGAGCTCAACCACGAGGACATCGAGTGGATGCCCGAGCACGTGCGCGACGGGCAGTTCGGCAAGTGGCTCGAGGGCGCGCGCGACTGGAACATCTCGCGCTCGCGCTACTGGGGCTCGCCCATCCCGGTGTGGGTCTCCGATGATGACGAGTACCCGCGCGTGGACGTCTACGGCTCCCTCGACGAGCTAGAACGCGACTTCGGGGTGCGCCCGGCCTCGCTGCACCGCCCCGACATCGACGAACTGACGCGCCCCAACCCGGACGATCCCACGGGTAGGTCCACCATGCGCCGCGTACCGGACGTGCTCGACGTGTGGTTCGATTCCGGCTCCATGCCCTTTGCCCAGTTCCACTATCCCTTCGAGAACAAGGAGTGGTTCGAGTCCCACGCCCCGGCCGACTTCATCGTGGAGTACATCGGGCAGACCCGTGGTTGGTTCTACCTCCTGCACGTGCTCTCCACGGGGCTGTTCGACCGCCCTGCCTTTAAGAAGGTGGTGGCCCACGGCATCGTGCTGGGCGATGACGGCCTGAAGATGTCCAAGTCCAAGGGCAATTACCCGGACGTGAACGAGGTCTTTGACCGCGACGGTTCGGACGCCATGCGCTGGTTCCTCATGAGCTCGCCCATCCTGCGTGGTGGTAACCTCATCGTCACCGAGCGCGGCATCCGGGAGGGGGTGCGTCAGGCCCTCCTGCCGCTGTGGAACGCCTATTCCTTCCTCCAGCTGTATTCTTCCCGCCCCGCGACGTGGTCGGTGGATTCCCCCGACGTGCTCGATCGGTACATCCTGGCCAAGTTGCACGACGTGGTGGCTAGGGTGGAGCGTGCCCTGGATGCCACGGACATCGCCGCCGCCTGCGATCAGGTGCGCTGGTTCTGCGACGCGCTGACCAACTGGTACGTGCGTCGCTCCCGCGAGCGTTTCTGGGCGGGCGACGAGGAGCACCCGGAGGCCTTCAACACCCTATTCACGGTGCTCGAGACCATCACCCGCGTCACCGCGCCCCTGCTGCCCTACGCCAGCGAGGTGATCTGGCGGGGACTGACCGGGCAGCGCTCGGTGCACCTCACGGACTATCCGCGCACCGAGGACTTCCCCTCGGACCCGGACCTGGTATCCGCGATGGATGCGGTGCGCGGGGTGTGCTCGGCGGCCTCCTCGGTGCGCAAGGCCCACAAGCTGCGCAACCGGCTGCCGCTGCCGGCGCTGACGGTGGCCATGCCCGGCTCGGCCTCCCTGGCGGACTTCGCCGGGATCATCCGCGACGAGGTGAATGTCAAGGAGGTCATCTTAAGTGACGACGTGGACGCGGTGGGCCGCTTCGAGGTGGTGGTCAATGCCAAGGTGGCGGGCCCGCGACTGGGCCGCGACGTACAGCGCGTGATCAAGGCGGTCAAGGCCGGGCAGTACGAGCGCGTGGGGGATCGCGTGGTGGCCGAGGGGGTGGAACTGGCCCCCGAGGAGTTCACCGAGCGCCTGGTGGCCGCCCACCCGGAGTCCACGGCGCGGATCGACGGCCTGGGTGGATTGGTATCCCTGGACATGGAGGTCACCGAGGAGCTCGAGGCCGAGGGCTGGGCGGCGGATGTGATCCGCGGCCTCCAGGACGCCCGCAAGGCGGAGGACCTGGCGGTCTCCGATCGCATCGCGGTGGTGCTCTCCGTGCCGGAGGACAAGCGAGAGTGGGTCACCCGGCATCGCGACCACATCGCCGGCGAGGTGCTGGCCACCTCCCTGGAGATTGTGGCTGGGGAACTGTCCGGTCGGGTGCACGAGGTGGTCAAGGGGGTCACGGCCACGGTGGTGGTTCCCGGGGCCTAGCATGCGACCTTCGTACATCTGATCGACAAACGGTGGCGGGTGCCGTATCCTCACGGGTATGCAGCGTTGGGTTCTTCATATTGATATGGATGCCTTCTACGCTTCCTGCGAACAGCTCACCCGCCCCACGCTGCGGGGTCGTCCCGTGCTCGTGGCGGGAGTGGACGGGCGCGGCGTGGTGGCCGGGGCCTCCTACGAGGCCCGCCGCTTTGGGGCGCACTCCGCCATGCCTACCCACCGCGCCGCGGCGCTGGTGGGCTATCGCGCCGTGCTGGTGAAACCGCGTCGCGCGGTCTATGCCACCGCCTCGCGCCGGGTGTTTCAGATTGTGCGCCGCCACGCGGCGGTGATTGAGCAGCTCTCCGTGGACGAGGCATTCCTGGAACCCGAGGAATTGGTGGGCGCGAGCCCGGCGGAGGTGGAACGGTGGAGCCAAGGCCTGCGTGAGGCCATCCGGGCGGAGACCGGCCTGCCCTCCTCCATCGGGGCGGGCTCCGGCAAGCAGTACGCCAAGATCGGCTCGGGTGAAGCCAAGCCGGATGGCGTGTGCGTCATCCCGGCGGATCGCCAGATCGCCATGCTCCACCCCCTAGACGTGGGCAAGCTCTGGGGAGCGGGCCCGGTGACGCAGGGCAAGTTGCGCGCCGTGGGCGTGGAGACCATCGGCGACTTGGCCGCTATGACGCGCCGCGAGGTGGAGATCACCCTGGGCTCCACGCTCGGCCTCCAGCTGTGGCAGCTCGCCCGCGGCCACGACGATCGCCCGGTGCAGCCGCGCGCCGAGGCCAAGCAGATATCCGCCGAGCACACCTATCCGAGGGACCTGCTCACCCGCGCGGAGGTCGATGCGGCTATTGAGCGCGCGGCCCGGGGCGCGCACCGGCGGCTGCTGCGCGACGGTCGTGGGGCGCGCACCGTTACCGTGAAGCTCCGCATGGCAGACTTTCATATCGAATCGCGTTCGACCACCCTGCCCTACGCCACCGATAACCCCGAGACCCTGCGCGCCACGGCTGGCCGACTCGCGCGATACCCCGAGGAGGTGGGGTCGATCCGCCTGGTGGGGGTGGGCTACTCCGGATTGGAGGCCGCGCGCCAGGACGTGCTCTTCCCCGAATTGGAGCAGACCATGACCACCCCGGAACGGGGCGATAGTGACTACGAGGTGGGGGTGGCCGCGATCCCGGGCACCGAGCCGAGCCCCGAGGCGGTGAGCATCGAGGCCCCGCCCGCCGGATGGTATGCCACCGAGGACGTCTATCACCCCCAGTATGGGCACGGTTGGGTACAGGGCAGCGGGCACGGGATCGTCACAGTGCGCTTTGAAACGCGCACCACCGAGGCGGGGTGTACCCGCACCTTCGCCCAGGACGACCCGGATCTGCGCCCCGCCGATCCGGTGGACAGCCTGGACTGGGGGGATTGGTTGGCGCAACAGGCGGAGCAAGAAGAATAAGCCCGTATTGCCTTGGGCTAGAGCACGTCCCGGGGATCGACGCCCGCCGCCAGGGCCACCAGCAGCGCCATGCGAGCCTGGCCCGCCCGCAGGTATCCGGCCCCCACCGCGCCCCGCGCGCCCAGGGAAGCGCCGCCGCCGGGCCCTCCGTAATCAAAGCGCACCTCCCCGCGATGGGCGCGGGTGGTCACCACCACCGGCACCCCTTTATCCAGGGCGTCCTCTATCCCGCGCGCCAGATCGGTGCCGACGTTCCCGGCCCCCATCGCCTCGATCACCAGCCCGTGCGCCCCGGCGGCCACGGGGGCATCGATCAGCGTGCGGGGCGCGCCGGGATAGGCGGCGACGATGTCCACCCGATGCCCGGTTAGCGGTGCCACCGGGAGGGGAGCGGGGCGCTGGGGTTCGGCGGGGCCGAGGTAGGCGAAGGCATCCGGGGCGGAGGTATCCACCTTGATCGTGCCGCGCGCGGGCAGCACCTTGTTTCCCATGACGATGAGGGTACCCATGCCGCGCGCGGTGGGATCGAGGGCGATGGTGCAGGCGGCGAAGAGATTGCCGGGATCGTCCGGGGCGGGGGCGTCGCTGGGGCGCATGGCCCCGGTGAGGATCACGGGGCGATCGTCGCGGTGAAAGCAGTCGAGGGCCAGGGCGGTTTCCTCCAGGGAGTCGGTGCCGTGGGTGACGATCACCCCGGTGACGGAGGGGTCGCGGAGTTCCTGGTGTACGACGGAAACGAGGGAATCGACCTCGTCGAGGCGCAGGGAGGAGGAGTCGAGGCGGCCGAGTGCGCGCACCCGCAGGCGTAGGTGTTCGGGATCGAAGCGGGTGCGCAGCGGGGCCGCCACGTCTTCACCGGAGAGGGTGGGGATGAGCGCGCCGGTGGCGTCGGTGGTGCAGGCGATAGTGCCGCCGGTGGTGAGGAGGGAGAGGGTCTGCGGGGTGCTCATGATTCCGTCATTGTAGGCGTCGTGCGCTGGGCGCGTAGGGCCTGAGAAATAACAGGTGTAACATCTTCCTCAGTCGTAACTTTTAGCGCTCGCGCGTCTTCCGCCGTGCTGCGCGAGACGTCGATGTTATTCGAGGAGAAACCGTGAAGTTGCCAAAGATCGCCGCCGCCACCGCCGCACTCAGCTTGGGGCTGACCCTGGCCGCCTGTTCCGGGGAAGACAAGGACGGTCAGGTGGAAGCCGCCTCCAGCGTGCCGGCGACCACCACCGCCGCCGAGGTTGCCCCCGCGCTGCCCACCGCCGCCGATCTTAACCGCGTGCTCGCCGCCGCCACCGATCCCAACCTGCCGATCGCGGACAAGATCGCTACCGTGCAGGGCGGGGAAACCGCCCCGGAGCTCTTTGAGGTCATGGCGCGCTCCAAGGAGGAATCTGGCGCGGACTTCCAGGTGGTAGACCCGGTTTTGGCCGGATACGCCGCCAACGAGGTGCTCACCAGCGTGCAGTTCCTCCGCCCCGATCAGCCCGAGCAGATGGCCGATAACGTGACCTTTGTGTACGAGAACGGTGCCTGGAAGCTCTCCCGGGACTGGGCTTGTACCCTGATTACCCGCGTGGTGCCGGACCAGGTTCCGGCGATGTGCGCGGATCAGATGCCCTCCCACGCTCCCGCCCCTGCCGATGCCCCTGCTCCTCCGGCTCCGGGGGCTCCCGCGGCGGTGCCTCCCGCAGCCCCGGGGGCTCCTGCCCCCGAGACCCCGGTTAACCCGGCGCGGTAAGGTTCTCTCGGGGTTTCGGGCGGGGAACACAGTGTGATCGGGGTGAGGGGGCGGGGTCGCACCGGGGAGTGCGGCCCTTCTTTTTGTACAGGAGCGTGAAGGGTAAAAGGTCCCTCCCCGCCTGAATCGCGGGGTCCTTGGTTTGGCGGGACGCGCTTGAGCTGTTGCTTCATGGGAGCGGTGACGGGGTGGCATTTTAGACCGTCGTGGTGGAGTTTCGCATGTGAAAGATGCCATACATTGAGCGGAGAAGAACCTCTACCCCTTTGCTTGCGATGAGAGTAAGTTCAGCCTTATTGCAGGATCTTCTTAAGTTTTCATTCTCTGATCTCAAGAATGGTTTTATGTTGCGACGTGCGAGCGCGAGCCTCATGGTTGCGTGCGGGTGTGTTCTGCCGTTCGGGGCGATGGCCTCGGCGGCACCGATCATCGATTTTCTGCCCTATCCGGCGGCCCCCTTCGGCGGAGAAAGGAGCCTCCCCGATCGGTACGCGCAGCGGGTCACCGCCGATGGCTGGGTGCTTCATGCTCTGAAAGAGGAGGAGAAGATTAACGTGGCCCCGCCGCTCGATTCCTCAGCGACCACGGGGGAGAGCTTTGGCACCGTGACCGGCCGGGTATGGATCGACGGCCAGGGAAATCCGGAGATCTCGGGCGCGGTTTTTGAATCCGGTTACCAGATCGGGTGCGGGGTGGACGTATCCGGAGGGGTGGACTATGACGTGACCGGGACGGTGGGCGTGGCCCCGCACGGCACCGTGGGTATTGAGGGCGGTCCGCATGCAAATGGTGGCGTGGAGGGTGGCCCGAGCGTGAGCCTTGGTGGGGAGGCTGGCCCCGAGGTCAAGGTGACGCTTCCCGACGGCTCGCTGACCGCAGGCGCGGACGCCAAGGTCAAGCCGGAGATCGGCGGCGACGCCACCGGAAAGCTAGAGGCGGGCGGCGACGCCACCGCCAAGGGGGAGCTTGGGGCGGACGCCAAGGCCGAGGTCACCCCTACGATTCGCGGGCACCTGCACCCGGGCAAGGTCACCAATGTGGCGCTGGTGTCTATGCCCGTCGATCCGCGTTTTCAGCGCGCGGGTGGCGGCTTCACCGGGGCGCACCTCCAGGTCAATGGGTGCGTTGGCCCGGTGACGGTGCGCTCCTACGTGACCATCTCGGCTAAGTCCGCTACCTCGGTGGATGCGGTGAGTGTCTACGGGGACGCGCAGCGTATTCGGTAGGTGCCACGCAGGGATAAAAAAAGGGGAACGTTATGGGACAGCACGAGTGGTACGGCGAGGACAGCACCGATACCCTGGCGGGAGCGGAATACCGGGAACAGGTTGCCGATAAGGATGTGTATCCGATAGAGGGACCTCCGCCGAGTGATCCCCGAGAGCCAACGGCCTCGGCGGCGTGGGCGGGGATCGGCAAAGCCGCAGTGGGCTTCGCCGCGATGATTGCCGTGCTGGCCCTGGGGCAATCAATGGGCGCGGCGATTGAGCGATGGGGCTACGTGCCTGTAATGCTGGTATACATTGTGGCCATGATGTGCGCCGGTGCCCTGCTAACCGCAGGCGCGATGGGCCTGTGGGGATCGGTGCGTCAGAAGTATGCGGGGCGGCATCTTGAATAACAAGGCATTGTTTCGGGTGTTATTCGTGGCGGGTGCGATGCATGTGTTGTGTGCCCCGATGGTGCAGGCGGAAACGCCGGAGGAACGGTGCCAGCGTGAGACCGCCGCCTGGAACTCCACGCAGGAGGCATTATGGCGAGCGACCCACCCCGGGCAAGAACCCGGGCCTGGGGCATGGCCCGGGTATGTGTGCGTGGGTGGGCCGAATAATCCCGGCGTGCCTGCCGGTGAGCAGCCGATGACCGATGGCGCAAGCGACATAGGTTTAGCTCCGGTCCCGGTGCCGGATGATGCGACCGGCGGGCATCAGCGAACTCACCGCTGGAGCGATGGAGACACCCCACCCGGACGGATGCATCACTACGAGGGATTCGGAGCGCATGATTCCGAATACTCCCGAGACATGCGCCTGGGCGGCTTGGGCGATACACGCCGAGGCCACCAGGAGGGGGGTACCCCCGCGCAGCCACCCGCCGGGGGAGAGAACGGTGACCTCGGCCCCGGCGGTGCCCGCTCGAACGTGCCCCGGGTGCGCTCCTGGGAGATCACCGTGCCGGAGGCCGCGGGAGCTGATAACGGGAACGGGGCAGATTCGCGGCGAGTGCGGGTGGTCGATGACGGCCAGGGGCGTGCGCTGGTGGTGGACGATGCTGGACGAGCGACCGGCGAGGTGATCGTCACCGATCCCGCTACCGGGCAAGGGACGTCCGTGGTAAGCGATGAGTCCGTGGTCGGACGGCTCTTTGAAGCCCTTGACCAGGCCGGTGCGCCCCTGCGCAGTGAGGGTGGGCAAGCCCCTGAGGAGAGCGAAGCCCCGGCGCCACCGCTAGAGGAGGACACGGATAATCGGCAACAAGCACCTGCGCAGATGAATAAGCCCGCTGCCGACACACCCGGGGAAGGGCTGCTGGGCACCGGCGGGGCCGTGGCCGGTGCGGCGGCGGTCATGGCGAGACGAGCACGACGCCGCGATGGTTCCCATCGCGCCGACATCGACTGGGGCGGCGGACGCAAGCAATCGCTGGTGCTCCTGGAAGGCCCGGATTCGCCCCGCGAGCACGTCTTTGAGATGGACGTGCCGCCCAGTGGGCGAATGAACAAAAACGCCGATGGCTCCGTGGACATCGTGGACGCCCAGGGAAACGTGGTGGAACATGTCCAAGCCCCCTGGGCCTACGATGTTTCCGGCCGCAAGGTGCCCACCTGGTATGAGGTGGGTGAGGACAACCGACTGGTTCAGGTGATAGATCCCCAGCGCACCACTGCTTTGCCGGTGGTGGCGGACCCGGACAAGAAAAAGAGTACCGGCGCGAGTCCTTACAAGGCCAAGGGGACAAAGGGAAGCCAAACCCCCCAGCGGCAAAAGATCAAAGGCTTTGGACAGCCGCCTTCTTCCCAAAAGGGGAGCGGAAATCCTATGCCCGCTGCGCCTAAGACAAGTGCGGTTAAAACAGGTACGCAGCCTAAGCCGCCTGCTAAGCAGCCGGAGACGAAAATGCTGCCTCCTGGAACGCCTAGGAGGAAGATTAAGTCGATTGGTGGGCCACAGCAACCAACGAGCGGGAACTCTCCCGTGCAAAGTGAGAACTTGCTTGGTAAAGACTTGTTGAAGAGTCCACCGGCGGATCCGAATAAAAAATGTGTAGTCCCGGAGGGGCAACTACTCAATAAGGACGGGACTTTCAATCTTAACTATCAACGCGATTTTTCTAAGGAAGTTAATTCCCGGGGTGGAAATAGCGATTTCGAAAAACATGTACGCCCCGGGAAAGATCCGTTGCCGCCGGATTATAGCCAGGTGGGTAAGCCGTTGCCACCTAATGCGCCGAGGAGGAAGATCAAGGCTGTGGGTGGGCCGCAGCCGGACCCGTATGTGCAGGAACGTAGTGGGGTCAGAAATAATTCTTCCCCGAACCGGAATCTGGATAAGGCATCCGTTGGTAAAAGTAAGGAGGAAAATAAGGGATTTCGCAAGGGTGTAAAAGATAAGATCCGAAGCGGGGTCAAGAAGGTCAATGAATGGGGACATGATAAATTTGAAGAGAGTGATAAGAGTATTAAGAAACGGGAGAACTCTGATGGCAAGGTAGAAAGAGGTCTAGCTAAGGGGGAACGGTTAGTTCACCGTGGCACAAAGGCGGTCTATGAGTCAGTGGGTGATGGAATCGCTGCAAGCGCTCCTCTGGTTGGCTTGGGAAAAGATGGCGGCCCTGGAGTAAAAGAATCATGGCGTGATGGGCCAGGATCACTGGTTGGTGCTAGTGATAATGTATCTCCTAAAGAGGCATGGAAGGCTGTTGGGAAAGAAGCGATCGCTTATGATGAATGGAGGAATAAAGAGTACCCAGAGGCGGTGGCGCTTACTGCAACAAACCTTATTGGCCTGAAGGGTGTAGATAAGGTTGGTAAGGCTATAAAGCCTAAGAAGCCGACGCAGCCGGTGCCGCCACCTAAGGTAACGCCGAAGCCTGCGCAAATTTCCCCACGTGTTCAAGGGAAAAATCCGAGGAAACCCGTAGAGGGCACACCGAAAAAACCACAGGCTGCCAAGCCGGAAACTGTACCTTCTCGAGTTTCTTCTTTGCAGCAGGCCCCGACATCGAACGGAACGGCTAAAGTTGATCCATCCCCTGCGTGGTATCGTGCGGAGGGGTAGAATGCCGACACTGTTCCGCCTGCTATTCGGAACGAAGAGTTCTTCCCCGATGACTATCGTCCTTATGGGGATCTCACGCATCCAGAGTTTGTTGAAAAATGGGGACCGGTAGATAATCCGAAGTGGCCACCAAAGAATGGTTTTGTTCTCGATTCGGAGGGAAATCCAATCACGACCTTGATGAAAGATCTACCTGAAGGAAAGGTGCTTGATAGAATAGGTAACTTAAACGGAAAGTTTTTGGGCGACGCCGGAGACTCCTTCCCGATGAGGTCTATGCATCCGGACAGGCCTTTTGAGAAGTACACGAAGGTTGTCAGGACGGATAAGCCGTTGCCGGATGATATTAGGGTGCGTTTCGGTGAGATCGCTCCCGCGTTTGAACAGCCTGGTGGTGGAACGCAGTATATATTTGAAAGAATCACAGGTATAGGGAAGAATGGTCCAGAAGTTGAACTAGTCAGCCTGCAAGAATTGATAAAACTTAAAATTTTCAGAAAGGTGGTTTAGCTATGATCGTTATGGAATATGGAAGTCTAAAATTTGCAGAAAAAAACAGCGGTGGTAGATATTCTTTGCCGATTGCTCCGCTGTCGGATAAGGATTGGGATACGGCCGTTCGTGGCGTGAATAAATACGAGGAGTGTGCTCGCCGTTATCTTGGAAAGGAGGAAAATAAGGGGCTATGGTTAGGGGATGAGTATCTTGTCTACGGTACTGAAGGGTTATTGGAGAATGGTGATGGGTACTCGGGGGTGCGTCATAGGAGGCAGATACCTTCTGGATGGATGAAAGCTACGCTTTCGGATCGTGGTGACGAGACGATTGGATGGCAGCGGAGTTCCTTTGATGTGGTGTGGAAAGATGCTATGCATTCTTGTGCTTATAATGATTTTTGGCACATCTGGCGGTCAGAGTTAAGGCATACGGTCTTTAGAAGGTTGATCCCCGATCATGTACGGACTTTTCGTATATCAATGCATGGTGACATTGAGGAGGGGAACCCCGAAGAGGATGGTTTTTTCTGGAACGATCTCCTTTGCGAATCGAGAGAATTATGGGGAGAGGATTTCTTTTTTCCCGGCCCTGGGTGTATTTTTTATCATCGCGATGACCCCTCGGAATGGTATCATGCAGGAAATGAATTGGATACAGATCTTTCCTGGGGCCTGGGGCTTGACATTGAGGATTATGTGGAACTTTTGTTTGAGACTGCACTGTCTTAGGTTCCTCTACTTTATGCAATAAGGAGGTTTTATTTTTCGATAGTATATTGCGGCTATGTGGTAGGGTTATTGGAGTTGTCCCTTGTGTATAATTTCTAGGAGTTTTGATGATTGATAGGCTTGGTAGTAAAAAGGGAAACTATCTATGGAATGCTACAGATTCGTTTCCCATGCGTTCACTTCCTCCGTGGATTGAGATGAGGTACTATGCAAAATTTGAGCGAACGGATACCCCTCTGCCGGAGGGGGTTCAAATGAGATATGGAAAAATTGCTCCTGCGTTTGAGCAGCCCGGTGGTGGAACTCAGTACCTGTTTGAAAAGGTGCTTTATCGCAATGGGGAGCCGGTGGATGTAGAGTTCTTCTCTGTAGAGGAACTTGTTGCTCATGGAATCTTGCGAGAAGTTGAGTAAGGGAAGGACTTGACCATGCAGGTGATGGACTATGCCTCGCATAAGATCGCTAACGTGAATAGCGATAATCGACCCTGGTATCTCCCCATAGCGCCTTTGGACGATAGCGATTGGTCCTTGGCGGTGCGCGGGGTGCAATGCTATGAGAAAAAGGTCAGCGAATACTTTGGTGAAAAAGTTGACCGCGGTTTGTGGCTAGGGGATAAATACCTCATGTACGGCACAGATTCCCCGTTGGAATTGGGGGGACGTTATTTGGGTGTGCGTCGCCGAAACCAACTTCCCTCGGGATGGTGTGTTACTTCTTTGTGCGATAGAAATGAAGAGGGGTCGGGCGGGATAGACCAGACGAGTTCATTCGATCTCGCCTGGAAGTACGTCATGCGAAATTGTGTGCTGGATCATTTTATCGATTCTGAATTGTGGGTTGGTCTGGGGAGGCGTTCTTTCTTTGGGAATAAAATAGTGCAGAATTCCAGCTATGTGCAGGTGTGTGCTGATGGCAGTCTTAATCCTCACGTTGATAATTTTTCTCAAGGTAACGAATGGTGGGAGGCTTATCGGGAAATATTGATGAAGGGTGACCTGGAAAAACTTTCTCCAGGCCCGGGTTTTGTGTTTTTCTCTACGGATAATCCCCGCGATTGGTATAAGAATGTTTGGTTGGATAGTTCCGATCTTTCTTGGGGATTTGATTTAGATATAGAGGATTACATTTCCCTGCTCTTTACTGTGGGTAATGTGAAATCTCTCGATAAAATTGATGGGTTGATATAATAAGTACTTTTTGTGGTAATTTTGAAGGGTGTGAGGTTTATTAATGGAGTTGCTGTAGTAAGATCTAGGCTGCCCTATGTTCATTTTGTCCGGTTAAGCCGCCATGTGAATACCGCATCGCTGGTAGGTGAGATCCTGCGAATAAATCTCCCTAATGAAACCGCAGCCGCGTGGCGGTATCCTGCACCACCCGGACGTCGGACTCCTGTTGTCCGTACACCACGCGGGTGGTCAGGGCAACGGTGCCCTCGCGGGGGAGGGCACCGTTGAGGCTAAGCCGCAGGGTTCCGGTGCTGCTGGTATTGGCGTTCATCACGTCCAGGGTGTCATCGCCTCCAGCCGCGCTCTCCGTTGCCGGAGTCTCCAAAGAATCCGAGCCCCCAACAGCCCCCGCATCAGACATCACCAGCGCCCCCTGCGCGGGCCGCTGCTGCACGCTTACGCTTAGTTCCACGGAATCCCCATCCAGCGCGGTGAGCGTGTAGGTGGTGGTTTGCAGCAGCGTGGCCTCCCCGGTGACCCGCGAGTCCACGCTCCACACGGCTCCCACTCCTACGGGTTCTGCGGGGAAGATCACGGGGAGGGAGAGCAGCTTCATCAAGGCCTTCTCCGTGAGTGCGCGCCCCGTATCACTCGCCTCTGCGGGGGCGGCCAGATCCACGGTGCTGATCCGCCCGCTGGCGTCGCCCTGCCAGCCCAGGGTGAAGCCCCGGGCGGTTCCCAGTTCGGCGTTGTTTTCCGAGAGTGAGGAGGCGGGTTGGCCTAGGGCTGTTTCCACGCGGTGTGTGCCGTCTTCGGCGCTGCCTGTTGCCCGCAGCGGCAGGGTGATGGTCTCGGCCCCCGGGAGGTCGGGGGCATCCTGTGAGGCCTCGGGGGCCTGGACCTCCACGGCGTCGGCACGCATCACCTGCTGCCGGAAGCCGGTGGTCACGGCCACGGTGACCTGCTGTTCGGGCCACTCGGCGGCGTATTCCAGGGTGCGGTGGGGAGCGGTACCGGGATTGTGCAGCAGCACGCGGGCCGGATCGACCTGGAGGGCCACGGGTGCCTCCACGGTGGGGGTATTCTCCTCGGCGGAGCAGGCCCCCAGCATCAGGACGCAGGCGCTGAGCGCACACAGCAGGGTGCGCCCGCGCTGGGAGGCGCTGAAGCGCGGGCGGGAGGGAGCGGAGGGGAAACCAGGTACACGCACGGTGTCCAACTTACCGTCAGGGAACCGGCGGGGTGCGGTGGTGCCAGGCGGTGGCGATGGGGAACAATGGGAGCCGTGACGCAGCGCGCAATGGAGAAGAAGCGGCCCTATGTGGTGATGATGGCCGCCACGGTGCTGATCGTGGCGGCGGTGGATCAGGCGGTCAAGGCGATCATGTTGGCCTGGCTGGAGCCGGGGGTGCCGCAGCCGGTCGTGGGGGACTGGTTCCGGTTCCTGCTGCTCTTTAATCCCGGCGCGGCTTTTTCGATGGGCCAGAACTCCACCTGGTTGTTCACCTGCTTCCAGATCGCCTTCGTGGTCGCCGTGGCGGTGGCGGCCCCCCGGGTGCGCGATCCCTGGACGGCCGTGGGTCTGGCGTTGGTGGGCGGCGGCGCGCTGGGCAACCTCCTCGATCGGCTGCTGCGCGCCCCGCAGTTCTTCCTGGGGCACGTGGTGGATTTCATCTCCGTGGGCGGCTTTGCGGTATTTAATATCGCGGATGCGTGTATTACCGTCGGAGTGGTGATTTTTCTCATCGGTATGCTCCTCGCGGAGCGCGGCACCAAGGAGGTGGGCTGATGGCGCGGGAAGTCCGCAGCCTCCCCGTGCCGGAGGGTCTGGTGGGTATGCGCATCGACGCCGCCCTGTCCAAGCTCCTGGGGCTTTCCCGCAGCGCGGCGGCCGACCTGGCGGAGGCGGGTGACGCGCTCGTCGATGGTGTGGCGGCGGGTAAGTCCGCGCGCCTGCACGCGGGGAGCCTGCTGACGGTGACGCTGCCGGAGCCGGTCACCTCGGTGGAGCCCACCCCGGAGCGCGTTGAGGGCATGGACATTCTTTATTACGACTCCGACGTGATCGCCGTGCACAAGCCGGTGGGGGTGGCCGCGCACCCCACCGTGGGCTGGGAGGGCCCCACGGTGGTGGGGGGGTTGGCCGGGGCGGGCTTCCGCATCTCTACCTCCGGCCCGCCCGAGCGCCAGGGCATCGTGCAGCGCCTGGACGTGGGCACCTCCGGGGTCATGGTGGTGGCCGCCTCCGAGCGGGGGTATTCCGTGCTCAAGCGCGCCTTCAAGGAGCGCACGGTGACCAAGACGTATCACGCGCTGGTGCAGGGCCACCCCGATCCCTTCACCGGGACCATCGACGCCCCCATCGGCCGCCACCCCTCCTCCGGCTGGCGCTTCGCGGTGACCACCGACGGCAAGCCCGCGGTGACGCACTACGACACCATCGAGGCCTTCCCCGAGGCCACGCTGCTGGAAGTGCGCCTGGAAACGGGGCGCACCCATCAAATCCGCGTGCACATGTCCGCCCTGCATCACCCCTGCTGCGGCGACCTAATGTATGGCTCCGACCCGCAGCTGGCCCGCCGCCTGGGGCTGACCCGCCAGTGGCTGCACGCGGTGCGCCTGGGTTTTTATCACCCCGCCGACGGGCGATGGATGGAGGTGGAGGCCCCATACCCGGCGGATCTGGAGGCCGCGCTGGAGAAGGTGCGCGCATGAGCGTTCGGATCACCCGCGCGCTGGCTCCATCGGTGATCTTGGTGATCTTTTTGGGCGGCGTGCTGGTGGTGGGATCCTGGGTGCGCTCCCGCGGGGCGGATGCGCCGTTGTTCAACGGCGACTCCGTGGGCATAGAGAAGGAGGAATCGTATCCGGAATACCAGGCGCGGGCGGCGGCGAGTCTGCGCGACGCCCCGGGGGATCAGCAGGCTTACGCGCTGGTGGTGTTTCGCGATTGGCTCGACCCGGAGCGGGCCGGTGCGCTGGTGGAACCGTTGGCAAGGGTCAGCGCGGAGGTGGTGGACGCGGTGCACGTCACCGCGCTGCCGGAGCCGGTGGCAGGTGCCCCCCGCGCCGAGACGCTCGCGCTCGGGATGGAGCGCACCCGGGCGGTCTACGACACCGCCGAGCCGCGCCTGAGCGCGGTCGTGGTGCGCGATACCGGGGCCGGACTGCGCGCCTGGGCGGACGAGCACCGAGACGAGCTCACGGCCGTGGAGGTGCTCCCCGCAGACGCGGTGTGGGGGCTATTCGGCATCCGCTTTACCCTGCCGATGGATCACGGCGGGGCCTAAACGTCGGAGGCCGTCCCGCGTGGGTGCCGGGCGCGGTGACGCATGGCGTCCCACAGAAAGATCGCCACCGCTACCCAGATCAGCACGAAGCCCACCCAGCGCTGCGCGGAGACGTCCTCCCGGACCACAAAGAGCGCCCAGAACATCTGCATCGTGGGGGTGAGATATTGCAACATGCCGATGGTCGAGAGGGTGATGACCTTGGTAGCCCGGGCGAACAACAGCAGGGGAATGACCGTGATGACCCCGGAGAGCGCGAGCAGCCCAGCGTGGGCGGGGCCATGGTCGAGCGCCGTGCCGCGGCCGGTGGCCTCCAGGAGGATCAGGTAACCCAGCGCAAGCGGGGCGAGCACCAGGGTCTCGGCGGCCAGGCCCGCCGGGCCGGAGACGGTGATCTGCTTTTTGAGCAGCCCGTACACGCCGAAGCTCAAGGCCAAGCCCAGGGCGAGCACCGGGGGCTGCCCGCCGACGACGGCTAGCCACGCCACCGCCGCGGCGGCCAGGAGCACCGCCACCAGCTGCGGGGAGCGCAGCCGCTCGCCCAGAACCAGCACCCCTAATAGCACGCTGACCAGGGGGTTGATGAAGTAGCCCAGGGCGGCGTCGGTCACGTGCCCGGAATTGACGGCCACGATGTAGATCAGCCAATTGGCCGCGATGAGCACGCCAGCTGCCGCCATGCGCCACCACGTGGTGCGCGGGGCGCGACGCAACTCGCCCCAGCCCCTGGTGATGCTGAGCACCAGGGCCATGAGCGCGGCGGCCCAGACGATGCGGTGGGCCAGGATCTCCACCGCCCCGGCCGGCTTGAGCAGCGGGAAGAAGGCGGGGAAGAGACCCCAGAGGAGATACGCGAGGACGCCGTAAACCATGCAGTTACTCTAGCCGGTGGGCGGGAGGCGCGCGCCGGGGCGGGATTTGCGCGAGCCGATAGACTGAGCGGCATGGCCAAGAACTCCTCCTTTGTGCACCTGCATAATCACACGGAATATTCCATGCTCGACGGGATGGCCAAGGTGGACATGCTGGCCGAGGAGGTGGCCCGTCAGGGCATGCCGGCGGTGGGCATCACCGATCACGGCAATATGTTTGGTTCCAACGCCTTTTACCGCAAGATGGTGGAGACCGGGATCAAGCCCATCATCGGCATCGAGGCGTACATGGCCCCGGAATCGCGCTTCAACAAAAACCGCGTGCGCTGGGGCGAGCCGCACCAGAAGTCCGACGACGTCTCCGCCTCCGGCGCCTACCTGCACCAGACCATGCTCGCGGAGAACGCCACTGGCCTGCGCAATCTCTTCTATCTTTCCTCCATGGCCTCCTACGAGGGACAACTGGGCAAATGGCCGCGCATGGACGCCGACCTCATCGCGGAGCACGCCGACGGCATCATCGCCACCACCGGATGCCCCTCGGGGGACGTGCAAACGCGCCTGCGCCTGGGGCAATTCGATAAGGCCCTGGAGGCCGCGGCGATGTGGCAGGACATCTATGGCAAGGATAATTACTTCCTCGAACTGATGGATCACGGCCTGGACATCGAGACGCGGGTGCGCTCCGAACTCCTGGAGATCGGCCGCAAACTGGGGCTGCCGCCCCTGGTCACCAACGACTGCCACTACGTGCTGCAATCCCAGTCCCAGCCGCACGAGGCCATGCTGTGCGTGCAAACGGGCAAAACCCTGCACGATCCCGATCGCTTCAAGTTCGGCGGCGATGGCTACTACATCAAGTCTGCGGCCCAGATGCGCGAGATCTGGGACGAGATGGTGCCCGATGGCTGCGATAACACCCTGTGGATCGCCGAGCGCGTGGGCGATTACGGGGAGCTGTGGGAGGATCACCCGCACGACCGCATGCCCATCGCGGACGTGCCCGAGGGCGAGACCCCAACCTCCTGGCTCACCCACGAGGTGATGGAGGGTCTGCGCGATCGCTTCCCCGGCCGGGAGGTGCCGCAAGAATACATCGAGCGCGCCAAGTACGAGATCGGCGTGATCGACATGAAGGGCTATCCCTCGTACTTCCTCATCGTGGCCGAGCTCATCAAGCACGCCCGTTCCGTGGGCATCCGGGTGGGGCCGGGGCGTGGCTCGGCGGCCGGTGCCCTGGTGGCCTACGCCCTGACGATCACCAACATCGACCCCATCGAGCACGACCTCCTCTTCGAGCGATTCCTCAATCCGGAGCGGCCCTCCGCACCGGATATCGACATCGACTTCGACGATCGCCGCCGCGGCGAGATGATCCGCTACGCCTCGGACCGCTGGGGCGAGGACAAGATCGCCCAGGTGATCACGTTCGGCACGGTCAAGACCAAGCAGGCGATCAAGGACTCCGCCCGGGTGCAGTTCGGCCAGCCCGGCTATCAGATTGCCGACCGCATCACCAAGGCGCTGCCCCCCGCCATCATGGCCAAGGACATCCCGCTGGCCGGGATCACCGACCCCAGCCACGAGCGCTACGCCGAGGCCGGCGAGGTGCGCTCGCTGATCGAGTCCGACCCGGACGTCAAGCAGATCTACGAGACCGCGCGCGGCCTGGAGGGGGTGGTGCGCCAGGCGGGCGTGCACGCCTGCGCGGTGATCATGGCCTCCGTGCCGCTGCTCGATCACATCCCCATGTGGAAGCGCGCGGCCGACGGCGCTTTGATCACCGGCTGGGACTATCCCGCCTGCGAGGCCATCGGCCTGCTCAAGATGGACTTCCTGGGCCTGCGCAACCTCACCGTGATTGGTGACGCGATCGAGAACATCAAGGCCAATCGCGGGGAAGAGGTGCTGCTCGAGACCCTGGAGACCGAGGACGAGGAGGTCTATAAGCTGCTCAGTCGCGGCGAAACCCTGGGCGTGTTCCAGCTCGATAGCGGTGGCATGCAGGAACTGCTCAAGCGCATGCAGCCCACGGGTTTCAAGGACATCGTGGCCTCCCTGGCCCTGTATCGACCCGGCCCGATGGGCGTGAACGCCCACTGGGATTATGCGGATCGCAAAAACGGCCGCAAGCCGATCACCCCCATCCACCCGGAGCTGGAGGAGCCGCTGCGCGAGATCCTTGACGAGACGTACGGCCTGATCGTCTACCAGGAGCAGATCATGCGCATCTCCCAGAAGGTGGCCAACTACACTGCCGGCGAGGCCGATAACTTCCGCAAGGCCATGGGTAAGAAAAAGCCCGAGGTGCTGGCCAAGCAGTACGAGAAGTTCGCCGGGGGGATGAAGGATAACGGCTACTCCAAGGCTGCGGTGGATGCGCTGTGGGGCACTATCGAGCCCTTTGCCTCCTACGCCTTCAATAAGTCCCACGCCGCGGGCTACGGGCTGGTGTCCTTCTGGACGGCCTACCTTAAGGCCCACTACGCCCCGGAATATATGGCGGCCCTGCTGTCCTCTGTGGCGGATAAGAAGGATAAGTCCGCTATCTATCTGGCCGACTGCCGTCACCTGGGCATCCGGGTGCTCTCCCCGGACGTCAATGAGTCCCACAACGACTTCATGGCCGTGGGCGAGGACATCCGCTTCGGCCTGGGGGCCATCCGCAACGTGGGCAAGGACGTGGTGGATTCCATCGTGCGCACCCGCAAGGCCAAGGGGGCGTACAAGGACTTTGGGGATTACCTAGAAAAGATCGAGCTTTTGCCCTGTAACAAGCGCATCACGGAGTCGCTCATCCGCGCCGGGGCCTTCGACTCCCTGGGCCTGCCGCGCAAGGGGCTGACCCTCATCCACGAGGACGCCGTGGACGCCGTGACCTCCACCAAAAAGGCGGCGGACAAGGGGCAATTCGATCTGTTTGCGGGCCTGGGCGGCCAGGACGAGGCGATGGATAACGTCTTTGCCATCGAGGTGCCAGACGCGGAGTGGGACCGCAAGCATAAGCTGGCCCTGGAGCGCGAGATGCTGGGCCTCTACGTCTCCGGGCACCCCCTGGATGGCTTCGAGGAGGCCCTGGCCGCCCAGACCGACACGGCGATCACCACCATCCTGGGCGGGGAGGTGCGCCACGGCCAGGAGGTGACCATCGGCGGCATCATCTCCGGGGTGGATCGACGCTTTTCCAAGAAGGACGGTTCCCCCTGGGCGATCGTCACCGTGGAGGATCACAACGGAGCGCAGACTGATCTGCTGGTGTTCAACAAGGTCTACGCCCTGGTGAGTTCTCAGATCGTGGAGGACAATATCATCCTGGCCAAGGCGCACGTGTCCATCCGGGACGAGCGCACCAGCCTGTTCTGCGACGACCTCAAGGTACCGGAACTCGGCCCGGGCAACGGCAGCGGCCTGCCGCTGCGCCTGACCATGCGTACCGACCAGTGCACGCCGATGAACATCAAGAAGCTCAAGGACGTGCTGGTGGCCAACAAGGGGGAGTCCGACGTGTACCTGAAGCTGGTCAACGGGGAGGAATCCACCCTCATGATCCTGGGCGAGCACCTGCGGGTGGAGCGCTCGGCCTCCCTGATGGGCGACCTCAAGGCCACGATGGGCACCGGCATCCTGGGCTAAAAATCCCCGCGCGGCTACCCGAGGGGCTATATTGTGGTTCATGCCACTCGATGCTTCCTCCGGGGGCCTTACCCGCGCCGAGCGCCTCGACCGCCTCCCGCTCACGACCAAACACAAGAAGATGCTGTGGGGCTCCGGGCTCGGCTGGGCCCTCGACGCCATGGACGTGGGTCTCATCTCCTTTGTCATGGCGGCCCTGGTCGCGCACTGGGATCTCGGCGCCGCTCAGGCCTCCTGGCTGGCCTCCGCCGGCTTCCTCGGCATGGCCCTCGGCGCGACCTGCGGCGGCCTGCTGGCCGATCGCCTAGGGCGCAGGCAGGTCTTTGCCGCCACCCTCTTGGTCTACGGCCTGGCCACGGGGGCTTCCGCGCTGGCCACCTCCCTGACGGCGCTGATGGTGCTGCGCTTCATCGTGGGCCTGGGCCTGGGTGCGGAACTACCGGTGGCCTCCACGCTGGTCTCGGAGTTCTCCCCGCGTCACCTGCGCGCCCGCCTGGTGGTACTCCTAGAGGCATTCTGGGCGTTGGGCTGGATCGCCGCGGCCGCCCTCGGGGCATTCGTCGTCTCGGCCTCGGAGAGCGGCTGGCGTTGGGCGCTTGCCCTGGGCTGCCTGCCCGCCGCCTATGCGCTCTACGTGCGCGCCCGGCTGCCGGAATCCGTGCGCTTTCTGGAATCTCGTGGGCGCCACGAGGAGGCGGAACGCATCGTGGTCGATTTTGAGCGCGAAGCCGAACTGATCGACGCCCCCGCGCAACCGGTGCGCGGCCGGGAGGACGAGGACGCGCTGGGGGCGCCCAGTATCTGGGCCCCGGGTTTGCGCGGGCGCACGGCGGCGCTGTGGGTGGTGTGGTTCTGCATTAATCTCAGCTACTACGGGGCGTTTATCTGGATCCCCTCGCTGCTGGTGGCCGATGGCTTTGGCCTGGTGAAGTCCTTCCACTTTACCCTGATTATCACGCTGGCCCAGCTGCCCGGCTATGCGGCGGCAGCCTGGCTCATCGAGGTGTGGGGGCGGCGGGTTACCCTCGCGGCCTTTCTGGCGGGTTCGGCGCTGGCGGCCGGGCTCTACGGTTACGCGGATTCCGTGGCGCTGATTATCCTGGCCGGATGTTTGCTGAGCTTCTTCAACCTCGGGGCCTGGGGCGCGCTCTATGCCATCGGGCCGGAGCTATACCCCACGGCGCTGCGCGGGACGGGCACGGGAGCCGCGGCCGGATTTGGCCGCCTGGCCTCCATCATCGCGCCGCTGATCGTCCCGCCGGTGGTGGCCGGGTGGGGTACCGGGGCGCTCTTCGGCATCTTCGGTGCAGCTTTTGCGATCGCGGCCCTGGCCGCCTGGACGCTGCCGGAGCAGCGGGGGAGGGGGTTGGGATAGGGGAATAAGACCTATCCGTAATCGTGAAGTTGCCTCCCCCGTAGATACCTTCGTTTCCTATAGTGTTTTCTACACCCCCGCGCGCTCCACGCCGTGCAGCTCGGAGTCGGAGGCCAGGCCATTCCCCTCGTAGACCTCGGCGCTGCGCGGGCTGTGGGCGGTGGTGTACTCCGCGAAGGAGAGCACGAGGCCGCCGAGCACGGAATCGGCCGGGTCGCCGGTGAAGGTGCCGTGGTAAGAGCCATTGACCACGGCCCACCACTTAGGCCCGGTGGCGCGATCGTAGAGGATGCGCGAGAGCGGGTGGGGCACGAGGGATTCGTTCTCGGCTAGGGCGAAGAGCACCGGCTTGGTGGTGGCGGGGGAGGCCAGGCCGAAGTCCGAGGGGCCGGGGTTGACGGCCACCACGCCGGTGACGCGGAAGCTCTGGTCCCCGGCGGCGCGCGCGCCCTGTTCTAAGGTCTCGGAGACGCGCACCACGGATCCGCCGCCGGCGGAGTGTCCCACCAGGGTGGTCCGCGAGGTATCGACCTTGCCGAACAGGGGAGAGGAGGCGTCCTGGTTGGCGGCGATGGTCTCGGCGGCGGCGCGCTCGACCTGGTGGCCAAACCAGTTCACGAAGGAATACCCGAGGGCCACCACGTAGCCGTGCGAGGCGTACAGCTCCGCCTGGCGGGAGACGAGGCCGGGCTCGGCGCCGATGCCGGGGCTGAGGATCACCAGGGGAGTCTTGTCCATCGCGGCGATGTCCGCGGGGTAGAGGAACTTGCTGCCCATCGGGGACTCGTTGCCCGCGGGGAAGGTGTCGTAGCAGGGGGCGCCGCCGGGCACGCCGTGCTGGAAGCGCAGGATCTGGTTATACAGAGAGAACACCAGGTCGGTGCACTCGTGGGTCTCGTCGGTGGCCGCCACGGGGTGGGGGCCGCGCTGCCCGAAGGTGGTGCGGATGGCCCCGGCGGGCTCATTATAGGGGGCGGTGGCAACGACCCCGGTGCTGCCCTGGGCGGCGAGATTCTCGGGCACGGGTAGGGTGATGTTGTGTTCCAGGTTGGGGATGTCGCTGGAGGAGGGGGCGGCCTGGGCGATACCAGGGGCCGCGAGGGTGGCGGCGAGGGCCACGCTCAGTGCGGTGCGCTTCATGCGAGATATAACCTTTCCTGATAAAGGATTGACGAAAAGAATATAAGTGAGGAAGGGGGGAAATACTAAAGTGACCACCCGTATGGAGGTGGCGCCCGAGCGACTAGAATCGCCAACCATGAGTAGCACGCCCATCCACGCCTCGGACATTCAGTCGGCCCAGGCACGGATTTCTTCCGCGATCGCGTACACCCCACTGCAATACTGCCCACGCCTCTCGGAGGCCACGGGAGCGCGGATTTACCTGAAGCGGGAGGATCTCCAGGGCGTGCGCTCCTACAAGATCCGCGGAGCGATGAACGCGATCAGCCAGCTCAGCGAGCAGGAGCGTGCGGCGGGGATCGTCGCGGCGTCGGCGGGCAATCACGCCCAGGGCGTGGCCTATGCCTGCAAGACCTTTGGCATCCGGGGTCGGATCTTCGTGCCCAACCAAACGCCCAAGCAGAAGCGGGACCGGATTAGGGTTCACGGCGGGGAGGCCGTGGAGTTGGTGGTCACCGGGGATAGCTTCGACGAGGCCGCCCAGGCCGCCCGCGCGGATGCCGCCGCCCGCGGTGCCACCGTGGTGGAACCCTTTGACAATCGCGCCACGATCATCGGCCAGGGCACGGTGGCCGCCGAGGTGCTCTCGCAGCTGACGGCCGAGGGGAAGTCGCTCGATACCATCGTGGTGCCCGTGGGCGGGGCCGGGTTGCTCTCCGGGGTGCTTAGCTACGTGGCGGACATGGCCCCGCGCGCCGCCGTGATCGGCGTGGAGCCCCGCGGGGCAGCTTCCCTTCAAGCGGCCATCCGCAACGATGCCCCGGTGACCCTGGAGAGCGTGAACCCCTTCGTCGATGGCGCGGCCGTCAAGCGCCTGGGCGATCTCAACTGGCGGATCGTGGAGGCCAACCTCGGCCGCCTGCACGCGATGGACGTCTCCGAGGGCTCCGTGTGCACGGAGATGCTCGATCTTTACCAAAACGAGGGGATCATCGCGGAACCCGCCGGGGCGCTTTCCGTGGCGGCGCTGCGGGAACTGCGGTTCCAGCCCGGGGAGGTGGTGGTGTGCATCATCTCCGGGGGCAATAACGACGTCCTGCGCTATAACGAGGTGATGGAGCGCTCCCTGGTGCACCGGGGGCTGAAGCACTACTTCCTGGTGAACTTTCCCCAGGAGCCCGGCCAGCTGCGCCACTTCCTCGAAGAGGTGCTAGGGCAGGGCGATGACATCACCCGCTTCGAATACCTCAAGCGCAACAACAGGGAAACCGGCACCGCCCTGGTGGGGCTCCAGCTCAGCGCTGCCGCGGACCTGGAACCCCTGCTGGAACGCATGGCGGCCTCCCGCCTCGATTGCCGCCAACTCCACCCCGGTAGTCCGGAATACGAGTTTCTGATCTAACACATGTATCTTCGTCCCGCCGCCCGGACCGTTACGCACACCCTGGAAATCAAGCGCTCGCGCTTTATCGCCCACATCGCCAGGGTCACCGACGAGGCCTCGGCGCGCGCCTTCGTGGACTCTGTGCGCGCCGCCTTCCCCGACGCCCGCCATCACTGCAGCGCCTACCTCTACCACGTGGAGGGGGCCAACCCGGTCGAGCGCTCCTCGGACGACGGCGAGCCTTCCGGCACCGCGGGCACCCCGATGCTCGAACAACTGCGTGGATCGGGCATGCTCGACATCGCCGCCGTGGTGGTGCGCTACTTCGGCGGCATCAAGCTCGGCGCCGGGGGCCTGGTACACGCCTACTCCAACTCCGTGGGCGAGGCCTTGCCGCTGGTCACCCGCACCACAAGGGCGCGCAAAGAACTGTGGCACCTCGATCTGCCGCACGCCCAGGCCGGACGCTACGAGGCCGAACTGCGGGCCAGGGGCGTGACCGTCACCGGCGTGGACTACGGTCAACAGGCGCGGCTCACCCTGGCGGCCGACCCCGGCGAGGGGGAGGCATTGGCCCGCACGATCGGTGCGGTGACCTCAGGGAGGGCCGCCCCACGCGCCGCGGGCAGCACCTGGGTGGAGGGGTAGAATGACCGCCATGACCACCCCATCGGACCCCACCGAGGCCCGCGCGCAGGCCGTGCGTGTCCATCTCTACAGCATGCTGGGATGGGCCTTCTTCGCGGCGATAGCCAACGGGGCCGTGATCCTCTGTGCCGCCGATCAATGGTGGCTGATGATCCTGATTTGCCTCGTCGCAGTGGGCGGATCGCTCTACCACCGTAAGAAGATCGACCGGATTCTCCACCCCCGGGACGCCGACTGATGCCGCAGCAGGCAACCCAGCCCGGTGGTGGGCCGGTGCGCATCGACGCCTGGGTGTGGGCCGTGCGCCTGCTCAAGACCCGCTCCGAGGCGGCCGCCGCCTGCCGCGCCGGACACGTCAAGATCAACGGTGAGAGCGTCAAGCCCGCCCAGCAGGTGGTGCCCGGGGATCGGGTGCGCGTGTGGGCACATCATCGGGAGGTGGACGTGGAGGTCACCGCCACCGTGCGCAAAAGGGTGGGGGCGGCGGTGGCGACTCAGTGCTACGTGGATCACACCTCGCCGCCTCCCCCCCCAAGGAGGTTTTTCTCCAACTCCCGCAGCGCGATCGCGGCAGCGGACGGCCCACGAAGAAGGAGCGTCGCCAGCTCGATCGGCTCCGCGGCCGAGGTTAGGGGCTGAAGCTGGCGCAGCGGCTCCTCGTCGGGGTTCAGGACCGGCACGCGCACGACGTCGGAGGCGAAGGGCGCGGCTATGGCGCGCCGCGCAGGGCGCGAAGCCTGCGGGCCAGCCGCTGCGGGCGCTGCTCGGCCCGGTTCCCGCTGGTGCCGGTCAGCTCGATGTGCTCGCGCCCGTAGCGATGCAGCAGCAGGTCGTCGATGATGCGCACCTGGCTAGGGCGGTAGCGATAGTTCATAGCCGTGCGCACCGCCCGGATATCGGATTCCTGAAGCAGATCCCGCAGCTGTGATACGCGCGTGATCCCGTGGGCGCTGAGCAACTCCTCCAACCAGCGGTAGTGATCCGAGCGCGAGCGCGGGAAGCGCGATTCGAGCAGCATCGCCAGCACCCCGGGGAGGGTTTGGGCGGTGAGTTCCACCTCGTCACCGGCCTCTACCCGACCGCCCTTGAGCGCGGCGATCTGGTCGAACTGTTGATCCGCCAGCTCGATCAACCCCGCGGCCAGGGTAAAGGCGCGATCCACCCGGGGATCCAGGTGATCGGTGCCGCTCTTATAGCGAATGTCGTGCTCGAACTCCGCCCAGGCGTGCTGCAACACCGTGCGCACCTGCACCTCAAAGACCATTCCGCGGTATTCCTCCAGCTCCTCGGAATCGTCCTCCACCCGCAGCACCAGGTGGTGTGAACCGTAACCGAAGTCCCCCGCGACCCTGGTTTCCGCGGTCTTATCCACGGAGCGCACCACGTGAAAGGATTGCGTCAGCACGTTGATGGCCACCGGGATCTCGGTGGAGTGGAAGGTGGTCACCCGCACCCCGATGAGGTCGTGAATGTTCTGCCACGGCTCCGGGTAGAGCGGCTTGCCGTCGGCGGTACGCTTGCGGGCCTTGGCCTTGAGGGAGGGCCAGGCCTTGATGCGGGCCACCACCCGGTCGTAGGTCACGCCGGCGTCGGAGAGCAATTCCTCGATGGTGTCGATGAAGCGCTCCGCGGCGTGCGGGTGCGCGCGCACCCATGCGTGATATGTGGTGCCCAGGCGGGCAATGACGGTATCGGACATCGTGGTGCTCATGCTACCCCGGCGGCTCGGCGGCGCTCGCGTGGAGAGAGGGAAACCCGTGGCGGTACACGATAGGATCGCCGCACAGGCGCACCGGGATGATGGAAAGGTCGATGGGCTGCCCCAGGGGCGCGGCGAGCAAAATATCGGCCCGCGGGGCGAAGTACCACGGTTGCGCACCCTGCCCCAGGGCGGTGAGGTGGCGGTGGAGCACTGTAAACGGATAGGGATGCGCCAGCCAGGCCGTGGCGGGGGAACCGGGACAATCCACCTGCCACACCGGCTGATCGCGGAAGTGCGGGTGCAGGGCGGTGGCGGCCCTGGTGCGAAACTGCGTGCCCTGGGTGCATTGCGCTATAGACAGCATGAGCGCTGCGGCCCGATCCCAGGCCTGATGCAGGGTGAGCCCCAGGGCGGCGATATCGTCGTGAGTAGCGGGGGAATCGCCCACGGTCAGTCCCGCGGTCAAGCCCCGGGAGAGCACGATAGTCGCCGGTGCGCGGGAATAACGTTCGTCGAGGGCGGCCTCGGCATCGGCTCGGCGGGGCAGCAGCGTGGGGCGCAGCGGTAGGGCAGGGGCGGCAAGGGTGGCGGTCATGGCGGGCGGGGCCTTTCGCGGTCGGTTTTGGTGTTGCCCCTTATAGACTTCGCGGCTCCTTCGTTGGTTCCCGCCGCGCCGACAACCGCGTCTAAAAGGGGGGCTGCTCGCCTAGCTCCAGGGCCGCCAGGAGCTCTTCTTCCGACCAGATCTCGATCGGCTGGCCCTGGGCCTGCAGTTCCTCGGCGCGCTTGTGCTTGGAGGTCTTGGTGGTCCACGCCCCGGTGACCAGGATCGTGGTTTTCTTGGTTACATTCTTGCCGATGCGCGCCCCCTGCTCCGCGATCTTGCGCCACAGCGTGCCCTTATCAAAGGGCGCGAATTCCCCGGAGAGGGTGACGTGGTGGCCAAAGAGCAGCCCGTCCGGCGCGGCGTGCGGATTGGGCTCGGGGATCTCCTCAGGGGTCGCCACGGCCTGCCACCGTGCTCGCCGGGCGGGACCCCTCTTTTTCTTCTCCCCGGCCGATTCCGGCCGCTGGGCATCGAGGGCCTTATGCACCTTCTCCGGGGAATCGACCTCGCGTTGTTGCAACGCAATACCCGCTCCGGTGCGATCCCGCAGCACCGGAAAAACCCGCCGGGCGTCCAGGGTACCCAGGGTAAAGCCCTGGTCGTGCACGAAACCTGGCGCGGTGCCGGTCCAACCGTGGCGCGTGGCGAGCGCCGCCACGATGGCCCCGCAGGCGCGGGCGTCGGCTAGGGCGTCGTGGTGCTGGTCGAGGGAGACCCCCAGCGCCTCGGCCACCGTGGGCAGGCGATGGTTGATCACGCTGAGCGACCGGTGGCTCTGTGCCCGCGATAGCGCCAGGGAACAACCAAAATGCAGCATGGGGGGTTCGATCCCGGCGGCGAGGCAGGCGCGGTGCAGGGCGGTGGCGTCAAACTGCGCGTTGTGGGCGATGAAGGGAAGATCCCCCAGGAACTCGATGATCTCCGGGAAGCACTCGGCGAAGGTCGGCGCCTGGGCCACGTCCTCTTCGGAGATCCCGTGGATCTTCACGTTGGCGGCGCGGAAACCACCGACGGGCGGCTGGCACAACCAGGACGCCGAGGCGGCCTCCATGCCGTCGCGGAAGAGCACCGCACCCACCTGACATATCGAACCCCAGTCGGCGTTGGCGGTCTCCACGTCGAGGGCCACGAAGTCCAGGCCGGGCACGCGCGGGCCCGCCGAGGGATCGTCGCCGCGCAGGGCCGCCGCGATGGCCCGCTCGCAGTCCCGGGCCTGGGCCTCCTGATGCGGGGCGAAGCGTACCCGCACCGCGGGCTGGGGGCCGCGTAGCTCCACCCAGCCGCCCAGATGGGAGGTGGGGGCGCACAGTTCCATGGCATCGATCTGGGCGAGCGGCACCGTGCGCTGAGAAATCCCGGAGAGCGCTGCGGCGAGGTCGGAATAGGCGATACGCACCTCGTCGGGGGAGACGGAGACGTGGGCGCCATGAGCCGGAATCACGGGGAAGACCTATCCTTTCAGCCAAACCTGCGGTGCGGGGGTCGCTGCGCCCCACGCGGGATAGCCTACTCGGGGTCTGCGACGCTGAACCGAGCGCGCCGGTGCCGAGGGTTGTCGAGCTCGTCGAGCAGGGCCACGGCGAAAGTGCCGGTGCTGACGAATGCCCCGGCGGGGTGTTCCGTGGAGAGGCGGTAGGAGGCGGAGGCCGGGCCGGGGGCGATCTCCGGGGAGGGGGCTACCATCGTCCAATCGAGGTCCTCTGGGGCCTGGCGGTAGAGAGCCAGGATCCGCACGAAGGCCCGGGACTCGGCCTCGTATTCCTGAGGGAAATCCGGGGTATCCACCAGGAGCGTGCCGTCTTCGATGCTGAGACCACCGGCGCCGCCGACCACGATCACGCGGGTGCGTGGGGCGGCGGCGATGAGCTGGCGATGCGCCTCCACGATGGAGTCAGATTCCCCGGTCTGCCGGTCGATCGGCACCGCGATCACCAGGGCATCGGCGTCGTGGGTGGCCTCCATCAGAGCCGCGGTCGCGCCGATTGCACCCTCGCGGTAGTCCACCCCCTCGATAGGCTCGGTGGGACGACGACGCGATAGGCCCGTCACCGCGTGTCCCCGGCGGCGGGCCTCGGCGGTGATGGCGGAGCCGACCATGCCGGTGGCTCCCATGATGACGATGCGGGACATGGAGTCTCCTAGGGAAATCGTGGGGGAGAGGGACGCTTCCCGTAACCCGGACAGCACCGCGGCTATTCCCTGGGAGAAATACTCTCCCGCGCCGTATCCCGGGTTCCCCTCCTCCGTGGGCTGGCCGGTGACCTCCCGCAACTGCCGCTGCGCCTGTTCCAGGGTGGCCGAACCCAGGACAAAGGCCAGGAAGGTCTGGGCGGTGATCGCATCTCCGCCGAGAACGCGCCTGCTCGCATCCAGCACCTCCCGGTGCAGCCCCGGCATGGACAGCCCCGCCGTGACGATCTCCGCGCCGTCGCGGTGACGCAGCAGGCACGAGCGCATCAGCTCGGCATATGCCATGGGGTCGGTGGGCGCGGTGGCCAGCGCGGGGCCGAGGATGTGGCGGGCGATCATTTCCAGCAGGTGCTGTTTGCTTTCCACGTGCCAATACAGCGCGCCGGGAGTGACCTCCACGTGCCGGGCCAGGCGACGCATGGAGAGGTCCGCGAGGCCATAGCGATCCACGATGTCGAGGCTTGCGGTGATGAGGGCTTCGCGGTGAAGATGCACGCTGCCAGCCTAAGCGCAGCGCGGGTCGCATGCTGCGTGGTGGTGGCGCGTGGCTCGGGTACGTGGGCGTCGCGTAACGCCGCGCCCCGAAAGGGCCGATAATGGGTTGGTAGTGTTGAACACGCAGTCAGGTAGTGACGCCCGCCGACAACCACAAAGGAGACATACCCCGTGGTGAACTTTTCCGCCTCCGTTAAAGCCCTGATCGCCGCCGCCGTGGCCGCCCCGCTCGTGCTCAGCGGGTGCGGCAAGGAGGCGGAGGAAGCCACGGAGGCCTCGAGCGCGGCCACCAGTACCACCGCGCCCGCCTCCCAGACCACGACGGCTCCCCCCGCGCCGGCGAACACGGCCTCGGCCGTTCCCGCTGCGCCCCCGCAGCCCAGCGCCCCCGCGGCTCCCTCGCCGAAGCCGGCCCCGCCGGCCGGGGCGCAAGCTGAACAGAATAATACCCAGCCCGCGCCAGGGCAGTCCGCGCCGCAGGACAATAACGACCTCCCGATTACCACGGTGGCGCCCATTCCCGGCGGCCAGCCCGCCAGCGGCCAGGACGCCGAGGCTATCCGCGCGCTGGTGACCGGCTTTAATGACGAGACCTCCATGCGGCGCAAGATGGAGTATCTGCCGCAGCACACCTGCTCGCGGGTGATCCAGGAAAACGGTGGTCCCGAGGCCTTTGATTTCTCAGCCATCCCCGACGTGAACCTCGCCGAGATGCCCGGCGGCGAGCAGTACAATTCCTCCGTCACGGAGGTGCGCGACATCGTGGTGGATGGGGACCAGGCCTCCGCTACCGTGGTGGCGACCTCGAATAACGGCCCCTCGGAGGCGACGCAGCGCTTTAGCCGCGAAAACGGCGCGTGGACGTTCTGCAACTAAATGCCGGGGCGAATGCGCGTTGCGCTCGGGGCGGCCAGCGGCACCCTGGCGGTGAGCGCTCTTCTCTTTAGCTCCGCAGGAGTGCTGTGGGGACTGAGCTACCCCCGCTATCGGGGCACCCTCGTGGAGGGCGGGGCGGTTGCCGTCGACACGGGCCACAACCAGGAGTTTCATTCTTGGCTGTGGCTGGTGCTCGGTGCCGGTCTGCTCGCCAGCGTGCTGTCGATTGCGGTGTTTGTGCGTTCCGAGCGCAGCCGGGGAGTGGCCATGCAGGTCTGGCTGGGCCTGCTGGCCGGTGGGGGAACGGCCTATGCCCATGCCGCAGGGCTGTCCCTGGCCAGGTGGCGGGTCCCCGTGCCCGATCCTGCGACGCTACATCCCGGCGATGAGGTAGATGTCCTGGCTACGGTGGGTTTGGGCACCCCCATTTCCTTCCTATTCCCCGCGTTTGCGGCGATGCTCGCCTACTGGAGCTGCATGGTGGTTGCCCCGAGGAGTGCTCCGGGTGCGCCGGGAGGCCCCCGAGCTGACGCTGCCGGGAAGCCGGGCGAGAGCTAGACATTATAATCGAGCGACAGATGACGCCCCTTGACGGAAGGCAGTGTGTTCCATGATGCAACGGATCGATCTCACCGGCGGCCAGCCCACGATCTCCGAGCTGCGTCGCCGGTTGCCCAGGGGGCGCACCGACGTCGCTGCCGTGACGCAGATCGTGGCCCCCATCATCGACGATGTTCGAGAGCGCGGCGCGCGAGCGGCCCTCGACTACGGCGAGCGCTTCGACGGGGTACGACCGGCGGCCGTGCGCGTGCCGGGGGAGGTGATCGAGGCCGCCGCGGCCGCCATCACCGGCGATGTCCGTGCGGCGCTGACCGAGGCGATCGCTCGAGTGCGCCGTGTCCACGCCGATCAGGTACCCGCCTCCCACATCACGCGGTTGGGTCCCGGGGCCCTGGTGACCGAGCGTTTCCTTCCCGTTGAACGGGTGGGGTTGTACGTTCCCGGCGGCAAGGCGGTGTATCCCTCAAGCGTGATCATGAACGTGGTTCCCGCGCAGGAGGCAGGGGCGGGGTCCATGGTGGTGGCCTCCCCGCCGCAGGCCGAGCACGGCGGCTGGCCGCACCCCACGATTCTGGCCGCCTGCGCGCTGCTGGGCGTGGAAGAGGTGTGGGCCGTGGGCGGGGCGCAGGCCATAGCCCTGCTGGCCTACGGCGATGACGCCGCGGGGCTCCCACCGGTGGACATGATTACCGGCCCCGGCAATATTTTTGTCGCCGCCGCCAAACGCTTGGTGCGCGGCGTGGTGGGCACGGACGCGGAGGCCGGTCCCACCGAAATCGCCATCGTGGCCGATGAGAGCGCGGACCCTGTGTACCTGGCCTACGACTTGATCAGCCAGGCGGAGCACGATCCGATGGCGGCCAGCGTGCTCATCACGGATTCGCTGGACTTGGCCGAGGCGGTGGATCGGGAGGTGGAGCGTCGCTACACCGTCACCGCGAACGCGCAGCGCGTCGCGGAGGCCCTGCAGGGCGAGCAGTCGGGGATCGTCCTGGTGGATTCCCCGGAGGCGGCGTTGGTCACCGCCGATGCGTACGCGGCCGAGCACCTGGAGATTCATACCCGGCGGGCGCAGGAGGACGCCGAGCGTATCCGGCACGCCGGGGCGATCTTCGTGGGCCCGTATTCCCCGGTGCCGCTGGGCGATTATGCCGCGGGATCCAATCACGTGCTGCCCACCTCGGGCACCGCGCGGTTCAACCCGGGGCTGTCCACCCACACCTTCCTGCGCCCGGTGAACACCATTTTCTACGATCGCACCGCGCTCCGAGAGATCGCACCGACGATCATTGCCCTGGCCGAGGCCGAGCACCTGCCCGCCCACGGTGAGGCGATCCGTGCTCGTTTCGACCCCGACAAGGAGGACTAGGCTTCCATGACCCCACCTAGTTACGCCGAGGCCACGGTGGCCCCGGGCACGCGCCTGGTGGACCTGCCCCTGCGCGAGGAACTGCGCGGTCAGCACGCCTACGGCGCCCCGCAGCTCGACGTGCCGGTGCGCCTCAACACCAACGAAAACCCTTACCCGCCTTCTCAGGGTCTGGTGGCGGAGATCGCCGATCGGGTGCGCGATCTGGCGGGAAGCCTCAATAGGTATCCCGACCGCGACGCCGTGGAGCTGCGCCGCGCCCTGGCCCGCTATGTGAGCGCCCAGACCGGCACCGAGGTCAGCGTGGACAACCTGTGGGCGGCCAATGGCTCCAATGAAGTTCTCCAGCAGCTGCTTCAGGCCTTTGGCGGGCCGGGGCGCACCGCGCTGGGCTTTAGCCCGAGCTATTCCATGCACCCGATCCTCAGCGAGGCGACGCAGACCGCCTGGCTGAGCGTGCCTCGCGATGCGGACTTCCAGATCGACATGGACGAGGCGCTGGTGGTGCTGCGCGAGAAGCGCCCCGAGGTGGTTTTTGTCACCACGCCTAATAACCCCACCGGCTCGGTGTTGCCGCTGCCTCAGCTGCGCCAACTGGTGGAACAAGCCCCGGGCATCGTCATCGTGGACGAGGCGTACATGGAGTTCTCCGACTCCCCCTCGGCGGTAAGTTTGCTGGCGCAATACCCGAGCAAGCTGGTGGTCTCGCGCACGATGTCCAAGGCCTTCGACTTTGCCGGTGCCCGGTTGGGCTATCTGGTGGCCGCCCCGGCGGTGATCGAGGCGATCATGCTGGTGCGCCTGCCCTATCACCTTTCCACCCTGAGCCAGGCCACCGCTGTGGCTGCCCTCAACCACGCCGAGGAGACCCTGGCCACGGTGCGCACGATCGTGAAGGAGCGCGAGCGGGTGGCCTCGTCCCTGGTGGAGCTGGGGGCCGAGGTGGTTCCCAGCGAATCCAACTTCCTGCTCTTTGGTGGGATGGGCGACGCGACGGCGGCCTGGCAAGAGTTCCTGGATCGGGGAATACTGATCCGCGACGTGGGTATTCCGGGCCACCTGAGGGTGACCATCGGCCTCCCCGGGGAAAACGACGCCTTCCTGCGCGCGGCGCGGGAGATAGTCCGCGGCGAAGCCCGCGGGATGAAGTAACGCAGAAAGGATCACACGATGTCGCAGCGCATCGGGCGCGCCGAGCGCGCCACCAGCGAGTCGCAGATCGCCGTGGAGATCAACCTGGATGGTTCCGGGATCTCCCAGATCGCCACCGGATTGCCCTTCTTCGACCACATGCTCACCGCCTTTGCCACCCACGGCTGCGTGGATCTTACGGTGCAGGCTCGCGGCGATATCGAGGTGGATGCGCATCATACGGTGGAGGACACCGCCATCGTTCTGGGCCGCGCTGTGGCCCAGGCGCTGGGGGAGAAGGTGGGGATCCGCCGCTTTGGCTCCCAGCAGCTGCCCATGGACGAGGCCCTGGTGGAGGCCGTGGCGGATATTTCTGGGCGGCCCTACTTTGAGATGCGCGGAGAGCCCGAGCACATGGTGCACCAGATCATCGGAGGTCACTATGCCACGGTGATAAACCGGCACTTCTTTGAGACGCTGGCCTTCCACTCCGGGATCACCCTGCACCTGGTATGCCACTATGGGCGCGACCCGCACCACATCACCGAGGCGGAGTACAAGGCCGTGGCCCGTGCCCTGCGCCAGGCCTGGGAACCCGACCCCAGGGTGGATACCATCCCCTCCACCAAGGGGGCGCTGTAGACCGTGGAGACGCTGTTGGCGGCGCCCGATGGGGCACAGACCACGAATCATTGGTTCATCTATCTCATGTTTGCCGTGGCGGGCGTGCTCGTGGGGGGAACCTGGTCCGCCTACCAGAACGGGGCTAAGAAACTCGTCATCGTGTGTGGTATCCTTGCGGCCCTTGCTCTAACCGGAGCGATCATGTGGCTGATGGGAGGAATGAGATAAGTGACGTACCAGGGGCGGGATCATCGCACCGAAACATCGCGACTCGAAAGCGCATGGCAGGCCCCTGGTTATATCCCCACCCTCCTCGCCGTGGCCTGCGCCTTTGGCTCGTGGTCGCTCCTTTTACCCGTGGTGCCCTCCGCGGTGTTGGATGCCGGAGGTGGCGATCTCCTGGCGGGAGCCACCACGGGAATCTTCATGGCGGCCACCGTGCTGACCCAGATCTGTACCCCGGCGTTGCTGCGTCGCGTGGGCTATAACCCCGTGATGGTAGCCGCTGCCCTGATTCTTGGACTTCCCTCCCTGGGATACCTCGTGGGCATGGAGGCGGCGCCTGCCCTCGTGTTCTCCGCCTTGCGCGGAGTGGGCTTCGGAGCGCTCACGGTGGCGGAATCCGCCCTGGTGGCGGAGCTGGTGCCGGTGCGCTTCCTGGGCAAGGCCTCGGGCATGTTGGGTGTGTTCGTGGGCCTTTCCCAGATGATCTTCCTGCCCATGGGCCTGGCCCTGGCCGATACCGCGCTGGGGTATCCGGGGGTGTATGTGATCGCGGCGGTGGTGGGGGCCCTGGCGGGGGTGATGTGCCTGCGCATCCCCCGGTTGAAGGCCTCTTCCTCGGGTGCGTCGTGCGCGGGCGATCACGAGGGATCCGCGCGCCCGCTTCCCAGCGTATCCACCTGGAAGCTCGTCACGGTGCCCGCCCTGGCGGTCGTGAGCATCTCCATGAGCTTCGGCGCGGTGTCCTCGTTTCTCCCGGCCGCGGTCAAGGCGCTAGACCCCAGCCTCGGGGGGCTGCTCGCCGGCTTCATGCTGTCGATCACGGGTGGAGCGGCGATGACCTTCCGGTATTTTTCCGGGCTGCTCGCGGATCGTCGGGGTCAGCCGGGGGCCCTGATGATCCCGGGCCAGGTCCTGGCGGGTCTGGGGGTGGCCCTGACCGCCGCCGTGCTGCTGACGGAGGGGTCGGCGTGGTGGCTGGTGCTGGGTGCGGTGGCCTTTGGAGGTGGCTTTGGGGTGGTGCAAAACGAGGCGCTGCTCTCGATGTTCCTGCGCCTGCCGCGCTCGAAGGTCTCGGAGGCCTCCGCGATCTGGAACATCGCCTACGACGCCGGTACCGGAGCCGGTTCCTTCCTGCTGGGGGCGGTGGCGGCCCGCGCGGCCTATTCCGGGGCCTTTGCCACAGCCGCGACGTTCATCGCGATGGGCATTGCGCTCACGGCCGCCGACTCCTTTGCTGGGCGCCACCGCCTCACGGAATACCAGAACACCCGCGCTCGGTTGCGGCAGATCTCCGCGGCGCGGCGCGCGTGGCGGCTGGTGCGGAGGTTCCGCTAGATCGCCACGGGCCAGGGCCGCATCGTCGACAGGCTAGAATAACGGGCATGTCTGCTCATGTGGCTCTTTTAGATTATGGTGCCGGTAACTTGCGTTCGGCACAGCGCGCCCTGGAGTACGTGGGGGCCAGGGTGAGCGTGACCGCCGATGCCGAGGTTGCCACCCAGGCCGATGGGCTAGTGGTGCCGGGGGTGGGGGCCTTTTCCTACTGCATGGAGGGGCTGCGAGCCATTTACGGCCCGCGCATCATCGGGCAGCGCCTGGCGGGTGGGCGGCCGGTGTTGGGGATCTGCGTGGGCCACCAGATCCTGTTCGACCGCGGAGTGGAACACGGGGTAGACACGCCCGGCTGCGGCCAGTGGCCCGGCGTGGTCGAGCAGCTTCGGGCGCCGGTGCTGCCCCACGTGGGATGGAACACGGTGGAACGCCCGCAGGGCTCCGCGATGTTTGCCGGGATCGACCCGCAGGAGCGCTTCTATTTTGTGCATTCCTTTGGGGTGCGCACCTGGGAGTTCGAGGGCGATGACCTCACCCTTCCCCCCGCGGTGGCGTGGGCTGAATACGGCGGTGATCGCTTCGTGGCCGCGGTGGAAAATGGGCCGCTGTGGGCCACGCAGTTCCACCCGGAGAAGTCCGGCGAGGCTGGCTTGCGGCTCCTGGGCAACTGGGTGCGGCAGTTGTAGCTACGCGCGGGGCGGGTGGTTAGACTATTGCGCTATGAGCCTGACACTCCTGCCCGCAGTAGACATCTCCGATGGCAAGGCGGTGCGCCTACACCAAGGTGAGGCCGGGACGGAGAAGTCCTACGGCAGCCCGCTGGAGGCCGCGCTGGTCTGGCAGGAGCAGGGAGCGAGGTGGGTACACCTGGTGGACATCGACGCCGCTTTTGGGCGCGGCAGCAACCACGAGATCATCGCCGAGATCGCCGGAACCCTCGATATTTCCGTGGACGTGGCCGGGGGCATCCGCGACGATGCCTCCCTGGATCAAGCCCTGGCCACCGGCGCCTCCCGGATCAACATCGGCACCGCCGCGATCGAAAAACCCGAGTGGATCGCGCGGGTGCTGGAGCGTCACGGCGACCTCGTGGCCATCGACCTCGCCGCCCACGAAAGTGAGGGGCAGTGGCGTGCTAAGACTTGGGGCTGGGCTGCCGATGCCGGCGACCTCTGGGAGGTCCTGGAGCGCCTGGATGCCGCGGGCTGCCAACGCCTAGTGGTGACGGACGTCTCCCGGGACGGCACACTGACCGGCCCCAACGTGGACTTGCTGCGGGATGTGGCGGCGGCCACGGACGCCGCGGTGACCGCCTCGGGCGGTATCGCCACGGTAGAAGACATCGCCGCCTTGTCCCGGGTGAGTGGGGAGGGCATCGACTCCGCGATCGTGGGCAAGGCCCTCTACGAGGGTTCCTTGAGTCTCCGCGAGGCCTTGGCGGTCCTCGCGCACTAGCGCGCGGCGCGAAGGAGGCGGCATGGATACGCAGGAACTATTGGCCGTGGCCCAGGCGGTGGTGGACGAGGCCGAGGCGCTCTTCCTCCGCGGGGTGGGCACGCGACAGCGCCGCGAGAAGGCCCCGGGGGAATACGTCACCGACGTGGACCTGCGGATCGAGGAACACGTGCGCACCATGCTCGTGCGGCTCACCGGAATCCCCGTGTACGGTGAGGAATGCGGTGGAGACCTCACGGAGGGACCCGTGTGGGTGATTGACCCCATCGACGGCACGGCCAACTACGCCGTGGGCAACCCCCTGTGCTCCATCCTGCTCAGTCTCGTGGCGGGCGGGCGCCCGGTGCTCGCCGTGACGTCCCTGCCGCTGCTGGGCCGTCGGCTTACCGCCTGCGAGGGCGGAGGGCTGTTCGTCGATGGCGTGCCCGCGACACCGCTGTGGAACACCGAGGAAAGTATCGCTCAGGTGGGTTTTTCCTCGCTGTCCTCCCAGGCGCAGTGCGAGTATTCCACCTACGCCCGGCATCGTTTTTTGGCCCAGCTTTCTCAGACCTACCTGCGGCCTAGGGTTACAGGATCGGTGGGGGTGGATCTTGCCTTTGCCGCCCAGGGGATCTTTGCCGGAGCGGTGTCCTTTTCCCCGCATGCCTGGGACAATGCTGCCGGTGCCCTGCTGGTGCGCGAGGCGGGCGGGGTGGTCACCGATACCGCGGGGCGGCCCTGGAATCCCGGTTCCTCCGGCCTGGTGGCGGGAGATGCTGCCACGCACGAGGTATTGCTGAGTACGATGAGTACTGCATTATGACCGGAGGCGGAGCGCGCTGAGGCGTCAGCGGGTGTAGGCCGCATCCGAGAGACGGTGGAAAGGTAACCGATGGCGTTAGCGGTGCGGGTGATTCCCTGCCTGGATGTCGATAATGGGCGCGTGGTCAAGGGCATTAACTTTGCCGACCTCAAGGACGCGGGTGATCCCGTGGAACTGGCCACGCGCTACGGGCGTGAGGGGGCGGACGAGGTGACCTTCCTCGACGTGAGCGCCTCCGCCGCCGGGCGGGGCACCATGATCGAGGTGGTGCGCCGCACCGCCGAGGCCCTGTTTATCCCGTTGACCGTGGGCGGCGGGGTGCGCAGCGTCGAAGACGTGCGCGCCCTGCTGCGCGCCGGGGCGGACAAGGTATCGGTTAATACCGTGGCCCTGGCCCGACCGGAGCTGCTGCGGGAGCTTTCCGAGCAGTTCGGTGCCCAGTGCATCGTCTTGTCTGTGGACGCCCGCCGTAGCGCGGAGCAGCCCTCGGGCTTCGAGGTGACGACGCACGGGGGGCGTCGCTCTGCGGGCGTAGACGCCGTGGCGTGGGCGCGCCGGGTGCAGGAGCTCGGGGTGGGGGAGATCCTGCTGAACTCGATGGACGCCGATGGCACCCGGGACGGCTTTGACATCGAGCTGATCCGGGCGGTGCGCGCGGTGGTGAGCATTCCCGTGATTGCCTCGGGTGGGGCGGGCGCCGCCGAGCACTTTCCGCCCGCCGTGAGCGCGGGGGCGGATGCCGTGCTGGCGGCCTCGATCTTCCACTTCGGGGTGACCTCCCTCGCGGAGGTTAAGGCGGAGCTGGCGCGGGCGGGTCAGGAGGTGCGTCGGTGAGCGTGCGGGATCATCAGCTCGACCCGGAGATAGCCCGCAGGGTGCGCTTTAACGAACGGGGTCTCGTGCCCGCCGTGGCCCAGGATGCGGACTCGGGCGCGGTGCTCATGCTGGCCTGGATGGACGCCGCCGCCCTGGCGCATACCCTCGCCACACGGCAGGGCACCTATTGGTCGCGTTCGCGGGAGGACTACTGGATCAAGGGAGCGACCTCCGGGCACACCCAGAGGGTGCGGGAGGTGCGCCTGGACTGCGACGGCGATACGGTGCTGGTGCTCGTGGAACAGGAGGGTGGGGCCTGCCATACGGGGGATCGCACCTGCTTCGACGCGGACCTGCTGCTGGGGGAGAAGCAATGAACACCCGCGGGTCCCGCCGTCTCGATCGCCTGGCGGCCGGTGGCCTGGTGGTGGCCGCGGCCATGGAGTGGGCGTCCTCGCGCGCGACGTGGCTGGGCGTGGAGGCCTTTGACGATAAATCGGGTGCTGCCTCCGCCACCCTGACCGGGGCCGTCTGGGCCACGGAATTGACTGCTGTGGCGTTGTTGCTGGCCGCCGGGTGCGTGGCGGGCCTGGCGCTGCGGCGCGTGGGGCGCCGCGCGGTGGGCGTGGTGTGCGCTCTGGCGGGCGCGGGCGTCGCCTGGATACCCGTGCGCACCCTCACCCAGGAGATCGATACCCAGCGCGTGCACGGCTTGCTCAGTAGCACCCTGGAGGGCGGCGCGCAGACCGCGACGGGAACCCAGGCGGGGCCGGTGGGGATATCCGAGTGGGCGGAGATATCCTCGGTGACCCTGCATTATGTGGGGCCCGGGCTAAGCGTCGCCGGGGCGGCCGTGGCCTTGGTGTGCGGGGTGATCCTCGCGCTGCGTCCGGGGCGGGACGCGGCCACGATGAATCGCTATGAGCGCGTGGAAGGGCGCAGGCAGTGCCTGCGTGCCGATCTTCGCGCCGCCCCGGACTCGGGGCGGGTGATGTGGGACGCATTGGATGCCGATATCGATCCCACGAGCGATTCCGCGGAGGAAGGAGAGCCTGGCGAGTATCGCTGAGAAGAAAGCACGGGGGATTTTTCTCTGCCCTGCGCGGCGATTATTCTGTGTAGGAACCTACGGGTGGCATGAGTCACGTCCGATGCGAGGCGGAGGAGGCGATAGTGAGGCCTTTGGTGGTAGTCGATCCCATCCCCGCTCTTGCTCGCCGCCACCTGAGCCTGCGCGAGGCGCGGCTCCCCTTTCCCGAGATCAAGGCCCGCTCCCGCGATGCCGCCCCGGCCCGTGACGCCGTGGCCGCCCTGCTGCGCGACGGCTGCGGGGTGATTCCGGAGTTGCGCGGACTGGCCTGCTCCGCCGCCGGGAAGGGATACGACCCCCAGCGAGCGGCCCGCGCCTACGAGGAGGAGGGCGCCCATCTGATCGCCTGCCGCGCGGAGCCGCAGCGCTTTCTCGGGGCGCTGGCCGCGATGGTGCAGGCGCGTGCCGTGGTGAGCGTGCCGGTGATGGCGTGCGGGCTGTTTTTCGATCCCTATCAGATCCACGAGGTTCGGGTGTTCGGGGCCGATCTCGTGTCGTTGCGCGTGCACTATCTGGATCAATACCGCCTGGCGGCCCTGGCGGATCGGGCGGAATCGCTGGGCATGACGGCCCTGGCGGAGGTACGTACCCCGGAGGAAGCCGGACGTGCCCTGGACGCGGGGCTGCGGGTGCTGGGGATCAACACCAGGGATCGAGCCACGGGGACGGCCAACGCGGAGCTCTTTGCGGAGATCACCACAGGATTGCCGGAATCCACCATCTGCGTGGGGATGGCGGGGGTGAAAGACCCCAGCGACCTCTTGGCGTACGCAGCTAACGGAGCGGATGCCGTGGTGGTAGGCAGCGCGGTGCGCTGCAGCTTCGATCCCAGTGCAAGCCTGCGCGCGCTCACGGCGGCGGGCCAGCATCCGGCCTGCGCAGCCCGCAGGAGTAGGTGATCTCCCGCGAACCTCGGTGGGCGTGTCGGCGGGGCATAGGGCACACTGATAGGCGTGCGTGTTGATGACCTAGCCAATATCCCCTCCCCGCCGCAGGGCGTGTGGTACCTGGGCCCGCTGCCCATTCGCGCCTATGCGCTGTGCATCATCGCCGGGATCGTGGCGGCGCTGTGGCTGACCACCCGCCGTTATGCGGCGCGCGGCGGCGACCCCGCCGTGGTGCTGGATGCGGCGATCGTGGCAATTCCGGCCGGCATTGTCGGTGGACGCCTCTATCACGTGCTAACAGACTGGCCTAAGTATTTCGGTGCGGGAGCCAACCCGGTGGACGCGTTGAAGATCACCAACGGTGGCCTGGGCATCTGGGGCGCGGTGGCCCTGGGCGCGCTGGCGGTGTGGTGGTATCTGCGCCGCAGGAAAGTGGCGCTGGGACCGTTCGCGGACGCGGCGGCCCCCGGGGTGATCGTGGCCCAGGCCATCGGGCGGCTGGGCAACTGGTTTAACCAGGAGCTCTACGGCCGCCCCACCGATGTTCCCTGGGCTTTGGAGATCTACCGCCGGGTGGACGAGCAAGGCCGCTACGCCCCGGTCACGGGCGCCTCCACGGGGGAAGTGCTGGCCTCGGTGCACCCGACCTTCCTCTACGAGATGGCCTGGAACCTGGCGATCTTTGGTGTGCTGCTGTGGATCGACCGGCGTTTCCGGCCGCGCGGGGGGCGGCTCTTTGCCCTCTATGTGGTGGGCTATACGGTGGGTCGATTCTGGATCGAGCTCATGCGCGATGATCCTGCGACGATGGTGGGGGGGCTGCGGATCAATACCATCGTGTCCGCGGCGGTGTGTGTCGCGGCGCTGGCGGCCTTCTTCGCGCTGCGCGGGCGGGAGCGCGGCGAGGCGACACAGGGGTGCTGAGGCGGGTACATTGGCATACGGAGTCGGCCCGGGCAATCCCACATGAGTGGGCCTATCTGGGCGTATGCCCGTGGAGATCGGACGCGATTAGCAGTAGGGTGGAACAACGTGGATAGAAGAACAAAGATTGTCTGTACTCTCGGCCCGGCCGTGGCGAGCGAGACCGCTATTCTGGATCTGGTCAATTCCGGAATGAACGTGGCGCGCATGAACTTCTCGCACGGCTCGCACGAGGATCATGCGCAGAATTACGCCTGGGTGCGCCAGGCTGCCAAGCAAACCGGCAAGGCCGTGGGCATTCTCGCCGACCTCCAGGGGCCCAAGATCCGCCTGGGCACCTTCGCCGAGGGGGCCACCCGCTGGGAGAACGGCGAGATCATCCGCATCACCACCGAGGACGTGGAGGGCACCCACGACCGCGTGTCCACCACCTACAAGGGCCTGGCCAACGACGCCAAGGCGGGCGACCGTCTGCTGGTAGATGACGGCAAGGTGGGCCTGGTGTGCATCGAGGTGGAGGGCAACGACGTGGTGTGCGAGGTCGTCGAGGGCGGCCCCGTCTCCGACCACAAGGGCGTCTCCCTGCCCGGCATGGACGTCTCCGTGCCCGCGCTGTCCGAAAAGGACATCCGCGACCTGCGCTTCGCCCTCGAGCTGGGCGTGGACATCATCGCCCTGTCCTTCGTGCGTTCCCCCGGGGACGTGGACCTGGTGCACCAGGTCATGGATGAGGTGGGACGCCGCGTGCCCGTGGTGGCCAAGCTGGAAAAGCCCGAGGCCGTGGATGCCCTGGAATCCATCGTGTTGGCCTTCGACGGCATCATGATCGCCCGCGGCGACCTCGGCGTGGAGGTCCCCCTGGAACAGGTTCCGCTCTTCCAGAAGCGCGCCATCCAGGTGGCCCGCGAGAACGCCAAGCCCGTGATCGTGGCCACCCAGATGCTCGACTCCATGATCCAGAACTCGCGCCCGACCCGCGCCGAGGCCTCCGACGTCGCCAACGCCGTGCTCGACGGTGCCGACGCCGTCATGCTCTCCGGGGAGACCTCCGTGGGCGTGGACCCGCACAACGTGGTGCGCACTATGGCCCGCATCGTGCGTCAGGCTGAGGCCGGAGGCGTGGTGCCGCCGCTGTCTCACATCCCGCGCACCAAGCGCGGCGTGATCTCCTACTCCGCCCGCGACATCGCCGAGCGCCTGGGCGCCAAGGCCCTCGTGGCCTTCACCACCTCCGGCGATACCGCCCGTCGCGTGGCGCGCCTGCACTCCCACCTGCCGCTGCTGGTGTTTACCCCCAATGAGTCCGTGCGCTCCCAGCTCGCCCTGAGCTGGGGCACGCAGTCCTTCCTCGTCAATGACGTGGACTCCACCGACCGCATGATGGAGGAGGTCAATGCGGAGCTGCTGGAGATGAAGGAGTATTCCCGCGACGACATGATTGTGGTCGTGGCCGGTACGCCCCCCGGAATCCAGGGCAACACCAACATGATCCACGTGCACTTGCTGGGAGATAGCTTCAGCAAGGCCGAGGCGCAGTCCGCGCGGGGTGCGCAGTAGGTTCCTCTTCTCCTAAGACTCCCGCCTTCGCGGTGGGGGTCTTTTTATTAAAGTGGGGCGGCCTGGCACCGCACTAGTACCTCATATTATTATTGTCGGCTTGGCAGAGGGGTGACCGCGGCGCTGACGGCTGGGTTCCTGGGGGTTCGTGCGCGCGGGCCACACAAGGCCCGGGGCTACGGGATGGATCTCGTGGGGCCCGGTTACCTGTCTGAGTGAGGAAGGCGGGGGCGTTTTATCGACGCCGCTGGGATGGGCGGAGGACCACCGCTCTGCACAGCCCCTACTGATACTGCTACGAGGTAAGTGCACAAGCGCCTGTGGTGATTGCAAGGTCCCCGATGAGCTGGCGCCAGGCTCTGCTTCTGCCCCAGTGGACGCGCGATCTCACTCTGTTTAGGCAAGGCAATCGGTGGGATGTCACGGAAGCGATTGCACACCCACGGGATGAGCATCGTGGAGTCGTTATCGCCCAGGGACTTAGTGGAGGTGGATGTGGTGGGCAGACCTTGTAACTGGTGGTGTATGTGGTCAGTAACGTGTGTGAGCACCATGCCACTGTCCTCGTGGCGTCTGCTGTGGGTGAGCAGGTCCTCAGTGATCAACATGGCGTTGGCGGAGAAGGATGTCTAATTACGTAAGCTGGGAGGTGTTGGTTGCGGTGAGGAGCTGAGCCTTAGCGGCGTATCTCTTATACTGCACATAGGCTGATCCCCTTCCTGTTCTGTTATGGTAGATGGGCATTTCTCTGGTGAGTGTTTCCGCAGAGTTTTTCTTAGATAAGAGAAAAATTTGATGCCCTTATCTGGATTGACAATTTTCTTATTTAAGCTGTAGTCTATTATCTCCCCTATCCTTCTTTTGGTAGGATCGCTCGATTGTTGAAGCTTTTTAGATTCTGACTTGGACCATTTTTAAGGAAAGTATATTCCCTGAATTATGGGAAAAATGGTTCTATTCTTTTATCTCGATAGTAGGTCATGTACTCTATCGGTGCGAAAGGTCGCTCTGCCGGGCAGGTGTATGCTGAAACTTTCTCGTACATCTTTACTGCATCTTCGGCGTTGTCTCCGATGATGACCACATCATTGCGAGGCGGTATGGGGCGCTGTCGCATGACTTCTGACACCCGCTCGATTCCTTCGATCCACAATCGGGCGTCTGGATCGATCCATTCTGTTAGGGAAAGTATTTTCTTTAGTTCGATTCCTGGGTCGTGCTCTAGGGGTGAGTCTTGATGTGCGCAACGATTGCGGATCGCGCGCATGTCGTGAACCGCGTTGTAGACTACCTTAATTATTCCCGGCGAGTTTGGGAATGCTCTATGGAGAGATTCTCCCCATAGAGACTGATTTTCAGTTTTGTTTGGATCGAGCAGGCTCAGCCAGAATCCCAGGGTGAGTTTGGATATTATTGCATCGGGTGTGGCGGTTTTGGTAGTTTCATCTTTTCGCTTTTGTGCGGCTGCGGTGATGGCGGGCAGATCTTGTTGCCAGGGATATTTGAGCGGATGAACCTGTGAAAGTTGTTCCATCATTGTGTTGCGGAGAAGTACCTCGGCGTGATGGATGCATTCCGATAGGGCTGATGATTACGTGTGCGTTCCACTCGTAGAGTTTCCATGCTACGGCTTCATCATGATCGCAAGCGGTGAGGAAGGAGAGAAACGTGCAGGTGAGACCCAGGATATCTTGCGTGACATGGATAGATGGTATCATGTGCCCCACATACCGCCTCTGGCTTTCTGGTCACGCGGTGGGGTTCGCTCCGTTGCCTCTGCCTTACGGCACGCATGGGCGAACCCCTTCTGGTTTTTCGGCCCTACGCCCTCAGGTAGGACAGTACCGCCGCCGCCCCCGCGCGGGTGGCGGCCTGAACGGTCGGCTCGTAGTCGGGGAGGAAGGTGGGCATGTGGTTGACGGGCACGTCCTGCCCTACGCTGTTATTCGTCACCGCCTTGTCCCACACCTCGCGCGGGGTGCACCCCACCAGCCAGAAGAGATAGGGCGCGCCGAGGGCGCGGGGGATGTGCGAGAAGTCCTCGGACACGGTGGAGCGGGCGGAGTCCACGGAGTCGGGGCCAAAGACGTCGTCAAAGACGGGCCGCACCCGCTCAAACACGGCAGGGGAATTATCGGTGAGTTCCCCGTGGGAGAAGAACTCGAACTCGGGGGCGACGGTCGCGCCGGAGGCCTCGCACTCGGCGGTGACCACGCGGCGGATGGCGCGCAGCACGTGACGCTTGACGTCCTCGTTGTAGAACCGGCAGTTGAGCACGAGCTCGGCCGTATCGGGGATGATGTTGTTGGTACTGCCGGAGTGTAGTGATCCCACGGTCACCACCGCGAACTCGTTGGGATCCACTTCGCGGCTCACGATTCCTTGCAGCCGCACCACGATCATGGCGGCCAGGTAGGTGGGGTCGATGGCGCGGTGCGGCATGGAGCCATGGGCGCTGCGCCCGGTGAGGGTGATCTTGAGGGAGTTGGTGGAGGCCAATTGCGCCCCGGGCATGGTCTGCACCTGGCCGGCGCGCCCCGGCATGACGTGTTGGCCGAAGCAGACGTCGGGCTTGGGAATAAGGCGGGCCAGGCCGTCGGCCACCATCGCGTCCGCGCCGGTGCCGGTCTCCTCGGCGGGTTGGAAGAGCGCGACGAAGGTGCCCCTCCAGTGCTCGCGGGAGGCGTCGAGAAGTGCGCACACGCCCATCAGGGCGGTGGTGTGCATGTCGTGCCCGCAGGCGTGCATGACGGGGGCGGTGGAGCCATCGGGGCGGGCCTGGATGCGGGTGGAGGCATAGGATACGTCGGTGGTTTCTTTGACGGGGAGGGCGTCGAAGTCCGCGCGCATGAGTGCGGTGGGGCCCTCGCCGTTGCGAAAGATGGCGACGATCCCGAAGCCGCCGATTTGGGTGATAACCTCGCAGTCAAAGCGCTCCAGCATCGTCTCGATGCGCTGCGCGGTGGCGCGCTCGAGCCCGGAGAGCTCCGGGTGCTCGTGAAGGTCCTCGTAGAAGGCGCGCTGGAAGGTGAGATCGACGGAACTGGTCTGCAACAACTGAGCGATGGTGCCCATCGGTGACGTTTCACTCCTAGAAAAATGTGGGTTCGCACCAATCATAGAACCATTCCCGATCATTTCTAGTTAGGCTTGCCTCATGCCTAAGATTCAATTCGACGTGTTGATCCCCCGCGATCCGGCCGAGCGGCTGCGCGCGGCCTTCTCTGATGCCAGCGAGCGGCTGCGCGCCACCGGCAGGGCACGCAGTGCCGAACTCTCCTTCGACCCCCATCCCCAGGTGGCCGAGGGAGTGGAGGAGAAGCTCCGCGAGATCTTCCGCGCCGAGCACGAGGGGCGCGATCTCGATGGCGCGGGCGTGCGGCGCTACACCCTCGACGTGGACGGGGTGGAGGGCTCGATCAACGAGCTGGCCATGAGCCTGTCTCGGATGCTCACCCCGCAGGCCGACCTCCCGCAGGACCCGGTGTTGCTGGCCAACGAGGCCGCCCACGAGCGGCCCGCGCATTACCCCTGGACGGTGGAGGTGCGCAGGTAATCCTGGGCGATGCGCCGTCCGGCGTCGGTGAGTTGGGCGCGATCATCCGAGGTATCGCTCAGCAGGGTGACCCGGGTCCCCGGCGGTGTTTCCCCGGACACGGAGCTGGTGGCCACCGCCACCGGGGTGTGGTGGGGGCGGGCGAGGTCGAGCACGGTGCCCACCACCTTGCCCCGGGTGGACTGGCGATCCAGGCGGCCCTCGCCGGTGATGACGAGGTCCGCCCGGGCGATGAGTTCCGGCAGGTCCAGCGAGGCGGCTACCACGGGCGCGCCGGGCAACAGGCGGAGGTGGGAGTCGTTTCCGTGCAGGGTGCGCGAGAGCCAGGTCAGGCCGATGCCCAGCCCGCCGGCGGCACCCATGCCGGGGGTGGTGGGATCGACCCCGAGGAGCGTGCAGAGGTGGTCGAGGCCTCGCTCGAGGATCGCCACGTCCTCCGGTTCGGCCCCCTTTTGCGGACCGAACACGGCGGCCGCGCCCTCGGGGCCGGTAGCGGGGGAGCGGACGTCGCATAGCAGCACCCATTCGCTGGCGGCGGCGGGGATGTTGAGCTGCGCGGTATCGATGTCGGCGATGGCGCAGAGGTAGCCGCCGCCCTTGGGCACGGCGCGGCCGCGGGGATCGAGAGGGGTGGCTCCCAGGGCGACGAGGATACCGGTGCCGCCATCGATGGTGGCGGTGCCGCCGAGTGCCAGGGTGATGGTGCGCGCCCCGCGGGTCTGGGCGTCCGCGATGAGCACGCCGGTGCCGTAGGTGTCCCCGGTCAGCGGCACGGGGCGGTCGATGACCGCGGGTAACCCTGAGGCGGCCGCTACGTCGATGTAGGCGGTGGCGGTGGTGTCGTCGTAGACGTAGCTGGCCTCGGTGAGGCGCCCGGCGGCGTCCGTGGTGGGCAGGGTGATGGTGCGCCCGCTAAAGGTTGCCGCGGTGCCCTCGCCTCCGTCGGCCATCGGAGCCAGGGCGATCTCGGCGTGCGGTAGCACCTCGCGCACGCCCGCTCCGAGGTACTCTGCGGCCTCCTGGGCGCTGGCGCGGCCTTTGAACGAGTCGGGTGCGATAACGACGCGGGCGGATGGCTCGGCGATGGTTTTTTCGGTCACTCGACCAATGGTACTTACCCGTCCTGAGCATGGGAAATGTCCGATCGAGGAGGGAAAGCTGTTCCGTTCGGGCAATACCTGTGCTTTAATTGAAATATCTCGATCACATGCTGGCCTCGGTCACGCCGCGCGAGCACGCACGGCGGCGGGAGCCGCGAGAGAAAGGAACCCCCGTGTCCATTGAAGAGCAGGTATCCAGCTACTACGACATGTTGCTCAAGCGCAACGCAGGAGAGCCGGAGTTCCACCAGGCCGTTGCCGAGGTGCTGGACTCCCTCAAGATCGTGCTGGAAAAGGACCCCCACTACGCCGACTACGGCCTGATCCAGCGCCTCTGCGAGCCGGAGCGTCAGCTCATCTTCCGGGTGCCCTGGGTGGACGACGAGGGCGTGGTGCAGGTCAATCGCGGCTTCCGCGTGCAGTTCAACTCCGCCCTGGGCCCCTACAAGGGTGGCCTGCGCTTCCACCCCTCGGTGAACCTGGGCATCATTAAGTTCCTGGGCTTCGAGCAGATCTTTAAGAACTCCCTGACCGGCCTGCCCATCGGTGGTGGCAAGGGTGGCTCCGACTTCGATCCCAAGGGCAAGAGCGACGGAGAGATCATGCGCTTCTGCCAGTCCTTCATGACGGAGCTGCACCGCCACATCGGCGAGTACCGTGACGTTCCCGCTGGCGATATCGGCGTGGGTGGGCGCGAGATCGGCTACCTCTTTGGCCAGTACCGACGCCTGGCCAACCAGCACGAGTCCGGCGTGCTCACCGGCAAGGGGCTGACCTGGGGCGGCTCCCTGGTGCGCACCGAGGCCACCGGCTACGGTGCGGTGTACCTCACCGAGGAGATGATGAAGGCCCACGGGGAGAAGCTCGATGGGGCCAAGGTTGTGGTGTCCGGTTCCGGCAACGTGGCGATCTATGCCATCGAGAAGGCTCAGGAGCTCGGGGCCACCGTCATCGCGTTCTCCGATTCCTCCGCCTGGGTGGAGACCCCGGGGGGTGTGGATGTGGAGCTGCTCAAGGAGATTAAGGAAGTACGCCGCGCTCGCGTGTCCGAGTACGTAGAGGAGGCGCAGGGTGCCGTGCTGCACACCGAGGGGAGCCTCTGGGATCTTGCGTGCGACGTCGCCCTGCCGTGCGCCACGCAGAACGAGCTCGACGGCGACCACGCCCGAACTCTGGCGGGCAACGGCTGCCGCTACGTGGCGGAGGGCGCCAACATGCCCTCCACCGCCGAGGCGATCGAGGTGTTCCGCAAGGAGGGGGTGCACTTTGCCCCGGGCAAAGCCGCCAACGCCGGTGGCGTGGCGACCTCCGCGCTGGAGATGCAGCAGAACGCCTCCCGGGACTCCTGGAGCTTCGAGTACACCGATGAGCGCCTGCACAAGATCATGTCCAATATCTTCAAGGCGGCGGATCGCACCGCCAAGGAGTACGGACATGAGGGTGATTACGTCGTGGGCGCGAACATTGCCGGCTTCAAGAAGGTGGCCGATGCCATGCTGGCTCAGGGTATCATCTAAGGCTCATTACTCCTGGTAGAGGGGCTCGCGTCGGTAGGCGCGGGCCCCTTGTGGGTATGGGGGTGGCGTGTTTGGGAGGGGGTGAGGGGATCGTGAGGGGCAAAAAATTTTCCACAAAAACTTGTGTGGTGCGGCGAGGGGGGTGTTAGTATCCCTTTTGGTAGCAACAGGAAACAATAAAGTGGCTTCTCTCACCCATGGGGGTATCGAGGGGCTGCTATCACGTAGGCCCAACGAAGGAGCAAAGCCATGGGGCATATTAGGAAGATCCGATTCACGGCCATCATGGCGGGCAGTGCCCTGGTCACGGCGGGCATGGGGGTAGCGATGGCCCAAGGCGGACTGTCGGCCAACCTGGCGTTGTCCAACACCATCTTTTCTATGCAGGTGGGCGCCATGGAGGCTCAGGGTATGAACCTCTTTGTGGACAACGAAGTCATGCGCGACGGCAATACGGGCGTGACCCGCCTGCGTCTCGACGAGGCCACCATCAGCGACATGTGTATGTCCATGCCCATCAACGTTCCGGGTTTGGGGGAACGTAAGTTCCAGATGATCGCCAATGGCCCCAGCACCACCGCCTCGAACCTGGTGATCGGGGCGAAAAACCTGGAGGGCGCCCTCACCATGATCAAGCCGCAGATCGGCGTGGATGCCCAGCAACTTTCCGATCAGGCGGAACCCGGGGCCAGCGCCATCGTGGCGCAGGGGCTGGTGGCCAGCGACCAAAAGATTAAAGCCGCCTCCGTTTCTGCCGATAAGCTCACCGCTGCCGGGGCGAAGATCACCATCGAAGAGGTGGGGAAGAGTGTCTGCTAAGAATGCCCCCGTGGAGGGACTAAGCGAGGAGACCCGCGACCTTGGCTTCGTGGTAGAAGAAGCCACCGGAACCGGGAAAAAGGAGGAGTCCGAGGCCGTGCGGTCTGCCTCGGATCGCAGCGAGGCCGGGGTCGTGCCCGCCGTCGATAAACTAGAGCGGGGCAACAGGCGCTTCACCTCGTGGCGCACACAGCGTCCCTTCGGGGCGGGGCTGGTGATGATCTGCGCCGGGGCGGTTATTCTGACCCCCGCCTATCTTGCCTTCGAGATCTCCAATATCCAGGTGCAGGTCTCCACCATCTCCGGCGTATCCACCCTCATCATCGGGGTGTTGCTCATCGTCTGCGGATTTCTCACCTGGTTCAAAGGCGAGGGGCGCATTCTCACCGGCGTGGTATCCCTGATCCTCGGTGTGGTGGCGTTGCCCACCTCTAATTTCGGTGGCTTCGGCGTGGGAACATTACTGGCCCTGCTGGGTGGGGCGCTGGCGCTATCCTGGACGGAACGAGACAAACACCCCAGGCAGCGGCGGAGGAGACGACGGCGAGCCGCAGGCAGCGGCGCCGCGGCTGCGGTGGCGGCCACGGCGCTGGCGGTCACCGCGGGCCAGCCCCCCACAGCGGAGGCCAACCCGCCCCTGCTGCCCCGTATCCAGGACGTCATCCCCTTTTTGCCGCGAGAAGACCACGCCGCGCGAACCCACGACCAGCCCGCCGAGTCCCCACAAGGTCCACAGGCCGCGCCGGGAACCCCCACGATCCCGGGCCTGCCTCCGCTGCCCACGGGGGAGGAGTTGCGGGAGCGCGGCGAGGACATCCTGCGCGGGCAGTTTCTGGACAAGATCGGCCAGGCCCCGTTGCCGCCGATCCCCGGCATTGATCTCGCCCCTCCGGAGCCCATTGCCTGGGCCGTGCCGCCCAGTGGTCATCGCTACACCGTGATGACGGATAAGACCTCCCTGGTGGGCAACGTAAAGTTCTCTTACGTCACCATCGATACCGCCGAGGGGCCGCGCCAGGCGATCAGAATTGACGCGGATCACGCCATTCTCGATAATCTCTCCGTGCGTTTTCCCGGCGATGCCTCCGGGGTACCCCCGGTGTGGAAGCGCAGCGGACCCGGCGCTATCACCACCCTCAATGGCAATTTTCATATCATCGTCCACTCCGTAGAGGTCACTCCGCAGGTAGCAGGGGTGACGCTGCCGGTTGCCCTGAATCTCAGCGCGGACATGCCCCCGGAGGAGCTCAAGTCTGCCTTATACACGCTGGGCGTGGGGGTACCCGACGCGTTGTCCGATCAGATGGTGATGCTTAACGGGACGATGGATACCTATTACATCTCCTCCGATGACCTGATCGCCTCCCCGGCGACGACATTCGGGGAATAACGCGAGGCATACATATATCGTGGTGCCCGCGATGCCTCACGCTCGATCGACGCTTCCCTGTGGGAAATATCCGCAGGGGGTATCGCTGACCAGCGCTAATGATACGTTCGCGGGCTAACAGGTAGCATTTTTTTCATGTACCGCGTATTCGAAGCCCTGGATGAACTGGTTCAAACAGTGGAGCAGGCTTACGGCGTGCCCATGACCTCTAACTGCATGGTGCCGCGCAACGACGTGCTCGCCCTCCTCGACGATCTGCGCAATGCCCTGCCCATCGAGATCGATGACGCCCAAGATGTCCTGGACAAACAGGATGAGATCCTGCGCGGTGCCGAGGAACGCGCGAGCACCATCGTGGGTGACGCGGACGCCCAGGCGGCGGAGATCGTCGATGGCGCTCACCGCGAGGCCGAGGAAATGGTGGCTGACGCTCAACACCGCGCCACCACTCTGGTGGCGCGGGCGGAGGAGGACGCGCACCAGACCGTGAGTCGAGCCCGCGCCGAGGCCGATGACACGCTCTCGCGCGCGCAGGCGGAGGCCGATCGACTCATTGCGGACGGTAACGATTCCTACCAGCGCAGCGTGGACGAAGGCCTGGCGGAGCAGAATCGCCTGGTCTCCGAGTCCGAGGTGGTACGCCGGGCCAACGAGGAGGCACACCGCGTGGTGGACGCCGCGCACGCGGACTCCAAGAAGCTACGCAGCGAATGCGATCAGTTCGTGGATGGCAAGCTCGCGGACTTCGAGGAGACGCTCTCCGGGGTGCTGCGCACGGTATCGCGAGATCGGGCGGCCCTGCGCCGCGGTGCGGGGGCGGCCGGCACGGGGCGGGAGTCCCGCGAGACGTATGATTATGAGGACGAGCGCGCGGGGTAAGCTGAGCACGCTATGAACTCACCTTTTGTTTTTGACGTCACCGGCCTTGTGCACTCCTCCACACCTCAGCGCCGCAGCCTTTCCGGCCCCTCGCCGGTGCGTATTGGCGCGGCGATGATCGCCGTCGAGGAAGGAGAGAAAGTGAGCGTGGAGGCGATGCTCACGCCTCTGGGTACCGGTGTGCTCGTGGACGCCCAGGTGCAGGCCCCGCTGCGCGGGCAGTGCGTTCGCTGCTTAGCTCCCTTGCACCAGGAGGGGAGCTTCCACATCAATCAGTTCTTTACGGATTCGGCGGACCTCATTACCGGCGAGGGGGAGGAGGACGAGGAGGATATCCCGCAGATCGTGGACGATCGCGTGGATATTCAGCAGGCGGTAACCGATGAGGTGGGGCTGAACCTTCCGTTCAACCCCTCCTGCCCAGACGGTTGCGCGCAGGAGGAGGCGGGGGTTCCCGCCCCGGATGGGGTCTCCGGGCAGGACGAGGGCGGCCTGCCGGACCCACGCTGGGCGGGGCTGGAGAAGTTCCTGTGATGAAAAAGAAACGACTCAGTGGGCAGGAGGCCCTTGACGCCGCCTTCGAGGCGGTCAATCACCGACCGCTGCTCGATAAGCTCGGCGTGGAGATCAGCGACGAGGGGCTGCGTCTGGCGCTGACGCATCGTTCTTTTGCTAATGAAAACGGTATGCTGCCGAACAATGAACGCCTTGAGTTCTTAGGCGATGCGGTCCTGGGGCTCTCGGTGGCCACGCAGCTCTACGCACAGTATCCCTCCAGCCCGGAATCGGAGATTTCGAAAATGCGCGCCGGGATCGTCTCCCGGTACGGCTGCGCGGATATTGCGCGCGATATCCATCTAGGCGATCACATCCTGCTGGGCAAAGGAGAACTGGCCACGGGGGGCAGAAAGAAGGAATCTATCCTGGCCGATACCACCGAGGCGATCTTGGGGGTGATCTACCGGGAGCACGGTTTCGAGGTGGCTCGCGAGGTGATCCTGCGGTTATTTGGCCACAAGATCGATACCGCCACGGCCAAGGGCCGCCACGAGGACTGGAAAACGGTGCTCCAGGAGCGCCTGGCGCAGCTCAAGCTGCCCATGGCCACCTACGAGTCCACCTCCACCGGCCCGGAGCACGAGCTGGTGTTTACCGCCCACGTTGCCGTCCACGGGCGCGTGGTCGGCTCGGGGAGCGGGCAGAACAAAAAAATCGCTGAGCAGGAAGCCGCCCACCGGGCGTGCCTGGCGTTGTCCGATCCCCAGGTGTGCGCCGAGGTGAGCGCGGAATCGAGCGATGCCTGAGCTGCCGGAGGTGGAGGTGGTGCGCAGGGGTCTGGCGCGCCACGCGGTGGGTCGTCGCCTCCACCGGGTGCAGGTGTGGCACCCGCGGGCCGCGCGCCATCAACCCGGAGGGGGAGTTGCCCTTGAGCGCGCCCTGGAGGGCGCCGAGCTTACCGGGGCGCATCGCCGCGGCAAGTTCCTCTGGCTGAGTACGGATCGCCTGGAATGTCTGTTGGTGCACCTGGGCATGAGCGGCCAGATGCTCATCAAGGAGCAGCCGGAGGCCCACCCGCACCTGCGGGCGAGCGCGCGCCTTGGCCCGCTGACCGATGCGGGCTCCGCCGAGGGCACCTGGTTGCAGTTCATCGACCAACGCACCTTCGGCTACTGGCGCGCTACGCCGGCGGACGAACACGGCATCCCGCTGCCGGTGGCACACATCGCCCCGGACCTCCTGGATTCCTCCCTAGATATTTCTGCGCTGGCCCGCCGCATCAAGGCGCGCCCCACGGAGCTCAAAAGGGTGCTGTTGAATCAGGAGATCGTCTCCGGGATCGGCAACATCTACGCCGACGAGATGCTGTGGCAGGTCGGCCTGCACGGTCGACAGCGGGCCAGCCGGGTGAGCCAGGCTCGCCTGGAGGAGTTGCTGCGGGCGGGCCGCGAGGTCATGACCAAGGCCCTGGCACAGGGCGGCACCTCCTTCGACTCTTTGTATGTGAACGTCAATGGTCAATCCGGGTATTTCGAGGTCAGCCTGCGTGCCTACGGGCGTCAGGGCCAGCCGTGCGCGCGTTGTGGCACGCCGATCGTCCGCGAGGCTTTCATGAACCGCTCCTCGCATTTTTGCCCCACCTGCCAGCGGCCTCGATAGCTGCCGATACCGGGGCTAGACCCGGCGGGCGGCGACGTCGGGCCGGTGTGCGGAAGCCAGGATTTCTTCGAGTTCGGCGGTGGGAACTGGCCGACCGCGATCCGCGAGATAATCGGCTGCGAAGCCACCGTGATCGGCGGCATAGGTCTCCGTGTATGCGCCCGATTCGGGTTCGGCGCGCCACGATGCGGGGAGCTCGCCCCCATCGACAGTGTCGAAGCCCAACGAATGGATCAGAGTGATCGCTTCGTCTTTTGCTGCTGGTTCGTCCCCAAAGATGGGCAGTGCGGTGCGCGGTGCGGAGTGGGCGAGCAGGGGGATGTGGTGGGCAACGATGTTGTTGAAGGCCTTGACGACGCGCGCGCCTGGTAACAGGGACTGTTCGTACTGTGCGGTTGTGGCCTGGAGGGAATCGAGGACGGGGATGCGGCCGTCGCGGGAAGGGTAATAATTACCTGTCGAGAGGACGATCGTGTCTCGCAGCGCGTCCGTGGGCAGGCTCGGGTACGCCGTTAGCGGCACGGCGAGGACGACGATCTCTGCGGCGGCGGCCTCCTGTACCGTTCCCGCGTGTGCGCGGGGTCCTATGTCCCGGATCAGGTTGTCGAGCGAGGCGGGGCCGCGCGAGTTGGCCATCGTCGTGGAGAGGCCCGCCGCCACGGCGAGGCGTGCGATGGCTTCCCCGATGGCCCCGCTTCCTATGATTCCGATCTTGTTCATGCTTTATATCCTTCCTCCACGGTCGTGGGTGTTCGGTCGATTTCGGTGAGGACCATGTGTATCAGTCCGGGAAAGCGGCGGTCGAGTTCCTCCGTGCGCAGCCAGTTGCGGTGGCGCGTCCCGTCGGCCTTCTGCCGGATCAGTCCGGCCTCTCGGAGTATGCGCCAGTGTCGGGTCAGCGCTGACTTTGTCACACCGAACTCGGCACTGGCGCAGGCCCCTCCGGGCGTCGCGGCGATGTGGGCGACGATGGCGCGTCGTGTCGGATCGGCAAGGGCCGCCATGATGGCGAAGAGATCGAGTTCTTCTTCCGCTGGTATCGCGAGGGGGCGGGAGAGCCGACTGGCCATTGTGCATCCTCCTAAGGGGAACCGTAAGAAAATATGTACGCCCTGAAGTGTACATGATATTTTACCTACCCCCGGTCGCTGGTCCTGCAGACGCTAAGGCGCATGCTGGGGTGATCCGTGCACGCTCAAGGAGCGGAGTTACTATTCCGTGAGGCGGAAACGGTAATCTTTTGCGCATGGATTTTCTGGTCGGTGCCGTGGAGGCGTTCAACAGCATCTTTTGGGCCTGGTTGGTCGTCCCACTGCTGATCCTCTCGGGCCTGGGCTACTGCTTCCGCACTGCCCTGGTGCAGATCCGCTTCCTGCCGGACATGTTCCGCTCGGTGGTGGAAAAACCTTCCGAGATCTCCGAGGGCACCAAGGGGATCTCCGCGTTTAAGGCCTTTACCATGTCCGCCGCCTCGCGCGTGGGCACGGGCAACGTGGCGGGCGTGGCCATCGCGGTGGCCACGGGCGGCCCGGGCGCGGTGTTTTGGATGTGGTGCTTGGCGATCATCGGCGGGGCCACCTCCTTCGTGGAATCCACCCTGGCACAGGTGTACAAGGTGCGGGACAAGGACTCCTATCGTGGCGGCCCGGCCTATTACATGACGCGCGCCCTGGGGTGGAAACCGCTGGCCGTGGTCTTTGCCGTGGTGATCTGCGTGACCTACGGCTTCGTGTTTAACGCGGTGCAGTCGAACTCGATTAGCGCGGCGATTTCCACCTCGATCGGCAACGAGGGCATCCGCACCAACGCGATCATCGGACTGGTGCTCGCGGCCGTGACCCTGCTCATCGTCTTTGGGGGCGTGCAGCGCATCGCCTCTTTCACGCAGACCGTGGTTCCGGTGATGGCGGTGCTCTACATCGTCTTGGCTTTCATCGTGATCGGCCTGAATATTGACAAGGTGCCCGGCATGGTGGTCGACATCGTGGCCCACGCCTTTGGCTTCCGCGAATTCGCCGGGGCCACCCTGGCCACGGTGTTCATCCAGGGGGTGCGCCGCGGCTTGTTCTCCAACGAGGCGGGCATGGGGTCGGTGCCCAACGCGGCGGCCACCGCCTCCGTCTCCCACCCGGCCAAGCAGGGCCTCATCCAGACCCTGGGCGTGTACTTTGACACCCTGGTGGTGTGCTCCATGACCGCCTTTATCATCCTGCTGGCCGGCCAGGAACTGGATAAGGAGACGGGCGGCATGGAACTGACCCAGCACGCCCTGGCGGCTTCCGTGGGGCAGTGGGGCATTCACTTCCTCACGTTCATCATTATCTTCCTGGCCTATTCCTCCATCATCGGCAACTACTACTACGGCGAATCGAATATCGAATACCTGGCCGGCAAGCAGCGCAGCGCGCGGTGGCTGCGCATCTTCCGCGTGCTCGTGGCGATCTGTGTCTTTGGCGGGGCGATCGGCTCGGTGCCCCTGGTGTGGGCCCTGGCGGACGTCTTTAGCGGCGTGATGGCCTCGATCAATCTTATCGCGTTGATTCCCCTGAGCGGGGTGGCGGTGACGGTGCTGCGCCACTACTCCGTGCAGCGCCGCGCCGGGCTTAATCCGGTGTTTCACCGAGAGGACATTTCCCGTTCCACTCTGGGATGGAAGCACATGGAGGCCTGGGACGGGGGCGATCCCCTCACCCAGCGCCCGCGGCGCTACGAGGAACTGGACTATCAGTGACGCATGTGGATCTCCCGCAGGGCGTCACCCGCCTCGTCGCCTTCGTGCACGGACGCGTGCAGGGGGTGGGGTTTCGCTGGTGGACGCGCAGCAGGGCCCTGGAACTCGGCCTGTGTGGCTCCGCCACGAACCTTAGCGACGGCCGAGTGTGCGTGGTGGCCGAGGGTACTCGGGCACGGTGCGAGGAGTTGCTGGGGTTGCTCCGGGGAGGCGGTACGCCGGGTCAGGTGGATGCGGTGGTGGAGCAGTGGATGCTGCCCAAAGGTGAAGAAGGATTTGTGGAGCGTTAGGCGTCAACACTGCCCGGGCGTCGATAGTCTCGCGCCCTGTGGCTGCTAGAATCGTGCCACCATGCATCTCAAATCGCTGACGCTCAAGGGATTTAAATCCTTCGCGTCCGCGACCACGTTGAAGTTCGAGCCGGGAATCTGCGCGGTGGTGGGTCCCAACGGCTCGGGGAAGTCCAACGTGGTGGACGCCCTGGCCTGGGTCATGGGGGAACAGGGTGCCAAGACCCTGCGCGGCGGGAAGATGCAGGACGTGATCTTCGCGGGAGCGGGGGAGCGCAAGCCGCTGGGCCGCGCCGAGGTCACGCTCACGATCGACAACTCGGATGGCAGGCTGCCCATCGAATACTCCGAGGTTTCGGTGACCCGCCGGATGTTCCGCGACGGGGCCAGCGAGTATGAGATCAACGGGGCCAAGGCCCGCCTGATGGACATCCAGGAATTGCTGTCCGACTCTGGGATCGGCCGGGAGATGCACATCATCGTGGGCCAGGGGAAGCTCTCGGAGATTCTCGAATCGCGCCCCGAGGAGCGCCGCGCCTACATCGAGGAGGCGGCCGGGGTGCTCAAACACCGCAGGCGCAAGGAAAAGGCGCAGCGCAAGCTCGCGGGGATGCAGGGAAACCTCGACCGCCTGCGCGACCTCACCGAGGAGCTTGGCCGTCAGCTCAAGCCCTTGGCCCGCCAGGCGGAGGCCGCGCGACGAGCCGCCACCGTGCAGGCCACGGTGCGCGATGCACGGCTGCGGCTGGCCGGGGATCGCATCGTCACCCTGCGCTTGGAACTCAGCGATGCCTCACGTCAGGCCGACGTGTACCGAGACAAGGTGGTATCGCTGACCGAGGACTTGGAGGAACGCACGGAAGAGCAGGTCGGTTGGGAGGAGCGCCTGGCCGACATCGTTCCGCAGGAAGAATCCGCCCAGCACCTGTGGTTCCGCCTGTCCACGCTCACCGAGCGGGTGAACGCCACCGCGCGGATCGCCGCCGAGCGGGCCCGGACCGCGGGGCACGAGGCGCCCTATTCCGGGATGGATCCGGATCTTTTGGAGCGCCGTGCTCGCGAGGCGGACGAGGAATTCGCTCGATTGGAGGAGGCAGCGGAGATGGCCCGCGAGCGTCTCGAGGCGATCGAGGAGGAGGCCGCCGCCCGCGAGGAGGCCGCCCGCGAGGCGGAGCGCGAACACCTCGCCCAGATCAAGGCGCTGGCCGATCACCGCGAAGGCGTGGTGCGGCTGCTGGCCGCCGAGGAAAATCATGCCGCGCGGGTGAGCTCCGCGCAGGAGGAGCTGGAGCGCCATCGAGCAGCCGTCGAGGAGGCCCAGGGCCGACTGGGACAGGTTCGCGAGGAATGGGAGGCCGCGCGGGATCGCCATGAGCAGGCCGGCCAGCAGCGCGTCCCTCTGGCTCAGGCCAGCGACCGTGCCGCCGCCGAGGCCCGATCCGCCGAGGAGCGCCTGGAGCAGGTGCGTGCCACCCAGCGCGAGCACGAGCGCGAGGTGTACACGCTGAGCTCCCGGATCGAGACCCTGCGTCATACCGCGCCCCGGGCGAGCGCGGCGGAGATCCTCGAGGGAGAGCCGTGGGGAAGGCTAAGCCGGGAGATACGACCGCGCCCCGGTGTGGAGCTGGCGCTTGCCGCCGCCCTGGGGCACTACGGGGAGGCCCTGGTGGGGCCGGTGGGCGAGGAAGTGGTGGATACCATACGTCAGGCCGGCGCCGAGCGCACGGTGCTGGTGACTCGGCAATCCGGCGACACCGACGGCGTTGAGCGCCCCTGGCGCATGGACGCCGACCTTGCGGCGGGCACCGAGTGGCTGCTCGATCACGTGGAGCTTTCCCCGGCGGTGGCGGCTGCCGTCAATCGCCTCGTGGCGGACGTGGTGCTGGCCCCCGACTGGGCCACCGCGCAGGCCGCCGTGGCGGCCGATCCTCGCGTGCGGGCGGTGACGCGCCAGGGGGAGATCGCCGGCCAGGGCTGGGTGCAATTGGGCCGGGATGCCGCCAGCTCCGTGGCCGTCGAGGGCCAGATTTCCCGGGCGCAGGATGAGTTGACGGCCGCGCGCACTCGATTGGGGGAGTTGTCCGGCACGGTGGAGGGCGCCACCCTGGCCGCGCAGGAAGCACGCGTGGAGGCCGCCTCCGCCACTGCGACGCTGCGCGAGCACGACGCCCAGGCTCAGGGATGGGCCCGGGAGACTCAGCGCCTGGAGCGCACCCTGGCGGAGCAAACGACGGCGCGGGACACGGCACGGGCGCGGGTAGGCGAGGCGGAGCAGCGCCTCGCCCAGACCCGGGCCGAGCTGGCGGCGGTGCGCCAGCGCCTCAGCCTCGTGGATACCGAAGATGTCGCGGCCGAGGAGCCCTCCACCGAGGCCCGCGACAGCGCCAAGGAGGCCCTGGCGCAGGTTCGGGCGATGGAGATAGAGGCCAAGCTCAGCGCCCGCAGCGCCGAGGAGCGCGTGGAGCAGGCCCGAGGCAAGGCCCAGCAGCTGCGCCGCCAGGCGAGCCATGAGCGCGCGGCGCGAGCTCGCCACGAGCAGGCGATGGCGGCACGCCGGGCCGAGGCCGCCCTGGCCCGTGCTGTGGCGGAGGGTGCGCAGGAGGTGGCCCGCCGGGTGGAGGCCGCCGTGGGGCGCGCCGTCGCGCGCCGCGACGCGGTGAAGCGGGAAAAGGCGCAGATCGCCGCGCGCGTGTCCGGGGCCAAGGACGCGGTGAGCGCGGTGCGCCAGCAGCTGGGGCGACTGAGCGATACGGCCCACGCCGCCGAGATCGCGGTGGGACAGGCCCAGGTGCGCCTCGACGAGGCCGAGGCCAAGGCCGCCGAGCAGCTGGGCATGGCGGTGGCGGATCTGGTGGCCGAGTATGCCCCGGGGCCGGACTTTGACCGGCGGGAGCAGCAGGCCCGGCTCAAGCAGGCGGAAAAGGACCTTAGCGCCCTGGGCAAGGTCAATCCCTTGGCCCTGGAGGAATACAAGGCCCTGGAGGAGCGCTACCAGTTTCTTTCCACCCAGCTGGCGGACGTGGAGGCCGCCCGGGAGGATCTAGAAGGCGTGATCGAGGAGGTAGACGAGCGCATCCTTCGCCTGTTCATGGAGGCCTGGCGGGACGTGGAGGAAGAGTTTCCCAAGGTCTTTCACACGCTCTTTCCCGGTGGTCAGGGGCGCCTGGTGCTTACCGAGCCGGAGGATATGCTGACCACGGGCATCGAGCTGGAGGCCCGGCCGCCGGGAAAGAAGGTCAAGCGGCTCTCTTTGCTGTCCGGTGGCGAGAAATCGCTGACCGCCCTGGCACTGCTGGTGGCGATCTTCCGGGCGCGGCCCAGCCCCTTCTACGTCATGGATGAGGTGGAGGCCGCCCTCGATGACGTCAATCTGCGCCGCCTGATCAACCTGTTCAAGGAACTGCGCCGGGATTCCCAGCTCATCGTGATTACGCACCAAAAGCCCACGATGGATGTGGCCAACGTGCTCTACGGCGTGACCATGCGCGGCGACGGCATCACGAGGGTACTCAGCCAACGTATGCAGCCCGACGATACTGCAACCGAGGCCGCTACTCTAGGCTAGGTGGGCACAAGGCGTTGGCGGCGTTGGCGAAGGCGGTCGACCGCGAACGATATTTTCCGGGAAAGATTTTAAGAGGTAGAAAACACGGTGATGAGTGAGCACGGTACGGGGGCGGGTACTCCTTTTGCCGATATGACGGATTCCCTGTTGGGCTGGGCCTCGCAGGGGGAGCTGAGGCTGGCGGAGACTTTCGCGCGGCACCCGTATTTCCCCGCTGCGGGGCTCAGCAGCGATGAGATGGAGCGCTACGACAGGCTCTTTGGACTGTTCCTGTCCCGGCAGGTAGCCGCGGGCGCGGATCTTCCGGCCCTCTGGGAGGTCACCCCCGTGATGACCTCGGTGACCCTGATCTTCCGGGCGAGCCGCCTGGTGGATCGCGCGGAATTCTACACCGAGTACTTCGCCGGTCTGGGCCTGCGCTCCACCGAGGAATGGGTGGCTGCCCTGGACCGGAAGGTCCCCTCCCTCCTGGCGCGGGCCGGGCTGGAGACCCCGGAGGCCCTGGGCAGCGTGGATGCGCTGTGCTATCACGCCGGGGTGATCTACCGCGAGGTGGCTGGCCTGCTGGAGTTGCTTGATCGCCTCGACGAGCACACCGGCCCCGGGGAAACCGGCGCGCAGGAGGCCGTGGCGGCCATCCAAGACAGCGACCTGACCGCCACCGCGCTCGTGGCCGCTCAGGCTCCCGAGCGCATGGCGCACCTGGTGCGTGGGATCCAGGCCGTGCGGGCCTTTTCCACGCACCATCCCACCTCCTGGCTGGATCGAGACCGCTCCCACCTGGAGCCCGCCCTGCCCCGGCTCGTGGCCGAGGCCGTGGTGGCGGAACTGCGCGAGCGCCCGGTGGGTACCCCGGAGCGCGCCACTGCGGTGGGGGTGGCACCCCGAGAGATGCGCCCGAGGTTGGTGCTCGATCCTCGGCGCGGCAGGGTCTGCCTGCGGCTGCCGGAGCAGCGCGTGTCCACGCAGTACGTGGGCGAGGGGGAGCACGCCGAGGTGTCGTGGCGGGTGAGCCTGGCGGGTACCACCCGGATCTTCCGCACCGGTCGCCCCTGGGGCGAGCCCACCTACGCCGAGGCCTTGGACGTGGCGGTGGACAGCCCGGTGCGGGAGGCCACGGTGTTCGATACCACCAACGGGATCACCTGGGAGGTGCCGGTGGTGGACGCGGGCGATCCCGTGCTGATCTTTGCCGTCAATGGGCAGAACCTCACGGATAAGGTCTCGCTCCACCATTCGGAGCTCTTCGTGGTCGTGCCCGATGATGCGCAGCTGGTGGACGTGGTGTCCGGGCAGCCGGTGCCGGTGGTGGGCGCGCAGCCCATCCTGGGCTGGCCGGGCTGGGAATGCCGGCGGGTGGAGGCGGCGTCGATCGCCTCCCTCCAGGTGGTGCGGGTGGGCCAGGCGCCCTCGGCCATGTCGCATCTGCGCAGCGTGGATCCCCGCCAGCGGGTGCGTTTTGTGCACCCGGTGGAGCCGGTGGCACACGTGCGCACGCTTAACCGCCTGCCGGTGCATGCGCAGTCCCTGGTGGCGGATTTCCCGGCCACCGTCTCCGGACGCGAGGAGATCTGGTATTTGTCCATCTCCGCCTATTCCGGGGTGGGAGAGACCGCCGAGGAGATCGCGGAGCCGGAGCCGCTGGAGGTGCCCGCCGAGGGTGGGGCCTTCCAGATTTTTGACCCCGAGGCCTATGACGCCCCCTGGGTGGGGGAATACCTGGTGCGCCTGCGCGGGCCGCGCAACGAATCTTTCCGCCACCGCTACGCTATCGTCGAGGGGATGGTCGCCGAGACCACCATCGACGCCGCCGCGCACAGCGTGCGCATTCCCGCTCAGGGTGGGCTGTCCCCGGCTTCCCTGGCGGTGGGACACGGGGAGAAGGATTTTTCCGTTTCGCCGCGCCGCATCGCCGTGGCCCCGGCCGAGGCCGGCGCGGACTTCGTGGTGAGCACCGACGAGGGCGATAGCTTGCCGCTGCGCTTTAGCCCCCCGGCGTTGTCCTTCGAGCTGGGCATGACCACCTATCAACCGATGTGGCGCACCAGTCGCCTCTACCTGGGCACCCGGCACATCGATCCCGCCGGTCAGATCCGCGTGCGCGCCACTGGGGAGCTGGGGCGACCCCGGGTCAGCGTGCGCAACCAGCATGGTTCCCCGGTGCGTACCGTCGCGCTGAGCAGGGAGGATGCGGTGACCTACTCCGCCCCGGTGGGTGCTATCGCGCAGTCCGTGGCGGTGATGCCGGAGGGACGCCTGGAATTCGAATGGACGGATCCCGGCAGCAACAATCGCGTGTCCGTCACCCTGGCGGTGATGAGTTCCACCCCGCACGCCACGGCGGCGCGCGTGATGGATGGCGCCCTGCACTTTTCCGATCTCATGGAATCGCGCAACCTCGCCGCGTGGGTGTGGCCGGCCACCGCTCCCTGGTCGGCGGCCCGGCACCTGCACCAGGTCACGGAGGTGACCGCGCTGCCGGAATCGCTGATCGACGCCGGGGACCTTATCGTGCAGCTCTACGCCGGAGATCCCTTCGGCACCCTGCGGGCCCCGCACCGCCCCGGTGAGACGGCGTTCCGGGTGGAACAACCCGGTTACCTGGCCGATCAGCCCGAGGAGCTGGCCCGGCTTTCGGCCTTCCTCTCCGGGCAGGAGGAAACGCCGCCCGCCAGCGCCCAGGTGCTGCCGGTGATCTGGGATCACTTCGGTGCGACCACGCGGGAGCGCGACGTGGCCCACGCTATCTTCGAGGAATCCCCCCGCGCCGCCCTGCGCGGGCTCTCCGGTTCCTTGGTGCCCGCCCGCCTGCAACCGGGCCGCATGATCGTAACTGGGTTGGTCAATCATTCCTTTAACCTCGCGCAGGAGGCTCCCGCGCAGCGGGAGGATCACCGCAGCCCGTGGATCACCATCATGCTGCAGCTGGGCGAGGTGGGTGGGGCTTTGGGCCGCAGCGAAAACACCAAGGAGCTCAAGGCGCTGCTGGCGGAGCTGAAGAAGACCGCCGGGCCCGCCCTCGTTAATACCCTGCTGACCGGGCGCGATTCCACCCTGGATTCCGCCTGCATCGATGCCTCTACCGTGCGCATCGCCCACATGGATTCCGCCCAGCAGGAGCAGCTGATGAGCATGTTCTTCGCCAACGCGGACATCGTGCCGGGCCCTATCATGGAGGATGGTCCCCGCCTCATGGCGGTGTTTGAGACCTTCCGTAAACGCGAGGAACTCAATCGGCTGCTGACCTCCGAGGGGTTGGTCAAGCCCGCCGTCTCCCTGCTGCGGGCGCTGCGTAGCACCCACCGTGCCCTCTACGCGGCGGCGCGCGTGCGCTTCGACAAGCTCGACGGCGTCAATACGGAGGACAAGGATAACGCCTGGGCGTTGGCACCGGTGGTCTCGCTGGTATTCGCGCTGTCCGCCCGCATGCACGCCCACGGGTTGATGGGTAAGTCCAAAACCCTTGATGCCGCCGCGCAGGGGTGGTCGCAGCTGGCCGAGGTGGTGCCGGATCTGGTGACCGGCGACGTGATCTCGGCGGAGGCGATGGCTCTGGCGGCCTCGGCGGCGCGGGGGTAGCCGAGCCACCCAGGCAGGACGTAGCCGCGGGGCCAACAAGCTCGCCGCCGCGTGACGGAGGCATCGATCCGGTCTCGCGTGGCGGTGGGGATCAACGCGCAGTGAGGCGAGGTGGTCAATAGGCGGTCTGCCCTGCCATGATGGAGGGCATGACTACGGATTTTTGGATCATTGCTGGCATAGCGCTCCTTGTCATTCTTCTTCTGACGGCAGTTTTGGTGCTCATCGGGCGAAAAAATACCGCTGCCAAGACGGTCACCTTCGAGAAGAAGGACCAGGAGACGCCTAAGCAGCTCACGCAGCAGGAAAAATCCGGAAATTACCAGGCCAAGGGGGGCTTTAACTTTGCGACCGGGGGTTCGACGGCCGACGCCAGCGTCGCGGCTTTGACGAAGAACGCCTCGCTGACCGGTGAGGAGGCGAGCAAGGAACCGGTGCCGCAGGTCCGCCGGACGCACCCTCGCCCCTCCGCCCCCGCCAAGCGGGTCAAACCCGCGCCGGAATCGGCCCAGCAACCCGCCGCCCACGAGCCGCGGCCGGTCACCGAACCCACGGCAGAAAAATTCGAGAAGAAGGCCGAGGAGCAGTCGGAAAAGCCCGGCGTCTCGGTCGATCTTGTCCAGGATGCCCCGGAGCCGCCGCGGCCCGCGGTCCAGGAGGCCCCGCGGGAGGAGGTGCGTCCGGGGGTCGCCGTTGTCGACGAGGCGCAGCCCGAGCGTAAGCCCGTCGAGGCGGTCGAGGACGCCGTCGAGGATAAGGACGCGCGCGAGGTGGAGCCTTCTTCCGGGGAGGATGAGGTGGGGGCGGACGTTCCCGCTGAGGCCGTCGAGGCCGAGCGGCCGGAGGAGGCGATCGAGGCCGCGGCGGCAGCGGTGACCGCGCAGGCGGCGGCGGAGGCCCTGGAGAAGACCCCGGCGCCTCAACCCCACGACGAGGAACCGGTTGCGCGGGAGGAGGTTCGGGAACCCCAGGAGGAGATCGCCCCGGTGGCGGGGCGCCTGGGTCGGCTGCGCGGGAGGTTGTCGCGGTCGCAGAACGTGATTGGCAAGTCCGTGCTGGGTATTCTGTCCGCCGGTGACCTCGATGAGGACGCCTGGGAGGAGATCGAGGATACCCTGGTGATGGCGGATCTTGGTACCGCCGTGACCACCAGGGTGGTCGAGGACCTGCGGACCAAGATCGCGCAGCGAGGGGTGTCCTCCGAGGCGGAGGCGCGGACCATGCTGCGCGAGACCCTGATCGAGGCGTGCCAACCGGAGATGGATCGCTCGATTAAGGCGATGCCCTACGAGGGCAAGCCCGCCGTGGTGTTGGTGGTGGGCGTCAATGGCACGGGTAAGACTACCACCACGGGTAAGTTGGCGCGCGTGCTCGTTTCGATGGGGCACACGGTGGTGCTGGGTGCCGCAGATACCTTCCGCGCGGCGGCGGCGGATCAGCTGGAGACCTGGGGGTGCCGGGTGGGTGCCACGACGGTGCGCGGCGAGGAGGGGGCGGATCCGGCCTCGGTGGCTTTCGACGCCGTGGCCCGGGGCGTGGCCGACCAGGCCGACGTGGTGTTGGTGGACACGGCGGGTCGCCTGCATACCTCGGTGGGGTTGATGGATCAGCTGGGCAAGGTCAAGCGCGTGGTGGAGAAGAAGGCCCGCGTGGATGAGGTTCTGCTGGTGTTGGATGCCACCGTGGGGCAAAACGGCCTGATGCAGGCGCGCACGTTTAGCGAGGTGGTGGACATCAGCGGCGTGGTGTTGACCAAGCTCGATGGCTCGGCCAAGGGGGGCATCGTGTTGAGGGTGCAGGAGGAGTTGGGCGTTCCGGTGAAGCTGGTGGGCCTGGGAGAGGGATCGGACGATCTGGCGCCCTTTGAGGTGGAAGGTTTCGTGGATGCCCTCCTGGGGGAGTCCGCCTAAGGTCGAAGATTTCAGTCAGGGTGGCGCGGACCCTATGATCCGCGCCACTTTATTTTCTATTGAGTGTTAAAAACCGACTGTCCCGGGCTACATTTATCTATATAACGATAGAAAAACCGGGAAAGCAGGTGCCTCATGGATCACGACGTCCTTCTTGCCAACGCCGCGTGGGTGTTGATCTCCGCCTCCCTTGTCCTGTTGATGACCCCCGCCCTGGCGCTGTTCTACGGCGGCATGACGGGGCGGCGGGCCGTGCTCAACATGATGATGATGAGCTTCGCGGCCCTGGGTATGGTTACCGTGGTGTACCTGCTGTGGGGATGGTCGATGTCCTATGGCACGCGCTCTTGGGGCGGGGTGGTGGCCGACCCCACCGAGTTCTTCGGCCTGCGCGGCATGACTGCCGCCACGCGGGGAGAGAACGGGTATCCCGCGCTCATCGACGTCGCATTCCAGCTCACTTTCGCCGTGATCTCCACGGCGATCATTTCCGGTGCGCTGGCCGGGCGCGTGAAGTTCTCCACGTGGCTCATCTTCACCGCCGCCTGGCCCACCCTGGTGTATTTCCCCCTGGCTCACATGGTGTGGGGCGGGGGCCTGCTCTCGGAGAGTGCCGGTTCGCTGTCCGCGTGGATCTTCGGCACCGACGGGCAGGGAGAGGCGCTGGTGGCCCCCATCGACTTCGCGGGCGGCACCGTGGTGCACATCTCCGCCGGTGCGGCGGCCTTCGTGCTGGCGCTCGTGGTGGGCAAACGTCGGGGTTTCCCGCGTCGGGTACCGCGGCCCCACAACCTGCCGATGGTCATGCTGGGCGCGGCCCTGCTCTGGTTCGGGTGGTGCGGTTTTAACGCCGGTTCGGCCCTGGCCCCAGACGCCACGGCGGCCCTGGCCTGGGTCAATACCGCTGCCGCTGCGGCCGCCGGCCTGCTGTCCTGGCTGGCCACCGAGCGGGTGCGCTACGGACATGCGACCTCGCTGGGTGCGGCCTCGGGGCTGGTGGCCGGGTTGGTGGCTATTACCCCGGCCGCGGGGGCGCTCGGCCCTGTGTCCTCCCTGGTTTTGGGGGCCGTGGGTGGCGTGCTGGCCTGCCTGGCGGTGGGCTTGAAGTTTCGCTTTGGCTACGACGACTCCCTAGACGTGGTGGGAGTGCACCTCGTGGCGGGGTTGTGGGGAACCGTGGGCCTGGGTCTGCTGCTGGGGGACCTCAAGCTCACGGTCGTCCAGGCCCTGATCGCGGCGGTGGCGGTGCTGTTTTCCGGCCTGTTGACCGCGGCGATTGCCCTGGCCTTGAAGGCCACGGTGGGTTGGCGCGTGGATCGGGAAGAGGAATACCACGGCGTGGATTACGCTCAGCACGCGGAATCCGCCTATGACATCGCCGGAACAAAGTAGGATGAGGCAGCGTGGAGACACGCTCAAGTGCGAAGGAGAGCAGTAATGAAACTCGTCACCGCAGTGGTCAAGCCCTTTACCTTGTCTGATATTCGGGAGAGCCTCGATGCCCTGGGTATCTACGGCATGACCGTGACCGAAACCCAGGGATTCGGTCAGCAGCGGGGTCACACGGAGCTTTACCGCGGCGCGGAGTATGCCACGGAGTTTGTGCCCAAGGTCAAGGTGGAGGTGTTGGTCGAGGACGCCGCCCTCGACGACGTGGTCACCGCGATCACGGAGGCGGCCTACACCGGGAAGGTGGGCGACGGGAAGGTATGGGTCAGCCCCGTGGAACAGGTGGTGCGGGTGCGCACCGGGGAGCGCGATCACGAGGCCTTGTGAAACCGTCGCTGGACGCCGTGGAGGTGCCCGTCGGCTGTGCGCTGGCGGCCACCGGCTCCGTGGCCAGGGGGGAGGCCACGGAGTACTCCGATATTGATCTGGTTTTGCTGCACCCGGAGGGCGAGCAACCCGATACAGGGGAGGTGGAGCGCCTGTGGCATCCCATCTGGAACGCCGGCCAGCGTCTCGATCACGCGGTGCGCAGCCCCGCCGACTGCGTGGAGCTTATCAGCCGGGAGGCCACCGCGGCCCTGGCGCTGCTGGATCTGCGCCACCTGCGCGGGGATGAGACCCTGACCGCGCGGTGCCGCGAACGCGTATTACGTGCGTGGCGCAGGGAGCTGAGCCGTAATTTCAACGCGGTGGTGGATACCGCGATTGCGCGGTGGCGTCGCTCCGGCTCCCTGGTCACCATGACCCGACCCGATCTTAAGCACGGTCGCGGTGGACTGCGCGATATCGAGCTCCTGAGGGCCCTGGCGCTCGGCCATGTGTGCGACATGCCGGATCTCAGCGCCGAGCGGGCCCTGCTCCTGGACGTTCGCGCTCGCCTGCATCGGCACGCGCGGCGGCGCCGGGACGTGCTCGACCCCGAATTTGCCGCCGAGATCGCACGGGACCTGGGTTTCGAGGACCGCTACGCCCTGGCGCGCGCCCTGGCCACGAATGCTCGCCGCGTGGAGTCGGAACTCACCGTGGCCCTAGCCCAGGCGCGGGATCTCCTGGGGGCACGGGCCCGCAGGCGCCTTCGCCGTCCCCTCGACGTGGACGTGGTGGAAGACAATGGGCAGATTGTGCTTTCGCGCCAGCCCCGCCTGGACGATCCCGGCCTGCTGTTGCGGGTGGCCGCGGCCGCCGCGCGCACCGGCCTGCCGGTGGCGCCGCGCACCTGGGCGGAGGTGTCCACCCTGCCACCGTTACCGCAGCGGCTGCCGCGCCAAGCCGCCTCCGATTTCCTTTCCCTCCTGAACTCCCCGGAGCACAGCGCCCCGGTGATCCGCCAGATGGACGCCCTCGGTTTGTGGGAGACGCTGGTGCCGGAGTGGACGCACATCCGGGGCAGGATGCCCGCCGAGCCCAGTCACACGCACACCATCGATGAGCACACCCTGGGGGTGGTGGCGCGCTGCGCCTCGGCCAAGACCACGGTGTCGCGCCCGGATCTGCTGCTGCTCGCGGCGCTCTACCACGACATCGGCAAGGGGTATCGCCGCCCGCACGAGCTCGTGGGCGCGGAGCTGGTGGCGCGCATGGGCACCCGGCTGGGGATGAATCTTCGGGAGCGCAGCTGCGTGCAAACCCTCGTGGCAGAGCACACCACGCTGTCCCGTTTGGTCACTACTCGTGATCCCGGGGCCGAATCCACCGTGGACGAGCTGCTGCGCGCCGTGCACTACGACCTGCTCACCCTGGAGCTGCTCACCGCCCTGGCACCGGCGGACGCCCAGGCCACCGGGCCGGGAGTGTGGAATCGCCGCCTGGCCCACGGCATCGCGCAGCTCAGCGGGCAGGCCCGGAGCCACCTCGCGGAGCTTTCTCCCGCCCCGCCGCTGGTGCATGCGCCCTCGGAGGTGGGGGTGCGGGGTGCCACCGTGTACTGGCGTTCTACCGAGGGAAAGGACGTAAGCGACGTGCTCGCCGCGATCGCGGCTAAGGCCTGGACCATCGACGCCGCCCGTGTCCTCACCCGCGCCACCGGACAGGTACACGCCGAATTCGAGGTGCGCTCCACGGTGCGGCCCACCCTGGACGTCCAGGACTTCGTGCGCGCCTATCACTCGGGGGTCTACCGTGACCTGCCGGTGGTGACGTCTACCCATACGGATACGTATTGGCGCGGTTCGGTGGTGGAGGTGCGCACCGTGGACGGCGTCGGCGCGCTCGGCGCGGTGGCCGGGGCCCTCGCTACCGCGCGCTGGCTGACCATGCGTAACGTGGGCGGTACCATGATCGTGCAGGCCCAGCTGCCGCAGGGTATCGAGCGCGTCGCAGTGGAACGCGACATCGCCCGGGCCGTGGGCGGTAACGTAGACTAATCGCAGCAGTGAACAACCCGTAGTTCTACGAGGGAGCAGCACCAACGTGTTTGAGTCTTTGTCCGATCGCCTTTCCGGAGCGCTCAGCGGTATCCGCGGAAAGGGCAAACTCACCGAGGCGGATATTAACGCCACCGCGCGGGAAATCCGCCTGGCGCTGTTGGAGGCGGACGTCTCCCTGCCCGTGGTGCGCGGCTTCATCAAACGGATCAAGGAACGCGCGAACGGGGCGGAGGTATCCCAGGCCCTCAACCCCGCTCAGCAGGTCATCAAGATCGTCAATGAGGAACTCACCGGGATCCTCGGCGGGCAGACCCGCCGGCTCAACCTGGCCAAGAACCCACCCACCGTGATCATGCTCGCGGGCCTCCAGGGCGCGGGTAAGACCACCCTGGCCGGAAAGCTGGCCAAGCACTTAGAAAAGCAGGGCCACACCCCCATGCTGGTGGCCTGCGACCTCCAGCGCCCCGGCGCCGTGCAGCAGCTCCAGATCGTGGGGCAGCGCGCGGGCGTGCCCACCTTTGCCCCCGACCCCGGCACCTCCATCGACTCCTCCGAGCACGAGATGGGTACCTCGCACGGTGATCCCGTTGCCGTGGCCCAGGCCGGTATCGAGGAGGCCCGTCGCGCCCAGCACGACGTGGTGATCGTGGACACCGCCGGTCGCCTGGGCATCGACGAGGAGCTGATGACCCAGGCGCGCAACATCCGCGACGCCGTGCAGCCCGACGAGGTGCTCTTTGTTATCGACTCCATGATCGGCCAGGACGCCGTGAGCACCGCCGAGGCCTTCCGCGACGGCGTGGATTTCACCGGCGTGGTGCTCACCAAGCTCGACGGCGATGCCCGCGGCGGCGCGGCGCTGTCCATCCGCGAGGTCACCGGCAAGCCGATCCTTTTCGCCTCCACCGGAGAAAAGCTGGTGGACTTCGATGTTTTCCACCCTGAGCGCATGGCCAGCCGCATCCTGGGCATGGGAGACATGCTCTCCCTCATCGAGCAGGCCGAGAGCGTCTTTGACCAGAAGCAGGCGGAGGCCACCGCCCAGAAGATCGGCACCGGGGAACTGACCCTGGAGGACTTCCTCAACCAAATGCTCATGATCCGCCGCATGGGGCCCATCGGTAACCTGCTCAAGATGCTGCCCGGCGGCAAGCAGATGAACCAGATGGCCGACATGGTGGATGAAAAACAACTGGATCGCATCCAGGCCATCATCCGCGGCATGACCCCGCAGGAGCGTGAGAACCCCAAGATCCTCAACGCCTCGCGCCGCAAGCGCATCGCCGCCGGCTCCGGCGTGGAGGTCTCCGAGGTCAACCAATTGGTGGAACGGTTCTTCGAAGCCAAGAAGATGATGGGCAAGATGGCCGGTCAGCTCGGCATGGGCGGCGGTATGCGCTCGGCCACCAAGAAAAAGCCCAAGGGACGCAAGGGGAAGAACGGCAAGCGCAAGCCCGCCAAGAAGGGCCCTACCCCGCCGAAGATGCCCGGCATGGGCGGGGGGATGCCGGACATGGCGCAGCTCCAGCAGCTCCAGCAGCAGATGGAGGCCGGGGGTGGCATGCCGGGGCTCGGCGGACTGGGCAGGCTGGCCAAAGGGATGCCCACGATGCCCAAGGGCATGGAGAACATCGACCTCAACAACCTGGACTTCGGCAAGGGCAAGTAGCCGCGTGGGTGGTCGATGTACTATAATGCTGTGGGTTGTCCCGATGCCGGGGCGACGCCAAGCATATCCTGCGTGACGCTGACACCGGCCACGGCCGACCAGCAGGATCACGCGCAGGCTAATCCAAGGGTTGAACCGGCCCGCCCACCCGGGGCGGGTGTCCGCACTGCCCAGTGACCACAGAGAAGGAACACCAGCATGGCTGTCAAGATCAAGCTTCAGCGCCTCGGCAAGATCCGCACCCCGCACTACCGCGTGGTGATCGCGGACGCCCGCACCCGCCGCGACGGCAAGGTGATCGAGAACATCGGTATCTACGAGCCGAAGCAGGATCCCTCCGTCATCAAGATCGATTCCGAGCGCGCCCAGTACTGGCTGGGCGTGGGTGCCCAGCCCACCGAGCCCGTGCTGGCCCTGCTGAAGATCACTGGCGACTGGCAGAAGTTCAAGGGCATCGAGGGCGCCGAGGGCACCCTGAAGGTGGCCCCGGAGAAGAAGTCCAAGCTGGACCTGTTCAACGAGGCCTTGGCCGAGGCCAACAACGGCCCCTCCGTGGACGACGTGGTGGAGAAGAAGCGCAAGGCCAAGGAGGAGAAGGAGGCCAAGGCTGCGGCAGAGAAGCTGGCTGCCGAGAAGGCCGCCGCCGAGGCCGGCGAGAAGGATGCCGAGGCGGAGTCCGCCGAGTAATTCCTTACCCGTGGCAACGGGCTAACCGCTCCGGGAGTTCTTGTGAGCTGTCTCCGGAGCGGTTTTCTTATGTTTTATGCCGCGCCTATCGGGCACCTGCGTTACTGGGTGGGCAGCATCATCCGGTACCGCTCCGTTCCCCGGGGGAGCAGCTTGACCGTCATCTCCCGCGTCTGCCCATCGATGTCCTGGAACTCGTCCAGCGGGGACTCGTTGGCCTCCTCGGAGGCGTGTACGTACACCACCTCGGGGCCGAAGGTGGGATCCATCTCGTTGGGTTCAAAGGCCCCGGCCTGCAGCGGCCCGGAGGCGAACTCCCAGAACGGGGAGAACTCCTGGAACGCCGCGCGATCCGGGTGGTAGCGGTGGGCGGTGGTGTAGTGGACGTCGGCGGTTAGCCACACCACGTTGCGCCACACGCGGATGGCGCGGAGCACGCGGGTGATCTCCGATTCCCGTCCCACCGGCACCCCTGGGCCGCCGTTGGCCACGGACTCCTAGTGGCTGGTCTTACCATCAGGCACGACGGTCCCCAGTGGAAGATCGTTGGCCACCACCTTCCACGTGGCGGTGGGGGATTGCAGTTCCCGGATCAGCCAGTGCTCCTGCTTTTCGCCCAGGATCGCGCCGTCGGCCCTGGTGCCGCGATGATTCAGCTCGTTATCGTCCTTGTAGGAGCGCATGTCCAGCACGAAGACGTCCAGCAGCGGGCCGTAGGAGACCTTGCGGTAGATGCGCCCGTCCACCGCCATGCTCCGATCGGTGGGCTGCCACTCGTGGAATGCCCGGTGCGCCCACCCGGCCAGGGTGTTGACGTCCTTGACCGCGTACTCCGGCAGGTCCAAGACCTCGCCCGGGTACCAGTTGTTCACCGTCTCATGATCGTCCCACTGCACGATCTGCGGAACCTGGGCTTGGAAGTCCCGGTAGTGGGAGTCCATGAGGTTATAGGCGTAGTTGCCGCGATAATCCTCTAGGCTCTGCGCCACGTGGGACTTCGCCTCCGTGACCACGTTGCGCCACACGCGGCCATCGGGCAGCGTCACCGACTCTTCGATGATGTTGTCCGCGTAGATCGTGTCCCCGGAGTGCAGGAAGAAGTCCGGGTTGCGCTGCGCCATCTGCGACCACGCCGTCCAGCCCCTGAGCTCCGGATTGATGCCGTAGCCCTGGCCCGCCACGTCGCCCGACCACTGGAAGCGGATGTTCCTGCTTGCCGACGGCGCCGTGCGCAGCGTCCCCAGCACTGGCTCGGAGAGCAGGCCGGTATCGAGGTCCTGGGCAAAGACCCGGTAGTGCACGTCCGCATCGGTGTCCAGGCCCACCAGACGCAGCTTGCCGGTGTGATCGCTCTCCGGAGTCATGGTCATGCCGGTGAAGCGGCGGGGATTGCGGAAGGACTCGGTGGGGAGACCTCCACGATAAGGCGACTGGGACGATCCGCGTGCGTCTAGATCAGGGCGCCGTCCGGGCGCACATCGCCCGAGGCGACGCCGTGGGTCAGGCGCGGGCGCTCCGGGACGAGGCCTCCGAAGGAGGACAGCGGGGAGGAGTTCTGGGTGGAGGCCGTTGCGGTGGCGAGGCCGGAGGGGCCAGGAAGAGGCGACGGGAAACAGGCATGGGGCGGTGGTAGGGGATGGAGGTGAATGGGGTATGACGGGTGGGTGAACGGGAGGGTATATTTTTCCTACCGAGTGATGAAGGGGTCTGTTCATCATCCAAACCTTGCGAATGAACCCCGGTCCAAGGGCGTACAAACTATCAATCGGAACCTCCTATGGATTATTTGCATTTTATTTATGCATACCCGTGGGAAAGGTCTCTGATTGTGAAGGAAAATCAGAGCTCAAAGTTTATTCTTGCTATCGCCGTTCTCCTAGCGATTTTGATGGTGGCGGCTAATGTTCCGGTGTCGAATGCCTTATCCCTTGTACAAGGAGAACCGGAGCGCTGGGTTGTGGTGGAAGAACAATCGATACCGGCTCAGAAGTTATCGGAGTTTGAACCGATTCGGGTACCGAGAGAAATTTCTTCCGCTGAGCCGCCGACGGAAAATCAGATTCAATCGAGAGCCTTCATCTGTAGTCCCTGGGGACATGCGGAAAACCCCCATATATCCGGGGGTGAGGTATCTGCACATGGATTTTGGAGAAGGAATAACTGTAACGCCGCGAAAGCAAAGGTTACTGTTTGCTTGTACGCCTTTTGGGGTAACAAGCGTACTGGACAGGGATTTTTCGTTGCGGTCGGAGAATAGCGGAACGATAGCTCCGGGAGGCGGACGCGGTAATCGGGTAACCGCTCGCGCTTCATGTAGGCCCACTTCTCAGCAGGTTAGTTGGAAGAACGTGGTTGATGTGAATGTATCGGGACAGTGTGATTGGTTTGGAAAGCAACAGAATATTAAGGAGATGAGATGCGAGCCACGGTGATCAGAAAGCAGGCTACACTAGGGAATTATGGTGTCTGACGGATACGAGTGCCAGAGGCAGCCTCTGCTCATCGGTGGGGGCAGCTCCTTTGTGACGGTGGAGTTAATGGCGTCTTATCCGAGGGAAACGGTTTTTCGCGAGGAAGTAGATCCTCTGAGGGATTTCCGCGATTGTGAAAGAATCTTGGGTTTTGCTCATACAGGAGAGGGGGAGTGGGAGAGAGGAGAGCATCCTATTGGTTCGGCTGCGCTCTGGGAGGTTCACGATTACTACCACCGACCGCGGATGCTGGAATCTGTGACTGAAAACAGGGAGTGGGCTACTTTTTTGTTGACGGTTGCGATGATCGGGGATCGCCTTCCCCTCCGCCCCCTCTTTGCCGTGTGGGAGATTGTTCTTGCGGCGCTCTCAAACGTCGAGCCGACCGCGATTACGATGCATGTGAGTAATAGAGGATATAGCGATGCCCAGCCTCTGTGCCCGGAATATTTGATTCGTTCTCATGCTTACAGGGATGAGAATTATCATTCCATCTTTCATGATACTTCCGAGGAAGCCGAGTGTATCTCATGTAGGGTTATGAACTCGGAAGGGGAAGGTAAGGAAGTGAAATGCAAGCGCTTTAGCCCGTTGCGGCTGGTGGAGGATTTTGAATTGCTTTCTTTGGGGGTAAACGGTGACATGGTGGATTTTTGGGTTAGAGGTCTGAGGTGACTTATTGAAAGAGAAGGGGAGATTGGCACATTTTAACCGTGTGCCAATCTTCCATTTTATTACTGGTCACTGTCCTTAATTTTTTTGATTAACCCTTTCTTCATCATGGCAGGAATAGTGTGGAGATGATCCCAAAAATTATAAGTATAACGACAGGATCTCCTATTATCCGGTCTGCACCCTCTTTCGTTAGCGGTGATTCACTGTTGTTTGAACCGCTTTACTCTGATATCCATTTCGTCCAATCGGTACAAGGTATGTAGAGAATTCAAACTTTGTGGAGCGTTCAGTATTGTATAGCGTTGCGAATGCGAATAGAGGAAAACCGGTGGGTTGCTTCTTATTCTTCCATCGGATTAAGTTTGCCGATCCTAAAGGTGGGTATCCTTAGAATGTGAATGCTGCGGTAAAAATGAATATGAGAATTGTAAGCCGAGACCATGGGAGGAGGTGGGTGTCCTCTACTATGTTGAAGCCGGCTCCTATGGTTTGAGTATCGTTTATGCTATCCTTTCTTTGTTTACATTATTGTTTCCGAATCTTATTCTAAGATAAAAAGAGGTTGCCGCAAGAGCTTTTTAGTGATATGGGTCATTAAAACGCGATAACCCCCACGATCGCCGCGTTGAGCATGTTGGTGAGGGACCCGGCGAAGAGCGCGCGCAGCCCTAGCTCCGCGACGTCGGAACGCCGCTCCGGGCATATCGCGCCGAAGGAACCGATCTGGATGGCGATGGAGGCGAGGTTGCCAAAGCCCGCCAGGGCAAAGGTGCTGAGCATCACGGCCTTGGCGCTCATGGTGTCCACGTGCTCGGAGAAGCTGATATAACCCACATCCTCGTTGAGGATGGTCTTTTGGCCTATGAAGTTGTCCACCAGCGAGGCTTTGCCCCAGGGCACGGGGCTGAACAGGAGGCCGTCGAGGGACCAGTTCTCCTGCCCAAAGAGGTGCCCGATTCCCCCGAGCGCGGCGGAAGCCATGGCGATGAGCGCGATGAAGGTCACGAGCAGGCAGGCCACGGTCGCGGCGATGCGCCCGCCGGAGAGGGCCCCGGCGCCGAGGGCGTCGATGAGGTTGCGGTTCTCGGTGTCCCGGATGCCGCGCACGTTGGTGCTGGCCACGGACTGTTCTGTTTCCGGCATGAGGCTCTTGGCTACGATGAGGGAGCCGGGGCCGTTCATGATGGAGGCGGCCAGCAAGGTATTCCAGAGGCGCGCCGAGCAGGGAGTATCCGATGAGGGTGGACCCGGCGACGGAGGCGAAGCCACTGGTCATGCAGGCAAAGAGCTCGGAGCGGGTGAGCTTGGGCAGTCAGGGTTTGATGACGAGGGGAGCCTTGGACTTGCCGAGGAAGATCACGGTGGAGGCCCACGCGGATTCCAGCTTGGAGGTGCCCACGATCTCCACGAACCATTGGAGCACACGCGGGTAGGACAGCGCGCCGATGATCGCTCCCAGGAACACGATGAGGGGCAATACGTTAAGAGCAAACACGAAGGAGGTGCCCCCGGTGGGTGAAGTCGATGAGCCGGGATACCCCGTTGGCAGTGGCTTTGAGCGCATGAAAACCGGGTTCCCACGTGAGCACAAGGAGTGCGAAGAGGGCCTGGAGCCCGAAGCCCACGCCGAGGGTGCGCCACTTGATGTTGCGGCGGCTGCTGGAAAAGGCGACGATGACGGCAAAGATGTAGGTGGTGCCGATGAGGCCTTGAAAGCGATCCATCACGTTGACTCTCCGGGTGCGTGCGGGGCGGGTGCACGGGCGTTGCGCGCGGCCCGCCGAGGCCGCCCGGGTGGGGGCACCGATTACACTGCTGAGTCATGGAGTTAATGATCGGTCGGGTGATCAAGTCCCACGGTATCCGAGGCGAGGTGTCCGTGGAGGCCACCACGGACGAGCCGGAGGAGCGCTTTGCGGTGGGCCAGGTGCTCACTGGGCGGCAGAACAAGAAGGATCGCGAGCTGACCGTGAGCGCCATGCGCCCGCACAAGGGGCGGCTGCTGCTCACCTTCGAGGAGATCGCGGACCGCGCGGCGGCGGACTCGCTGCGCGGGATGCAGTTTTTTGCCGAGCCGCGTGAGGGCGAGGACGGCGAGGGCTTCTACGACCACGAGCTGGAGGGCCTGCGGGTGCTCCGCGGCGGCGAGGACATCGGGGAGGTCACTGGGATCACGCACGGCCCGCACCGCAACCTACTGGAAGTCACCTTGCAGTCCGGCAAGGAGGTGTTGGTGCCCTTCGTGGAGGCCATCGTTCCCGAGGTGGATCTGGAGGCCGGGACGCTGACGATCACCCCACCCGAGGGGCTGCTGGAGCTCTAATGCGCCTCGACGTCCTCACGATCTTTCCCGAATACCTCGACCCGCTGCGTCACGCCCTGCTGGGCAAGGCCATCGAGCAGGGCCGCCTGGAGGTGGGCGTGCACGATCTGCGCGCCTGGGCCACGGACGTGCACAAGTCCGTGGACTCCGCGCCGGTGGGCGGTGGGCCGGGCATGGTGATGAAGCCGCAGGTGTGGGGCCCGGCGCTCGACGACGTCGCCGCCGGTACCGTCGCCACACCCACCCTGGAGAGCGCGCTGCCACACCTGGATCGCGCCCGCCACGACGAGCTAGAGGGGGTGGCCGAGCGCTACTACGACGAGCGCGAGGAGAACGGCGATCTGCCGTTGTTGCTGGTGCCCACCCCGGCGGGCAGGCCGTTTACCCAGGCGGATGCGCGCGCCTGGTCGCGCGAGGAGCATATCGTTTTTGCCTGCGGGCGCTACGAGGGCATCGACCAGCGGGTGCTGATCGATGCCGCCCGTCGTTACCGCGTGCGCGAGGTGTCCATCGGGGATTACGTGCTCATCGGCGGGGAGGTGGCCGCGCTGGTGATCGCGGAGGCGGTGGTGCGGCTGATCCCCGGCGTGCTGGGCAATAGGCGCAGCCACGAGGAGGATAGTTTTTCCGATGGGCTCTTGGAGGGGCCGTGCTATACCAAGCCCCGCGAGTGGCGGGATCTGGAGGTGCCGGAGGTGTTGTTCTCGGGCAACCACGCGCGGGTGGATCGGTGGCGCAGGGAACAGTCCCTGCTGCGCACCCTCGAGGTGCGCCCGGAGCTGCTGGACGGCGCGGAGCTGAGCAAGACCGACCGCGCCTTCCTGGCTGAGCGGGGGTGGCCGGGTGCGTAGCATTGCCACCGATATTCAGGCGCTGCTGCTGCCCACCGAGTGGCGGCGGTGCGCCGCCGATCTGCCGGGTGCGCTGCGGGAGCGCGGCTACGAGGCGGAGCAGGTGTGGGCGCAGGAGGTGGATCTGACCTGCGAGCCGGATAACATGCTGGCTACCCAGTACGCGCAGGTGGAAGGGCACCCGCCGATCGCGGAGGTGTTGCACCGCATCGTGATCAACGGGCGTAGCGACCTCGACCTGCGCGCGGCCACCGCCGCGGTGGCGACCTGCCTGCCGGAGGGCACGTACTGGTACGGCACCTCCGTGGCGGGATTCCTGGAGCCGGGGATCAGCGCGGCGTGCGCGTGGCAGCATTCGGAGTAGCCCCGGCGTAGGAGTTGAGCACCGAGGCGGCGTACTCGGCGCCCAGGCAGCTGATCTCCACCACCGTGCCGTTGGTGCGCAGCACCCGCAGCCCGGGGCCGCCGCGCAGCATGAGGGCGCGCCCGCGCGGGGAGACTCGCCAGCCCCAGCCGCCCCAGTCCGCCGGGTTGAGGTCGGCGACTTCGGCGTGCTCGATCTCGCGGGCTGCAACGCGCAGGCGCGGCCACCCCAGCAGGGAGCGCGCGGTCAGGCCCTGGGCGTCGGCGCGCACCTGCCAGGAAGCGGTGGCGAGGGTAAGCAGGAACACGAGCAACCCGGCGGGCAGGAGCCACGGCACCCAGAGGGCCCCGCACAGCAGCAGGGCGGCCGCGGCGGTGCCCAGGATGAGGAGCAGAAGCAGCGGCAGGGACGCGGTGCCCACCCAGGCGGCGGCACCGCCGGTGGGGATGCTCAGCGCGCCGGGTACGGCCGGGGCGGCGGTAGTGCGCGGCGCGGGTCGCGCGATGGTCGCGATGAGGCAAGCGCCGCCCAGCGCCCCGCCGCAGAGAGTCGCCACGTGGGAGGCGTGCAACGAGACCTGGCTGGCATCCGGGGCTCGCTCGTTGAGGCGCAGCAGTAGGAACGCCGTGCCCGCGAGGAGGAAGCAGCCGAAGGCCGCCGCCGCGGCGCGGAAGCGGGCCATTCGGCCGTGGGCCAGCCCGCGCGCGGAGAACCAGCAGAAGAGCCCCAGGATCGTGGTGGTTAGGGCGGTGCACCCCAGCCAGAGCGCCCATGGGGTGGCGTAGCCGTTGGGGGCGGTGCCGGAGAAGTGCACGGCGAGGAGGTCGGGCGCCTCTTTCATCGAGAAGAGCGAGCAGATCAGCAGGGCGGCGCTGATCAGGCCGGTGGGCAGGGCGGCGCTGAGAAGAAAACGGGTCATTGCAGACCTCCTTGGGAGAGTAGTTCGGTCACGTCGGATAGGGAGAGGCGGTGGCGGCGGGCGGCATCGATCAGCACCTGGACGTTGCGCCGCACTTCCTGGTGGGGGTCGGTCTGGGCCGGGGCAAGCGCCACCGCACCGCGCCCGCGCCGCAGCTCCACGAGTCCGCGATCGCGCAGCAGGCGGTAGGACTGCAGCACGGTGTTGCGGTTGAGCCCCAGCGAGGCGGCTAGTTCTGTGGCCGCAGGCAGGCGGTGACCGGGGTCGATACGCCCGTCGCGGATCTGCTCGGCGATCTGCTCGGCGATCTGCTCGTAGATCGGCTGGGGATCCTGGGGATCGATAAGAACTAGCACAACTAGTAAAACTAGCACAATGTTGTCAGGGTGGCTACCACTACAATGAGGCGAATGATCGCAGCCACCATCGCCCAGGAGATCGGAGCGCGCCCGGAACAGGTCGAGACCGCCCTGCGCCTGCTCGCGGAGGGCAACACCGTGCCCTTCATCGCCCGCTACCGCAAGGAAGCCACCGGCGGCCTCGACGACACCGCCCTGCGCACCATCGAGGAACGCGCCGCCTACCTGCGCGACCTCGAGGAGCGCAAGCACACGGTGCTCGCCGCCATTGAGGAGCAAGGCAAGCTCGATGACGCCCTGCGCGCCCTGATCGAGCAGTGCACCACCAAGGCCCGCCTGGAGGATCTCTACGCGCCCTTTAAAAAGCGCCGCAAGACCAAGGCGGACAAGGCCCGCGAGGCTGGGCTGGAACCGCTGACCGACGCCCTGGTGGCAGACCCCTCCCTCGACCCGGAGGCCGCCGCCGACGCCTACCTCACCGAGGGCTACGCCGATGCCAAGGCCGCCCTCGACGGCGCCCGCGCCATCCTCATCGACCGCTTTGCCCTCGACGCGGACCTCGTGGGCGCGGTGCGCGACGAGGTGTTCCGCCGCGGCCACTTGCGCTCCGGCGTGATCGAGGGCAAGGAGAACGAGGGGGCCAAGTACAAAGATTACTTTGAGTTCTCCGAGCCCCTGAGCGCCCTGCCGAGCCACCGCATCCTTGCCCTGCTGCGCGGAGAGGCCGAGGGCGTGCTGCGCCTCGACCTGGACGCCGGAGAGGATGAACTCTACGAGGGCATGATCGCCCGCGCCTTCGACCTCGATACCCACGCCTCCCGGTGGTTGGCCGAGGCCGTGCGCTGGGGCTGGCGCACCAAGCTGGAGGTTTCCTCCGGGCTCGATGCGCGCACCCGCCTCAAGGAACGCGCTGAGCGCGGCGCGCTGGAGGTTTTTGCCGCCAACCTGCGCGACGTCCTGCTGGCGGCCCCCGCCGGGCCCAAGGCGGTGCTGGGACTTGATCCCGGCTACCGTAATGGCGTCAAGTGCGCGGTGGTGGACGCTACCGGCAAGGTGCTCGACACCACCGTCGTGTACCCGCACCAGCCGCGCAATCAATGGTCGCAGGCCCTCACGGAGCTCAGCGCCCTGTGCGCCAAACATGGGGTGGAACTCATCGCCGTGGGCAATGGCACCGCCTCGCGCGAATCCGACAAACTCGCCCGCGAGGTCGCAAACGCCGCCGCGGCATCCGGTGCCGAGCGGCCCACCCCCGTGATTGTCTCCGAGGCCGGGGCCTCGGTGTACTCCGCTTCGGAACTCGCCGCCCAGGAATTCCCGCGCATGGACGTCTCCCTGCGCGGCGCGGTCTCCATCGCCCGACGCCTCCAGGATCCCCTAGCCGAGCTGGTCAAGATCGACCCCAAGGCTATTGGCGTGGGGCAATACCAGCACGACGTCAATCAAACAGCCCTGGCTCGCGCCCTCGACGCTGTGGTAGAGGACGCCGTCAATGGCGTGGGCGTGGATCTTAACTCCGCCTCTGCGCCCCTGCTGGCCCGGGTGGCCGGGGTCTCGGCCACCGTGGCCGGCAACATCGTGGCCTACCGAGACGAGAACGGTCCCTTTGCCACCCGCAAGGAACTCGGCAAGGTACCGCGCCTGGGACCTAAGGCCTTCGAGCAATGCGCAGGCTTCCTGCGGATTAACGGAGGTGCGCAGCCCCTGGATGCCTCCGCCGTCCACCCGGAGGCCTACCCCGTGGTGGAGCGCATCGCCGCCGCCCAGGGCTGTGCGGTGGCCGATCTCATCGGCAATACCCGCCTGCTGAAAAGCCTGCGTCCGGCCGACTACGCGGATGACACCTTCGGCATCCCCACCGTCACCGATATCATCGCGGAGCTGGATAAACCGGGGCGCGATCCCCGCCCCGAGTTCGTCACCGCTTCTTTCAAGGAGGGTGTGGAAAAGGTCTCCGATCTGGTACCCGGCATGATCCTCGAGGGCACCGTCTCTAACGTGGCGGCCTTCGGCGCCTTCGTGGACATCGGCGTGCACCAGGATGGCCTCGTCCACGTCTCCGCCATGTCCAATAACTTCGTTTCCGACCCGCGCGACGTGGTGCGCTCCGGGGAGGTGGTGCACGTGAAGGTGGTGGACGTGGACGCAGAGCGCAACCGCATCTCCCTGTCCCTGCGGCTCGACGATGAACCCGGTGGCGCGCGGGGGGATAAGCCCGCCGGGCGGGGTGCGAGCAAGAGGGGTGCCCGATCCGGCCAGAGGCAGCGTGGTGGTGGGGGTAAGCCTGCGGGTGGTGCGATGGCCGAGGCCCTGAAGCGCGCCGGGTTGAGCGGCTAGGCGGGGGATGGTGTCCCAGAGCTTTCGGCACTGAGCCAGCGGCCGCGGGAGAATCGCTGCCGTTACCCGGCGCGGTTCCTCCGCTAGCGCCGTAAGGCGACCTCGGTTATGCCCTAGCCGGGAGCGCCCCAGGAGCGTGAAACCCCGCCGGGAAGGCTGATGAGGTTGCGGTTGAGGTCTCGGGCCAGGGCGCGATAGCGGCGTACGAACTCCGCGCTGCGCTTCCCAGAGGCGCAGTACACCACCACGCGCCGGGTGGGCAGGTCGCCAAGAGCCTCCCGGACTTCCTTGTCAGACCCGATGGCCAGGGCGCTCAGTGGCAGCCGCCGGGGGCGTATGGGAGCGGGGAGGTCGGCCAGCAGGGATTCGTGCGGCTCGCGCACGTCAAGCGCTGTGGCGGTGCCGGCACGCAGCTCGGCTAGGAGCTCGCGGGCGATGTCGGTATCGCCGGGGGAGGTGGCGCAGGCTGTGGCCTCGTAGGAATCCTGTAATTCCCGCACGCGGGACCGCGCGGGATCGCCGGCTACGGTCACGGCGCGCAGCGTGGCGCTCAGGGCGTCATAGGAAGTGACGCGCCCTGGCGGCACCGGCTGCAGGCCGCTGAGGTGCTTGATGGCCTCCGTGGCCATGAGGTTGCCCACCACGGCGGTGGTGGCACCGAGCACGCCGGCGGTAGCGCAATCGGGGGCGAAGTCGGGGCCGGGCTGGGTGGGGAAGAGGTCGCGCAGCCCCACGCCGCCGGCCGGGGTCCCCGGCCCGGAATGCCACAGGGCCACCTGCCCGGTAAAGCGCAGCACCGTTCCCCAGAGCAGGGGCGTGCCGGTGATCTCGGCGGCATCGGCGCTGAGGTACTTGGTGGCAAAGGAATCGGAGCCGTCGATGACTAGGTCGGCGGCGCGGAAAAGATCAAGGGCGTTATGAACGTCGAGGCGCTCGCGCCGCGCGGCGACCTCGATGCCCGGCTGCAACTCCCGCAGCCGCGCGGCGGCCACCTCTACCTTGGGTTTTCCTTCATCGGAGGCGCCAAAGAGGATCTGGCGGTGGATGTTGCTCAGATCCACCGCGTCGTCATCGAGAAGGGTGATCCGCCCCACCCCGGCCCCGGCGAGGGATTGCAGTAGCGGGCAGCCCAGGCCACCCGCGCCGATCACCAGCACGCGCGCCCGGTGGAGGCGTTCCTGGTGCTCCATGTCGAATGCAGGGAGTGCGAGCTGGCGGGCCACTCGGCGCAGTTCTTGTTTGTCCATGGCCCTATAACACCTCATCCGCCCAGCGGGCCAGGCCTTCGAAGGAAGAAGAGGCCTGGGCGTGGTGGCGTTGGGGAATGCGCCCGGAGCGGTGCGCCAGGTGCCCGGCCTCCACGGCCAGTCGCATAGCGCGGGCCATGCCCACGGGATCCTGGCAGCGGTTGATGGCGCTGGCGAGCAGCACGCCCGAGCACCCCAGCTCCATGGCCAGGGCGGCGTCGGAAGCCGTGCCCACCCCGGCGTCGAGGAGGACCGGAACCGTGGCGTGCTGGCAGATCAGCTCGATGTTGTGGGGGTTGAGGATGCCCAGGCCCGTGCCGATGGGGGAGCCCAGGGGCATGACGGCGGCCACGCCGACGTCCTCCAGCCGCCGGGCGGTGATGGGATCGTCCGAGGTGTACGCCAGCACCGTGAAGCCATCCGCGACGAGCAGCTCGCAGGCGTCGATGAGCTCGGTGGTATCCGGCAGCAGCGTGTGCTCGTCCGCGATGATCTCCGCTTTGACCCAGGAGGTGCCCAGCGCCTCGCGGGCGAGTTGGGCGGTCAGAAGGGCGTCGCGGGCGGTGCGGCAGCCCGCCGTATTGGGCAGCGGCGCAATGTCGAGGCGGCGCAGCAGCTCAAAGACGGATTCCCCGCCGCCGGGGGTACGCGCGGCGTGGCGGCGCATGGCCACGGTGGTCAGTTGGGTGCCGGAGGCCACCAGAGACTCCTCCAGGATGGCCTGCGAGGTGGCACCCCCGGTGCCCATGATGAGGCGGGAATGGAAGGAGCGATCCGCGATGGTGAGCACGTTAGCCTCCCTGCACCGCGGTGAGGATGTCCACGGCATCGCCCTCGGAGATGGTGCGGTGCCACAGCGAGGCGGGCACCACCTGGGCGTTGATCGCCACGGCCACCCCTTCGCGCGAACCGACCTCCGCGTCTACTAGCTGTGCGACGGTGAGCGGATCGCCCGCGCGCGCGTGGCCGTTGACCGTGTACGTCATCGTTCCTCCTTGTGGCGTTGGGGGTTGCAAGCATGAATATCAAAACCAGGGTCGAGGCCGAGGGCTAGGCGCGCGCCGACGCGGCCGCCGAGGGCCGCTAGCACGATGCCGTGGCGGAAGTATCCGGTGGAGATCACCGTATCGCCGATTTTTCCGAGGTAGGGTAGATCGTCCGGAGTTCCCGGTCGCGTGCCCGTGCCCCATTCCAGCAGGTCCGCCTCTTCGAGGGCGGGGACGATCCTGCAGGAATCCCGCAGGAGGTCGCGCACCGCGCCCAGGGGAGTGCCCGCACGATGATCCTCCCGCGAGGTCGCCCCGATGGCCATCGTCTCGCCTCGGGGAATGAGATAGATGGGGCGGTCCTCCACGAAGCCGCGCACCACCCGCTGCAGCACGCCGGGGCAGCGCGCCACGAGAATATCGCCATACACCGGGCGCAGGCGCAGCCCCTTGACCAGCGGTGCCGCCCCCAGACCCGCGGCGAGGACCACGCGTGCGCCTCGGGTATCGATGCTCCCGTGGTCGGTGCGCAGCTCCGCGCTGCCGATCCCGGTCACTCGGGTGGTCCGGAACTCCACCCCGCGGTGGCGCAGCGCATCCATCAGCGCCGCGCTCAAAAGCCGCGGGGCCACCTGGGTATCGTTGGGGATGGAGACCGCCCCGGCCAGGGCGGGGGAGAGCGCGGGCTCGAGACGGCGTGCCTGGCGTAGGGTCAGCGGTTCCACGGTCATTGCGTGCGCTCGCTGGTGGGCGGTGAGATCGCGCAGGTGATCGGCGTCTGCGCGGTCGGCGGCGACTACCAGGGTTCCCTCGTTGCGGTAGCCAAGGGGGAGGTCAGTGGCCGAAGCCACCCGTCGCAGCAGGTTGGGATAGAGCCGAGCAGACTCGATCATGAGGGGATAGAGGGGTTCCTGACGGTACTGCACTTCCGCCACGGGGGCGAGCATGCCCCCGGCGTAGTGGGAGGCGCCGCTAGCCGGGGCCGGGTCGATCACGGTGAGGTGGGCGTCGCGGCCTAGCATCTCCGTGAGCTCGAAGGCCGTGCACAGGCCGATGATTCCGGCGCCGATCACGATGATGCGTTCAGTCATGGAAAGCATCCCAGGATGCGGCGGCTCATGGCCGCAGGGTCATCGGCCCTCATCAGGGCCCGGCTGAGCGCCACGCCGGCCACCCCCGTGGCCGCGAGCGCGGGGGCATCGTCGGCGGTGACGTCCCCGATGGCCACCACCGGCAGCAGCGAGGCGCGCACCAAGACGCGATAGCCCTCCACCCCTAGGGGCGGGCGGCCGGAATCCTTGGTGGGGGTGGGGCGAAACGGGCCGGCCCCGATGTAGTCGATTGCGTCGGCCACCTCGTTGGCGGCTCGCACGAGCGGCAGGGTGCCGGTGGTCAGGCCGATGATTGCCCGGGGACCCAGCACGGCGCGCGCGTCACGCACGGGCAGATCCTCTTGCCCCAGGTGCACCCCATGAACGTGCTCGCCTCGGCGCATGAGGGCGGCGGCAACGTCCACGCGGTCGTCAATGAGCACCCGGGTGGCGGGATTGGCCTGGGCCACGGCCCTGGCCACCGAGGTGGCCAGGGCGAGCAAGTCGCGGGTGGCGATGGGCTTGCTGCGTACCTGGACCACCCCCGCCCCGCCGCGCGCCGTAGCTGCGGCTGCCGCCACGGCATCGCCCGGGCCTGTGACCAGGTAGCACCGCAGATCCAGCATGATTCTCCTTGCTTCCTTCGCCGGCATCACCCGGGCAGGTTCGGACGGTCCGCGCGGCGTGGCGAGCGCGTTCTCAGCCCGCGTGGCCCCGGGCTCCCGTGAGGTTTCTTCGCCAAGTGTAGCGCGGCGGCGATACCGGTGACGTTTTGGATTGCGACCGTGAGAGATGGAATAATGGCGGGGTTGCTTGCTCGGTTCCGGGCACGCGGCAAAAATATGTCACGGATACGAACCGGCCGAGCGCCCGCGATGTGAGGGAAGCGCCGCCAGGGTCCTCTGTCCCGAAAGCTTAAGGATTGTTTCTCATGAACATTCTCGACAAGGTCGATGCCGCCCAGCTCCGCGATGACATCCCGGATTTCCGTCCCGGTGATACCCTCGGCGTGAACGTCAAGGTCATCGAGGGATCCAACGAGCGTACCCAGCTCTTCACGGGCGTGGTCATTCGCCGTCAGGGTTCCGGTATCCGCGAGACCTTCACCGTGCGCAAGGTGTCCTTCGGTATTGGCGTGGAGCGTACCTTCCCGGTGCACTCCCCGAACATCGCCTCCATCGAGGTCACTCGCCGCGGCCGCGTGCGTCGCGCCAAGCTGTACTACCTGCGCAACCTGCGCGGTAAGGCCGCCCGTATCAAGGAACGCCGCTAGCTTTTGGCGCGTGTGCCCACCCCGCTGCTCTCCACGGAGGACGGCGGGGTTTCGCTTTCCCGGGGTGTGAACAGGAGGAATGGGACCTTTGGGGCCGCCTGCTAGAGTCGAATCTCGTGACTGATTCTTCTCGTGCTTCTTTGCCCGCCGACGGGGCAGATGCCACCAGCGCCGCCGGGGTCGAAGATTCCTCCCAGGCCAAAAAAGAGAAAAAAGAACTGCCCTGGTACCTGGAGATCCCGCTGATCATCGGCGTGACCTTCCTCATCGTATTTCTGGTGCAGACGTTCGTCGGGCGCGTGTACATGATTCCCAGTGGCTCCATGGAACCCACGTTGCACGGTTGCGCGGGCTGCGCGGGCGATCGTATAGCAGTGGAGAAGATCTCCTATTATTTCTCCGATCCTCAGCCCGGCGACGTGGTGGTTTTTGCCGGGCCGCCCTCCTGGAACCAGAGCTTTGTCTCGCACCGCTCGGATAACCCCGTGGTGCGCGGCCTCCAGGATCTGGGTTCTTACGTGGGGCTCGTGGCTCCTAATGAGAACAACCTGGTTAAGCGCGTGATCGCTACCGAGGGGCAGACGGTTTCCTGCCAGGAGGGTGATCCGGCGGTCATGGTAGATGGCCGGCCCACGGATCAGTCCTTTACCCTCAACCCGCCGCAGTTTCAGGTCACCGGTGCTGGCGGCTCCGAGGCCTGCGGCGGTGCTTATTTCGGTCCGGTGACCGTGCCGGAGGGCAACGTGTGGGTGATGGGGGATAATCGCACCAACTCTGGGGACTCCCGCGTACACATGGGCGACGAGTACCAGGGCACCGTCCCGGTGGATAACATCCGGGGTAAAACTGTGGCGCGCATCTGGCCTCTGGGGCGCATGGGCCTGGTGGACTCGCCGGATATTCAGGAGGGCGCCGCCTAGTCATGCGTCGCCTGACGCAACTGCGCACCCTGGAGGTGGCGCTCGATAGAGCGGGATTGGGTCCGGTGGCCGGGGTGGACGAGGCCGGGCGCGGCGCCTGCGCCGGGCCGCTGACCATCGCTGCTTGCGCGCTGCCTCCCGGTATCATCGGGGAACTCGATCGCCTCACCGATTCCAAAAAGCTCACCGCCGCGGCGCGCGAGCGCCTCTTTCCCCTCATCAAGCAGCACGCCCTGGCCTGGTCCGTGGTGGTTGTCAGCGCACAGGACATTGACGCCTACGGTATTCAGCGGGCTAATGTTTCCGGCATGAGGCGCGCCGTGGTAGCCCTGGACGTGGCACCCGGCTATGTGCTCAGCGATGCCGTGCGGATACCGGGCATACGTCAGCCGCACCTGCCGATTATCGGCGGGGATGCCGCGGCGAGGTGCATCGCGGCGGCGAGCGTCTTGGCGAAGGTCACCAGGGATCGCATGATGGTGGAGCTTGACGAGCGGTACCCCGGCTATGGATTTTCCGGGCACAAGGGCTACGGCACAAAGGCGCACATGGACGCGGTGCGCCGTCACGGTGCAAGTCCAGAGCATCGATACACTTACTCGAATGTGAGCGCCGCTCACGCTCATTGGCTGCGAGCCCAGGGGCACGCTGAGAGTGGCCGGGTGTGGGAGAGCAAGATGGGTAGCAGAGAGGAAGGAACAGGCGAGCGATGAGTGCCGAAGAGCTGGAGAACTATGAGGCCGAGGCTGAGCTATCTCTCTACCGCGAATACCGCGATGTGGTGAGCCAGTTTTCTTATGTGGTGGAGACGGAGCGTCGGTTTTACCTGGCCAACGCGGTGGAGCTGATTCCCCACGGCAGCGGCGCGGATGTGTATTACGAGGTGCGCATGTCGGATGCCTGGGTCTGGGACATGTACCGCCCCGCCAGATTCGTTCGTTACGTGCGCGTTATTACGTTTAAGGACGTTAATATCGAGGAGCTGGACAAGCCGGATCTGGTGATGCCGGAATAGCCGGGGCGCACAAAGGCCTACAGCGAGGGTGTGGATAACCGTGGTTATCCACACCCTCGCTTGTTGTCCGCTGGGTTCTTGCCACAGGGAGGGGCAGGCTGACGGGCATGATAAGCACAACAGCAATGACATTGGGACGTCAGGGGGAAGCCTTCGCCGCCGCATACTATCGCGAACGCGGGGCACAGGTGCTGGGTATGAACGTGCGCTGTGCTGCGGGGGAGATCGACCTCATTGTGCGCGAACCCGAGGGAACTGTGGTGTTCGTGGAGGTCAAAACCCGCAGTGGACGGAACTTTGGGGCCGCAGAGGCGGTGGATCAGCGCAAGCTGTTGCGCATGCGCCGCGCCGCAGCGCAGTGGCTGCGCGATCACCCTTGGGAGTCGGTGCGCTTCGACGTACTCGAATTGATCGTGGTGGGCAGGCGGGTGGATTCTCAGTGCGAACACCTTGTGTTCGACGCCCACCGCTACGAGGGGGTGGAGTCCGGTGCCCACTGAGATCCTCCCCGCGCCCCGCCTAGGCAGGACGCACACGGTAGCCCTGCACGGTCTGCGCGCGCACCGCGTGACGGTGGAGGCCAATATCGGCCCCGGATTACCGGGGATGCACGTGGTGGGGCTTGGCGATGCCTCGGTGCGCGAATCTCGGGATCGCATCCGCACGGCGGTGGCTAACAGCACCCTCACCTGGCCACGCACCAAGATTATCGTTTCCCTGTCCCCGGCCTCTCTGCCCAAGTCGGGCGGGCACTTTGACCTCGCCATCACCCTGGCGATCCTTAGCGCCACCCTGACCGGGGAGGAGGCGCGGCGGGCGCATCATCGGCTCGCTTCCACCCTTGTGCTGGGGGAGCTGGCCCTCGACGGTACCGTCCGACCCATCCCCGGCGTGCTGCCCGCGCTGCTGAGCGCCCAGCGTCACGGGTACGCGCACGCCCTGGTGCCACCGGGAAATGAGGCCGAGGCGGCCCTGGTTGCCCCGTTGGACACCCTGGTGGTTCCGACGCTGGCGGAGGCGGTGGGATGGATGCTGGGACAACGAGACCTGGGCCGCGCGCGGGGAGGCGAAGCCTCGGCACAAGAGGCGTGGCCGGGCGACTTCGCGGAGATCGCGGGTCAGCATCATGCGGTGCGCGCCGCCGAGGTTGCCGCCGCGGGCGGCCATCATTTCATGCTCATCGGCCCGCCGGGTTCGGGTAAATCCATGATCGCCCAGCGGCTGTCCGGGATTTTGCCGCCGCTCACCCCCAAGCAGGCTTTAGAGGTCACGGCGGTGCATTCGGTGGCCGCCGAGTCTTTTTCCGGCCCGCTTTCTCGGGCACCCGTGATCGCCCCGCATCATTCCATCACGCGGGCGGGCCTGCTTGGCGGCGGCAGCGGAATACCTCGCCCGGGAGCCGTGACGCTTGCCCATCACGGGATTCTTTTCCTCGATGAGGTCTCAGAGATTCCCGCCGGTGTGCTCGACAGCCTGCGCACGGCCCTGGATAGCGCCCAGGTGCGGTTGGTGCGAGCGCACCGCGAGTATCTCTTTCCCGCCAAGTTTCAGCTGGTGTTGGCCGCCAACCCCTGTCGATGCGGGGCGGCAGAACCGCAGGCGTGTCGGTGCTTGCCCCGGCAGCGGGCCACCTACCTCGATAATCTCTCCGGTCCGCTGCGCGATCGGCTTGACATCATCGTGCGGACCAGTGCGGTGGGGGTGGGGTTGAGCACCGAGGCTTCTCGAAGCAGCGCGGACCTTGCGATGAGCGTGGCCCGGGCGCGGCGGCGCTCACAGGCCCGATGGCGTGGTGCCGGGCGCACGGAGACGTGTAACGCGGGGGTTCCCCCTCAGGTGTTGCGGAAGCATTTCCCGGCTACCGAGGAGGCCATGCTGCTTGTGGAGGCCTACCTGGCCCAGGGGCAGCTCAGCCAGCGCGCGGTGGATCGCGTGCTCGGCATCGCCTGGACGCTCACCGACCTGGCCGGTGGGGAACGGCCTGGAATAGCAGAGATCACGGAGGCGATGAGCCTCCACGGATCGGTGAAGGAATAATAATGATCTTTTCTGACATGGAACTGGCCTTCGCCTACCTGTCCCGGGTGGTGGAGGGGCCATCGCGGCAGCTCACCGAGCTTCTGGAGGAGGGGCGTGAGGCCCCCGAGATCGCCGAGGGCGTGCGGGGTCGCAAGAGGTGGCTGGGTCATCTCCTCGCCCAGACCGCCACGCGATATGAGTGGGATCGTGCGGAGCAGGATTTGGAACTGGCCCGACGGTGTGGGGCGCGGTTGCTTTATCCAGGTCACGAGGAATGGCCCACCGAGCAGTTAGATCATGCTTTTGGCTTTGCCCGCAGCGGGGTGAGCACGCACGTGCGTACCTATCAATCGGATGCCGTGCGCCCACACGCCCTGTGGGTGCGTGGTGGGAACCTGCGCGAGCTGTGTGCTCAGGCTGTGGCCGTGGTGGGGACCCGGGCGCAATCGCGTTACGGTGCGCAGGCCACGGCGCACATCGTGCAGGGTTTGGCCCAACATCGATGGACGGTGATCTCCGGTGGGGCACTGGGCATCGATGCCGAGGCACACCACGGCGCCCTACGCTGCGGCGGGGCCACCGTGGTGGTGGCCGCTTGCGGTATCGATCGTGCGTATCCTGCCCGTCACGCCAGGCTCTTTGATGATGTAGCCCGCAGCGGGGCGGTGGTCACGGAGTACCCACCCGAGGTACCGCCGCAGCGGCATCGCTTTCTTACCCGTAACCGGCTTGTGGCTGCGCTCAGTCAGGGGACCGTGGTGGTGGAGGCGGCCTGGCGCTCCGGGGCGCTGAACACCCTGAGTTGGGCCGAAGGCCTGGGCCGGATAGCCATGGCGGTGCCCGGTCCGATCACGGGGGCGGGATCGATGGGCTGTCATGAACGTATTCGGGAGGGGAGAGCGCAGTTGGTCACCAGCGCGGATGATATTCGCGCGCTGCTGGCTCCCGTGGGAGCGCTGGACGTTGCCGAGCAATACGAACTGAGTTACGCCCCGGATGCCATTCAGGCCTTGAGCAGAAACGAATTACGTGTTTTCGATGCGTTGCCCGTCTCCCGAAGCGAGGACACCCGGGCTATCGCCCGAGGTGCCGGGCTCTCTCTACCGCTTACGGTGCACCTACTGGTGGAGCTGAGCACGAGGAATCTTGTTGCCTTGGACGGGGAGAAGTGGCGCCGCGTGGAAGGAGACACGGGGGAGACCTAGACTGAGCATCCATGAGTGAGGCGGTGACCCAGGTGGGCGAGGCGGTGGAGGACTTTGCCGAATACCAGCGATTGGTGTTGGGTCGATCCGAGGCAACCATCCGCGCGTACCGCAACGATCTTCTCGATCTCGCGAGAGTAGCGCCCACCTTTGACCAGTGGAATCTCATCGGCTTGCGCTCCTGGCTCGGCTCGGCGGCACAACAAGGCATGAGCAGGGCGACGATCGCGCGTCGCACTGCTGCCGCCCGCGCTTTTTCCCGATGGGCCCTCGACCAGGGCTATCTGGAGTCGGATATCGCGGCGCGGTTGAAAACGCCCAAGGTCCACCGCGCGCTGCCCCGGATACTCAGCCTCGACCAGGCCCACGATCTCCTGGAGGTCGAGCCGTCTGCCGATGCGGCGGACGAGGAGACCCGCTCGTGCTCACAAGAAGACGAGACCCCGGAGGCGCTGCGCGATCGCGCGATGCTGGAGGTGCTCTACGCCACGGGAATCCGAGTATCGGAGCTGTGTGGTCTGGATACGTCGCGTCTGGATCTGCGTGGATGCACGGTGCGGGTGTTAGGTAAAGGAAATAAAGAACGCGTGGTGCCTTTTGGTAGACCGGCGCGCGAAGCTGTGCGGCGGTGGTTGGCGGAGGGGCGGCCGACTCTAGCGGCCAAGACCGGTCACGGTGCCTCGGCGGGCGGAGCCGGCGAGGCCCTCTTCCTGGGAAGCCGGGGGGGTCGCATTAATCCCCGCCAGGTGCGCAGGGTCGTGGCGGTGGCTGCCCGTGAGGTGGGGGAGCAGGATGTGACTCCGCACGGGTTACGCCATAGCGCGGCCACGCATCTTTTGGAGGGTGGGGCGGATCTGCGCGAGGTACAGGAATTGCTAGGTCATTCCTCCATGCAGACCACGCAGATTTATACCCATGTGAGCACGCAACGCCTCAAGAAGGTATATGAGCAGGCGCATCCCCGAGCTTAAGGTGCTCCCGCGGGCGTAGCGGCGTGAAAGGGCTTGAGCCTGATGACGGGGGTGGGCAGCAGAAACAGCGGGTTGATGTAGTGGTCATCGGTGGGCAGGATCCGTGCGCCCCAGTGCAGTCCGCTTGCCGCATGGTGGTGGGCGGCGGGCTGGCCTCCGACATGACCTATCAGCTGCCCCTCGTGGATGCGTTGTCCCTGTTTTACTTGGGCGATGACGGGTTGATAGGTGGTGCGTATGCGCGTCATAGGGTCGAGGTTGAACAGTTCTGTGGCGCGGTTGTTGCCGGTGCTGGCGACAGGCTCGTCGTGGTCGATGGAGACGGTGGGGCTTCCCGCGACCACGCCAGCAAAGGCCACCACACCGGTACCCGAGGCGTAAATAGGGGTGCCGGGATGAGCCTCGAGATCTACCCCGCGGTGCCCGCTGAGCCAGTTGTGCTCGGTTGGTTCGAAGGCGCGGCGTACCACCCCGGGTGACGAGGTGCGTGTGACGGGGGAGACCCACGCGCACACCTGCGCTGGATGAGCGAGGAGGCAGAGGGCGCAGAAGAAAAGGGAGACGACGGATATTCGATGCGGGTTCATGGGCTTGAGTGTGCCGCTGGTCGGATTGGGAGATCGAGTACGCACCTGCCCTTCTGTGGATGGTGGTGTGGGAGTGAAAGGTGTGCTTTACCTGTGGAAAAGTTCGTCGCGCGGTTTGTCGTGTGGGTGCGGGTGGGGTAGCGTTGGGGGCAGCAGTGTGTCCATCGTTGAGAGGGAGTGCTGACTACGCGCGGACTATGCACGTTGCTTCGACGCGGTCCCGGCGGTGGCGCCGGGTGTTGATGCGGCAAAGCGTGTTCGCCAGGGCGCAGGACAATACAGCAAAACCTGTTGCAGTTTTAAAACCGAAAGACAACCTTGAAGAAAGGGAGCACACCATGGCAGTCGTGACCATGCGCGAGCTTCTGGATGCTGGTGTCCACTTTGGTCACCAGACCCGTCGCTGGAACCCGAAGATGCGTCGTTTCATCTTCACCGACCGCAACGGCATCTACATCATTGATCTTCAGCAGACGCTGACCTACATTGATGAGGCCTACGAGTTCATCAAGGAGACCGTCGCGCACGGCGGCAACATCCTCTTTGTGGGAACCAAGAAGCAGGCCCAGGAGGCCATTCAGACCGAGGCCGAGCGCGTGGGGATGCCCTACGTCAATCACCGCTGGCTCGGCGGCATGCTCACCAACTTCCAGACCGTGTCCAAGCGCCTGGCCCGTATGAAGGAGCTTCAGGCCATGGACGCCGCGGAGGACGGCTACAAGGGCCGCACTAAGAAGGAAGTTCTCATGCTCACCCGCGAGCGCGTGAAGCTCGAGCGCGTCCTCGGTGGTATCTCCGAGATGACCAAGGTGCCCTCCGCGCTGTGGATCGTGGACACGAACAAGGAGCACATCGCCGTCCATGAGGCGCACAAGCTCAACATCCCTGTGGTGGCCATCCTGGACACCAACTGCGATCCCGATGATGTCGCTTACCCGATCCCGGGCAACGATGACGCCATCCGTTCCGTGAACGTCCTTACCCACGTGGTGAGCGAGGCCGTCATCGAGGGTAAGAAGTCCCGCGAGGAGCGCCAACTGGCCGCCGCCAAGGAAGCCGCTGGCGATACGCGGGACAAGGAAGCCCAGGACGTGCAGAAGGCTCAGGAAGCCGACGCCGCCGAGGCATCCCAGGAGGCTTAATCCTTTTCCGGGTAATCGTGCCCGCACAAACGTAGGCCCCAGGTGAATGCCGCCATGAACCGTGGTGGAAACACCGCGGGGCCTCTGTTGTTCCATAACTTTCACCAGCCCGTTACGATTTTCAACGGTCACTGTTTTATACAAGGAGGATCGCCCTAATAATGGCGAACTACACTGCTGCTGATGTGAAGAAGCTGCGCGAGATCACCGGATCCGGGATGCTCGATTGCAAGAAGGCGCTGGACGAGACCGACGGCGACTTCGAGAAGGCCGTCGAGAACCTGCGCATCAAGGGCGCCAAGGACGTCGGTAAGCGCGCCGAGCGCAACGCCCTCGAGGGCCTGATCGCCGTGTCCGGCAACACCATGATCGAGGTCAACTCCGAGACCGACTTCGTGGCCAAGAACGCTGAGTTCAAGGAGCTCGCCGCCAAGATCGCCGAGGCCGCCGCCGCGGTGAAGGCGAACTCCGCCGAGGAGCTGGCCGCCGCGGACGTCGAAGGCAAGCCGGCTTCCGAGGTATTGCAGGAGCTGTCCGCGAAGATCGGCGAGAAGCTGGAGCTGCGTCGCGCGGTGACCCTTGAGGGCGAGAAGGTCTCCGTGTACCTGCACCAGCGCTCCGCCGACCTGCCCCCGGCCGTGGGGGTGCTGGTGGCCTACGAGGGCGAGGACGAGAAGGCCGCCCACGCGGTGGCCATGCAGGTGGCCGCGCTCAAGGCCCGCTACCTCAACCGCGAGTCCGTGCCCGCCGAGGTCGTGGAGAAGGAGCGCTCCATCGCGGAGCAGATCACCCGCGAGGAGGGCAAGCCCGAGCAGGCGATCCCGAAGATCGTCGAGGGGCGCCTCAACGGCTTCTACAAGGACGTCGTGCTGCTGGAGCAGGCCTCCGTGGCGGACGGCAAGAAGTCCGTGGGCGATGTGGCCAAAGAGGCCGGCATCACCGTGACCGGCTTTGCCCGCTTTGAGGTGGGCCAGCAGTAATCGCTGCGTAGCCTGACGGCCCGCGTCGGAGAGCTTGGTGCTTTTCCGGCGCGGGCCGTTTGCTTTTGACCACGGGCGTGCGCGTGCTGCCGAACGGTGGGGGTTCGGTCGAGCCTGTGGCGCAGCCTCCTCTGGTCCGGCGGGCACGGTAGACTATCCGGAGGATAACGCCCGCAGGCAAAAGAAAAGGAGTCTCCCGGTGACCACTGCGCAGGAGAGCGCCAGAAGCGAAGGATACCGCCGCGTCATGCTCAAGCTCGGCGGGGAGATGTTCGGTGGGGGGCAGGTGGGCATCGACCCCGATGTGGTGGAGAACGTGGCGCGTCAGATCGCGGAGGTGGCTCGTACGGGCGTGGAAATCGCCGTGGTCATCGGCGGCGGTAATTTCTTCCGCGGCGCTCAGCTGCAGCAGCGCGGCATGGATCGGGCGCGCTCCGATTATATGGGCATGCTGGGCACTGTGATGAACTGTCTGGCCTTGCAGGACTTCCTGCTACAAGAGGGCGTGGAGTGTCGCGTCCAGACGGCCATCAACATGGCGCAGATCTCCGAGCCGTATCTGCCGCTGCGCGCGGCACGGCACTTGGATAAGGGGCGCGTGGTGATCTTCGGCGCGGGCATGGGTATGCCCTATTTCTCCACGGACACCACCGCCGCGCAACGTGCACTGGAGATCGGTTGCGAGGTGCTACTCATGGCCAAGGCTGTCGACGGCGTCTATTCGGACGATCCCCGCACCAATCCCGAGGCGATCCTTTACGATGAGATCACCCCGCGGGAGGTCATTGAGAAAAACCTTAAGGTGGCCGACGCCACGGCGTTTAGCCTGTGCATGGATAACGATATGCCGATCCTGGTCTTTAACCTACTGACCCAGGGCAATATCGCGCGCGCGGTGGCCGGGGAACGGATCGGCACGCTGGTGAAGTCCTAAGCCGCGGGTCCGGGGTGTGCCGTGAGCCCGGCATCCCCGCGTGCATGGCGAGGAGAAATGAAAGCATGACTACGACAGACAGAGGATGAACGATGATTGACGAGATTTTGATGGACGCCGAAGAGCGCATGAGTAACACCGTGGAGCATACCCGCGAGGATCTCACCACGATCCGCACCGGGCGGGCCAACCCCTCCATGTTCAACGGCGTGGTGGCCGAGTACTACGGCGTGCCCACGCCCATCACCCAGATGGCCTCCATTTCCGTGCCGGAACCGCGGATGCTGCTCATCAAGCCCTACGAGCCCTCCATCATGGGGGAGATCGAGGACGCCATCCGCAACTCCGACCTGGGGGTTAATCCCACCAACGATGGCCACGTGCTGCGCGTGACGGTGCCGCAGCTCACCGAGGAGCGCCGCAGGGACATGGTGAAGCTGGCTAAGTCTAAGGGCGAGGACGGCAAGATCGCCATCCGCAACGTGCGCCGCAAGGGGATGGAGCAGCTGAAGAAGCTGCAAAAGGATGGTGACGCCGGTGAGGACGAGGTCATCGCCGCGGAGAAGGAATTAGACAAGACCACTCAGGAATACGTGGCCAAGGTCGATGAGGTGGTCTCCCACAAGGAATCGGAACTCATGGAGGTCTGAACCGGGATTCTTGCCGCACCGTAGAAAGGAGTGCCGTCGTGGCCGCAACCCGCCGTTTTGCGCGGTTGAAACCTAAAAACAGCGCGGGGCGCAATCTTCCGGCTGCGGTAGCCGTGGGGGTGGGCCTGGGGGCCTTGGTCGTTGCAGCGGTCTTATCGGGCCCGCTGGGCTGGTATCTTCTGGTCGGTCTCGCCGTGGGGGTGGGCACCTGGGAGGTGAGCACGCGGCTGAGGGAGGCGGACTTCCTGATTAGCCGCCCGCTGTTGATCGTGGGTGGACAGATCCTCGTGTGGCTGACCTGGCCGTGGGGGGTAGGCGGCATGGTGGCCGCCTACGTGGCGGTCGCTCTCGTGGTGATGTATAGCAGGCTGTTCGTTCAGGTCGATAGCGTTCGTGCCCGCCACTACGTGCGTGACGTGGCCGTCTCGCTCTTTGTTTTAACCTGGATCCCCATGTTCGGTTCCTTTGCCGCGCTGATCTCGCGGATCGAATCGGACTTTGCCGCCGCGCCGCTGTTCATCGTCACCTTTATGGCCTGCGTGGTGGCCTCGGATACGGGAGGCTACATTGCCGGGGTGTGCTTTGGTTCCCACCCGATGGCTCCTGCGGTGAGCCCAAAGAAATCGTGGGAGGGGTTCGCGGGATCGCTGATCGGCGCGGGCCTCGTGGGGCTAGTCTGCGTGGTATTTTTGTTGGGGCATCACTGGTGGTTCGGCGTGGCGATGGGCCTGCTCATGGCGGTGTGCGCCACGCTGGGTGACCTGGTGGAGTCGCAATTCAAACGGGACCTGGGGATCAAGGACATGTCCGGCTTGCTGCCCGGCCACGGAGGCATGATGGATCGCCTTGATGGCCTGCTGCCGGCGGCGATGGTGACCTGGCTTCTGCTCAGCCTGGTCACTCAGGGACTTTCTTAGGGAATTACTGGGCGTTCTTCTTGGCCAGGCGGCGCAGCTCGAACATTCGTACCCCGCCCACAAGCGCCATGATGAGAGCTCCGGCGATGGCGGCCAAAAGGAAGCCCACCCCGGCGGGGAAGCTGAACCTCCAGGCAAAGAGCGTGAGTTCCACGGACTGCTGATTCTGCATGATAAAGACGAGCAGGATGATCAGCAGCAGGGCTCCGACAATGAGGGCGGCCCAGGTGGTCGCGGCGAAGGTACGGTGCGGCGTGGTCGGGGTGGTGCGGGGGGCTTCCGTGACGGGGGCGTCGGCGGAGGCAGCCTGGGAGGAAGGATCGTCGGGTGTAGGTTCTGTATGAGTAGCCATGCCTCTATTCAAGCGTGCGTGTGCTCGGGGAGTCCACCCCGGGTCGAGGTGGGATTAGATTCGGCGTGCCTGAGGTGGAACAATGGTGCCCATCATGGCTGAACCAATCAAGCTTCAATTTGCCGCGCCCAAGCGCGGTATGCCGCCCAAGCACTTTGCGGATCTCGACGCCGAGGCGCGCGTGGCCGCGGTGACCGGTCTGGGTCTGCCGCGGTTCCGCGTCAATCAGATCGCGCGGCACTATTACGGCAGGTACGAGGCCGATCCGAGCACGATGACGGATCTGCCCGCTCAAGCGCGGGAGCAGGTGCGCGAGGCGCTCTTCCCGCCGCTGATGACCCCGGTCAAGCGGACCGCCACGGATGAGGGGGAGACGCAGAAGACGCTGTGGCGCCTCCACGACGGCACGCTGCTGGAATCTGTTCTCATGCGCTACCCGGATCGTGCCACCCTGTGCATTTCCTCCCAGGCGGGGTGCGGTATGAGTTGTCCGTTTTGCGCCACGGGGCAGGGGGGCCTGGATCGTAATCTCTCCACCGGGGAGATCGTGGATCAGGTGCGCAACGCCGCGGCCACGATGGAGTCGGAGGGAGGTCGTCTTTCCAACGTGGTGTTCATGGGGATGGGCGAGCCGCTGGCCAACTACAAGCGCGTGGTCTCCGCCGTGCGGCAGATTACCAGCCCGGTGCCCGAGGGTTTTGGCATCTCGCAGCGCAACGTCACGGTGTCCACCGTGGGGCTGGCCCCGGCGATTCGCAAGCTGGCCGACGAGGACATGTCGGTGACCCTGGCGATCTCCCTGCATACTCCCGACGACGAGCTACGCGATACCCTGGTGCCGGTGAATAATCGCTGGCCAGTGGCGGAGGTCTTGGACGCCGCGCGCTATTACGCCGATAAATCCGGTCGCCGGGTGTCGGTGGAATACGCCCTGATTAGGGACAAAAATGACCAGGATTGGCGCGCCGATATGCTGGGTGCAAAGCTCCACGCCGCCCTAGGATCCAAGGTGCACGTGAACGTTATTCCGCTTAATCCCACCCCCGGATCGGAGTGGGATGCCTCCCCCAAGGAGCGGCAGAACGAGTTCGTGCGTCGGGTGATCGCGCAGGGGGTACCGTGTACGGTGCGCGATACCAAGGGATCGGAGATCGCGGCGGCCTGCGGCCAGCTGGCGGCGGAAGAACGCGGCGCGGAAGCGGGGGAGCAGGCCACGGTTTAATCGGCTGTTCACGTTCTTTCGATAGAGTGAGAGGCACGATAGTTTCTTGAGAAAGGACGTGCCTCCGTGTTCCACGAGGATCCTACAACGCAGGCCCTCGCCGTGCGAGGGCTGTGCAAGGCGTTTGACGGCAAGGCAGCCGTCAACGAGATTGACCTCGACATCCCCCGGGGTTCCCTCTACGGCATCGTCGGCCCCAATGGGGCGGGCAAAACCACCATGCTGTCCATGATCGCGGGCCTGCTGCGCCCCGATCGCGGTGATACCTGGGTGGCGGGGTACCAGACCTGGAAGCAGCCTCTGGAGGTCAAGCGAGCCATGGGCCTGCTGGCGGACGGGGTGCCGGTCTTTGATCGCCTGAGCGGCCCGGAATTGCTCAGCTACGTGGGGGCATTGCGTGGCATGGACGAGGCCGTGGTGGCCCAGCGCAGCCGGGAGCTCCTCGATGCGCTCGGGCTGACGGAGGCCGGGGACAAGCGGGTGGCAGACTATTCCGCGGGCATGACCAAGAAGATCCTGCTCGCCCAGGCCCTGGTGCACAACCCGGAGGTGCTGATCCTGGACGAGCCCCTGGAGGCCGTGGACCCGGTCTCCGGGCGCACTATCCAGAACCTTCTGCGCAGCTACGCGGCCTCGGGCGGCACCGTGGTTATCAGCTCACACGTGATGGAGCTGGTGGAGGGGTTGTGCAGCCACGTGGCCATCATCAACCACGGCCGGGTGCATGCGGCGGGGAGCGTGGAGGAGGTGCGCGGCGGGCGTTCGCTGACCGACGCCTTTGTCGAGGCCGTGGGTGGGGAACGCGGCACGGATTCCCTGGCCTGGCTGGGCGGTGACCAATCCCGATGACCAAGGCGCTGATAAAGCTGCACGCCACCCTGTGGCGCCGCACGGCTACGTCGAACCCCTCCGTGATCGTCATGGCCGTGCTGATCGGCCTGTATGCCTTCATCGGCATGGCCTCGGTGGGTTTCATGCTCTTTTTCCGGGTTCGGGAGGGGAGCTCCGAGATCGTTCCCGCTGCCGTCGCCGTGGGCATGATCGCCTACATCGTGCTCATGGCGATGATGCCCTCGGGCGAGCAGCAGGTCACCGCGCGCGATCTGGCCGTGTTTCCCATAACGGCCCGCCAGGCCCGTTCGGCCCTGTGGCCGCTGATATTCCTGCATAGCCGCTCGCTCGTATCCCTGCTCTGCACGCTGTCCACGGCGGCCGTGGTGTGCGCGGCGGCGGGCTCGGGGCTGGCCTTCGCGGTGGGCCTGCCGATGCTGACGGTCGCGTTTGCCACCACGGTGCTCGCGGGCGAGGTGATAGGCAGGCTCCTGGGGCGCGGGGCGGTGGGTAAGGATCGCCTGGCCGCTTGGAGCGCGGTGGGTGTTATGGCCCTGATCCTGGGGTTTAACCTGGTGCTCAACGGCGATGGCAGCCTCCCCCTGGAGGCGGTGGGTAGGGTGCTGGCCTGGACTCCTTTCGGCGCTACGGGCGGTGCCCTCGCGGCGGCTCTGACCGGGCAGTGGGGCGTCGGCGTGGCCCAGGGCCTGATCGCCATTGCCACCCTGGGAGCCCTGCTGTGGCTGTGGCTACGAGGCGTGGCGCAGGACCTGCGGGAACCCCAAATTCACATCGCTGCCGGGAGGAAGAAGGAAAAGGTGCGTTCGGATGGCGACGCTCTGCCCACTGTTTTCCTACCGATGATGCCCCGCAATCCGGCCACCGCAATCTTCTCCCGCGCGCTGCGCTACGTGCGCCGGGATAGCCGCATGATCGGTAGCGTGCTCATTATTCCGCTCGTGATGGTGTTCTTCCTGTATCGCGGTTATGCGCAGGACGCCTTCAACGCGTACATGGGTGCCTTCATCCTCTGTTTCTTCCTGGCGGGGATCTGCTCCAATGATTTCGGTTATGACGGTCCCAGCGGTTGGCTGCACCTGGTCAGCGGGGTGCGTCCGCGCACGCTTTTGCTGGCCCGGCACGCGGGCTCGGTGGCAATTCCGGGAGCGTTCTTCCTGCTTTATGCCGCGCTGATGGTGGCGATCCTCCCGAATCGGGCGATGACCACGATGGTTCTTAGCGCAGTGCTGGGCTACTGGCTTTCCGCGGCAGCCTCGGGCCTGTACCTGACCGTGTATAACGCCTTTCCCACGGCCCGTCCCGGGACGAGCCCCTGGTCGGATCGCTCCGGGTATTCCTCCGCGGCGATGGTGACCGGTTTCGGCTTCCTCCTGCTCGGTTGGGTGCCCTTGGCGCCGGGGGCACTACTGCTGGGGTTGGGCGCGATCAAGGCGATGCTCTGGGCCTCGGTTCTGGGTGGGGTGCTGGCCGTGGCGGTTCCTTTGGCGCTCTATCTCGTGGCGATGCGGGTATCCGTGCGCAGGCTGGAGCGCACCTGGTCGGAGATCTACCAAAAAGTGCGCTCCTGGGTGAACTAGAAAAGCACAACGAAAGGGGGCGGGCCACCCACGAGGATGTGGCCCGCCCCCTTCTCGGGGGTATCGCTTAGTTCTGCGGCAGCGCGCGCAGGTGCTCCACGCGGGAAGGCTCGATGTTGAGGGCACGCAGCTCCTTATCGCTAAGCTCGGCGTAAGGACCCTGGAGGGTGGCCTGAAGATAGGCCCACTCCGGCTCCTTATGGCCCACGGGCTTGTTGTGTGCGCTCAACGTGCGCACCTGGCTCAGCTTGGGGCGGAAGGCGTGGAGAAGCAGCCCCACCGCGATGACCGCAGCCAGGGTGAACAACCAAATGGTTTCCACGTGGCCCTTGTGGTTACCGAAGTTGTAGCCCAGCAGGAAGAGAACGCACACCCAGCCGGAGATCTGGGTGGCGCGGAATCCGATGTCGTGCCAGCCCCAGGCGGCCGAGGGCTCGTCCAGGGTGGACACACCATTGTGAATCTCAGGCTCGATGCGGTGGGAACCAGCCACGGTAATCTCTCCTTATAGACAGGCTGCGGGCTTTCAACACTGCCCATTATTGTGCCACAGGGCGAGGGGTGGGGAGAACTCCTGCGGGGGATAGGCGCCTGGTCACGCCCTGCAATCCACCTTTCGGTTGCCCCTGCGGCCGGGGACGCCCCGGCGATGGTGAACAATGGGGTGCGTGGTACAGCGCATTCTTATCCTCGGTTCCACCGGTTCCATCGGCACGCAGGCCCTGGAGGTGATCGCGGAAAATCCTCATCTTTTCGCGGTGGCGGGCATCGCCGCTGGCGGTTCCTCGCCGTCCCTGATCATCGAGCAAGCCCGGAGCCTGGGCCTGCCCCCGCAGCGGGTAGCCGTCGCCGGGACACGGGCCGCACGGGAGGTTTCGGAGGCGCTGGGCGGCCGGGTCATCGACGGTCCCGACGCCGCCCGGGACCTCGTCCAGTCGCTCGATGCCGAGCGCGGCATGGACGTGGTTCTCAACGCCCTGGTGGGATCGATGGGCCTGGCAGCCACGATGGCCAGCCTGCGAGCCGGGGTGCGATTGGCGCTGGCAAATAAGGAATCCTTGGTGGCCGGCGGCGAGGTAGTGCTGGGTGCGGCCGGGCCCGGCCAGCTCGTCCCGGTGGATTCCGAGCACTCCGCGATGGCGCAGTGCCTGCGCTCCGGGGCGCAGGCGGAGGTCGAGCGCCTCGTGCTCACGGCCTCGGGCGGGCCGTTTCGGGGGCGTAGTCGCGCGCAGATGTGGGAGGTCACCCCGCAACAGGCGGCGGCTCATCCCACCTGGTCGATGGGGCAGATGAACACCCTCAATTCCGCCACGCTGGTCAATAAGGGATTGGAGCTGGTGGAGGCATCCCTGCTCTTTGGCATTGCCCCGGAGGACATTGACGTGACCGTTCATCCGCAGTCCATCGTGCACTCGATGGTCACATTCCGCGACGGCGCCACCATCGCCCAGGCCTCGCCGCCCTCGATGAAACTCCCCATAGCCCTGGCCCTGGGATGGCCGGATCGGGTGTCGGGGGCGGAGGCACCTCTGGACTTTCGCCGGTCCTTGTCCTGGGATTTCGAGCCGGTAGATAATCAGGCCTTCCCCGCTGTAGAGCTGGCGCGGGCGGCGGCGAGCCGAGGTGGCGGCCACACGGCCGTCTACAATGCGGCTAATGAGGAGGCCGCCGCCGCCTTTCTCCGGGGCGGTATCCGCTTCCCGCAGATCGTGGACGTGGTGGAGGAAGTAGTGGGATGCGCCGATAGCTGGGTGGTGCGGCCGGCGTCGATCGCGGATGTTGTGGCGGTGGAGGACGAGGCACGGCGGCGAGCCCGGGAGATCGTGGCTACCCTGGCGCGCTAGGCCCAGCGCACACAAGATCGAGGCACGGAGACGGGAAGGAGAAGCCGCATGGCGGGATACCTCGTGGGACTGGTGCTTTTTGCCCTGGGCATTGCGGTGACCATCGCCCTGCACGAGTGGGGTCACCTCGTGGTGGCTCGTGCTTTCGGGATGAGGGTGCGGCGCTACTTCATTGGTTTTGGCCCAAAGATCTTTTCCTTCCGTCGGGGGGAGACGGAGTATGGGCTTAAGGCGCTTCCCTTCGGCGGGTTTTGCGATATTGCGGGCATGACCGCCATGGATCCCGCCTTGACCCCGGACGAAGAGCCGCGGGCCATGTATAAAAAGGAGTGGTGGAAGCGCATCGCGGTGCTGCTTGGTGGGATCACCATGAACCTCATCGTGGGTCTGCTTATCCTCTATGGCGTGGCCATGACCTCCGGCCTGCCCAACCCCAAGGCGGACTTTACCCCCACCGTGGCGGAGGTTCATGAGGGGCCAGCGCTCACCGCCGGGGTGCGCCCGGGGGATAGGATCGTGGAGCTAGACGGCCAGGCCACGCAGGATTTTGGGCACTTGGCCGAGGATATTCGTCGTCGTCCCGGACAGGTGCTTATCCTCACCATCGAACGCGAGGGGCAGCGCCACCGTGTCGAGGTGACCACCGGGGTGGGGGAGCAAGGCCAGGGAGTCATCGGCGTGGCTTCGGCGCCGGTGGAGAGCGCGATCGCCACCTTCGGCCCGGCGGAGGCCGTCGGGGTGGCGGCGTCCTACGCCAAGGAGCTCGTGGCGTCCACCGTGGTGGCCCTGGGACAACTACCAGCCAAGATACCGGGCGTGGTGGCGTCGATCTTCGGTGCGGAGCGCGCCGCCGATAGCCCAATGAGCGTGGTGGGTGCCTCGCGGGCCGGTGGGGAGTTCGCCCAGCGCTCCCACTGGGGCATGTTCTGGATGCTCTTGGCCAGCCTGAACTTCTTTCTGGCGGTGTTTAATCTGATCCCGTTGCCGCCTTTCGACGGCGGACACGTGGCGGTGGTGCTCTACGAGAAGGCGCGCGACGCGATGCGCCGACTGCGTGGCCTGACCCCGGCGGGTCCAGCGGATTACACCCGGCTCATGCCCGTTACCTACGCCATCGGTGCGGTGCTGCTGACCCTGGGCCTGGTGTTCGTGGTGGCCGACGTGGTCAATCCGGTGCGCCTCTTTCCTTAGCCCTAGGCCGTGTATGCTCGTGGTGTTGGCAAGAGCCTACGAGTGTTGAGTCGAGGGCGGCACGCGCCGGTCGGCATGGCCCGGTCGAGGGCCGCCTTGCAAGGAGTATGAGAACTTGTCCATTCCCGTCGGACTAGGTATGCCCGAAGCCCCTCCCGCCACCCTGGCGCCGCGGCGCAAGACGCGTCAATTGATGGTGGGTTCGGTGGGCGTGGGGTCGGATTACCCGATCTCAGTGCAGTCGATGACCACCACGAAAACCCACGACGTCAATGCCACCTTGCAGCAGATTGCCCAGCTCACCGCCTCGGGCTGCGACATCGTGCGCGTGGCCTGCCCCAAGACGGTCGATGCGGAGGCCCTGCCGGCCATCGCTAAGAAGTCCCCGATCCCGGTCATCGCGGATATTCATTTTCAGCCCAAGTATATTTTCGCGGCCATCGACGCCGGCTGCGCCGCAGTGCGGGTGAACCCCGGCAACATCCGCGAGTTCGACGGTCGCGTTAAGGAAGTGGCCAAGGCCGCCGCCGATGCGGGCATCCCGATCCGCATCGGCGTAAACGCCGGTTCCCTGGACAAGAGGATGCTGGAGAAGTACGGCAAGGCCACCCCTGAGGCCCTGGTGGAGTCCGCGATCTGGGAGGCTAGTCTCTTCGAAGAACACGGTTACGGGGACATCGCTATCTCGGTCAAGCACAACGATCCCGTGGTGATGGTCGAGGCCTACCGCCAGCTGGCGGCCAAGACGGACTACCCACTGCACCTGGGTGTCACGGAGGCCGGACCCGCGTTCCAGGGCACTATTAAGTCCTCCGTAGCTTTTGGCTGGCTGCTGGGATCGGGGATCGGGGACACCATTAGGGTGTCGCTGTCCGCGGATCCCAAGGAGGAGGTCAAGGTGGGCGATCAGATCCTGCAGTCGCTCAACCTGCGGCCCCGCGGCCTGGAGATCGTCTCCTGCCCCTCGTGCGGGCGCGCCCAGGTGGATGTGTATACCCTGGCAGAGGAGGTCACCGCGGCATTGGAGGGAATGGATGCTCCCCTGCGCGTGGCGGTAATGGGCTGCGTGGTCAACGGGCCGGGCGAGGCCCGTGACGCCGACCTGGGCGTGGCCTCCGGCAACGGCAAGGGGCAGATCTTCGTCAAGGGCGAGGTGATTAAGACCGTGCCGGAGTCGCAGATCGTGGAGACGCTCATCGAGGAGGCCATGCGGATGATGGAGGAGATGGACCCGGAGGAGTTGGCGGCGGCGCAGGCCGCCGGAGTGGGGTCCAAGGTGCGCGTCACTCAGTAGCGGTACCGGGTGGCGCTGCTAGTCTAGGGCGCTATGACAAGATTGTCCGCTCTGCTTTTGGCGCTGGTCACGGCGTCGTTAGGCCTTGTCTCCTGCACGCCGAAGCCGGCGGACGTGCGCCCCGTGGCGCAGGACTTCTTAACCGCCCTCGCGGACCGGGATTGGGACTCTCTGGCGCAATACCTCGACGATCCCACGGCCGCGATCTCGCCCATCCAGGCCAGCGTGGAGGGGCTGCAGGCGGAAGGTCTGCGGGCCACCGTGGAAGACGTGGATCAAAGCGAGCACTCCGCCACCGTCCGATATCGCTTGGAGTGGCAGCTGCCCCGGCAGCGCACGCTGAACTACGAAGCCTCCATGCTTCTGACCCGTCAGGAATCCGACTGGTCCGTGCGGTGGCAGCCCACCATCATTCACCCCACCCTCGGCGCGCACCAGCACCTGGAGCTGCGCCCCGTGCCCGCGGAACGGGCCAGCGTGGTCAGCTCGGACGGGGTGGCGCTGCTCAGTCCCGGGGTGGTGCAGCGGTTGTTGATCAATGCCGATGATGTCAGCGATCCGGGGCGCACCGCGCGCGCCGTCGAGGCTGCCTTGAAAAAGGCGGGGCAGGCCGATCCCTCCGTGACCGCCGTATCGGCCTCCTCCCTGGAGGGAACCCTGCGCAGCGCCCGGGGCGAGTACTCCGTGACCACGCTGCCCGATGCGGTGGCAGGGCAGGTGTCTCAGGCGCTTGCGGGCGAACCCGCCGTGCGGTTGAACGCGGAGGCCTCGTTGGTCACGCCCAAGCCGAACTTTGCCCCGGACATTATGTCTCGGGTGCGTGCCATCGTGGAGGATGATCTTGATGGAGCTGCGGGCTGGCGCGTGTCCGTCGTCAATGAGCAGGGTTCCGCTCTCGATGACGTGGAGTATCACCCGGCCACGGTGGCCCCGGCGGTGGGGGTGAGTATCGATTATGACGTGCAGCGCGCCGCCGAGGAGGCGGTGCATACTCGCGGGGGCGATAAGGCCATGTTGGTGGCCATCCGTCCCTCGACGGGGGAGATTTTGGCGGTGGCTCAGACCGCCCCGGCCGATAAAGATGGTGATATTGCGCTTAGCGGACAGTACCCACCCGGTTCGGTATTCAAGATGATCACCGCCACCGCGGGTTTTGAGCACCAGGGGTTAAGCGCGGATTCTCTTGTGCCTTGCCCCGGAACGATGGATATTTATGGCCGCACGGTGACCAATTACAATCAGTTTTCCCTGGGCATCGTGCCCCTAGAACAGGCCTTTGCGCAATCCTGCAACACCAGCTTCGCGGACATCTCCACCACGCTGGAACCGGGGCAACTCAAGGAGACCGCTAAGCAGTTTGGCCTGGGTCTTGACTACGAGATCCCCGGCCTGGATACCATCACCGGTTCTGTGCCGGAGGGGGAGAGCGCCTTGGATCGCACGGAGTCCGGGTACGGGCAGGGCCTCGACCTGGCCAGCCCCTTTGGCCTTGCCTTAAGCGCGGCCACCGCCGCGGCGGGACACACCCCCATGCCCACGTTGATCACCGGGCATGAGACCACCGTGAGCGAGAAGGTGGACCCACCGGCCCCGGCGGCCATAGAGAACCTGCGGCGCGCCATGCGCAGCGTGGTCACCCAGGGCACCGCCCGGGGGATGAAGGCGCAGGGCGACATCTACGGCAAGACCGGCGAGGCGGAAATCAATGAGGGATCGCACGCCTGGTTTGCTGGGTACCGCGATGATATTGCCTTTGCCACACTCGTGGTGCTCGGTGGTGGTTCCGAGGCGTCGGTGCAGATCACCGATCACTTCCTGAGCACGCTGGATAAATATAAGAATCCCGAGCCGGAGGAGGGTCTACTTTAGTATCTAATCCCCGGCACCTTCGGATAAAAACCGAAAAAGCCCTGATGATAAGGGTTGTCACCCCTGCTCGGCGTTGCTATCTTCGGGTAACTGTGATCGCGGCCAAGGGCCGCATATTTATTGTTGCCGACAAGAAAAGAGAAAGATGGTTGTGCGCTACGGCGGACGGAGTATTCTCGCGCTCTTGCTGATTACCGCCCTCGTCGGCGCGGGGGTGAGCGGGTGTTCCACGCGGGACGAACCCGCCGCCATCGCGAACCAACCGCAGTGCGAGGTCACCGGGGAGAACGTGGAGGCGTATTCCGTCGAGTACCTAGCGGCCACCACGCATCCCGAGGCCACCCGTGCCGCCTGCGATGTGTTGGCTGAGGGAGGCAGCGCCGCCGATGCGCTCATCGCCGCCCAGGCGGTGCTGGGGTTGGTGGAGCCGCAGTCCTCCGGCCCGGGAGGCGGGGCTATCGCCGTGTACTACGATGCCGCCACCGGGGATACCCGGGCCTACGATGCCACGGTGCACAGCCTGGCCAACGACGACGCGGCCTCCGCCGGCGCCGATGAGAAGGTGCGCAGCATCGGGGTGCCGCAAACCCTGCGCCTGCTGCGCCAGCTGCACGAGGACCACGCCACCTTGCCCCTGGAATCCCTGGTCGATCCCGCCTACCGCCTGGGTACCTCGGGCTTTCGCACCAGCGCGCGGCTGGCCGCCGCGATGGAGGACAATCAGCGACCCTTCAGGCTCTCCGAGCCAGGCGCGGTGCTGCGCAACGCCAGCGGGGATCGCCCCGCCGAGGGCGACGAGCTGACCAACAAGCCCTATGCGGACTTCCTCCGCCAGTGGGCGCACCGGGGGACGCTGAGCGAGGACACCGTGGCGGCGATGCGCTCCGAGCTGTTGGATCAGGCGGCCGGGGAGGAATACGTGGATGGCTTGCTGGCGCAGTGGCGCCGCGATCTTGAGACACCGGTGGAATCGCGCGAGGCCCTGTGCACCGACTTCTCCGGGACCAGCGTGTGCGGCAACCCGTCCACGGCCACCGGTATGATGGTGGTGGCCCAGGCCCTGGGCATCATGAGGCATCTCGACCTGGCCCGGCTGGAACCGTATTCCGAGGACGGCGCACCGGTGGCTCGGGCCACGGCGGCTCACCTGATGACCGAAGCCGAGAGGCTCGCCTTCACCGACGCCAACACGTGGATGGACGATCCGCTGTTCTATCCCGAGCGCGCCCGCGCCTACCTGGACCGGGTGGTGACCAACGAGGATTACCTGGCGGCCAAGGCCGCGGAGATAGGACAAAAGCGCAGCGTGGACGATCCCCAACCCGCGGCTCTGGAGGGATTCGATCAGCACGGCTACGAGGATTCGCAGGAGGAGGGCACCGCGCAGATGACGGTGGTCGATAGCCAAGGAAACGTCGCATCCATGACCACCACGCTGCAACGCAACTTCGGCAGCGGTCTGATGACGCAGGGCTTCTTCCTTAATAATTCCCTCGATAACTTCGCTTCCTCCGCCTCCCCGGAGGCCCCCAACGGGCGTCGCAACGCCTCGGCCCCCAGGACGATGATGGCGCCGCTGATCGCCCGCGAGGGCGAAGACGTGGTGGGGCTGGGATCCCCCGGCGGCCGCAAGATTCCCTCCTATAACCTTAAAAACCTCGTGGCCATGACCCAGTGGGGATTGAGCCCCGCCGAGGCGATCGCCATGCCCAACTTTGGGGCCGATAACCGCAACGGGGTCTACGCAGAAACCATGTACGGCGAGGAAACCCTCTCCCGGCAGGGCGCACTTCAGCGGCTGCTGCGGGAATGGGGCCAACCGGTCAGCGTGGGTGAGGCCGATAGCGGCGCCGGGATCGTGCGCCGCACGCCCGACGGCGTGGAGGGTGGTGCAGACCCGCGCCGCGGCGGTGCCGTGGCCGGCGGATAACAGGACGCATCGAGAGCTACCCCAGTACCACCCGTTGCCCGCCTCCAAGAACAGGAACCACGAACTCATGTTTGCTTTTCTCGCCATGTCCGGCGCGCTCGCCGGCACCTCCATGACCTACTTTCATCGACACGAGCGCGAGCACCGCGCTCGGCTCGACGGCCTGCGCTATCACGTCCACGTCAATGGTATTCGCGGCAAGTCCACGCTGACCCGCATGATCGGCGGCGTGCTGCGCGAGGCCGGGCACAACACCATCGCCAAGACCACCGGCACCTATGCCTGCGTGATCGACGGCCAGGCCGAGGAATACCCCATTTCCCGCACCGGCCCGGCCAATATCAACGAACAGTACCGCTTTGTTAAGGAATGGATCACCCGGGACATCGACGCCCTGGTGGTGGAGTGCATGGCGGTCAAGCCCAAGTATCAGCGTATCTGTCAGGACACCATCTTGCGCTCGCCCATCACCGTGATCACCAATGTGCGTCTGGACCACCAAGAGGATATGGGCGATACCTTGGAGGAGATCGCCGCCTCGCTGTGCACCACGGTGCCGGACAATGGGGTGGTGATTACCGGCGAGCGCTCGCCCAAGCTGGTAGAGATCATCGGCCGCTACGCCCGCGAGCGCGGCAGCCGCTTGATCGTGGCGGAGGAGACCGAGCTTTCCCGTTCCCTGGTGACGCGCTTTAGCTACCAGCAGTTCGAGGAGAACATTGCGGTGGCCCTGGCCGTGGCCGAGGAACTGGGCATCGACGCCCAGACCGCCGTTCGTGGAATGCTCGCGGCCGCCCCGGACCCCGGCACCACCTCCGTCACGCAGATCCAGGAGGGCCGCGACTCGATGTTCTGGGTGCCCATGTTTGCCGTGAACGATTGGGAATCCACCGTGCGGGTCTTCGACAGCGTCTCGCAGACCGCCCTTCCCGATGCCTGCCGCCGCGTCGTGGCCCTCAACAACCGCTCCGATCGCACCGATCGCGCCGCCATGTTCATCGACCTCGTCTCCACCGATCTGCGCTCGAACATCGACCGCGTGGTGCTCTACGGCGACCTCCAGGAGGTGGTGCGCCAGCGCCTGATCGACCAGGGATTCCCGGAAAGCGGGATCATCACCACGACCGATTGCGAGGTGGTGGATGAAACCGAGGACGGCAGGGAACTAGTGGCCCGCGCGCGGCGCGGCTTCGAGGGCCAGGACGTGGCCATCTTTGGCATGGTTAATATCCACACCGATCATGTCACGGCCATGCGCCGCTACATTTCCGACGTCGTGGCGCACACCCCGGTTTATGCCGCACCGGCCGAAAGCGAGGCCGCGGCACAGTGATCAGCGTGGACTTTGGCTCCTATTACTTTTTGGTGGATCTCATCCACCTCACCTTCCTGGTGGGCCTGGTAATCAGCTACCTGTACTTCCGGTCCCGGCACGTCTCCGTGGGTGGCTCGCTGACCGTCGGCTACCTGGCGGCCTCGCTCTACATGCCGTGGAACGTGCTTTTTACCGTGGCGGTCTCCGTGCTGGCCTGGCTGCTCATTAAATACGTCGTCCTCAAGATCTGGCTGCCCAGGCCCCGCCAGATCTTCGCCATCGGCCTCTTTGCAGGAGTGCTGTGCGGGGGACTGTGGGTGATCGGCGGCCACTACCTCTTTGACACCCAGATTCACGGCATGGAGTTCGCGCTCATCGGGGTGATTGTGCCCGGCATGTTGTGCAACTCCTTGGTCAAGCAGGGCCCGAGCCGCACCCTGGTGCCCCTGGCCTGGATGGTGCCGCTGGCCGGACTGATCGGCCTGGGCCTGACCTGGCTGACCAGCGTGGTTTTGCCGTTGTCCTTTTCCAGCGCGCTGTTCGAGCAGATCCCGCGCTCCGATCCCAAGTTCTTTGGCATCGCGGCGGCCTCCGTGCTGTGCGCCATCCTCATTCAGGATGGTTTCCTCAAAGACCTCAGGCTGCGCACCGGCGGATACATTACCGCCGGTCTCCTGGTGGCTAGCTCCATGCATCCCCGCTACATCGCGGTGCTGGGTGCCTCGGCGGTGGTGGTGTGGGCGGCCTATAGCCTCTATGCGCGCCGGGTTCCGTTGTTTGGCAAGGATCGCTTCATCGTCTTGTGCGCGCTGTCCATCCTCGCCGTCATCGCCCTGGAGGCCCTGGTGGTGGCGCTGACCGGGCACCGCGTGGGCGGGGCGGAAAACATCGTCTTCTGCATCCTGCCGGCGATCGTGGCTAACGACGTGGTGCAGCATGGATGGAAGCGCACGGGTGGGGGACTGGGCCTGGCGGTGGCGGTGTGCGCGGCGATCGCCGCCCCGGTGGCGGCATTGTCCTAGCCCGGTGGGGCGGCCTACCTCCGGGGCGATGGGCCACGGGGACTACCATGGGCGGCATGTCTGCAACCCGTGCCAAGCTGACCCCCGGAACGCCGACCCCCATCCGCGCCGTACCCGAGCACATCGCTCGCCCGGAGTATGCGTGGAAGGACGAGGTACAAGAAAACGTGGGGGAGCCGTTTATCCAGACCCCCCACACTATTGAGGCCATGCGCGAGGCCTCCACAATTGCCGCCAACGCGCTGGCGGCCGCCGGCGCCGCCGTCCGCCCGGGCGTGACCACCGATGAGATCGACCGCGTGGCCCACGAGTACATGATCGACCACGGCGCCTACCCCTCCACCCTGGGGTACCGGCACTTTCCCAAGTCCTGCTGCGTCTCCCTCAACGAGATCGTCTGCCACGGCATCCCCGATAGCACGGTGATCCAGGAAGGAGACATCGTCAATATCGACGTGACCGCCTACAAGAACGGCGTGCACGGCGACACCAACGCTACTTTCCTGGCCGGGGAGGTCTCCGAGGATCATCGCCTGCTGGTGGAGCGCACCCGGGAGGCCACCATGCGCGGCATCAAGGCGGCCAAGCCAGGCCGGGAGATCAACGTGATCGGCCGGGTGATCGAGTCCTACGCCAAGCGCTTTGGCTACTCCGTGGTCACGGATTTCACCGGGCACGGGGTGGGCACCACGTTCCACAACGGGCTGATCGTCCTGCACTACGATTCCGACGCCTACCGCGACGTCCTCGAACCGGGCATGACGCTGACCGTGGAGCCGATGATCAACCTCGGCGGCCTGGACTACGATATCTGGGACGACGGCTGGACGGTGCAAAACCGCGATGGCAAGTTCACCGCCCAATTCGAGCACACCATCGTCATCACCGAGGACGGCAACGAGATCCTTACCCTGCCCACCGAGTCCTAGAGATCCAGCCCCAACAGCGCGTTTTCTATCACCTCGGGCAGCGCGGGATGAATCCAGTACTGCCCGCGCGCGGCCTTGCGCGCGTCGATGTCGAAGGCCATGAGCGTGACCAGCTGCTGGATGAGCGTGGCCGCCTGCGGCCCCATTAGGTGCGCGCCCAGCAGCCGACCGGTGGCGCGATCCGCCACCAGCTTGACTAGCCCGGTGGTGTCCTCCATCGCCCAGCCGTAGGCCACGTCGCCGTATTTTTGCACCTTGATCGCCACCTCGATGCCGGCGCTCCGAGCCTGGTCTTCGGTGAGCCCCACGGTGGCGATTTGCGGATGGGTGAACACCGCCGCGGGCACATTGCTGTGCGGCAGCGGGCGCAGATCCTCCGGATGGCGCAGGTTGTGCCACACGGCGCGGGCCTCCGCGTTGGCCGCGTGCTTGAGCAGGTAGGGCGAAGAGACGTCGCCGAGGGCCCACACGCCCGGGGCGGTGGTGGAGCGGCCGTACTCGTCCACCTCCACCCGGCCTGCGGTCACGGAGACCCCACCGGCCTGAGCCTCTAGGCGATCCCCGTTGGGTATGCGGCCGGTGGCCACCAGCAGGTGGGTAGCCTGGGCGGAGGAACCATCGCTGAGCGTGGCGGTGATAGTGCCGTCGGGGCCCTGGCGCAGCCCGGTGATCTCGGTGTTCAAGCGCACGTCGTAGCGCTGTTGAGCCAGCGCGGTGAATTCCCGGCTGATCTCCTCATCGAGGTGGCGCAGCAGGGCATTGGAGCGGTTTACGATGGTGACCCGGGTACCCAGGGCCTCGAACACGTGGGCAAACTCCATGGCGATGGAGCCGCTGCCCACGATCAGGAGGGAGTCCGGCTGCTCGGGCAGGCGCATGATTGTCTCGTTGGTGTGATACTCCACCCCGGAATCCGCGATGACCGGGGGAATCATGGGGCGAGAGCCCGCCGCGATGACCACGTTATCGGCGGAAATGATGGCCTCCCGCTCGCCCTGCCCGGTGCGCAGGGTGCGCTCGCCCACGAACACTGCGTGCCGGTCGTAGACGTCGATATTGGGTGTTTGCGCCCCGCGCCGGTAGGCCTCTCCGCCCCGGGAGATGGGGTCGATGCGCTTGTCGAACACGCGGGAGACGATGCCGGGCCAGTCCACGGAGGTCACCTGCGCGTGCACGCCCAGGCGGGCGGCGTTGCGGGCCTCAAAGGCGAGGTCGGCGGCGTGGACGTACATCTTGGTGGGGATGCAGCCCACATTCAGGCAGGTGCCGCCGAAACGGGCCTCCTCGACGAGGGCGATGGAGAGATCTTCGAACTCGGGCGGCAGGGTGTTTCCGGAACCGGAACCGATGACGATGAGATCGTAGTGCTTGGTGTGGGGACGCATATGGGCACTAACCATAGGGGAGGGCCGATTATTTCGTGCTATCGTGCCGCGCCCCGAGCACTCGATCCAACCAGGAGAAAGTCTCCTCGAAGGCCGCTTCGCGCACGAGCGGGGTGGACAGGAAAACATCGTGGCGCGCGGAATCCAAGGAGATGACCGTGGAATCCTCGGACAACCCGGGGGCTAGGCGCTGAATCTGCGTCACGTCGAGGACCGTGTCCGCGCTATCGGAGGCCGCCGAGTATTCGTGCCCCAGCCAGGATTTGGCAGAACACAGCGTAAGCAGGGGCAGGGGGAGCCTGGGTTGTGCCCGCACGGCGGCCTGCCCGGCAAAGATCGCCTCGATCCAGCCGTAGTACTTGCGGTGCCCGCCCAGGGGCTTCATGGTGGTGTTATAGTCCCACTCCCCGCCCAGGGAGCGGTGTAGGGAACGCCCGTAGGCGCTGACCTCCTTGGTCGGCAGGGAGAAAAAGGGGCGCACCTTGCCGATGGTGCTGGTGAGCGCCTTGGTGCCGAGCACCACGGGGCGGGGGAAGGGCATGTCGAGCCAGGGGCTATTGAGGATGGCCGCCGGGATGCGGCCAAAGAGGCCGGGGTCGGCGGCGCGCAGGTGATCCAGCCACAGGGTGGCGATGAGGCCTCCGGTGGAGTGGGCTAGCGGGATCACGCCGCCGTGACGTTGGGCGAGCAGCCGCGCCGTCGCGTTCAGCTCCGGGTAGTAGTGGCGCAGATCGCTGGTGTAATGCCAGTGCTGGCCCGGGCGGTGGGAGCGCCCGCACTTGCGCAGATCTAGCGCGTAGAAGGCATACCCTTGGTCGGTGAAGCGCTCCGCCACGTGCGCGTGGAAGAAGTAGTCGGTCATGCCATGCAGCCACAAGACCGCGGGGCGAGGGTTGTCTAAGGAGGTCTCGGCGCGCACCAGGGTAGCCAGGGCCTCACCCTCCTCGTCCGGGTCGTGGCCAAAATTTAAGGTGGCGGCGGAAAAACCCGCCCCCAGCATGTCGGCATCCCAGAGTGGTTCTTGCTCGGAGTCGTGATTCATATCGAGACAGTGTAGACAGTCTCGCAGCGTGGAGACGGGGGAGGAGGCGGGGGTGGGATTCGGTAGCCGTGGCGTGCTGGAACACCCGATTGCGGCGCGCGAGGCGCGCCATAGTGCGGGATTTTATTCTCCGAGGGCGTAAGGTGTAGGTCACTGACTGCGGCCCGCGTGAGCAAGAAGCGGCGCTGCGGGGTGGCAGGAGCCAAGTCAGACAGCCGCCAGCGCTAAGGAAAAAGAGGTAAAGAACAGTGTCTGAGAATGCAAGGATCAGCGACGAGGTGGATGTCGCACTCATCGGTGCGGGGATCATGAGCGCCACCCTGGGCGCCATGCTGCGAGAGCTGGAACCCACGTGGACGCAGATGGTGATCGAGCGCCTCGACGGTGCCGCGATGGAGTCCTCCTCCCCCTGGAATAACGCCGGTACCGGCCACTCGGCCCTGTGCGAGTTGAACTACACGCCGGAGAAAAACGGCAAGATCGACGTGACCAAAGCCGTGGCCATTAACGAGAAGTTCCAGGTTTCTCGGCAGTTCTGGTCTCATCAGGTCATCAGCGGCGTGCTGCCTTCCCCCCGGGACTTCATCAACCCCGTCCCCCATGTGTCCCTCGCCCAGGGCGCGGATCAGGTGGGATACCTGCGACGCCGCTACGAGGTGCTGGCGAGTCACCCGCTCTTCCCGAACATGAAGTTTACCGATGATCGCGACGAGTTCGCGGAGAAGCTGCCGCTCATGGCCGCCGGGCGCGCGCACGCCGACGACGTGGCTATTTCCTGGACCGACGCCGGAACAGACATCAATTATGGCTCCCTGACCCGCCAGTTCTTCGACGCCAGCCAGCGCGCCGGCACGCAGTTCCGCTACGGCCACGAGGTCAAGGGCCTCAAGCGCGAGGGCAAGAAGTGGCACATCACCGTCAAGAACGTCCACACGGGTGACCTCTCCGTGGTGCGGGCGAACTTTGTGTTCGTGGGCGCCGGCGGCTACGCGCTCGATCTCCTACGCAAGGCCGGGGTGGCCGACGTGCGCGGCATCGCTGGGTTCCCTATCTCCGGCATGTGGCTGCGCTGCACCAACGAGGAGCTGATCGCGCAGCACCAGGCCAAGGTCTATGGCAAGGCGCGCGTGGGTGCCCCGCCGATGTCGGTGCCGCACCTGGATACCCGCGTGATCGATGGCAAGCGCGGCCTGCTCTTTGGCCCGTTTGCTGGGTGGACGCCCAAGTTCCTCAAGAAGGGCTCCTATCTCGACCTATTCAAGTCCATCCGCCCGGATAACATCCCCTCCTACCTCGGCGTGGCGGTGCAAGAATTCGGCCTGACCAAGTACCTTGTCACCGAGGTGCTCAAAAACTTCGACAGTCGTGTCGACACCCTGCGCGAATACATGCCTTTGGCCGAGGGCAAGGATTGGGAGACCGTGATCGCTGGCCAGCGCGTGCAGGTGATCCAGCCGGTGGCCGCACCGCGCTTCGGTTCCCTGGAGTTCGGTACGGCCCTGGTCAACGACACCGAGGGTTCCATCGCCGGCCTGCTCGGCGCCTCCCCCGGAGCCTCCATCGCCCCGGCGGCGATGGTGGAGCTGCTGGAACGCTGCTTCGGTGAGCGCATGATCGATTGGGCCGATAAGCTCATCGAGATGATTCCCTCCTATGGCCATAAGCTTGCTGGGGAGCCGGACATGTTCGCGGAGGTTTGGGAGAACACCCAGCGTACGCTCCAGCTGGAGAGCTAGTCGGCTTAGGCCGAAACCGCCGCTTCTTCGCTTCATGCGAGGGGCGGCGGTGGCGTTTGGGCGTAGTTTTCTCATCGCTGCGTGACGGATGTGGTTCTCGGAAGCACCACGGGGCTGAGTCGAGCGACCGCCATGCCTCCGTGTGTCGGTAGGCAACCACACCGGTCACACAGGGGTGAGAAAAAATCGCGAGGAGCCGCCCCCGTGCCGGTACACTCGATGCCCATGAGGGCACAGCAGCAGCATCCCACCCCCGGCCGCGTCTTTTTAGTGGGGGGAGGCCCGGGCGCCTGGGATCTCATCACCGTGCGTGGCATGAGGGCGCTGCAACGAGCCGACGTCATCCTGGCCGATCATCTTGGCCCCACCGCGGAGCTGGATCGGCTCTGCGATACCTCCACCACCACGATCATCGACGTGGCCAAGATGCCCTACGGGCGCAGGACCGCTCAGGAAAAGATCAACGAGCTGCTGGTAGAGTACGCCCGCGCCGGGGCCGTGGTGGCCCGGCTCAAGGGCGGGGACCCCTACGTGTTTGGCCGCGGCTTCGAGGAATACGAATACTGCCTGAGCCACGGCATCGAGTGCGAGGTGATTCCCGGGGTGAGTTCCGCGGTGGCGGTACCCGCCCTGGCGGGGGTGCCGCTCACGCAGCGCGGCATGGTGCATTCCTTTCACGTGGTCTCGGGGCACCTCCCGCCCGGGCACCCGCGCTCCGAGGTGGATTGGGGGGCGTTGGCGCGCAGCGGCGGCACCATCGTGGTGATCATGGGGGTGCGCCAGGCCGGGCCGATCGCGCAGGCGCTTATCGACGCCGCCTTGGACCCCGCCACGCCCTGCGTGATCGTGCAGGAGGGCAGCACGGAGAATCAGCGCGTGGTGCGGTGTGACCTGGGGAGCCTGGCGGACACTATGCGGGATAAGGACGTGCGTTCTCCAGCGGTGTACGTGATCGGGGAGGTGGCCGGGCTGAGCGCGGATCAGCCCCAGGGATGAGGCGTGCCCGGGCCTGCCGGGGGTAGCGTGGGGGAACTATGAAGTTTCTTAAGCGTGTGTGGCCGACGCGATGGGTGGGGCATCCTTTAAGGGTTTTATTGATAATTTTGGTGGGTTCCGCATTTGCTGAAATATTTACCAGAAATGGATTTATTTACGGTGCGGTCTGCTTATCTACCTTTTTCGCTATAATATTTGTTCCGATACTGGCGGGCCGCGCCTCCGCTGTCATCTGCGCTCACCTTATTCTTCTGGCGGTTTTGGGATACCCCTACCCGACGGCGGTATACATTATCTTCATATTCATGTATGCGGGTTATATCTCCGCCGTGCTATCCAGTAGTAAGAATTCTAAAATCTGGTTACTGGTCATCGTTTCGATTTGTTTGCTGTGGAATTTTTTCTCCTTCGAGGAATCATTTTTCTGGGTTTTGGGTCGCGCCGCCGTTGCTATTTTGCCTACGTCTTTGGTTTGGTTGGTTGGATTTTCCATGAAACAGCGTCGGGAAAATCTTTTATTAATGCGTGAGAGGGCCGAGCTGACGGGGATCCTAGAGCGCAACAGAATCGCCCGCGAGATGCACGATATTATCGCGCACAATCTTTCCGGCGTGATCGCCCTGGCCGATGGCGCCCGGTATAGCGCGGTCCGCGATCCGCAGGTGGCGGTGGACACCCTGGAGGTGATCTCGGAAACATCCCGCGATGCGCTCAATCAGATACGAGGTTTGCTATCGGTGTTGCGCGATGAGGAAGGGAGGGATCGTCACTCCGCTCCCGGCATAACCGATATTTTGGCCCTGGTCAGCGACGCCCGGCGTAATGGCTTGGAGCTCATGGTCACCGGATTGGATTCTCTTCCGGACGATCTTCCTCCCTTGCTGCAATTTACTCTTTATCGCACTGTGCAGGAGCTGCTAACCAACATGCTCAAATACTCTTCTACCAGAACGGGCAGCATCAAGGTGGAGGTGTCGGGACGCACCATCGCCATTTATTCGCGCAACCCCACGGAGGGCGAGCCCTCGTCCGGCGGTTTTGGCCTGATGGGGATGCGGGAGCGACTGCAATCCCAGGGTGGCACCCTGGAGGCGGAAAGAAAGGGCGGAGATTTTCTAGTGAAGGCACAGGTGGCGGCGTGAGCGAGACGGAATCATTCATACGGGTAGGGCTGGTGGACGACCAACCCCTGGTGCGCACGGGGTTTGAGATGTTGTTGAATTCCCAGGATGACATTGAGGTGGCCTGGGGAGTCGGCGACGGGGATCAGGTGCCCGGCCAGGAACCGGTGGACGTGGTGTTCATGGACGTGCAGATGGCTCGGGTGGACGGCATCACCGCCACCCGGCGCCTCGTGGTTCGGTATCCCCGTACCAGGGTCATCATGCTCACCACCTTTGACGATCACGGCTTTGTGCGCGGGGCCGTGGACGCCGGGGCCAGCGGCTTTTTGCTCAAGGACGCCCAGCCGGAGGAGCTGCTGCGCGCCGTGCGGGTGGTGCATTCCGGGGATGCCGTCCTAGCGCCCAAGGTCACCGCCAATATCCTGCGGGATCTAGCGGCGGCACGCCCAGCCGATCCGGTGTCCGTGGTGGCGTCGCCAGGCGAGGCGGCACCGGTGGAGGAGCTGACGCAGCGGGAGCTGCACGTGTTGCGCCTGATGGCGCTGGGCCTGAATAACCAGGAGATCGCGGAGCGCGAGGTGGTGTCCATGGCCACGGTTAAGACGCACGTGCGTCACATTCTGATGAAGACCTGCTCGCGGGACCGGGTGCAGGCGGTGCTGTTCGCGTATCGGCGCGGTGTGGTCAGCCCACAGGAATTGCTCCATCATCCCCAAGGCTGAGCCAAGGTTTCAGCCCCCGGGGCGATGCGGGGCGGAGGTGTTGGGGGCGAGGATGAGGTCATGCTTCAGATCAAGAACCTCACCAAGACCTACAAGTTCAAACGGGCGGTGAACGACCTCTCCTTCACCGTGCCCGACGGCGTCGTGACCGGCTTCCTCGGCCCCAACGGCGCCGGCAAGTCCACCACCATGCGTATGGCCGTGGGGCTCGAACGCCCCACCGTGGGGACCGCGACTTTCGACGGTACGGAGTTCCGCCGGCTCGCCCATCCCGGCAGGACGGTGGGCACGCTGCTTGACGCCACCTGGTTTCACCCCGGCCGCAGCGCGCGTGCGCACCTGGGCATGATGGCGACCCTGCAGCAGGTGTCCATGCGCCGAGTGGACGACATCCTGGAGCGCGTGGGAATCGCCAGCGTGGCGCATAAGAAGGTGAGCGGATACTCGCTGGGGATGAGGCAACGCTTCGGCCTGGCCTGCGCCCTATTAGGCGATCCCAAGCACCTGCTGCTCGACGAACCCATCAACGGCCTCGACCCCGAGGGCGTGCACTGGATGCGCGATCGCATTCGGGAACTGGCCGCCGAGGGGCGCTCCGTGCTCGTGTCCTCCCATCTGCTCTCGGAGATGGCCTTGACGGCGGATCGCCTGGTGGTCATCGGGCGCGGGCAGCTCGTGCGCGAGGGCACCGTGGACGAGTTCGTGGGAGCCAGCGGGGAATCCGTGATCGAGGTGCGGGTGGATCGTCCCAACGAACTCGAGGACGCCCTGGCGGGCAACGGTATTCGGGCGGAGCGCGGGGCGGACAACCTGCTGCGCGTCTTTGGGGTGGAGGACCCCGCCGAGGTGGGGGCCGTGTGCCGGGCGCTGGACCTCACGGTGGCGGGCCTACAGCGCCGCGCCCCCTCCCTGGAGGAGGCCTTCCTGACCGCCACCGCCGACGCCACCGAATACCGGTCGGCCTAAATAATCTCAGAAAGGAACTACCCGCATGTTGCATATGAAAAGCCAGGCCCGCGCCCTGTTCTCCCTGCGTATCACCTGGATATACATGGCCATTATCGCCGCGAGTATGACCGCCATCCCGATGCTGCTCACCATCGGAGAGAGCCGAGACGAACCCTTCTCCTTTAGCTCATTCTTCGAGTCCGGGCAGATCGTGCTCATCGTTGTCCTCTTCGGGGCCGCGATGATCCCGGGCTCGGATCTGGTCAAGGGAGCCACGGCGTGGTGCTACCTCTCCCATAAGAACCGCTTTGCCCTGATGACAGCCCAGCTCGTGGTGCTGCTGGGGGCTTTTCTCGTGGCGGCGAGCCTGGGCGTGGCCGTGGGAATCCTGGGAGTATGTGCCCTCGGCTTCCGCGTGGACTTTGTCCTGAGCAAGCAGGACTGGGCGAGCATCGCCTCCGTGTATTCCCAGTGGATCGTATTGGGCACCATCGCGCTGCTGCTCACCTACATCCTGGGCCGAGCGGTCTATGCGGCGCTGCTGATGGTTCTGGATGCGCTCTTTCTCGAGGTGAGCCTGCCGCTTCTGGGGAAGGACTGGGCGGAAACGCTGGCGCAGTTCCTGCCCCTGCGCAACAGCATCGTGGTGGTGCAGGGCGTGGATGCCGCGGGCATGGGAACGGATATCGGACAGGCCGCCGCGGCGGCGATCCTCGTCGTCACGATCGGGGCACTGGGCCTGCTGGCCTGGCGAACCGTCAACCGCTGCGCCGTGAACTAAAAGCCACCTTGGCACACACTGATGAAAGGAAGAATGATCATGAAGAACGCACGCATCGGACTGGTCCTGTGCCTAACTGCCGCCATCCTGGGTCTTGCGACCCAGCGACCGCCGCCGAGGTAGCTCCGGGAGCGATGATGATCCTGGTGGGGGACAACATCGCCGAGGATCTTCCCATCGAGGTGCCGCCGGGATACGACGCCCTGAGCTTTTGCTCCCAGGGCCTGTCCGGCACGGTCGCGCTTCCGAACGGAGAGCGGCGCAACGTGATGGTCAGCGCGGCCCACTGCCTCCATGGGGTCGAGGGGGAGGACGACATCGCTTACCTCGTATGCCCCTAAGGAGGAGGAAAACCGGCTCATCGCGCTTCCCGATCGGGGAGAGAAGGTGCGCACGACCGATAGCGATAACCCCCTCGACCTTAACTATTGGCTTTCCACCGACCCCGACTGGGCCACCGTCAACCTCAACCCCGAGCCGGAGATGACCCGCGTGGCGGATTCCGTGGATCAGCATGGGCGCAGGCACGGTGATCCCGTGGTGCTCACCGGGGTGCGTGATTACCCCGATCTGGGGGAAGACGAGGTCTCCTTCGATAACTTTGGGCAACCCATCTGCAAGGACGGCGCCGCCAGCGGGCGCACCTGCGGCATCCAGTTCATGCGCACGCGTCACAGCTTGTGGTCCAGCAGCCTGGCGCTCCCCGGCGATTCCGGCGGCGTGAACTTTGATCCCACCACCGGCGAGGCCCTGGGCGCCTCCACGCAGTCCATGCTGGGGCTGCTGATGACCACCCAGCCCTTCGACGTGGCTCTCGAGGAGGCCTACGGCATCCCGGATGGTCAGGTCAACGAGCACTTCAGCCTGCCGGAGTCCACCGAGGCCCACGATCCGATGCTTACCGTGAAGGAACACAAGCAGCGCGTCGCGGACTGGGCGGAGCGGGAGATACCGGAGGAGATGAAAAAGCCCGCCGAGCCGGTCACGATGGCAGACGCCGAGCAGATCGCTATCGCTAACACCATGTACGCCGCAGGGGAGCTACGGATCCAGACGCAGGACGCGCTGAGCATCCTCGCGGAGGACCCTACGAGCGTTGACGCCGTGGCGGATAACGTCGCGACTGGCGTGGAGATCCTGGGGAATCTGGCGCAGGAGACGGCGTCGGCCTACGACGAAGCCCTGGCCAGCCTCGCGCTCGGTGAGGACTAAAGGGGATATGGCGTGGCGGCGGGCTGGTTCCCCGGAATGGCGACAAAAATCCTCACACCACCAGCGTCAGCTCCGTGGGGGAGGCCTCCTCCACGGTCATCCCCGCCTTCCGCGCTACCTGGGCAACCCCGACGGCGTCGGAGGGGGTGGCCTCGCCGAGCGCCAGCACCCGGGCCAACTGTCCCTTGTAGTGCTTGTTAAAGTGGCTGACCACCTTGCGGGTACCATCCTCGCGCACGGACTCCACCCGCACCGTCAGCGCGCCGGGGTAGCGGCCGAGCTGCTGGTACCCGCCCGAGCGCAGATCCACCACCAGTCCGCTTACCTCGCTTAGTGCCTCGGTAATGGCCGTGCCCCACCGGGCCTTCATCGTGGGGGTGGCCCCGGCGGCGTCGGGCAGCTTGGTGGAGGCGGAGAGCCGGTAGTGGGGGATGAGGTCGTCGGCGCGCAGCAGGCCGAAGAGGGCGGAGCCCACCGCGAGGCGCTCGCGGGCCTGCGGGGGCAGGGTGGAGGCGCCCAGGGCGTCGTAGAGCACTCCGGTGTAGCGCTCGATGGCGGGCATGGTGGGGCCGCTGAAAAGCCGGGTATTTTCCTCGGCTTCCGGGCGCAGTTTCTCCGAGATTCCTAAGACCGTCAACGCCTTGCCCACCGGCAGCCCCGCGAGGGCGGCGACGATCTCCTTGCGCCGCGGATTCAGCGATGAAAAGGAGAGGCGATCCCAGTTAAGGGGTGGGCCATCGCCCCCGTGAGCCTTGGTTTCCGATGGGGGTAGGACGATCAACATGCGCACTAGCCTAACGGGTAGAGTCAGGGGTCATGATTACTCGCTTGTCCACGCTCTTCTTGCGCACCCTGCGCGAGGACCCCGCCGATGCCGAGGTCCCCAGCCATAAGCTGCTGGTGCGCGCCGGGTACATCCGCCGCGTCGCCCCCGGTATCTACTCGTGGCTGCCCCTGGGGCTGCGCACGCTGCGCAGGATCGAGACGATCGTGCGCGAGGAGATGGACGGCATCGGCGCCCAGGAGCTGCTCTTCCCGGCACTGCTGCCGCGCGAGCCCTACGAGACCACGCGGCGCTGGACGGAGTACGGCTCCTCGCTGCTGCGCCTGAAGGACCGCAAGGGCGCGGACATGCTGCTTGGGCCCACCCACGAGGAGATGTTTACCACCGCCGTGAAGGACTTGTACTCCTCGTACAAGGACTTCCCGGTGACCCTGTATCAGATCCAGACCAAGTACCGGGACGAGGAGCGCCCCCGCGCGGGTATCCTGCGCGGGCGCGAGTTCGTGATGAAGGATTCCTACTCCTTCGACATGGACGACGCCGGCTTGGAGGAGTCCTATCGGCGCCACCGCGGCGCCTACCGGCGAATCTTCGATCGCCTGGGCCTGGACTACGTGATCTGCGCGGCCACCTCCGGGGCGATGGGTGGCTCGGCCTCCGAGGAGTTCCTGGCGATCTCCCCCAACGGCGAGGACACCTTCGTGTGCGCCACGCAGGGCGATTACGCGGCCAACGTGGAGGCCGTGGTGACCCAGCCGGGCGAGGAGCGCGAGATCGAGGGGCAGCCGGAGGCCTGCGTCTATGAGACCCCGAACGCTTCCACGATGGACTCCCTGGTGCAGTGGGCGCGCGCGGAGGGGCTAACGATCGACGGCCGCGAGGTGCAGCTCGCCGACACCCTCAAGTGCCTCATGGTCAAGCTGACCCAGCCGGGTGCCGAGGAGGCCGAGCTTGTCGGCGTGCTGCTGCCGGGCGACCGCGAGGCGGACATGAAGCGCCTGGAGGCCGCCGTGGAGCCCGCCACGGTGGAGCTGGCCGATGAGGAGGACTTCAAGAACAACCCCTTCCTGGTCAAGGGCTACATCGGCCCGCGCGGCCTCGCGGAGAACGGGGTGCGCGTGCTGGCCGACCCGCGCGTGGTGCGCGGCACCAGGTGGATCGCCGGGGCCGACGAACATAACCGCCACGTGACGAACCTGGTGTGTGGTCGCGACTTCACCCCCGATGGCTTTGTGGAGGCCGCCCAGGTCAAGGAGGGCGATCCCGCCCCGGAGGGCCAGGGCACGCTGACCCTGCAGCGCGGCATCGAGATCGGGCACATCTTCCAGCTGGGCCGGAAGTACACCGAGGCCTTCGACGTGCAGATCCTGGATGTCAGTGGCAAGCGTTCCGTGCCCACGATGGGTTCCTACGGCATCGGCGTCTCCCGTGTGATGGCGGTGTTGGCGGAGCAGATGCACGACGAGAAGGGCTTGCGCTGGCCGGTGGAGGTGGCTCCCTACCAGGTGCACGTGGTGGCGGCGAACAAGGATGCCGCCGCGGTGGAGGCCGCCGGAACCCTGGCCGAGGAGCTGTCCCGGGAAGGCCTGGACGTGCTCTTTGACGATCGTCCCAAGGTCAGCCCCGGGGTGAAGTTCAAGGACGCCGAGCTGCTGGGAATGCCCTTCGCCGCCGTACTGGGGCGAGGCTACGCGCAGGGCGTGATCGAGCTGCGCAGGCGCGGGGGAGAGTCCGTCGAGGTGCCGGTGGCTGAGGCCGTCTCCACGCTGGTGGAGTGGGTGCGCGGCTAGCGCGGCGGTTATTGGAAGCGGCCCGCGTGGGCCGCGCCGGTGATGGCCAGCGCGAGCCAGCCTGACCCGTTGCCGGGGGCGGCCGCCGCCGCGGCCGTCCAGGAATCCACCGCCTGGGCGATGGCGGCCGCCACGAAAGCCTGGGCGGAGGCGGCGTCCGTGGGGGAGGGCACACCGGTGATCAGGTATCCCGCCTCCGCCACGGGGACGTTCCCGGTGGGTTCCAGGGCGGTGGTCAGGGCCGCGATGCGCTCGTGGATGGAGGCGGTGAGATCGTCGAGATTGCCAGCGCCAAAGGCCCTGGCTACCCCCACCCCGTAAGCCAGGGCGTGTTCCCGGCGCAGCACCTCCCGTGCGGCCTCGGCGGAGAGGGCATCCTGGGCGAGGTCGGCGTTACGCGCCGCGGATTCCACGTCCGTGGTGCCCGTGGCCTTGGCGAGGGCGATGGCCTGCTCGGCGGCCAGCGGGCGGGATTCTTCCGGGAGGGAATCGAAGGCCGCCAGGATCTGCTCCAGGCCCGTGTGCTCGGGGGCCTCGGCGGGATCGTCCTGCCCGGTGGCGCAGGAGGAGGGGGTCGTGCCGTCGGGGAGGGTGCCACAGAGCCGGGCGACCTCGGCGTCAAAAATCTCGGCTTGCTTCCTGCGCAGCGCGGCTAGCGGGGGGTCGGTGGTGGCCAGGCGATCCGCGTCGGCACGCGCCCCGGCCGCCAGGGAGCTCACTGCGGCATGGGGCCGCGGGCCAAAGAAATCATCCACCGCACAGCCGCCGAGCAGGGTGGCGGCGAGGCCGGTGGCGAGGACGAGGTGAGCGCGGGAGGAAAACCGGAGTGACACGTGCATTGACCATACCGGCTGCGCGCTAATCTTGGGTCATGCCCTTTCCTACTCCGGAAGAAATTACCGCTCTCGCCCGCCCTGTAGTGGAGGCCCACGGGCACCCCATCGAAGGGGTTCGTATCAACCGTGCCGGAAGGAAATCCCTGGTGGCCGTCATGGTGGATGCGGACTCGGATACCCTGGAGACCATCTCCGGCGAGTTATCGGCCTTGTTCGATGCCGCCGAGGAGGCCGGGGAGTGCAGCTTTGGCCCCGGCTACACCCTGGAGGTATCCACACCTGGCGTGGATACCCCGTTGAGCAGTCCCCGGCACTGGAGGCGCAACCGGCATCGCCTGGTCTCCATCACCCAGGAGAAAGGAGGGGAAGCCGTTCTGGGACGCATCGGCGCCCTGGCGGAGGACGAATCGGCGGTGATCCTCGTGCGCAAGGAGGGCAAGACTCTGATGGTGAGCGCGCAGCGATTGGATCGGGAACTCACCGCGGTGGTACAAATTGAGTTCGCACAGCCGCCGGCGGAGCAGATCGCACTCACCGGCCTTTCATTCGACGAAGCCATGCAGTGGCAGGAGGAGCACAAGTGAATATTGATCTAGACGCGCTTCAGGCGATCGAGAATGACCGGGGCATTCCCGTCGATGAACTCCTCCAGACCGTGGCGGCGGCCCTGCTGCATGCCTACCGCACCTACCGGGGAACCCAGCCTGGTGAGGCCGAGCGCGCCCGCGTGGACATCGATTCTCGTACCGGCGCGGTCAGCGTGGTCGTCACGGAGTACGAGGAGGATGGGTCCGTCTCCTCCGAATATGACGATACCCCCGCGGGCTTTGCCGGCGTGGCGGCCCCGGTGGTGCGGAGCTCCCTCATCAAGCGGCTCCGCGAGGCGGAGACCGGCGTGGCGTACGGCAATTACCAGCAGATTCAGGGCACCGTGGTCTCCGGCGTGGTGCAGCGCGACGCCTACGCCAACCAGAAGGGCATCGTGGTGGTGGAGCTGGGCACGGAGCTGGATTCCCAGGACGGTATTCTGCTGCCCGCCGAGCAGCTTCCGGGCGAGAAGCTCGCTCACGGCGATCGCGTCAAGGCCTACGTGGTGGGCGTGAATCGGGGCGGTCAGCGGCTCCAGATCAACCTTTCGCGCACCCACCCGGAGTTGGTGCGCGGGCTTTTCGAGCTTGAAGTGCCGGAGATCGTGGAAGGATCCGTGGAGATCGTGGGCATCGCCCGCGAGGCCGGGCACCGCTCCAAGGTGGCCGTGAAGGCCCGCTCCCGCGGTCTCAACGCCAAGGGGGCCTGTATCGGCCCGCGCGGTCAGCGCGTGCGCAACATCATGGACGCCCTGGGGGGGGAGAAGATCGACATCATCGACTACTCCGAGGATCCTAAGAAGTTCGTGGCCAACGCGTTGTCCCCCTCCAAGGTGGTGCGCGTGGAGATTACCGACGCCGAGGAGCAATCCGCCCGCGTGGTGGTGCCGGACTACCAGCTCTCCCTAGCGATCGGGAAGGAGGGGCAGAACGCCCGCCTGGCGGCGCGGCTCACGGGCTGGAAGATCGACATCCACTCGGATGCGGAGTAAAGAAGCCGCATTGCTCGCCCTGATCTGTGCGAAACGTGGAGGGGCAGTGACTGTTGACACTGTCTCCCCGTTTCCCTAGATTGGGAGGCGTTGATGTTTTGGTCCACATTGTTGTAAAGGAGAACTCTCTCATGTCCTTGTCTCTTCGTCGCGGTATCGCCACCGCCTGTGCCTCCGTCCTCGCTCTGGGTTCCGCCGCCGTAGCTGCTAGTGCTGGCGAATCTCCCGCCGGATACGAGGAGCACCAGTTCTCCGGCTCCTCTACCTCCGTGGCCGCCTTTGAGAACTGGTTCGCGGGCGGCGAGTTCGTTAAGCCCGAGGAGGAGACGCGCGACCTGCGCCAGCTGAAGGTTAATGAGTACGAGACCGCCCAGTCCGGTGACATCGTCTACAAGGACGATCAGGGGCGGTTCTGGGTGAAGAAGGACGCGGTGGTGCAGTAAACCCACGCGGGGGTCATCGGGGAAGGAGCGGCGGTGGTACTTCCACCGTCGCTCTCGTCGTGTTGCGGGGACGAGGAGTTGCGTTCTGGGCCGGCCCGCGCGGGGATTATTCGGGGTGCGACGATAGACCGGGGCGTACCTAACTACAAATTCTATGATTCGTCGCGTACACTGTATCCCGGCCCTGGTAGCCACGGGGTTCGGTTGTGCATGGAAAAATCAGGCGGAAAGGGATGGGATTGACGCGAACAAGTCCGATCCGCACCTGCGTTGCCACCCGGCAGCGTCACCCCGATTCTGAGCTTCTGCGCATGGTCGTGTGCCCCCAGGACGGGCGGCGGATCGTTCCCGATCCGCACCGCACAGCCCCTGGGCGTGGTGCGTGGATCACCCCGGACCTTGCGGCATGGGAGCTTGCTGAGAAGCGTCGCGCGATTCCGCGCGCGCTGAAGGTGCCCGTGGATACGGACACGAGTGAAGTTCGCGTCTTCCTGGAACGCCTCGCGGCGTCGCCAGGGGTTCGCGGGACGGAACAGAAACAAGGAAAGAAGACCGAACACTGATGAGCACACGATGAAGCATCAGCGATGAACGTCAAGAACCAGGACTAGGGACTGGAAGTATCCCGGCGACTTCACGGGTACTTCGCGGTTCTTAGTACAACACTAAGGAGAGAAGTGCCCGGAAAGCTACGTGTACACGAGCTGGCCAAGCAACTCGGTATTACCAGTAAGGAACTGCTCGCCACGCTCAAGGAGCAGGGCGAGTTCGTCAAGACCGCTTCGTCTACCATCGAGCCCCCGGTGGTGAAGAAGATGCGCGCGCATTATGAGGCGGTCTCCGGCGCCGGAGACAAGGCCGCTGCCGGAGCGCCCCAGGCGGGAAAGACTGCGGCCAAGCCCGGCCCGAAGCCGGGCCCCGCGGCCAAGAAGCCCACCGCCCCCACCCCCGGGGCCAAGCCCGGCTCCGCAGCGAAGCCCGGCCCGAAGCCGGGGCCTGCGACGCAGCAGGCGGAGAAGAAGCCTGCCGCTCCTCGCCCGGCGGCCAAGCCCGGCCCGGCCTTCCAGACCGCGCGCGGCGCGCAGGCTTCCCCGGATGCGGGACGACCCGTGGCCAAGCCCGGCCCGAAACCGGGCCCCGCGGCCAAGAAGCCCACCGCCCCCAAGCCGGGGCCGACGGGGCAGGAGATGCCCCGGCCCGGTCAGCCTCGCGCCAAGCAGGGCGGGGCGGAACGTCCCACCCCGCGCTCGATGCCCAAGCCCGGCCCGAAACCGGGGGGCCGCGCCCCGCGCGTGGCCAACAACCCATTCTCCACGGGTGGAAACGATCGACCGGCACCGCGCCCCGGCGGTACCGGGGGCAACCGGAACGGTGCCCCGCGGCCAGGGCAGCAGGCCAAGCGTTCCGGTGGCTCCCTGCGGCCAGGCGGTTCGGCTAAGGCCCCCACGCCGGCGATGATGCCGGCACATCCGAACCCGAACCAGATGCCGGCTACCTCCGCTAACGGTGGTCGTGGCGGTCGTGGCGGTAATAACCGCGGCAACGGCCCGACCGGCGGCGGGTTCCGCGGCGGTCGCGGTGGGCGTCGTGGCGGCACGGCGGGTGCCTTCGGGCGTCCGGGTGGTGCTCCGCGCAAGGGCCGCAAGTCCAAGCGTCAGAAGCGCAACGAGTTCGAGGCTATGAAGGCCCCGAACGTCATCGGTGGTGTCCACCTGCCCGACGGCGGCGGCAAGAAGTTGCGCTTACGCCGGGGCGCCTCGCTCTCGGACTTCGCGGAGAAGATCGGTACCGACGCCTCCTCGCTCGTGCAGGCTTTGTTTAACCTGGGCGAGATGGTGACCGCTACGGCCTCCGTCTCCGAGGAGACGCTCAAGCTGCTGGGCGAGGAGATGAACTATACCGTCGAGGTGGTCTCCCCCGAGGACGAGGATCGCGAGCTGCTGGAGTCCTTTGACCTTCAGTTCGGTGAGGATGAGGGCGGCGAAGAGGATCTCGCCCAGCGTCCTCCGGTGGTCACCGTCATGGGTCACGTGGATCACGGTAAGACCCGCCTGCTGGATACCATCCGCAACGCCAATGTGGGCGGCCGCGAGGCCGGCGGCATCACGCAGGGCATCGGCGCCTACCAGGTCACCGTGGAGGCCGAGGGCGGTGATCGCACGATCACCTTTATCGATACGCCCGGCCACGAGGCCTTTACCGCCATGCGTGCCCGCGGCGCGAAGTCCACGGACATCGCCATCCTGGTGGTGGCCGCCGACGACGGCGTCATGCCGCAGACGGTGGAGGCGATCAACCACGCCAAGGCGGCCGACGTGCCGATCGTGGTGGCGGTGAACAAGATCGATAAGCCGGAAGCACAGCCGGATAAGATCCGCGGCCAGCTCACCGAGTACGGCCTGGTGCCCGAGGAGTACGGCGGAGACACGATGTTCGTGGACATCTCGGCCAAGCAGGGGCAGAACATCGAGTCCCTGTTGGAAGCTGTGCTGCTCACGGCGGATGCCGCCCTGGATCTGCGCGCGAACCCGGAGATGGACGCGCAGGGCACCTCCATCGAGGCGCACCTGGATCGCGGCCGTGGCCCGGTGGCCTCGGTGATCGTGCAGCGCGGTACCCTGCGCGTGGGCGATTCCATCGTGGTGGGCGATACCTACGGCCGCGTGCGCCGCATGGTGGACGAGCACGGCCAGGATGTCGAAGAGGCTGGCCCCTCGCGTCCTGTGCAGGTGCAGGGCCTTAACGGTGTGCCCGGCGCCGGCGATAACCTGCTCGTGGTGGAGGACGATCGGGTGGCGCGCCAGATCGCCAACCAGCGCGACGCTCGTCGCCGCAGCGCCGAGGCCGCTCGCAACCGCAAGCGCGTCTCCCTGGAGGATCTGGACGAGGTGCTCAAGGAACACTCCACCCTCAACCTCATCCTTAAGGGCGATAACGCCGGTTCGGTGGAGGCCCTGGAGGACGCCCTGCTCAAGATTGAGGTGGATGATGAGGTTCAGCTCAACATCATCGATCGCGGCGTGGGCGCGGTGACGCAGACGAATGTCACGCTGGCGGCGGCGTCGGACGCAATCATCATCGCGTTCAACGTGCGCTCCGAGGGCAAGGCCACGGAGGAGGCCAACGCCGAGGGCGTGGATATCCGTTACTACACGGTCATTTACCAGGCCATCGACGAGGTGGAGTCCGCGCTCAAGGGCATGCTCAAGCCCATCTACGAGGAGCGCGAGGTGGGTGCCGCGGAGATCCGTCAGATCTTCAAGGCCTCCGCCGTGGGTCTCATCGCGGGCTGCATGGTCGAGTCGGGCAAGGTACGCCGCAATGCCAAGGCGCGTCTGGTCCGCGACGGCAATGTCATCACCGATAGCGCTACCATTGACTCGCTGCGACGCGGCAAGGACGATGCCACCGAGGTCTCGGCGGGCTACGAGTGCGGTATGGTGCTTTCGTACCCGGACATCGCGGTGGGCGATCAGATCCAGGTTTACGAGATGGTGGAGGTGCCGCGCGAAGCATAAACGCGCACCCGTGCGTTTCGTTGCAGCGGGCCTACCGAGATGATTGCATCACGGTAGGCCCGCTGCCTTCTTATCTGGGTGGCGAGGTAAAATGCCGTGGCATTGACCTTGTGAACACGGAGCGAAAGGGGAACATGATGGCTGATCAGGCGCGTGCCGGGCGGATGGCCAAGCGCATCCAGACCATCGTTGCCACCGCGTTGGAGCGCCAGATCAAGGCTCCCCGGGTGGAACTCATCACGATCACCGACGCCCGCGTGACCGGCGATCTCCACGACGCTACCGTGTACTACACGGTGCGCGGGGAGAACATCGGCCAGGCCCCGGACGAGGAGGCTGCGGCGGAGACTCTAGGGCGGGTTCGCGGGCAGTTGCGCAAGATCGTGGGTGAGGAGCTGGGGGTGCGCTTTACCCCCACCTTGAGCTTCGCGCTCGATACGGTGCCGGAGACCTCCGCCCACATGGAGGAGGTGCTGGCCCGGGCCAAGGCCCGGGACGAGGAGCTGGCCCGGCTCAAGGAAAAGGCCACCCCGGCGGGGGAGGCTAACCCCTACAAGAACGCCGATGCCGCAGAAGGGCACTAACCGCCAGTGGCAGAGCTAGAGCAGGTAGCCGCGTGGCTGAAAGCCGCCGGTAGTGTGGTGGTGATTGGTCACTTACGCCCGGACGCGGACGCGATCGGCTCGGTGACCGCCCTGGTGGCGGCGCTGCGCCAGCGGGGGCAACGAGCCCAGGGGATCGTTGGCCAGGACCCGCGCTTTGCGGAAAATCTCTATACCATTCCCGGGGCACGGGAGCTGTTGCGTGGGGCGCGCCTGCCCGAGGCGGACGTCTATGTGGCGGTGGACTGCGGTTCCCTGGATCGTACGGGCTTACTCGCCGAACAGCTCCGCGAGCGCTGCGACCGGCTCGTCGTGATCGACCATCACGCCTCGAACCCCGGTTTCGGGGCGCTCGATTGCGTCGTGCCGGGGGCGGAATCGACCACCACGATCCTTTACGATCTCTTTCACCTCATGGGCGTCGAGATCGATACCTCGATCGCGCATAGCCTCTACGCCGGGTTAGTCACGGATACCGGGAGCTTCCGCTGGGGCAGCCCGCGCATGCACACCATCGCCGCGGATCTGCTGAATCGGGGCGTGGCGGCCCGACGGATTAGCGCGGATCTGTTGGATCACGCCTCCGCTCATGACCTGAAGATGGTGGGCACCGTGCTCGCGGGCATCGACGTGCTCCACATCGATGGTCTCCGCCTGGCGCTCCTGGTGGCCGAGCACCGCGATGTCCTAGGGCATTCGGCCTCGGCGGTGGAGTCGCTGGTGGATTTCGTGCATTCTCTGGACGGCTGCCAGCTGGGGGTGGTATTCAAGGCCACGTCGCCGCGCACCTGGGCGGTGTCTCTGCGCAGCGATACCCTGGACGTATCCCGGATTGCGACGGCCCTGGGCGGCGGCGGGCATCGCCCCGCGGCCGGCTATACGGCGGTGGGGTCGCGCGACGAGGCCATCGATGATCTTATCGCGGTGCTGCGAGAATATAGCGAGAAAGCATGAGCGCGCCCGCACCCGGCCGGGAGGTGACGGCGAAGGACGTCTTTGCGCTCGCCGTGCCGGCCCTAGGGGTCCTGGCGGCGACCCCGCTGTATTTGTTGCTCGATACCGCCGTGGTCGGGCGCCTGGGTGGCCTGGAGCAGGCGGCCTTGGCGGTAGGCACGACCATTCAATCCCAGGTGACCACCCAGCTGACCTTTTTGTCCTACGGCACTACCGCGCGTGCTTCCCGTCTTTTTGGCCAGGGCAGACGGGCCGAGGCGGTGGCCGAAGGGGTGCAGGCAACCTGGGTGGCCCTGGCAGTGGGGGTGGCGTTGACCCTGGGCGTGATCGTTGGGGCGCCCGTCCTGGCGGGGTGGCTCGGCGGTAGCGAGGAGGTGGCACGCCAAGCCACCGCCTGGATGCGACTGGCCGCAGTGGGCATCCCGCTCACCCTGATTGTCATGGCCGGTCACGGCTGGCTCCGCGGTGTGCAGGATACCCGCCGCCCCCTGTACTTCACGCTGGCGGGGGTGATACCCGGCGCGCTCTTGGTGCCCGTTCTGGTGGGGCGCCTGGGGCTGGTGGGCTCGGCGGTAGCCAACCTGTTGGGGGTCAGCGTGTCCGCGTTGCTGTTCCTGGGGGCCTTGGTGCGTGAACACCGCGGGCCGTGGCGGCCGCAGTGGGCGATGATTCGGAGTCAGTTGGTGCTGGGGCGTGACCTCATTGTGCGTTCGGCCTCCTTCCAGGTGGCCTTTCTCTCCGCGGCCGGGGTGGCGGGGCGGTTCGGCGTGGCGGCCCTGGCTGCGCACCAGATCCTGCTGCAGCTGTGGAACTTCCTCACCTTGGTGCTTGATTCCCTGGCGATTGCGGCTCAGACGCTGACCGGGGCGGCCCTGGGCCAGGGCACGGTGCGGCGGGCGCGCGCCGTGGGGTTGACCATCACGCGCTATTCCTTTCTTTTCTCCTGCGGGCTTGCGGCCTGCTTTACCGTGGGGGCGGGGGTGATACCGGGAATCTTTAGCTCGGAGGAAGCGGTGCTTGGGGAGATTCGCGGGCCGTGGTGGCTGATGATCGCCATGATCGTGATGGGTGGCGTCCTCTTTGCCCTCGACGGAGTGTTGCTGGGGGCCGCTGATGCCGCGTTCCTGCGCAACGCCACGGTGGCGGCGGTGCTCTGCGGTTTCCTACCCGGGGTGTGGCTGGCCTATGCCTTCCACAGCGGGCTGGTGGGGGTGTGGTGCGGCCTGGTGGCCTTCATCGGGCTGCGCCTGGTGGCGGTGGTTTGGCGCTTCCGCTCGATGAGGTGGGCGGTGACGTGACCGGACCGACGCTGTGGGCGGTCTCCGATCTTCATGCCGCCGTGCCGGCTAATCAGGATCGCGTAGCGGCTCTGCGGGCGCACCACCCCGATGATTGGCTCATCGTGGCCGGGGATGTGGCGGAGAACATGGACCTGGTGATAGACACCCTAGGCCTGCTGCGCGCGCGATTTGCCGAGGTGATCTGGGCCCCGGGTAATCACGAGCTGCTCAGTCGCGCCGGTGATGAGCACCGGGGGCGCGGGCGGTATGCGGAGCTGGTGCGCCGGTGCCGGGAGATCGGCGTGCATACCCCGGAGGATGAGTATCCGGTGTTTCAGGGCAGCGCGGTGGCTCCACTATGTACCCTTTACGATTACAGCCTTGCCCCCGCCGGGGTGACTCGGGACGGAGTGCTGCGCGCAGGGCGGGCGCTCATCGATGCGGTCGCCCTGGAGCCCTTCGTGGATGTTCCGAGGTGGTGTCGGGAGCGCCTGGCTTACAGCGCGAGCAGGCTCGCCGTGCTCCGGGGCAAACCCACGGTGCTGGTTAATCACTGGCCCCTGGTTCGTGAGCCGGTGATGCGCCTGGGGATACCAGAGCTATCCCTGTGGTGCGGTACCGAGCACACGAGGCATTGGCCGCAGCGGTATTGCGCCCGCGCCGTGGTGTATGGGCACCTGCACCTGCCGGGGGTGACCCGGGTGCGTGGCGTCGCACACATCGAGGCCTCCCTGGGCTATCCCAGGGAGCGGCATTCTCGCTCTCGGCGCCCGTGGCCCTACCCGGTGCTGGGAGGGCAGGCGCGGTGATGGACACGCTCTTTGGATCCTCGGTGCGGTGGCGCCTATTGCGGGTGGGGGAGGTCGCCCTACACCGATATGCGGCCCTGCCCGCCGCGGAGCGGGAGTTGGTGGCGGGCGCGGTGGACAAGCGTAAGGCGGAGTTCGGGGATGCGCGGTGGTGCGCCCATCAGGCTCTAGCGGGCTATGGGGTGCCTGTGAGCACGCCGATTCTGCGGGGGCCTAAGGGGATGCCGCTGTGGCCGCGGGGCTTTACCGGCTCGCTCGCCCATACCGAGGGGCTGCGCGTCGCGGCGGTGGCCCCCCGCGCGGAGGTGCGTGCGTTGGGGCTGGACGTGGAACCGGCGGCCGCGCTGCCCGAGGGCGTGCTGGAATCCATCGCGCTGGGCTCGGAGCGGCACGTGGTGCGGCGGTGGCGTAGGGAGGGCAGGACCTGGGCGGATCGCTTGCTGTTTTGCGCCAAGGAGGCCACTTACAAGGCCTGGTTTCCCCTGACACAGCGCTGGTTGGACTTCGACCAGGCCGAAATCGATTTGCACCCCGGGGGCACCTTTACCTCGCGCCTGCTTCATGATGCCGCCCCCCTGCGGGCGTTCCAGGGGCGGTGGGTGGTGCGCGAGGGCTATTGCTGCGCGGCGATCACGGTGCCGCGCCCGTGATCGCCCTAGAGGGTGGAGGGCCGGGCCACGAAGACGGTGGCCAGGCGCGATCCCTTCTCCCGGATGAGCGCTATGCTGCGCCCCTCCGGGTCCACCGCGGCGTGCACTCCGCTGAGTCCCCGGGGCTCTAGCCATTGCCCCTTTGCGAGGGCCTCGGCCTCGGCGTGGGTCACCGCCACGGTGGGGTAGCAGCGGGGCAGGGCCTGATCCAGAGTGAGGCTCAGCCGGGGGTTTTCGGCCAATTCGTCGAGGGGCGCTGCGTCCGCCAGGCTTAAGGGGCCCACCTCGGTGCGGCGCAGCGCGGTGAGGTGCCCGCCTACTCCCAGGGTCGCACCCAGATCGCGGGCTAGGGCGCGGATGTAGGTGCCGGAGGAGCACCGTACCTCCACATCGAGGTCGGTATCCCGGCGATCGAGCAGGGTAAAGCGCGAGACGGTCACGGGGCGGGGGGCGATTTCGACCTTCTCGCCGGCGCGGGCACGGGCGTAGGCGCGCTGGCCATCGATCTTGATGGCGGAGAAGGAGGAGGGGCGCTGCATGATGTCCCCGGTGAGGGCGGCGATCGCGTGCTCGATGCGCGGGGTGTCGAGCGCGCGCAGGGCCTCGGTGTTAGCCTGCGCGGTGATCTCCCCCTCGGCATCGTCGGTGGTGGTAGCCTGCCCCAGGCGGATGGTAGCGCGATAGGCCTTGGTGGCGGCGGTCAGGTGGGCGAGGAATTTGGTGCCGCGCCCGATGCCGGTCACTAGTACCCCGGTGGCCATGGGGTCGAGGGTGCCCGCGTGCCCCACCTTTTTGGTCCCCATTGCCTTGCGGAGTCGGACCACAACGTCGTGGGAGGACAATCCCTGGGGCTTGTCCACCACTACTATTCCTGAGCGCGCGAGGGGATCCATCATGCCCCGTAGTGTATGTCGTAGTCTAGGTGCGTGAATATTTGGTACGGGCTTGCAGCCGTTCCCTCTGATCTCGCCGCCTCGGTGGTCACCATCGGGGTATTCGATGGGGTGCATCGGGGACATCAGCACCTGCTCGGGCGCGCGGTGGAAGAGGCGCGCGGGCGCGGGCTGCCTTGCGTGATGGTGACCTTCGACCCCCACCCCGTGTCGGTGTTCCTTCCGGAGCGAACCCCGGCGCGACTGACCTCGCTCGATGAGCGGTTGCGCCTGGCCGGTGAGCTGGGGGTGGACGCCGTGCTGGTGGTCAACTTTACCTGTGAGCTGGCGGGACTTAGCCCACGCCATTACTTCACCTCGCTGCTGGTGGACACGCTCAAGGCCGCCGCGGTGCTGGTGGGGGAGAACTTTACCTTTGGCAAGGATGCCGCAGGCACCGCGCAGACGCTGCGCGAGCTGGGCGAGAGTTACGGTATTGATCCGATTGTCGTGGGTCTCTATCACGATGGCGGCCAGCGCCTCTGTTCCTCCCTGGTGCGCCGCTACCTCAGCGAGAGCAATATCGAGGGTGCCAACTGGGCCTTGGGGCGTCCCTTTCGGGTGACGGGCAAAGTGGTGCACGGCGCGGGCCGCGGGGGCAAGGAACTAGGCTACCCTACGGCCAATCAGTATTTCCCGGAGTACATGGCGCTGCCCGCCGACGGCGTGTACGCGGGTTGGCTGACCGTCATGGATTCGGGGCCGATCGCGGGAACCATGGTGGCCGGCCGCCGGTACCCGGCGGCCATCTCCGTGGGCACCAATCCGACCTTTGGCGACGAGCCGCGCAGCGTGGAGTCCTTCGTGATCGACCAGGAGGCGGATCTCTATGGGCATACCGCCACGGTGGAGTTTGTGGCGTACGTGCGTCCGATGGTGAAGTTCTCCGGGGCGGAGGAGTTGCTCGCGGCGATGGAGCAGGACGTGGGGCGTGCCCGGGGGATTCTCGCGGGATAAAGTATGGGGTGACCGCAACCGAAAAACGATCGGCACAAGGAGTGCATCCCGTGGCCCGAAAATCATCCTCGACCTGGATACCGGCGTTGATGACGCCCTGGCTTTGGCCTATGCGCTGGGTTCCCCGGAACTCGACCTCATCGGCGTGACCTGTACCTACGGCAACGTCCTCATCGAGCAGGGGGCCGCCAATGACCTCGCTTTGCTCGATCTGCTGGGCCATTCCGAGGTGCCGGTGTTCCTGGGCGAGCCGCACGCGCAGGCTAAGGAGGGCTTCGAGGTACTCGATATTTCGGCCTTTATCCACGGGAAGAACGGCATCGGCGAGGTGGAGATCCCGGCCTCCCCGCGCGCGGTGGAGGGGCGTGCGGCGGTGGACTTCCTGGTGGACTCGGTGCGCGAGCACGGCGACGACCTGGTGATTGTGGCCACCGGGCCGATGACCAACCTCGCCGCAGCTATCGCCCGAGACCCGGGCTTTGCTCGTCACGCTCACATCGTCATCATGGGCGGTGCGCTCACCGTGCCTGGCAACGTCAACGCCTGGACGGAGGCTAATATCAACCAGGATCCGGAGGCCGCGGACGCGCTACTGCGCTCCGGGGCGGACGTGACCATGATTGGCCTCGACGTGACGCTGCAGACCCTGCTTACCTACGAGGAGACGCGTCAGTGGCGCGCGTTGGGCACCGAGGCGGGGCGCGCCCTGGCGGACATCACGGATTATTACATCAAGGCCTACGAGACCACCGCCCCCTACCTCGGCGGCTGCGGCCTGCACGACCCGTTGGCGGTGGCCGTGGCGGTGGATCCCTCCCTAGTCACTCTGTTGCCGATCAACCTCAAGGTGGATCTCGAGGGGCCCACGCGCGGGCGCACCATTGGCGATGAAAAGCGGCTCAACGATGCCGAGCACACCTCACGAGCCGCGGTGGCGGTGGACGCCCCGCGCTTCCTCGCGGAATTCATGGAGCGTATCGGTTCGGTCCTGTGCTAACCTACCGATCCGCTGTGCGGGGCGAGGTTTCGGCGGTGGGCCGATTCCTGCTATTGTGTAGTCCGGTTTGGCAACTGCGGTCCACAGTAGTTGCCCCGCTTGTTTTTTCGTGTGGACTGAAATAACCGCGAGGTGATGACTCCCATGTCCCTGGGCACTGAGAAGAAGAAGGAAATCCTGGCCGAGTACGGCCTGCACGAGACCGATACCGGTTCCCCCGAGGCGCAGGTGGCGCTGCTGACCGAGCGCATCTCCAACCTCACCGAGCACCTCAAGACCCACAGGCACGACCACCACTCCCGTCGCGGTCTGCTGCTGATGGTGGGCCGCCGCCGTGGCCTGCTTAACTATCTCTCGGAGACCAACATCGATCGCTACCGCGACCTGATCTCCAGGCTGGGGCTGCGCCGATAAGCACGCTCGGTTTTGCCTCACCCCGCTACGCCGTCGATCCGGCGAGCGGGGTTTGTTGTGTTCGGCCCTCGCGGGGTGCGTGCGCGTGACCGAGCGTGTTAGGGTAGCCTTGTTCATAGCACGAATGTGGAAATGAAGGCGACATCGACGATCGCCATGACGCTATGCAGCATAGAGGAGGGCCCTTTTGCCTAGGAAGTCTCAGTCCGGGAAACCGAATCCCGGCCGGAAAAATGAGAATAACCCGCTGAAAAACGTCGAGAAGAACCTCGAGTTCAATATCGATGAGGAGTATGGCCTCACCGAGGCGGTGGCCATCATCGACAACGGTGATTTTGGTACCCGCGAGGTGCGGTTCGAGACGGGCCAGCTGGCCCGCCAGGCCGATGGCTCGGTCACCACGTACCTGGACGAGGACACGATGCTGCTGGCCACCACCACGGCCTCGAGCAAGCCGCGCGAGGGCCTGGACTTCTTCCCCCTGACCGTGGACGTGGAGGAGCGCATGTATGCCGCCGGGCGCATCCCGGGCTCCTTCTTCCGCCGCGAGGGCCGCCCGAGCACGGACGCCATCTTGGCCTGCCGCCTCATCGACCGCCCGCTGCGCCCCACCTTCACCAAGGGGCTGCGCAACGAGGTGCAGATCGTTATCACCGTGATGTCCCAGGCCCCCGAGGACTTCTACGACGTGGTAGCCATCAACGGTGCCTCCGCGGCCACGCAGCTCTCCGGCCTGCCGGTCTCCGGCGCGGTGGCCGGAGTGCGCATGGCGCTGCTCGCCGATGACGAGCATCCCAAGGGGCAGTGGGTGGCGTTCCCCACCGCCGAGCAGCACGAGGAAGCCCTCTTCGAGCTCGTGGTGGCCGGGCGCATCGTCAAGCGCCGCCAGGGCCGCCGCACGGTCGAGGACGTGGCGATCATGATGGTCGAGGCCGGTGCGGGAGAGACCGTCGTGGACCGCATCGCCCAGGGCGCGCCCGCCCCCACGGAGTCCGTGGTGGCCGAGGGGCTTGAGGCGGCCAAGCCCTTCCTGGCCACGTTGTGCCGGGCTCAGGAGGGCCTGGCGCAGCGCGCGGGCAAGGAAGATCGCGAGTTCCCGCTCTTTCCCCCCTATGGGGAGGAGATCCGCGCCGCCGTGGAGAAGAAGGCCGCCAAGAAGCTGCGCAAGCTGCTCACCATCGCTGGCAAGCAGGAGCGCGACGAGGCCACCGATGCCTTCTACGCCGAGGTGGAGGAACAGCTGCTGGAGCGCTTCGCCGAGGAGGAAGACCTGGAGGAGATCGCCAAGCAGATCCGCGCCGCCTACGGTGCGGTGATGAAGGAGATCGTGCGGGAGATGATCCTCACCGACGGCTTCCGCATCGATGGTCGCGGCCTGACCGACATCCGTGACCTCGGCGTGGAGGTGGATCTGGTGCCGCGCGCCCACGGTTCTTCCCTCTTCGAGCGCGGCGAGACGCAGATCCTGGGCGTGACCACCCTGGACATGCTCAAGATGGAGCAGCAGATCGACTCGCTCACCCCGGTGAAGTCCAAGCGCTACATCCATCACTACAACTTCCCGCCCTATTCCACTGGTGAGACCGGACGAGTGGGTTCGCCTAAGCGTCGCGAGATCGGCCACGGTGCCCTGGCCGAGCGCGCTGTAGCTCCGGTGATCCCTTCCCGAGAGGAATTTCCTTACACCATCCGTCAGGTCTCCGAGGCGTTGGGCTCCAACGGTTCCACCTCGATGGGTTCGGTGTGTGCCTCCGTGCTTTCCCTCTACAACGCGGGCGTGCCGCTGAAGGCCCCGGTGGCGGGCATCGCTATGGGGTTGGTCTCCGGCGAGGTGGAGGGCAAGACCCAGTACGTGGCGCTCACCGATATTCTCGGGGCTGAGGACGCCTTCGGCGACATGGACTTCAAGGTGGCCGGTACTGCCGAGTTCATCACCGCCTTGCAGCTGGATACCAAGCTCGACGGTATTCCCTCCAAGGTGTTGGCCTCCGCCTTGGATCAGGCCCGCGAGGCGCGCCTGACGATTCTGGACACGATGATGGAGGTCATCGACGGCCCCGATGAGATGAGCGGGCTCGCTCCGAAGATCGTCACGGTCACCGTGCCGGTGAGCAAGATCGGCGAGCTCATTGGTCCCAAGGGCAAGACCATTAACGCGATCACGGAGGAAACCGGCGCGGAGGTTTCCATCGAGGAGGACGGCACCGTCTACGTCTCCGCCGCCAGCGGGCAGGCCGCCGATGCCGCCGTGGAGAAGATCAATAGCATTGCTAACCCGCAGCTGCCCAAGGTGGGGGAGCGCTTCCTGGGCACGGTGGTCAAGACCGTGGCCTTCGGCGCGTTCGTTTCCATCGCCCCGGGCCGCGATGGTTTGATTCACATCTCCAATCTGGGCGGCAACAAGCGCATCGACAAGGTCGAGGACGTGATTAACGTCGGTGACAAGGTGGAGGTGGAGATCGCGGATATTGATAACCGCGGCAAGCTTTCCCTGGTGCCGGTGGCGGACAAGTAGAGTCGCCGCTCATCGCCTCGTCGTGGTTCCCGTGGGGGACACGGCGAGGCGTTCTTTTTTCAGGACGATGTGTGGGTGATGACAGTAGGATTTGGCGTCGGTGTGCCCTAGGACGTATCGAGGCGATGATCTCGATGACGGCAGCCCGAGGACCATCCCGGCGAGGTGGATGCCGGGTGCCTGCGCTAGCGTGGGGGAAAGAAAACACTCGCGAGGAGGTAAGACATGACGATAAGGGTAGGGGTTCTGGGTGCCCAGGGCCGCGTGGGTTCCACGATCGCGGAGGGAATCAGGAATACCGAAGGCCTGGAGCTCGTCGCGGCCCTGGATCACGGGGATGATAAGCAGGACCTTGTGACCGCCGAGGTGGAGGTGATCGTGGATTTCACGGTGCCCGATCAGGTGATGGGGAACCTGGAGTTCTGCATCAACCAGGGGATCCACTGCGTGGTGGGTACCACTGGCTTCGACGATCAGCGCCGAGACCAGGTGCGTGCCTGGTGCGAGGGTAATCCCGGGGTGGGTGTGCTGATCGCTCCGAACTTCGCGATCTCGGCCGTGTTAGCGATGGCTTTTGCCCGCCAGGCCGCCACGTACTTTGAATCGGCCGAAGTGGTGGAGTATCACCACCCGAATAAGCTGGATGCTCCCTCCGGGACGGCGCTGCACACCGCGCAGGGGATCGCGCGGGCACGGCGCGAGGCCGGTATGGACCCCGCCCCGGACGCCACTGAGCAGGCCTTGGACGGCGCCCGCGGTTCCACGGTGGACGGCATTCCGGTTCACGCCGTGCGTATGCAGGGCATGAATGCACACGAAGAGATCATCTTTGGTACCCAGGGGCAGACGCTGACGATCCGCCAGGACTCCTACGATCGCACTTCCTTTGTGCCGGGCGTGGTGCTGGGGGTGCGTACCGTGGCCCAACGCCCCGGGCTGACGGTGGGCCTGGATTCCTACCTGGGGCTCTAACGTGGTGCGTTTGGCCCGGTTGCGGGTGCGCCTGCTCAGCGCACCGATGCTGATCCCGCCTGTTGAGACCGCGTGGTCCCCGGAGGAGGGGGCCACGGCGGCCGAGGCGGTGGTGGAGTTTGCGGGCAGATTGGAGGCGGGTAGCCTCGAGCATCCCCGTCCGCGCACACGGGGCACGGGGGCGTATGTGCGCCACCTCCAGGAGGTGGCGCGCTGGGATCTCATGGCGCATGCCATCGCCACGGTGCATATCGCGGGGCTGTCGCGCGGGTGTGCGGATATCGTGGCTTGCCGCCGAGACCTCACCGTGACCCGCGCGGCTCCTCCGGTGAGTGCGGAGGGGGCGGAGGTGGTGATTCCGCTGGCGATCGAGCGCGACGAGACCCTGCGCGGCCTGTTCCTTCGGACCGTGGATGAGGCCTGCTTTGCCTATGAGCAGGTGGTGGACGGACTCGAAGAGAACGAGCCTCAGCTCCACGATGCCGTGTGGGCGGCGCGCCAAGCTCGTCAGGCCGCGCACGCGGTTGTTCCGGCGGCGGTGGCGACCTCGCTCGTGGTTACCGCGTCGATGCAGGCCTGGCGGTCGGTCATCCTCGGGTTTGGTGCCGAGCACGCCGATGCGGAGCGGCGCAGCCTGGCCGTTGCTCTGCTCGATGCTTTGCGGCCGGTGGCCCCGGCGCTGCTCATCGACGTCGAGGAGGTGCCCGTTACGGGCGGGACGCCGGCGGTGGAAAGCGCCTACGGGATGGATTAAGCGCGGGGCGCTGTCCCGTTATCGCCGCCGAGGCGGTAGTGTTGAGGGCCATGAGCACAGGTTTGACAGCGAAGGCGGGAGTCGAGCACTTCGGCACGGTCAGCGTTGCGATGGTGACCCCCCTAACGAAGGAGGGGGACCTGGATGTTGATGCTGGTCGCCGGCTGGCCGCCCACTTGGTGGACAGCGGATGCGACTCCCTCGTTCTCGGCGGCACCACGGGGGAATCCCCTACCGTGACGGTAGAAGAAAAGCTGCGCCTGCTCACCGCAGTCAAGCAGGAGGTGGGTGATCGCGCGCGTATCGTCGCGGGCGCGGGGACATATGACACTCGGGCGTCCATAAGCCTCGCCCGGGCCTCGGCCGAGGCGGGCGCGGATGCCCTCCTCGTGGTCACCCCGTATTACTCCAAGCCCAGCCAGGAGGGTGTCTATCGGCATTTCGAGGCCGTGGCGGGTGCCACGGATCTTCCGATTTGCCTCTACGATATCCCCGGTCGCACCGGTCTTCCCCTGGCACCGGATACCATTCGTCGCCTCGCGGAGTTGCCCACGGTGATGGCCGTCAAGGACGCCAAGGGGGACATGGTCGCCGCGGCTGCCCTGATACGGGAGACCGGTTTGGCGTGGTATTCCGGCGACGATCCGCTGAACCTGCCCTGGCTTTCCCTGGGCGCGAGCGGCTTCATCTCCGTGATTGGGCATGTGGCTGCCCCACAGCTGCGCTTGCTGCACACAAGTTTCGAGGAAGGCGACCTCGTTCGAGCTAGAGAAATCAACGCCGCATTGAATCCGCTGGTCTGCGCCCAGGCTCGCCTGGGCGGGGTCAGCCTCGCTAAGGCTGCCCTGCGGCTGCAGGGCATCGAGGTGGGGGATCCTCGCCTGCCGGTGGTCGCACCGACCCCGGATCAGGTGGAGGAACTCCGCCGTGACATGCAGAAAGCTGGAGTCCTATAAATATGAGCGAAACCCGAAACCGTTCCCGCAAGGTCACCCGTAAGGCCGGTCCCCCGGAGGAAACCCCGGTGTTCCAGGCCCCGGAGAAGAACGAGGGAAACGGCAACGGCGCGAAGAATGAATCCGCCTCGCGGTTCCAGGGCAGCGGTAACGGCGGAAGCAAGCGCGGCGGCCGGGGCCGTCGCGGTAGTCGCGCTCATCAGGGCGGTAACCGCCGTAATGTGGTGAAGTCCATGCAGGGGGCGGATCTGACCAAGCGTCTTCCCGCCCCGCCCAAGCCGCCCAAGAATGGCCTGCGCATCTACGCCCTCGGAGGCATCTCCGAGATCGGCCGCAACATGACGGTGTTTGAGTACAACAACCGTCTCCTCATCGTGGATTGCGGCGTCTTGTTCCCCACGTCCAGCGAGCCGGGCGTGGATCTCATCCTGCCGGACTTCGGGCCCATCGAAAAGCACCTGGATCGCGTGGACGCACTGGTGATCACCCATGGTCACGAGGATCACATCGGCGCGATTCCTTGGCTGCTCAAGCTGCGCCCGGACATCCCCATCCTGGCCTCTCGCTTCACGGTGGCCCTGATTGCCGCCAAGTGTAAGGAGCACCGTCAGCGGCCCAAGCTGATCGAGGTTCATGAGGATTCCCATGAAAATCGCGGTCCCTTCAATCTTCGTTTCTGGCACGTCAATCACTCCGTGCCGGACTGCCTGGGCATCGCCATTAAGACCGGCGCTGGTCTGGTGATCCACACGGGCGACATCAAGATGGATCAAACTCCTACGGATGGTCGCCCCACGGATCTGCCGGCGTTGTCGCGCTTTGGCGACGAGGGCGTGGATCTCATGCTGTGCGATTCCACCAACGCCACCACCCCCGGGGTGTCTGGCTCGGAGGCGGAGATCGCCCCTACCCTCAAGCGGTTGGTGGGGGAGGCCAAGCAGCGCGTGATCCTGGCCTCCTTTGCCTCCAACGTATACCGGGTGCAGTCCGCGGTGGATGCCGCGGTGGCGGCCGGGCGTAAGGTGGCTTTCAATGGGCGGTCCATGATCCGCAACATGGAGATCGCAGAGAAGCTCGGCTATCTGAAGGCCCCGCGCGGCACCATCGTCTCGATGGATGAGGCCGCCAAGATGGCGCCGCACAAGGTGCTGCTGATCACCACCGGGACCCAGGGTGAGCCGATGGCGGCGCTGTCGCGCATGGCTCGCCGGGAGCACCGCCAGATCACGGTGCGCGACGGCGACCTCATCATTCTGTCCTCCTCCCTGGTGCCGGGCAATGAAGAAGCCGTGTTCGGCGTGATCAACATGCTTTCCCAGATCGGCGCCACGGTGATCACCGGGCGCGACGCTAAGGTGCACACCTCGGGTCACGGTTATGCCGGCGAGTTGCTCTTCCTGTGGAACGCCGCGCGCCCTCGCAACGCTATGCCGGTGCACGGTGAGTGGCGTCACCTGCGTGCTAATAAGGAGCTGGCCATCGCCACCGGCGTGCCGGAGGATCGCACCGTGTTGGCGCAAAACGGCGTGGTGGTGGACCTGGTCAATGGTCGCGCCAGCGTGGTCGGGCAGATTCCGGTCGGGCACCTCTACGTTGACGGCGTGACCATGGGCGAAGTGGATTCGGATGTGTTGGCGGATCGTACCTCCTTGGGTGAGGGTGGCATCGTGAGCATCACCGCGGTGATCGATAATCGCACCGGCCGCCTGCTGGAGGCCCCTGCCGTGCAGACGAAGGGTTTCGCCGAGGACGATCGTTCCGTGGTACCGCAGGTACGCGAGCTGGCGGAAAAGACCATGAACGACCTGGCTGCGGAGGGGGAGAACGATCCCTATCGCATGGTGCAGCAGCTGCGTCGTAAGGTATCCCGCTTTGTGGAGCAGAAGTGGCGCCGCGAGCCGATGATCCTGCCCACGGTGGTGCCCATGACCTCGGATCAGGGCGACCCGGTTGCCGATGAGGACGTGGATTCCGCCCGCGAGTCCCTGTAGTAATTCGCGACGCTTCGGTGCACCCCGGCCTATGCTGGGGTGCATGTCTTTTGCGAGCGCCGAGCGGATGAGATTGCGCGATCTATTGCTGAGCCTGGGGCCGGGGGCTCCCACGTTGTGCGAGGGGTGGACGACGCAGGACCTGGCCGTCCACCTGTGGCTGCGGGAGCGGCGCCCCGATGCCGCAGCGGGTATGTTTCTTCATCCCCTGCGGGGCCACGCGGAGAATCTCGCCGCTAAGCTCAAATCTCGCCCTTACGAAGACGTAGTGCGCCAGTGGGCCGCCGGGCCGGGTCGGTTTTCCCCGGTTCGGCTCATCGACGCCCCCCTCAACACCGCCGAGCACTTTCTTCACCACGAGGACGTGCGTCGGGGCGGGGGAGAAGTGACACCGCGCGATTTTTCCGTCCGGGTGGATGAGACGCTGTGGTCGTGGTGTGCGCGCATGGCACCCCTTCTGTTGCGGCGCAGCGTGCGACCGGTGGTACTCGAGGGACGGGGAATGCGCCCTCTTGTGGTGGCTCGGCAGCGCGGGGTGGCTACCCGAGGAGACGCGGTGGTGCGGGTTAAGGGGGATCCGGGCGAGATACTGCTGTGGTGCTCCGGACGTACCGCGGTCGAGGTGACGGTGGAGGGGGAGGTGGACGACGTCGTTAAGTCAAGTCTCTAGGGATGACTCGGGGGTACGGATAAGTTTTTCCGCAATCTGGTGTGGCGTATGTGAATCGTGGTGTCGAGGCAACTATCCTGGTGCCCATGTCTGCCACGAGTCCTTCCCCCCGAAAACCGCGCCGCGCCGGCGCCCGAGCGGGTGATTCCCGCCGAGCGGAGGAGCGTACCGCGGTTTTCTCCTCGGCTCCCGCCACGGCGGCCTTCCGCGCCGCCGAGACCTCGCAGGAGCGTACCGGTAGCGCGGTGGGGGCCGTGGGCAGCGGCATGAAATCTCTCTTTAGCGCGGCGGCGGGTGGGGCAGGAAAGCTTACTCGCAGCCTTGGTGGTGCCCGAGATCAGGAACAGAAACCGGAGGATATGAGCAGGAAACCGAGGAAGAAGGCCGCCCGGGATAATTATGAGGAGGAACCACAAGAGGCCCCGGACACCGGCCTGGTGGAGTCCGTGCGGAAGCATTCCGACGGCATCGGGCTCAGCCTCATCGGCGTGGCCGTGGTGTTGGGTGCCTCGGTGTGGTTCGACGTGGCGGGCCCCATCGGTGAGTTCATTGCCCGGGGCGTGCACACCGTGATCGGGGCGGGGGCCTTTGTACTGCCCGTGGCCTTAGTCGTGGTGGCGGTGGCGCTGATGATGGGAATACGCCAACCCAGAGAGGTGATGACGCGCGTGATGGGGGGCGTGGGGCTCATCGCGGTGGCCATGCTGGGCCTTATCCACCTCCTCGCCGGGGATCCCGCCGGGGCGTCCGCGCGCTCCGCCGCCGGTGGGCTGGTGGGGGCCTACACCGGGGGGATCCTCGCTCTGGGCTTTAGCCGCTACCTTGCCATTCCCATCCTGGCCCTAGTGATCTTCTACGGCGCGCTCAAGGTCACCGGCATCACGGTGCGCGAGGGCTACGACTACGTGGTGGATCTCATCCGCAGCTCCGTGAACGCGGATCGGGAGGAAGATCCCCAGGATGCTTATGCCCACGTGGACGAGGAACTGGAGCGTCGCGCCCACCCGGGTGCCCCTTCGTCTCCTCGCCGTGCCCCCCGCCCGGCTAAGCGACCCGCGCCGCGAGGTTATGACGCAGCGGACGAGCCCGGCGATGCGTCCGGACTCGATCCCGATGGCCTCTTCGCCAAGAAGCGGAAGAAGACAAAGCCCGCACCGGCGGCGCCCTCGGTGGCCGATACCGACGAGATCCCGATCGTGGAAGCCGAGGAATCTTTGCCCGATGTCGAGGAAGAGCCAGAGGAGGCACCCGCCCCCCGAGCCGCCTCCCGCGACGCGGTCTCCACCAGCCGCGAGTCCATCCGTCAGGCGATTATCGCCCGCTCCGGGATGGACGCGGCGGCCACCGCCCCGGAGCGGGCGGCGGTGGAACCAGAAGAGGACGACGAGGAGTTTCGTCCCACTACGACCGAGGGACCCTCGGACGGCGAGTACGCGCTGCCGTCCACGGGGCTGCTCATCGCCGGAGAGCCGCCCCGCCAGCACTCCGAGGCTAACGATCGCATGATCGAGGCGATCACCGCGGTATTCGAGGAATTCAAGGTCAATGCGGCGGTGACGGGCTTTTCTCGCGGTCCCACGGTGACGCGCTACGAGGTGGAGCTGGGCCCGGGGGTGAAGGTCTCCAAGATTACTAATCTGCAGTCGAACCTAGCCTATGCGGTGGCCACCGATAATGTTCGCCTACTGACCCCTATTCCGGGCAAGTCCGCGGTGGGCATCGAGGTGCCCAACACGGATCGGGAGATGGTCCGCCTGGCCGATGTGCTCAACGCCCCGGCCACGGTGGATAACAAGGATCCCATGCTCATCGGCCTGGGCAAGGACATCGAGGGCGACTTCATCTGCGCTTCCGTGCAGAAGATGCCGCACCTTTTGGTGGCTGGTTCGACCGGATCGGGTAAATCCGCCTTTGTCAACTCCATGCTGGTTTCCCTGCTCACCCGCGCCACCCCGGAGGAAGTACGGTTGATCCTGGTGGATCCGAAGATGGTGGAGCTGACGCCCTACGAGGGGATTCCCCACCTCATCACCCCGATCATCACCCAGCCGAAAAAGGCTTCCGCCGCCCTGCAGTGGCTGGTGGAGGAGATGGAACAGCGCTACATGGACATGAAGGCCGCCCGGGTGCGCCACATCAAGGACTTCAACCGCAAGGTGCGTGCGGGGCAGATCCAGGCCCCGGCCGGATCGCAGCGCGAATACCGGCCCTACCCCTTCATCGTTTGCGTGGTAGACGAGCTGGCGGACCTTATGATGACGGCCCCGAAGGAGATCGAGGAATCCATCGTGCGCATCACCCAGAAGGCGCGCGCGGCGGGCATCCACCTGGTTCTGGCCACCCAACGCCCCTCGGTGGACGTGGTGACCGGCCTGATTAAGACGAATGTTCCCTCTCGACTGGCCTTTGCCACCTCGTCGTTGACGGACTCCCGCGTGATCCTCGACCAGGGTGGGGCGGAAAAGCTCATCGGTATGGGCGACGCCCTCTTTATCCCCCAGGGGGCGGGCAAGCCCCAGCGCCTGCAGGGCTCTTTTGTGACCGATGAGGAGATCCAGCGCGTGGTGGAGGCCGCCAAGTCTCAGGCAGAACCGGATTACACCGAGGGTGTGACGGAGGAGAAGGCCGCGGAGAAGAAAGAGATTGACGAGGACATCGGCAAGGACATGGACGACCTCTTGGAGGCCGTGGAGCTGGTGGTGACCTCGCAGTTGGGCTCCACCTCCATGTTGCAGCGCAAGCTGCGCATCGGCTTCGCCAAGGCCGGTCGCCTGATGGACCTCATGGAGTCGCGCGGCGTGGTGGGCCCCTCGGAGGGATCTAAGGCACGCGAGGTCTTGGTCAAGCCAGAAGAGCTGGATACGATCCTCTGGATGATTAAGGGCGCCGATCCCGCGGAGGCTCCCAAGGAGGAGGGAGCCGAGCTAGCGCCCACGCAGGAGTCCGGAGGATACGACGCGGTGCGCAGCGTGAGCGCCACCTCCAATCCCACCGGCGGGGCGTTTTAGTCCCGCGTTTGGTGCTAGACTGAACCGGCATTGGAGGGGAGTACCCCGCCCACGGCAGGGATCGTCAGCACGGAGTACCCCGGTTGACCTCGCGGTATCGCGGGGCGGGGGAACTCCCGGTCCTGTCGGCTCGGCTCGATGGCGAGTGGGGGAGACCTCCGGTTGTTTTTCCATCGAACCGGAGGAGAAAAAGAAGTATGACTGTTCCCCTGTGGGTCTGGGCCGCGACCCTCGCGCTGATCCTCGGCCTGTTTTTCTTCGATTTTTATTCCCACGTGCGGGTGCCGCACGAACCGACCATCAAGGAATCCGCTTGGTGGTCGGTGATTTATGTTCTCATCGCCCTGGTCTTCGGTGGCGTCGTGTACGCGGTGTGGGATCACCAGCACGGCATGGAATACCTCACGGGTTACGTCACGGAAAAGGCCCTCTCCGTGGATAATCTTTTCGTCTTTGCTCTCATCATGGGGGCGTTTCAGATCCCCCGGAAATACCAGCAAAAGGTGCTGCTCATCGGTATCGCCTTGGCCTTGATTTTCCGCCTGGTGTTTATCCTTTTGGGTGCCTCAATCATCAATGCGTGGTCGGACGTGTTCTATCTCTTCGGTATCTTTCTGCTCTTTACCGCGGCCAAGATGGTGGCGGATGAGGTACGTGATGCCCCGCCCACCGACCCGCAGGACATGTGGGTGATCAAGGTGGTGCGCAAGGTCATCCCGGTGACGCAGACCTACGAGTCCGATCACCTCACCCTCCGCAAAGACGGCAAGCGCTACTTCACCCCGCTCATGGTAGCCCTGGTGGCCATCGGCATGGTAGACGTGATGTTTGCCCTGGACTCCATCCCTGCTATCTACGGGGTGACCCAGGAGGCATACCTGGTGTTTACCACTAATGCTTTTTCCCTCCTGGGCCTGCGCCAACTGTATTTCCTGCTCGACGGCCTGCTCGATCGCCTGGGTTATCTCTCCTATGGCCTTGCGGTCATCCTGGGATTCATCGGCGTCAAGCTCATTTTCCATGCCCTGCACGAGAATAACCTGCCCTTCATCAACGGCGGCGAGTCCGTGCACGGAGCGCCGGAGATCGGTACGGAGACCTCCCTCCTGGTCATCGTGGGCATGTTGACGATCACCATCGTCGCCTCCCTGTGGAAGAACAAACGGGATCATGGCTCGGGGGCACCCGCGCGCCCCTAGAGGGTACAGTGATGGGCGTGAATGCATCGACGGCGAGCGGCGGGTCCCCCGCGCAGGAACCATCGAATTGGAACCTGCCAAACGTCCTGACCTGCCTGCGCATCGTTTTTGTTCCGGTGTTTGCATGGCTAACCCTGCGGGCGGAAAACTCCCACGCGGGCGGGATGTGGGCTGCCTTCGGCCTCTTTGCCGTGTTGATGGCCACCGATAAGCTGGATGGGGATATCGCCAGGTCGCGGGGGCTGGTCACGGACTTCGGCAAGATCGCCGATCCCATCGCGGATAAGGCGCTGATGATCACGGCGCTGGTGTGCCTCAACGTCGTCGGGGCCATGCCGGTGTGGATCACCGTGGTGATCGTGGTGCGAGAATTGGGTATTACCCTGTGGCGCATGGTGCTGCTGCGCGGTGGCAAAGTGGTGCCGGCTAGCAGGGGTGGCAAGCTCAAGACCGTGCTGCAGTCTCTGGGCGTAGCCCTGTATCTTTGCCCGTTGCCGGACTGGATGGCCTGGCCCACCCACGCCGTTATGGTGGTGGCTGTCGTGGTCACGGTGGTCACCGGAGTGCAGTACGTGGTGGACGCGCAGCGCCAGAAGTCCTAGGGAGCGAGCATGACCGGTGCGGCGAAGCCGAGTGTGAGCGCGCTGGCCACGGAGGTGGTGGAACTCCTCGCCCGCCGGGGAGAGACATTGGGGTGGTGCGAATCCCTCACGGCCGGGTTGGCCAGCGCCACCGTGGCCGAAGTTCCCGGGGCGTCTGCGGTACTGCGCGGCGCGATGGTGGTGTATGCGGTGGATCTCAAGGAATCTTTGGCCGGTGTTCCCGGTGAGGTCTTGGCGCACCACGGCCCGGTGGCTGGTCCCACGGTGCTGAGTATGGCTCGGGGGTGTGCGCGCAGACTCCGGGTGACCTGGGCGGTGGCGCTCACGGGCGTGGCAGGTCCGGAGCCTCACGATGGGCATCCGGTGGGGGAAGTGTGGCTGGGCTACTACGGGCCGGGGGTGCGGCGGGTGCAGCGAATTGACCTAACCGGTGGGCGCGCCGAGATACGGCAGGAGGCTGTGTGGGCGGCCCTTGACGGCTTGCTGCGCGAGGTGCGCTCGGATTCCATACCGCAATGCGACGGGGAACCGGAAGCCTAGGCCTCCCGGGGTGCCTGTGCGCCGAGTTCACCGGTGGCGAGCTCTTCTGCGACGTCGCTCAAGGCCATGGAACCGGCAGCCTCAATGAGGACGTCGGCCACGGTGACCCCCAGGGCATGGCATACGGCGGCCAAGAGCTCGGAGGAAACCTCTTTGCGTCCGCGCTCTAGTTCGGAGATGTAGCCGGGGGAGACCCGCGCGGACTCGGCTAATTCCCGCAGCGTGATGCGCCGTTCGGCGCGAAAAGCGCGCAACGCCTCGCCGAGGGCCTCACGCAGCAGGGGTTCGGGGTGCGTTCGCCCACGGTGAGGTGCCGCGGGGCGCGTGGTCAAAGTAGCGGTCTGAGTACCCATCATGCTTTTCAACTCCCGGGAGACGACGTTTGTTCCCGAGGGCCGGAGGGATGAGGGCTTGGGGGCCAGGGGATAAAACGCGGTACCATGCACTACTGACGACGCATCATAGGAGGAATACACACGATGGCAAACCGGTTCAGCAAGGCGTGGAAGTATCTGATGGCACTCTTCGATAGCAAGATCGAGGAAAACGCCGATCCCAAGGTACAAATTGAACAGGCAATGGCGCAGGCCCAGAAGCAGCACCAGGAGCTTTCTCGCCAGGCCGCGGCGGTGATCGGCAACCAGCGCCAGTTAGAGATGCAACTTCATCGTCGGCTGGAGGAGATCGAGAAGCTTCAGGCCAATACCAAGCAGGCGCTGCGGCTGGCGGATCAGGCCCGCGGCCAGGGGGATGAGAAAAAGGCCCTGGAGTATGAAAACGCCGCGGAGGCCTTTGCCGCCCAGTTGGTTACGGCGGAACAGTCGGTGGAGGAGACCAAGCAGCTTCACGATCAGGCGATTCAACAGGCGCAGCAGGCCAAGCAGGCGGTGGAGCGTAACTCCGCCCGATTGCAGCAGCAGGTAGCCGAGCGCTCCAAGCTCCTCAGCCAGCTGGAGCAGGCAAAGATGCAGGAAAAGGTGGCGGAGTCGGTGAAGTCGATGAACTCCCTGACCGCAGGTTCTTCCCCGAACCTGGATCAGGTGCGCGACAAGATCGAACGCCGTTATGCGCACGCCCTGGGCCAGGCGGAGCTGGCGGAAAATTCCGTGGAGGCGCGCATGGAGGAGGTGCAGCAGGCCGGGATTCAGATGGCCGGGCACTCCCGCTTGGAGCAGATCCGCCGCGAGATGCACGGTGCTCCCTCCTCGGGTGGGCAGATCGAATCTGGTGCCGGTGCGGCGTCGACCCCAGGGGATGACGCCGTGGCGCGCAAGATGAGGGAGCTGCGCGGCGAATCCTAACCAGGGGTATCGGGGTGCGAGGTGTCGTCCCCGGTACCGCGAGCCCAGAGCGCCTCAGCGATGCCCTGGGCTCGGTTGAGCGATCGGATGAGCACGGGGGTCAGAAAGGCTCGAGGGCTCCATGCGGCGCCGCGTGCCTTTCGTGCTTCGATGACCTCGCCTACCGTGCTCAGCTGCACCGGAATCATGCGTAGTGTGAGGGAGAGCGCCAGGGAAAAGCGCTCGGCGGGAAACCCCCAGTGGGTCAGGGGGGAGAGGCCGCGCTCCAGTGTCTCCAAGAGATCCGCGATGGTGGTGGTCAGGGTGAGCAGGGCGGCGGTCATGAGGGAGGCACTCAGGGTGATGACGAGGATCGCGGCGTGTTCGGCCCCGCGTTGCCACCACTGGAAGGCCCCCAGTGCGAGGAGCACGGGCATCGGCGGCCACCACTGCGACCACGCCACGGACAGGGGGATGCGGGCCAGGGCATAAAGGCCCGCGCAGAGCAGGGCGTAGAAACCCGCGGCGAGTATGGAACGGACGGCCACTATCCCAAGGAGCACGTAGCCCAGCACGCCGAGGATCTTCAGGCCCACGGCCGCTCGATGGATCGGTGAGCGGCCCGGGGCGTAGGTGCCCAGTGGCACCGCGACGGAGCGCGTCTTCATTGCTCCGCCTCGATGCGAGCCAGGTAGGCCTCGATGACTGAACCCGGGGCGCCGTCGTCGACGATGCGGCCGTGATCGATGCACAGCACGCGGTCGAAATCCGCCACCAGGTCGAGATCGTGGGTGACCACGATGAGCTGCTGCGGCAGGGCGGTGAAGTAGCGCTGGATGCGACGGCGATTGCGCAGGTCGAGCAGGGTGGTGGGTTCGTCGGCCACGATCAGGCTCGGCTCGGCGATGAGAACCGATGTCAGGGCGAGGAGCTGTTTTTGCCCGCCGGAGAGTACGTGCGGGGAGGAGTCCGCGTGGTTGCCCAGCCCCGCGGCGATTAAGGCTTCTTCGGCGCGCTGGTGGCGCTGTTCCTTGCTGAGGGCCTTGTTTTTGCGTAGAGAAAAGGCCACGTCGTCGCGCACGTTCGGCATGATGATTTGGTTGTCGGCGTCGGAGAAAATAAAGCCCACCTTGGTGCGCACCCGTGCGCCGTTTTTCCGCACGCTGAGCCCATCGACGAGTACCTCGCCGCTGCTCGGGAGGACCAGCCCGTTGATCATGCGGGCGAAGGTGGATTTGCCGGAGCCGTTAGCCCCGATGATCCCGATGCGGCGTTCGCTGAGCGTGGTGGTGACGGTATCGAGGATGGGGCCGGTGCCGTGGTCCAGGGTGACGTCGCGGAACTTAATCTCGGGCATGGGCGGGGCGGAGCACGTGCGGCAGAGCGGTGTGGAGCGTGGTCGCGGCGGCTACGACCACGATGAGTTTTAGGGCGTCGATGAGTGCGAAGGAACCCTGGGCGGCCACGGCGGCGCCCAGGGGCATGTGGGCGCGCAGGATAAGGCCGATGGTGCCGCAGAGGTATTGGGAAAGCAGCGCGACGAGGGCGGCGATGCTGAAGGTGACGTAGCGGTGACCACGCAGTCGGTAGGCGAGGGTACCGGCGAGGACGGTGGAAACGGCATAGCCGATGAGGTAACCCACGGTGGGACCGGCGAGTGCTGCGGTAACGCTGCGGCCCCCGGCGAGGACGGGGAGCACGAGTCCGAGGATGAAGAAAATAGCGACGGTGAGTAGGCCTCGGCGTGCGCCCAGGACGAGGCCGGTGAGGATGAAGGCGGTGTTTTGGAGAACTATGGGCACTCCCGCGCTGCCTACGGGGATGGAGACAAAGGCCAGCACGATGATCAGTGCGGCGAAGACGGCGGCCAGCGCGAGGTCGGTCAGCGAGCGGAGGGAACCAGTCATGCTTAGAGAACTTACCTTGAACATCGTTTAGGTGGGAACTGGCGTGCCGCGCTTGATGTTCGAACATGTGTGCGTGTATATTCGAAGCTGTCGCGCCCGCCCTCTAGGGTGGGAATGGACCCACGAGGGAACCGGTGTGGTTTCACGGCGGTCTAAACTGTTAGAGCTTACGCATCGTTATCGCAAGGATTGAGGATCATGGCTGCGAAGAAGAAAACTGCCAACGCAAAGAGTGCTGGCGAGGATCGTCAGAGGGCTCTCGACGCCGCCCTGGCGATGATCGAAAAAGATTTCGGTAAAGGTGCGGTCATGCGCCTGGGGGAGGATAAGCGGCCCCCGGTGCGAGCTATTTCCTCCGGCAATACCGCCATCGATGTGGCCCTTGGCGTGGGAGGGTTTCCCCGGGGTCGTATCGTGGAGATTTACGGCCCGGAATCCTCGGGTAAGACCACCGTCGCGCTCCACGCCATCGCCTCCGCGCAAAAGGAGGGCGGCATCGCCGCGTTTATCGATGCCGAACACGCGCTCGATCCCGAATACGCACGCAAACTGGGAGTGGACACGGATGCCCTGCTGGTATCCCAGCCAGATACCGGAGAGCAGGCCTTAGAAATCGCGGACATGCTGGTGCGTTCCGGTGCGATTGACATCATCGTTGTGGACTCCGTGGCGGCGCTGACGCCCAAGGCGGAGATCGAGGGGGAGATGGGTGATAGCCACGTGGGTCTCCAGGCCCGGCTGATGAGTCAGGCGTTGCGCAAGATGACGGGTGCGCTGTATAACTCCGGTACCACCGCCATCTTTATCAACCAGCTCCGCGAGAAGATCGGCGTGATGTTTGGCTCCCCGGAGACCACCACGGGCGGCAAGGCCTTGAAGTTCTACGCCTCCGTGCGTTGCGACGTGCGCCGCATCCAGACGCTTAAGGATGGGCAGGATGCCATTGGCAACCGCACCAAGATCAAGGTGGTAAAGAACAAGGTATCGCCGCCCTTTAAGGTTGCGGAGTTTGACATCATCTATGGCGAGGGTATTTCGCGCGAGTCCTCGCTCATCGATATGGGCGTGGAAAACGGCGTGATCAAGAAGTCCGGTTCCTGGTTTACCTACGAGGGCGAGCAGCTGGGCCAGGGCAAGGAAAAGGTGCGGCTCCATCTTAAGGACAACACGGACCTGGCCGATGAGATCGAGCGCAAGATCCTGGCCAAGCTGGGCATGGGTGATCAGGCGGAACCACAGCAGCCGGAAGGTGGGACCGAGGGGGAACTCAGCGATGAACCCGTCGATGTGGTGCCCAACGTGGACTTTGACGACGAGGATTAATCGCCATGGCTCGCCAACCGGAGGGGCTTAGGCGGGAGGAGAAACTGGAGCGATTGCGCACCGCTCTGGCGAATTACCGGCCCCGGGGCCTCATTGATGAGCGGGAGGAAAAGGACAAGGCTGCGGTGCGCGAGAGCGCGTTGGGCTTATTGGACTATCGGGCCCGATCCCGTCGAGAGCTGCAGCGCCGTCTGCTAGACAAGGACTACGATCCCGCTCTGGTCACCGAGGTTCTCAACGATCTGCAGGAGGTCGGCCTGGTCGATGACGCTGCCTTTGCCCAAGAATGGGTGCGGCAGCGCTCGCGCGGTCGTGGTAAGTCCAGCCGGGCGCTGGCGCAGGAGCTCAAGGACAAGGGGGTGGCGGACCGGGAATGCCAGGAGGCCCTGGGGCAGATCAGCCGGGAGGAAGAGCGGGAGACGGCGCGAGGTCTGGCGAGGAAAAAGGCGAGCGGTATCAAAGAGGTTCCGCGGGATTACCGTGGTCAAGCCAAGGACCTACGCCGGGTCGTGGGCGTCCTGGCCCGGCGGGGTTTTTCCGAGGGGATGTCGTTGGCCCTGGCGCGCGAGGCGGTAGAGGAGCGTTACCGGGAACTTGGCGGTCCGATGGGGTTTGGGATCTAACCGGGGCTGCCCGTTAGAATGTGGCCCGTGATGCAGCAAGACACCCATCCCCGCACCTACGAGGTCAAGACCTTCGGGTGCCAGATGAACGTGCATGATTCCGAGCGCCTGGCGGGCCTTTTGGAAGAGGCCGGGTACGTTCCGGCGGATACCGACGCCCAGGCGGATCTGGTGGTGTACAACACCTGTGCGGTGCGGGAGAATGCGGATAATCGCCTGTATGGCTCCCTGGGTCAACTCAAGAAGGTCAAGGATCAACACCCCGGGATGCAGATTGCCGTGGGTGGGTGCCTCGCGCAGAAGGATCGTTCCACCGTGGTGGATAAGGCCCCCTGGGTGGATGTGGTGTTTGGCACGCACAACATCGGTTCCCTACCCGCGCTCCTGGATCGAGCTCAGCACAACGAGCGCGCCGAAGTGGAGATCGTGGAGGCGCTCGAGGAGTTTCCCTCGGTGCTGCCAGCCAAGCGGGAATCCGCCTATTCCGGGTGGGTATCCATCTCCGTGGGCTGCAATAATACCTGTACTTTTTGCATCGTCCCCTCGCTGCGAGGCAAGGAGGCAGATCGCCGCCCTGGGGATATCCTTGCGGAGGTACAGGCCCTGGTGGACCAGGGGGTTACCGAGGTGACGCTGCTGGGACAAAACGTCAATGCCTACGGTGTGCATTTTGCTGATCCCGAGTTGGAGCGCGATCGCTCGGCTTTTTCCAAGCTGCTGCGTGCCTGCGGCACCATCGAGGGCCTGGAACGGGTGCGCTTCACCAGCCCGCACCCGGCCGAGTTCACCTCGGACGTGATCGATGCGATGGCCCAGACCCCCAACGTGTGCCCCCAGCTGCACATGCCCCTGCAATCCGGCTCCGACGCGGTGCTCAAGGCCATGCGGCGTTCCTATCGCACTAAGAAATTCCTGGGCATCCTCGAGGAGGTGCGTGCCAAGATCCCGCACGCGGCCATCACCACGGATATCATCGTCGGTTTCCCCGGGGAGACGGAGGAGGACTTTCAGGCAACCTTGGACGTAGTGGAAAAAGCCCGCTTTACCTCCGCCTTTACCTTCCAGTATTCGCCCCGCCCCGGCACCCCGGCCGCGGAGATGGATCACCAAGTGCCCAAGGAAGTGGTGCAGGAGCGTTACGAGCGCCTCATCGCCCTGCAGGAGAGGATCAGCGCCGAGGATAACGCCGCCCTGGTGGGCACGCGGGTGGAGCTCATTGTCCAAGACCAGGCGGGTCGCAAGAATCACCGCACCCGGCGCATGTCCGGGCGCGCCCGCGATGGGCGTTTGGTGCACTTCGATCCTTCGGGGGCAGCGCAGCCCATTCGGCCCGGCGACGTGGTGGAGGTGACAGTGACGGATTCCACCCCCTTCTTCCTCATCGCCGATTCCGGTGTCGAGCAGCACCGCCGCACCCGAGCCGGTGACATGGCCGAGCTGGGACGCACCCCTACTACCCCTCCCGTGGGCGTGGGGCTGGGCATGCCACGTGTCCGCCCGCGTTCCTCATCATCTCACTAGTATTTAGGCAGGAGCCACTCATGGCGGAAACACGCAGGGAAGAACATTCGGCAGCGCACCTGGCCGAGCTTGAGCGCGAGGCAGCCTCGCGGCTGTGGTTGGGTACCCCGGGCTATGCGCTGCTGGGTGCCTTTGTCTTCTACGTGGCCTCGCTTTTCTTGCCCCAGGTCACGGGGGTAGCGGGGTATCAGGTGGTGTTTGCGACCGACACCGCCGCGCAGGCCGGGGTCAAGATCACCGAATATATCTTTGCGATTTGCGCTTTCCTGGGGCTCGGGGTATGCACGGCGCTCGCCTTGGTGCTGCGCCGTACCGTGTGGGCGCTGGTGGCCTGGATGCTGTGTACTGTGGCGGCTGTGGAAGCGCTCTTGGCCCTGTGGTTGCGTCAGACGCGCTCCGGCAGCGAGGAGGCCACGAGCGCCGGGGTCGGGATGTACCTCGCGATTGGCGCGGTGCTGGTGGCCGTGGTGGTGTACTCCCGGATAGCATTGCGTCGCTCCCCGGAACAGGAGCGCATCGCGCAGGCACGCGCCGAGGTTGAAGATCTTGACGAGGTAAGCTATGCCCAGCGCACAGCCCTGGTTAAGCAGCAGCAACGCGGCGAGCAGCATAACCCCTTGCTGGTGGATGATCGCCGCGCCCGGGCCGCCCACCGCGCCGAACACACCCGTTCTCCGCGGGGCGAGGAATAATCCGAGTAGCGGCCCCGCCGGGTTCCTGCGTGCGCTCCTAGGAACCCGGCGGGGCCGCATGGGGGCGTGACCTAACGGTTCTCCACGGCCTGAGCGGCGGCATCTGCCCACTCCGCCCACTGGGCCGCTTGAGCGCGCAGCTGCTCGGCCCGCTTCGCCTCGCCCTTTGCCTCGGCCTGGGCGGCCTGGGCTGCGAATTCCTCCACCTTGGCTTGGAACTGCGCCGCCCGTGCCTGGGCGGCGGGATCGGTGCGACGCCAGGCACTTTCCGCGGTTTCCTTCACGTGGCGTTCCAGGGCGGCGATCTTATCCTCGTACTCGCGCACCTTGCCGCGGGGAACGTAGCCGATCTGCTCCCATTTTTCCTGTAACTCCGCCAGCTTGTCGCGGGCGGCCTCCAGGTTTTCCTCGGGCTGGATGAGGGGACGGTACTCCGCAAGTAGGGCGTCCTTCGCTGCGGCGTTGTCGGCATATTCGCGGTCGCGGGCGTTGTTGGCGGCGGTGCGGGCGTCGAAGAAATGATCCTGGGCGCTGCGGAACCTCTCCCACAGGGCATCATCAGTCTCGCGGGGGGCGCGCCCGATGGTCTTCCATTCCTTCATCAGATCCCGGAAAGCGCGGGCCGTGTCACCCCAGTCGGTGGAGTCCCGGAGGGCCTCGGCCTGCTCCACGAGTTCCTCCTTGGCGCGCTTGGCCTGGGCGCGGGCGCGGTCGAGGTCTGCGAAGTGGGAGCCGCGGCGGCGGTTGAAGGAGTCGCGGGCGCGCGAGTAGCGCTTCCAGAGTTTGTCATCGGTTTTGCGATCCACTCCGTGGATGGTTTTCCATTCCTCGAGGATCGCGTGAATCCGGTCGCCTGCGGCTTTCCACTCGGTGGAATGCGCGGCGATTTCCTCGGCCTCGGCGGCTAATTTTTCCTTAGCGGCGATGGCCTCGGCGCGGCGTCGCTGTCGCTCCTGGGTCACCTGCGCCTGCGCGGTATCGGAGTCCGTGATGATTCCGGCTAAGCGGGTATCCAGGGCATCAAGGTTGCCGATCACGGCGGCGGTGTCTAGCTGGGCGCGTACCTCCTTGGCCTGGGAACGGATGGCCTCGGCGTCTTCGGGGTGGAGCCGCAGGCGCGATTCCAGCAGGGATACCTCGGTGGAGAGGTCATCGTAGCGGGCGCCGAAGTGGGCGAGGCCCTCCTCGGGGGTGCCCGCCTTGTACTGGCCGATGCGTCGCTCCCCATCGCCGGTGCGCACCCAGGCGGTGCCGTCGGCCTCCACGCGCCCCCATTGTGCGGGATTATTGGGCGCGGGACGGGCTGCGGGTGCCTGCGACACGGCCGCGGGGCCGGGGGTGGGCTTCTTCTTTGCCAATTGCGCCGGGGTGGGGGCGGGCTGCTGGGTCATAATCGGAAAGCACGTCCTTACGGGTTGAGTTCTCACGCCGCGCTACGCGCGACCGTCGCACATCGCATCTACCAAATGTACAGGGCTGCTCCTTACACGTCATGGTGTACCCACTAACCTTATTCCCCGTGACTGCTCAGCTCTTGGTAATACCCGGAAGCCCCGCCCTCGTGCGGGCCTTGGCCCCCCGCGACGAGGCGGCCCAGCGCCTGCGAGCGCTGGCGCGGCGCAGCGCGAAAAAATATGCGGATATGCCGGTTCACCTGGTAGGAAGCCGCGATGAACGCTGGTTTACCGCCCATGCGGGCAGCTTTCGCGCGTGGGGGGCACCGCAGGAGCGAGTGGGGGAGGGACATTATCTCCCGGAGTTGGTCATGCGCCATGTCTTAGGCCCGGATGTACGGGTGACGCAGGTGCGCGACCGTCTGGGATCACCGGACGAGGGGGTGCTCACTGTGGTGGCCCTAGACGGCTCGGCGGGCCTAACCCCGCGCGCTCCGCTCGCGCTCCGGGATGGTGCTGCCGAGGTCGATCAGTGGTGCCGCGATCTGTTGGCGGGGCGTGGGGAAAAAGCGGTGGGTGACGATCTGCCCGGCTGGTTGCGCCGCGGGGGGGTGATCGAACCAGATCTATGGTGCGAGATGGCCGCCCTGCGGCCCACCCGCGCGCGTCTGGTGGACGCGGATGCCACCGCCGGGGTGGGCCGCTACGTGGCGCAATGGGAGTGGTGAGCGTGCGCGATCGGCTACCCACTCCCATCGCCGTGGTGGGGCCTACCGCCTCCGGTAAGTCTGCGCTAGGTCTTGCGCTGGCGCACCGGCTGGGCGGAGAGATCGTCAATGTGGATTCGATGCAGCTCTATCGAGGCATGGATATTGGCACCGCCAAGCTTGCCATGGAGCAGCGCGAAGGAATCGTCCATCATCAGCTTGACGTGTGGGAGGTCACGGAGAAGGCCTCGGTGGCCAGGTATCAGCGGGCCGCCGTCGCGGACGTGGAGCGCTTGCTCGCTCGGGGGATAACCCCCATCCTGGTGGGCGGATCTATGCTCTATGCGCAGGCCTTGCTGGATGATTGGCAGTTTCCGCCCACGGATCCGGCGGTGCGCGATAAATGGCAGAAGCGCCTCGACGAGGTGGGTATCGCCGCCCTGCATCGGGAACTGGCCCGCCGCGATCCGCAGGCCGCCGCGATCATCGAGGATCGCGACCCCCGTCGCACCGTGCGTGCCCTGGAGGTCATAGAGCTCACCGGCAGCCCCTATCAAGCTAGCCAGCCGCCGATCGGCGCACCGCCGCGCTGGAATACCCGCATCATCGGCCTGGGGGCAGACTCCGAGTGGCTCAATCCGTGCATCGAGCGACGCACGGGAGGGATGTTCGAGGCGGGACTAGTGGCCGAGGTCGAGCACCTGGTAGCCCATCGCGGCTTGCGCCGGGATTCTACGGCCGGCCGGGCGATCGGCTATGCGCAGGTGCTCGACGCCCTCGATGGCCAGATGAGCTGGGAGCAGGCAAAGGAGCGCACCACCTTTGGTACCCGGCGCTACGTGCGCCGCCAGCGGTCGTGGTTTCGCCGAGACCCCCGGATTCATTGGATCGATGCGTCCAGAGACACCGTCTCCCAGGCGCTAGAGTGGCTGGGGTGAGCACTCAAGAAGAACTCTTTTTCGCCAAGGGACACGGAACGGGAAATGATTTTCTTATTATTCCCGACGAACATGACCGCATCGATCTGAGCCCCGAGCGGGTAGCGCTGCTCGCCGATCGGCACCGGGGCCTGGGGGCAGACGGCATCCTGCGTGTGGTCCGCCGGGACCGGCTGTGGTTCATGGATTACCGCAACGCCGATGGCTCCGTGGCGGAGATGTGCGGCAATGGTGTGCGGGTCTTCGCGCACTGGCTTTATTCCCGCGGCCTGGTGGATTCCCCCTCCTTTGTGGTCGACACCAGGGCCGGCCAGCGGGAGGTGAAGATCCACGAGTCCACCGCGCGCCATGCAGTGGTATCCGTGGATATGGGCCCGGTGCGGGTGGAGGGGCTCTCCACCGCGCGCATAGGTGATAAGTCCGTGGCGGGCTTGGGTATCAATGTGGGTAACCCGCACCTAGCGGCGGTGATCCCCGGGCTCGACACCCAGGGTCTGTGCGACTGGCCACTGCGTCAGCCGGAGTGGGACGTGGAGTTTTTCCCCGAGGGCGTCAACGTGGAGATCCTCACCCCGCTCGCCGACGGCGCCGTGAACATGCGAGTCTGGGAGCGCGGGGTGGGCGAGACCCTCTCGTGCGGCACCGGCACCGTAGCGGCGGCCACGGCGGCGCTTGCCGACGCCGGGCACACCACCGGAGAAGTGACCGTGCGGGTGCCCGGTGGTGAGGTGAGCGTATGCCTCGGGGGGGAAACCACGACGCTGACGGGCCCCTCGGAGATCGTGGCTACCGGGACTACCTGGCTCTAGGGATAGAAGCGAGGGTGAGGAGAGCGGCTTTCCTAGTGCCCTCCGCACCCGCAGGAACCGCCGCCCCCTCCGCAGCACCCGCCGCCGAGGGGTGCCTTCACGGAGGCCACCAGTACGGCCTTTCCAGCAATGATTTCGTCGCGCTGCGGTAGCACCGGGTTATCGGGTAGGCAGACGTCGAAAGGGAAGGCGGCGTCCACCGTGGCGTGAATGAACCGCTGCCCGGTCAGCTCCGAGGTGCGGTATTCTGCGTCGAGTACCCGCGCGGAGAACCGCGCCCCGGCATCCGGGGCCGTGCCGCCGGAGCCCTCCGCCACGGCGCGTGCGGCGTCGGACAACACCGTGCCCACTGTGTCGCCGGTGGCGTTCTCGTAGTCCACCGCAGAGGGATACACGACGGTCTCGATGCCCAGGGCGGTTACCGCGAGTGGCTGGAACTGCTGTTGGCCGTCCTCAGCCAACAGCGGCCCCTGGGCTAGGTTGCAGGTCACGGTGGCCAGGGCGTTGCCCAGGGGATCAACGATCTCACACAGGGCGACCACGTCGGTGAGCATATCCACGTGCGCGTAGGTTTGGGCGACGGACTCGAAGCCCGCGTAGGTGGCAAAGGGTTCCACCGCCAGAATGTTGATCTGGGCTCCGGAGCGATCCGCAAACTGGATCAGCTGCCCCCCGCGCACCTCCCCGGTCACCGAGAGCGCTCCGGAAGCGATGGCTGCTTCCACCGCGTCCTGCCACGTAGAAAAACCTAGGCCGATGCTTTTGAGATCCGTGCTCATGGCTTATGACTCTAGCCTTTCGCGAGGAGTGTGGGACAATGGGCGGCGATGAATAATCCAAAGGATGTCACCGCCTTTCGCGTCGAGAGTCTTTCCCGCTCCACCCCTGCGGGCGAGAGACAACAGCCCGGTCACCGGGAACCCACGGTGGGCGATCTCGATCTTTCCGAGCGCAATTCCCTGCGTCGGATCAACCGTCAGACCACCATCCACGCCGAGGAGCAGGCCGACGGCTACGAGGTGGAGTACCGCAAGCTGCGCCTGGAGCGGGTGATCCTGGTGGGGGTGTGGACCCAGGGCACCCTGGCGGAGGTTGAGGCCACCATGAACGAGCTGGCCGCGCTCGCGCAGACCGCCGGGGCGGAGGTCGTCGACATGCTTTACCAGCGCCGCGATAAGCCGGATCCCGGCACCTACGTGGGTTCCGGTAAGGTCGAGGAGCTGCGTGACGTGGTAGCCGCCACCGAGGCCGACACCGTGATCTGCGACGGGGAGCTCAACCCCGGTCAGCTCGTGGCTCTGGAAAACGCCTTAAACACCAAGGTTATTGACCGTACCATGCTGATCCTGGATATCTTTGCCCAGCATGCCAAGTCCAAGGAGGGCAAGGCACAGGTCTCCCTGGCTCAGATGGAATACCTCATCACCCGCGTGCGCGGCTGGGGCGGCAACCTTTCGCGTCAGGCGGGTGGACGCGCGGGCTCGAACGGCGGGGTGGGCCTGCGCGGTCCCGGCGAGACCAAGATCGAGGCGGATCGGCGTCGGCTGCGCGCGGATATGGCGCGCCTGCGCAAGGAACTCTCCGCGATGACCACCTCGCGCGAGGTCAAGCGCTCCCGGCGCAGCGCCTCGCTGACCCCCAAGATCGCCATCGCGGGCTACACCAACGCGGGGAAGTCCTCCCTCATCAACGCTTTGACCGGGGCCGGGGTGCTCGTGGAGGACGCGCTGTTTGCCACCCTGGATCCCACCACGCGCAAGGCGCAGCTGGCCGACGGCCGCTCCATCATCGTCACCGACACCGTGGGCTTCGTGCGTCATCTGCCCACCCAGCTGGTGGAGGCCTTCAAGTCCACCTTGGAGGAGGTGCTGGAGGCGGATCTCGTTCTGCACGTGGTGGACGGCTCCGATCCCTTCCCGCTCAAGCAGATCCAGGCCGTCAACCACGTGATCGCGGACATCGTGCGGGATACGGGCAAACAGGCCCCGCCGGAGGTGATCGTGGTGAACAAGACGGACATCGCGGACCCGCTGGCGTTAGCGGAGCTGCGCCACGCCATCGACGACGCGGTGTTCGTGTCCGCCGCCACGGGCGAGGGCATCGGCGAGTTGGAATCGCGCATCGAGCTTTTCCTCAACACCCTCGATAGCCACGTGCTTCTGGAGATTCCCTTCACCAGGGGAGAGGTGGTCTCCCGGGTCCACGAGCTGGGTACCGTGCTCGACGAGCGGTACACGGATACCGGCACCCGCATCGACGTGCGACTGCCGCGCCGCCTGGTCGAGGAGCTGGGGGAGTTTGTTTCCGTATCTTCCCGAGAAGAGTGACTATGTGAGGGATTTATACGTCATAGATTTTCTTTAACTGTCCCATCCTGCCAGGCAACCAACATCTGCATTTATGATATAAATCACTCTACCACTATTTGCGGCGGTTCACTCTCGGTGATATCTTTCTGTATGGGTAATTAAAAAGGTTACCAACTGGCTTTTGGCCTTCTGGAAGGTCGGTAGTGTTGAAGAAATTCCTTGCCGAGTTTCTTTCGGGCGTTGTCATATTGTCAAGCTTTGTGACTGTGCCCTCTGTGGCGCATGCTTATGGTGCCGTTTCTGATGCTGAAGCTTTTGAGTCCGTGGAAGAGTATGCCGAAAAAATGGAATGACTATTCGTCAGGTATGGTATGAAGCTTCTAAGGAGCTGGAGCGGAGTGATCTTCCGAGAGGGTATCGTGAAGTGGATGGTGTTCCCATTGCTGAATATGCGGTAGGTGACGGTGGGGTTTTTGCTTTGCCGGCTCCTGCGGTTTTTGAGAATCGTGTGCGTGCGGGAATTGAGGGTAGGTCAATCTGGGTGGAGTATACTCCGCTGGAGCAACAGATGGCAGCTAACGGTAGCGTAGCTGGAATTGTGGCGGGTATTTGCCTTGCGGGGCCTGTTGCATGTGTTGTTTCTGCGGTTATTTCTGCTGCGTTGATTACCTATATTTCCACTATGGGGGTATGTCCTAATAGCCAACGCCTTGTTATGTACTATTCGTATAATGGGTTTGTAAAGAGGGATTATTGTGGAAACAAATAGGCGTTCTGCATTGAAGAGGGCGGTAATACCTATCCCCCTCATTCCCCTATGGTGGCTTCTTGCGGCGATAGATGTGGTGAGTGTTAATTCCGGTCTATGGGTGACGGTATCAATGGTATTCATGTCACTATGTATTTTTCTTATGATGATTTTTGTCGGGAATGATCGTCGGTAAAATTAATGCGGCAATCATCTAGAGGGTGGGGGTTGATTGCTGTGAAAAGGTAGTAATCAACCCTCGCCTTATGGTTTTGTTTATTTGACGATATTCCGTACGGAAGAATAGGTGTCGAAAAACCCCGCGCGGAAACCGCCGCTGGAGTGTGTTGTTGCGACCCTTGGTCTCGTATAATCCCTACGCGTACAGCATTTTCTGGCAGATAGGTTCCGCTCATGTCTTTTCGTCGAGGTGCGACTGTGATGAGGTGGGCCGTCCACGGCGACGGCAAGAAGATCCTGCCCGGAGAAGTAGTGGCCCCCGAGGAGCGCCTGAACTGGCCGCGCACCATCGGTATCGGCATGCAGCACGTCATTGCTATGTTTGGGGCCACCCTGCTTGTGCCCACACTCACGGGCTTCCCGGTGAACACCACCTTGCTCTTCTCCGGACTGGGTACCATGCTTTTCCTCCTCATGACCGCCAATCGGTTGCCCAGTTATCTGGGGAGTTCCTTCGCTTTCAGCGCCCCGCTGGCGGCTACCCAGGGGGAGGGGATTGCGGTGCAACTCGGCGGGGTGGTGGTGGCCGGCCTGGTGCTCGTCGTAGTGGGGGTGATAGTCAAGGCGGCCGGTCGGGGCGTGCTCGACGCCGTGATGCCACCGGCCGTCACGGGAGCCATCGTCGCCTTGATCGGCCTGAACCTCGCCCCCACCGCCGCGCATAATTTTCAATCCCAACCGCTGGTGGGCGCCGTGACGCTGCTGAGCATCCTAATTTTCACGGTGGCCGGACGCGGTATGGTCGCGCGCCTGGGGATCCTCGGCGGGGTGCTCGTGGGTTGGATCTTTGCGGCGGCCACGGGTGCGCTTGCGGAGGGTGCGCGTGAGGCCATAGGCCGGGCGGCCTGGGTGGGAATGCCGCAGTTCCACACCCCGGAGTTTCGCCTCTCCGCGATCGTGGTCACGCTGCCGGTGGTGATCGTGCTCATCGCGGAAAACGTGGGACACGTCAAGGCGGTCTCCGCCATGACAGGGCGCAACCTCGATGATCGCGCCGGGGATGCCCTGCTTGCCGACGGTCTGGCCACCACGCTCGCCGGGGGATGCGGCGGCTCGGGCACCACTACCTATGCAGAAAACGTGGGCGTGATGGCCGCTACCAGGGTGTATTCCACCGCGGCCTACTGGGTGGCGGCGCTCACGGCCGTGGCCCTGGCCTTCATCCCCAAATTCGGGGCGCTGATCTTGAGTATTCCCACCGGGGTTCTGGGCGGGGCGACTTTTGTCCTCTACGGTCTCATCGGCATGCTCGGGGTGCGGATCTGGCAGGATAATGAGGTGAATTTTAATCACCCGGTGAACCTCATCGCCGCGGCGGTGGCCCTGGTGGCGGGGATCGGCAATCTCACCTTGAATCTGGGTTCGGTGGAGTTGGAGGGGATAGCCTGGGGATCGGCGGGGATCATTTTGGGCTATCCCATCTTGATGCGCCTTTACCGTGGCGTGGGCGAGGGCGCGGCGCAGCGCGCATGATAAAAGCGCCCCGCTCGCTGCGGGGCGCTTGGCATCGGGGGATTACTCGGAATCCAGATCCTTTTCGATGAGGGCGGCGATCTTCTCCACGGCCTCGGCATTCTCCGAGGTCACGGTTACCTGGTCGCCCTTCTCGGCGCCCAGGGCCATGATCATGAGAGAGGAGGCGGCATCGGTCTCATCGTCCTCGTCGCCCCCGACCAGGGTGAGGAAGATGTCCTCGTCGTAATCGCCGGCGGCATCGGCGATGATGGAGGCAGGACGGGCGTGTAGTCCCACGGCGGAGCCAACGGTGACGGTCTTAGAGGCCATGATTATCCTTTCTTCCGCGTCCTTGGGGCGCGGCGGGGATCGAAAAATGCTCAGTAACCTATTTTAGGCGTGCGGGGTCCGCGGTGCCAGGTTCGGCGATCTGGCGTGCGGCGGTGTTCTCGGCGACGGCCTTAGTGGGCCACAGCTGCTTCATCGCCAGGACGGCCACGGTGGATACCGCGATCCCGGCGGCCAGGGAGAGCACCCATCCCGCGGCGGGGGAGATAGCGGGAAGGACGAAGATGCCGCCGTGCGGTGCGCTGGCCGTCACGCCAAAGGCCATGCTCAACGCGCCGGTGACGGCCCCGCCAGCCATCATGGAGGGGATGACGCGCAGCGGGTCGGCGGCGGCGAAGGGGATCGCACCTTCGGAGACGAAGGAGAGGCCCAGGAGCCAGGAGGACTTGCCGTTTTCCCGCTCCACCGGGGTAAACAGGCTGGAGCGTAAGAAGGTGGCTAGGGAGAGCGCGATGGGCGGAACCATGCCCGAGGCCATGACGGCGGCCATGATCGTCATGGAGGACTCGTCGCCGGTGGATAGGCCCGCCGTGGCGAAGAGGTAGGCAGCCTTATTCACCGGCCCGCCGAGGTCGAAACACATCATCAGTCCAAGGATCACTCCCAGCAATACGGCGGAGGAGCCGGACATCGAGTTGAGCCAGTCCTGGAGTCCCGTCATGATCGCCTCGAGAGGCTTGCCGAGCAGCAGGAACATGGCCAGACCCACGATCATGGAGCTCAGCAGCGGGATGATGACCACGGGCATGAGGGAGGCCACCCAGCGGGGCACCCGCCACGAGCCGATCCACATGGCGATCAGTCCGGCGAGAATACCCGTGACCAGCCCGCCGATGAACCCCGCTCCCAGGGCCACCGAGAGGGCACCACCCACGAAACCGGGGGCGATGCCGGGGCGGTTGGCTAGGGCGTAGGCGATGTAGCCGGAGAGCGCGGCCACCACGAATCCCATCGCAGCCTGGCCGGTAGCAAAGAACACGGCGGCTAGGTAAAGGGGCAGCCCCGCCTGGTCAAAGGCCACGAGCTGGCCGTTGATCATGGCCGCCTGATCCGGCAGGTTGGTCAGGGAGTACTCGGTGACCAGCACCTGCCAGTAGTCTCCTACGGCGCGGCCGCCGAGGAGGTAGCCCAGGGCGAGCAGCAGGCCACCGGCGGCCACGAAGGGCACCATGTAGGAAACGCCGGTCATTACGGCCTGCTGGATGCGCTTGCCCCAACTCAGGCTTGAGCCCTGGGCGGGGGTGGCCTCGTGGCCTTCCGGCGCCGCGGCGGGATCGCCGGCCACGCGCAGGGAGCCGGGATCGGTCGCGGCGGCCACCGCCTCGTCGAGCATGACGCCCGGTTCGTTGATGGCGCGCTTAACGCCTGACTCGATCACGGGCTTGCCGGCAAAACGCTCCCGATCTTTGACGCCTACGTCGGTGGCGAAGATGACGGCGTCGGCGGCCTCGATGGTGGCGGCCGGTAGGGGGGTGACGGCAGAAGAGCCCTGCGGTTCCACGGAAAGCTCGATGTCCGGGCGGGCATCGGCGGTGTGGGTGAGGGCGTCGGCGGCCATGTAGGTGTGGGCGATGCCCGTGGGGCAGGCGGTCACGGCCACGATCCGAGTGCGTCTGGTGCTGGAGGCGACGGAATCCGAGGCTCCAGTTTCCTCGGTGGGTTTCTTTTTCCTCGGCGCGGCCTGGATGACCTCGGTGACGAGCGCGACGATCTCCTCGGCGCTGCCCGCTCCGCGCAGCCCCTCAAGGAAATCCGGGCGTACGAGGGCCCGGGCGAGCTTGGAGAGGATCTTGAGGTGTTCTTTGCCCCCACCATCGGGGGCGGCGATGAGGAAAACCAGGGAAGCGGGGCCGTCGGGGCCGGAAAAATCCACGGGGTGGTGCAGTCGGGCGAAGGCGAGCGTCGGTTCGGTGACGGCCGCGGAGCGGCAGTGCGGAATGGCCACGCCGCCGGGAACGCCGGTGCCGGATTTCTCCTCGCGGGTGCGGGCGTCGTGGGCGAGCACGGCGGGGTCGGTGGCTCGTCCCGCACCCGAGACGAGCCGGGCCAGGTGCTCGATGACGGTGGCGGGTTTGGTGCCGGCATCGATGTCCAGGCCCACAAGATCGGTGGTGATGAGAGGGGCGTTCATCGGGGATTCCTTTCTGACTATCGAGTTATATGGGTGGGTTCAGGCCTCGGAAGCAAGGGCCGTGACGCGCGTTCGGCTAAGATCGGCTTGTTCCGGACGGGGCAGGGTAGTGCCGGGCAGTGCGGTGGCGGCGCTTCCGTAGGCCACGGCATGGCGCAGGCGCTGCTCGGGGGTCGCTTGTGTGCTGGCGGCCAGGAGGTAGCCCGCCAGGGCGCTATCGCCCGCCCCCACGGTGGAGACCACGGTGGTGGGCGGGGCGGCGGCGATCCACGCGCCCTGGGCCGTCACGAGGGCTGCCCCCGCCCCGCCGAGGGTGACCAGCACGGATTCCACGCCGCGGGCGACGATGGATCGCGCGGCATCCACCACGGGTTCGAAGTGTCCTTCTTCCGCCTGTTTTTCTAGCTCCAGCCCATCGCAGCCGACGAGCTGGCCCAGCTCCAGTCCGTTGGGCTTGATGAGGTGTGGGGCGGCGCGGTCGAAGCTGTGGCCGAGGGCGATCATGGCCGCATCCGAGGTATCCACGGCGATGCGGGCGCGGGGAACCTCTGCCCGCAGGTGCGCCACGAGGTCTCCGTACCAGCCGACGGGCAGCCCGGGGGGAAGGGAGCCTGCCAGCGCTATCCATGGGACGTTGTCCTGCTTGGCCACGGTGATCAGGGTATCGGCCATGAGGTCGCGCACGGCCGCATCGATTCGAGGGCCGGGTCCGTTGAGCTTGGTGGTGGTGCCATCAGGCTGCGTGATAGTGGTGTTGGTGCGCACCGGCTCCTGCATGGGAATCGCGCGGTGGGGGATGCCCTCCCGGGTGGCTAGATCGACAAAGGGATCGGTGGGTGCGGCGGGGAAGAGCGCCAGGGTGGGGCGATGGGCGAGATGGATCGCGTGGGCAACATTGACGCCCTTGCCCCCGGCGACGTAGTGGAGCGTGCTGAGTCTGTGCACGGCCCCGGGGGAAAGCGGTTCGGGGAGGATCAAGGTGGCATCGACGCTGGGGTTGGGGGTGAGAGTGAGGATCACGGTGGTTCCTTGACGCTTGGCTGCTGAGAGAGGAGGGTCACTGTCTATGTTTGGTTATGCTTTAATCCTTTCCCTTTATGTCCGAAAAGTCAAGAGATCATATGTCTGCTCGGGAGAATATGGGGTTTGTTCGGACACATTGCTGTGGCGCGGCGGGTGCGCCCCCGGCTAGAGTGGTGCGCATGACCGAAGGTTCTGGAAATAACGCTTCTGCCCACCTCACCATCAAAGGGACCGGCGTGGTGGCGGGCATCGCCTACGCGGACGTGGTGTGGGTGCGTCCCCGGCCCGAGCTCCCCACCGGCGGCACCACCCTTCCCGAGGGGGAACGGGAGGCGGAATACGAGAGGTTTGTGGAGGCGGCCGAGACCGTGGCGCGCCGCCTCGACGAGCGGGCGGCCCGCGCCGAGGGGGTCGCGGCGGAGGTGCTCGGTGCCACCGCTGGCATGGTACGCGACCGGGGATGGCGCAAGGCCGTGCGCAAGAATGTCCGATCGGGCATGGATGCCGCCGTGGCCACGATGGAGGCCACGGCCAAGTTCGTCGCCATGTTCAACGCCGCGGGTGGGGTGATGGCCGAGCGCACCACCGATCTGCGAGATATTCGCGACCGGGTGATCGCCCAGCTGCGGGGGGAAGAAGAACCCGGCCTTCCCGCGATCGAGGGCGAGGCGATCCTCTTTGCCGATGACCTTTCCCCGGCCGATACCGCGGGCCTGGATGTGAAGCATTATCGCGGTTTGGTGACCGAGCTTGGCGGACCCACCAGCCACACGGCCATTATCGCCCGGCAGCTCAATCTGCCGTGCATCGTGGCCGCGGGTGCCGCGATCCGCGATGTCACGGCGGGGGAGCGGGTGCTCATCGATGGTTCCCTGGGGCTTGTGCGCACCGGTGCGGATCCGCAGGAGGCCCAGCGCATGGTGTGTGAATCCCAGGAGAGGGCGGCCGCGATCGCCCGGTGGACCGGTCCCGCCGTTACCAAGGATGGCTACCGGGTACAGCTGCTCGCCAACGTGCAGGACGCCCATGCCGCTCGGATTGCCGCCGACACTCAGGCGGAGGGGATCGGCCTGTACCGCACGGAGATGAGCTTCCTGTCCGCCACCGAGGAGCCCTCGGTAGAGGAGCAGGCAGCGCTGTACGGCAAGGTGTTCTCCGCTTTCCCGGAGTCCAAGGTTGTGGTGCGCACCCTCGATGCCGGATCGGATAAGCCGATCGCCTACGCGAACATGAGCGAGGAGGAAAACCCGGCTCTGGGGGTGCGCGGGCTGCGCATCGCGCGGGATAATGAGGCGCTGCTGACCCGGCAGCTCGACGCGATCGCACAGGCCGCCGAGGGGCGCGGCGAGCAGGCCCCCACCTGGGTGATGGCCCCGATGGTATCCACGGCGCGGGAAGCGGAATGGTTTGCCTCCCTATGCAAGGAGCGTGGCCTGACGCCGGGGGCGATGATCGAGGTGCCCGCCGCGGCCCTCATGGCGGATAAGATCATGCCGCACCTGGACTTCGTCTCTATCGGCACGAACGACCTCACGCAGTACACGATGGCGGCCGATCGGCTTTCCTCCCAGCTGGCCTACCTGACCGACCCCTGGCAGCCCGCGGTGCTTCGGCTCATTCAGCACACCTGCGTGGTGGGGCGCGACACGAATACCGCCGTGGGCGTATGCGGTGAGGCGGCCGCCGACCCGATGCTTGCCTGTGTGCTCGCCGGTCTGGGCGTTCATTCGCTGTCCGCGGCCTCCACAGCGGTGGCCGGGGTGGGGGCCCAACTCGCGGAGGTGACTTTCGAGGAATGCGAGGTCGCCGCTGCGGCGGCCCTGGCCTCCGAGGGCGCCTTCGAGGCGCGTGAGGCGGTTCGATTAGTCCTAGCCAGGTGAGGGAAGGGCCTCATGGAGGTGCGGCGGAGGTGCCGCGCCGACCTTAGGGAGCCATAACCACCTCGATGTCGCGGTCGCGCAGGCTCTGTACGTAGGATGCGGGGGCGTTGCTATCGGTGATGACCACATCGACGTTGTCGATAGCGGCAAAACTCACCAGGTAGTCGTTGCCGATCTTGCTGGAATCGCACAACACCACCACGCGGCGGGCATTGGTCACCATCGCGGATTTGATGGCCGCCTCCTGCGCATCCGCCGTGGAGAGCCCGTGATCGAGGGTCAGGGCGTTGGTGCCGATGAAAGCCACGTCCGCGCGCATGAGCGCCAGGGTGCGCAGCGCGGTATCGCCCACCACGGCCTGTGTGATGGCCCGGACGGAGCCGCCAAGTAGCTGAATCTCGCTGAGTCCTTTGTTTGCCATGTTCAGTGCGATGGGCAGGCTGTTGGTCACGATGGACCATTGATTGGCCTGGGGGGTATCGGCGATCAAATCCGCCAAGGCGGTGACGGTGGTGCCTGCATCCAGGAATAACCCGCCGCCCGGGGTCTCGGGAAGGAAATTGAGCGCCGCCCGGGCAATGGCGGATTTAGCGTTGGGAGCCGAGCGTAGACGGGCATCCAGGGATAGCTCTGTTGTTTGGAAAGACTGCGTGGCCACGGCGCCGCCGTGGACGCGGTGGACGATTCCCTCCCGATCGAGTACCGCGAGGTCGCGCCGAATCGTCTCGGCCGTGACGTCGAATTTTCGGGAGAGCTCCGTCACGTTCACCCTGCCTTCAACGGCAGTTTGCGCGGCGATCTGACGCCGACGCTCCTCTGCGTACATGGCGGTTATTCCTTTCCGATCCGGCTTGATCCGGGGCTTCTAGCCTTCAAACGCTTACCATTGTTCCACAAAAACCACATTTGGTTTGTGGGATTGATTGATCTCGTGTTGGCTCGGGCTAAAAGCGGAGGTCAGAAAGTGGGAAAGGCGGGGTGTCGATGGGATGCTACCCCTTTCTGGGGGCGATGATGCCTATAGCTTTCGCATGACCGATACCACCTTGCCCATGATCTGGGCGTGGCTGCCGTCGATGGGGTCAAAGGCCTCGTTATGGGGCAGGAGCCATACGCCGGTGGAATCTCGATGGAACTCCTTGACGGTGGCCTCGCCCTCGATGAGGGCGGCAACAAATTCCCCCTCCTCGGCCACCGGTTGGGAGCGTACGACGATCCAATCGCCGTCCAGGATGCCTGCATCGCGCATGGATTCCCCCGAGACCTTGAGCATGTAGAGCTCGCCCTCGCCCACGATATCGCTGGGAAGGGGGAAGTAATCGTCGATATTTTCCTCGGCCAGGATGGGCGAGCCGGCGGCGATACTGCCTAGGAGCGGTACATAGGAGGGGGCAGGTGCCTCCGGTGGGGTGGCTGCGGTGGGAGCGCCCTTGCTTGAGGCAGACGGGGAGGGGTCGCCGGGTAGGTGTCGCACATCTACCGCGCGAGGCTTATTGGGATCGCGGCGCAGGAAACCCTTTTTCTCCAGCTCCTTGAGCTGATAGGCCACGGAGGAAGTGGACTGTAGGCCGGCGGCGTCGCCGATCTCCCGAATGCTCGGCGGGTATCCGCGCAGCACCACGGCGTCGCGGATGACCTCGAGGATCCGGCGCTGTCGGGCGGAAAGCGAGGTGAGGTCGGGGGCGGATGTGTCTGCGTCGGGGGTGCTGGCGGTGCGTGGCATGCGCGGTACTCCTTTGCCGGTGCGATTCCAATGCTTTCACTTTACACAATGGTCGCGCTCCGTTGGGACTGATGTTCGAAAATTTTTCCCTGGGACTAGACAGAGGCGAGGGGGGATGCTATAACGGGTATCGAGCACTGTATCGAACATCTGATCTATCCTTGGGGAGAGGGTGTTCGAGGGTGTGTTCGCTCGATTTATGATGTGAAAACTTCCGAAAGGAAACGGCATGAGCACCCCCTTTATCCCCTTTCAAAGTGCACGGATGTCCTCTTCTTCCGTTTCTCCGGTGGATGTTCGCGAAATGGGCGTTGGCCCGTCGTTCGCTATGGTTCCGGTTTCTGTTCGAACGATCACTCATTCGAATGAAGCTGTTTCGGGATGCCGGCGATCCGTTCCCGCCTACGCGCGCAGCGATGGTGGAGGGGCGGGAACATGTCCGCGACGCAGCCGCATGGATCAGATCACCACCTATCTGGTGGGCGGTGCTTTTGGGCTCAGCATGGTGCTCGGCGCGGTCTTTCTCACGGATGAGGGCGTAGATCCCGCGGCCGAGGTGGGATCACCCGCGCACCCGGTGCCCGCGGCGTCGGCGTGGTGAGGCAATAGAATCGGCCTGTACGTTTCTCGCCGTTTGCCACGAGGAGGCATGGTTTTCCGTGTACTGCCCTTTTTGCCATCACACGCATTCCAAAGTGATCGATTCCCGGGTGATCGACGCCGGCGCGGCGATTCGTCGTCGCAGGGAATGCAGCAGCTGTTCCGGGCGCTTTACCACCGTGGAGAAGGCGATCCTGTTGGTGGTCAAGCGCAATGGGGTGACGGAGCCGTTTAGCCGAGAAAAGGTGATCACCGGTGTGCGGCGGGCTTGCCAGGGCCGTGCCGTCTCCGACGACGCCCTTAAGCGCCTAGCCCAACAGGTGGAGGAGACGGTGCGCAGCCACGGTAGCTCGCAGATCAACGCCAACGCCATAGGCCTGGCCATCCTGGAGCCCCTGCGAGAACTTGACGAGGTGGCCTATCTGCGCTTTGCCTCTGTGTATAAATCCTTCGATTGCGCGGAGGATTTCGAGAAGGAAATTCGCCTCATGCGCCGCCGTTGCCGGGAGGGGGTGATGAGCCACGAGGTCTAGAGTCTGTCGATGGCTCGCATGATTCTCTTGCGCGATACCGGTTGGGCGGTTCCCAGGCGCTGAGCGAATAGGCTCACGCGAAACTCCTCTATCATCCAGAGCACATCCTTGACGGGGGTGGTCTTGTCCATTCCCTCAGGCCTCTTGGCCAGTACGGCGCGCAGACGCGTCATCACCGCATCCACCTCCTCCTGGCGCGCGGCGTCCTTATCCGGGTCGTGATTCATCTCCGCCAATCGCATGGTCATCGCCTGGAGATACCGCGGAAGGTGCTTGAGTCGGTTCATCCCGTGCACGATGAGCGCCTTGGGCGGCAGGAGGAAGTGCAATTCCGCCTGCATGTCATCGATCGCGGGTCCCTCCCATTGGCTCAGCTCGTTGGCCACACGCTCGTAAGAGACTAGGGCGGGGGCGATGGTGACAATGCTGCGTCGTACCTGGGCGGTCACCTGGGGGACAAGGGAATCTCGTAGCGCGGCAAATTTTTCCGGGCTGCGCACGGGGCCGCCGGCGGCCAGGAGAAGATCCCGGATGGCGGCTACCCGAGCCTCCTCCACGATTCCCTCCACGCCGCCATGAGGATAGTGCTCCAGGGCCACACGTTGCTGCAAAACAAGCCCCTTGGTCATCTGCTTAGCATTGATGCTGACTGCGCGCATCAGCAGGGTCAAGGTAGTGGTGAACATGGCCTGATCGGCGGCGGCTTTGGTGGGCAGCACCGCGACAGAAATGATCTTTCCGCGCAGCTGCAGGGTCGGGTATGCGGTGACGGAATGACCGTCCACGGAGGTTTGCACGGTCTGCGGCAGTGTGCCCAGGGTCTCCTCGGTCCATTCTTCGGCGGAGGTCGTTTCCGCGTAGTTGCTGAGGCGGTCCATGGAGGAGCGTATCTGCGTGGCTTGGCGCCGTGCAAGCGCGCGGATGTCCTTATCTGCATCAATGATTTTTCCACACTTATTCACGGCGGCGAAGGTCATGCGCAGGTGTGTGGGTAGAGCAGAAAGGGAGAAATCGGTGGTATCGATTCCCGTCCCGCCTAACCGGCGTAGCCCCGCGGCCAGCGAGTCGCACAGGTCCTCGCGGGGATCGAGCAGAGGCACGACTCGCTCCGCAAAGGTGGGGGCGGGTACCACGCTGCGGCGTAGCCCTTTGGGTAGTCCTCGAATGAGTTCGGTGACCAGCTCCACGCGCATGCCGGGCACGAGCCACTGGAAGGGGGCGGGGTCGATGCTGGCGAGCATGGGCACCGGGATGAGCACGCGCACCCCGTCGTCCTTGGTGCCGGGGGCAAAGGAATACTCCAGGCGGAATTGATCCCAGTGGTCGGGGAAGAGATCCTGGGTGATGTCCTGGGCCGCATCGTGCAGCAGTGCTTCGGAGGTAAGCGTCAGGGCGTGGGGGTCGGCGCGTCGTTTCTTCTTCCACCAGGAATCGAAGTGCGCCCCCGTGGTGATGGAGGCGGGGATGCGCTGTTCGTAGAATTCGTAGAGAACATCCTCGTCGGCTACCAGGCCGCGGCGCCGGGCCTTGTCCTCCACCTCCGCGGCCTGGGCGAGGGCGGCGGCGTTGTCATGGAAAAAGCGATGCTGGGTGGCCCAGTCGCCCTCGACGAGGGCGTGCCGGATAAACAAACCGCGCGCGGCCTCGGGATCCACCCGGTGATAGGGCACGGTGCGATCCGCATAGATGGTCACCCCGTAGAGGGTGGCTTTTTCTTGCACCACGGCGGTGGCGCGTGAGCGCGACCACACGGGGTCGGAGTATTGGCGCTTGAGCAGGGTTCCCGCCAGGCGCTCCACCCAGGCGGGGTCGATGGCGGCCACGTCGCGGGCCCACAGGCGCGAGGTCTCCACGAGCTCGGCGGCCATCACAAATTCCGGAGGCTTTTTTGCCAAGGCAGAGCCGGGGAAAACCATGAACCTGGTGTTGCGGGTGCCCCGGAATTCCTTGGAATTACCGTCGCGTTGCCCAATATTCATGAGCAGGCCGGCGAGCAGGCTGCTATGGATCGCCTCCGCGTTTCCGGTGGGATCGGGGATGTTCCACCCTAATTGACGCGAGACCTCGCGCAGTTGTCGAACCAGATCCCGCCATTCCCTCGAGCGCATGTAGTGCAGGAACTCGGCTTTCATTAATCGGCGCAGCCCGTTGCCGCTGAGCTCCTGTCGCTTGTGATCCAGATACTCCCAGAGCTTGAGGTAGCTGAGGAAGTCGCTCTTTTTATCGCGGAATCGCGCGTGCAGTTGATCCGCTTGGGCCTGATGATCCAGGGGACGCTCGCGGATATCCTGAGTGGTCAAAGCCGCCACGATCACGATGACCTCGTGGAGGCAACCCAGGCGCTGGGCCTCTACCAGCATCCGGGCCAACCGGGGATCCACAGGTATGCGCGCCAGGTCGCGACCGATGCGGGTGAGCTTGGGCAGTGCTCCCGCCCGGGGAGGGGAGATGGCTCCCAGCTCGTGCAGGAGGGCGAGGCCGTCGCGGATGTGGCGGGCCTCCGGCGGTTGCACGAAGGGGAACTGCGCGATATCGCCTAGGCGCAGGGAAGCCATCTGAAGGATCACGCTGGCGAGATTGGTGCGCAGGATCTCTGGGTCGGTGAATTCCGGGCGGGAAAGAAAATCTTCCTCGGAGTACAGGCGAATAGCCACGCCCTCGGCCACTCGCCCGCAGCGGCCGGAGCGCTGATTGGCGCTGGCCTGGGAGATGGCTTCGATGGGGAGGCGCTGCACCTTGGTGCGGGTGGAATAGCGGGAAATGCGGGCGGTCCCGGTGTCCACCACGTAGTGGATGCCGGGAACGGTCAGGGAGGTTTCTGCGATATTGGTGGATAACACAATGCGCCGCCCCGAATGAGGCGAGAACACCCGGTGTTGTTCCTGATTAGACAACCGACCAAAGAGCGGAAGGATGTGGGTGCCGCTCCAGCGTTGGGCCTCCAGGAGCTCCATCGCATCTCTGATGTCACGCTCGCTGGGGAAAAAGCACAGAATGTCGCCGGGGCCCTCGGCCATGAGCTCCTCGATGGCGCGCACCAGGGCATCGGGGTCCTCGTCGGTGGGTCGATAGCGAATCTCTACCGGATACGTCCGGCCGGAGACCTCCACGATGGGGGCGGGATTGCCCTGCGCGTCGGCAAAGTGGCGCGCAAAGCGCTCGGGGTCGATGGTGGCGGAGGTGATGATGACCTTGAGGTCGGGCCGCTGAGGAAGTATCCGCTTAAGATAGCCCAGCAGGAAATCGATGTTGAGCGAGCGCTCGTGGGCCTCGTCGATGATAATGACGTCGTAAGCCCGGAAGAAGCGATCCCGCTGCATTTCGGCCAGGAGGATGCCGTCTGTCATGAGCTTGACGGCGGTATCCGGGCCCACCCGGTCGTCGAAGCGAATAGCGTATCCCACCGATTGCCCGATGTCCTGGCCCAGTTCCTCGGCTATGCGCTCGGCCACGGTGCGTGCGGCTAATCGTCGCGGCTGAGTGTGACCGATGATGCCGCGGCGGCCAAAGCCCAATTCTAGGCAGATCTTGGGGATCTGGGTGGTTTTTCCGGAGCCGGTTTCGCCGGCGATGATGACCACCTGGTGATCTCGTATCGCCGCCGCGATGTCATCGTGGCGGGCGCTCACCGGAAGCTCGTTGGGGTAGGAGATCTCCGGGATCGCCGCTGCGCGGCGCGCTACCTCTGCACAGCCACTTTCGACGTCGCGGTCAAGGGCCTGCCACTCCTCGGCGGTGGTGGCCTCGCGGAAGCGGCGGCGCAGGGAACGCTCCTGGGCGAGGGGAACGTGGGGGAGGCGGGTCGCGATGCGCTCTTGGATACTGGAAGTATTCATGGTGTCAGCAGATTTTAGGGGATTGGTGGCCTCGCGCCAACGATGGGGAAGTGCGATGGTGCGATAGCCATGCCAGCGCTTTTATCCATATCGCGCTGTTTTTTATTTTCTTCCTCGCTCACCACTCCGGCGAGTCGGTGCCAGTGGACGGTGGGAGGCCTTCCACGATCTGCACGAGCGGAGCGCGGCTGTGGACGGCTCGACGTTGCCCTCCGTTCCGAGGTCATGCGAGAGATTGCGATAGCCTGGTGCAGGGAAAGAAAACATAAAAATGAAGAAAAGGAGCTGCTATGACCTATCCGTCTACGCCGCACCCGGAGGATTCCCCGGGATTTGACAAGTACCCTCAGTATCCCCAGGAGATTTCGGAATGGGCGCAGGAGCGGCCTGCGCGGGGAACCGGAAAGATCGACGTGATGGCGGCGGTGCCCTGGGGCTTCAAGTCGGTTTTTCGCAGCTGGTACATCTGGATCCTCGGTAGCCTGGTTCTTCTTTTGGTGGGTGCTGGTGCCTCCGTCGCGATGTCCCTGGCGGGGATGGATGACACTTCTGTGACCTGGAACGCCGGATGGAGCGAGGCAGGCCTCAGCATGGTTCAGTTCTTCATCATGCCGTTCTTGCTCACCGGCCTGCTGGCTCAGGTGAACAAGAAACGCATCGGGCTGGGTGACTTTTTCCGTGACGTGCACTATCTCCGCGTGCTCGTCGTCTCCCTGGTACAAACGCTGCTCTGTGTACTGGGGATTGTCGCCGTGGTGGTCCCCGTGGTGGTCGCGACGATGAGCGCTAACGCGGAGTCGAACGTCGGGGTGATCCTGGGTGTCATGGGAGTGCTTGTGCTGCTGAGCATACTGATCAGCCCATTCTTTGTCTTCTGGAACTGGTATGCCGCCGATGGTCATGGGGTGAAGGAGTCGATCGTGCTCGGGCTCAAGGCGGGGAAGCGCAACTACCTCGCACTGCTGGTCTTTAGCTTTGTGGGCGGACTTGCGATTGTTGTTGGCATGATCGCTACCCTCACCCTGGGCGTGGTGATCCTGCTGCCCGCCTATTACTTGGTATACGCCCACATGTTCCGCCAGGCGAGCCAGGGTGCCCTTCCCACCGAATAGGGGAGAGAAGGCTAAAACCGGTCGAGGGGAGAGGGCCGCAGCGGTACGGTCGCGCGATAAGCGCGGGTGATGGTGGCACCCAGCTTGGTGAATTCCGGTGCCCGGGAGCTGGAGGCCCGGTACACCAGACCGATGTGTCGCTCCGCAGTGACGCCGGGGGCAAAAGAGGCCGTGCTGAGACCGGGGCGTCGGCATTCCGCCTCCACCGCGCTAAGGGGGATCAACGTTGAACCCAACCCCCCGGCCACCAGCTGTGCGATGGTGGTCAAGGAGGAGGCCTGGGTGACGGCGCTTGCGGCCTCGCTGGGGTTGAGATCCGCCCTGCGGCAGAGATTGACGATCTGATCGTGAAGGCAGTGGCCATCGTTGAGTAACAGCAACTGCAACTCCTCCAGGGACTGGAGCGTGAGATCGTCGCGCCCGGCCAGGTGATGCGAGGCGGGTACCACCACCACGAATTCCTCCTGGTAGAGGGGAAGATCGATGAGGCCGGAGGCCTCGGAGGGCAGGGCAAGCAGGGCGGCGTCGATGCGCCCATCGCGCAGCATCGCCAGCAGGTGCGTGGTGCGATCCTCCACGATGCGTGGTTCGAGTTCCGGGTATTCCTGCTGGAGCAGGGGAAGCAATGCGGGCAGTAGGTACGGGGCGATGGTGGGAATAACGCCCAGTGACAGCGGACCGGCAAGCTGGCCGTAGGAGCCTCGGGAGTGCGCCACGAAGATGTCGGTGGCGTCCAGCGCGGCCTTGGCATAAGGCAGGAGACGCTCGCCGATGGGCGTGACGATAACCCGACGGGTGGAGCGCTCGATGAGCTGCACTCCGATCCCGTTTTCCAGGGCGGAGAGGGCCTGGGATAGCGAGGGCTGGGAGATGTTCAGCTTCGCTGCGGCGGTGCCAAAGTGCTTGTTGTCCGCGATGGTGACGAAGGTGCGAAGTTGGGCAAGAGTCGGCCGATACTCTTTATGATGCATAGTCCATTACCTTAACCTATGGCAGCTGCGGGGAGCCATTGATAACTCCTTATCGAGGCTCCCGACGCATCACTAGTGTGCATCGATTCGCAGCGAGGAAAACCGCACCTCCCCGGCCGCATCGGAGGCATCGAGATCCACCACGGCCTCGTAGGCAAAAGAACGATCCCCCTCAGGATCCTTCAAGATCTGCCGCACCCGCCAGGATCGGCCGGTGGTCTCCAGCAGGAAGTACTCCGGCCCGCGAGCCGAGGGGCCGGTATCGAGGTCGGCATATTGATCGAAGTACTCGTCCATCGCGGCGGGGAAGTCGGGAGCCTCGTCGAGGTAATCGGTCAATTGTTCCAGCCGTTCCTCGTTTTCGAGCGCGAAGAGTTCCACGAGCCGGAACATAGCGTTCCGCACCATGATGGTGAAGGCGCGGCGATTTGCGCTGAGCGCGGTGGGATCGTCCACCCCGAACGCCAATTCCTGTTCCACCACGGCCTGCGAGACGGGGGCATCGGGGTCGGCCATGTGCGCCCACTCGTCCACGAGGGAGGAATCCACCTGCCGGATAAGCTCGCCCAGCCACACGACGACGTCCTCCAATTCCTCCGTGTGGTATTCCGCGGGCACGGAGTGCTGAAGCGTCCGCCAGGCATCGGTGAGATAACGCAACACGACTCCTTCCGATCGAGCCAGGGAATAGGTGGCCACCAGATCGGAAAAGGTCATGGCGTGTTCGATCATATCGCGCAGCACGGATTTGGGGCTGAGCCTAAACTCCCGGGCCCAGGGGGCGCCCTGAGAAAAGGTCTCAAAGGCGTCCTCCAATTCCTCCGCTAAGGGCATCGGCCAGGTGATGTCTTCGATGAGGGCCATGCGTTCGGTGTAGTCCACGCCGTCGGATTTCAGTTCGGCGATGCGCTCGCCGCGTGCGGCCTTTTGTTGAGCGATCAAGATGGGACGGGGATCGTCCAAGATAGCCTCAAAAGTGCTGATGATGTCGAGGGTATAGGTCTCCGATTCCGGGTCGAGCAGCGTGAGCGCGGCCAGAGCGAAGGGGGAAAGCGGTTGATTCAGGGCAAAGTCTCGCTGCATCTCCCGGGTGAGGCGGTAGCCCTGACCGTGCTTTTCGACGATCCCCGCGCGCAGCAGGCCGCGCCCCAGTTCCACGGTGGTGACGATGTCCTTATTCTGTTTGCCCCGGGGATCGTGATTGGTGCGCAGGAGGTGGGCAAAGTGGTCGTAGGTGTTTCCCGGCCGGGATACCAGGTTAATCACCATGGAGTTGGACACCTTGAATTGCGAGGTCATCTGCTCGGGCTCGGCCTGGGTCAGTTTCTCAAAGGTGCGTTCACTCCAGCTCACCTCGCCCTCGCGGGCATGCTTTTTGCGCAGCTTCTTGAGCTTCTTGGGATCGCTGCCCGCGCGCTGGCGCAAGCGCCAATTCTCGATCTCGTGCTCGGGAGCCTCAACGATCACGGTGCCCTCGGTGTCAAAGCCGGCGCGCCCGGCGCGCCCGGCGATCTGGTGAAATTCCCGAGATTTCATGATGCGCTGTCGCGTGCCATCGAACTTGGCCAAACCGGTCATCACCACGGTGCGGATGGGCACATTGATGCCCACGCCGAGGGTGTCGGTACCGCAGATCACCTTGAGTAGGCCTTTTTGGGCAAGGCGTTCCACCAGGCGGCGATACTTAGGCAGCATTCCGGCGTGATGTACGCCGATTCCCTTGCGTAACAGTCGGGATAGCTGCGAGCCAAATGCCGTGCTGAAGCGGAATGAGCCAATTTCCGCGGCGATAGCCTGCTTGTCCTCGGGAGTGGACATCGCCAGGGAGGTCAGCGCCTGAGCGCGTTCCGCGGCCTCCCGCTGGGTGAAGTGAACCACGTAAATGGGGTATTTCCCCTCTGAGAGTAACCCCTCGATCGTTTCATGTATGGGTGTGTATACGTATGAGAAGTCGAGGGGTACGGGCCTGGTCGTCCCGCCGACCAAGGAGGTGGTGCGACCCGTCCGCGTGCTGAGATCCTTCTGCAAAAATTCGGTGTTGCCCAGCGTGGCGGACATCAACAGGAACTGGCTCTGCGGTAATTCGAGGAGCGGGACCTGCCAGGCCCAGCCGCGTTCGGGATCGGAATAGTAATGGAACTCGTCCATGATGACCTGGTCTATACGCGCCGCGGCTCCATCGCGCAGTGCGATATTTGCTACGATTTCCGCGGTGGCGCAGATAATGGGGGCGTTGCCATTCACGGTGGCATCGCCGGTCATCATGCCCACGTTATCGGGACCGAATATTTCGCATAGCGCAAAGAACTTTTCGCTGACCAGGGCCTTGATCGGAGCGGTATAAAAGCTCCTCTGCCCCCGGGCCATGGCAATGAAGTGGGCGGCGATGGCCACCATGGATTTTCCCGATCCCGTGGGGGTGGCCAAAATGACGTTATCGCCCGCGAGGATTCCCAGGGCGGCCTCCTCCTGTGCGGGGTATAGGCTGATGCCGTGCTCCCGGGTCCAGGCGGTAAAAGAATCAAAGATCGACTCGTCGAAGAGTGACTCGGGTACCTCGCTGAGATCCGGCAGCATGTGGGAGAGATTCATTCTTCCCACCCTAGTAGAAGACCCCGCGGGTACCGGCCCCTATTCCTCTTCGTCGAGGTTGGCGAGGAAGCGCTCAAACTCTTGCCCGATTTCTTCGCCGCTGGGTAGATCTTCTTCGCCGGGTAGGGCGGCCTTGGGATGGCGCGTGCGGTATTGTTCCACCTCCTCGTCGTACTGTTGTTCCAGGGCCGCGACCACGTGTTGAATCTCCGCGGAGCCTTCGACCTGTTCGGTGAGCTGCTGGGCGGCGCGTTCCCAGTCGTGTTCCAGCGTTTGCAGGGGTAGCTCCAGGTTGGCGTTATGGGCCACCGAGCGCAGGAGCTTCAACGTGGCCTCCGGATAGGCGGAGGAGGAAACGTAATGGGGGACGTGCGCGGTAAAACCGGCGACGGCCGTGTGCTGCTGTCCGAGCACCGATTCCAGCTGCAAGGCTGCAGAACCCGGCATCATCACGGAACCGTCGAAGTGGAAGAGATCCTGCATGAGCTCGGGGCTCGTGCCGTGGGCGGACACCACGAGGGGGCGAGTATGGGGAACCATCATGGGTGCGGAATAAAGGCAAACCACCCGGCTGACGTTGTACTTGCGCACCAGGCCGGCCACCGCGTGGGTAAAGGAATCCCAGCGTAAATCCGGTTCCGGGCCGGAAAGAAGCAGAAAATGCTGCCCTTTGGTATCCCTGAGCACGCGCATTTCCAGGGCTAATTTCTCTATCTTGGTCACCTCGTGGTTTTCCATGGTCACGGTGGGGCGACGGGAGCGATAATCGATGAGTTCGTCGGTGTTAAACGAGGCCAGGAGCCGATTTTCTAACGCGGCCAGCAGATGATCGGCGCTCGCGCTGACGGCCTGGCCGGCATCCGCGTAGCCATGCAGGGCGACGATAAGCGTGGGGCCGGAGGATCCGTCCGAGGACACCTCCGGCGTGGGGTATTCCAATTCGTACATATGGCGGTGTTCTTCCGGCATGATGATCCTCCTTGTTTCTTGGTCTACCTCGTGCAACGAAGAACCCTGTGGATTCATTCCAGGCTGCGCCTTTATGCTCCGGGAGGCTCATACGGGTCTGAGGCCTGGGAGCGAGCGCGTGGTCCGGTGTGTACAGGTCGGAACGCGGGAGCCAGGTGGCTTTTCCCGCCAGTGTAACCAACCGCGTTCACGTCGTCCGCACTACGCGCCGGTGAGATGCCTGTGGATAAAGAGCATTATCCACAGGCGGATGAGTCCGAGGACAAGGGCAAGGTACCCCACCAGCCATGCTGGGACCATGACGAAAGGTATGCACGATCACGGCGGCTACGGCACAGGGCGCATTGCGAACGGATATCATCGGCATAGCGGCCCGGGAGAAAAGTGTCCCACGGATAATATTCCCGGCTACCTTCTGGCCAATATTCCCGCAGTATTGGGCTTCTATCCCCAGGAATCGGTGGTACTCGTGGGATTGGATCATGATCGGGCCAGCCGGTATCGGATGGGGCCGGTGGTGAGGGGAGACTATCCCGTGCCACCGGATGTTCTCGATGCGGCTGTGCGCACGATCCTCGAAGCGGGTGCCGGATCCTGCATGGTCTTCCTCGTTGGCGCCGTGCCCTCGGAGGAGTCCGTGATGGCCTTGCAGCGGGCCCTGCACCACCCGCAGTTATTTCTCTGGGGCATGTGGCGGTGCGACGAGATCGCTACGGGGCAGCGCTACATGCGCGTGGGAGAATCGAATGGGAGCGTCCGATGGCCCGCGGGCATGATCCCAATGATTGCCGCAACCCCCGCCATGCAGGTCCTGGTGGATCGTGGGGAATTACCCGCACTGAGCAGAAAAGAAGCGTGTGCTTCTTTCCAACCCTCGGGAGACCCCTGGCCGGTAAATAAGCAAGAAATACAGCATCTGGTGGAGAAGATCGATCGACAGCCAGGCCTCTTGGCGGAGCTCATGGCAGAGGGCCAAGACATCCTCCGTGGCCTCGGGGACAAAACGCACGTGGTCTTCTTTTTAAGCCATACCATGCTGCGCGATGCCCTCGTACATCCCGTGGTGGAGCACGCCGAGCAGTCCCATCGCTTACTTCATCAGGCCGCCCGGCATACCAGAGGAGAGGCGCGGATCAACGCACTCTGCCTTTATGCCATCGCCGCCGTGGCGTGCGGGCGGCCGTGGCGGGCAGCCCTCGCCCTGTACACGGCGCTGGCGGAGGCCCCCACCCATAACCTGAGCCGACTCCTCCACGCGGTCTTGACGCAGTGCGGGGCGCAGACCATGCTCAACGCGGTAACGCAGCGACCACGCCCCGAAGGATAAAACGCGCGGGAGGTCAACCGCGCCGCTGTGTGTACTCCCAGGCGTCGGAGACAATGGTCTCGATATCGGTATGCTCGGGCCGCCATCCTAACTCCCGCATGATCTTGTCCGAGGACGCGATCAGCACCGCCGGATCGCCCGCGCGTCGGGGGGAAATCTCCGCGGGGATGGGGTGCCCGGTGATGCGCCGGCAGGCCGCAATGACCTCGCGCACCGAGTTACCGGCCCCCGAACCGAGGTTGTATATGCGGTGGGTACCGGGAGACTGGGTTTCCAGGGCCAGCAGGTGAGCCTGGGCCAGGTCGCGGATATGGATGTAATCGCGCACCGCCGTACCGTCCGGGGTCGGCCAGTCCTCACCGAAAACGAGGATCTTTTCGCGCTGGCCCATCGCCACCTCCAAAATGAGTGGGATGAGGTGAGTCTCCACCTGCCGGTGCTCGCCCATGTCCCCGTAGGCTCCGGCTACGTTGAAGTAGCGCAGGCTGGTTGCGCCGAGCCCATACGCCTGGGAATAGGAGGTGATGGCGTGATCGATAGCGAGCTTGGTGGCTCCGTAGGTGTTCGTGGGGGCGGTGGGGCAGTCCTCCGTGATGGGTACGGCGTTTGGTTCACCATAGGTGGCTGCGGTGGAGGAAAAGACGAGGTTGGTCACGCGGTGGCGGCGCATCGCATCGAGCAAGCTCAGCGAGGTGCCCACGTTATCGCGCCAGTATTCGGCGGGCCGGTCCATCGACTCGCCGACGAGGGAGCGGGCGGCGCAATGCAGCACGCCCTCGAAGCCCCCCTCGGATAACACGGCGTCGACCGCCTCGTCCACGCGCCCCTCCACGAGCCGCGCGCCGGGGGCGATCGCGTCGCGGTTGCCGGTGGAAAAATCATCGAGGATGGTGACCTCGTGGCCGGCTTCTACGAGCACCTGGGAGCAGACGCTGCCCACGTAGCCAGCCCCGCCGGTAACTAGCAACTTCATGATCCCTAGCCCTCCAGTGGTTCCACGCGTATGGCGTGCCCGAGGTCGTCGGCGAGCTCGATGGTCTTGTCCGCCTTGGAGATGGTGACCAGCCCGCCTTCGTTGCGCACAATCACCTCGGAACCTATGCCGATGCCAGCGTCAGCGAAGGCGCGCAGGCGGCGGTTTTCCATCTGCACGATCTCGTTGACCTGAAGCAGCAGGGCCGGAATATCCCGGCCCTCGGGGAGATCCACGGGGCGTATGCCGCGCTCGCTGGGAGACTCCCTATCGATCCCCAGTTCTTTGAGACCAGGAATGGGGTTGCCGAAGGGGGAGTAGGCGGCGTCCCCCAGCACATCGACGACCCGGCGTTCCACTTCGTCGCTCATCACGTGCTCCCAGCGGCAGGCCTCATCGTGAACCTGTTCGAGATCGAGGTGGAGGACGTCGGTGAGCAGTCGCTCCGCGAGGCGGTGCTTGCGCATCACAGCGGTGGCGCGCTCGCGGCCTTCATCGGTCAAAAGTAGGCTGCGATCCGGACGCACGTGCAGCAGGCCGTCGCGCTCCATGCGGGCGACCGTCTGGCTGACCGTGGGGCCCGATTGCTCCAAGCGCTCCACGATGCGGGCACGCAGGGGAACGATGCCTTCTTCTTCAAGTTCGTAGATGGTGCGCAGATACATCTCGGTGGTATCGACGAGATCTTTCACTGTTTACCTCTTTTTATGTTTTTGCGCTATGGAAGTGACCATCACACTACCCGCTCCGCCGACTCCTCGTTGAGAGAAGGCCGGAGAAGCGCGGCGGAAGCCTCATTATTGGGCATAATCGCGCAGCCGGGCCGCGCGTTCGCCATCGCGCAGTTTGCTCATGACCTCCCGCTCGATCTGTCGCACGCGTTCCCGGGAGAGCCCAAAGCGCCGCCCGATCTGATCGAGGGTACGCGGCACGCCATCATCGAGGCCGTAGCGCAGCCGAATGACGTCCTGCTCGCGCTCCTCCAAGGTGGAGAGCACGGAACGAATATCGGAGTGGCGCAGGGAGGCGACTACCGCGCTCTCGGCGTCCGCGGCCTCGGCATCCTCGATGAAGTCCCCCAGGGGAGCCTCCTCATCGGCCCCCACAGGCATGTCCAGGCTCACGGGATCCCGGGACTGGCGCAGCAGCATCTCGATTTTGGATTCATCGATGCCGGACTCCTCTGCGAGCTCCTCGTTGGTGGCCTCGCGCCCGAGGTGCTGGTAGAGCTCGCGCTTGATCCGAGAGAGCTTATTGACCTGTTCTACTAGGTGCACCGGCAGGCGGATCGTGCGGGATTGATCAGCCATGCCGCGGGTAATGGCCTGACGAATCCACCAGGTAGCGTAGGTGGAAAACTTAAAGCCTTTGGAATAATCGAACTTTTCCATGGCCCGGATGAGGCCCAGGTTGCCCTCCTGAATCAGATCCAGCAGCGGCATGCCGCGCCCGGTGTAACGCTTAGCCAGCGAGACCACCAGGCGGAGATTAGCCTCCAACAGGTGGCTGCGGGCCTTTTTCCCCTCGCGGGCCAGCACCTTCAAATCGCGCTTTTTGGCCCGGGTGAGGGGTTCGTGAGCGTGGGCGAGGAGGTGCTCGGCGTAGAGACCGACTTCGATTTGCTGAGCCAATTCCACCTCGTCCTCGGCGGTGAGCAGCGCAGTTTTGCCGATGCCGTTGAGATACACCCTGACGAGGTCGGCGGAGGGGTTATCGTTGGTCTGGTTGCGGCGGCTGCCGCGATCCTGCTCGTCAGGGTCAAACTCGGTCACCGACGCTGTCATGAATGCCTCCTCGTTCTCACCGATGCTGCAAAGTACAACGCCCGACCCCGCACATTAGTTCCCGCTTATTTTTCCCGGGTATCCACCAGGAGGGTAAAGGGACCGTCATTGACGGATTCCACCTGCATCATGGCGCCAAACCGACCCTGCTCCACGCGTAGGCCCTGGGCCCGAAGCTCCGATACCACCGCCTCGATCAGCGGGGCCGCAGCCTCGGCGGGAGCAGCCTGCGCCCAGGAGGGACGACGCCCGCGGGAGGTGCGCCCCTGGAGGGTAAATTGACTGACGACCAGCACGGGGGCCGCGGCGTCGACGGCATTGACCTCGCCGTCGAGCAGCCGCAGCTGCGCTATCTTGCGCGCCATCGCGACCGCGTCCTGTGCAGTGTCCTCGCGGTGCACGCCCACCAGGGCCAGGACGCCGGGTTCTTCTAAGGCCCCCACCATTTCCCCCTCCACTAGCACTGCCGCCCGGGTGACCCTGCTTACCACCGCCTTCATCGAGACTCCTCGCCATGCGTGCGACCCCCGGCGAGGAGATCGGCGGGCAGCAGCAGGCCGTGGCGTACCAGATCGACCACCGCCGCGGCGACCTCCGGTAGGATGCTCTCGGCGGCGAGATCCTGGGCGGCGCAGTAAAGGCGCACCACCTCGCCCAGGCTCAGCCCCTCGGGATGCAGGCCGGCGACGATGGCCGCGATGTGCTCGTCCACCTCGTGGCTAAATCGCGGCCCATCCGTGCGGCTCAGTCGCTGCACGGCGGGGCGAAATCCCATGCCGGTGGCGGTATCGGTTATCCCGATGCGTTCACGAGCCACGCCGGGGCGTAGGACGAAGCGGCAGGAGAGAACCTCCTCGTGACCGCGAAGGCCGCGCAGCCAGTGACTGCGCTCGAAGTATTCCTCCACCTCCGGTCCCAGGGGATCCTGGAAGTCGTGGCTGAGTTCCTCGACTATGACCTCGCTGGGCTCGTCGTCGGCTAGCCGCTGGAGGGCCACGAAGCCGAAGCCTACGCCGGTGACGCTCTCGGTGGCAAAGAAGTCGAGCCACTGCTCGCTGCGCTGGGCAGCCTCGTCGCCGCGTGGATCGAGGGACTCATCGCGCAGCCAGGTGCCTACGTAGAGGGCCGGATCGGCCACGTCGCGCTGTAATACCCAGGCCGCCACCCCGTGGGAGGGCAGCCAGGAGGCCACACGGGATTGCCAGGCCTCACCCTCGCGGTGAACCCAGGCCGCCACCGCGTGCGCGGTGCCGCCCCGGCGCAGGTGGCGCGGGGCCTGGGAGAGAATCAGGCGCGAGGCACCGTCGAGGGCGAGGCCGGAATCTCGGTAGACGTGCCCCACCTCGGGCGGGCCTACCACGAACGGAGGGTTGGTGATGATCCGATCGAATACCCGCCCGGCCACCGGCTCGAACCAGGAGCCCGCGCGGACCTCGATCTCCGGGAAAGCGGCATCCTCGGCGGTGGCCGCCCCGCGGAAGGTGGCGCGGGCGAAATCCAGGGCGCGGGGGTGCACATCGGTCGCGGTGATGCGCCGCGCATAGGGAATCTGCCCCAGGGCCTGCACACCCGAGCCGGTGCCCAGATCGAGCACGCTGTCCACCGGGGAGGTGGGCACGGAATCGAGCAGGGAGATACTGGCCGCGCCCACACCCAGAACGTGATCGGGTCCGGGAACATGCGCGATCATGGAGGCATCGGCGTCGGAGAACACCCACTGATCTCGACCGGAGAGCACGTGGGGGTAGACGTCGATTGTCGTGCGCGCCCGGTCCGCGCACGCGACAAGGGCTTCTGCCTTCCGTAGGCTTTGGCATGCCTCCGCTCCCAGCGCATCGAGGCAGCGCTCCCACGGTAGTTCGTCGTGGAGGAGAAAGAACCGCACGAGAAAAGACAAGCGGGAATCATCGAGGGTGGCGCGCCGCACGGCGGCGGGCTCGCCGCGATGCAGGGCACCAGTGGCCTCTGGGCCGAGGTGGCGGCGAATGCCTGCCGCGGTGAACTGCGCGTCGCGCAGTAACGGAACGAGAATGCCGGCGGCATCCTTCAGAAGGGACAGGGACATGGCTTAGGCATCCTTTGCGGGGTCGGGGCGGGCGTGGTCATCGGCGCTCGTCGAGGCGGAGATCTCGGGCTTCCCCGCGCGGGCCTCGAGGGCGGTGGCCTGCTGTTGGCGTGCCAGCGCGGGTTTATACACTCGCCGGACGCGCGGATCTCGGGGCTCCCCGCGCCCGTTGGCGATCACCACGGCGATCCACGGCATGGGAATGGACACGCAGAACAACACCCCGGCGATCACCCAGTTATTCCAGGCCACCAGCGCGAGCAGCGCCAGCGCGATGAGGGGCAGGCGCACCCCCTGCATGATCCCGTACAGGCGCTCCCGGTGACGAAGGTTCTGCTCCGGGGTGCGATGGGCGTCGGTAATCAGTGCCACCCTCCGCCGCGGGCCCGGCAATACCCTCCGCCGCGGCGGGGAAGCGCCGACGGGGGCATCGATAGTCCCGGGATCCGGGGAGGCACCGTGAGAATCCATGTTCCCAGGGTAACCGGGCGTGTGGCCCGCACCGGCACGGGTGGGGCATGATGGGTGGGGTGAGTACGAGCACGACGATTGATCGCCCCGAGATCAGGGAAGAAACCACCACCGATAACGACAGGCCCACGTTCTTCCACTACGTCAAGAAGAACCAGATTGTGGAGTCCGCCGTCAGCGGAAACATGGTGGTGGCCCTCTGCGGAGAGACCTTTCCGGTGACCAAGCAGGCCAAGCCAGGCTCCCCGGTATGCCCCGATTGCGAACGGGTGTACAAGGGCCTGCGGAAAAAGTGACGGGCCGCGTCAAGGGGCAGCTCCGCGAGTGGCAGCGCAAGGCACTGACCACCTACCTGGTGAAAAAGCCCAAGGATTTCCTCGCGGTGGCCACCCCCGGCGCGGGCAAGACCACCTTCGCGCTGCGCGTGGCCATCGAGCTGCTGGATAACCGCACCGTGGATCGCGTGATCGTCGTGGTGCCTACCGAGCACCTCAAGGTGCAATGGGCCAGCGCGGCCGCGCGCGTGGGCATCTCGCTCGACCCGAACTTCCGCAATTCCGATGCCGTCAATGCCTCCCACGACGGCATCGTGGTCACCTACGCCCAGGTAGCCCTGCACCCGTTCAAGCACTATTCCGTATCGACCGCGCGGCGCAGCCTGGTCATCCTCGACGAGATCCACCACGGCGGCGACGCCAAAAGCTGGGGCGATGGCATCCGCGAGGCCTACGCTGACGCGGCGCATCGCCTGGCGCTCACAGGAACTCCCTTCCGCTCGGATGACTCCGCGATCCCCTTCGTGCGCTACGCCGAGGACGGCGAGGGACACCTGGTCAGCCAGGCCGACCATACCTACGGCTACTCCGACGCGCTGGCCGACGGCGTGGTGCGCCCCGTGGTCTTTTTGGCCTACTCCGGCGAGGCCCGCTGGCGCGATAGTGCCGGCGAGGAATATACCGCCCGGCTGGGCGAGCCCCTCAACGCGGAACAAACCGCTCGGGCCTGGCGCACCGCGCTCGACCCCAAGGGCGAATGGATACCGGCGGTGCTGTCCGCCGCGCACACCCGCCTGATCCAACTGCGGCAGAACATGCCCGACGCCGGGGGGCTGGTCATCGCCTCCGATACCAAGACCGCCCGCGCCTACGCCGCCATCTTGGAACGTATCTCGGCGACCCCGGTGACGGTGGTGCTCTCCGACGAGGCGGGTGCCTCCGAACGCATCGCGGAATTCTCCCGTTCCACCGACGAATGGATGGTGGCGGTGCGCATGGTCTCCGAGGGGGTGGACGTGCCCCGGCTGGCCGTGGGCGTCTACGCTACCTCCGCCTCCACGCCGCTCTTCTTCGCCCAGGCCATCGGGCGCTTCGTGCGCTCGCGCATCCCGGGGGAGACCGCCTCGGTGTTCCTGCCCTCCGTGCCCGTGCTGCTGGATCTGGCCGCCAAGCTGGAAAAGTCCCGCGACCACGTGCTGAGTCAACCCGACCGCCCCTCCGACGGCCTCGATGACGAACTGCTGGCCGAGGCCAACAAAGAAAAAAACGAGCCAGACCTCGACCGCAGCTATCAATCCCTTGGCGCCGAGGCCGAGCTGCAATCCCTCATCTACGACGGCTCCACCTACGGCACCGGGGCGCTCACCGGCTCGGCCGAGGAGGCGGACTACCTGGGGTTGCCCGGCCTCCTTGACGCCGAGCAAATGCGCGCCCTGCTGCGCAAGCGGGAAAAGGAACAGCTCGATGCCCGCACCGCCGAGGCCGAGCGGGACAAGGAACGCCGGGCCCGTGCCCAGGATTCGGCCGGGGCGCAGGCCGCCCGCGACCGAGTGGCCAGCGAGGAGCTGCCCATCCTGCGCAAGAAGCTCAACGCCATCGTCTCGATGACCGCCGCGCGCACGGGACGCCCGCACGGCTCCATCCATAACGAGGCGCGTCGGGTCTGCGGGGGACCGCCCACGGCAATGTGCTCGGCGGAACAACTGCGCGACCGCATCGCTTACCTGCGCAAGTGGTAACAACCACCGACAGTCGATTCGCCAGAAAGGACGCCATGACGCCACCGGCCCACAACAATCACGCCGTGTCCACCCGATTCCTCGCCCCCGATGTGGCCCGGGGATTCATGCTGCTCTTTATCGCCCTAGCCAACGTGGTGACCGCCTGGGCCCCGGCGGGAGAAGCAATGACGGCGTCCGCGATCGGGGGAGTACGCGGGGACTCCCTTGCCGACAAGATCGCCGTGGTTCTCGGAGCTATGTTCGTGCACGTGCGGGGCCTGCCGATGTTTGCCACCCTCCTGGGATTCGGCGTGGGTATGATCTCGCTGAGCCTGCTGCGCCGGGGATACCCCCGGATGAACGCCCAGCTGGTGCTGCTGCGCCGGTACGGCTGGCTCATCCTCTTTGGCGCCATCCACATGATTTTTCTCTTCTACGGAGACATCATGTTCAGCTACGGCATGTGCGGCCTCGTTCTGACCGGGCTCATCGCCCTGAGCAACAAAACCCTCCAGAGAATTGCGGGTGGTGTCTGGTTACTCGGGGCCATCGCCGTCTTTGTGCTCAACCTCGTCTCCGAAGGGACACCAACGCCCCCCGAGACCTACCTCTCCTACCTGGAGTTTGGTGCCCTCACCCTGGTGAACATGACCATCCTGAGTCCTCTGCTGCTCCTTTCCCTCCTGCCGCCGATGATCGTGGGGTTGCTCATGGCCCGCCTGCTCATGCTGCACGACGTTCCCGCCCACCGACGCGGACTCATGGCGTGGGCTAGCATCGCCGCGGCGTTCATCCTCCTCGTGGGCCTGCCCTGGGGCCTGGCGGAGATCGGCGTGCTGCCCGCAGCCTGGAGAGGGCCGCTCTACGCACTGAACCAGGCCGCCGGCTTTGTCACTGGCCCGGGCCTTGTGGCCGCCATCGCCCTGCTCGTGCAGCCCGCGCAGCGCCGCTGGCAGCGGGACGGCACGATGCACCCGGTCATCGGCGCCCTGGTGGCCCTGGGCAAACGGTCCATGTCCGGGTATGTGGCCCAATCGGCGCTATTTTTCCTTGTGGTCCTGCCCTTTACCCTCCACCTCGCGGAGGGAATGGGGGCCGCGGGGAAGTCGTTGATCGCGGTGGCCGTGTGGGCTCTCACGCTCCTGGCCGCCGTGGCGCTAGAGTGCGCCGGGAAGTCGGGACCGCTGGAGACACTGCATCGGAGGCTGAGTTACGGCAAGGACGGACTGCCGCAGCGGTGGGAGCCCAGGGAATCGAGGTAGCGAGCGAGAGAGGCGGGAATGTTAATGTTTCCCAATATCATGCGGATAACCGGTGAAAGGATTATGTGATGACCGATTCGGGGAAAAACCCCTACGCCAAGCAGCCCGATAAGAAACCCGAGGGGGATGTTGCCCCCCTCATCTCCGTTCCACTGGGGACACCGGGGGAGGAGTCCGCCGAGGACGCGAAGGCCGCTGAGAAGAAACAGGGGGCGTCTGCTGCGGCGTGGCCCGGCCTGGAGGAGGCCGCCGCCGAGGGGAAAAAGACCGTGGAGAAGGCTCCGAGGATCCCCGCCCCGGGAGAAAAGAAGGAGAAACCCAAGGCGGCCGCGGGGGATAAGAAACCGGAGAAGCCGGCCCAGGATGTCCCCGCGCTGGTGCAGGTGCCGCACACCTCCACGGAGCCGGACGAGGGGTGGACGGCCGCGACGGTGGAGAAGAACCACCTGGCCAACTGGGCGTTGGGGGTGGGCATCGCCTCCCTCGCCTCGCTGATCGTCGTGGTAGCGCCTCTGCTGGTGGGCCTGGTCGGCATCATCGTGGGCATACTAGCCGTGCGCAAGGCGAAGAAAAATACCACCGAGGGCCGCCACATGGGTAGATCCGTGGCGGGCCTGGTGATGTCCGCCACGGCCTTCATCATCAGCCTCGTGACCACCGTCGTGGTGACGGTGCTCATCGCGCGCAATAGCGGCGACATCATTGATTGCAGGGATAAATACCCCGATGGCTCTGATGAGCAGACGCAGTGCATCGAGGGGGTGATTCAGCATATGGCGGGCTGAGTCTCGATCCGCACGGCAACAGCCCGTGCCCACCGGCGGTTGTGCTCCGGTGGGCACGGGCTTCGCGTGATGATGACCCGAGGTTCCTAATCCAGATAATCGCGCAGAACCTGGGAGCGCGAGGGGTGGCGCAGCTTCGACATCGTTTTGGACTCGATCTGGCGGATGCGTTCCCGAGTTACTCCGTAGACCTGACCGATCTCGTCTAAAGTGCGCGGCATGCCGTCGGTGAGGCCGAACCTCAGCTTGACCACGCCGGCCTCGCGGTCGGAGAGGGTGTGCAGTACGTCCCGGAGCTGATCCTGGAGCAGGGTGAAGGAGACGGCGTCGACGGCGATGACGGCCTCGGAATCCTCGATGAAGTCGCCCAGTTGGCTATCGCCCTCGTCGCCAATGGTCTGGTCCAGGGAGATGGGCTCGCGGGCATACTGCTGGATCTCCAGCACCTTTTCCTCGGTGATGTCCATCTCCCGGGCGAGTTCCTGGGGAGTGGGCTCGCGGCCCAGGTCCTGGAGCAGTTCGCGCTGAATACGCCCGAGCTTGTTGATGACCTCCACCATGTGTACTGGGATACGGATGGTGCGCGCCTGATCCGCCATGGCGCGGGTGATGGCCTGGCGGATCCACCAGGTGGCGTAGGTGGAGAACTTATAGCCCTTGGTGTAGTCGAACTTTTCCACCGCGCGAATGAGGCCCAGGTTGCCCTCCTGGATAAGATCGAGGAAGGCCATGCCGCGCCCGGTGTAGCGCTTGGCCAGGGAGACCACCAGGCGGAGATTGGCTTCTAGCAGGTGGTTCTTTGCTTTGCGTCCGTCCCGGGCGATGGAACGAAGATCGCGCTTTACGGCCGGGGTGAGCTTGGCATCCTTGTCCCCGGCGGCAAAGGCCTCATCCATCTGTTCCATGCGGTACGTGGCGTACAGCCCGGCCTCGATCCGCTTGGCCAGGGAGACCTCCTGCTCGGCGTTGAGCAGCGCGACCTTGCCAATCTGCTTAAGGTAGGCGCGCACGGAGTCCGCGGAGGCCGTCAGCTCAGCGTCCTTGCGGGCCTGACGCAGCGCGGCGGACTCGTCCTCGTCCCAGACCGAGGAACTCTCGCTCTCCTCGTCGCCGTCGTCCTCGGGCTCGTCCTCGGACACCTCGGTGTCATCTACCTCCTCGACATCCTCGCTATCGAAATCGTCGTCCTCCTCGACATCCTCGCTATCGAAATCGTCGTCCTCGTCGAGATCGGGATCGAAGTCCTGTTCCTCCTCGTGGGGGGTGAGCTCCTCTTCCGTGAGGGTCTCATCCTCCTCCACGGGGGCCGGGGGTGCCTCCTTGACCTTTGCCGGACGAGCGGGAGTCTTCTTCGCGGCCGTCTTGCGGGTGGTTTTCTTGGCGGCCTTTTTCGCCGCGGCCTTGCGCGCAGCCTTGCGTGCGGTCTTTTTCGCTGTTTTCTTAGCCGTCTTTGTGGCCGCCTTCTTGGCGGTCTTTTTTACCGGGGTGGGCGTGGCATCGGCAGCCTGCGAGGTGGCCTCGGGGGCGGCGGGTGCCGTGGAAGCCTCCGGGGCGGTAGCCACGGCCTTGCGGGGCGCGGCCTTGCGCGCAGCCTTGCGTGCGGTCTTCTTGGCAGTCTTTTTCGCGGTAGCGGTGGAGGAAACAGGCTGATGCGCCTCGTTTTCTCCCGCACCGGAATTTCCTGAAGTAGTGGTGGCTACCACGTACGCCCTTTCGACTTGCTTGATGCTTCCTCAAACCATCCAAGGATGATACCCGTATCCACAAGCAATAGCGGCCCGGAAGGATTCCGGGCACCATCGCTGCGCTGGGCACGTGGTCCCTACAATGCTGGGCCACGATAGACAACCGCACAGTGTAGCAGGTAATGCCCTAGGTGGTGGATAGCCGCTGCGCGGCCATGGCTGCCCCCACAATACCCGCAGTATTGAGCAGGCGGGCGGGCAGAACCGGCGTGCGGCACGTGAGCAGCGGCACCCATTTTTCGGACTTCCGGGAAATGCCCCCGCCCACAATAAACAGGGAGGGGGAGAATAACGCCTCGTAGGCGTGCAGCACCTTATCCACCCGCTTGGCCCAGTGCGCGTAGCTCAGGTTCTTGCGTTCTTTGACGGTGGAGGAGGCGCGACGCTCGGCCTCCTTGCCGCCCACCTCCAGGTGTCCGAGTTCGCTGTTGGGGTAGAGATGGCCGTCGATAAGGATGGCCGAACCGATCCCCGTCCCCAGAGTGAGGAAGATAACCGGGCCGGTGGCGGCCTCGGGGATCCCGTACGCAACCTCCGCCAGGCCCGCGGCGTCTGCGTCGTTGAGGACGGTCACGGCTCGGCCGCCGAGGTGTCGAGAAAAGAGTTCTCGCGCGTTCGTGCCCACCCAGGAGGAATCGATGTTGGCGGCGCTTTCCACGACGTGGTTGCGCACGATGCCGGGCACGGTGATGCCCACCGGCCCGCTCCATCCGGCCCGCTCGACGATGCGGGCGGTTACCTCGGCCACCGCCTCCGGGGTGGCGGGCTGGGGGGTAAGGATCTTGATCCGCTCGGAGGCGAATTCCCCGCTACGCATATCCACTCGGGCTCCTTTGACCCCGGAACCGCCCACGTCGATGCCAAAACCGATGCTGCTCATAGCCTCGGAGTGTACAAAATCGGCACAATGGGGTGCATGACGGATGATCGGGACCCGACCTTATTGCGCGACCTTGCTCAGGACTGGGTGAGACAGGCCGCCGCAGCCATCGAGAAGAAGAAAGCGGAGTTGGGCGACCTACGCCCCTATACCTTCACCAAGACCTCCTCGGTGGATCCGGTGACCGTGGTGGACACCATGACCGAGGAACTCCTGGTGGAGGCGATCGCCGCGCGGCGGTCGGGCGATGGGATCATCGCGGAGGAAGGCTCCAGCCAGCGCTCCACCACGGGGGTGTCGTGGATCATCGATCCCATCGACGGCACGGTGAACTTTCTTTATGGCCTCGCGCACTACGCGGTGTCCCTCGCCGCAGCTATCGACGGCACCGTGGTAGCCGCCGCCGTCATGAACGTGGCCGATGGCTCCCTCTATCGGGCCGCGCGCGGGTGCGGTGCCCAGGTGGTGCGCGGGAAGCGCGTGACGCAGCTGCGCGTCACGGAGACGCAGCAAGCCGCTCAGGCGCTGGTGGCCACGGGTTTTTCCTACCATGCTGCGCGCCGTGCGCAGCAAGCGAGGGCATTGCAGGAGATTCTGCCGCGGGTGCGGGACATTCGCCGCCTGGGTTCGGCGGCGCTCGACCTGTGCGCCGTGGCGGAAGGACGGGTGGATGCCTACTACGAGCACGGGATCCATTGCTGGGATTATGCGGCGGGCGCGCTCATCGCGCAGGAGGCGGGAGCCGTGGTAGAAGCGCCGGCGCTCTCGGTGCCGGGCGAGGAATGCCGCCGCACATTCGCCGCGGCGCCCGGGGTGGCCGCCGAGATGAAGCGGGTTATCGACGACGCCGGGGCGGGGACGCGCCTGGGCGATTAGCAGACGGTATCGGTCGTGCGATTATCGGTGGTCCGACACGGTAAAATATCCTTTTACCTGGGGATATGACAGGGCTAGTCGTGTGGTTTAATATGCGCGTCCAAGAACACAACGCCAGCCGGGCGCGTGTCCCCACGCTTCGCGTGCGACAGGACCACGGGCTGGCGTGGCACGACGACGACGCCAGAGGTGAACCGCATGGCAACCGATTATGACGCCCCGCGACGCAGGGCCGAGGACGAGCTTGAGACCGATTCCCTGGAGGGCATCAAGGCCGCGGAAGCGGAGAACTCCTCTATGAACGAGGATGGGGAGATCATCGACTCCTTTGAGCCGCCGACGCTGGATCTCAGCGGCGAGGAAATCAACGTGACCGTGGTGCCGCGCCAGTCTGACGAGTTCACTTGCTCCAGCTGCTTCCTGGTGCAGCGCAAAAACCGTATCTCCCACGTGGAGGACGACGGTGCCGTCATCTGCCAGGACTGCGCCTAAAGAAACATAGGGGAGTTTATGCCCCGAGGGGGACCCGGGGTGGCGATGCCCCGACGGTAAAGGGGTCATGCGCCTTGGGTAAAGGCCTCCAGGAGGGCCTCGGGGTTCTTCGAGCCAATGAGCCAATAGGGAGTGGGGTCCTCGGGATCGTTGAGCACGATCATTGCCATCTCCGGCACCCACCCGTGGGAGACCACGAAGGCCGCGGGATCGAGCTGATGACCCATCGCGTTGCGCTTGGCGGTGGCGGGCACCGCCAAGCTGCGGTCTACTACCTCGTGCGGCAAGATCGCCCCGCCGACGCGCAGCCAGCGTATCCCCTCGGCGTCGCGCTCCACCTGGATCACGGTGGAGGAAAGCCACAGCAATAGCCATACGGCCACCAAGGAAAGAATAACCGCGGGTGCCACCAGCCAGACCGGGGAACGATTGTGGGCGAGCTGGGCGGTCACCAGGGCCACCAAGCCGAACGCGAGGAGCCACCAGTACAGTGGCACCCACTGGCGTTCCCGGTAGAGAACAGTGCGTGCGGGGGAGGCGGAGTCAGTCACGGCTTTCTAGCTTACGTCATCGTGACGCCGCTGCGGCAGTGCCGTGGCGTGGGAGGGTGGCTCTAGCATCGGATAGGCGACAGGCCGTAGGGTGGGACTGGTGAATGCGCTTTCCTCGATCAAAGTCAAACGCCTTGACCCGGAGCTTCCGCTGCCCACGCGGGCCTTTCCCGGTGACGCGGGCGTGGATCTCTACGCTGCCGAATCCGTCGATCTGGCTCCGGGAGAGCGGGCTGTCGTGGGTACCGGCATTGCTATCGCCTTGCCGCACGGCACCGTCGGCCTGGTGCATCCGCGCTCGGGCCTGGCGGCGCGCCAGGGGTTGAGCATCGTCAATGCGCCCGGAACTATCGATTCCGCTTATCGAGGCGAGGTCAAGGTGTGCCTGATCAACCTCGATCCGAGAGAAACGATCCACCTTCGACGCGGCACCCGTATTGCGCAGCTCGTGGTGCAAAGAGTGGAGTTGCCGGACTTCCTGGAGGTGGAGGAACTCGATGAGACCGAGCGCGGCACAGGGGGGTATGGTTCGACGGGGATTGACTAAAAGCCTCGCCCCATCGCGTCCCAGGCTGGCGGTATGGCTATCCTAGGACTGATAAATCGATACCCTCCCACTCCGCGATCGCCGTACACGAAAGGACGTGACACCCACATGGCTTTGTGGCCGTTTGGCAAGAAGGATAAGAATCCCTCCACGGAGGAGCAGGGCAGCGCCCTTGCGGCACCGTCTCCCGACAACCCGGAGGTGCAGCACGTCCCGGCCTCTACCGAGGCGGAAGACCCCGCCGCCGGTGCGGAGGGGTTGCCGCTGCGCCACGACGCGATCAACGGCGATACGGGCCCCTTCGACGGCGATTCCGTGGACATCGAGGACTTTGACTTCTCCGATTTTGCCGGCGGCATCCTCAACCTTGGTTCCCTTAAGCTGCCCCTGCCCAGCGAGTCGCAGGTCCAGGTGGAGATGGGCGAGCAGGGTCCGCGGATGCTCCACGTGGTGACCCGCCACGGTCGGATTACCCCCGTGGCCTTTGCGGCTCCCCGCTCCGGTAGCCAGTGGCGCCAGGCGGTGACGGAGATCGTGGATCAAATGCGAGGCGATGGCCTCGAGCCGGAGATCGAGGATGGTCCCTGGGGTCGGGAGATCGTGACCCGAGGGACCGCGGGGGTGATTCGCCTCATCGGCGTGGACGGCCCGCGCTGGATGCTGCGCTTTACGCTCGCCGGACCGTTGGAGGCCGCCGATGAGCTTGCCACCTTGGGCCGTGAGCTCGCCGCGCGTACGTTTGTCTACCGCGGCGAGCAGCCTATCTTGGCTGGTAACTCCCTGCCGGTGGCCCTGCCCAAGCAGCTGGTGGACCAGGTCAATCAGGCGATGAAGCAGCGCGCCGAGCAGGAAAACCAGCAGTAGGGCCTCATCTCCGTGGAAGATCAGACGATGACCACCCCGGAGCCCACCCTTCTCGAACAGATGGGTGGGTTGACCGGGCTGGTGTCCTCCACGCTGCCGGTGCTGGTGCTGGTGCCCGTCAATACCCTCTGGGGGCTGACCCCGGCCCTGGTGGCGGCCCTGGGGGCCGCCCTGCTCATATTCTTCTGGCGGTTGCTACGCAGGGAATCCCTGCAGCCCGCTATCTCCGGGCTGTTTGGCGTGGGGATCTGCGCGGCGATCGCGTGGTGGATGGGCGACGCTAAGGGGTACTTCCTCTATGGCATTTGGGCTTCGCTGGTGCTGGGCATCGCCGCGCTGGTGTCCATCCTGGTGCGCTGGCCGCTGGTGGGATTGATGTGGAAGGGCCTTAACGGCGAGGCGATGACGTGGCGATCCGTAGTGCGGGCGCGCCGCGCCTACTCCTGGGCCACCGCGGGCTGGGCCGCGGTATTTTTTTCGCGATTCCTGGTGCAAAGGGTCCTTTACGAGGACTTTTCTACCACCGACCTCGCCGTGGCCAGGATGCTCATGGGGTGGCCGCTCACGGGCGTGGTGACGGTTTTGACGATCGTCATGGTGCGCCGCGCCGATGCCGCCGTGGCGAAGTGTTCCCCCGAGCGAAAGGAATCACCGGAACATGACGGATAAACAGGAAACGGTGCGCGTGCGCATCGACCGGATGGCGCACGGCGGGGAGGGCATCGGCACCCTTGACGGGCGCATCGTGTTCGCGTCCGGGGCTTTTCCTGGCGATACCGTGGACGTGCGCGTTACCAAGGCCAAGCATTCTTTTCTACGCGGTCGCACCGAGCGGCTGCTGGAGGCTTCGCCGCTGCGCGGGGCGTCTCGGTGCGAGGCGGCCGAGCGCGGGGCGGGCTGCTGCGATTTCGCCGCGCTGACCCCGGAGGCGGAAATACAGATCAAGGAGACCGTGCTGCGCGATCAGCTCTTCCGCATCGGCGGCATTCGCTCCGAGCGCGTGGCGACTACTCCTTTGGAGCCCGCGACGCAGTGGCGCACGCGCACCAGGCTGGGCGTGGACGATCGGGGTCGCGCGGGTGTGCGTCGATTAGCCTCCCACGACCTCATCACCGAGGTTGCCTGTGCGCAGCCGGTGGCCGGCCTGCTCGATGGCCTGGTGGGCGACGGTGCCCGAGAGCTCAGCCCGGGGGCGGAAGTGGTGGCCGTGATGGGCGACGACGGTCAGCGGCATGTGGTGGAAACGCGGCGGGCCGCGCGTGGTCGGCGCACGGAGCGCCTCGGGAAGACCATCGAGGGCGACCCGGAGGTGTCGCACACGGTGGCCGGGCACACCTTCCGCTTCCCGGTGACGGCCTTTTGGCAAGCCCACCGGCGCGCACCGGAGGCCTATAGCGAGCGCCTGATCCAGTGGCTGACGCAGGCCTTGGGCGGGCCCTCCGATTCGCCCGCCGTGGCCTGGGATCTCTACGGTGGCGTGGGTCTCTTTGTTCCGCCGTTGGCCGCGGCCTTGGGGAGCCAGACACGCATTTATTCCGTGGACGCCTCCCACGCCGCCACCACCCGGCCGCAGGACTGCTTGGAGCCCTACGATGTGGTGGTGCGCGGCTCCCGGGTGGAGCGCTGCTTGAGCACCCTCCCGGCCCCGCGGGCGGTGGTGCTGGATCCGCCGCGCACCGGGGCGGGCGCGGAGGTGGTGCGCGGCATCGCCCAGGCCGGGCCCAAGGCGGTGGTGCATATCGGTTGCGATCCGGCCACCTTCGCCCGGGATCTGCGTGCCTGGCGCGACAACGGCTATCGGGTGGAGAAGCTGGAGCTTATCAACGCTTTCCCGGGAACTCATCACAGCGAGGCGCTGGCTCTGATCGTTCCGGGGGAGTGATCGGGGGTAAAGTAGAACAAACGCTAATCGCCGGTGTGAGGCAAAAGGAGCCGAGCAGACTGATGGATATTCTCCGTGAAATATCGTCGCCCGCAGACTTAAAGGCGCTGGAAGCCGACCAGTTAGAGCAGCTGTGCCGGGAGATACGTGACTTCCTCGTGACCAAGGTCTCCGCCACGGGTGGGCACCTCGGCCCCAATCTCGGGGTAGTGGAACTCACCGTGGCCCTGCACCGGGTGTTTGATTCCCCCCGGGATCCCCTCATCTTTGACACCTCACACCAGTCTTACGTGCACAAGATCCTTACCGGGCGTCGGGATCGTTTTGACACCCTGCGCAAAAAGGATGGGCTGTCCGGCTACACCGACCGCGGGGAAAGCGAGCACGATTGGACGGAATCTTCGCACGCCTCGGCGGCGCTATCCTATGCCGATGGCCTGTCCAAGGCGTTCCTGCTGCGCGGGGAATCCGAGCGCAGCGTGGTGGCGGTGGTGGGCGATGGCGCCATGACGGGCGGGATGTGCTGGGAGGCGTTGAATAATATCGCCGCCGATAAGACCCGCAACGTGGTGATCGTGGTTAACGATAACGGGCGTAGTTATTCCCCCACCATCGGCGGTTTCGCGGAAAACCTTGCCGAATTGCGCATGTTGCGCACCTACGACCGGGTGATGGAACAGGGCAAGAGCACGTTGAAGTCCCTGGGGTGGGTGGGCGAGCGCGCCTTTGGCGCGTTGCACGCCCTGAAGGAGGGGGTGAAATCCTCCGTTCTGCCCACGGAAATGTTCCCGGAATTGGGCATGAAGTATGTGGGGCCGGTCAACGGACACAACCTCAAGGCCCTGAGCAATGTCCTGGCGTACGCCCGGGATTACGAGGGGCCGATCATCGTCCATGTGGTCACGGAAAAGGGGCGCGGTTATGCCCCGGCGGCCACCGAATCGACGGATCTCATGCACTCCACCGGCGTGATCGATCCGGCCACGGGCCGTGCCGTGAGTCAAGCCAAGGGGCCGAGTTGGACCTCGGTATTTTCCCGGGAGCTGCTCACGGCGGGCGAGCGGCGCGAGGACGTGGTGGCCATTACCGCCGCGATGGCCGGCCCCACGGGCCTGGCTGCCTTCGGGGAGAAATACCCCGAGCGCTTCTTCGATGTTGGCATTGCCGAGCAGCACGCCCTGACTTCCGCCGCCGGTCTGGCGCTGGGGGGGCTACATCCGGTGGTGGCCCTGTATTCCACGTTTCTCAATAGGGCCTTTGACCAATTGCTCATGGACGTAGGCTTGCTCCATCAACCGGTGACCTTGGTGTTGGATCGCTCCGGGGTCACTGGATCCGATGGGCCCAGCCATAACGGGGTATGGGACCTAGCCATCGCTTCCCTCGTGCCAGGCTTGGCGATTGCCGCCCCGCGCGACGGGGAGCGGCTCGCGGAGCTCTTCCGGGAGGCCCTGGAGGTGACAGACGGGCCCACCGTGGTGCGCTTTCCCAAGGGGGAGCTGCCGGAATCGGTTCCCGCCGTGGGAACCCTGGCCGATGGGGTGGACGTGCTGCGCTACGCCGACGCGCCCGAGGACGGGGTGGAGGTGCTTATAGTGAGCATCGGGGCGCTGGCCGGGGAGGCCTTGGCCGCGGCGGAAACCTTGACGACCTCCGGGGTGGGCATCACGGTGGTGGATCCCCGGTGGGTCTGCCCGATTCCGGCCTCGCTGATCGCCCTGGCGGCCGATCACGATCTGGTGGTAACCCTGGAGGACGGGGTGATTCGAGGCGGGATCGGGGCGCAGCTGAGCGAGGCCTTGGCCGCCGCAGAGGTAGATACCCCGGTGCGTCACCTTGCCTTTCCCGACGTCTTTCCCCAGCACGCCTCGCGCGCTGAGCTGCTGCGGGAGGTCGGCCTCGATGCCTTTGCCATCGCCGGGAGCGTGGAGCAGTGGCTCGGGGTTCTCTTTTCGCCTGAGAGCTAGGCCCACAGGAGTGGGCCAAGCAGGGCGGCGCCGAGGTCTTGTTGCCATTCCCGAGCTCCGAGGGCGCGAAGTTCCGTACGAAGATCGGCGGTATCGTGCAACCGGTGTTCCTTGGCCGCAGCCCAGATCACGGCCCGCAATACCTTGGGGCGCAGGAGATTTTCCTTCGGGGTGCCCAGCTTCCGGGAGCAATCGCGGAAGGCATCCTGGGCTGCGCTCAAAAGGTGCGCGGCCTTCGGGGCCACCTGGGGCCAGCGCGAGTGCGGGGGAATCCTCGCCGGCGTGGGTGCCGGAGGATAGTCGGAGGGGGAAAGATGGCGGGCATCGCGCAGCGCTGCCCGCCATGTCTGACGGTGAGCGTCGCTGCGCCGAGAATACCCGGGGATCTGCCATAGGTCACCGGGGCGAACGGGGGGATCGGCGGCGATAGCCAGCAGAACCTTATCCGGCAGCAGGCTGCCGGGGGCCACGTCGCGCCGCGCCGCGAGGCTCTCCCGGGACTGCCACAGCGCCCGCGCCCGTGCCCGCTGCGCGGGGTGGCGCAACCGGCCAAGCCCCTTGAGCCCTTCCCAGCATCGGGCGGGCGGGGTGGCGGAATCGACGAGTGCGGAGCAGTCCTGCTCCAGCCAGGTCAGCTTGCCCTGGGCGTCCAGAATCTCGGCGAGGGCCTCTGCGAGATCGAGGAGGCTGCCCACGTCGAGGGCGGCATAGGCGAGCCATTCCGGGGGGAGAGGCGTCGTGGACCAGTCCTCCGCTCCGTGGCCCTTGGCGAGTGAGTAACCGCAGATAGCCTCGGTCATGGCCGCCAGATTGACTTTGTCGAAGCCCGCCATGCGGCTGGCGAGTTCCGTATCAAAAAGCTCCCCGGGGCGCAGGCCCAGCATCGCCAGCCCGGGGAGGTCGGAGGCGGCGGCGTGGAGCACCCACTGGGCCCCGCCTAGCAGGGGTGCCAGGGCATCGTGGAGTTCCTGCCGGTGGCCCTCGGGGGCGAAGAGGAAGGTGCCCGCGCCCCGGCGTCGCACCTGGAGCAGAAACACCCGATCGTCATAGCGATAAGCCGAGGCACGCTCCGTATCGAGGGCGAAGGGCCCGCGACCCCGGGCCAGGGCGGCGGCCGCGCGGACGAAGTCCTCCGGGGTCTGTGCTAGCGGGGGTGTGCCTTCCTTTGGGGCGAGCAGAAGACTAGCGCCCATAGGCGGTACGCGGGCGGGACAACTCGGTGACACCTTCCGGGGGTAGCCCGGCCACGTGGGCAAGGACCTCGGCGAAGGCCTGTACATGTGGGGCGAGGTTATTCGAACTGGCCGTCCACGAGGCGCGCAGCTCCAGCTGGTAGGCCTTTGGCGGGCCGCCGATATCCCCGTATCGTACCGAGGAGGTGGAGGTCACGGTGCCGCCTAAATTGCTATGCTGGGCCTCCTGGGCACCGAGCCCCTCGGTGAGCCACTGCCAGGCTACTTCGGGAAGGAGCGGATCGGAGGCCACCTCGTCGTCCATATCCGCCTGAATGTAGGCCACCAGGCGCATGGATCCTTCCCAGGTGTCCTCGGCCTTGGGGTCGTGGAGCACAATGAGGCGGCCAAAGGCGTCGCCCTCGGAATCGCGGGGTACCACGTCTGCCCGGGGGTGCTCCACCTCGATGCCTACCGCGTGGCTATAGGGTGCGAGGCGTTGCGGGGGGCGGATGGTGCCCAAGGATAACTCCGGGCGCAGCCGCGCTGCGTGCATGGATTCCACCGCGGCGGAAAAGGCGGCGGGCCAGGCCTCGGAGTCCTGCGGGCCGCGGATGGCACCCGGTGCGGACGATGGCGGCGTCGGGGGGGAATCGGAATCGGTCACGATCACCAAGGTAGACATTGCGGTGGTGCTTGCCGCGGAGGCGCGCCGAGGAAGGGGCGTTCCACGCGGGCATCGCTTACAACTTATGATGGGGTAGTACGTGCCTAGGAGTCTCATTGAGGAAGGAAGGCCACAGGATCATGGCAGAGCTTGACCTGGAGGAACTGAACAAAGTGCAGCGTTACACCCAGTGGGCGGTGTTCCGTACTGCCCCCGGCGCGCTGGGTGAGCAGCGCGCTCAGGCCGCGAAGCAGGTGCAGGGTTTCTTGGACGCATTGGCCGAGGAAGGCAAGGTGACCGTGCGCGGTGTATACCTGGCCTCCGGGTTCAAGGCGGACGCGGACTTCGTGATCTGGTGGCACGCGCAGGAGTTCGACGAGCTCCAGGCCGCGCTGAATGCCTTCCGCAAGGAGACGACCCTGGGGCTGGTCTCCGAGCTGGTGTGGTGCGGCAACGGCCTGCACCGGCCCTCGGAGTTCAACAAGTCCCACCTGCCTTCCTTCATCATGGGGGAGGAAGCGGAGCGCTGGATGACCGTGTATCCCTTCGTGCGGTCCTACGATTGGTATGTACTCGATCCCGCCGATCGACGTCGGATCCTGGCGGAGCACGGTCGCGCGGCGGCCGGTTTCAAGGACGTGCGCGCGAACACCACGGCGGCCTTTGCTCTGGGCGATTACGAGTGGATGCTGGCCTTTGAGGCCGGCTCCATGGATCGCATCGTGGATCTCATGCACACGATGCGCTACACGGAGGCGCGCCTGCACGTGCGCGAGGAAGTTCCGTTTTACAGCGGACGGCGTGTGGAGAGCGCCGAGGAGCTGCTGACGGGCCTGGCCTGAGCAAGGGGCAACCTTGGGGAGGCGCCGGGGTTATTCCACGGGTTTTTCCTCTAGGGTTAGGCAGATGGAATTGATGCAGTAACGCAGGTCGGTGGGGGTCTTGTAGCCCTCGCCGGCGAAGACGTGGCCGAGGTGCGAGCCGCAGGAGGCGCAGAGCACCTCGGTGCGGGTCATGCCGAGGGAGTGGTCTTCGCGCTCGATGACGCGGTCGGAGTCCTTGGGGGAAAAGAAGGAAGGCCAGCCGCAGTGGGATTCGAATTTTTCCGTGGAGCGGAAGAGTTCTTCCCCGCAACCTTTACAGGAATACACGCCTTCCGTTGTGGTGGAAGTGTACTTGCCCACGTGGGGTGCCTCGGTTCCGGCCTGGCGCAGCACGCGGTATTCCTCCGCGCTAAGGCGCTCGCGCCACTGGTCATCGGTGATGAGCGTGAAATCGGTCATGGCTGCGGTCTCCTTTGCTGGGGTGGAAGGCTGCCTTCCCGGTGCAACTCGCCGGGGGCGGGGATTATTCCGGGAGCTGGTGCATCGGGGTGCTGCTCGTGGGTAGGGTGCCGCCACCAGCCCACCACCGTCCCGGCGATGGCGATGAGGAGGAGCGACCACCCCACGGTCACGGTGGCGGTGGTAAAGACGTACTCCCGATGCCAGCCCGAGGAGGCAAAGACCTGCGGGGTGAAAATGAGATATGCGGCCACCCAGGTCAGCCAGTGGTGTGCCACGCTGCGGCTTTGAGCGACAGTGAAAAAGAGGGGGATGAGCAGTAGAGAATAATACTTCTGTCCCAGGGAGGATAGGAGAAAGACGCCGCTCAGCAGCGCTGTGGAGGTGGTAATCGCCCACAGGAGGGGATCGGTGTAGCGCCACCGTAATAGGACGAAGACGCTGAGGAACACGCATCCGGCCAGGACGAGGGAGGCGATGGTCTGTAGCGCTGACGGCATGGCGAAATACACCGCCTGGCCGGAAAGAGAGGCGTTGGCATAATCGCGGACCTGGCCGAGATAGGGAGCGACCACCGTGAGGTAGCGTCCCGGCTCTCTCATCAGTGGCCAGGCCGCGGCGTTGAGCACTGCGACCACGGATGCGGCGGAGAAGATCGCGGGCCACTGTGCTTTGACTAGGGGAAGCAACAACAGGGGGGCGAAGAACGGCTTGATGACGATGGCCAGGCCCAGTACTACCCCAGCCCAGCCGGGTCGGTGGTCCAGCAGCAGTGCCAGGAAACCCACGAGGGCGAGGAGGAGCAGGCCATTGATGTTGGCGAAGATTAGGGTGCTGCGCATGGCTTCCGTGGCGGAGGCCGCGAGAATCGAGGCGGGGAAGAGCCAGCCGCGGAGTGAAAATCCGACGAGGCGGGTGAGCATTCCGAGGGCGGCCGCGATGGCCAGGGCATTGGCCAGGATAAAGACCATGCGTGCGCAGGCGGGATCGCCGGGTAGGCCGAGCGGGGAGAGAAGCAGCGTGGCACCGGGGTTGTACAGGTAATGGGGATCCACGTGTGCGTAGTTCTCGCTATAGACCACCTCGCCGTCGAGGAAGCGAGAGAGCGCGCGGTAGACCGTGGTGAAGTCGTCCGTCTCCGTCCCGGTGGCCGCGGGGAAGCACACCAGGTGGATCATGCTCAGCAGCGCCAGCGGCCATAGCGCGGGGCGCAGCAGGCGATCCGTGTGCGAAAGAGGATGGGAACGCGGCGAGGTTAGGGGGGTGGGTGCCACCCAGGCGGTGGCGAGGCGATCGCGCAGAAGAGAGGGCACCCGATCATGGTACCCGGCTAGGCTGCGCTTCCACCGGGTGCCGCGCGACGGTAGCGCAGAAAGAGGGTGGAGTCGGGGTGGGCGAAGGTGTGCTCCAGGCGCCAGCGGTGGGGTTCGGCGCTCGCGCCCTCTACGAGTGCTCGCTCCACCCGGGAGGTGAGCAGGGGAGCGAGGGTGAGGTGAAAGACGTCAATGAGCCCGGCCTCCAGGAGCCGCCCGTACATTCCGGGGCCGCCCTCGCAGACGATCCTAGGGTAGCCCAAGGCGCGGAGGTGGTCGATGACCCGGGCGGGCTGTGGATCTTCGAGGAAGAATAACCGCGCCCCGGCGCGGCGGATCGTGGCGGCGCGCTCGGTATCGTGATGCTCCCGGGAGGTGAAGATGAGCGGGGGGACGGAGGCATCCGTGAAGAATCTGCTGGCGGGGTCGAAGTCCAGGGAGGCGCTGATCGTGGCGATGGGGGGAAGCGCGGCGCGTCCCTCCGCCTGGCGACACCGGGTGGCTTCGGTGTCGAGCGTCACCCCGGCGTAGTCCTCGTCGCGGATCGTGGCGGCGCCGCAAAAAACAACGTCTGCCCACTGACGCAACCGCATGAGCAAGGCGGTATCCAGGGCGTTGCCCAGCGCGCCGGAGGTTCCGTGGAGGGTGCAGCTTCCCGTGGGGGTGCTAATCGCGATGGCCCGGGTTTCCGGGCTGCCCAGGGGAGCGTGGTGCCCGAGGAGGGCGTCGATGTCCATAGTGATTTTTATACCCCGAAAACAAGAATGGAGCGGATGACGAGACTCGAACTCGCGACCCTCACCTTGGCAAGGTGATGCGCTACCAACTGCGCTACATCCGCGTGGAGGATTGCTCCTCTGTGCGCGATACTGGGATCGAACCAGTGACCTCTTCCGTGTCAGGGAAGCGCTCTCCCGCTGAGCTAAACGCGCTAACTCTTGAGGTGGAAACGGGAATCGAACCCGTGTGCACGGTTTTGCAGACCGTTGCCTCACCACTCGGCCATTCCACCGTGGCGTAACCGCCTCAGGTACGTGGTACCGGAGCGGATGACGAGACTCGAACTCGCGACCCTCACCTTGGCAAGGTGATGCGCTACCAACTGCGCTACATCCGCGTGGAGGATTGCTCCTCTGTGCGCGATACTGGGATCGAACCAGTGACCTCTTCCGTGTCAGGGAAGCGCTCTCCCGCTGAGCTAAACGCGCAAGCGATAAAGGGGAATGCCCGGAGCGGATGACGAGACTCGAACTCGCGACCCTCACCTTGGCAAGGTGATGCGCTACCAACTGCGCTACATCCGCGCGCCACGAGGCGGTGCGTAGGTGCTCCGCCGTGGTGCGATGACACACTTTATACCGAGGGGGACGTGGGGACAAATCGCCTGTTTGGTGGGGTATGGAAGCGGCGCGATGGTTTTCCTGTGGCTTTCCCGTGGCCTCGCGGGGTAGGGGAGACGGGGTGCGGGGTTGATGGTGAGGCCTGGCGGGCAGGGCGGAAATAGTGAAAAAGCATTCTGAACTGGGAATTAGGCGGGTGAGCGAGCCGCATGTTAGGTTATTCCTCGCAAGCCGCACGGCGGGCACGGTCCCATGGCTCAGTGGAAGAGCGTTCCGTTCACACCGGAAAGGTCGCTGGTTCGATCCCAGCTGGGACCACGAAATAAGAAGAGGTCGCGGGGAAAGCCGCGGCCTCTTCTTTCTGCGATGTGAGACACAGTGAGGAACTCGGGAGGGGCGAGGAACGACTTCTCTATGAGGGTGCTGCGTCGCCGGTGGCGCGAGTATCCTGTTTCTCGTCCATGTTGGCTCGACGGCATGAGGTGAATGCTGGTGCGAATCGCTTTTTCCCGCGCAATCGCCACGACGGCGGCAGTGCTTTGTGTGGGTGCTGCGGGCATGATGATGCCGGAAGCTGCGCACGCTCACGACAGCGTGACGGAGGCTAGTCCCGAAGACGGCGGCGTGGTGACGGAATTTCCCCGCGAGATTATCTTAACCTTTTCCGGCGTCCCCAAGGACACTTTCAATACCTTTGCGGTGAGCGATAGCGACAGCGGCGAAGTCTTGTTTTCCCAGGAGCCCCGGCTCGATGGGCGAAAGGTCAGCGTGACCGTGCCCGAGGATATTCATCCGGGCCTGGGCCGATATACGGTGGGCTTTCAGATCACCTCCTCCGACGGTCACGCCACCCGGGGTAAAACCACCTTCAGCGTGGCAAGAGGGAATGATCCGGCCGTCGCGGAGTCGCAGGCATCTCAGGACGAGAATGCTTCTTCTGTCTCCGGACCCCTGGTGTGGTCCGCGGGAGGATTGGGGATCGTGGCCATCGCCGCAGTGGCGGTAATGGCCACGGCTCGACATCGTCGTCTTTCTGAAGAAATGGAGTAACCAAAACATGAAGGCTGTCAAACTTGGCGCGGGAATCCTCACGCTGGTGCTGGGGCTCACGGCGGCGGGCTGTTCCCACAGCGACGAACAGGCCGACGGGGACGTGCGGCTCGACGACGCGGTGATCAAGGCCAAGGGGGAGGACAACGATATGACCAGTATCTTTGGCACCCTGGTCAACGACACGGACAAGGACGTCACCGTGGAGTCCTTTACCACCTCCCTGGGCGAGGCACACTATCAGCTGCACGAGGTGGTGGACGGGGTGATGCGGGAGAAGTCCGGGGGCTTCGCGATCCCCGCGCACGGCACCCACGAGCTGCGTCCCGGTGGCGACCACATGATGGTGATGGGATATGCGCACCCCGTGGCTGCCGGCGACGAGATTACGGTGACGCTGAACCTGGGCGATGGCTCCGAGACCGAGCTGGATCCCATTCCGGTGCGCAGCATCGGCGCGGGCGAGGAGAACTACGGCGACCTTGAGGGCAGCCAAGACGGTCACGAGCACGGTGACCACGCCCATAAGGAGGGGTAGCGCCCTATGGGTTCCGTGAGCCGCCGGGGATTCCTCTCCGGGCTTTCCTTGTCCGCTGGCGGCGCGGTGCTGACCGGCTGCCGCGCCTCGGGTGAGCAGCGCGATCGGACGGGGGCGTCCTCGGCGACGCAAACCGTGGCCTTCGATGGACCCCACCAGGCGGGCATCGCCACCCCTGAGCAGCCCCACCTGAACCTGGTGGCCTTTTCCCTGCGCGACGGCGTCGATAAGCGCGACCTGCGTCGCCTACTCACCCTCTGGACGCAGGACGCTCGGGAGCTGTGCGCGGGACGAACCCCCCGTGGCAGCCTGGAACCGGAGCTGACCTCCCACCCGGCCCGGCTGACGATCACCTGTGGTTTGGGGCCGGGGGCCTTCGAGGCGGCGGGCCTGGCCGAGCGGTGTCCCGCCTGGCTGGCTCCCATTCCCGCCTTCTCACGGGATCGATTGGAGGAGCGCTGGGGGCAGTCCGATTTGGTGCTTCAGATCTGCGGCGACGACCCACTGACCGTGGCTCACGCCATGCGCTGCATGGTGCGTTCCGGTTCGGATTACGCCGGGGTGCAGTGGTTGCAGCAGGGGTTCGTCGCCGCCGGTGCCCCGGAGGAGACCAAGCGTAACCTCTTTGGGCAAAAAGACGGCACCGTCAATCCCCGCGGTGAGGAGGAACTCAACGAGCAGGTGTGGATAGAGCAGGGTCCGGCCTGGGTCCGTGGCGGCAGCGCGATGGTGGTGCGCCGAATTAGGATGCACATGGACGAGTGGGAAAAGCTCGATCGCCCCTCCCGCGAGGAGGTGGTGGGTCGCACGCTGACCAGCGGAGCCCCGCTGTCCGGGGGGGAGGAGCACACTCCCGCCGATTTTCGGGCGCGCGACGAATACGGTCTGCCGGTCATCGACCCCAATAGCCACATGGCGCGCGCGGTGGCGCCGCCCGACCATCCGGAACAACGCATCCTGCGTCGCCCGTATAACTGGGATGTCGCCCCGGAACCGGGCGCGGAGGATCGTTCCCATTCCGGGCAGATTTTCATTTGCTTCCAGCAAGACCCCACCGTGCAGTTTATCCCCATTCAGCAACGTCTGGATGAGGCCGATAGGCTCAACCAGTGGATCACCCACATCGGTTCCGCGGTGTACTTCGTTCCCCCGGGCACGGGCGCGGATCGGGGGGATTTTTGGGCAGCGGAGCTGCTGAGCTGACTCCACCGCGGCGGGCTTGCGCGGCAGTGCGGGCGTTTGACCGCCGTCGGGGTATGCTGTGGGCGGATTACTGCCCTGTGACCCGAGCGTGCCCCGGTGCGGAGACGCGGGGGTGGCAGGGCAGCAGCGAGGACAACAGTGGGGGCGGCCCGGTATGCCGTCGCCCGCGCGAGCGCAAAGAAGGAGCGCGGAATACTTATGGTGAACTCTGCCGAGAAGAAGTCCCTGCTCGTACCCGCCGGGGTGTCGGTGGGCACGGCGATGCGGGATCACGATCTGCCCACCAAGGGGCCGGAGGCTATCGTCTGCGCGCAGGATCGGCAGGGCAACCTCCGCGATCTTTCTCATGCCCCGGAGGCGGACACCGAGTTCCTCCTGGTGCCCGCCGGTAGTGAGGAGGGGCGCTTTGTGATCCGCCACTCCGCTGCGCACGTGCTCGCCCAAGCCGTGCAGATCGAGTTTCCCGGAACCACGCTGGGCATCGGCCCTGCCATCGACAACGGTTTTTACTATGACTTCGATGCCGCGGAACCCTTTACCCCGGAGGATCTGCGCACGCTGGAAAGGCGGATGAAGAAGATCATCAAGTCCGGGCAGAAATTCGTGCGCCGGGTATGGCACTCCCAGGACGAAGCCCGCCGGGCCCTGGCCGCCGAGCCCTACAAGCTCGAACTGATCGAGGATAAGGGCAACGTCGATCCCGATTCTGATGAGGCCGCCGAGGTGGGGGCCGGGGAGCTGACCGCCTACGACAACGTGAACCCCCGGACGGGGGAGGTGGAGTGGTTTGATCTGTGCCGCGGGCCGCACGTGCCCACCACCAAGTACATTCCGGCCTTCGCTCTCATGCGTACCTCGGCGGCTTACTGGCGCGGGGACCAAAATAACGCCGGGCTGCAACGTATTTACGGTACCGCCTGGGAATCCAAGGAGGCCCTGGAGGAATACCGCACCATGCTGGAGGAGGCGGAGAAGCGCGACCACCGCCGCCTGGGCGCGGAGCTCGACCTATTTAGCTTTCCCGACGAGATCGGCTCGGGCTTTCCGGTCTTTCACCCGGATGGCGGGATCGTGCGCTTTGCCATGGAGGAGCACTCCCGTCAGCGGCACCTGGCCGCGGGCTATTCCTTCGTGAATACGCCGCACGTGACCAAGGGCGATCTGTTCAAGAAGTCCGGTCACCTGGATTGGTACGCCGAGGGAATGTTCCCGCCCATGCAGCTCGACGCCGAGTACGATGCGGAAGGCCAGGAGACCAAGCCGGGGCAGGACTACTACGTCAAGCCCATGAACTGCCCCATGCACAACCTGATATTTGCCTCCCGGGGGAGGTCCTACCGCGAGCTGCCCCTGCGCCTGTTCGAGTTTGGCACCGTGTACCGCTACGAGAAGTCCGGCGTGGTGCACGGCCTGACCCGCGCCCGCGGTTTCACCCAGGACGACGCGCACATTTACTGCACCGAGGAGCAGCTGGAGCGGGAGCTCACCGATGTGTTGGAGTTCATCATCTCCCTGCTGCGGGACTACGGACTGGACGACTTCTACCTGGAGCTATCCACCAAGGACCCGAATAAGTACGTGGGTGACGACGAGGTATGGGAGCGCGCCACCGGCATTCTTAGCGACGTGGCCGCCAAGTCCGGACTGGAGTTGGTGCCGGATCCGGCCGGCGCGGCCTTCTACGGGCCGAAGATTTCGGTGCAGGCGCGCGACGCCATCGGGCGAACCTGGCAAATGTCCACGGTGCAGCTGGACTTTAATCTGCCCGAGCGTTTTGACCTGGAATACACGGCCCCGGATGGCTCCAAGAAGCGACCGATCATGATCCACCGCGCGCTCTTTGGCTCCATCGAGCGGTTCTTCGGGGTGCTCCTGGAACACTACGCTGGCGCCTTCCCGGCTTGGCTGGCTCCCCGTCAGGTGGTGGGTATCCCGGTGGCCGATGAGTTCGTGCCGCACCTCCGCGAGGTGACCCGAGCCCTGCGCGCGAGGGGCATCCGCGCGGAGGTGGATTCTTCCGACGACCGCATGCAAAAGAAGATCCGCAACCACACCACCGGCAAGATTCCCTTTATGCTGCTTGCCGGGGGGCGCGATGCGGAGGCCGGGGCGGTGAGCTTCCGTTTCCTCGATGGATCTCAGATCAACGGGGTGCCCGTGACCGAGGCGGTAGATCTCATCGCCGCCTGGGTGGGCGAACGCATCAACGAGCAACCGAATGAGGAACGCCTTGCCGCGCGACGATAAGGAGACCTGGGAAGACACCGGGGCGGGGGAGCCCGACGGCTTGCAGCGCCTGTGGGCGCCCTATCGCATGCAGTATGTCACCGCGACCGCCCCCGCCGACCCCTTCGTCGCCGCGGCGCGCGGCGACGACGAGGAGGGCCTCGTCGTCGCCCGGGGGGAGACCGTTTATTGTCTGCTTAATCTTTTTCCCTATAACGCCGGGCACATGATGGTGGTGCCGTACCGCAAGGTGGCGGAACTGGAGGAACTCACGGAGGCCGAGAGCGCCGAGCTCATGGCCTTCGCCCAAAAGGCGGTGCGCACCCTCAAGCGGGTATCCCGCCCGCAGGGGATCAACGTGGGGCTGAACCTGGGCCACGGCTCGGGTGGCTCGGTGCGCGATCACCTGCACATGCACGTGGTGCCCCGGTGGCCGGGAGACGCAAACTTCATGACCGTGCTGGCGGGTACCAAGGTGCTCGCGCAGACGCTGCGCCAGACCCGCGCGCTGTTGGCCCAGGGATGGGCGGAGATTGCACAGGAGGATTCCCATGCTTAGCGTCTACGGGCGTCGTCCCGCGGCGGTGGTGGTCGAGCCGGTGGCCTCGGCGCTGCTGCGCACCGGTTTGTCTCCCAATGCCATCACCGTGGTGGGCACGGTGCTGACCATCGCCGTATCGGTGGTGCTCATCCCCACTGGCCACCTGGTCTGGGCCGCGGTGCTCTCCGGCGTCTTTGCCGCCACGGATATGATCGATGGGACCATGGCGCGGATGCGCGGCGGCGGAACCAAGTACGGCGCTACTCTGGACGCCACGTGCGATCGCATGACCGATGGGGCGCTTTTCGCCGCGATCACGTGGTGGTTGGTGTATTCCTACGATGCCCCCCGGCCGCTGGTGGCGGCCTCGCTGGTGGTGCTGGTGTGCTCCCAGGTGATTTCCTACGTGAAGGCCCGCGGTGAGGCTAGCGGATTCCGCATGGTCGGTGGCTTGATCGAGCGCCCGGAGCGATTGATCGTTGGTCTGGTGGGCATCGGTTTGCAGGGGATGGGCGTGCCCTATGCGGTGGATGTGGCCGTCTGGGCGTTGGCGGTGGGTTCGGTGGTGACCGTTGTCCAGCGCCTGCGCCTCGCCTCTCGATCTCCGCTAGCCGGGCAGCTTTCCGCCCCGCCGGCGGGATCGAAGGAAGCGCGGACTGCGCAAGATTAACGAACCTCCACGAAAGGGCGGTGTATGGACCTGAGCACGATGGGCTATCTCGCGGGCTGGCGCGCGGTGCGCCTGCTGCCGGAGCCGTGGGCGCGGTGGCTCTTTGAGCGGGGGGCGGACATCGCCAGCGATCGCGGCCGGGGCATGGAGCAGCTGCGCCGGAACTTAGCGCGGGTGGTGGGGCCGGAAAACGTCACCAGGGATCTGGTGAGAGAGGCCACGCGTTCCTACGCGCGCTATTGGCTCGAGGCCTTTCGGCTTCCCACCCAGGCGCGCGATGGCGCCCTCGGGGAGCGGCTGGCCCGGTTCGTGTGCGGAGCCGAGCACCTGGCGGCCTCGGCCGCCAAGGGGCGGGGGGTAGTGCTGGTGCTTCCGCACTCTGGTAACTGGGACATGGCCGGGGTCTATGCGGTTCATGCCTGCGGCTCCGTGGTGTCGGTGGCAGAAAGGCTGCGCCCCGAGGCCCTCTTTGACGCCTTCGTGGAGTACCGGGAGTCCCTGGGCTTCGATATCTTCCCGCTCTCCGGTGGCACCCCGCCCTTTCCCCACCTGAAGGAAGCCCTGGGGCTGGGCAAGGTGGTATGCCTTTTGGGCGAGCGCGATATTAAGCGCAGGGGCGTGGAGGTGGAGTTTTTTGGTGAAACCACCACCATGCCGGTGGGAGCGGTGGAGCTATGCCGACAAACCGGGGCACCTCTGCACGTGGTGCATTGCTGGTTCGAGGGGGCGGACTCGTGGGGATTTTCCGTGTCTGAGGAGATAGAGGTGGGCGAGGTGGGGCCCACCATGCAGCGAGTGGCGGATCTCTTTGCGGCTCATATCGCTGCTCATCCCCAGGACTGGCACATGCTTCAGCCGTTGTGGCCCAGCGACGTTGCCCTGCGCGAAGAGCGGCGGGCCCGCCACGCCGGACGGCGAGGGTAGGCGCATGCGCATCGGTATCGTCTGCCCCTATTCCTTCGATGAACCCGGTGGGGTTCAGGCCCACGTGCTTGACCTGGCGCGGGTGCTGCGCGGTCGCGGCCACCACGTGGAGGTGCTGGGGCCGGCGGCGTCGGCCACCGCGCTGCCGCCCTACGTGATGCGCGGCGGAGGATCGATCCCCATTCCTTATAACGGTTCGGTGGCACGGCTGGCCTTCGGCCCGCAGGTGTTCCGCAACGTGCGCGCGTTCGTGGAACGTGGCCGCTTTGATGTGCTGCACATTCACGAGCCCAATTCGCCCAGTTATTCCATGGCCGCCACGATGTACGCCTCCGGCCCGCTGGTGGCCACGTACCATGCTTCGGCCTCCGGCTCGCGGTTGCTCAAGACCGCCTTGCCCATTTTGCGCCCGTACCTGGAAAAAATCCGCGGGGGCATCGCGGTCTCGGAGATGGCGCGGCGGTGGCAGGTGGAGCAGTTGGGCGGGGATCCGGTGCTTATCCCCAATGGGGTGGACACCCAGGTTTATCGCCGGGCGCGGAGCGAGCACGGGCGGCCCGGCGGTGCGGAGGTACCCGAGATCGTGTTTTTGGGGCGCCTCGACGAATCCCGTAAGGGGTTGGACATCCTGTTGCGCGCCCTGGAGGGGCTGGGGGAGAGGGTTCGGGTGACCGTGATCGGTGGAGGCACGCCGCGCGAGGTCCCGGGGGTGGATTTTGTGGGCCGGGTCAGCGACGAGGACAAGGCCAGGATCCTGGGGCGCGCGGACATCTACGTGGCCCCCAATACCGGTGGGGAGAGCTTCGGCATCGTCCTGGTCGAGGCGATGGCGGCGGGCTGCGCCGTGGTGGCCAGCGATCTGGAGGCCTTTGCCGCAGTGTGCGATGCTGAGGCACCGCATCCGGCGGGACTGCTCTTTAGGAATGGCTCGGCGGCGGACCTGCGCGAGAAGCTCAGGTTGCTCCTGGCCGATCCCGGGCACCGGGAGCGGCTGCGCCAGGCCGGGGTGCAGCGCGCCGCTCGCTACGATTGGGCCACCGTGGCCGATGATGTATGCGCGGTGTACGAGACGGTGGCCGATGGCACCAGGGTGAGGGTGCGCTGATGGGGGGATGGATTGTACTGGCGGTGCTGCTGACCCTGACCCTGACCTGGGCGTATTTCACGGCCCAGCGCCTCAACAGGCTGCACATTCGCACCGACTCCGCCCGGCAGAATCTTCATGCCAGCCTGGATCGCCGCGCCAGCCTGGTGGAGGCCTTAGTGCCCGAAGCCGCGCCGCAGGCGAGGGAGCTGCTTGCTGCGGACTACTCGGCGCTGGATCGCCGCGCGCTGGCGGAGACCACGATGGAGGAGGCCCTGGCGGGCCTGGAGACGCTGCCCGCGCAGGTGGTAGACGCCTCCGCCAGGGTGGAGCTGGCGCGCAGGTTTTATAACGATGCGGTCACCGATACCCGGGCGCTGCGCACTCGCCCCGCGATCCGGATGCTGCGGCTGGGGGGAACGGCGCCCCTGCCGGTGTATTTTGAGCTGGCTCGGAGCCTAGAGGGATAGCGCACCGTCCCTACAAGGTGTTATTTCTCACATTAAACCGCTACGGTGTGAAGAAACCGATTTTTGTGAGGAGCGTCGCATGGAAACCGTAGAGAAGATCCTGAACGTGAAGCCCAAGGGCGGGGCTACGTGGGAAGGCATTGCCGCGGGAACGAAGCAAAAGCGCACATTCGGCGGCCAGGTGGTGGGACAGAGTCTGGCCGCCGCTATCGCCGCGCTGCGCGAGGGGCGGGAATCGGGAGGAGGGAAGGTCGTTGATTCCCTCCACGGATACTTCGTGTCCGGGGGCGAGGCCGCCCAGGCGATGAGCGTGGAGGTGACCCCGGTGCGCCGGGGGCGCAGCTATACCAACCTGGCCGTGCGGGCCGCGCAGGCAGAGCGCACCCTCTTCGTGGGTCATGTGAACTTCCGCCGTCCCGGTGATCCGGGTCCCAATCACAGCGTTCCCATGCCGCAGGTGCCCCCGCCGGAGGGGCTGAGCGATGGTCGGGAATACCTTCCGCAGAAAAATCTCCTGCTCTTTGCGGAGTGGGAGGATTGGGATTTCCGCATGGTGGAAAACCATGCCGAGGACGGTTATGGGCACCAGCGGCTGTGGTTCCGGGCTAGCCGGCGGATGCCGGACGACCCGGATTTTCACGCCGCGGCCTTGGCATACATGTCCGACATGACCATCCTGTACGGGGCGATGGCACCGCACCGGAATCACCTGGTGCAGATGGCCAGCCTGGATCACGCGATATGGTTCCATCACCAGGCCCGGGTGGACCAATGGTTGCTCTACGATCAGGTTTCCCCCAGCGCGAGTGAGGGGCGGGCGCTGTGCACCGGGCGGATCTATACCCAGGAGGGGCAGCTGGTGGCGTCGGTGGCTCAGGAGGGGCTAACGCGCACGCTGCGGGACCAGTAGCGGGCGGGGCGCGTTGCGTATAACGCGCTGCGTATAATCGAGCGAGCTAGAAAACCGTACCCGGAGATAGCCGCTGATCGCGCTATGGTCGCCTCCCCGCCCCGGCATCGCGGTGGGTGGGTTGCTAGGCCCGTAGTCATGCGGCGTAGAAAGGACCCACGAGATGTCAGGACACTCTAAATGGGCGACCACTAAGCACAAGAAGGCGGCCAACGATGCCAAGCGAGGCAAGGAATTTGCCAAGCTGATTAAGAACATCGAGGTGGCGGCGCGGACCGGTGGCGGGGACCCGGCGGCGAACCCCACGCTGGACGACATGATTAAGAAGGCCAAGAAGGCCTCCGTTCCCAATGACAATATCGAGCGCGCCCGCAAGCGCGGTTCCGGCGAGGAGGCTGGCGGTGCGGACTGGCAGACCATCATGTACGAGGGGTACGGCCCCCACGGCGTGGCCATGCTCATCGAGTGTCTGACGGATAACCGCAATCGCGCGGCTACCGAGGTGCGCACGGCCATGACCAAGAATGGCGGGAACATGGCGGATTCCGGAGCGGTGTCCTACATGTTTAATCGCAAGGGCGTGGTACAGGTGCTCAAGGGGGAGCTGAGTGAGGACGACGTGCTCATGGCCGTCCTCGATGCGGGGGCCGAAGAGGTCAATGCGATGGGCGAGGTCTTCGAGGTCGTGAGCGCCCCGGAGGACACGACGGCGGTGCGGGAGGCCCTGGCTCAGGCGGATATTCCGGTGGAGGACTACGAGCAGGATTTCCGTGCCGATCTGGAGGTGCCCCTGGAGGCGGACGACGCCAAGAAAATCCTCCGGCTCATCGACGCCCTGGAGGAGTCCGATGACGTGCAAAACGTGTACACGAATATGAGCCTGAGCCCCGAGGCGATGGCGGCGCTGGAGGTTTAAGCCCTCCCGAGAAACGCCCCGGCGGCGCTGGAGATCCTCCAGCCGCCGGGGTTTTCGTAATTATGTGCTAAAAATGGGGGGCGAGTGTACGACCAAGGAGGCTGCGTGAACCTAGAGGGATTGCGGGTGATGGGCATTGATCCCGGCTTGACCCGCTGCGGGCTTTCCATGGTGGAGGCCGGGCGCGGGCGTTCCGTGGTACCCATCGCGGTGGGCGTGGTGCGTACCCCGGCTGGGGCGGAGCTATCGGAACGGCTGCTGCGGCTCTCGCGTGCCGTGACGGAATGGATGGCGGAGTATCGTCCGGACGTGGTGGCCATCGAGCGTGTATTCGAGCGCGGCAACGTGTCCACGGTGATGCATACCGCTCATGCCGTGGGCGTCCTGGTGCTCGCCGCCGCCGAACGCGGCATCCCGGTCTACATGTACACCCCTAGCGAGGTGAAAAAGGCTGTCTCCGGCAACGGGCGAGCCGATAAGCGCCAGATGACCGTTATGATTACCCGCATCCTGGGGCTCAGCGAGCCTCCCACACCCGCCGACGCCGCCGATGCCCTGGCGCTGGCGGTCTGTCACTGCTGGCGGGCGCCCCTATTGGAACGCGCCCGCATGGCCTCTGCCCTTTCCCAAGGAGGAACCCGTTGATTGCTTCACTGCGAGGCACCGTGACGAGCGTGGAGCTCCACGGGGCCGTGATCGAATGCGCCGGGGTGGGATACTTCTTCCGCGCCACCCCGGCCACCTTAGGCACGCTGCGCCGGGGAGAGGAAGCCACGGTCATGACCACGCTGGCGGTCAAGGAGGACTCGATGGTGCTCTATGGCTTTGCCGATGCCGCCAGCAGAGAGATGTTCGCGGTGTTGCAAACCGTGTCCGGACTGGGGCCGAGGCTGGCCCTGGCGGCGGAATCCGTGTTTGGCCCCGCGGAGCTGGCCCAGGCCATTACCGGCGGCGACGCCAAGGCCTTACAGCGCATTCCGGGCGTGGGCAAGCGCATGGCCGAGCGCATGGTGGTGGAGCTTAAGGACAAGGTGGCGTCCTTTGCGGGCCGGCCCGTGGGAGCGAGCGAGGATCTCGGTGCGGGTTTTTCCCCGGCTGCGGGGGGCCACGGCGGGCACGTGGTAGACGCTTTGATGGGGCTGGGTTTTACCGAGAAGCAGGCGCGATCCGCGGTGGATCGGGTGCTAGAAGAGCGGCCCGACCTGGACACTGCGGGAGTGCTGCGCGCCGCGCTGGCCAGCCTGGGTAAGAACTAGGGGTGCCCGTGTCCGATATCGAACGCACCGAGTTTCAGGTGCAGCCGCCTTCCGCTTCTCAGGAGGTCAATCCGCGGCTTAACGCTGGGGAGCAGGACATTGAGAAGAACCTGCGGCCCAAGTCCCTGGGGGAGTTCATCGGCCAGCGTAAGGTGCGCGAGCAACTTTCCCTGGTGTTGAGGGGGGCCAAGAACAGGGGAGTGGTGCCCGATCATGTGTTGTTGTCCGGCCCGCCCGGCCTCGGGAAAACCACGATGGCGATGATCGTGGCCCAGGAATTGGGCACCTCCCTGCGCATGACCTCCGGCCCGGCTTTGGAGCGCGCGGGTGACCTGGCGGCCATGCTCTCGAACCTGATGGAGGGCGACGTGCTCTTCATCGACGAGATCCACCGGATTGCCCGCCCGGCGGAGGAAATGCTCTACATGGCGATGGAGGATTTCCGCATCGACGTGATCGTGGGCAAGGGCCCGGGTGCCACCTCCATTCCCTTGGATCTTCCCCCCTTCACCCTGGTGGGGGCCACCACCCGCTCCGGAATGCTGACCGGTCCGCTGCGGGATCGCTTCGGTTTCACCGCCCAGATGGAGTTCTATGACGTGCCGGATCTCACCCGCGTGGTCACCCGCGCGGCCCAGATTCTCGATGTGAGTATTGCTCCCGAGGCCGCCACGGAGATTGCCTCGCGCTCCCGGGGTACGCCGCGCATCGCCAATCGGCTGCTGCGTCGCGTCCGGGATTTCGCGGAGGTCAATGCCAACGGCTCCGTGGACGTGGCGGCGGCCCGTGGCGCCCTGGAAATCTTTGACGTGGACGAGCTGGGCCTCGATCGCCTCGACCGCGCGGTACTCGAGGCCCTAGTGCGCGGTCATGGCGGCGGCCCGGTGGGGGTGAACACGTTGGCGATCGCGGTGGGAGAGGAACCCACCACCGTCGAAGAGGTGTGTGAGCCGTATCTGGTACGCGCGGGGCTGATCGCGCGCACGGGGCGAGGCAGGGTGGCCACGGCCAGCGCCTGGCGGCACCTGGGGTTGCAGCCCCCGGAGGGGGCCATCGGGCTGTAAGAGCGCGGCGGGAGCGCCACCCGTGGGATAGTAGGGGGCTATGGAATGGATTTTTCTCATCGGCCTCCTCTTGGTGTTCCTTGTCCCGCAGATGCTGCTCGTGAGCAAGCAGCGCAAGCGCCAGCAGGAGATCGTGAACACACAGCGCAGCCTGGGGCCCGGCGCCAGGGTGGTGACCGCCTCTGGTCTGCACGGCACGGTACGCGCGGTGCGCGGGGATCGCGTGGAGCTGGAAATCGCCCCCGGGACGGTCACGACCTGGGAACTTCCGGTGGTGGTGCGCAACTTGGACGCGGGGCATTCCGTCGAACCGGTGGCCGAGGCCGCGGCGGCGCAGCGGGAGCAGCCGGAAGACTCTTAATGCCTGCGCATTCCCATCGCCACGGCCATGCCGTACCATGTGGGCTTGGATTCCCACAAGAACCATCTGCTGCGCGCTCGTGGCGCGAGCCAATGAGGAGAAGGAAGTAGTGTCACAACCCAGAACACGGGCTGCCGCAAAGGCAAGCCGCACCTGGCCGCATAAGGCGATGGCGGGGTTCCTCCTGCTCGTCTTGGTGGTGTACGCCCTGGTCTTTCTGACGGGGGATCGTCACGCCTCGCCCAAGCTCGGCATCGATCTCCAGGGCGGAACGCGCGTGACCCTGGTGCCCCAGGGAGATCAGCCGACTCAGGAACAGCTCGCCCAGGCTCGCACGATCATGGAAAATCGCGTCAACGGCATGGGTGTTAGCGGTGCCTCTGTGATGACCGATGGCAATACCCTAGTGATCACGGTCCCGGGCGAGGACACCTCGCAGGCCCGTGCCCTGGGGCAGACCTCCAAGCTGCTCTTCCGCCCGGTGGCCCAGGGGGGCAACCCGGATCTGGCGGCCTACCCCGAGGTGGTCCGCGACATGGCCCATCGGTGGGTGGAGTACGGCGTGCTCTCCCGGGAGGATGCCACGGCCGCGATCACTAAGACGGTGGAGAGTATCAACGCCGCCCGCCCGGAGGGGCAGGAGGAGATGAAGGCCCCGGAGGTGGTGGCCACCGCCAAGCCGGAGCCGGCTAACTCCATCGAGGCCACCGAGCGCCGCCAGGAACTCACGGAGATGCTGCGCAAGGATCGGCAGTCGGAGGATCCCACCACCCAGTTGGCGGCGAGCACGTTGCTGACCTGTGATGGTTCGATCGACCCGCTCCAGGGCACCGACGATCCCGCCAAGCCCCTGGTGACGTGCGACCCCAGCGCGGGCGAGGGAACGCGGGCGGTGATCCTGCTCGATCCCGCGCCGGTGCTGGTGGGGCCGGCAGGAGAGGATGGCACCCGGCTTTCCGGCGCGCAGATTGATACCGACAAGCAGATCTTTGGCGGATACGATGCCCAGCAGGGACAGATGGTGATCAACTTCGCCTTTGCCACCGGTGGCGGCTCGGAGACCTGGGCCAAGCTCACCACGGAGTACGAGAAGAAGCAGGTAGCCATCACCCTGGATTCCCAGGTGATCTCCGCCCCCGTTATCCAGTCCGCCACCCCGGTGGGCAGCGGAACCTCGATCACGGGCAACTTCACGCAGGAGGAGGCTCAGACCCTGGCCAATAACCTCCGTTACGGCGCGCTGCCGCTGTCCTTCGCGGGTGAAAACGGAGAGTCCGGCGGTACTACGGAGACGATTCCTGCCTCCCTGGGTGAGGCCTCGCTCAAGGCGGGCCTGATCGCGGGCATCGTGGGCATGGCGGCCATCGCCGTGTTTGTCTTTGCCTACTACCGCCTTTACGGGTTGATCTCCCTGTTTACCCTGGTTTGCTCCGGTGTCGTCATCTACGGCGCGCTGGTGCTGCTGGGGCGCTGGGTGGATTACTCCCTGGATCTCTCCGGCATCGCTGGTCTGATCATCGGCCTGGGCGCCACGGCCGATTCCTTCGTGGTGATCTACGAGCGCATCAAGGACGAGGTGCGCGAGGGGCATACCTTCCGTTCCGCCACCCGACGCGGTTGGGATCGTGCCAAGCGTACGGTGATCACCGGTAATATGGTGACGCTGATCGGTTCCGTGGTCATCTACTTCCTGGCCGTGGGTGAGGTCAAGGGCTTTGCCTTTACCCTCGGCATGACCACCGTCTTTGATCTGGTGGTGACCTTCCTGGTCACCGCACCGCTGATGCAGCTTGCCGCGGATAGGCCGTTCTGGTCCAAACCCGCCGTCAATGGCATGGGTAAGGTCTTTGTCCTGGCGCAGGCGCGCCAGGCAGCGGCGACCGAGGGCTCCAAGGAGGAACGATGAGCACAACCACCACGACGGCCCCCCGGATGGGCTTTTTCGACCGCCTGTATACCGGCGAGGGGGGCATCGACTTCATCAGCCGCTCCCGCCTGTGGTACTGGATTGCTGCGGCATTGGTGGCTCTGAGCGCGCTGGCCGTGGGCCTGCGCGGCTTCGACATGAGCATTGACTTCGAGGGCGGTACCAAGATGAGCCTGCCCGCCGCCCAACTCAGCACCGAGGAGGTGGCCCAGACCTTCGCGGAGGCGACCGGGGTGGAACCCGAACTGACCCAGGTGGTGGGCTCCGGTTCCACCGCTACCTTGGAGATCAACTCCCAGCGCCTGAGCGAGGAACAGATTCACAACGCCCGCCTGGCGCTCTTTGAGGCCTATCAGCCGCAGGACGCCGCGGGGAAGCCCACCCCGGATGCGGTGGGCGATTCCACCGTCTCGGAGTCCTGGGGCTCCACGATCACCAAGCGCATGGTGGTCTCCATGGTGGTGTTCTTGGTTCTCGCCTTCTTCTACATCGCCGTGCGGCTCAAGCGGGAGATGGCCGCGGCTGCGATGATTGCCCTGATCATCGACGCGGTGGTGATCGCCGGGATTTACGCCCTCTGTGGTTTCGAGGTATCGCCGGCGGCTATCATCGGCCTGCTCACGGTGCTCTCCTTTTCCATCTACGACACGGTGATCGTGTTCGATAAGGTGCGGGAAAATACCGCCGGGATCCTGGGATCGCGCACCCAGACCTATGGCGAGGCCGCCAATGCCGCCATCAACCAGACGGTGATGCGCTCCATCTCTACCTCCGTGATCTCCGCCCTGCCCATCGTGGCGCTGATGGTCGTGGCGGTGTGGATGCTGGGTGTGGGCGATCTGAAGGATCTGGCGCTGATCCAGCTCATCGGCGTGATCGAAGGCGTGTTCTCCTCCATCTTCTTGGCTACCCCCATCCTGGTGAGCATCGCTAACCGCACCGCGCAGGTGCGCGAGCATAACGAGCTGGTGGCCCAGCATCGGGCCGGGAGCGTGGACGAAGACGCGCAGGCCTCGGCGCCGAGCGCCGAGTCCGTTGGCCCCCGAGTGGTGCGATCCCCGAACGCACTGGAGCCGGTCGAAACGGAGGGGCGTGGCGCGACCTGGCGACCGCGATGAGTCCCACGGGAGGAGCGGGCCTTGACGCCGAGCCGGATGGTGCTCGGCGCGGCCTCGGGGCCTACGCGATACACTTGCCACGATAAGTTTTCGGTTTTTACTTGCGCCAGGAGAGGAACCGAGGCAGGAACGCTCGCCGGTAGGCGGAGGAAGGTCGAAAGGACGGCAACCATGCGCACAGCCCGGCGGACGGTAATGAGGATCGCGGGGGGATTGGTGGCCACGATCGCGGCCTGTACCCTGGCGGCCTGCTCGAATCAGACCGAGCAGGCCGCGCCGCAGGCCTCCAGCCTGGAGCATCCGGCCTATCTGGTGTCCGTGCCCCTGCTTACCTCCAACGCCGGGAGCAACCTTGGGGCCTCGACGAACGCCCAGGTGCTTTCCGGGCGCGTGTATCCGGGGGTGTACCTGTCGGGACCCTCGGGGCAGTTGATCCCCAACACGGATTTGGCCACGGCGCAGGTGCTGCCCGGGGAAAACCGCCAGGTGGTTTACACCATCGCGGAAAACGCGCGCTTTTCCGATGGAGTAGAGATCACCTGCACGGATTTCCTTCTGGCCTACAAGGCGGGGGAAATGTCCGGGCTCTTTGGCTCCCACCTTCCGCTCATGGAGCAGGTGCAAAGCCTGGATTGCACGCCGGGGGCCAAGACCTTCACGGTGGTCTTTGAGCAGAAGATGGGTGGGCGTTGGCGCAGCTTGTTTGGCCCGGGAGAGGTGTTGCCTGCGCATTCCATCGCCCGCAAGGCCGGGTTGTCCCAGCAACAGCTCATCAATGCTCTGGTCAATCACGATCGTCCGGCCCTGGTGGACGTGGCCCGGGTGTGGCGCGAGGGCTACAATCTGGCCTCCTTTGACCCGGAGGTGCAGGTTTCTTCTGGCCCGTATCGGATAGAAAAGGTCGGGGATCGCGGCGAGGTGGTACTGGCCCGCAATGAAGACTACTACGGCGATCCCGCCGCCCTCGATCGCCTGACCCTGTGGCCGGGTACGAGCGATGTGCAGGAACTGAGCGAGCAAACCCGGGTTCGGGTGGCCGACGTGAGCAGTGACGCCGCCCGGCGGATCGAGGCGGCCGCCCAGGGCACCGAGTCCTATGAGGTGCATTCCGAGGCCGGAGCGCTCACCGATACCCTGGTGCTGGGCAGCGAGGGCGTCTTTGCCACCAAAGAGGCCCGGGGGCAGTTTGCCGCTTGCGTGGATCAGGCCGCGGTGGCTCATGCCTCCTCGTCGGTCAGCGGGGTGGAGGTGCCGCCTACCGCGGCGCACGTGGCCTCGGCCACCGACCCGGTGCGCCACCAGCTCGCGGATATCGCCGATCCGCACCTGGGCGTGGATGTGAACATTGCCGCGGCCTTGGACGGCAGCACCGTGCGCATCGGCTACGCGGGCCCGGACCCGCGCAAGGCGGCCATGGTGGAGACCATTCGCGCCTCCTGTGAGCCGGCGGGTATCGAGGTAGTGGACGTCTCCGCCGAGGGCGGGGATATGGGTACCCTGGCCGGCACGGCCGCGCCTGGGACAGAAACGATGGACGCGGTGTTGCGGGCGGTGGACCCGGCCGCGGAATACGGGGAAATGGAGCTAGAAAACACGGAGGCTCCCGCCCTGCGTGCCGCCGAACGCCAGTTGTGGGAGGAGGTGACCGCCATCCCGCTGGCGGCGCAGCCCCGCACCTTTGTGGTCGATCCCACGGTGAGTAACGTAAACGTGTACACCGGGCTCACCGGCATTGGCTGGAACCTGGATCGCTGGCAGACGAGTGAGGATTAAGCCGTGGGCACACCCCAATTCCCGGAGGCCGTGGCGGCCTTGGAGCGCACCATTCGCTACGTCAAGGATTTTCCCGAGCCGGGCGTGATCTTTCAGGATCTCACCCCGGCCCTGGCGGACGCCGAAGCATACCACGAGGTCGTTGCGGCCCTGGCCGGGGCGGCCCGCGATGCGGGGGCGCAGCTCATCGGCGGCCTGGATGCCCGCGGCTTCCTGTTGGGCTCGGCCGTGGCCTACGAGCTGGGTCTGGGCGTGGTGGCCATTCGGAAAAAGGGCAAGCTGCCGCCGCCGGTGGTGCGGGAGGAATACACCCTGGAATACGGTGCGGCCTGCCTGGAGATTCCCGCCGAGGGGATGAACCTGGCCGGGCGTCGGGTGATGCTGATCGACGACGTCCTGGCTACCGGCGGCACGCTGGCGGCCGCCGGGACCCTAGTGCGCCGGGTGGGCGCCGTAGTGGCTGGGCACGCGGTGGTCCTTGAGGTGCCCGGCCTGGGTGGGCGGGAGCGCCTGGGGGGCGCCCCGCTGACCGTGATCTATCCCCGGGGCAGCGAGGAGCGTTGAGTTATGGCACAGGAACAGCCCATCAAGCCCCGCGCCACCGCAGGGGTGCGCGGCATGTCCGCGCGCCTGGCGCGCAGCCTCACCGGTAACCGTTCCAAGGTCAATCCGGTTCTCGATCCGCTGCTGAGCATTCATCGGCAGTTCCATCCCAAGGCGGATGGGGAGTTGCTCGATCGCGCTTATGCTACCGCGGAGCGCCTGCACGAGGGGGTGTATCGCAAGTCCGGGGAGCCCTACATTACCCATCCGCTGGCGGTAGCCACTATCGCCGCGGAGATCGGCATGGACACCACGACCCTGGCGGCGTCGCTGCTGCACGACACCGTGGAGGATACCGATTACAGCCTTGCGGATCTCACCGCGGACTTTGGGGAGGAGGTGGCCCGGCTGGTCGATGGGGTGACCAAGCTGGACAAGGTGGCACTGGGCGCGGCGGCGGAGGCGGAGACGATCCGCAAGATGATCGTGGCGATGTCTCAGGACCCCCGGGTGCTGGTGATTAAGGTGGCCGATCGCCTCCACAATATGCGCACCATGCGTTTCCTTCCGCCGGAAAAGCAAGCCAAGAAGGCCAAGCAAACCCTCGATGTGATCGCTCCCCTGGCGCACCGCCTGGGCATGGCCAGCGTGAAGTGGGAGCTAGAGGACCTCTCCTTTGCGATTCTCTACCCCAAGAAGTACGACGAGATCGTGCGGCTGGTGGCCGATCGCTCCCCGCAGCGCGATCGCGCCCTGGCGGAGATCAAGGAGCAACTGGAGGAGGCGCTGCGCGAGAACAACATCGAGGCCGAGGTGATGGGCCGTCCCAAGCACTACTGGTCCATTTATCAGAAGATGATCGTGCGGGGCCATAGCTTTGATGAGATCTTCGATCTGGTGGGCGTGCGGGTGCTCGTGGATAACGTGCACAACTGCTACGCCGCCATCGGCGTGGTGCACGCCCTGTTTTCCGCCATGCCGGGGCGGTTCAAGGACTACATCTCCGCGCCGCGCTTTGGGGTATATCAATCCCTGCACACCACCGTAATGACCAACTCCGGGCGGCCCCTGGAGGTACAGGTGCGCACCCACGAGATGCACTACAACGCGGAGTTTGGCATCGCCGCCCACTGGCGGTACAAGGAGACCAAGGGCTCTCATAAGGGCGATCAGGCCGAGGTGGATCAGATAGCGTGGATGCGCCAGCTTTTGGATTGGCAGAAGGAGGCCGCCGATCCTAATGAGTTTCTTGATTCCCTGCGCTACGACCTTACCGCCAAGCAGATCTTTGCCTTCACGCCCAAGGGCGACGTGGTGAACCTGCCGGTGGATTCCACTCCCATCGACTTCGCTTACGCTGTGCACACCGAGGTGGGGCATCGCTGCATCGGGGCCAAGATCAATGGCAAGCTGGTGGCCCTGGAGACCACGTTAAAGTCCGGGGATCGGGTGGAGATTTTTACCTCCAAGGATGAAAACGCCGGGCCCTCCCGGGATTGGCAGGACTTTGTGGTCTCCGGTCGGGCCAAGGCGAAGATCCGCCAGTGGTTTAGTAAGGAACGCCGCGAGGAACACCTCGAAGCGGGGCGCGACGCCCTGGCCGCCGAGGTGCAGCGCGGCGGCCTGCCCCTGCACCGGCTCTTTACCGCCCAATCCATGAAAACGGTGGCCACGGAGTTGCACTATCCCGACGTGGACGCCCTGTACACCGCCATCGGCTCGGGAAATATTTCCGCCCAGCAGGTGGCGCACCGTCTCATGGCGATCTTTGGGGATCGAGACGCCGCCGAGGATGAGCTGGTCAATCGCACGCCCTTCTCCGAGATCATCAGCGCCAAGCCCACCGCCACGGCGGATAACTCCGGCATCCTGGTGGAGGGCAGCCCGGACGTGATGGCCAAGCTCGCCAAGTGTTGTCAGCCGGTACCGGGCGATGACATCTTCGGCTTTGTCACCCGAGGCGGCGGGGTCTCGGTGCACCGCACCGACTGCACCAATGCGGACAAGCTGCGTTCGGAGACTCAGCGGCTGATCTCCGTCGCCTGGGCGGGGCAGCAGAAGGGGTCGGTATTTAGCGCCACCCTGCAGGTGGAGGCCCTAGATCGAGAAGGCCTGCTCATGGACCTCACCCGCGCCATCACGGAGCAGAAGTTGTCCGTGATGGCGATGAACTCGCAGGCCTCCGAGGATCACATCGCCACCATTCGGTTTACTTTTGCGGTCTCCGATACCAAGCAGCTGGGCGCCCTGGTGACCACCCTGCGCAATACCGAGGGCGTTTTTGACGTCTACCGGGTGACCAACTAGGCATAAGAAAATCCCCACCGTGGCCGGTGGGGATGGAAGTTTCTTGGATTCTTTAAGAAATCGTGGTGCTGGTGATCTTGACCTCCTCGGCGGGCTTGCCGTCGGAGGCACCGCCCTGGATGCCCTTCTGCGCGATGGCGTCCAGGGTGGCCAGGCCCGCGTCGGTGACCTTGCCAAAGTAGGTGTAGTTGGGTTCCAGCGGGGAGTCTTGGTAGTTCAGGAAGAACTGCGAGCCGTTGGTGTCCGGGCCGGAGTTAGCCATGGCCAGGGCGCCGCGCGGGTAGACGACCTGGGTTTTCTCGCCCTCGGGGGAATCGGTGGGGTATTCGTCGGCGAAGCTAAAGCCCGGGCCGCCGGAGCTGGAACCGGAGGGGTCACCGCACTGGAGCACGTAGATGCCCTGGTCGGTGATGCGGTGGCACACGGTGTTGTCGTAGTACTTCTCCTTGGCCAGGTGCGTGATGGCATTGACGGTGCAGGGGGCCACGGAGCGATCCAGCTCCATGCCGATCTCCCCCTGGCTGGTCTTGAGCGTCACGGTGGCGGTGCCGGTGGTGGGCACGTCCTTGGCCGTGGGCTTGCTCGCCGGCTTGGCGGCCGCGCCTGCATCTGGGTACTCGCAGGTCACGGTCTTATCCAGCGGGGTTTCGCGGGACATCGCCAGCACCTCCGGGGTGGGCAGTTCGCTCGCGTTGTTCTCGGTGCTCCCCTCGGCGGAGGTGTCGCCGCCGTCGCGGGTGGCGGCGTAGACGATGCCGCCCACCAGAACCAGGATGGCCACGGCGGCCATGAGTACCACCATCAGCGGCTTGGTCCTTTCGGCGCGGTCGCGGCCGCGCAGGGCTCGATCGAGTTTTTGGAGGGCCTCTTGGCCTCGCTGTTCGTTATTCATCCCGGTGTATGACCTCGGATTCCTCGGCTAGGGGTACTGGGTATCGGTCATATTGTAGCGTTGAGCCATGGATATTCTCACGCTCACCTGCGGGCCCCTGGATACCAACTGCTATCTCGCCGTGGGGGAGGCGGAGGCCACGATCATCGACCCCGGGATGGGCGCGGCCCCGCTGGTACGCCGGGAGGCGCGGCGTGTGGGGGTACCGGTGACCGGCATCGTGCTCACCCACGGACACATCGACCATCTGCGCGACGCCGGTGAACTCTCCCGAGAGTTCGGCGTGCCTGTGTGCGTGCATCCGGCCGACGAACCCATGCTCGACGGCGGCCCGCTGCTGCGGGAACTATTCGACGTTGCCTCGATGGTGCCGATCCGGGACGTCGAGCACTTAGGCGACGCGGTACGTATCGCCGGGCAGGAGCACCGGGTGGTGCCCGCCCCCGGCCATTCCCCTGGCAGCGTGCTGGTGGTGGGAACGGAGGTGTGCTGGAGCGGCGACGTGCTCTTTCGCGGTGGAATCGGGCGCACCGACCTGCCCGGCTCCGATCCTGAGGCTATGCTGGCCACGCTGCGCGGGCCGGTGGCGGGGCTCGTGGACGATCTCCGGGTGCTGCCGGGGCACGGGGCGGAGACCACCGTGCGTCACGAGCGGGCCACCAACCCTTATCTGCTGCGCCTGGGGCTAGAGTATGGGGGGTGAGCGAGAAGAAGAAGTACCAGGCCCATAAGGCGCCCAAGGGCGTGCCCGATTACGTCCCTCCGGCCTCCGCGGGATTCGTGCGGGTGCGCGATACCTTCGTGCGGCAGGCCCGCACCGCGGGCTTCGAGCACATCGAGCTGCCGGTCTTTGAGGAGACGGAGCTCTTTGCCCGCGGCGTGGGCGAATCTACCGACGTGGTAACCAAGGAGATGTATACCTTCGAGGATCGCGGCGGGCGTTCGGTCAGCCTGCGCCCGGAGGGCACCGCCGGAGTGATGCGCGCGGTGATCGAACACCACCTCGATCGCGGACAGCTACCGGCCAAGCTCTGCTACGCCGGACCCTTTTTCCGTTACGAGCGCCCGCAGGCGGGGCGCTACCGCCAGCTGCAGCAGGTGGGCGTGGAGGCGATCGGGGTGGACGATCCGGCGCTTGACGCCGAGATCATCGCCCTGGCGGATCGCAGTTACCGCGCCCTGGGGCTCAGCGGATTCCGCCTGGAGATCACTAGCCTGGGCGATCGCACCTGCCGCCCGCAGTACCGGGAAAGGCTGCAGGAGTTTCTCTTTGGCCTCCCGCTGGATGAGGAGACCCGCCGCCGCGCGGAGATCAACCCGCTGCGCGTGCTCGACGACAAGCGCCCCGAGGTGCGCGAGATGGTGGCGGAGGCGCCTTTGATGCTCGATCACCTTTCTGCGGAAAGCCGCGAGCACTTTGAGCGGGTCGCCGGTCTGTTAGATGACATGGGGGTGCAGTACACCGTGAACCCGCACCTGGTGCGTGGCCTGGACTATTACACCAAGACTTGCTTTGAGTTCGTCCACGATGGCCTGGGGGCGCAGTCCGGTATTGGTGGTGGCGGGCGCTACGACGGCCTGCTGGCCCAACTGGGTGGCCAGGATCTCTCCGGCATCGGCTATGGGCTGGGGGTGGATCGCACCGTGTTGGCCCTGGAGGCCGAGGGGATCGACCTGTCCGCGCCGCGGGTGGAGGTCTACGGCGTGGCCCTGGGGGCCGAGGCTAAGCGGGTGATGGCTGCCTTGGTCAATGACCTGCGGGTGGCCGGGGTGCGTGCGGACATGGCCTATGGCGATCGCGGGCTGAAGGGCGCGATGAAGGGGGCCGATCGCGCGGGGGCGCGGGTGGCATTGGTGCTGGGGGATCAGGAGCTTGAGGCGGGCACCGTGGCGGTGAAAGACCTTGCCGAGCACAGCCAGCGGGAGGTGGCGTTGGATTCTGTGGTGGGCCTCGTGGAGAATGAGGTGCGGGGATAGGGGCCTGGATGAGGGGATGGGGAGGGTGCGGTACGCCGCGCCCTCCCTTCGCCTTATTAGACGGACATAGAAATATACGCCCGGGGCGATGGGGAGGGTAAGGAAATGGGGGTAGCGTATCCAATGTATTGTGCATATGTGTTGATCTTGAAAATAAATGGGTGGAAGGCTTGCCTCGATGTTGGGGCGTGATTAGTGCCTCCTAAAATATGATCCAAGGCACATATTTTGGAGATGGCGATCATGAAGAAGTGCTCTGTTCAGGTGTGTGCGTGGTGGAAAACTCGGATGGATCCGTGGGGGTGCTCGACACATAAGGTAATGTGACGAAACGTGTGAAGGCCCGTGGGCATACTATGCGCTGGGACAGGAGGTACCCACCTACTTTGAGGTAGGCCCGGAGACTTGGAAACTGGTGCAGGTGGTGGATCCGGAGCGTACTACGGTGTTGCCGATTATGGCTGATCCGGACAAGTACAGCGCTACCAAGCCTGCTAGTGATAATCCGGCTAAGGGTCCGGAGAATATGACCAAGAATCCGGTGGCCGGGGCAGCGTGCCTGGATGTCCGATGACGGCAGGATCGCCACCGAGCACCCCGCCGGAATGGATCTGGGCGCACGGACTGGACGGTAACGAATGAGTGAGGAACGAAGCGGGAATCCCTCTCTCGGGTTCAATGGGATGAAGGCGGTAGTCCCACGAACCTGAAGACGATCAATAATTCCGTGGTGGATCTGCCGCAGCGGGATCGTCAGGATTGGGTGAACCGGGCCGGAACGAACAAGGGCTCCAACACTGACACTCATCCGTTTAGCAACGGAGACGGGGCTTTTTCCGATCCCACGATGGGGATCGGCCCTCTGGCTGGACGCGCAATAATACTGAGAGGCGGCAGGAGGCTGTTGTGGAAAGACGGGGGTGGCGTTTATTCTGATCATCTAGGTATTGTGGCATGATATAGGAATTTATTGCCCAAATCACTTATCCTTAAATTTTACTAAGTATAGTTCATCTGATTGTGGTGATATGATTAACTTAACAAGTTTCGTAATTCTAGTTCCGGTGGGTGAATATCGTTCATTTAGATATGTCAAATGAGGTACCTTATGGTTGAGGGAAATATGCCAGTCAGAGGAATGGATGTAAACGGTCCAATGGATTGGACTCCTTTTACCGCATTTTGTTATAACATTTTCACCCCGTGCGTTTCGTGTATGAAAAATCTCCTTAATCTATGTAGGGTTATTCCGGTGCATTATCTTTATATTGGGTATGTTAGCGGTGTTTGTCTTCGTGCTATGGATGCTTTTCCTAACGCTGGATGGCGATATTGATACCTTGGATCTTGGTGAATACTTGAATGTGCTTGACTGCTCCCTGCAGAGTTGAAAATGTTGAGGTTGAGTTGGGGGATCGGTGGTTGATCTTCCGTATAGTGGACGCACAGAGACCTATAATTTTACTTTTCACAGCTGCTCCGCGCGGGGAGGAAGAGTGGTGTAAAGGGAATGCACGGTTTGAGCGGAAGAATGAACGCACCGGTCGAACCAAGAATGTTTATGCCTCGGCCTGGGCGACGTGCCCCAGTGACGGCGACCGCGACCGGTGGATTTTAAGGCATACCCCTAGCACTCCGTAAAACTCACCGGCAGCCCCAGGGTCACGGCCAGGCCACCGGCGGCGGTCTCCTTGTACTTGGTGAGCATATCGCGTCCGGTCTCGGCCATGGTGCGCACCACCTCGTCGAGGCTCACCCGGTGGGTGCCGTTGCCGAGCCTGGCCAGGCGGGCGGCGTTGATAGACTTCACGGCGCCGATGGCGTTGCGCTCGATGCAGGGGATCTGCACTAGGCCGCCCACGGGGTCGCAGGTAAGGCCCAGGTTGTGCTCCAGGCCGATCTCGGCGGCGCAGGTTACCTGCTCGGGTGTGCCGCCAAGCACGGCGCATAGTCCGGCGGCGGCCATTGCGGAGGCGGAGCCTACTTCGCCCTGGCAGCCTACCTCGGCGCCGGAAATAGAGGCGTTTTCTTTGATGATGGCCCCGATGGCTCCGGCGGTGAGTAGGAAGTCGCGGGCCTTGGAGGCGGTGAAGTCGTCGAGGAAGTCCCGCGCGTAGTGCATGACGGCGGGGATGATGCCCGCGGCCCCGTTGGTGGGGGCGGTGACCACGCGCCCCCCGGCGGCGTTTTCTTCGTTCACGGCCAGGGCGTAGAGGTTGGACCACTCCATCGCGCCAAAGCCGGCGGCGTTCTTTTCCCGCTCCTGAAGCAGGTGCTCGTAGACCTCAGGTGCGCGGCGTACCACGGAGAGCCCGCCGGGGAGCACGCCGCGAGTGGAGATGCCCGCGGTGACGCATTGGCGCATGGTGCGCCACACCCGATCGAGGTGGTCCATGACCACCTCGATGTCCCCGTGTAACGCCTCCTCGTTGGCGGCCATGATCTGGGCCACGCTCTTTTCCCGTTCCTGGCACCGGGTGAGCAGCTCCTCGGCGGTGTGAAAGGGGTAGGGCACGGGGGCTTCGGTGGCCTGGGTTGCGGCCCCGGAGCCCAGGCCACCCTCGCTGTCGATCTGGGCGCGTAGCTGCGTACCGGTGAGGATGAAGCCGCCACCCACGGAATAGTAGTCCTGGGCAAGGAACGGTTGGCCCGAGACGTCCAGGGCGGTGAAGATCATGCCGTTGGGGTGGAGTTCCAGGGCGGTGGGGTTAAAGTCGATCTCGTAAGGGTAGGTACCGACGGGGCCGGTGGCGGTGCCTACCACGGCTACGGGTTCTCCGGGGGCAGGGGAGGCGTCGGCGGGCACGGTCACGGGGTCGTGTCCGGCCAGGCCCAGGATCACCGCGCGGTCGGTGCCGTGCCCGCGCCCGGTGGCCGCCAGCGATCCGCGTAGCTCCACGCGGATGGTGGCGGGCTGGACGCAGCTGAGCTGCTCGATGAAGGCGCGGGCGGCGCGCATGGGGCCCACGGTGTGCGAGGAGGAGGGACCAATGCCGATGCTGAAGAGATCGATAACGCTAATGGTCATGGGGAACCCTTCCGATCAGGTCGCGGTCACGTGGAATCCCTCACGACGTTACATGGTCGTTTCCGCATCTGTGCTCTGGGCTCCGTCGTGCTGACGTAGCAGCCCCAGGAAGGACTCCTCCCGTGCGGGAGCGGTGGGCGTGGTCCCGGCGATAGCCCTCGCTAGTTCGTCGGCGGCCTTGTTGATGCGCGCACCGAGCTGCGTGCCCTGGTCGCTGCCGAAGTCCTCGGTGGCGGCGAAGATCGCGGTGGGCATGACGGTGGCGCGCAGGTAACTCATCAGAGGGCGCAGCGCGTGGTCGAGGACGAGGGAGTGGCGGGCGGAACCCGCCGTGGCCGCGATCACGGTGGGGATGCCCACGATGGCCTGGGCGTCGATGGCATCGAAGAACATCTTGAAAAGCCCGGAATAGCTGGCTTTAAACACGGGGGTGACCAGGATGAGGCCGTCGGCGCCGGTGACCTGCTCGATGGCCCGGTTCAGGGCGGGGGTGAGCAACCCGCTGCTGGTCATGGCCCCGGCGAGGTCGGTGGCCAGCTCGCGTAGCTCGATGACGGTGATGTTGGCCTCATACCCGGATTGATTCAGGCGGGTGGCGGCGGCCTGGGCAATGAGCTCGGCTACCTGGCGGGTGGTCGAGGGGGTGGAGAGTCCGGCGGTGACGGCGACGAGGGTGTGCATGGCGATGGTCCTCCTGTGTTTGTGGGGGATAGGCGTTAGTGTAGGGCAGCCTCGTGCTGCTGTTGCGCCATGCCTGGGCTGACGTGGAAGTGCGGGTGGGCGCGCTTGGTGTCCGCGAGCAGGCTTGCGTGAGTGGGCGGGTCGGAGGGAACGCGCTCGGGGCGGCGGGCCTCCATGCGGCGGCGCACCTCCGGAACCACGTCGCGGCCCAGGCGTTCGATCTGGTCGAGCACCACCTCCAGGGGTAGCCCGGCGTGGTCGATGAGGAAGAGCTGGCGCTGGTAGTCGCCCACCCAGTCGGCAAACTGCATGGTGCGCTCGATGACCTGCTCCGCGGTGCCCACCGTCAGCGGGGTCAGCTCGCTAAATTCCTCCAGGGAGGGGCCGTGCCCGTAGACAGGAGCGTTGTCAAAGTAGGGGCGGAATTGCTTCTTGGCCTCGGATTCCGTATCGGCAAGGAATACGTGCCCGCCCAGCCCCACGATGGCCTGGTCGGCGCGCCCGTGACCGAAGTCCTCGAAGCGGCGTCGGTAGGAGTGGACCATCGCAGCGGTGTGTTCCTTGTTCCAGAAGATGTTGTTGTGGAAGAAGCCGTCACCGTAGAAGGCCGCCTGCTCCGCGATCTGCGGGGAGCGGATGGAGCCGTGCCACACGAAGGGAGGGACGTCATCCAGCGGCCACGGGGTGGAGGTGTAGCCCTGGAGCGGGGTACGGAACTTTCCCTCCCAGTTCACCACGCGCTCGCGCCAGAGCTTGCGCAGCAGGTGGTAGTTCTCCACCGCCAGGGGGATGCCCTGGCGGATGTCCTTGCCAAACCACGGGTAGACGGGCCCGCTGTTGCCGCGCCCGAGCATGAGGTCGTTGCGCCCGCCGGAGAGGTGCTGGAGGAAGGAGTAGTCCTCGGCGATCTTCACGGGGTCGTTGGTGGTGATCAGGGTGGTGGAGGTGGAGAGTCGCAACCGGGTGGTCTTGGCGGCGATGTAGGCCAGGTGCGTGGTCGGTGAGGAAGGGACGAAGGGCGGGTTGTGGTGTTCGCCGGTGGCAAAGACGTCCAGGCCCACCTCCTCCGCCTTGAGCGCGATGGCGGTGATGGCCTCGATGCGCTCGGCCTCGGTGGGGATGGTGCCGGTGGTGGGGTCCTGGGTGACGTCTCCGACGCTCATAATTCCGAATTGCATGATGTCTCCTCAAGGGATTCTGTGCCCCTCGGAGGGGCTGTGATCGTCTTTCTATGACATATCAACAATATCGGTGGCGAGTTATTCCACACCAATGCCTCGCTAGTGAGTCGCGACTTCCCACGCGGCTTCGGCGGTCCGCTGGCCCAGCGTGCGCTGGTGGGCGAGGTAGGCTTCCACGAGTTGTTCGGTCACCCCGGGGTTGAGGCTGTGTACGCCGGGCACGGGCGGGCGGGTCAGCACCGTGAGCTGGGTGACGAATTCGTGGACGGGCAGCGCGGGAGAAACCAGGCCGTGGCGGGCTGCGGCATTCAGGATCGCCTGGGTGTGCTGGCGCACCAGGAGGCGGTGTCGTGCCCCCTCCGGGCTGAGATCCTCCAGGGAATCGGGGGTGAGCGCCGGGATCAGGGTGCCGGCACCGAGTTCCACGAGGGAGAACACGAAGCGCCGCCACGTGCACTCCGCGCGGGCGGGGTCGGCGGCGAAGCGGGCGAGGGCGTCGAGTTCCATCGACTCCACCACTTCCAGGAGGTACAGGGCGCAGGTCAGCATGAGTGCCTCGCGGTCGGGGAAGTTGCGGTAAACCGTGGCGATACCCACCCGGGCCCGTTCGGCCACCCGTTCCATCGTGACCTCGGCGGGGTGGCTGGTGCGAAAGAGATGGCAGGCGGCGTCGATGATGCGTTGCCTGCGTTCGCGGGCGTCGGTACGCACGGCGCGGGGAACCTCCCTATGGTTGGTCTCGGTGGGCGAGTGCGGCTTGACACCGCGGCCTTCATAAATGGAGTATAGGGCCCTGAAAAGTGATAGTCTATCCTCCACTTGACGTGAATTAGAGGTATCACCATGAACGACGGGAAGGCAGCCCGGCACCGCTCCTCCTTTACGCTCGCCGCCAACGACGTGCGCGTGCAGGCGGATCAACCGGAGCCCGGGTGGAGCTTCGCCGTGGGGCCGGGGCTGACCCTGCTGCGCAACAGACGCGAGAACTACCACACGGCGCTGAGTCTGACGCTGGCGGGGCGGCGACGCCCCAGCGCCGGCTCCGTGACCCTCGACCACCGGGGAAAGACCGTGCAGCGCCACGCCGACTTGTTTCGCCTGGTGGCGCTGGCCGGGGCCGTGGAGGTCGATGCCCTCGATCGCATCGTGCCCGTGCGTGCGGTGCTGCGCGAGCAGATCGCCTGGGCCAGCCCGTGGTGGAGGCACGTGGGTAAAAACCTCCTCGATCACGACCTGGTGCGCCCCTGGCTTGAGCCCCTGGGCTTGGACATCGACCTCGACGCGAAGGTGGGAGAGATCAGCCCGCACGACCGCTTCCGCCTGCGCGTGCTGCTCGCGCTCGTGGCGCGCACGGATGCCGCGGTGCTCATCGTGGATGATATCGACCAGGTGCGTGATATGCGATTGCGCGATGAGATCCTCACCGAGCTGCGCGAACTTTCCCTGAGCCTGCCGGTGATCGCCTCCACGGTTAACCCAGATAACACCGGCATCGCCACCCGGGTGATCGACCTGCGCACCCCCCATCGGGAGGGGGACGCGGACGAGTACGAGTCCGCAGGGGCCGCGGCACACCGGTGCCTCGAGCACACTCCGGCCCACCAGGACGAGATTCCCACCCTCTCGGAGGAAAACTGATGTCCCTTTTCCATATCGGTTCTGAACTTCGCCGCTTCGGCCACGGCGTGCTCCCGCGCCTGGCGATCCTCGTGGTGACCTGCCTGCCGCTGGTCTTTGGCGGGCTCTTCGTATGGGCCTACTACGATCCGATCGGAAACATGGACAAGCTCCCCGTGGCCCTGGTGAACTCCGATGTGGGTGCCCAGCGCGAGGGCACCACCATCAACGCAGGCCAGCAGGTGGCGGAGAAGATGGTGGACTCCAATCAGCTGGATTTCCACCTCGTTTCTGTGGAGGAGGCCCGAAAGGGCGTCACCCGGGGCGACTATTACTTTGCGGTGGAGCTGCCCACGGACTTTTCCCAGGCCGCCGTGAGTGTGAACTCAGAGAAGCCTCACAGCGCCAAGCTCAACGTGGCCCTGTACAACAACAACGGCTTCATCCCCACCATGGTGGGTAACCAAGCCACCATCATCATGCTCCAGGCTATCGACGCGGAACTGGGCAAGCAGATCAGTAATCAGCTCCTGGTGGGCTTCAACACCATCGGGGAAAAGATGGGCCAGGCCGTGGACGGCTCCCAGCAGCTCGCCGAGGGCTCTACCTCGGCCCTCGACGGCTCCCAGCGCCTTGCCGAAGGCGCAGGCCAGCTCACCGACGGCTCCCAGCGCCTCACCGATGGCTCGGGCACCCTGACCGAGAAACTGGGCGAGGCCGACGCCGGGGCGCACAAGCTCGCGGAGGGCGCGGGGCGGCTCGACGACGGTCTGACCCGGGCCAAGGACGGCTCCCAGCAGCTCGCCGAGGGACTCGGCCAGCTCAACGCCGGCACCGAGCGCCTGGCCGACGGCGCGGGTCAGGTCTCCGGAGGCGTGGATCAGGTGGTGGATACCCTGGGCACCGTGGCCGGGGCGCAGCAGCGCCTGGTGGGACGCCTGGATAACGCTGCCGCCATGCTGCGCGAGGCCAACCTCGCCCCCACCAACGGCCTAGCCGCCGAGGTCGAGGGCCTGGCCGCCAGCATTCGGGAGGCGGGATTGGGCCCGGAGAAGTTCAACCAGTTGCTCCAGCTCAAGGACGGCGCCCGGCAGATCGCCGACCAACTGAGCAACCCCGTGTCCGAATACCGATCCGGGATGAACCGCGCCGCCAGCGCCTCCCAGGAACTAGCCGCCGGTATCGCGCAGCTCAAGGACGGTTCCGCGCAGCTCCTCGTGGGTGCCAATACGCTGGCCGACGGCACCAGCCAGCTCGTGGAGGGCAGCAGGCAACTTACCGTCGGAGCCACCGCCCTGCGCGACGGGTTGGTCACCCTCGATTCCGGCGCGGGCGACCTCGCCAATGGCCTGGGTCGCCTCGATGACGGCGCGGGGCAGCTGAGCCTGCGCCTGGGGCAGGGCGCGGCCCAGCTGCCCACCTGGCAGGGCCAGCGCCTCGACGAGGCCGCCACCGCCGCCGGGCAGCCCGTGGAACGGGAATTGGTGGATCAGGACGTGACCAAGTTTGGTGTGGGCCTGGCTCCGTTCTTCATGAGCCTGGCGCTTTTTATGGGTTCCTTCGCCATGTGGATGGTGCTGCGCCCCCTCCAGCTGCGGGCCGTGGATTCCGGCACCGGCCCGCTGCGTGCGGTTCTGGCCAGCTATCTTCCGGGCCTGATCGTGGGCCTGGCCCAGGCCACGATCGTGTGGGCGGTGCTGGAGTTCCTGATCGGCCTGAAGTCCGAGCACACTCTCTTCATGTTGGCCTGCATGTGGGGGGTCTCGGCGGTCTTCGTAGCCATGAGCCAGATGATTAACGCCGTGGTGGGGGCCACCGCCGGGCGCGTGATCTGCATGCTCCTCATGGCGGTGCAACTGACGTCCTCGGGCGGGCTCTATCCTGTGGAAACGCAGCCCGCGTTCTTCGGTTGGGTGCACCCGGTGGATCCGATGACCTACAGCGTGAATCTCTTCCGCTACGCCATCCTGGACGCGGAGGGCGGCGACCACCGGGCCGTCATCGCCGTGGCGGTGCTGACGCTGGTGGGAATGCTCTCGCTGTTCATCTCCTCGATGGCCGCGCGGCGCCATCGGGTGATCAAGCACAAGGATCTGCACCCGGATCTGCAGGTCTAGACCCGATTTAGCTTCGGTACGCGCCGCGCCCCAGGGTGTCGCAGGAGGCCATCCGCCCGGACTCGTAGCCGCGCAGGAAGGCCTCTTCGCGTTCCCGGGAACTGCCGTGGGTAAAGCCTTCGGGATTGACCTCGGAGCCAGAGCGGCGCTGAATATTATCGTCGCCCACGGCCCCGGCGGTCTCGATGGCCTGATTGAGCTGCTCCTGGCTAAAGGCCTCGAGGCCGTGGTAAGCGTTGGCGTGGTGAGCCCAGATCCCGCCGTAGCAATCGGCCTGCAACTCGATCTTCACGGCGTTGGAGTCCGCCCCGGGGTCGCGGTAGTCGCTTAACCCTAGGGTGCCCTCCAGGTTCTGGATGTGGTGGCCAAACTCGTGGGCCTCGATGTACATCTGTGCTAGCGGTCCCGCCGAACCACCCAGGTCTGCCAGCTGTTTGAAGAAGGAAACGTCGAGGTAGACGGTCTCATCGGTGGGGCAGTAGAATGGTCCGGTGGCCGAGCTTGCGCCGCCGCAGCCGGTGCGCACGGTGTCCCGGAAAAGATGCAGGGCGGGCTGGGTGTAATCAAGGCCCGCCTGTTCGGGGAGCAGACCCGCCCATACCTCGTCAAGGGTCTGGGCGGTGGCGATCATGCGGCAGTCGTCGTGCGCATTGGCATCCTCGGCGGTGCCGCGGCAGTGATCCAGGCTATACGATCCGGTGTTGCGCCCGGTGGATACCCCGGCGCCGGAATCCAGGAGATCGGCGGGGTTGCCGCCGAGAAAGAGATACAGGCCCACGAGAACGAGGGTGCCCACGCCGCCGCCGGCGATAAGTCCGCCCCGCCCGCCGCCGGAGGAGGAGGCGCGGGCGGCGTCATAGGAGGCATCGTTGCGGAAAGTCATGCCTGCCATGCTGCCACAGGCGGCGCGCGAGCAGGGGTAGCGCAGCCGAGAGACCCCGGGAGAGGTAAACTACGCGGTTGTACTATTTATTCTGCAAGAAGTATCTAGGGGAAGGATCAGAGGCTCCGTGCTGCGTACTCACCTTGCGGGGGAACTCCGCAAAGAACATGCCGGTCAAACCATCACCCTCACGGGCTGGGTAGCCCGGCGGCGCGATCACGGCGGCGTGATCTTCATCGACCTGCGCGATCGCTCCGGGGTGGCCCAGGTGGTATTCCGCGATTCCGAGGTGGCCGCGCGCGCCCACGATCTGCGTAGCGAATATGTGGTGAAAGTCACCGGTGTGGTCGAGGCCCGCCCCGAGGGTTCAGAAAACCCCCACCTGCCCTCCGGCGAGATCGAGGTCAATGCCGCCGAGCTGGAGGTGCTCAACGAGTCCGCCGCCCTGCCCTTCCAAATCGACGATCCCTCCGCCAGCGGCGAGGTGGGGGAGGAAGCTCGCCTGCGCTACCGCTACCTGGACCTGCGCCGTAAGGAACAGGGCGAGGCGCTGCGGCTGCGTTCCCGGGCTAACCGCGCCGCGCGCGCGGTGCTCGACGCCCACGATTTCACGGAGATCGAGACGCCTACGCTGACGCGCTCCACCCCGGAGGGCGCGCGCGATTTCCTCGTTCCGGCTCGTCTGAAACCGGGCACGTTCTACGCCCTGCCGCAGTCTCCGCAGCTGTTTAAGCAACTGCTCATGGTGGCGGGCATGGAGCGCTACTATCAGATCGCGCGCTGCTACCGCGACGAGGACTTCCGTGCGGATCGCCAACCGGAGTTTACTCAGCTCGACGTGGAGATGAGCTTCGTCGATCAGGAGGACGTCATCGCGCTGGCCGAGGAGATCCTGGTGGAGCTGTGGCGGCTCATCGGCTACGAGATCCCCACCCCGATCCCGCGCATCACCTACGCGGAAGCGATGGAAAAATATGGCTCGGACAAGCCCGACCTGCGCTTTAACATCCAGATCACCGAGTGCACGGACTTCTTCCGGGACACGACCTTCCGGGTGTTCCAGAACGAGTACGTGGGCGCGGTGGTCATGGCCGGTGGGGCCTCCCAGCCGCGCCGTCAGCTCGACGCCTGGCAGGACTGGGCCAAGCAGCGTGGGGCCAAGGGCCTGGCCTACATCCTGGTGGGCGAGGACGGCGAGCTCTCCGGCCCGGTGGCTAAGAACATCACCGAGCAGGAACGTGCCGGCATCGCGCAGCACGTGGGCGCCCAGCCGGGCGACTGCATCTTCTTTGCCGCGGGCGATACCAAATCCTCCCGTGCGCTGCTGGGCGCCGCGCGCGGGGAGATCGCTGCGAAACTGGGCCTGATCAAGGAGGGCGACTGGGCCTTTACCTGGGTGGTGGACGCCCCGCTCTTCGAGCCGACGGTGGAGGCCACCGCCTCCGGGGACGTGGCCCTGGGGCATTCCTCGTGGACGGCCGTGCATCACGCCTTTACCTCCCCCAAGCCGGAATGGCTGGATACTTTCGATGACAACCCCGGGCAGGCTACCGCCTACGCCTACGACATCGTGTGCAACGGCAACGAGATCGGCGGCGGTTCCATTCGCATCCACCGCCGCGACGTGCAGGAGCGGGTGTTCAAGGTGATGGGAATTTCCGAGGAGGAGGCCCGCGAGAAGTTCGGCTTCCTGCTGGACGCCTTCGCCTTCGGCGCTCCGCCGCACGGCGGCATCGCCTTCGGCTGGGATCGCATCGTCTCCCTGCTCGGTGGCTTCGATTCCATCCGCGATGTCATCGCCTTCCCCAAGTCCGGCGGCGGCGTGGATCCGCTCACCGATGCCCCGGCGGCCATCACCACTCAGCAGCGCAAGGAATCCGGCATCGATGCGAAACCGGAAAAGAAGGCGGCCAAGAAGGACACCGCGCAGAACTAGATCCGACGAGAACACGAGGGATGTGGCGATGTGATGCTCAGTAACCGGGAGATTCTGGATCGCGCGGAGGCCCTGCTCTCCAAGCGCTTCGGCGGCACCCAGCGCTGCACGGGCGCGGAGCTGCTCACCGGCGGCGGCAATGCCGTGGTCCACCGGGTCAAGCTGAGCCCCAACCCGTTTCTCCAGGAACGCTCGGCGGTGGTGAAGTACATTCCCGTCACCGACGATGCCCTCGACGATGCCGCCCTGGTGCGTGAGGTGGTGGCCTACCAATTCACCACCTCGCTGAGCGAGGAGGCGCGTCCCGGTCCCGTGCTGTTGGCCTACGACATCGCCGAGCGCATCATCGTGATCACGGATTCCGGCAACGGAGACACCTTTGCCGATCTCTTGACCAGCGGGGATGAGGAACGCCGGATCAACATCCTGCGCAACCTCGGCCAGGCCTTGGGCCTCATGCACGCCGCCACCGCCCAGCGGGAGCAGGATTTTCTTTCCCTGCGCTCGCGCATGGCGCGCGCTCACCCGCAGGCGGCCCGGATCAACCGTTACCGGGTGGCTTCCCAGGAATACGCCATTCGCCGGGGCCTTGACCTGGTGCGTCAGGCCGGGATCGCCGTTCCGGATTCCGTGGAGCGGGTGGCCCGCGAGGCGATTCGCCGCCTGCGCGGTGGGCAGCGCGCCTTTACCCCCTTCGATCTGTCCCCCGATAACATCATCGTGGCCGAGCGCACGCACTTCCTGGACTACGAGTGGGCGGATTTTCGCGATACCGCCTTCGATCTGGCCAGCGTGGTGGCGGGTTTCCCGCAATACCTGTTTGCCCGCACCATCGGCGACGACGAGGCCGATGCCTTCATCGATGCCTGGGCGCGGGAGGTATCGGGCCTGTGGCCGGAGGTACGCGACGAGAACGCGCTGCGTTCCCGGCTGGTCACGGCGCTGGTGGGCCTGGCCTTGGGCGAGGTCACGGCCATGCACCTGGGCACCTCGCACAACCTCGTGCACGCCGTGGCTGAGGCCGAGGGGGATCCTTCCATCGGATTGCAAGAAGAACAGGTGATGCCGGTAGAGCGGCTGCTGCTTCCCGCGGACAGCGTCGAGACGACCGAGGACGAGGCGATGATGCGCCGGGATCTCTACGAAACCTTCGATGCTCTGCATCGCTACGCCGCTCGCGAGGCTGGCCCGGTGGCCGATTTCGCCCGCGACGTGGTGGCCCGGCTGGTGGAGGGCAATGGGCGGGAAACCGCCATGGCCTCGGGGGCGTAGCACCGGTGGTGCAGGAATCTCTCTTCGGCCCGGAGGAACCGGAGGCCGCGCGCGGTGCCGCGGACTACTTCGAGGTATCGCCCTCGGCGCCCCTGGCCGCGCGCATGCGCCCGCGCAGCCTGGAGGAGATGGTGGGCCAACGACACGTGCTGGGGCCGGGCACCCCGTTGCACCGGCTGATTCAGGGTTCCGGGGAGGCCTCGGTGATCCTGTACGGCCCGCCGGGCACGGGCAAGACCACGGTGGCTTCCCTCATCAGCGCGGCCACCGGCCAGCACTTCGTGGGCTTGTCCGCCCTGAGCGCGGGAGTCAAGCAGGTGCGCGAGGTGATCGTTCAGGCCCGCCGAGATCTCGCGCGCGGACGCCGTACCGTCTTGTTCATCGATGAGGTGCATCGGTTTTCTAAGACGCAGCAGGATGCCTTGTTGGCGGCGGTGGAAAACCGCACGGTGTTGTTGGTGGCTGCGACCACGGAGAATCCCTCCTTTTCCGTGGTCGCGCCGCTGCTCTCGCGTTCCCTGTTGTTGCAGCTACAGCCGCTGACCGAGGAGGATCTGCGGGTGCTCGTTCGCCGGGCAGTGACCGATGCCCGGGGGCTAGACGGGCGTATCACGGTGACGGAGCAGGCCGTGGATCACCTGGTGCGCCTGGCAGGGGGAGACGCTCGCCGGGCGCTGACCTACGTGGAGGCCGCCGCCGAGGCAGTGCCGGACGGCGGGGAGCTCACCGCGGAGACGGTGCAGGCGAACGTGAACAGGGCGGTGGTGCGCTATGACCGTGATGGCGATCAGCATTACGACGTGGTCAGCGCCTTCATCAAGTCTATTCGTGGTTCCGACGTCGATGCCGCCCTGCATTACCTGGCTCGCATGATCGAGGCGGGGGAGGATCCGCGCTTCATCGCCCGCAGGCTGATGATCCATGCCAGCGAGGACATCGGGCTGGCCGATCCCACCGCGCTGCCCACCGCGGTGGCGGCGGCCGAGGCGGTGGCGAAGATCGGATTGCCGGAGGGGCGCATCGTGCTGGCCCAGGCCACCATTCACCTGGCCACCGCCCCCAAGTCCAACGCCGTGGTGCGGGCCATCGACGCCGCCCAGGCCGATGTTCGCGCCGGCAGGATCGGGCACGTTCCCCCGCACCTGCGCGACGGCCACTACGCCGGGGCCACCAGGCTCGGTCATGCGGTGGGCTACCGGTACCCGCACGACGATCCGCGCGGGGTGGTCGAGCAGCGTTACCTCCCGGAGGAACTGGAGGACGCGGTGTATTATCGTCCCACCGAGCACGGCGCGGAAAAGCGCATCAGCGATTACCTGGGGCGGTTGCGGCGGATGGTGCGCGGAACCAAACGGCGGTAGGGGGCGTGGCCGCGTCTGCTCTGGGGTAAAGTAACCACCCGTAGCAATGGCCGACATAAGTTATAAGGAAGAGACGCTCGTGCAGACTCATGAGATCCGGGAGAGGTTTACCCAGCACTTCGTGGCCGCAGGTCACACCGAGGTGCCCAGTGCCTCGTTGATCCTGGATGATCCGAACCTGTTGTTCGTCAACGCCGGCATGGTGCCGTTCAAGCCCTACTTCCTGGGCCAGCAGACCCCGCCCTTTGACCAGGGTAAGGCCACCTCCATCCAAAAGTGCGTGCGCACCCTCGACATCGACGAGGTGGGCATCACCACCCGTCACAACACGTTTTTCCAGATGGCGGGCAATTTCTCCTTCGGCCAGTACTTCAAGGAAGGCGCGATCACCCATGCCTGGACCCTGCTGACGGGTTCCGTGGCCGACGGCGGCTACGGCTTGGACCCGGAGCGCCTGTGGGTGACCGTGTACCTGGATGACGACGAGGCCGCCGATATCTGGCACGAGAAGATGGGCGTGCCGAGGGAACGGATCCAGCGCCTGGGCATGGAGGACAACTACTGGTCCATGGGCGTGCCCGGTCCCTGCGGCCCGTCCTCGGAGATTTACTATGATCGTGGCCCCGAACATGGCAAAGAGGGCGGGCCCATCGCGGACGATAACCGCTACATGGAGATCTGGAACCTCGTGTTCATGGAAAACGAACGCGGGGAGGGAACCGGCAAGGGCGACTTCGAGATCCTGGGCCCCCTGCCCAAGAAGAACATCGATACCGGCCTGGGTGTGGAGCGAGTGGCCTGCATCCTGCAGGGCGTGGATAACGTGTATGAGACGGACCTGCTGCGCCCGGTGATCGAGGCGGCGGAGAAGATCACCGGCACCTCCTACGAAGATCCCGATAGCGACCGCGCCCAGGACGTGCGTTTCCGGGTGATCGCAGATCACTCGCGCACCGCCATGATGATCATCCTGGATGGGGTGACCCCCGCCAACGAGGGACGCGGCTATATCCTGCGCCGCCTGCTGCGTCGCATCGTGCGCTCGGCTCGGCTATTGGGGGCCACGGGCACCACGATGGCCACCTTCATGAACACGATCATGGATACCATGACCCCTTCCTACCCGGAGATCGCGGAGAACCGAGAGCGGATCCTGAAGGTGGCCGTGGCGGAGGAGGCGGCCTTCCTCAAGACCTTGGAATCTGGTACCCATCTCTTCGAGCAGACGGTGGCGCAGCTCAAGGGCGCCGAGAAAAGCACCATGACCGGCGAGCAGGCCTTCGTGCTGCACGATACCTATGGCTTCCCCATCGACCTCACCCTGGAGATAGCCACCGAGGCCGGCCTGGACGTAGACATGGCGGGCTTTGAGGCCGCGATGGCGCAACAGAAGTCCCGGGCCAAGGCCGATAGCCGGGCGAAAAAGCACGGTCACGCGGATCTGTCCATGTACCGGGAGTTCGTGGATCATCACCCCACGGAGTTCGTGGGGTATACCGCCCTGGAGGCCCCCGGCACGGTACTGGGCCTGCTGCACGATGGCGCCCTGGTGGGCGAGGCCCATCAGGGGCAGGACGTGGAGGTGATCCTGGACTCCACGCCCATGTATGCCGAGGCCGGCGGCCAGCTGGGTGATCGCGGCCGGATCGTTGCCGGCGATGCCCTCTTAGAGGTGCACGACGTGCAGAAGATCGGCAAGAAGCTCTGGGTGCACAGGGCCACCGTGACCTCGGGCGGGCTCGACGTGGGCAGCGCCGTGACCACGGAGGTGGATGAGGCCTGGCGCCACGGCGCGCGTCAAGCGCACTCGGCCACCCACCTTATTCACGGAGCGCTGCGTCAGGTGCTCGGCCCCACGGCGGTGCAGGCCGGCTCGTTGAACCGGCCCGGATACCTGCGCTTTGACTTTAACTACACCGATCAGCTGAGCCCGGAACAGCTGCGCGAGATTGAGCGCGTGGCCAACCAGGCCGTGGACGCAGACTGGCAGGTCAACACCACCGAGACCTCCCTGGCGCAGGCGAAGAAGATGGGTGCGATGGCGCTCTTTGGGGAAAATTACGGGGAGGTGGTGCGCGTGGTGGAGATCGGCGGCCCGTTCTCCATGGAGCTGTGCGGCGGCACCCACGTGGCGCATTCCTCCCAGATCGGTCCCATCTCCGTGCTGGGGGAGTCCTCTGTGGGTTCCGGCGCGCGGCGCATCGAGGCCTACTCCGGCCTGGATGCCTTTGCCTACATGTCCAAGGAGACGGCGCTGGCCACCGGGCTTGCCACTATGCTGAAGGCTCCCAGCGAGGATCTTCCCGAGCGCATCGCGCAGCTGACGGCCAAGCTGAAGGAGGCGGAAAAGACCGTCGAGCGGTTGCGCCGAGCGCAGCTGGCGGCGCAGTCCGCGGAGTTTGCGGCCGCGGCCGTGACCATCAACGGATTCCGTGTGGTGACCGCGCGCCTGCCGAAGAACACTTCCGCCGCTGACCTGCGGGTGGTGGCCACGGAGGCCCGTCAGCGCCTCGGTGGCGAGGAGGCGGTGGTGGTCTTCGCCTCCGATCACGAGGAGAAGGGCGCCGTGCCGTTTATCGTGGCGGCCACGAAATCCGCGGTGGCGCGCGGCGTGCACTCCGGCGACCTGGTCAAGTTGTTGGGCCAGTACGTGTCCGGTCGCGGCGGCGGCAAGGCGGACATGGCTCAGGGATCCGGGACCACGGAGGAGGGCCTGGTGGCGGCCTTCGAGGCGGTGCATCGGGAGCTTGAGAAGCTGTAAGATGTCTCTCATTGCTCGCATTGCGGAGGAAATTATCGTATAAGTATATTGCGAAAAGGTCACGGGCATTAGGCGTTCCGTGACCATTTCGTTACACTATGTGTGATCTTGGTGCGCCGGATCATCAGCACGGCTCGCGCGGTGCGTATTGTGCGGCCATTTTTCGACATCATTTCAGGAGGTACGTGGTCTTTCATGGCGGTCAGAGTGGACACTCCCGGCCCCGATGATCCCGGCGTCGGCAGGCGCGTGGGCATCGACGTGGGGACGGTCCGTATCGGCGTCGCCGTGAGCGATCGTGCCGCTATGCTTGCCACCCCGGTGGAAACCGTGCCCCGCGAGACGGGCCTGGGTGACCGCGACCGCGGCGATATTGATCGCCTCGTGGAGATCATCGAATCCTACGACGCCGTGGAGGTCATCGTGGGATTGCCCAGGGACCTTAAGGGGAATGGGTCGAAGAGCGTGAGGCACGCCAAGGATATTGCCTTCCGCATTCAACGACGGTTGCGCAGGGGCGGCCGCCGGGTGCCCGTGCGCCTGGCCGACGAGCGCCTGACTACCGTCGCCGCTACCCAGGCCCTCCAGGCCTCGGGGGTGAGCGCAAAGAAAGGCCGAGCATTCATCGACCAGGCCGCAGCGGTGGAGATTCTGCAAACCTGGCTCGACGGTCGCGCTCATGCCATTGCCAACGACGAGGAGAAGTCTTCATGACCAAGAAACCGCGCCGTTCGCCCAAGGGGCGTCGGATGGACCCCAAATACGTCAAACGCCGCCAGCGCGGCGCGGCGGTGCTCGTGGCCGCCATCATCCTCATCGTCGGCGCGCTGGTGTGGATTGCGTTGAACGTGGTGGGGGCCATCGGCGGTAAAGATTATGAGGGCGAGGGCAACGGCGTGGTGCAGCTGGTGCAGGTGCCCGAGGGCTCCTCGGTCTCCGAGTTGGGCGAGGAGTTGGAGGAGCGCGGCATCGTCAAGACAGATGCGGCGTATCAGAGCGCGGCCTTTAGCAACCCCAACGCCGGTAACATTCAGCCGGGCTTCTATCGCCTCCAGGAGGAGATGAGCGCTTCGGCGGCCGTCGCGGCCCTGCTCAACCCGGCGAACAAGGTAGAGCTGCTGGACGTGCAGGGAGGGGCGACCCTCATGGACGTCACCGTGGTGGCCGGGGATACCCGCAAGGGCATTTACACCATGATCTCCGAGGTCTCCTGCGCGGAGGCCGGGCACGGCAATTGCGTGACTGCCGAGCAGCTCCATCAGGTCGCGGCCCGTACCGCCCCGCAGGAACTGGGCGTGCCGGACTGGGCGGTGGCTCCGGTGCTGGCCCGCGGCGACGACCCCCGCCGCATTGAGGCCCTGATCCGCCCTGGCCAGTATGTGATCGACCCGGGCATGGACGCCAAGGCCATCCTCAAGGACCTCATCACGCGCTCCGCGGACTACTACAACTCCACCGGCATTGAGCAACGCGCTCAGGCCGCGGGTCTGACCCCCTACGAGCTGCTCACCGCCGCCTCCCTCGTGGAGCGCGAGGCCCCGGCCGGGGACTTCGACAAGGTGGCTCGCGTGATCCTCAACCGCCTGCACGAGCCCATGCGCCTGGAGTTCGACTCCACAGTCAACTACGGACTCTCGGAGCAGGAGGTGGCCACCACGGACGCCGATCGCGCCCGCGTTACCCCGTGGAACACCTACGCCAAGGAGGGACTGCCGGATACCCCCATCGCCGCGCCCTCCGACGACGCCATCGAGGCGATGGAGAATCCCGCCGAAGGCAACTGGCTCTTCTTCGTCACCGTGGATCGGCAGGGAACTACCGTGTTCAACGACGACTTCGATTCTCACCAGCGCTCCGTGGAGGACGCGATGGGCAGCGGAATCCTCGATAGCAACCGATGAGCACTCCCCGGCGCGCGGCGGTGCTCGGCAGCCCCATCGACCATTCCCTGTCCCCGGTGCTGCACCAGGCTGGCTATGCCGCCGCCGGATTAGTCGGCTGGGAGTACCTCCGCAGGGAGTGCCGGGCGGAGGATGTACCCGCGCTGGTCGGCCGGGCAGGACCGGAATACGTTGGTTTTTCCGTGACCATGCCGGGCAAGTTTGCGGCCCTGGAGTACGCGACCGAATCCACCGAGCGTGCGCGTACCCTTGGGGCGGCCAATACCCTGGTGCGCGTTCCCGGGGGATGGCGGGCGGATAACACGGACGTGGAGGGCATCCTCGGGGCCTTGGGCGAGTTGGGAGTGAGCGCGCCGCGGCGCGCGCTCCTGGTGGGCTCGGGGGGGACGGCCCGCCCCGCCCTGTATGCCTTGGCCCGCATGGGGGCGGTTCGGGTGGACGTGCTCAACCGCAGTGATCGCCTGGCCCAGCTGCGTCCGCTGGTGGCCGGGACCGCCTGCGAGCTGATCGGCCACGATTACGATGGTGACGTGGCGGGATTGGCGCGCGCGGCGGACGTGATCGTCTCCACCGTGCCCAGTGAGGCGATAGAACCCCACGTGAGGGATCTTGCGCACGGGCGCGTCCTGGACGTCATCTACGATCCCTGGCCCACGCCCCTGTGCACCCAGGCGGCGGCCAATGGCTTCCGCGCCGTGGGGGGGCACGTCATGCTGGCGCACCAGGCGTATAGCCAGTTCGAGCAGTTCACCGGCGTGGCGGCACCCCGCACTGCTATGCGCCAAGCCCTGGAGGATCATATCGGTTAGGCTTGAGGGCCATGTGGGGGATATACATCGGGGTGGGGGCGTGGTTGTGCGCGTTGGTATGGTGCGATCTGCGGCGCGGAATCTTACCGCATTGCCTGACTCTGCCGGGGATAGCGCTGTGGTGGGTGTGGGCGCTGAGCACGCAGCCGTGGTGGATGATGGGCGGTGTGGCGTGGGCGGCATTGTATCTCGTGGTCGGTTGGCTGGTGGCCGGGGTGGGCGGCGGGGATGTGAAGCTGGCCGCCAGCCTGGGGGTGCTTGCCTGCGCGGGGGGAGGGGTGCGGGGCTGGTGTGCGGCGGTGGTGGGGGCGTCGGTTCTGTCCCTGGCGTCGATGGCGCTGCTGCGCCGTACCAGGGTGCCCCACGGCCCGTCGATGGTTCTATCTACGCTGTGCGCCGCGGCGATGTGAAAGAATGGTGTTCATGCTTCGTTGGACTACCTCAGGGGAATCTCACGGCCAGGCGTTGATCGCCGTGGTGGAACATATGCCGGCCGGGGTCCCGCTGAGTCGTGAGGATATCGCTCGCCAGTTAGCGCGCCGGCGTCTTGGCTACGGCCGGGGGGCGCGGATGAAGTTCGAGGCGGATGAGGTCACCATTCTCGGTGGCGTGCGCCACGGATTGACGCTGGGTAGCCCCGTGTCCGTGATGATTGGCAATACGGAGTGGCCCAAGTGGACCACCATCATGTCCGCGGATCCGGTGGACCTCGACGATCCCGAGGTGAGCGCAGCGATGAGCTCCGGGAGGGGGGCCGCCCTAACCCGGCCGCGCCCCGGCCACGCGGATTTCGCCGGCATGATCAAGTATGGCTTTGATGAGGCCCGCCCGGTGCTGGAGCGCTCCTCGGCCCGGGAGACCGCCGCCAGGGTGGCGGCGGCCACTCTGGCCCGGAACTTCCTGCGGGAAGTGCTGGGGGTCGAGGTAGTTTCGCACGTCGTGTCCATCGGTGCCGCCCGCCCCTCGCAGGGGCAACCGGGGCCGGGAGACATCGAGGCCATCGATTCTTCCCCGGTGCGTGCCTTCGATTCAGCCGCGGAGGAGGCCATGATCGCAGAGATCGAGGCTGCGAAGAAGTCTGGCGATACCTTGGGCGGCGTTGTCGAGGTGGTGGTGCACGGACTGCCCATCGGGCTGGGCTCTCACGTTTCCGGCGAGGATCGCCTGGATGCGCAGCTCGCCGCGGCGCTCATGGGAATACAGTCGGTCAAGGGCGTCGAGGTGGGCGATGGATTCGAGGAGGCGCGCCGCCGGGGCAGCGAGGCCCATGACGAGATGGTGCGCACGGACGATGGTGTCGCGCGGATCTCCAACCGCGCCGGTGGCCTGGAGGGAGGCATGACCAACGGCCAGGTGTTGCGCCTGCGCGCCGCGATGAAGCCGATCTCCACGGTGCCACGCGCCCTGCGCACGGTGGACATGGCCACGGGGCGGGCGGCTTCGGCCATCCACCAGCGGTCCGACGTGTGCGCGGTCCCCGCGGGTGCGGTGGTGGCCGAAGCGATGGTGGCGCTGGTGCTGGCCCGGGCCGTGGTGCAGAAATTCGGCGGGGATTGCCTGGCGGAGACCCGGCGCAACGCCCGGGCCTATATGGCGGATGCGGAGCGTCGGCTGTCTTTCGGCGAGGAGGCGGCCCGGTGAATCCTGCGGTGATCCTGGTCGGCCCGCCCGGGGCCGGGAAATCCACGGTGGCGCGCCGCCTCGGCAACGCCCTCAACCTGCCGGTGGTAGATACTGACGATCTCATTGCGCGGGAATGCGGAAAGCCCTGCGGGCAGGTTTTTGCGGACCTCGGCGAATCCGCCTTCCGCGAGGTCGAGGCCCGGCACGTGGCCATGGCCCTGCACCACGGTGGGGTGGTGAGCCTGGGTGGCGGGGCGGTGACTCGCCCGGAGACCCGCGAGGCACTGCGGGAACACGTGGTGGTGTGGGTAGACGTTAGCGTTCACGAGGGGGTGCGACGTACGCAGGCGGAGGGAACCCGCCCGGTGCTGCAGGCCGAGGACCCCGTGACGCGGTATCGCGACCTGCTTGCGCAACGCGAGCCGTGGTACAAAGAGGTGGCCACCCACCGGGTGCGCACCGACGGCCGCACCCCCGCCCAGGTGGTATCCCTTATTCTGGCGATTCTTGACGCGGAGCAGTAAACGTGCGCGGTGGAATACACGCGCGACGGTGATCGGAGAAAACCATGCCTAGCATTGACGTACGAGGGCCTCAGCCCTATACCGTGACCATCGGCTCCGAGCTGGGCCGGCACGTGCGCGCCGAGGTACGAGGCCGCGCGGCGATTGTGCACCAGCCGGTGCTGCGGCAGGCCGCCGAGCGGCTCGCCGCGGCTTGCGGATCGGGTAGCCTCACCATCGAGGTGCCCGATGCCGAGGAAGGCAAGACCCTGGCCCCCCTGAGCGCTATCTGGGATCGCCTGGGGGAAGCGGGGTGGACGCGCCGCGATACCGTGGTGGGGTTGGGCGGTGGAGCCGTCACGGACGTGGCCGGGTTCGCGGCGGCCACGTGGATGCGCGGGATTCGTGTGGTGCAGGTTCCCACCACCCTGCTGGCCATGGTGGATGCCGCCGTGGGCGGCAAGACGGGGATCAATACCACCCTGGGCAAGAACCTCGTGGGGGCCTTCCACGAACCGGCCGCTGTGCTCATCGACCTGGACTATCTCAACACCCTGCCCGCCGCGGAGATCGTGGCGGGTTCCGCGGAGATCATCAAGACGGGATTCATCGCGGATCCGGTGATCCTCGAGCGCTACGAGGCGGACCCGGCCGCAGCACTGGATCCCGAGGGGTTGCTGCCGGAGCTCATCGAGCGCTCCGTGCGGGTCAAGGCGCGGGTGGTCGGGGAGGACCTGAAAGAAGCGGGCCTGCGGGAAATCCTCAATTACGGGCACACCTTCGGGCACGCGGTGGAGCTGCGGGAGGACTACCGCTGGCGACACGGGGCCGCGGTGGCGGTGGGCATGATGTACGTGGCGCACCTGTCCCACGCCCGGGGCCTGATCGACGCCGCCCTGGTGCGTCGCCACCGCGACATCCTGGCCTCCGTGGGCCTGCCCACGACCTATGAGCCGGGGCACTTTGCGGCCTTGCGCGCGGCGATGGCCAAGGACAAAAAAAATCGTGAGGATACCGTCCGCTTTGTGGTCCTCGACGGCGAGCCGGGCCGCGTGATGCGGCTGGAGGGACCGAGCGAGGAGGAGCTGCGGGTGGCTTATCGCTCGCTGAGCGAGGGGGACCGATCGTGACCAAGGTGGTAGTAATCAACGGCCCTAATCTCGATCGCCTGGGCAAACGCCAGCCGGAGATATACGGTTCCACCACGCTGGCGCAGGTGGAGGCGATGCTCGAGGAGGAGGCGCGGGCCCGGGGCCTGGCCGTGGAATGCCGCCAGTCCAACGCGGAGCACGTGCTCATCGAGTGGGTGCACGAGGCTGCCGATGCGGGCTGGGCGGTGATCATCAACCCGGGGGGATTCACGCACACCTCGGTGGCCCTGCGTGACGCCCTGGCGGAGGTTGCCGATGGCCCCGGGTTCGTCGAGGTGCACATATCCAACGTGCATGCGCGCGAGGCATTTCGCCAGCACAGCTACCTTTCCCCGATCGCGCTGGCCGTGATCGCGGGGCTGGGGGTGGAGGGGTACCGGGCGGCCCTGTGCTTTTTTGCCCGCCGCGAGGCAGACGCCCCGCTAGACTGAGGCGGGAGAGAACCCCGCTTTCGAGGAGGACACGATGGCCCTAGCCGATACCCGTTATTCCCAGCGTCGCCGCACCCTTTCGTCCCGCTTGGCGGGGCAGCGCATCGACATGATGCTGATCACCAACCTCGTGCACGTGCGGTATCTCTCCGGCTTTAGCGGCTCGAACGCGGCCCTCCTGCTTTCCAAAGACCTCAATCCTCAGATCTGCACGGATGGTCGTTATACCACGCAGGTGACCGAGGAGGTGCCCGACGTTGAGGCGCTCATCGCCCGGCCCTGCGCCGAGGCCCTCCTCTCGCGACTGGAGGGGCCGCGCCGCGTGGGAATCGAGGCAGATGAGGTAAGCGTGGCTCAGTGGGAGGCCCTGCGCGCGGCCGCGGGGGAGGACGTGACCCTGGTTCCGGTGCGTGGCGTGGTGGAGCAGCTGCGCCTGGTCAAGGATCCCCGCGAGCTCGATGGCCTGCGCGAGGTCGCGGAGTTGGCCTCCCAGGCGTTTGTGGATCTTATGACCGCTGGTGAGCTTGCAGTGGGACGCTCGGAGCGCGATATTGCCGCAGACCTGGAATATCGTATGCGCACAGCGGGGGCGGAGCGCACCAGCTTCGATACGATCGTTGCCTCGGGGCCGAACTCCGCGAAGCCGCATCACGGCGCGGGGGATCGGGTGCTGCGCCACGGCGATCTGGTGACGCTGGACTTCGGGGCGCTACGCGGGGGTTTTCACTCCGACATGACGCGCACGGTAGTCATGGGCGAGGCCGATGAGTTTGCCGCGGAGATCTACGAGGTGGTGCGCCGTGCCCAGGAGGCCGGGGTGGAAGCGGCCACGGCGGGTACCGCATTGTCCGATATCGATCGCGCCGCCAGACAGGTGATCGAGGAGGCCGGGTACGGGAAGTATTATGTGCACTCCACGGGGCACGGCGTGGGTCTGGAGGTGCACGAGGGACCCTATGCTTCGGCGACGGGGGAGGGAGAGCTGCGCGAGGGCATGACGCTGACCATCGAGCCGGGAATCTACGTTCCGGGCCGGGGCGGGGTGCGCATCGAAGACACGCTCATCATCACCCCTGGCTTCCCGGAAGTGATCACCAGGGTGAGCAAGGACCTCACGGTGTTGTAGACTGGCATAGTTAGGATACCGGATCACACGAGGGAGAACCGCTAAGTGGCAACCACCGCTGATTTCAAAAACGGTCTTGTGCTCAAAATCGACGGCAAGCTGCAGCAGATCATTGAGTTCCAGCACGTTAAGCCGGGGAAGGGGCCGGCGTTCGTGCGCACCAAGCTCAAGGACGTTGTCTCCGGCAAGACGGTGGATAAGACCTGGAACGCCGGCGTCAAGGTAGAGACCGCCAACGTGGATCGCCGGGATATGACCTACCTGTACCACGACGGCAGCAACTACGTGGTCATGGACGACAAGACCTTCGAGCAGGTGGAGCTGGACGCGGATAAGTTTGGTGACGCCGCCCGTTTCCTGCTGGAGAATATGCGCGTGCAGGTGTCCTTCCACGACGAAGAGCCGCTCTTTGCCGAGCTGCCGGTGTCCGTGGATCTCAAGGTGCAGCACACCGATCCCGGCCTGCAGGGCGATCGTTCTACCGGCGGCACCAAGCCCGCCACCTTGGAGACCGGTGCGGAGATTCAGGTGCCGCTCTTCATCGAGACGGGCAACGTGCTCAAGGTGGATACCCGCTCGGGCGAGTATCTTTCCCGCGTGAACAACTAGTGGCCGCCGTGACCAAACGCCAGGAGAAGTGGCGCCGACACGGTGCCCGCTATAAGGCCCGTCGCCGCGCGGTGGACGTGCTCTTTGAGGCCGAGGCCCGCGACGTCGATCCCATGAGTATCGTGGCGGATCGCACGGAGCTGGCACGGGTGCCGGAAAATCAGGTGGCTCCCATCGCAGATTACACCCGGCAGATCGTCCTGGGTGCCGCCGAGGAACTGGATGCGGTGGACGCCGCCATCACCAGGTTCCTCAGCGATCAATGGGAGCTAGGGCGTATTCCCGCAGTCGATCGCGCGATTTTGCGCATGTCCGTGTGGGAGCTGATCTTTAACCCGGAGGTGCCCACCGCCACTGCGGTCGTGGAGGGCGTGGAGATTGCCAGCGAGTACTCCGGGGAACAGGGCGCACCGTATATTCACGCGGTGCTCGACGACGTGGCCAAGCACCTCGACGAGCTGCGTGCGGCCGCCGCGCCTGCCCCCGCCGAGGAGGCGGACTCGGCCGAGGCTAGCGATTCTCTCGACGATTAAGCAGCTCCTCGGCGGCACGGGCCACGCGATCCTGGCTCGCCAGGACCTCGTCCACCGCCCCGCGCAGGGCCGCACTCAGTTGCTCCTCGGTGATCCCGGCGGCGATGGGGAGGTCGCATTCGGTGCGCACCACGAGGTTTTCCTCCCGATCCGCCACCACGGCTTTGGCACCGAAGCCGGAGCAATTCACCTGGTTGGCCGCCAGGTGCAGGGTGGGCACGCCAGAATCGGAGGCCAGCTCGGTGGGGTTGTCCGCGCGCACGATGAGCACCGAGTTCAGCAGCGCAAAGGTCACGCGGAAGCCGTTGAGGTTGGCGGTGGCCACCTGGGGGTCCTCGGTAGGCCACAGGGTGATCCCAAAAGCCTTCATAGCTGCCGTGACGCGGTCGAAGGTCAGCTCGGAAACGCGCTGCTCGCTCATGCCTCTTCCTCCTCGTGGTTGTGGGTATCTTCCCAGGTGACGGCCTCCGGGAACTGCGCCTCGAGCCACTGGAAGCACGCCGCGATGGCATCGAGGGTGGACATGACAAAGGCCCCCATCTGATTGCGGCTGAGACCCTGGGCGATGTGGAGGCGTCGGCAGGCGGAAAAGGCCAGGACGCCAGGGGTGGATTCGAAAAAACGCAGGGTGGGGGCGAGCTGGGTGAGGTTCCACTCGTTGCTCGCGGCCAGGGCGGTGGCGGCCCGGTTGCTGTCCACCTCGCCGCGCCAGATGGAATCGCACAGCAGGTAGTCGCCCTCGATGGCAAAGGACACGGCGGCGTTGTGGAATCCGGTGCGCACCACGGGGGTGGGGTCCTGGTGGAGCCGGTAGGCGAGGTCTTCGGCCTCCAGGATATCCACCACGGATTGCTCGGAGACCGGGGCGAGGGGGGTATCTGGTTCGGGGTGAGTCACGCATCTCCTTCATCGAGGGCTTGTCTGTGTTCGACAATGATCTGTCCACCACAGTAGCCAAGTTGCGGTGATATGCTTGCGGGGATCCTTGTGATGAGGGTCGTGGTTAATCACTGGACATCCTTTAAAGGCCGCACAGAGAGGCGGGAAAGGAGGTCACGATGAGTCAGGCGAACGCCCGAGGCGTCGTCGTGCCCATCGCGCACCGGCACACCAGCTGCGTGGAGGCAGCGGTATATCACGGGGGAGGGTTAGCATATGGGGGATCACGTCGATGAGTAATACCTCATTCAAGCAGCCCATCACGCACAACCGAAAGGTCGATACTGTGACGTCTACACCGCTCATCCCCGCCGTGTTGGTTCTTGCCGACGGCCGTTCCTTCCCCGGATACAGCCTGGGCAGGGTGGGTTCCACCCTGGGCGAGGCCGTGTTTAGCACCGCGATGACCGGCTACCAGGAAACCATGACCGACCCCTCGTATCACCGGCAGATCGTGGTGGCCACGGCGCCGCAGATAGGCAATACCGGTTGGAACGATGAAGACGACGAATCGCGGGATCGCGGCATTTGGGTGGCGGGCCTAGTCATCCGCGATCTCTCGGCGCGAGTGTCGAGCTGGCGGGCCTCCCGCAGCCTGGACGAGGAGATGGAAAAGCAGGGCATCGTGGGGATCCGCGGCGTGGACACCCGCACGGTGGTGCGCCACCTGCGCGACAAGGGTTCGGTGGCCGCGGGCATCTTCTCCGGGCCGGAGGCCGAACGCCCGCTGGCGGAGCTGGTAGACATCGTCGCGCAGCAGGAGGCGATGGAGGGGGCCGATCTTGCGGCTCAGGTCAGTACCGCGGAGCCGTACGTGGTGGAACCGGAGGGCGAGCACCGGCACACGGTGGTGGCCTTTGACATGGGAATTAAGACCAACACCCCGCGTCACTTCGCCGCCCGCGGCGTGCGCACCGTGGTGGTGCCTGCCACCGCCACCTGGGAGGACGTGGAGCAATACCGCCCGGACGGGGTGTTCGTGTCCAACGGCCCGGGCGATCCGGCCACCGCCGACGCCGTGGTGGCGGTGGTGCGCGAGGTACTGGGGCGCAAGATTCCTTTCTTCGGCATCTGCTTTGGCAACCAGATCCTCGGCCGGGCGCTGGGGATGGAGACGTACAAGATGAAATTCGGCCATCGGGGGATCAACGTGCCGGTGCTCAACGTGGTGACCGGAAAGATTGACATTACCGCGCAGAACCACGGCTTTGCACTCAAGGGCAAGGCGGGGGAGACCTTCGACACGGACTTCGGTCCGGCCAAGGTCACCCACGTATGCCTCAACGACGATGTGGTTGAGGGCGTGGCGTTGGAGAACGGGCTCGCCTATTCCGTGCAGTACCACCCGGAGGCCGCCGCTGGCCCGCACGACGCCAGCCCGCTCTTTGACCAGTTCATCGACCTCATGGCCGAGTGCTCCCCCGCTCAGCAGTAACCAGACCAGGAAGGTAACCTAAGGAATCCCATGCCCAAGCGCAACGATATTAATCACGTCCTGGTCATCGGCTCCGGTCCCATCGTGATCGGCCAGGCCTGTGAGTTCGATTACTCCGGCACCCAGGCCTGCCGTGTGCTCAAGGAGGAGGGGCTGCGCGTCACCCTGATAAATTCCAACCCGGCCACGATCATGACGGATCCGGAGTTTGCCGATCACACCTACGTCGAGCCGATCACCCCGGAATACATCGACAAGGTCTTTGCCAAGGAGGCTGCCCAGGGCCACCCCATCGACGCGGTGCTGGCCACCCTCGGCGGTCAGACCGCCCTGAACGCCGCGATTCAGCTCGATCGCCAGGGCATCCTGGATAAGTACGGGGTGGAACTCATTGGTGCGGACATCGAGGCCATCGAGCGCGGCGAGGATCGCCAGAAGTTCAAGGACATCGTGGCCTCCATCGGCGGGGAATCCGCTCGTTCGCGGGTCTGTCACAGCATGGAAGAGGTGCACAAGACGGTGGCTGAGCTGGGCCTGCCGGTGGTGGTGCGCCCCAGCTTCACCATGGGCGGTCTGGGTTCCGGATTGGCCTTTGACGAGGAGGATCTGGAGCGTATCGCCGGCGGTGGCCTGGCGGCTTCCCCGGAGGCCAATGTGCTCATCGAGGAATCCATCCTCGGCTGGAAGGAATACGAACTGGAGTTGATGCGCGATGGCGACGATAACGTGGTGGTCATCGCCTCCATCGAAAACGTCGATGCCCTAGGCGTGCACACCGGCGACTCCGTGACGGTAGCACCGGCGATGACGCTGACGGATCGCGAGTACCAGAAGATGCGCGATCAGGGCATCGCCATCATCCGGGCCGTGGGCGTGGACACCGGTGGCTGTAACATTCAGTTCGCCCTCGACCCCCGCGATGGCCGCCTCATCACCATCGAGATGAATCCGCGCGTCTCGCGTTCCTCCGCCCTGGCCTCCAAGGCCACGGGTTTTCCCATCGCCAAGATCGCCGCCAAGCTGGCGATCGGCTATACGCTGGACGAGATCACCAACGACATCACGGGGGTTACCCCGGCGGCCTTCGAGCCCACCCTGGACTACGTGATCGTCAAGGCGCCCCGTTTCGCCTTTGAAAAGTTTGTGGGCTCGGACGATACGCTGACCACCACCATGAAGTCCGTGGGCGAGGCGATGGGCATCGGCCGTAACTACATCGCGGGCCTCAATAAGGTGATGCGTTCGCTGGAGCAGAAACAGGCGGGCTTCTGGACGGCCCCGGACCCGGAGTTTGGCTCAGTCGAGGAGGTGTTGGAGGACCTCCGGCGCCCCACGGAGGGCCGCATGTACGACGTGGAGCTGGCGCTGCGCTGGGGAGCGAGTATCGAGCAGGTGCACGAGGCCTCCGGCATCGATCCCTGGTTCCTGGCGGAGCTGGCCGAGTTGGTGGCGTTCCGCGAGGAGCTGATCGCGGCCCAGGTGCTCACCGAGGACCTGCTGCGCCGCGCCAAGGTCTTCGGCCTGTCCGATGCCCAGATCGCCCGGTTGCGCCCCGAGTTCGCCGGGGAGGAGGGCGTGCGTCGACTGCGCTGGTCGATGGGCATCCGCCCAGTGTATAAGACGGTGGATACCTGCGCGGCGGAGTTTGAGGCGCGCACCCCGTACCACTATTCCGCCTACGAGCTCGACCCCGAGGCGGAATCCGAGGTCACCGAGCAGAAGGAGCGGGAGAAGGTCATCATCCTGGGATCCGGGCCCAACCGGATCGGCCAGGGGATCGAGTTCGATTATTCCTGCGTGCACGCGGCGCTGGAGTTGTCCCGGGTGGGTTATGAGACGGTGATGGTCAATTGCAACCCGGAGACCGTTTCCACGGACTACGATACCGCCGACCGCCTCTACTTCGAGCCGCTGACCTTCGAGGACGTGATGGAGGTTTATCACGCGGAGTGCCAGTCCGGCACGGTGGCAGGCGTGATCGTGCAGCTCGGCGGCCAAACCCCCCTAGGTCTGGCGGAGCGCCTGGCGGCTGCGGGCGTGCCGGTGGTGGGCACCACTCCGGAATCCATCAACCTGGCCGAGGATCGCGGCGAGTTTGGCGAGGTGCTGCGCCGTGCGGAGCTGCCGGCCCCGGCCTTCGGCACCGCGACGTCGTTCGATGAGGCCCGCGAGGTGGCCGCCGCCATCGGCTATCCGGTGCTGGTGCGTCCTTCCTATGTATTGGGCGGGCGCGGCATGGAGATCGTCTACGACGAGTCCTCGCTGAGCAGCTACATCGAGCGGGCCACGGAGCTGACCTCCGATCACCCGGTGTTGGTGGATCGCTTCCTCGATAACGCCATCGAGATCGACGTAGACGCACTGTGCGACGGCACGGAGGTCTATCTGGCCGGAGTGATGGAGCACATCGAGGAGGCTGGCATCCATTCCGGCGATTCCGCTTGCGCCCTGCCCCCCATGACCTTGGGCCCGGAGGACATCGAGGCGGTGCGCCGCTCTACGGTGGCCCTCGCGCAGGGTATCGGTGTCAAGGGGCTGATGAACGTGCAGTATGCCCTCAAGGACGACGTGCTCTATGTCATCGAGGCCAATCCGCGCGCCTCGCGCACGGTTCCCTTCGTCTCTAAGGCGACCGGCGTGCCTCTGGCCAAGGCGGCCTCCCGCATCATGATGGGCGCCACCCTCGCCGAGCTGCGCGCCGAGGGGATGATCCCCGCCACTCACGACGGCGGTTCCCTGCCCATCGACGCGCCCATCGCCGTCAAGGAGGCGGTGCTGCCGTTTAATCGCTTCCGTCGCCCGGACGGTACCATGCTCGATACCCTGCTGAGCCCGGAGATGAAGTCCACCGGCGAGGTCATGGGCGTGGCTACCAACTTCGGTGCGGCCTATGCCAAGGCGGAGGCCTCGGCCTTCGGCGCCCTGCCCACCGAGGGGACAGTGTTCGTCTCCGTGGCCAATCGGGATAAACGTACCCTGATCTTCCCCATCCAGCGTCTAGCCTCGTTGGGCTTCACGATCCTGGCCACCGCGGGCACCGCGAGCATACTGCGGCGCAACGGTATCGATTGCGAGGAGGTGCTCAAGGGCTCGGACATCCGCGCCGGCGCGCAGGGCCCCTCCATCCTGGATCGGATCCGGGCCGGCGAGGTGGACCTCATCTTGAATACCCCGGCGGGTTCCTCCGGGGCGCGTCACGATGGTTACGACATCCGTGCGGCGGCGGTAAGCGTGGGAGTGCCCGCGGTCACCACCGTGCAGGGGGTCACCGCGGCCGTGCAGGGCATCGAGGCCCTGCGCGGCGAGGGCTTTGCGGTGCGCGCCCTGCAAGAGCTCGATCACGCCTCGGCGGGAAAGGCGATGGGGAAGTGACGCCGACCTTTGGCGATCGTCTGGCTCGGGTGGCGCGGCGGCGCGGGCGCCTGTGCGTGGGTATTGATCCCCACCCGGGGCTCCTGGAGTCCTGGGGTCTGGGTGATACGGCGGCGGGCTTGGCGGAGTTTTCCCGCCGGTGCGTGGAGGCCTTTGGCCCCACGGTCTGCCTGGTCAAACCGCAGGTGGCCTTCTACGAGCGTTTCGGCTCCGCGGGTTTTGCCGTGTTGGAGGAGACGATCGCGGGCTTGCGCGCCCAGGGCGCGCTCGTGGTGGCCGACGCCAAGCGCGGCGATATTGGCTCGACGATGGCGGGCTACGCCTCCGCGTGGTTGGACGATTCCTCGCCCCTGTGCAGCGATGCGGTGACCGTCTCGCCCTACCTAGGGATAGGGGCCCTGGATCCTGCCTTCGAGCGCGCGGAGGCTACCGGCCGAGGCGTCTTCGTGCTCGCGGCCACCTCGAATCCGGAAGCCCGCGTACTCCAGGCCCACGAGGGCGCCGATGGGCGCAGCATCGCTCAGCAGGTGGTGGACGAGGTCACGCGGCGTAACGCCGCCCACGAGGGTCTGGGAAATCTCGGCGTGGTGGTGGGGGCGACGGTGGAGCGGGCCCCGGATTGTCGGTGCCTCAACGGTCCGGTGCTCATGCCGGGCGTGGGGGTGCAGGGTGGCAGCGCCCAGGACGTGGCGCACATCATGGGTTCGCGGGCGGATTTGGCCTATCCCAATGTGTCTCGAGGCGTGCTCGGCTGCGGTCCTGAGGTCTGTGACCTGCGCAAAGCCGTGGAATCTTTTGGGCAAGCTCTGAGATTATGACCGTCCGCCGGCCCGAGGCGGTTGCCCTGCTATTTTAGGGGGAGCCACGCTGAACCATCTCGGTTGATAGGCCTTGTGCCCTGCGCCGATTGCGGTGGCCCACCCCCGGCGGTGTTACACTGAGCGGACATCGGCATGAGGTAGCGATGGTATTCCAGGCGCACCGCCGAACAGGAAGAATAAAGAAACGAACTGGAGGAACTCGTGGCCCTTCCGAAGTTGACCGATGAGCAGCGCAAGGAGGCCCTTGCTAAGGCTGCCGAGGCCCGCAAGGCTCGCGCCGAGCTCAAGGAGAAGCTCAAGCGCGGCGACATGACCCTGAAGGAAGTCCTGGACAAGGCCCAGGACGATGAGATCGTGGGTAAGACGAAGGTCTCTGCGCTTCTCGAGGCGCTGCCGAAGGTGGGCAAGGTCAAGGCCAAGGAAATCATGGAGGAGTTGGAGATCGCTCCCACCCGCCGCCTGCGCGGCCTGGGCGAGCGCCAGCGGCGTGCCCTGTTGGATCGCTTCGGCTACGCCGAGGAATAACCCATGACCGGCGAGAGCCCTCGTGGTCAGCTGGTGGTTCTGGCTGGCCCGTCTGCCGTAGGCAAGTCCACGGTGGTTCATCGCCTCCGCGGGAGCGTCTCCGGGCTATATTTTAGTGTCTCCATGACCACCCGCAGCCCGCGTCCGGGCGAGGTGGACGGGGTGGATTATTTCTACGTCACCCCGGAGGAGTTCCAGGAGCGTATCGATAGGGGTGAGATGCTGGAGTGGGCCGATATTCACGGTGGCCTCCAGCGCTCCGGCACCCCGGCGGCACCGGTGGAACAAGCCTTGGCGGAGGGAAGGCCCGTTCTCGTCGAGGTGGATCTCGTGGGCGCGCGTAACGTGAAGGCGATGATGCCCGAGGCCACCACGGTCTTTCTGGCGCCGCCGTCCTGGGAGGTGCTCGTGGAGCGCCTCACCGGGCGAGGCACGGAGTCCGAGGACGTCATCGCGCGCCGCCTGGAAACCGCGCGCGGGGAGTTGACCGCCATGGATGAATTCGATCGCGTGGTGGTCAACGATGACGTCGATACCGCCGTGGCCGCCATCGGTGGTATCCTGCGGGGCGAGTAGGACGGGGCGGCGCGTGGGCGCGCCCCGGGTAATCCTTTTGAGCAAAAGAATTAAGGTGTAAGTGACGAACGTGAGTAACGGGACCGAGAAGAAGCAGCCGGTTTTCGATCCGCCGGTGGGTATTACCGACCCGCCGATCGATCGCCTCCTGGAAAAGGTTTCCTCCAAGTACGCCCTGGTGATCTACGCGGCCAAGCGCGCGCGTCAGATCAATAGCTACTATCAGCAGGCCGACGAGGGTGTTTTTGAATTCATCGGTCCGCTCGTGACCCCGGAAGCCGGGGAGAAGCCGCTGTCCATCGCTCTGCGCGAGATCGACGGCGATCTTCTCGAGCACGAGGAAGGCCGCTAGGCCTGCGGTTTCTCGGAGCCACTGCGATCCTAGGCCGCTGCCCGGGGGCTGGGCGGTGGCCTTTGCCGTGGCACCGACGGAAGACAGCAACGAGCGCACGGACCCAGCGGGAAGGACGCAAGAGGGTTGAAAATCATCGTGGGAGTGGCCGGGGGAATCGCGGCCTATAAGGCCTGTCACCTGATACGAAGCTTCAAGGAATCCGGCGACGAGGTGCACGTAATCCCCACTCCCGCCGCGCTAAATTTCGTGGGTGCCGCCACGTTTGAGGCGCTCTCGGGCAACTCGGTGAGCACCTCCGTGTTTGAGGGGGTCGATGAGGTGCGGCACGTGCGCCTGGGGCAGGAGGCCCACGGCGTGATCATCGCCCCGGCCACCGCGGATCTGCTCGCCCGTTTGGCTGCGGGACGAGCGGATGATCTGCTCAGCGCCACGATCCTGGTGGCCGCCTGCCCGGTGATCGTGGCCCCGGCCATGCACACGGAGATGTGGCTCCATCCCGCTACCCAGGCCAACGTCGAGGTGCTGCGTGCCCGGGGAGTAACGGTGCTCGAACCCGCCTCGGGTCGGCTTACCGGGACCGATAGCGGCACGGGCCGGCTGCTGGAGCCGGAGCAGATCGCGGATCTGGCGCGCATGGTGATCGCAGGGACGAGCCTGCCGCGCGATCTGGAAGGAAAGCGGGTGCTCATCACCGCGGGCGGAACCCAGGAGAACCTGGATCCGGTGCGCTACCTGGGTAATCGCTCCTCCGGACGGCAGGGCTTTGCCCTGGCCGAGGTGGCGGCCCAGCGCGGAGCCCGGGTGCATCTCATCGCCGGGGCCACGGAGGATATGCCGGTTCCGGCGGGGGCTCGAGTGGAGCGTGTGGTCTCCGCCACAGAGATGGCGGCGGCGGTGACCGAACAGGCCCTTGAGGCTGACGCGATCGTTATGGCGGCGGCGGTGGCGGATTTCCGGCCAGCCACGCAGGCTGGAACCAAGATGAAAAAGGGGTCCGACGATGGCGCGCTGGCCACGCTGAACCTGGTGGAAAACCCCGACATCCTGCACGGCGTGGTGCAGGCGCGACGGCGCGGGGAGATCCCGACGCACACGGTCATCGCGGGCTTTGCGGCGGAGACCGGTGATGGCGCTTATTCCGCTTTGGAGTACGGGCTGCGAAAACTGGAGCGCAAGGGCTGCGATCTGCTCATGTGCAACGAGGTGGGCGTGGGCAAGGTCTTTGGGGAGCGCCGCAACCGGGGATGGCTGCTGCGTGCCCGCGGGGAGCAGCCGCCCGAGGTGATCGAACTCGACGACTCCACCAAGCATCAGATCGCCGGGGCCTACCTTGACGCTGTGGTCCGGTTCCCATCCTTGCAAGAGTAGACCGCTTGGTCTATCCTTGCTCAGTAGTTCATCCCTGGGTAGTAAAGGAAAAGTTCGTGGCATCTTCCCCGCGCTCCGTGCGGCTTTTTACTAGCGAGTCCGTGACGGAGGGACACCCCGATAAGATTTGCGACGCCGTCTCGGACACCATCCTCGACGCAATCCTGCGGGAGGATCCGCACGCCCACGTGGCCGTGGAGACACTGGTGACTACCGGCCAGGTGCACGTGGTCGGGGAAGTGCGCACCACCGGATACGTGGACATCCCGAGCCTGGTGCGCAGCACTCTGGTGCGCATCGGCTTTACCTCCTCGGACGTGGGATTCGATGGCACCACCTGCGGCGTGAACATCGCCATCGGGGAGCAGTCCGCAGAGATCGGCCACGGGGTAGATACCTCCCAGGAGATGCGCTCCGGGGGCCATTACGAGGATGACGATCAGGCCGGCGCCGGCGACCAGGGCCTGATGTTTGGCTATGCCACCAACGAGACCGCCGAGTACATGCCGCTGCCCATCGCCCTGGCTCATCGACTTTCCCGCCGCCTTTCCCAGGTGCGCAAGGAGGGCATCGTCGCACACCTGCGCCCGGATGGCAAGACCCAGGTGACCTTCGCCTATGACGAGGCCGGTCGGCCGCTCTACCTGGATACCGTGGTGATTTCCACCCAGCACGATCCCGAGGTGGATTCCGCCTGGCTGGAGGCGCAGCTGCGCCCGCACGTCCTGGACTGGGTGATCAACGACGCCGGCCTGGCATCGTTGGTCACGGAGGATCTCAACCTGCTCATCAATCCGTCGGGTTCCTTTACCCTCGGCGGCCCGATGGGAGACGCCGGCCTGACCGGCCGCAAAATTATCGTGGACACCTACGGTGGTATGGCTCGCCACGGCGGCGGCGCCTTTTCCGGCAAGGATCCGAGCAAGGTGGATCGCTCTGGCGCCTACGCCATGCGCTGGGTGGCCAAAAACATCGTGGCCGCGGGGCTGGCGGATCGCGCCGAGGTGCAGGTGGCCTACGCGATCGGCCGCGCCACCCCGGTGGGACTCTATGTGGAGACCTTTGGCACCGCCAAGGAGGGCCTCAACGACGTGGACATTCAGTGCGCGGTCAGCGAGGTTTTCGATCTGCGCCCCACCGCAATTATCCGGGAGCTGGATCTGCTGCGTCCCATCTACGCCCCCACGGCCGCCTATGGTCACTTCGGCCGCACGGACGTGGATTTCCCCTGGGAAAGCACGCACCGAGCCGCCGTCCTGCGCGAGGCCGCAGGCCTGTAAAATCGGCCATCATGGCCACCTCCTCCCGCGTTCCCGCAGCACAGAAGCCGGTGGCGCGGGTGTTGCCGCTGTTGGGGTTAGTGCACCTGGATCGGCTCTTTGACTACCGGGTAACCCAGGAGGACGCGGAGCAGGCCCAGCCTGGGGTGCGGGTGCGCATTCGCTTCGCCGGGCGTCTGGTGGATGCCCTGCTCATCGAGCGGGCAGAGGGGAGCACACACCCCGGTCAGCTGCGCTATATCGAGCGAGTGATCTCCCCGGAGGTGGTGTATCCGGAGCAGATTCGTCGCCTGGTGGAATCGCTGTGCGCCCGCTACGCGGGTACCCGATCGGATTTGATTCGGGCGGCGATCCCGGCACGCCATGCGGCGGCGGAGTCCGCCGATACCCATACTCCGTGGGAGGAACTCGGCCAGGTCCAGGAGCCCGATCTCTCCGCTTGGTCGGCCTATGAGCACGGGGAGTCCTTCGTGGACGCGGTGTTGGCCCGCCGACGCGCCCGGGTGGCCTGGCAAATCGCCCCCGGTGATGACTGGGCGGCCGCCCTGGCCGCCCTGGCTACCAAAGTGGCCCTGAGCGGCGGGGGTGTGCTCATCGTGGCCCCCGATCAGGCCGACGTGGACGCCCTGGAGGAGGCGCTGCGGGAGCACGTAAGCGCCAAGCAGATCACCGCGCTGGGAGCGGCCCTGGGTCCGCAGGCGCGCTATCGTCGCTTCCTGTCGATCCTGCACGGCCAGGGCAGGCTGGTGATTGGCCCCCGCTCCGCGGCCTTTGCCCCGGTGGCCGACCTCCAATTGGCCGTGGTGCTCTTCGATGGCAACTCCAATCACGTGGACCCACGCGCCCCCTACGTCCATTCAAGGGAGGTGCTCACTACCCGGGTGGCGGCCACGGAGGCCTCCTTGGTGATTGCCGGACACACGCGCACCGCGGAGGCGCAACTGCTGGTGGAGTCGGGGTGGGCGCACGGCCTGGTGGCGGGGAGGGAGACCCTGCGCACCCGGATGCCCAGGGTGCAGGCGGTGGCGGATTCCGATTTTGAGCTCGCCAAGGATCCCTTAGCCCGCTCGGCGCGCATTCCCGCCGTGGCCTTTCGGGCCCTGCGGGAGGGACTGGCAGCGGGCCGACCGGTGTTGGTCCATACTCCCCGCAAGGGCTATATCCCTACCCTGGCCTGCGGGCAATGCCGAACCCCGGCCCGGTGTCGCCAGTGCAATGGACCCGTGGGGCTGCCCTCCGGCAACTCGGGGGAGGCGGCGGTGCCCACCTGCCGATGGTGCGGGCGGATCGATCCCCGCTATCGCTGTGTGCACTGCGGCTCGGCTTCACTGCGGGCGGTGGTTCTGGGCAATCAGCGCACCGCGGAGGAGCTGGGACGGGCTTTTCCCTCGGTGCGGGTGATTGCCTCCGGCGGGAATCAGCGGCATCGAGAGGTGCCGGATTGTCCGGCCCTGGTGGTTGCCACGCCGGGATCGGAGCCCAGGGTAGCCGGGGGCGGGCGCTACGGTGCAGCGGTGCTGCTGGACACCTGGGCGCTGCTTGGTCGCCAGGATCTGCGCGCGGAAGAGGAGGCTCTGGCGACCTGGGCGGCGGTGGCCACGCTGGTGGAGCCGCATCGCCGGGGCGGCCAGGTGGTGGTGGCGGCGGACCCGGGCCTGGCCGTGGTGCAGCACCTCATCCGCTGGGACATGCCGGGGGCCGCGGCTCGGGAACTGGCCCAGCGCCGCGAGGTGGGCTTTCCGCCTGCGGTGCACATGGCGGCTATTGACGGCGCGGCGACGGCCGTCGATAGCCTGCTGAAGGAGGCCAGCTTGCCGGATCGCGCCGAGGTGCTCGGCCCGGTGGACCTGCCTCCTGGCGAGCATGTACCGGGCGAATACGACGAGCGGCGCTTCGGGCCTGTGCAGCGGGTCCTGGTGCGGACCCCGTTGGGCCCGCGGGGACAGCTGGGGTCCGCGCTCAAGAGCGCGATGGTGGCGCGGGTGGCGCGGCGCGAGGATTTGCCGCTGCGGGTGCGGGTGGACCCGATGCACATTGGCTAAGCGGATACAATGAGGCACCATGACTGTTTTGCCCATCCGCCTTTTTGGTGATCCGGTGCTGACTACCCGAGCCACCGAGGTCACGGACTACAATGCCGCGCTGCGTACCCTCGTGGACGATATGATGGAGACGATGGCTCACGCCGGGGGTGTGGGCCTGGCGGCGAATCAGGTGGGCGTGCTGCGTCGGGTATTCGTCTTTGACTGCTCGCACGTGGCGGGCGGCCTGCGCGGCCACGTGATTAACCCGGTGTGGGAGCCGGTCGGGGAGGAAAAGGAGCAGGGAACGGAGGGGTGCCTGTCGATTCCGGATATATCGCTGTCGATTCCGCGGTATCGTCACGTGCGCCTCACCGGTACGGATGTGGAGGGCAAGCCCCTGAGCATTGCGGCCTCGGGTCTGCTGGCGCGGTGCATTCAGCACGAGACCGATCACCTCGACGGGGTGCTCTTCCTCAAGCGCGCCGCGGTCCAGGACCGCAAGGAGGCGATGGGGCAGATTCGTGCCGCCGCGTGGTGCGAGAACGGGGGTGCGCGGCGATGAGGCTTGTCTTTGCCGGCACGCCGGAACCCGCCGTGGTGGCGCTCCGGGCGCTGCTGGATTCCCCGCACGAGGTGGTCGCGGTGCTGACCCGTCCCGATGCCCCGCGCGGTCGCGGGCGCACCCTGCATCCCTCCCCGGTCAAAGCGCTGGCGGTGGAGCAGGGGATTGAGGTGCTTACGCCCGCCACCCTTAAGCCGAGCACCGAGGAGGGGCAGGCGCTGCGGGATCGCTTGCGGGAGCTTGCTCCCGAGGCGATCCCGGTGGTGGCCTACGGCAACCTGGTCACCACCGATCTGCTTCAGGTGGTTCCGCACGGTTGGATTAATCTGCATTTTTCCCTGCTGCCCCGCTGGCGCGGGGCGGCCCCGGTGCAGGCGGCGATTCGGGCGGGAGATCGGGCCACGGGTGTCACCACTTTCCGCATCGACGAGGGTTTAGACACCGGGCCGGTCTTGGCGAGCCGGAACGAGGAGATTCGCGCTCACGATACCGCAGACGATCTGCTCACCCGGCTGGCCCACCGGGGCGCGGATCTCTTGGCCGATACTATGACCGGTCTGGAGGCGGGAACCCTGCGCCCGCATCCGCAGGAAGGACCGGCCAGCTACGCACCAAAGATCACCACCGAGGATGCCCGCGTGAACTGGTTGGCCCCCGCCGAGGAGATCGCGCGAGCCATCCGCGCCCACACCCCGGCCCCCGGCGCGTGGACGACGTGGGGCGAGCGGCGCTTCAAGGTGGCCCCGGTGGAAATACCCCTGGATACCGGGGTGCGAGATCTGGAACCGGGGCGGATCGTCGCCACCAAGAAGGAGGTGCTGGTGGGTACGGGAACCGATCCGGTGCGTCTAACCCGCCTGCAACCTCCGGGCAAGAAGATGATGGCGGCGGCCGATTGGGCGCGCGGAGCGCAACCGAAGGAAGGGACGAAGTTTCAGTGAGCAGCCAACCCGGGGGTTTTCGCTCCCGCTCCAAGTCCGCGCAGCGGACCGCTTCCGAGGCGCACAGGACCGGTGGGCGCGATCGTCGTCGCGGAGAAAAACCACGGCCCCAGCGCTCCGTACCGGTGCCATCGCGGGTAGACGCCCCCCGGCGGGTAGCCTACGCGGTGGTGGGCGCGGTGCGCGCCCAGGACGCCTACGCCAACCTTGTGCTGCCCGCGGCGCTCAAGGAGCACCGGGTGCGCGGGCGGGATGCCGCCTTTGCCACGGAAATCACCTACGGCACCCTGCGCACCCAGGGGGTTCTCGACGCGGTGATCGCTGCGTGCTCCTCTCGGCAGCTCGAGGCGATCGCCCCCGAGGTTCTCGATGCCCTGCGCCTGGGTGCCTATCAGGTGCTATACACCAGAGTGGAGCCTCACGCCGCAGTGGATACGAGCGTGCAGCTGGTGGTCGAGGCGGGCCAGGAGCGAGCCAAGGGGTTTGCTAATGCCGTGCTGCGCACTATGACGCGTACCCCGGCCTCCGAGTGGATCACTCGCCTGTCCCCGCGCGGTGAACTCGAGGGGGCGGCCTTCCGACATGCCCATCCCGCATGGATCGCCCGATCCTTCGCCGCGGCTCTGGGCGCGCACGCCGAGGAATTGGAGGCCGCGTTGGCAGCGGACTCGCAGCGCCCCAAGGTGCACCTGGTGGCGCGTCCCGGCGAGATGAGCGCCGAGGAACTTGCCCTGGTGATCGGCGGTGAGCAGGGGCGTTACTCCCCGTACGCCGTGTATCTGGACTCCGGCGCACCGGCGCAGCTCGAGCCGGTGCGCAGCGGGCTGGCTGCGGTACAGGACGAGGGCAGTCAGCTCATCGCTCGGGCCGCCGCCCAGGCCCCGGTGACGGGCCGCGACGAGGGACGCTGGCTGGATCTGTGCGCAGGTCCCGGCGGGAAGGCGGCCCTGCTGGGTGCCCTGGCCCGGATCGAGGCGGCCCACGTGGACGCGGTGGAGCCGGCCAAGCATCGTGCGGATCTGGTGCGATCCGCGGTACACGGCCTGCCGGTGACGGTGCACACCGCCGACGGTCGCGCCCCCGGCCTGGCACCGGGCTACGACCGGGTGCTCGTGGATGCCCCCTGCTCCGGCCTGGGTGCCCTGCGCCGACGCCCCGAGGCCCGCTGGCGTAAGCGAGAATCCGACATCGCAGGCCTTGCGGCGCTGCAATACGAGCTGCTGCGTTCGGCCCTGGCTCTCGCCCGTCCCGGCGGGGTGGTGGTGTATTCCACCTGCTCGCCCGATCTTCGGGAGACCCGCGCGATCGTGGACAAAGCGATAGCGGATCTCGACGCGGTGGAACTTGATGCCCACGGCCTCGTTCCGGGCATGGCGGACGTGGGGAACCACCCCTCGGTGCAGATGTGGCCGCATCGCCACGGCACGGACGCGATGTTCTTCGCCGTACTACGCAAGGCGGAGGGGATTCGCCGCGGATTACCCACGGACTAGACTGGGCCTCATGCAACACGTCCCGATCATCGCCCCCTCGATCCTTGCCGCGGACTTTTCCCGCCTCGGCGAGGACATCGCCCGGATTCCCACCGCCGATGTGCTGCACGTGGACATCATGGACGGACACTTTGTGCCCAATCTTTCCTTTGGTCCGGACATCACAGCTACCGTTCGTCACCTCACGGATAAGCCCCTGGACGTGCACCTGATGATCGAGGAACCCGAGCGTTGGGTGGAGCGCTATGCCGAGGCGGGCGCGCACACCCTCATCTTTCACGTGGAGGCGACCTCGGATCACGTGGCGCTGGCGGCCTCGATCCGGGCGCTGGGGGTGCGCGCGGCCTTTTCCCTCAAACCCGGCACACCGATCGAACCATATCTGGGCGACCTCGATCACTTCGACGAGGTGCTGGTGATGTCCGTGGAGCCCGGGTTCGGCGGGCAATCCTTCATGCCGGATCAGCTAGAAAAGGTGCGCGTGTTGCGCCGGGAGATCGATCGCCGAGGCTTGGATACCCTCATCGAGATCGACGGCGGTATCTCCGAGGCCACCATCGGGCAGGCCGCCGCCGCCGGATGCGATGCCTTCGTGGCGGGCTCGGCGGTGTACAGGGCGGACGATCCCGCCGCGATGGTGGAGTCCCTACGCGCCCACGCCCAGCGTTCATGCTCGGCCCGGTAGCGCTTTCCCACGCCCTCGACCTGGCGATTGAGGAGTCGTGGAAAGTCAAGGGCACCACCAGCCCTAATCCTCCGGTGGGTGCGGTGATCCTGGGTTCTTCCGGGGAGGTGCTGGCGGTGGGAGCCACTCAGCCTGCCGGGAAAGCGCACGCGGAGGTCGTGGCCCTGCGTCGGGCCGGTGCGGCGGCCCGAGGGGGTGCGGCCGTGGTCACGCTGGAGCCCTGCAACCACACCGGCCGCACCGGACCCTGCACGGAGGCACTGCTGCGTGCAGGCATTGCCGAGGTGTATTACGCCCATCCCGATCCCGGGGAGCGCGAGGGCGGAGGGGCCGATTACCTGCGTTCCCGGGGCGTGACGGTGCGCCGCCTGCCCGTTGAGGTGGCCCCGCTGCGGCCCTGGCTCGTGGCGATGCGGCGGGGACGACCGCACGTGACGCTCAAGTTCGCCCAGACCCTCGATGGTTTCACGGCCGCCCTCGATGGCTCGAGCCAGTGGATCACCGGGGAGGAGGCCCGCGCGCACGTGCACCTGGATCGCTCCCGACGCGACGCGATCGTCGTGGGGACGGGGACGGCCTGGGCGGATCGCCCAGCCCTCACCGCGCGCGCGTCCGGCGGCCTGTACCCGCACCAGCCGCGCCGCGTGGTCATCGGGACCCGGGAGCTGCCCGAGGAGATGCGCGAGCAAGGCTTCGAGCAATACCCCGGAATCCCGCAGGCCCTAGCGACGTTATGGGACAAGGGGGACCGAGACATCCTCATCGAGGGTGGGGCGCACCTGGCCCATTCCGCGTTGATGGCAGACGAGGTCGATGCCATCCAGGCGTACCTCGCCCCTGTCATCGTGGGTGGTGGGCGAGGGGTCGTCGCTCGGCCCCTGGTGGAAACGCTGGGCGCGGCGCGGCGCTGGCGTACCCGCGAGGTGCGCCAGCTGGGCTTGGATACCCTCATAGAAATGGAAAGAGGCGAGTGATGTTTACCGGGATTATCGAGGAAGTCGGCATGGTGGCTGCGGTGGAGGATCAAGGCGATGCGCTGCGCCTGACCGTGAAGGCCGCGACGGTCCTGGAGGGAACGCGGCGGGGGGATTCCATCAGCGTCGACGGCGTGTGCCTCACGGCGGCGGATCTGAGGGAGCACGCCTTTTGCGCGGACGTCATGCGCGAGTCGCTTACCCGCAGCAACCTGGGGAACCTGGAGGTTGGCTCGCGGGTGAACCTGGAGCGGGCGATGGCCGTGGGGGAGCACCTGGGCGGGCACATCGTGCAGGGGCACGTGGACGCCACCGCCGCCCTGCTGGGGCGCGAGCATTCCGAGCATTGGGACGTGCTGCGGTATGCGCTGCCCTCCTCCGTGGCGCGCTACGTGGTGGAGAAGGGTTCCATCGCACTCAACGGCACCTCGCTGACCGTCTCCGGGCTGGGGAAGGGCTGGTTCGAAGTGTCGCTGATCCCCACCACTTTGCGCGATACCACCCATGGGGATCTCGTCCCCGGCGACCTCGTGAATGTGGAGGTAGACGTCTTGGCCAAGTACGTGGAGAGGCTGCTGGCCCCCGGCGCGGGGGCCGCGGCCCGGGAGGGCTAAAGTGATCGACGTGACTGTACACGCGGAGCAGAATATTCCTCTTGATAGCGTCGATGAGGCCATAGCGGACATCGCGGCGGGCAAGGCCGTGGTGGTGGTGGACAACGAGGACCGGGAAAACGAGGGCGACCTCATTTTTGCTGCCGAGAAGGCCACTCCCGAACTGCTGGCCTTCATGGTGCGCTATACATCGGGATATATCTGCGCCCCGCTGACGAACGCGGATGCGGATCGCCTGGGCCTGCCGCCGATGGTGAGCCGCAACGAGGACACGCGAGGTACGGCTTATACCGTGACGGTGGATGCCGCCACCGGGACCACCGGCATCTCCGCGACCTCCCGGGCGGAGACCATTCGCCGCCTGGCCGACCCCCACTGCGCCCCGGAGGAGTTCACCCGTCCCGGTCACGTGGTGCCCCTGCGCGCCCGCGACGGTGGGGTGCTGGTGCGCGATGGACACACCGAGGCCGCCATCGATCTAGCCCGGGCCGCGGGGCTGCACCCGGCCGGGGTGCTCTGCGAGATCGTGTCCGAGGAGGATCCCACGGATATGGCGCGCGCGCCGGAGCTGCGCCGCTTTGCCGACCGCCACGGGCTGCGCATGATCTCGATCGATCAGCTCATTTCCTGGCGGCGCCGCCACGATTGCCTCATTGAGCGCACGGTGGAGACCTCTATGCCCACGGAGTATGGGTTCTTCCGCGCCGTGGGCTTTGTCAATTCTCTCAGCGGGCAGGAGCATGTGGCCCTCGTCGCCGGTGAGCCGGATCGTGATGGTGGCGAGGATGTGATGGTACGGATTCATTCCGAGTGCCTCACCGGCGATGTTTTTGGCTCCCGGCGCTGCGACTGCGGCCAGCAGCTGAGCAATTCCATGCGCATGGTACAGGAGGCCGGCCGTGGCATCATCGTGTACCTGCGTGGACAGGAAGGTCGAGGCATCGGTCTCAACGAAAAGCTCAAGGCCTACGCGCTCCAGGATCAGGGCCTGGATACCATCGACGCCAACCTGGCCCTGGGGCAGCCCGCCGACGCCCGCGAGTACGATACCGGGGCGCAGATCCTGCGTAATCTAGGGGTGCGATCGCTGTCCATCATGAGCAATAATCCGCATAAGTGCGAGGTGCTCAAGGATCACGGGCTGGGGGTCACCGGCAGGGTGGCCGTGCCCGTGGACATCAATGAGGACAACGCGCGCTACCTCGCCACCAAGCGGGATCGCATGGGGCACGCCCTGCCCGATCTTGCGCAATGGGAGGCCCATCACGGCCACCCGGAAGGAGATTAGAAGGACCATGGCAAAGGAAGGTTTGCCTCGAGTGGGTGCGGATCTCGACGCTGCCGGACTCACGGTGGCGGTGGTCACCTCTACCTGGAACGAGGAGATCTGTGATCTCCTGCATTCTCATGCGGTGGACACGACGCGCAAGGCCGGTGCTAGCGTAGATGAATTCCGGGTGATCGGCGCCCTGGAGATTCCCGTGGTGGCCCAGGAGCTGGCCCGCCGCTACGACGCGGTGGTGGCCCTGGGCTGCGTGGTCGAGGGAGGCACCCCGCATTTCGACTACGTCTGCGATTCCGTCATGCGCGGTCTATCGCAGATCGCGATGGCGGAGGCCACCCCGGTGGGCAACGGCGTGCTGACCACCCATACCTATGCGCAGGCGCTGGAGCGCGCCGGTGGGGAGGGATCCCTGGAGGATAAGGGATCGGAGGCCGCGATTGCGGCCCTGCACACCGCCCTGGTCTTACGCGGCATCACCGGCTAGAATCACGGACTTGAGTAATCGGCAGGGAGACGAGGCAGAGGTGGACACGAGCAGGCAACACAGTAGCGCTCTCAGCGATGCCGATTTGCAGCGATATAACGCTGCGGATCCCACCGCGGTGGTTTCCACCAAGCCGTGGGAGCTGGTGGTGACCTCCCCGCGGATGCGGACGCTAGCCTGGGTGGCGGTGGTGGTCATCATGGCCGTTCACATCTTCATGTCCGCCGTGGTGGGGGTGGGAGATACCGGCGCGGCACTGACCACCGTGGATCACTTCGCATTCTTTGGGGTCGGGGTGGTGATCTCCCTCGTGGCATGGATCGGGCTGACCCGCCCCCGGGTGCGCGTGAATGCCGATGGCGTGGAGGTTCGCAATTTCATCGGCACCCGTTTTTATCACTGGTCGGTGATCTATGGCCTGTCCTTTCCGCGCGGCTCTCGTATGGCTCGCTTGGAGCTGCCGGACTTCGAGTATGTCCCCATGTGGGCCATGCAGTCGGCTGACCGGACGAGCATCGTCTCCGAGGTGGAGGCTTTCCGCGCCCTGGAAGCCCAGTACATGCCGCAGGACTAGCTACCCAGCACCGCATGGCCGATCCCACCACGTACCGTCCCGCCCCCGGCGCCATTCCTACCGATCCGGGGGTGTATAAGTTTCGCAGGGAGGACGGCCGGGTGCTCTATGTGGGGAAGGCAAAAAACCTGCGGGCCCGCCTGTCCAACTATTTCCAGGACATCGCGCAGCTGCACCCGCGCACCCGCCAGATGGTGCTCGCGGCCAGCGAGGTGGAGTGGACCGTGGTGGCCAGCGAGGTGGAGGCTCTACAGCTGGAATACACCTGGATCAAGCGCTTCGACCCGCGCTTCAACGTGAAGTACCGGGACGATAAGACCTATCCCATGCTGGCGGTGTCCATGGGGGAGCGTTTTCCCCGCGCTTTTTTCTTCCGCGGCCCGCGCCGCAAGGGGGTGCGTTATTTCGGCCCTTATTCCCACGCCTGGGCGGTGCGCGAGACCCTAGATCTGCTGACCCGCGTTTTTCCCATGCGCACCTGCACCAAAGGCGTGTTCCACCGCCACGAGCAGCTGGGGCGCCCCTGTCTGTTGGGCTACATTGACAAGTGCGCAGCCCCGTGCGTGGCACGGGTCACCGAGGATGAACACCGGGAGATCGCGGAGGGTTTCTGCTCTTTCATGCAGGGCCGTACCGACGCCGTGCGCCGGCGGCTCACCGAGCAGATGACCCAGGCCGCCGAGGTTCTCGAGTTCGAGCGTGCCGCTCGGTTGCGCGACGACCTGGACGCCATCGACAAGCTCACGGAGCAGCAGTCCGTGGTGCTGGGCGATGGCACGGACGCCGACGTCATCGCGTTGTCTACCGATGAGCTTGAGGCCGCTGTGCAGATCTTCCACGTGCGTGGCGGGCGCGTGCGTGGCCAGCGCGGGTGGGTGGTAGAAAAGGCCGGAGACCAGGCCGGAAGCGAGTCCTGGGCGGAGGGACAGCCCGATCCCGCGCTGGGAGCACTCCTGCAGAACTTCCTGGTGCAGTTCTATGGCGACGCCGCCGAGCGGGCCGATCAAGAGGACAGGGAGGTCGTCCGTCGCCGCGGCGTGGATCGGCTCTCCCACCAGCCGCGAAGCCGTAGTCAGGTCATTCCCCGCCAGATTGTGCTGCAGGTTCTACCGGAGGCCCCGGAGGAGACCGCCCGGGCGCTGCGCGAGATGCGCGGCGGACCGGTCGAGATTCGGGTGCCGCAACGCGGCGATAAACGCGCCCTGATCGAGACGGTGGAGCGAAACGCCAAGGAGGCGCTGCGTCAACACAAGCTCAAGCGAGTGGGAGACCTCACGGCGAGATCGGCCGCCATCCAGGACATTCAGGACGCCCTGGGCATGGAGGTTGCCCCGCTACGCATCGAGTGCACGGATATCTCCCACCTCCAGGGCACCGACGTGGTGGCCTCGCTCGTAGTGTTCGAAGACGGGCTGGCCAAAAAATCCGACTACCGCCGTTACCGGATCAAGGAGGCCGCGGGCGGGGGGCGCAGCGACGACGTCGGTTCCATCGCGGAGGTCACGCGGCGGCGTTTCCTGCGTCATCATAGCCAGCGCTCGGCGGTGCCCGAGGCCGAGGAATTCGATGGGTCCACCTTCAGTGACGAGGCCGTGGCAGAGATGAGCACCGAGGTCCGGCGCTTTGCCTATCCGCCGCAGCTTTTCATCGTGGATGGTGGCGCGCCGCAGGTGACCGCCGCCCAGAAGGTCTTTGACGAGCTGGGGATCGTCGACGTCACTCTGGTGGGCCTGGCTAAGCGTCTGGAAGAACTGTGGGTGCCGGGGGAGGAGGATCCGGTGATTCTGCCCCGTAATTCCCGGGGGTTGTATTTGCTCCAGCAGATCCGCGACGAGGCGCACCGCTTTGCCATCACCTATCACCGGCAGCAACGCTCGCGGCGGATGCGGCACTCCGAGCTCGATAGCATTCACGGCCTGGGCCAGACGCGACGCACGGAACTCGTGCGCCACTTTGGCTCTCTGAAAAAACTCAGGGAGGCCAGCGTGGCGGATATTGAGGAGGTCAAGGGATTCGGTCCCGCCCTGGCTCGAGCGGTGTACGAGGGCCTCCATGCGGCCTCCTAGGCACGTACAATGGCCGCCATGACGCTGCACCATCTTTCTCAACCGCCCATGCTGATTACGGGCATGTCCGGGGCCGGATTATCCACGGCGGCCAAGGTCTTTGAGGACCGAGACTGGTACGTGGCGCATAATCTCCCACCGGAGCTGATCCTGCAGTTAGCCTCCCTGTGCGATGCGGAGGACTCCCCGGTGCGCAAGGTCGCTATGGTCACCGACGTGCGCGCTCGGATGTTCCGGGGTAACATGCTCCAAACTCTCGAGGAGTTGCGCGCCCGCGACCTGGCGCCCACGATCCTTTTCCTCGATGCGCGCGATGACGTGTTGATCAAGCGCTTCGACAGCGTACGCCGCACCCACCCCCTTCAGGGAGCAGATACCCTGTCCGAGGGGATCGCGAGGGAACGAAGCCTGCTCAGTGAGATCAAGGAGGACGCGGACGTCACACTAGATACCTCGGATCTTTCCGTGCACGACCTGCGGCGCAGGATCGAGGAAACCTTCGGCCGCAGCGTCGATAAGCGCCGCCACGTGACCGTGCAATCCTTCGGCTTTAAGCACGGGGTGCCTCGCGATTCCGATATCACGGTGGACGTGCGCTTCCTCCCCAATCCCTATTGGCAACCGGAACTCCGTGCGCATCGCGGCACGGACGCCGCCGTGGCGCGATACGTCTTGGAGCAACACGATGCCGAGCCCTTCGTGCGTAACTTCCTACGCATGTTCGATTCTATGCAGCAGGGGTACCGACACGAGGGCAAGAACTTCATCACCGTCTCCATCGGATGTACCGGGGGGCACCATCGCTCCGTGGCCATCGCAGAGGAGATCGGGCGGTGCTTGCGGGAACGCGAGGACCTCAGCGTGAATATCGTGCACCGAGACATCGCGCGGGATTAGGGGGTACTGTGCGGCATATTGTGAGCCTGGGCGGTGGACACGGCCTGTTCCAGACCCTGCGTGCTGATCGGCTCTGCACACCCGAGACGATCACCGCGATCGTCACCGTGGCTGATGACGGCGGTTCCTCCGGCCGGATCCGGCGCGAGCTCCGGACCATTCCTCCGGGAGATCTTCGTATGGCGCTGGCCGCGCTGGCCGGGGATGACCCCTCGGATCAGATGTGGGCCAGCGCCCTGCAGCATCGTTTTGGCGGCCACGGAGCGCTGGCCGGGCATGCCGTGGGAAACCTCCTCATCTCCGGCCTGGAGGAGGTGCTGGGCAGCACCCAACAGGCCCTGGACACGGTGGCGCGGCTGACGGGCTCTCGCGGACGCGTGGTGCCCATGTGCCTTCAGCCCCTCGACATCGAGGCCGACGTCTCCGGTCTCGACGACGATCCCCGCATCATGCGCCCCGTGCGCGGGCAGGTGGCCGTGGCCTCCACCCCCGGTTCGGTGCGTCGGGTGCGCCTCCTTCCGGAAAACCCCGAGGCTAATCCCACGGCGCAGGAGGCGATCATCCGGGCGGACGTGGTCACGCTGGGGCCGGGCTCGTGGTTTTCCAGCGTCATTCCGCACCTGTTGGTCCCCGGCATTGTGGAAGCCCTCAACGCCACCTCCGCGCAGAAGATCGTGGTGCTTAACCTCTCCGCGGAACCGGGGGAGACCCAGGGCTTTTCCTCGGAGCGCCACCTCCACATGCTCTCCCAACACGCCCCGGCGCTGCGGGTGGATCGGATCCTCATCGAGGCTTCTTCCATTCCCACCACCGGCGAGCGCGCTCACGTGGAGCGCGCCGCGGCCAGGCTGGGGGCGATCGTGGAGTTCGCGGATGTGGAGGCCGTCACGGTGGGGGGCGAGCGCACGAATCGGCACGATCCGGCCAAACTTGCCGCCGCGTTACGCGGCCTCGCCGCCGCCGATTAGACTGGCTCGGCATTATGGCAAGGAATAAGGAACCCGGTGGAACGGAGTTCACCGCCCAGGCGAAGGCGGAGTTAGCGACGGTGAATACCCGTACGACCTCCGCGAGAATCGCGGAGGTCGCGGCCATGCTGCGCTGCGGCTCCACTATGATCAACGACAACGGCAGCCTCGTGGTCGAGGCCGAATTCGATTCCCTCACCGTCGCCCAGCGCCTGCGCGTGGCCATCGAGGAGCTCTTTCACACCTCCCCCCGGGTGCGTTCCCTGCCCGGTCGCGGCCGAAAAAAACCACGCCACCTGGTGACGATCGGCACCGGGGCGATGGAGGTGGTGCGCCGCACAGGGCTGGTGGGTCCAACCGGGGTTGTCATCGTGGGGCTGCCGCCCCAGGTGGTCTCGGGCACCATCGGAGATATCGAGGCCGCCTGGCGAGGAGCCTTCTTGGCCAAAGGACGGCTGGCTGCACCGGGACGGGCGGTGTCCCTGGACGTGGTGTGCCCGCGGGAGGAGATCGGCCTGGCGCTGGTGGGCTGCGCGCGGCGCCTGGGCATGACCGCTAAGATTCGGGCGAGTCGCGGTATGCACAGGGTCGTCGTGCGCGAGGCCGAGGCCATTGGGGCCCTGTTAACCCGCATGGGTGCCCAGCGCACCCGGCTGGAGTGGGACGTGCTACGCCGGGAGCGCGAGGAGCTCCTGGGTACCGATAGGCTGGTGAACTTCGACGATGCGAACCTGCGTCGTTCGGCGCGCGCCGCCCTCGCGGCCGCGGTTCGAGTGGAGCGCGCGATGGAGCTCTTGGGGGACGACGTCCCCGAGCACCTCGCGGAGGCTGGTTACCTACGGGTGGAGCATCAACAGGCTTCCTTGGAGGAGCTGGGCCGCCTGGCGGAGCCGCCCATGACCAAGGATGCCATCGCGGGGCGCATTCGCCGCCTGCTGTCCATGGCAGATAAAAAAGCGCAGGAAGAGGGTCTTGAGGATACTCGGTCCGTTCTCACGGAGGAGATGCTTGAGGGCGAGGAGCAATAAGTGATGAGTATCACTTATTGTGACGGCGGGGCGATAGCGTGGAGCGTGACGCCCCTAACCTCCCCCGTACGGGGGTGATTCACCGCCGATCGCAGGGCAATAGTTATCGTCCGGACGAGATAACCCTCGACTTTCCCGCGCCGACTTTTTGCTTTTGTTGGATAGTGTCTGGTTGAAGGTCTGCGGGCGAGGGGTGGGGGCGGTACACTCGTTCCTGTGAGGCAAAGCGCGGGAGCGCTTTGGACACCACTCTCAACCTAGAGGAGTTTTCATAGTGACCATTCGTGTTGGCATCAACGGCTTTGGCCGCATTGGCCGCAACTTCTTCCGCGCCGTGCTGCAGCGCAGCGAAGATCTTGAGGTCGTCGCCGTGAACGATCTGACCGATAATCAGACCCTGTCCACCCTGCTGAAGTACGACTCGATCCTTGGCAAGCTGGACCAGGACGTAGAATTCGATGACGATTCCATCACCGTGGGCGGCAAGCGCATCGCCGTGTCCGCCGAGCGCGATCCGAAGAACCTGGATTGGGCGGCCCACAACGTGGACATCGTGATCGAGTCCACCGGCTTCTTTACCGACGCGAACGCCGCCAAGGCTCACCTCGAGGGTGGTGCGAAGAAGGTCATCATCTCCGCTCCGGCGAAGAACGAGGATGCCACCTTCGTCTACAACGTCAACCACGAAGACTACGACCCGGAGAAGCACACCGTGATCTCCGGCGCCTCCTGCACCACGAACTGCTTGGCCCCGATGGCCAAGGTGCTCAACGATGCCTTCGGCATCGAGGAGGGCCTGATGACCACCGTGCACGCCTACACCGGTGACCAGCGCCTGCACGATGCCCCGCACAAGGATCTGCGTCGCGCCCGCGCCGCCGCCGTGAACATCGTTCCCACCTCCACCGGCGCCGCGAAGGCCGTCGCCCTGGTGCTGCCCGAGCTCAAGGGCAAGCTCGATGGCTACGCCCTGCGCGTTCCCGTGATCACCGGCTCCGCCACGGATCTGACCTTCACGGCCAAGGAGGAGGTCAGTGTGGAGGCTGTCAATGCCGCCATCAAGGCCGCCGCCGAGGGCGCCATGGGTGATACTCTGGCCTACACCGAGGATCCGATCGTCTCCCATGACATCGTGACCGATTCCCACGGCTCGATCTTTGACGCCGGCCTGACCAAGGTCATCGGCAAGCAGGTCAAGGTCGTCTCCTGGTACGACAACGAGTGGGGCTACACCTGCCAGCTGCTGCGCCTGACGGAGCACGTGGCCTCCAAGCTCTAACCACTTGGTGCGTTGTACCCTGCGGCCCGGGGTGTGCCTCGGCACACCGGGGCCGCATTTTTCTTAGCCTGAAAGGATAATACTGTGACCATCAAGACCGTCGATGACCTGCTAGGCGAGGGCGTGGAGGGCCGCCACATCCTGGTGCGTTCGGATTTTAACGTTCCGCTTAACGAAGCCGGGGAAATCACCGATCCTGGGCGTATCCACGCCTCTTTGCCCACGCTCAAGGCGCTGGTCGAGGGCGGGGCCAAGGTCATCATCGCCGCGCATCTGGGCCGCCCCAAGGGCGAGATAAACCCCACGTTCTCCCTGGCGCCGGTGGCCGCGGCGCTCTCCGAGGCGCTGGGCCAATACGTGGCCCTAGCCAGTGACGTCGTGGGGGAGGACGCCCACGAGCGCGCCAACGGGCTCAACGAGGGGGACGTGCTGCTGCTGGAAAACGTCCGCTTCGATCCCCGAGAGACTTCGAAGGATGAGGAGGAGCGCGGCGGCCTCGCTAAGGAGCTGGCCGCCCTGGCTGCCGATAACGGAGCCTTCGTTTCCGATGGCTTCGGCGTGGTGCACCGCGCCCAGGCCTCCGTGTACGACGTAGCCAAGCACCTGCCGGCCTATGCGGGATACCTGGTGGGCAAGGAAGTCGATGTGCTGGAGAAGGTGGCCGCCGAGCCCGAGCACCCCTACGTGGTGGTGCTCGGCGGCTCCAAGGTCTCCGATAAGCTTGGTGTGATCGAGGCCCTGGCAAACAAGGCTGATCGCCTCATCATCGGCGGCGGTATGTGCTACACGTTCCTCGCGGCCCAGGGCTATAACGTGCAGCAGTCCCTTCTCCAAGAGGAGATGGTGGAGACCTGCTCCCGCTTGCTGGAGCGCTTCGGAGAGAAGATCGTGTTGCCGGTGGATCTGGTAGCCGCGAAGGAGTTTGCGGCGGATGCGGATAATACCGTGGTGTCCCTCGACGCCATCCCGGAGGGTTGGCAGTCCCTCGACATCGGCCCGGAATCCGTGGCCCGGTTTGCACAGGTCCTGGCGGATTCTAAGACGGTGTTCTGGAACGGCCCGATGGGCGTATTCGAGTTCGAGGCCTTTGCCAAGGGCACCGCGGGCGTGGCCCAGGCGATCATCGACGCCACCACCGAACATGGTTCCTTCACCGTGGTCGGCGGCGGGGACTCCGCGGCCTCCGTGCGCGCACTGGGGTTGAACGAGGAGGGCTTCTCCCACATCTCCACCGGCGGCGGCGCCTCCCTGGAGTTCTTAGAGGGCAAGGAATTGCCCGGCGTGGCCGTCCTCCACGTCTAAACACCCGAGCAACCAAGAAAGGCTTTTCCTCATGGCACGTACCCCCCTGATTGCTGGCAACTGGAAGATGAACCTCGATCACCTTGAGGCCATCGCTACGGTACAAAAACTCGCCTTTGCCCTCCCCAAGGAGTACTGCGAGAAGGTCGATGTGGCGGTGACCGTACCCTTCACCGACCTGCGCTCCGTGCAGACCCTGGTGGAGGGCGACAAGCTGCAGATCAGCTACGGCGCGCAGGATGTTTCCGAGCACGAATCCGGTGCCTATACCGGCGAGATCTCCGCCGCTATGCTCGCCAAGCTGGGCTGCTCCTGGGTGGTTACCGGCCACTCCGAGCGCCGCCAGTATCACCACGAGACGGATGCTCAGGTGGCGGCCAAGTCTAAGGCCGCCCTGGATAAGGGCATCTCTCCCATCGTGTGCGTGGGCGAGTCCCTGGAGATCCGGGAGAAGGGCACCCACGTGGAACACGTGGTGGAGCAGACCAGGGCCTCCCTCGCGGGCCTGAGCCCCGAGGAGCTAGCGCGCACCGTGATCGCTTACGAGCCGGTGTGGGCCATCGGCACCGGTAAGGTGGCCTCCGCTGCGGACGCCCAGGAGGTTTGCCACGCCGTGCGCAACCTGATCCGCGAGATTGCCGACGAGGAGGTGGCCGACGGTATCCGCATTCTCTACGGTGGCTCGGTCAAAGCCGACACCGTGGCCGAGATCGTGGGCCAACCGGACGTGGACGGAGGATTAGTGGGCGGCGCCTCCCTCGACGGGCAGGCCTTTGCCAAGCTGGCCGCGAACGCCGCTGGCCCGCTGAATTAGCACACCCATTTTTCGACGCCGCGGCAGCCTGGCCCACCCGCCGGGACCGCGGCGTTGTTAGGAAGGACACGCGACCCGTGGAACAGACTATTAATCTTCAAGACGACATCCGTTATCTCGGCCGTATCCTCGGTGAGGTCATCGCGCGGCAGGAGGGGCCGGAGGTCTTTGACCTCGTGGAGTTGGCTCGCCTCCAGGCCTTTGACATCGCCGGGCAGGACGCCGATATGTCCGCGCTCATCGAGATGTTCCGGGACATTGATCCCGATCGCGCCGAGCCGGTGATCCGCGCTTTTAGCCACTTCGCGCTCATGGCCAACCTCGCGGAGGATATTCACGACGAACACGCCCGCCTAGAGCACCAGCGCAGTGGCGCCCCGGCGCCGGATTCCACGCTGGAGGCCACGTGGGCCAAGTTGAGGGAAGCAAAGGTGACTCCGGAGGCGCTGGCAGAGGAGCTTCCCCACACCCTGGTGGCCCCGGTGCTCACCGCGCATCCCACCGAGACGCGCCGACGCACCGTTTTCGACGCCCAAAAGCACATTGCCAAGGCCATGAGGCGTCGCCACGCGCTGATGGGTTCCCCGAACAACGCCCATGCTCAGCAGGAGCTGGAGGCGATCGACGACGCCATTCGGCGTCGGCTTACCGTGCTGTGGCAGACCGCACTGATCCGCGTGGCGCGCCCCCGCATCGAGGACGAGATCGAGGTGGGTCTACGCTACTACAAGCTCAGCCTGCTCGAGGAGATACCCAGGATTAACCTGGACGTGCTCGCTCGGTTGCGCCAGGCTCTGGGGCGCGAGGTGGAGCCGCATGCGATCATCCGGCCCGGCTCGTGGATCGGCGGCGATCACGACGGCAACCCCTACGTCACCGCGGCGACCCTCGATTACGCCACCCGCCGAGCCGCGGCCACGGTGCTTCAGCACTACTGTTCCGAACTGCACGCCCTGGAGCACGAGCTGAGCATTTCTGATCGGATGAGCGAGGTCAGCGTCGATCTCTACGCGCTGGCCGAACGAGGCCACAACGACGTGCCCAGTCGCATCGACGAGCCGTATCGCCGCGCCGTTCATGGCCTGCGCGGACGCATGCTCGCCACCATCGCCACACTCATCGACGAGGATGCGGTAGAGGGCCAGTGGCACCGCACCCACGAGCCCTATGCCTCGGCGGAGGAGTTCGCCTCCGATCTGGAGACCATCGATGCCTCCCTGCGCATCAGCAAGGACGACATCATCGCCGATGATCGGCTGGCTCGCCTGCGCGCCGCCGTGCAGAGCTTTGGCTTCCACCTCTATTCGATGGACATTCGGCAAAACTCCGAGAGTTACGAGGACGTACTCACGGAGATCCTGAGCGTGGCTCGCGTCACCGAGAACTACCGGGCTCTTGGGGAGGACGACAAGATCGAGCTCCTAGTGCGCGAGCTGGAGACCCCGCGACCGCTCGTGCCCACCGGCTACGCGGGCTACGGGGAGGTCACCGAACGCGAACTGGGAATATTCCGCCAGGCCGCAGCCTCCGTGGAGCGCTTTGGTCCGGAGTCCGTTCCGCACTGCATCATCTCCATGGCTGAATCCGTCAGCGACATCCTGGAACCGATGGTGTTGCTCAAGGAGGTGGGCCTGATCCAGGCCGGCGGGCAAGCACCCACCGGCACCGTGGACATCATCCCGCTCTTTGAGACCATCGACGACCTCAACGCCGGGGCCGGTATCCTAGAAAAGCTCTGGAACATCCCCCTGTACCGCGAATATCTGCGCCAGCGCGGCGACGTCCAGGAGGTCATGCTGGGCTATTCCGACTCGAACAAGGATGGCGGGTACTTCGCCGCCAACTGGGCGCTCTACAGCGGGGAGATGGATCTGGTGCGCGTGTGCCGCGAGCACGGCCTGCGGTTGCGCCTCTTCCACGGTCGCGGCGGCACCGTGGGCCGCGGTGGCGGCCCATCCTACGACGCGATCCTGGCCCAGCCGCAGGGGGCCGTCGCCGGTTCCGTGCGCATCACCGAGCAGGGCGAAATCATCTCCGCCAAGTATGGTTCCCGCGACACCGCCCGGTGGAACCTGGAGGCCCTGGTCTCTGCCACGCTGGAGGCCAGCGTCCTGGACATCAATGACCTGGAGGATCCGCAGCGCGCCTACGAGATCATGGCCTGGCTCTCCACGGCGAGCCAGCGTAAATATTCCGAGCTGGCGCACGAGGACCCCGGCTTCATTCAATATTTCACGGAGTCCACCCCTTTGCAGGAGATCGGTGCCCTGAATATTGGTTCGCGTCCCTCCTCCCGCAAGCAGACCACCACGCTTGCGGACCTGCGCGCCATCCCGTGGGTACTCTCGTGGTCGCAGTCCCGGGTCATGCTGCCCGGCTGGTTCGGCGTGGGTACCGCGCTGCACCAATGGATCGAGACGGGCGATGACCCCGAGGAGCGGGTGCGGGAGTTGCGCGCGCTCAACGAGTCCTGGCCCTTCTTCAACTCGGTGCTTTCCAACATGGCCCAGGTGATGAGCAAGGCGGAGATGCACCTGGCTCGGCTGTATGCCGATCTCATCGACAACGAGGAGGTCTCCGCGCGGATCTACCGTACCATCCGGGAGGAATACGATCTCACGCTGGCGATGTTCGCGCGGATCACCGGACGCGAGCAGCTTCTGGCGGATAACCCCGCTCTGGCTCGCTCCGTGCGTTCGCGCTACCCCTATCTGCTGCCGCTGAATATCATTCAGGTGGAGCTGCTACGTCGGTACCGCGCGGGCGATCACCGCGATAGCGTGACCGCCGGCATTCAGCTCACGATGAACGGTTTGGCCACGGCGCTGCGCAACTCCGGCTAAATAATATGCCGGCGGGGGCGGAGCGCCCGCTGGCCTGTCCCCACCCGTGGTGTAGGGTGGGGACAGTTCCCCCGACTGTATCCTTGAAAAGGAATGACATGGTTCTTGCGTTTGAGATCATTCTTGTGCTGACCGCCGTCCTCATGACGGTGCTGGTGCTGCTGCACAAGGGCAAGGGCGGCGGCCTCTCTAGCCTCTTCGGCGGCGGCGTGCAATCCAACCTCTCCGGCTCCACCGTGGTGGAAAAGAACCTCGATCGTTACACCATCGTGGTGGCGCTGATCTGGGTCGTGTGCATCATTGCCCTGAATCTTATCCAGGCCTACGCCTAGCGGCCTTGGCGCGCTACAGCGCGCTGGCGGCCTCCTCGTCGAGGAAAAGAATCGTTTCCTCCGTGCCCTGTGCCCCGGATGCGGGCCAGGACGAGGCTTCTTCTTCGCGCGCCACCGCCGCCACGGCCTCGGCCTTGGTCGCCCCGGAAACCAGCAGCCATACCCGCCGCGCCCTTCGGATGGCCGGCAACGTCAGGCTCACTCGGCGTGCCGGGGGCTTGGGGGAGTCGGGCACTGCCACCACCCACCGCCGCGTCTCCGCGATGGCGGGGGAGTGCGGGAAGAGGGAATTGACGTGTCCCTCCCCACCCATCCCCAACAGATGCAGGTCAAACCCTTCCGGGGCGTAACAGCGTAGGATGTCCTCGTAGCGCTCGGTCGCTTCGTCCAGACGGATCCCACCCCCCAGCCCCATGCCGTGAATGTTCTTCGCGGGGATCTCCACGGCGTCGAGCAGGGCGGCGCGCGCTTGCCCTTCGTTCGACTCGGAGTCGGTGACCGGCACATCGCGTTCGTCTCCGAAAAAGACGTGCACGTGCGCCCAGTCAATATCTGCCCGCTCGCGGAGGCGTTCGAGCAGGGCGATGCCGGCACCCCCGCCCGTGAGTACCACGCGGGCCTGGCCGTCGCCACGGGCCTGCGCCTGGCGGATCACCGCGGCCACGCCGTCTGCGGCCGCCGCCACGAGGGCCGACAGATCCGGGTATCGCTGGATATTCATACGCGCTCTTCCTCCTCGTTATTGTCAAAGATCACCGCGCCGACCCCCTCGAGTGCCTCCGCATAGATCACGTCGGGGTCCAGGTGCCGCAGTTCCTCAGCCAAGCAGTCCGCCGTGGAGCGGGGATTGAGGGCCACTAGGGATTCTGGTCGCTGGGGCATGCGCACGGAGATAGTCGAATGACTGCGGTTGTGAATGGTCACGGGGCCGCTGGGGAACTCCACGTGCAGCTCGCAGGGATCCAGGTCGCCCTTGATCTGGTGGGTGGCCACGCCTCGGCGCACTGGTACCCCCAGGCGACTGGCCAGCCATCCCGCGGCCAAGTCGATGCTCGGGTTATTCCGCGGGCCTTTCACGCTCACAGAGACGATGTCTTCTTGGGGATGAAAGTCCAGGGAGGAGGCCACCACGCCCCGCCACTGGGTGATCCTCGCCCAGGCGAGATCGGAGTCACCGGGGGCATAGCTGTCAGGCCGGAGCCCACCGTCGGTGATCCGGCGCTGGGCGAGGCACCCCACCGGGTGCTCGGCGGGCACCTCGGGGGCCTGGGAGGGCCACCAGGCCACGATAGGGGTATCCGGTAGCAGCAGGGGGGTGACCACGGAATCCGCATGGGCGGCCACATCCCCGCGCAGGGTCATGATGACGAATTCGCTGGCGCCCACGGTTCCTCCCACGCGAATTTCCGCGTCCACTCCGGGAATTTGCGCGGGACCGCCATCGATGAGCACGAGCACCCGGGAGGGATGTTCCCAGGAGGCGTCGGTGGTGACCCGGATGATCTCGGAGAGGTCGTCGCCGGAGGCCGTCATCACGATGAGGGTGAGGACTCGGCCGGTGGTCTGAGCGGTGGTCTCGTGAATGTGCTGTAGCGATGCGGCAATATCGCGGGTGGTGGTATCGGGAAGCTCGATAATCACGTCCGATGCCTTTCTCTAGGGTCGCCGCCAGGCGCGACCGGTTCGGGTGAGCATGTGATCGGCGGAAGCCGGTCCCCAGGTGCCGGCCTGGTACTCGTCCGGCTTGCCGGAGACCGCCCAGTGCTCCAGCACCGGGTCGAGGATCTGCCAGCTCAACTCCACCTCGGAGTTGGTGGGGAAGAGGCTGGACTCGTCGCGCAGAGCATCGAGGATCAGGCGTTCATAAGCCTCGGGGGATTCCTCGGTAAAGGCCTCCGCGTAGGAGAAGTCCATGTTGACGTCGCGTACCTCCATCGCGGAGCCGGGAACCTTGGAGCCAAAGCGCATGAGCACCCCCTCGTCCGGTTGGATGCGGATCACCACGGCGTTCTGTTCCAGGGGATGAGGTCCCTGGTCGCCGAAGAGGTGGTGGGGGGCGGACTTGAACACCAGGGCAATCTCCGTGACGCGCCGTCCCAAGCGCTTGCCGGTGCGCAGATAAAACGGCACCCCCGCCCAGCGCCGCGAGGCAATCTCCAGGGTGCAGGCGGCGTAGGTCTCCGTGGTGGAATCTGGGTCAAAACCCTCCTCCTCGCGCAGGCCCTGCACGTAGGTGGAGCCCTGCCAGCCTGCGGTGTACTGTCCACGCGCGGTGGTCTCTTCCAGCGGGTAGACCGGCCTGGTGGCGCGCAATACCTTGATCTTCTCGGTGCGCAGCTGATGGGGCGAAAAGGAGATCGGTTCCTCCATGGCCACCAAGGCCAGCAGCTGAATGAGATGGTTTTGAATCACGTCGCGGGCCGCGCCGATGGTGTCATAATAGCCCGCGCGACCACCCACGCCGATGTCCTCGGCCATCGTGATCTGTACGTGGTCGATGTAATGGGCGTTCCAAAACGGCTCGAAAAGCTGGTTTGCAAAGCGCAGTGCCATGATATTTTGCACCGTTTCCTTGCCCAGGTAGTGATCGATGCGAAAGACCGAGGACTCCGGGAAGACCGCGTTGACGATGCCGTTGAGTTCCCTGGCGGATTCCTGATCGTGGCCGAAAGGTTTTTCGATAATAACACGCCGCCACGAACCCTCCGGGGCCTTAGCCACATTACTGCGCTCTAGCTGGTGGCAAACCGCGGCGAAAAAGTCCGGGGGCACAGAGAGATATAGCGCCCAGTTTCCCGAGGTGCCGCGGGTGGCGTCCATGTGCGCCAGGGTCTCGGCGAGGCGATCGAAGGCGGCATCGTCGTCGAAGTCGCCGGTGACAAAATGCATTCCCTCGGCGAGGCGATCCCACACATTCTGGTGGAATTTGGTGCGGGCTTTGTCCTTGACGGCGGCCAGCACGTATTCCTCAAAGTCCTGCTTGCTCCACTGCCTACGGCCGTAGCCGACCAGGGTAAAGCCAGCCGGGAGAAGCCCCCTATTGGCGAGGTCATAGATGGCCGGAAGGAGTTTCTTACGGGCAAGATCGCCGGTGACCCCAAAGATCACCATGCCCGAAGGGCCCGCAATGAGGGGCAATCGCTTATCCCGCGGATCGCGGAGCGGGTTTGTCACGTTCTTCTCCCTTTCGAAGAATGCAGAGCGCCGGCCGAGGTTGGCGGATAATAACTCATTCCGACCCCGGCCCGGCACCCGTGAGGATGGTATCTAGAGTCGCTGGCTCATGGAGGCCAACAGATCCTCCCAGGCGGTCACGAACTTCTCCACGCCCTCTCGTTCCAGCACCGCAAATACGTCGTGAAGGTCGATGCCCACGCGCTCAAGGGCGGCAAAGACGTCCTCGGCGGCTTCTCCCGTGTCCGTGAGGGTATCTCCGCGCAGGTCATCGCTGCTGATAACCGCATCGATCGTAGTCTGCGGCATGGTATTGACGGTCTGCGGGCCGGCCAATTCCGCGACGTAGAGGGTGGCAGGGTAGTCGGGGTTTTTTACCCCAGTGGAGGCCCACAGCGGACGCTGTACCTGGGTACCCTCCGGTAGGTTTTCCTGTGCAGTCGCGTCAAAGGCATCGAGGAAAAGCGCATAGGCCCGACGAGCATTGGCTACCCCCGCCTTGCCTCGCAGCGCCAGCGCCTCGTCGGTGCCGATGGCCTCCAGGCGCTTGTCCACCTCGGTGTCCAGCCGGGAGACGAAGAAAGACGCCACAGAGACAATTTGGGACACGTCGCGGCCCGCGGCGGCGGCCCGGCGGATGCCCTCCTTGTAGGCCTCGATCACGCGCCGGTAGCGCTCCACGGAGAAAATCAGGGTGACGTTCACGCTGATCCCCTCCGCCAGCACCTCCGCGATGGCGGACAGGGAGCCCTCGGTGGCCGGAATCTTGATCATCGCATTGGGGCGATCCACCTGCCGCCACAACTCGCGGGCCTGCGCCACGGTAGCCTCGGCATCCTCGGAAAAGCGCGGGTCAACCTCGATGGACACCCGGCCGTCGCGCCCCTTCGTGGCGCGGTAGACCCCCGCGAAAAGATCGCAGGCGGCGCGCACGTCCTCGACGCTCATCGCGTAGACGGCGGTGTCCGCATCCGCACCGCGCTCACGCAGCCGTGCAATCTGATCGTCGTAGGCGGAACCCGTGGACATGGCCGTGGCAAAGATGGCGGGGTTCGTGGTCACCCCGGCGATGCCCGCGGTAGCGATCATCCGTTCCAGGTTCCCTGAGGCGATCCGCTCGCGGGAGAGGTCATCCAACCAGGTCGTGGTGCCGATCTCGGCAAGCCGTTCGATGGTGTTGCTCATTGTTGAGTGCTCCTTAGTTAGGCGAGGGATTCCTTGGCCGCCGCTACCACGGCCTGCGCCGTGATGCCGAATTCCTGATACAGGCGCTGGTAATCGGCGGAGGCGCCGTAATGCTCCAGCGATACCGCACGACCCCGGGACCCGAGGAAGCGATGCCAAGGCATCGCGATTCCCGCCTCCACGGAGACCCGGGCGGTAACCTCGGGCGGCAGCACCTCGTCGATGTAGGCCTGATCCTGCTGAGAGAACCAATCCAGGCAGGGAACGGACACGACGCGAGCCGCGACGCCCTGTCGCTCCAGTTCTTCTGCGGCCTCGACGGCCAGCTGCACCTCCGAGCCGGAACCCATCAAGATCACCTCGGGCGTGGTCTTCGACCCCTCTACCAACACGTAAGCACCACGTACGACCCCCTCGGTGGCCCGTTCCTTGGTGCCCGCCAATACCGGCACATTCTGCCGAGTCAGGGCGAAGGCCTTGGGGCCGTGTTCCTTACTCGCCAGGGCCGCGCGCCACGCCGCGGCGGTCTCGTTCGCATCTGCCGGGCGCAACACCGCGAGGTTGGGGATCGCCCGCAGCGAGGCAAGGGACTCCACCGGCTGATGCGTGGGCCCGTCCTCGCCCAGGCCGATGGAATCGTGCGTCCACACGTAGTAAACGTCCGTGCCCATCAGCGCCGCCAGACGCACGGCAGGACGCATATAGTCCGAGAAGATGAGGAAGGTACCCCCGTAGGGGCGGGTGGGCCCGTGCAGGGCGATGCCGTTGAGGATGGAGCCCATGGCGTGCTCGCGGATGCCAAAATGCAGGTTGCGCCCGTAGGGGCTGGTCCGGAATGCCCCGGTCGAGATGGCCTCGGGGCCGAAGGAGGCATCCGCCTTGATGAGGGTGTTATTGGAACCCGCGAGGTCTGCGGAGCCTCCCCACAGCTCCGGCAGGTGGGCGCCTAGGACCTGCAGCACGGCCTCGGAAGCCTTGCGGGTGGCAACGCCCTTGGCATCGGCGTCCCAGACGGGTAGCTCCTCGTCCCAGCCCTGAGGCAGTTCGCCAGAGACGAGGCGCTCGAAGAGCGCGCGGCCCTCGGGGTTGGCCTCGGCCCACCGGGAGAACTCCTCGTTCCATCGTTCGTGAGCCTGGGCGCCGCGCTCCACCAGGGCGCGGGTGTGGGCGATGACCTCCGGGGCGACGGCAAAATGTTCCCTCGGATCAAAGCCTAGGGCTTCTTTAACCCCGGCCACTTCCTGCGCCCCGAGGGCCGCGCCATGAACCTTGCCGGTATTGGCTAGGGTGGGTGCGGGGTGGCCGATGACGGTGCGCACGCGGATGAAGGTGGGGCGGCCGGTCTCCGCCTTGGCCTGGGCTACCGCCTGTTCCAGGGCCACCACATCCTCGCCGCCCTCGATCTCTAGGGTCTGCCAGCCGTAGGCCCGGTAGCGCGCCACCACATCCTCGGTGAAAGCAATCTGCGTATCGTCCTCGATGGAGATGCGGTTATCGTCCCAGAAAACGATCAGGTTACCCAGCTGCTGGGTGCCGGCCAGGGAACTGGCCTCGGCGGTCACACCTTCCTCCAGGTCTCCATCGGAAGCGATCACGTAGACATAGTGATCGAAGGGGGACTGGCCTGGTGCAGCCTCCGGGTCAAAAAGACCGCGTTCGCGGCGAGCCGCCATCGCCATGCCCACGGCGGAAGCCAAGCCCTGTCCCAGCGGGCCGGTGGTCATCTCCACCCCCGCGGTATGACCGTACTCGGGGTGCCCGGGGGTCAGCGAGCCCCAGGTGCGCAGCGCCTTGAGGTCCTCAAGCTCCAGACCAAACCCACCCAGATAAAGCTGAATGTATTGGGTCAGGGAGGAATGTCCGGCGGAAAGCACGAAGCGATCGCGTCCCACCCAGGTGGGATCGGCGGGATCGTGCCGCAGTACGCGCTGGTAGAGGGTATAGGCCAGGGGAGCCAGGCTCATGGCGGTGCCGGGATGTCCACTGCCGCAGTTTTCAACGGCATCGGCAGCTAGAACCCGGACGGTATCCACGGCCCGGGTATCCACCTCCGTCCAGTCCTCGGGGTAGCGGCGCACGGTCAGGGCCTGCATATCGGGGGAAAGCGGCACGATGGGATCCTCACGTTCGGAGCGACAAAATTGCGTAGACACTACCTTAGTGTTTTTCCGCCGCGAGCAGCCACGCCTCGCCACATCTCTCCCGATGTTCGTCCCGGGAGCGCGGCGCGATAGAGTAATGAAAGATTGTGCGCGCGGCCCGAGGCGCGGGAACCGTCGCGCATCCCGGCTCGACTAGTGTGGGGGCGGCTGACAACATCACGAGATCGCTGGAGGCATCTTCCTTGAACACGATCAAGGCATACATCGCTCTGACGAAGCCACGAGTCATCGAGCTGCTCCTCGTGGCCACCATTCCCGCGATGTTGCAGGCCGATCGTGGGCAGAACAACATCGTGCTCATCCTGCTCACCCTCATCGGCGGCTGGATGGGCGCGGCGGCGGCCAACACCTTCAACATGGTGGCGGACTCCGATATTGACCAAAAAATGGGTCGCACTCGCGCCCGCCCCCTCGTGCGCCACACCGTATCCAACCGCAATGCCATCATCTTCGCCTGGACGCTCACCGTGGTGAGCTTCCTGTGGCTGTGGTTACTATGCGGATCCCTCCTGGCCGCGGGCTTCGTCATGGTCACCATCTGGTTTTATATCGCGGTATACACCAAGTTCCTCAAGCGCCGCACGCACATGAACATCGTCTGGGGCGGCGCCGCCGGATGCATGCCGGTGGTGGTGGGCTGGGCCGTCATTACGAACAATACCCCCAATGCCTCTGCCGTGGCCTGGTGGCAGGCCCTGGTGCTGTGGCTCATCATCTTTTTCTGGACGCCCCCGCATACCTGGGCGCTGGCCATGAAATACCGCGACGACTACGAGCGCGCCGGGGTGCCCATGCTTCCGGTGGTGCGCACGCCGGTGGAGGTCACCCGGCAGATTCTCTGGTACAGCTGGGCCACTGTGGCCGTGTCCCTTCTTTTGGTTCCGGCCGCCTCCTGGATCTACGCGCTCGGAGCGGTAGTCTCCGGCGCCGCGTTCCTCGTCATGGCCACCCAGCTGCACCGTGGGGTGCGCGATGGTCAGCCGGTCAAGCCCCTCAAGCTATTTATCTTGTCCAACAACTACCTGGCGGTGTTGTTCGTGGCTCTCTCCGTCGATGCGGTTCTAGGCTGGGAGACCTTTGGTCGCCTGGCGGGCTGGTCTACCGCGGCATTCTAGATCTAGAACCTCAGCACCGCCAGGCCCGTGAGGTCCTCGCCGCGCAACCCACTGATCTCCTCCAAGCAATACTGACGACCGAACGGGATGGTGATGCTCCCTTCCGTGAGGGCCTGGGTTACCGCCTGGGCGCGCGTGCGAAAACCATCCGGCTCCCGCAGATAATCCTCTAGCACCGGACAAGAAAGGGTGAGCGATCCCCGGGAGGCGAGTTCCACGGGGGAGATCCTCTTGAGGGGGTGGGGCGGCTGCCCGTACAGGCACAAGGTACCGCGGCGGCGCAGGCTCGCCAGCGCATGCTCCAGCCCCTGCTTCCCCGCACCGTGCAGGGCAACGTCCACCCCTCCGGCTGCCGCGGCGCGGCGCGTGGCCGCGTGCGCCCGCCGTACCACGGTGGCCCGATCGAGATGGGGAGCCGACTCCCCGGAGGGAGACACCGCGATCACCCGTGCGCCAAGAGCCCCGGCCCACTGAGCGCTGATGAGCCCCACCGGGTCGTCGGCGGGATTGATCAGCACCGTGCTTCCCGCCGTCACGGGGGTGGGGCAGTGCAACAGGACGTGGGCCATCATGGCTGGTTGCAGCATGGCGGCGGCGACCCCGGGGATGATCCCCTGCGGTACTGCCACGATCCGATCACGGGGCACGCACACGGCGGCGGCGCAGGAACCGGCAACCCCAGCCCAGGCCACCAGCGTTCCCTCGGGGAGTAGCCCTTGCGGGTCGTGGGCGATCGTCCCCGTGCCCTGGGTTCCCATCACGGTCCCCGGCTTGATCACCGTGAGCGCGGCGGCCCGCACCTCCACGAGCACGCTTTCTTCCCCTGGGTGAGGTCGCGGTAGCACGACTTCCTCGGGTCGTCCACCGGCGCCCCAGATCAGCGCCTTCATCGCTTAAGCATCCGTGGGAGAGTGTCGCCGCAGCCCCAGGGCGTACAGGATTGCCGTAAGGGCCACCACCACCGAGGACATCGCGATGTGCATCGGCACGGACCAGCGTGGAACTCCCAACCGGTACTGCGCAATCCCGATGCCCGCCTGAACCACGATCATCGCCAGGAGCAACAATCCCGTGCGCTTGGCCTCCATCGAGGCACCACGCCGGTGAAGCAGCACCACGGTGATGAGGGTGCACAGAAGATAGACGTACATGAGGTAACCGTGGATGTGGGCCATGAGGTCGATGTCTACCTCCAAGCGCCCGGACATTCCGGCTTCCGCGTCGCCCGCGTGCGGCCCGGCACCGGTGACCATCGTCCCGGTGACCAACACCACGGCCAGGGCGCAGGCGGCTACCACCGCGCTGACCCTCACCGCGCGCGGGTAGGCGCGCACCGGAGCACCGTCGTCGGGCTCCATCACCCGGATAACGAGCAGGGCCGCCACCCATACCAGGATCATTGAGGGGAGGAAGTGCAGGGCCACCGACCACCACTTAAGGTCGAGGTGCACGGAGATACCGCCGATGATGGCCTGGAGAATCACCCCCACAGCGGAGATCAGGGCGTAATTAATCAACTCCCAGCGGCGTTTCGCCTGCACCAGGGCCACGAACACCGCCACCACGGCGGCGACCACTACGAAGGTCAGCAGTCGGTTGCCGAACTCAATGGCCTGGTGCACCAGGGGGGCGGCCCCCTGGACGGGGACGAGCGACCCGGCCTGACACTGCGGCCAGGTATCGCACCCCAAACCCGAGCCGGTCACGCGCACGATGGAACCCGTGACCGTGATGCCCCCCTGACAGAGCAACAGGATCAGGGCCGCCAGGCGCTGAAACCGTAGGGACGATACGACGTTGCTTTTCGCGGAAGGCAGCACGGTACTCACGGTTTTCTAGCCTAATGCTCCGCCACCGGGAAACACCACACGACGTGGGGACGGCCGACGTTATAAGAAACACGCGGGCGCGGCGGAACTCAGCGCGCCCGCCATCCGACTAGGGGCGCACCAACACCTTGATGGCTTCGCGCCGATCCATCGCGCGGTACCCCTCGGCGATGTTCTCCAGGGACACCTGCTTGGTAAACACCTTGCCGGGCTCGATGGCACGCTCAAAGATCAGGCGGATCAGCTCCGGGAGGTACGTGCGCACGGGGGCCGGGCCACCCATCAGGTGTACCTGGGAGAAGAAGAGCTCCTCGCCAGGCAGGGAAACACCGTGGGCCACACCCACGTAACCCACGTGCCCGCCGGGGCGGCACGAGGCAATGGCCTGCTGCATGGAATCCTGGGTGCCCACGGCCTCGATCACGCTGTGAGCACCCAGACCGTTGGTGAGCTCCTTGATCCGAGCCACCCCGGCCTCGCCGCGCTCCGCCACAATGTCCGTGGCCCCAAATTCCCGGGCCAGGGCCTGGCGATCGGCGTGCCGGCTCATGGCGATGATGCGCTCGGCTCCCATCTGCTTGGCCGAGAGAATCGCCAACAGACCCACCGCGCCGTCGCCCACGACCACGACGGTCTTGCCGGGGCCAACCTGGGCCGCGTCGGCGGCAAACCACCCGGTGCCCAGCACATCGGAGGCCGCCAGCAGGGAGGCGATGAGATCCTTATCCGGATAGGAGGGGGTGGCCACCAAGGTGCCATCGGCGAGCGGCACCCGCAGGTATTCGGCCTGGGCCTCGCTCACAAAACCGCCGTTGAGGCAGCGGGAGGGATACCCACCCGCGCAGATATCGCAGGTGTTGTCGGAAAGGCAAAAAGAGCCCACCACGAAGTCGCCCGGCGTGACCGTGGTGACCTCCGCGCCAATCTCCTCGACCACGCCCACGTACTCGTGGCCCATGCGGGAGGGCTCCTCGACCTCGTCGGTGCCGCGATACGACCACAGATCCGAGCCACACACGCAGGTGGCCACGATCTTGATAACCGCATCGGTGGGGTCAGTAACGGTAGGTTTATCCACCTCGGTCACCCGAATGTCGCCGGGACCGTGAATGAACGTCGCCTTCATGGAGCGCTCCTTGGAAAGTGATGATCGGGCAATAATGCCAGACCACCTTACCCGTCGAGGCTTAGCCGCTGAATCGGAACCACGTTCGGGTAGCCGCGGACACCACGACGAGCCACACCGACAGGATGAGCCACTGAACCCAGGGGATGGCGCCACCAAAGGCATCGGTCAGGCCGCTGGCCAGGGTCACCGAAGGAATAAGATCCCACCAGCTGCTGCCGTCGAATCCGGAGTGGTAAAGCACCAATCCCACCAGTCCCACCATGAGTACCCAGATGAGGTTAGCCAGGGCGAGCACCAGCTCAGAGCTCAGCGTCCCGCCCATGAGCAGCCCCATGGCGGTAAACGTGGCGGCCCCGAGCACGAGCGTGATCAAACCGAGGAGCAACCCCCCGGCCGAGACCTGCCATCCCAAGGCGGCGGCGGTGATCCCCAAGACCAGGGTTTGCAGCAGCACCATGGCCGCCACCGCGATGATCTTGCCCACGATGATGACCCAGGCGGGCACTCCGGAGGCTCCCGTGCGCTTGAGCGCGCCGTAGCGGCGATCGAAGGCCAGGGAGATAGCCTGGCCGGTAAAACCGGAGGAGGTAGTCGCGATGGCCAGCATCATAGGAAAGCCCTGGCGCAGCGGATCGGGATCCTCCAGGATCGACACCTGCGAGATGCCGATGAGCAGTCCCAGGGGAATGATGAGGCTGAGCAGCTGCTGCTCGCCGTGACGCAGAAAAAGCAACGTCTCGATGCGCCCCTGCGCGGCGATGAGCGTCGCCCGGGGGGCGCGCTGGGGGGCGGGGGTAAAGGTGCCGGTGGGGTAATCGGACACAATCAACTCCTCAGTTCTCGGCCCGTGATCTCTAAAAAGACATCCTCAAGGCTGCACCGCGCTACGTCCACGGTCCGCACGAGCACGCCCTGGGCGGCCACCGCGGAGACCACCCGGGCCACCGACTCCGGGGTGGGGGAGACCCGCACCACGTAATGCAGGGGTCGCACCGCCGCGCATGCGCCAGGAGGCAGGTGGGCCTGGCGCTCCAGGGCGGTCAGGTCCACCTCGCTCGCCGTGCCCAGCCGCACCTGCGGCTTCGATCCGGTGGTTAGCTCCTCGGGAGTGCCGTGGGCCACCGCGCGGCCGCGATCCATGATGACCACTCGGTCGGCCAGCGCCTCGGCCTCGTCCATCAGGTGGGTGGTGAGTACCACCGTGACGCCGTCGCGACGCAGCACCCGCATGAGCTCCCACACCGCCAGGCGCGATTGCGCGTCCATGCCTGCCGTGGGTTCGTCGAGAAAGACCAGCTCCGGGCGGCCGATCAGGGCGAGCGCCAGGGAAAGGCGCTGCTGCTGTCCCCCGGAAAGCCTGCGATAGGTGTTCTTACGCACGCCGCTGAGCCCCACGACCTCCATCAGCCAAGCGGGATCGAGGGGGTGGGCGTTATAGGCCGCCGTCAGGCGCAGCATCTCCTCCACCTTGATCCCGGAGTAGGAGCCGCCGCCTTGCAGCATGATGCCAATGCGCTCGCGGACGCGTTCCGGCTGCGTGCTGGGATCATAACCCAACACGCTGATCCGTCCCGCAGTGGGCTTCTGGAATCCCACACACATGTCGATGGTGGTGGTCTTCCCGGCCCCGTTGGGGCCAAGCAGGGCCAAGATCTCCCCTCGGCGGGCGCTCAGGGAGAGCTCATCGACGGCGGTGGTGGCGCGGAAGGCCTTGACCACGCCGTGCAGTTCTAGAGCGTTTGGGACAGCCACGGTGTCTCAGTCTAGGCCAAGCAGAGCCGAGCGCCGGAACCACCACCAACCCAGGCAGAGGATCGCCGCGAGGGCCACCGCCGCACCGACGTAAATGTTCACCACCGTTCCCGGCGGTAACGCCAGACCGCGCGGTAAGACGAAAAAACTAAAAGCGGCGGAATAACCCACGACCGCCAGGCGGAAAAAGGGACGATTGGCCCACGCGGCGAGCGGAACGACCGCCCATAGCACGTACCAGGGGTGCACCACCGGAAAGAGCACCACGAGCACGAAAGTGGCCACGCCCAACGCCCCCACCGGGTGGATCCTGCCACGAAACGTGGCCAGGAGCATGCGCAGGGTGAAGGCACCCGCCACGATCAGCCCCGCCAGGCGGGTAACGGTCAGGATCGCCGCGGTGTGATCGCCCAGCCCTAGGCGCATGCCGATTCCCCCGGTGATCACTCCGACGTCGGTGGTCACGGACATCCAGCTGCGGATCGTGGCGGCGCCGCCCTGCCCCGTGATCCAGCCCAACCCGATGCCGCTGAGGGCGGAGACCACCGCGATCGTCCCCAGGAGCACGGCCGCGAAGAAGGCCATGGCCAGCAGGATGGACCACCAGGCCCGATGCCCGCGGCTGTGCAGGTATCGGGCATAGGCCATGCCGATGAAGCCAAGGGAAAGGAAGGCGGTGACCTTGACCATGCCAGCGCAAGACAGGATAATCCCCGAGGCCACCAGCCGCGAGTAGGCCCCAACCCCCGCTCGATCCAGGCCGCGCAATCCCAGCTCCAGGCCCACGAGCATCAGACCGAGCATGAGGGCCTCGTTGTGGATTCCCCCCACCAGATGCAGCAGTACCAGGGGATTGAGGAGGCCTAGCCATAATGCTGCCGGGGCAGAGACCCGGCAGCGCCGGGCGATGGCGAGCACGGCCCAGCCCGCGGCCGCCAGCATGAACAGATTGAGAATGCGATGAACCAGCACGCCTAGCACGATGGAATCACCGGTGAGCGTGCTGATGGCGGCGGACAATCCCACGGCCACCGGCCCGTAGGGGGAGGGGGAGTGGGCCCAGATAAAGGGCACGGATCGCGCTAGATGATGATCCGTACCCAGCAGGTCGATGGGGCCTGCGGAATAAGGATCCATCCCCTCGCGCACGATGGCCCCCTGAGCCAGGTAGGAGTAGATGTCCTGGGTGAAAATGGGGGCGCTGAGCAGCAGGGGAAGGGACCAGGCGCACCAGGTGCGCCACAGCTGCCGGGTATCCACCACCCGCATGGCGCGCTGCCGTGACCACAAGGGCACGCCTACCAGGGGCGCCATGCCGACCCAGGCCAGCACCACCAGCGCTGTGCCCACGAGCACCACCGAGGACGAGGCCTGCATCATCTGGCCGAGGGTGGTACCCCCGGGAAAGGACTGGTAGGGGTTGTCCACCACGGGGAGGGCGCCGCCGCCCAGCGCCCCCAGCGCCAGCACCAGCGCCCCCGTGGTTCCTACCCAGCGCAGGAGGGCGAAGCGCACGATTCCCGTGCTGCGCGCCGTGGCCGAGCCCTGCGGGCCGATCAACTCGGGCGTGCTATCGCGATGCAGCTCCGCGGAGCGCGACCCTGCCTCGCCAAGGCGGGGGAGATCCCTCAGGAGCGTCTGCCAGAGCGCAGATGGTTGTTGTCGCACAGCCTCATCGTAGACAGGACACCCCCGCCGACAGGAAGGCACAGGGAACCTTTTTGCGCCGAGGAATAATTTTAGTAACACTAGTGTTGTCTAAAAGAGACGATCGCTGCCGCGCGCGGCAGACGCAGGATCCCGTGAGGGTAGGAGGTGATAAGCATGGTGCGCTCAACCGGCTCCGTGGAAGGAGACACCCGCAATGCCATCATGCGCAGCCTGCTTACCCACGGCCCGCTGACCGCCGCTGCCCTGGGCGAACGTCTTGGCCTTTCCACCGCCGGTGTGAGAAGGCATCTGGACATTCTCCTGGAGGAGGGGCTGGCATATGCCGAGTCCCGTCGTTCCTCCGCACCCACCACTCGGGGTCGCCCCGCCAAGCACTTTTTGCTTACTCGGCGCGGCCGCGAGCACTTCGGCCACGATTACGATTCCCTCGCCGCGCTAGCGCTGACCGCTCTGCGCCGAGCCGGCGGGCCGCAGGCCGTGCGCGACCTGGCGCGCGCCCGCACGGAATCCATCGTCGCGACGGTGCGCGAGGAAAACCCGGACTCCCTCGAGGACACAGCGTACGCCCTGGCACGGGCGTTCGACGACCACGGATACGCCGCCACCGTGCAGCGCGCGGGCGGCAATATCCAAATTTGCCAACACCACTGCCCGGTTTCCCAGGTGGCAGCGCAATACCCGGAATTATGCGAGGCAGAACACGAGGTGATCTCCGATGTGCTGGGCACCCACGTGCAACCCCTAGCGTCCATCGCCGGGGGACACGGTATCTGTACCACGAATATTCCCCTTTATTCCACCAATTCTCCTGAAGAAAGGAGCGGTTCATGACCCAGGCGACGCCCAATCTTGACGCGCAACGCCCTATGAACGATGACGAGATCATCGAATCCATGGGCGGCTATAACTACGGTTGGCACGACTCCGACGCCGCGGGCTCCGTCGCCCGCCGCGGGCTGAGCGAGGAGGTCGTGCGCGACATCTCCGCCCAAAAGAACGAACCCGAATGGATGCTGGAGCAGCGCCTCAAGGCCCTCACCATCTTCGATAAAAAACCCGTGCCCACGTGGGGTGCGGATTTAAGCAATATCGACTTCGATAGCATCAAGTATTTTGTTCGTTCCACCGAGGAGCAGGCGAAGTCCTGGGATGACCTCCCCGACGATATCCGCAATACCTACGACCGGCTGGGCATCCCCGAGGCGGAAAAACAGCGCCTGGTGGCCGGCGTGGCCGCCCAGTACGAGTCCGAGGTGGTCTACCACCAGATCCGCGAGGATCTGGAGGAGCAGGGCGTGATCTTCGTGGATACCGACACCGCGCTCCAGAAGTACCCGGAACTGTTCAAAGAATACTTCGGTACCGTGGTTCCGGCGGGCGATAACAAGTTCTCCGCCCTCAACGCCGCGGTGTGGTCCGGTGGTTCCTTTATTTACGTTCCCAAGGGCGTGCACGTGGACATTCCGCTCCAGGCATACTTCCGCATCAACACGGAAAACATGGGGCAGTTCGAGCGCACCCTCATCGTGGTGGACGAGGACGCCTACGTTCACTACGTAGAGGGCTGCACCGCGCCCATCTATAAGTCCGATTCTCTGCACGCCGCCGTGGTGGAGATCGTGGTGAAAAAAGGCGGGCGCTGCCGCTATACCACCATTCAAAACTGGTCTAACAACGTGTATAACCTGGTCACCCAGCGCGCCAAGGCAGAGGAAGGTGCCACGATGGAGTGGATCGATGGCAACATCGGTTCCAAGGTGAACATGAAGTATCCGGCCGTGTGGATGACCGGACCTTACGCCAAGGGCGAGGTGCTTTCTGCCGCCTTCGCCGGGGAGGGGCAGTTCCAGGACACCGGCGCCAAGATGGTACACATGGCGCCGCACACGTCCTCCAACATCATCTCCAAATCCGTGGCCCGTTCCGGCGGCCGAGCCGCCTACCGCGGCCTGGTGCAGATCAATGCCAACGCACATCACTGCACCGCCAACGTGGAGTGCGACGCCCTCCTGGTAGACAACATCTCGCGCTCGGATACCTATCCCTACAACGACATTCGCAACGACCACGTGACCCTCGGTCACGAGGCCACCGTCTCCCAGGTATCCGAAGAGCAGCTCTTCTACCTGATGAGCCGCGGCATCGACGAGGCAGATGCCATGGCCATGATCGTCCGCGGCTTCGTCGAGCCCATCGCCAAGGAATTGCCCATGGAGTACGCGCTAGAACTCAACCGGCTGATCGAGCTACAGATGGAAGGATCGGTGGGATAAATGGCTGAGACGCTCAAGAACGCCACCACGCACAACAACAAGGGCGACGTGCTTACCTCCTTCAACGTGGAGGACTTCGAGATTCCCCGGGGCAAGGACGAGGAATGGCGCTTCGTCTCCCTGCGCCGACTACGCGGCCTACACAACGGCTCCTTTAGCCCGGCGGCAGCGCCCGACATCGTCGTGAATATCCCCTCCGGGACCCCAGTGAGCAGTCACACCATCGCCAAGGACGACCCCCGTGCCACCCGCGCCGGGGCCCCCTCCGACCGCGTGGGAGCCCAGGCCTGGACGTCCATGGCGGAGGCCACTCTGGTGAGCTTCGCCAAGGACTCGGTGACTGCCGATCCTGTGACCGTCACGGTCACCGGTAAGGGGGAGGGTGTGACCTCCTTTGGCGCCGTGGTCGTGGAGCTGGAGCAGGGCGCGGAGGCCACCGTGGCCCTCAATTACCGAGGCAGCGGCACCCACGCGGACAACGTGCAGTTCGTGCTCGGCGCGAATTCCCGCCTCACGGTGATCGTGGACGCGGATTGGGACGACGATGCCGTGCACCTGTCCAACCAATCCGCCCTGGTGGGCCGGGACGCCGTGCTGCGCCACAACGTGGCGGTCTTCGGCGGTGAGGTGGTACGCCTGGTTCCGCGGGTGAAGTTCGAGGATCAAGGTGGCGACGCCGAGCTGCTGGGCGTGTACTTTGCCGATGACGGCCAGTACTTTGAAAACCGCCTGCTGGTGGATCACGCTCAGCCCAACTGCCGGTCTAACGTGTTGTACAAGGGCGCCCTGCAGGGCGACCCCGCCACGAGCAAGCCAGACACTCGCACCACCTGGGTGGGCGACGTGCTGATCCGCGCCAATGCGCAGGGCACCGACACCTACGAGACCAATCGCAACCTTGTGCTCAGCGAGGCCGCCCGCGCCGATGCCATTCCCAACCTGGAGATCGAGACCGGCGAGATCGCCGGCGCTGGCCACGCGGCCACGGTGGGGCGCTTCGACGACGAACAACTCTTTTATCTGATGAGCCGCGGCATTCCCGAAGCCGAGGCCCGACGCCTCATCATCCGAGGCTTTTTCACCGAGGTCATCAACCACATCCCGGTAGCGGGAATCCGAGAGGAACTGGAATCCCGCGTGGTCAATGAGCTAGAGCGTGTCACCGCCTAGCCCAAGAACGCACTCACACTGCACTCACGATCAGGAGAAAAACGATGTCTACCCTGGAAATCAAGAACCTCCACGCCCAGGTTCTTCCCTCCGACGAATCCGCCGAACCCAAGCCGATTCTCAAGGGGGTGAATCTGACTATCAACTCCGGCGAGATTCACGCCATCATGGGGCCCAACGGCTCCGGTAAGTCCACCCTGGCCTACACCCTGGCCGGACACCCCCGCTACGAGATCACCGAGGGCGAGGTTTTCCTCGACGGCGAGAACATCCTGGAGATGTCCGTGGACGAGCGCGCCCGTGCTGGTCTCTTCCTCGCCATGCAGTACCCCACCGAGGTACCGGGGGTCTCCATGTCCAACTTCATGCGCACCGCCGTGACCGCCGTGCGCGGCGAGGCCCCCAAGCTGCGCGATTGGGTCAAGGAGGTCAACGAGGCCCGCGAGAACCTCAAGATCGACAAGTCCTTCAGCGAGCGCTCCGTCAACGAGGGCTTCTCCGGTGGGGAGAAGAAGCGCCACGAGGTGCTCCAGCTCGACCTGATGAAGCCCAAGTTCGCCGTGATGGATGAGACGGATTCCGGCCTGGACGTGGACGCCCTGCGCGTGGTCTCCGAGGGGATCAACCGCTACCAGCGCGACACCAACGGCGGCATCCTCATGATCACCCATTACAAGCGCATCCTGGAATACGTGAAGCCGGACGTGATCCACGTCTTTGCCAACGGGCAGATCGTGAGCACCGGCGGGCCCGAGCTGGCCGATCAGCTGGAGGCCGATGGCTACGAGCAGTTCCTGTGATGGCGCAGTCAGGGTTTCTTTTCCCGGACGGCACCCTGAACCCGGGCGCGGTGCGCGCGGAGTTTCCCCTGCTCTCCCGCACCGTGCGTGAGGGCAAGGCGCTGGTGTACCTCGACTCCGGGGCCACCTCGCAGCGTCCCGCATCGGTCTGGCGCGCCGAAGAGCGCTTCGTGCTTCACACCAACGCCCCCGTGCATCGCGGCGCCTATCAGCTCGCCGAGGAGGCCACGGACGCCTACGAGCACGCCCGCGAGGCCATCGCGCGCTTCGTGGGGGCCGAGGGCGGGGAGATCGCCTTTACCAAGAACGCCACGGAGGCCCTCAACCTCGTGGCCTTTACCCTGGGTGACCCGCGCGCGGGTGAGCTCCGGGTGGGCCGGGGGGACACCGTGGTGGTCACCGAGCTAGAGCACCACGCCAATCTGGTTCCCTGGCAGGAGCTGTGCTCCCGCACAGGGGCTACACTGAAGTGGTATTCCGCCACGCCGGACGGCAGGATCGACCTCGATTCTCTCGATCTCGACGAATCCGTCAAGGTGGTCGCCTTTACCCATCAGTCGAACGTGACCGGCGCGATTGCGGACGTCCCCGAGATGGTGCGCCGCGCCCGCGCCGTGGGTGCGCTCACCGTGCTCGATGCCTGCCAATCGGTGCCGCATCAGCCGGTGAACTTCCACGACCTCGGCGTGGACTTTGCGGCCTTTTCTGGCCACAAGATGTGCGGCCCCACGGGGGTCGGCGCACTCTACGGGCGCGACGACCTGCTCCGTCGCCTCCCCCCCTTCCTCACCGGGGGATCCATGATCGAGGTGGTACGGATGGAGGGCACGACGTTCGCGCCCCCGCCGCAGCGCTTCGAGGCCGGAACACAAATGACCAGCCAGGTTGTGGGCCTGGGCGCGGCCGTGGAATTCCTCGACTCCATCGGCATGGCGACCATCGCCGCCCACGAGCACGACCTCACCGCCTACGCCCTGGAGCGTCTGAGGGGGATCGATAAGCTGCGGATCGTGGGTCCCACCACCCCGGAGGCGCGCGGTGGCGCCCTCTCCTTCGTGGTCGAGGGGATTCATCCCCACGACCTGAGCCAGGTGCTCGACGATCACGGCGTATGCATCCGGGTGGGGCATCACTGCGCCTGGCCAGCGCACCGCTGCCTGGGAGTGCAGGCCACCGCGCGCGTCTCCTTTTACCTGTACAACACCAGGGACGAGGTGGATCGGCTGGTGGAGGCCATCGCAGCGGCCAAGGAGTTCTTTGGGGTGAGCGCGTGAACCTGGAATCCATGTACCAAGAGGTGATCCTGGATCACTATAAAAATCCTGAGCACGCAGGCCTACGCGAGCCCTTCGAGGCGGAGGTGCACCACGTGAATCCCTCCTGCGGGGACGAGCTCACCCTGCGCGTCCACCTCTCCGTCGATGGCGCCACGGTGGAGGACGTCTCCTACGAGGCCGAGGGGTGTTCCATCAGCCAGGCCTCTACCTCCGTGATGGCGCAGGAGATCATCGGCCGCTCCGTGGCCGAGGCGCGCGCCAAGCTCGCGGAATTCGAGGCCATGCTCACCTCCCGTGGGCAGCGCGAGGGAGACCCCGAGCTCATCGGGGACGGCATCGCCTTTGCCGGGGTATCGCGGTATCCCGCGCGGGTGAAGTGCGCGCTGCTGGGATGGAAGGCCTTTGAGGCAGCAACCACGCAAGCACGAGAGGCACAGGAGGACTAATATGACGAATCCATTGGAGTTGCCCGAGCGCCCGGAGCAGACGGAGCAGGACGCCGCGGACGCCTCGACGGTCGAGGAGTACCTGCGCGACGTGATCGACCCGGAGCTGGGCATCAACGTGGTGGATCTGGGACTGGTCTACGACATCTGGATGGATCGCCCCGCCGAGGGAGTCAAGCGAGCCGTGGTGAACATGACCCTGACGTCCCCCGCGTGCCCACTCACCGACATGCTGGAGGATCAGTCCGAGGCTGCGGTGGTGGGCGGCGGTGCGGCCGACGAACTCCAGATCAATTGGGTGTGGATGCCCCCGTGGGGACCCCACATGATCACGGAAGAGGGTCGCGAACAACTCCGCGCCCTGGGATTCTCTGTCTAGGCGGATTGATACACTGCTTCCTTGTGATTGTCACCAATGATCTGGAAGTGCGCGTCGGCGCCCGCACCCTTTTGACGGCCCCTGGCCAGCATCTTCGGGTGCAGGCCGGGGATCGCATCGGGTTGGTGGGACGCAACGGCGCGGGCAAGACCACCACCATGCGCATCCTGGCGGGGGAGACCCAGCCCTACGGTGGCTCGGTGACGGTCTCCGGGGAGGTGGGCTACCTGCCGCAGGACTCCCGCGAGGGCAATATCGAGCAGACCGCTCGGGATCGCGTGCTCTCCTCACGGGGCCTCGACAGCATCCGCGCCTCGATGCTGCACCAACAGCGCATCATGGAGACTACCAACGACGACGTCGCCCGGGATAAGGCCATCCACAAGTACTCCCGGCTGGAGGAGCGCTATCACTCCCTGGGCGGTTACGAGGCCGATTCCGAGGCCGCGCAGATCTGCGATAATCTGGGGCTTCCCGCCCGCATCCTGGATCAGCCGCTGCACACGCTCTCCGGCGGGCAGCGTCGTCGCGTGGAGTTGGCCCAGATCCTCTTCGCCGCTACCGCCGGTTCGGGCAAATCCGCCACCACGCTGCTGCTCGACGAACCCACCAACCACCTCGACGCAGACTCCATCGGCTGGTTGCGCGGCTTTCTGCGCAAGCACGAGGGCGGGCTCATCATGATCTCCCACGACGTCGAGCTCCTCGACGACGTATGCAATAAGATCTGGTATCTCGACGCCGTGCGCGCGGAGGCCGACGTCTACAACATGGGTTTTCGCAAGTACCAGGACGCCCGCGCCCTCGATGAGGCCCGCCGACGCCGCGAGCGCGCCAACGCGGAAAAACGCGCCTCCGCGTTGCGCACCCAGGCCGAAAAGCTCGGGGCCAAGGCCACCAAGGCCAGGGCCGCCAAGCAGATGGCCGCCCGCGCGGATCGCATGATGGATGCCCTCGACGAGGTGCGCGTGGCCGATAAGGTGGCTCACATTTCCTTCCCGGAACCCGCTCCCTGCGGCAAGACGCCGATGTTTGCCAAGGGATTAACCAAGATGTATGGCTCCCTGGAGGTCTTCGCCGGCATCGACCTCGCCATCGACCGGGGTTCCCGGGTGGTGGTATTGGGGTTCAACGGCGCGGGCAAAACCACCCTGCTCAAGCTCCTGGCGGGGGTGGAGCGCACGGACGGGGAGGGCGGCATCGTCTCCGGTCACGGCCTCAAAGTGGGATACTTTGCCCAGGAGCACGACACCATCGACCCCGATAAAACAGTGTGGCAGAACACCATCGACGCCTGCCCGGAGGCCGGGGAACAGGATCTGCGCGGGCTGCTCGGCGCCTTCATGTTCGCCGGAGACAAGCTCGATCAACCCGCGGGCACCCTTTCCGGCGGTGAAAAGACCCGCCTGGCGCTGGCCGCGCTGGTCTCGTCCCGGGCCAATGTGCTCCTTCTCGACGAGCCCACCAACAACCTCGACCCCATATCCCGAGAGCAGGTGCTCGATGCCCTGCGATCCTACACCGGCGCCGTGGTGCTAGTCACTCATGATCCGGGTGCCGTGCGCGCCCTGGAACCGGAACGCGTGATCGTGCTTCCCGACGGCACAGAGGATCTGTGGGGTGACGAGTACATGGAAATCGTGGAATTGGCATAAAAATTTCGCCAAACGCAGGTATGTCCTCCAGAAGACCTCTAGGGTGAGCGGCACGTCATCATTCCAGCAAGAGGAGCGCACAACCCGTGCAGCTCTATATCCCGACGGCGTGTGGATCTCCTTGGAAAAGGACATGGTCGTTGATTCCTAGTAAGGCCGGAGCTGCCCAAGATTTCCTTAGGGTATAAATTTCCTATCCTCGCTGGAAGGGGTAGTGGCCCGTCATCCCCGGCATGACGCAGGGCCCGCAGGCGGAAGTGGGATCATTCCCACGCTCTACGCCGGGAGCGCAATATCCGCGTGAGATCGCGCGCTCGGCGAGGATCGAAGGAACACGCCGCGATGATTCTCTCAGCGTAATTCTCGGTGGCAGATACGGCCTTTTGTGCTACTGCCTCACCCACGGGAGCCGGAAGTCCTACCTCCATGCAATAAGATAAAAATTTCTTTTTGCTCAGACCCACCGAGCTTCCCGCCACGGGCAGGGCCAGGGAGTGATCCCCATACGGCGCGGTGGTGGGGATATCGTAGATGGGAGCCACCTCAAATCCCTTTCCGCGATCCACCACGGAGATATTTTTAGCGTGAAGGTCACCATTGCCCGTCAGCCAGGCGAATGCTAACTGTGCGGCAAGAGAACGCAAAGCCAAAAGAGGGGAGCGGCAGACCCCCGCCACTGCGAGGGTGAGTTCCTCGAAGTCCACCGAGTATTTATCGGCCGGGTAGATTCCCATGATTTGAGCCGCGTCCTCGACCGGATAACGCGCGCCGCGCTCTCGATCAAACCTTCCCACCAACAGGCCGCTGCGCCCATGTACATCTCGTACCACCTCGGCGCGAGCAACAGGAAGGCGCAGCCTGGCCGCCATGATACGAGCGCAGGCCAGGGATTCCGCCTCATTTTCCACCAACATGGGATATTCGGGTGGCGATATTTTCAAGATCGCATCAGAGGCACCACCGCCAGCAGAGGTAGGAATGGCAATCGTGCGAGCCGAGGCCTTATCCTGCACTCCCGCGAGTGAAACAGGATCGGGGATACCTGCTTCGGTGAGCACATGACTAAAATCCAGTTCCCGTGCGGACATATCCACGGCGGGAGTAACGGTTTTCCTTTCTTTTCCTTCGGGGAAAAGGGAGATATTTCCCACCAGATCGGCGCCGACCGGAAGCAGGAGAGACAATTCATCATCGGCCGAGGTTTTGATGGATCGCCGCAAGGCACTCAGCCTGCGTCCCTCGGGCAGGAGCCCCGCGAAAAAGGGCGGAACCGCACCTGCCGGACTGATGACCGGACCACCGTCGAGGACGAGAGTGGTCGCTACCGGTCTCCCGGAATAATCGTCGCGGTAGCGAAACTCCGTACCGATGGGAGTTCGAGTCAGGGTAGCGGCAGCGGTAGCGTCGACGTACACGGTTGCCGCATCGACCAGTCGCGGATCGTATGTCATGGCTTACCACTTCGAAGCGCCGGAGGCACATGCTCCTTGAGGCTGAGGTCAAACCCCAGCACGCCAACCACGGCGATAAGTTTATCCAGTCGGATGCCGGGTTTGCCCGTTTCGAGATCACGCACGAATCGCTCCGAAACCTGCGCCAGTTGCGCCAGCTCCAGTTGGCGTAACTGGAGCTCCCTGCGACGCTCGCGAGCCAGTTCCCCAATCTCGCGTGGGGTCATGCCGCCTCCCTTCAAAACCGGCACGATCGCGCCGTTTCTTCCTTGCTCGAGATATTAGCGCAGGTCGCTACGGAGAACAAAGAAAAACCGGTACGATCGCACCTATTTTTCTTCGTCACCCGCGCGCCATCCTGGGCGGGGTGTTCTTGCATGAACAACGTCGTGACCAGCCTAGCCCAGGCCTAAGCCCCGGATAATGAAGGTGGAAGAGCCACCGCGCCACCAGCCCTCATCGAGAAGTGTGACGCATAAGAAGCCGAAAAAGAAACCCCACCGATGTGCACTGCCTACCCCGGACATGGGTGGTGCCCACGAAGATGCCCTGGAGGCGGCGCACGAGCAGCAAAAGAACCACCGCGAGGTCACCCACCGCGCCCATCGTGGGCAGAATCGCCATCGGCGGGGGTACGGGGCACATCATCGCGATGGCGATGCGCACCGATCGGTGATTCGGCCAAAGAGCTATAGCCCTCAGGACGCATGAGAAAACCGCAACGAAGACGGGGGTGTTTTCAGGGATACCAACGAGCGTCCATGCTCGCCCCTCCCCACGAGGGAGAGACGATCATCACCACAGACTCCCAGCCGCACGGCGACCTAACTGCTGAGGCGTCCGCGCACGAGGGTGGTGGCCTCCACCAGGTTACGCAGGGTAGCCGAGGTCTCCTCCCAGCCGCGGGTCTTCAGACCGCAGTCCGGGTTTACCCACACCTGCTGCGGATCGAGCGCATCCACGGCTACTCCCAGTAGCTCGGTAATCTCCTCGGTGGAGGGCACGCGCGCGGAATGAATGTCCCACACACCGGGCCCCAGGCCCCGGTGGAAACCGTGCTCGGCCACCGCAGGCAACACCTTGAGCTTGGAACGAGAGGCCTCGATGGAGGTCACGTCCGCATCCAGGCGGTCGATGGCATCGACGATGGTCGCGAAGTCCGAGTAACACAGATGGGTGTGGATACTCGTGGCGGGGGCGGCACCGGCGGTGGCCAGGCGGAAGGCCCCCACGGACCACCGCAGATAGTCCTCACGATCCTCCTCCCGCAGCGGCAACAGCTCGCGGATGGCGGGCTCGTCCACCTGGATCACCTTGATTCCAGCGGCCTCCAGGTCACCCACCTCGGCCCGCAGCGCCAGGCCGAGCTGATCGGCCACCTCGCCCCAAGGAATGTCCTCGCGGACAAAGGACCAGGCCATGATGGTCACGGGGCCAGTGAGCATTCCCTTGACCGGACGCTCACTCAGCGATTGCGCATAGCGCGACCATTCCACGGTGATCGCCCGGGGGCGCGTCACGTCGCCCCAGAGAATCGAGGGACGCGTGCACCGCGAGCCATAGGACTGCACCCAGCCGTGCGCGGTGGTGGCAAAGCCCTCAAAGTTTTCGGCGAAATACTGCACCATGTCGTTGCGCTCGGCCTCGCCATGGACCAGCACATCCAGCCCGATCTCCTCTTGTACGGCGATCACCTCGGCGATTTCCTTCTTCATCGCCGCCTCGTAGGCGTGATCGTCGATCTTGCCGCTGCGGTGCTCGGCGCGGGCTCGACGAATCTCGTCGGTCTGCGGGAAGGAGCCGATGGTGGTGGTGGGCAGCACCGGCAGCCCCAGGGCGGCGGCCTGCGCCTCGTGACGCTCGGCGGCGTCTCCACGCGTGCGCTGTTCCTCGGTCACCGCGGAGGTGGCCTCGCGCACCTCGCGTTTTTCCACGCCGGGGTGGGCCGCCCGTGCTGCCGCCGCTGCACGAGCCTGCGTCAGCTCCTCGGCGATGGCCTCGTCGCCCTCGGCCAGGCCGCGGGCCAGCACCGCCACCTCGCGAACCTTCTGATCCGCGAAGGAAAGCCAGGAGCGCAGCTGCTCATCGAGCTGGGTCTCGCGCTCGGCATCGTGCGGAACGTGCTGAAGGGAGGTAGAGGTGGTCACCGCCACCGAGACATCCTTGCCCAGGCCGGACTGGATCGCGCGCAGCGTACCGAGTGCGGCGTCAAGATCGGCGCGCCAAATGTTGCGCCCGGAGACCACGCCCACTCCCAGGGTCTTGCCCACCAGGGCAGTGGCCCAGCGGTCCAGCTCGGCGGTGCCCGGGACGAGCCCGCGGACGACATCGATGATCACGGCCTGCACGTCGGTCTGCGCGAGGACGTCCACGGCGTCGAAGGCATGCCCATAGGTCAGCGCCACGGCCAGCTGTGGTGCTTCCGGTGTAGCCAGGGTCGTGTAAGCGCGACGCAGCGCATCGAGCAGGGCCGCGCGCTCCTGGGGGGTGCGATGACGGTCGGTGACTAGGGCCGGCTCATCGAGCTGCACCCACGGCACCCCGGCCTCCTTGAGGGCGCTCAGGTACTGTGCGTACACCGCCAGCAGATCGTCGAGTCGATCGAGCGGGTTGTACCCCTCCGGAGCCTCCTCGCTGGCTTTGGCCAGCGCCAGGAACGTCACGGGGCCCACCAGCACGGGGCGCACCTGCGCACCCAGGCGGCGGGCGGCACCCACCCGGGGGGAACCCAGCCACGTAAAGGCGGTCTCCGGGCCGATCTCTGGCACGAGGTAGTGGTAATTGGAATCAAACCACTTGGTCAGCTCCAGCGCCGGGCGATCTCCCTGGCCGCGCGCCACCGTGAACTGGGCACGCAGCGCCTCCTCCGACTCCGGCGTATCGACCTGCGCCCGGAGCACCTCGCGCTCCGCAGCGAAGCGACCGGGCAGCGCCCCGGTAGCAATGGTGATATCGAGCACCTGATCGTAGTAGCTGAAGTCCTCCGGGATTCCGGCCTCCTGGGTCAGCCCCAGCTCCGCCAGCCGATGCGTGCGCGCGGCACGCAGCTCCTCGGCGGTCTCGGCTGGGTTACCACCGCGGCCAGACCAGAAGGATTCCAGGGCTCGCTTGAGCTCCCGATTGGCACCGATGCGCGGGTACCCCAGCACGGTCGCGGAAGGAAAGTGAGTCATGATTGTCGCCTTTCTGTGAGAGTTCAGTAATAGTTGGGGGTCATGCGGCGCAGGGCGAGGGATACAAGCTCCGTATCCACGTGAGGGTCGCCGGGGGTGCGTGCCCCCGTGGTCCTGCCCAGATACCCCGAGGCCCGGAGGTACTCCAGGATGTCCAGCGTGGGACGGGGACGGTTGAAGGTATAAAGATGAATCCCCGGGGCGCCAGCCTCGAGCACTCCGCCGATGAGATCGACGGTGGCGCCCAGAGTGTCGCGCACCAGGCGCTCCGGGCTAGTGGCCTGGGAAAAAATCCGCTCGATGCGCTCTGGCACGGCAATGCCCGCCAGTTTTTCCATCGTGCGCAGGCGGTTGAGGTCGTGCAGGGGCATGATACCGGGAACGATGGGCAGCCTTGACCCCACCATGCTGAGTTCCCGGACCATAGAGGCATAGTCCTCGGGCGAGTAAAACACCTGCGTGATGGCGTAATCCGCACCCGCCCGTTCCTTTTCCACCAGCGCGGCGATGTCATTGGCGCGGGCCTGCCCTCCGGTGGCGGGATAGGCCGCCACCGCGATGGACACGTAATCCTCCGGACGCGCGGCGGTGGCTGCACCCGCCCCGTTATAGCCACGCCCCACCCCGAGGGGAAGTTCTTCGGCGGCGATCTCACGGATCAGCCGCACCAGGTCCACGGCGCGAGTGGGCCCGCCCCGCGGGGGTTGATAGTGCGGATCACCGCCCGGGGGATCCCCGCGTAGCGCCAGAAAATCCCGGATCCCGGCCCGCAGCAGCAGGCGCACGAGGAGGGTCAGTTCTTCGCGCGTGGAACCCAGGCAAGTCAGGTGCGCGACGGCGGGCAAATCTCGGTGACGATCCAGGACGTTGAGAAGTACCTGAACAGAGCGATCGCGGGTATCGGTACTCTTGCCAGCCGCGCCGTAGGTGACGGAAACGTAATCGGGCGCGGTATCGATGAGCCGCCCGATCCCGGCCCACACCCCGGATCCCCGGGAGGGGTTACGGGGTGGATAAAGTTCGAAGGACACCGTGGGGGTATCCGTTCTCACACCGGGGCGATACCCGATGTACAAGTGTGCGGTAGACATGGCTGCTCCCTATCGAACCTGGCTGTAGCACCCTTCCAGGGCTCTGGGGGTTGCTGCGGCGTCGTAGAGCCGGGTCTCTCGGCCGCTCTGAATAGGTTGTTGTCCACCCTAGAATACAAGACAGACCGTGCGGTATGCTTTGCGGAAATTTTCACCATCGGCGCAGCTCACAGCGTGAAAATAAATCGCATGCAGGTACTCCGCTCACCCCACGGGTAACGGCGAGGGCCAGCGCAGCGATGTGCAGGACGGACCAGGGCACGCCAGATTTTGAAAGCAAAATAACACTAGCGCTAGGATGACTCCCCGACCCCTTATTAACACCAGTAACATCTACCCCGTACATATCACTTCCGATCCGCAAGGAAAGCACCCATGAGTATTCGTTCCCTATGCCAGCGCACCACCGTCCTGGCGGCTTCCGCCGCGCTCGCGCTGGGGCTCGCCTCCGCACCGGCCCTCGCCTCGCCCAACGCCCTCGTCGGCTTCGGCGATTCCGTCATGGCCAATCCCCGCGCACTGGATCACCTCTCCGCGGGCCTTCCCATCCCGGAAGGGCACAAGCCCAACGTCCATAACAACTGCGCCACGGATCCCAACGGCATGGTCAAGCAGGTGGCACGGATCAAGGGAATGGAAGCGCGAGACTACTCCTGCCCGGGTGCCTCCGTCACCACCGGCGGCAAGCGAATCTCCGCGCAGATCGACGACGCGATCAGCCAGGGGGCGCTGGACGGCCAGACCCGCGAGGTTATGATCCAGATCGGCTTTAACGACACCTACCTCAACCTTGCCGACCGCAAGAGCCCGGAGGATATTCACCGCTCCTTCGTGGCCGCCCTGACCCCGCAGATCCACCGCATTCGCCAGGCCGCGCCGCAGGCAGAGATCAAGGTCGTGGGCTACCCCTCCATCTCCGACAACACGGGTACCTGCCTGATCCAGCTGGGCAACAACATCCATTCCTTCGAGGGCGTCCCCTTGACCGCCGACTTGGAGAATATGGCCGAGGCCATGAACCGCGACGCCGCCGCCCAGGCCGGGGTAGGCTACATCGACCTGCGCGCCGCATCCCAAGGACACGGCATGTGCGCCCCGGATGGGCAGCGCTGGTTCGGGGCCGCCATCGATTTTGGCCAGCCGCGCAACGTCCCCGTGCACATGACCGACCTGGGAGTAGCCAAGGCCTCTGAGATCATCGCCGCCAACTAGAGGGGTACTTTATGTCCGCTTTTTTCCGCATGGAACAACCCGTAGCCCTGCCCATCCCGCTGGGGGAACAGATCCGATCTTTCGCCCACGCCGTGCCCCACATCGTGCGCGCGGGAATCCTCAGCGTCCGCGGGCCCAAGGACCTCACCAACTGGGCGCGCTGCTACGCCCGCTGGGGTTTCTCCGTGGGGACCTTCCTCGATACGGCGGCACAATACTGCCCCCAGCGCACCGCCATCATCGACGATATCGGCACCATCACCTACGCCGAGTTGCATCGCCAGACCCTCCGATTAGCCGCCGCGCTGCAAAGCAAGGGAGTGGAGCAGGGCTCCCAGGTGGCAATCATCGCTCGCAATAGCCGCGTGACCCCCATGACCCTGGCGGCCTGCACGTACCTAGGTGCGGTACCGATGATCATTAATCCGGGTTCCTCCGCGCACCAGATCTCGCGCACCATCACCGATTACGGCGCGGCCGTGGTCATCGCGGACGCCGAGTTCATTCCGGCTCTCGAGATAGGCGACCTTCCCCTGATTACCGGGTACGGCGAGCACCCCGGCGCGATCAGTTTCCACGAAGCCATCGCCCAGGCCTCGGCACCGAATCTGCACTTTCGCCCCACCCCCGGCCCCACCGTCATCATGTCCTCGGGCACCACCGGCACGCCCAAGGGCGTGGTGCGCGGCGTACCCAAGTCCCCGGCTGTCGCCGCCAGTCTGCTGCCCAAGATCCCATGGCGGCGCGGCGGCGTGATCCAGATGACCTGCTCCACCTATCACGCCTGGGGCTGGCTCAACGTCAACCTGACCTTCGCCACCAAGTCCACCACGATCCTGCGGCGCACCTTCGATCCCCAGCAGGCCGTGGACGACTGCCTGCGCTACCGGGTCACCGGCATTTTATCCGCCGCGGTATTCTTGCGCGATCTAGAACGCACCCTGGCCGCGCAGCCCGCGGACAAACTGCGGAACCTGCGCCCACCAGAGTTCATCGCCTCCTCGGGCAACGCTATTCCTCCCACTTTGATCCAGGATCTCCACGCCCGCTTCGGACCCGTGGTATGCAACTTCTACGGTTCCACCGAACACGGCCCCGTGGCCTCCGCCAGCGGCCCGGAGCTGAGGGCTGATCCCACCCGCACCGGCACGGTGGCCCCCGGGGTGCGTATTGCCCTGTATAAGGAGGACGGAACCCTGGCTGGGCCGGGGGAGCGGGGCATCATCTATAGCGCCAACTCGGAATCAATGATCGGTTATCTCTCCAAGCGCGATGGCGTGGACGTGCGCGATAACATGCTCAGCACCGGAGACTTCGGCACCTTCGATTCCGAGGGTTTTCTCTACGTCCATGGACGCTGCGACGACATGGTGATCAAGGGCGGCGAGAACGTCTATCCTCGCGAGGTGGAGGACTTCCTCCTACGCCAGGAGGGCATCGACGATGTCTTTGTGCGCGGGGTACGCAACGATATCGTTGCCCGGCTCGATGCTTACATCGTGCGGGACAACACCGAGCGGGGCAAGGCGCTGACCGAGGAGACCGTACGCGAGCTGGTGCGCACTCACCTCGCTCAGCACAATATCCCGGACTACATCTGTTGGATGGACGCCCTGCCGCGCAACGACGCCGGCAAGGTGGTGCCCCGGCACCTTCCTCAGCCGGACTAGTTGCGGAAGCCGTGCACCGGCGCGGGGATAAAGCCCCCGCGTCGGATGAATTCGGCGGAGGAGACCGTATTGACGTCAATCACCGGGGCGTAACCCAGCAGGCCGCCGAAGTTCACCTCGTCGCCGGGCAGCGTCCCGGGAACCGGGATGACCCGCACGGCAGTGGTCTTATGGTTCATCACGCCGATGGCGGCTTCGTCGGCGATCACCGCGGAAATCGTCTCGGCGGGGGTATCGCCGGGAATGGCGATCATGTCCAGGCCCACCGAACAAATCGCCGTCATGGCCTCCAGCTTGTCGATGGAGATGGAGCCCGAACGCACCGCGTCGATCATACCTTTATCCTCGGACACCGGGATGAAGGAACCGGAGAGCCCACCCACCCTGGAGCAGGCCATCATGCCGCCCTTCTTGACCGCGTCGTTGAGCAGCGCCAGCGCCGCGGTGGTGCCGTGGGTGCCCACCTGAGCCAGGCCCATATTTTCCAAAATATGGGCCACGGAATCCCCCAGCTCCGCCGTGGGAGCCAGGGAGAGATCCACGATCCCGAAGGGAACGCCCAGGCGCTGGGCGGCCATCGCGCCCACCAGCTGTCCGGTGCGGGTGATTTTGAAGGCCGCCTTCTTGATCTCCTCGGCCACCTCATCCAGGCTGGCCCCCTCCAGCCCACTCAGCGCGCGATCCACCACCCCGGGGCCGGAAACTCCCACGGAGATGACGCAATCCGGCTCCTCGACGCCGTGAAAGGCCCCCGCCATGAAGGGATTATCGCCCACCGCGTTGGCAAAAACCACCAGCTTCGCGCAGGCGATCGCGGCTTCCTGCGCCGTGGCGTGGGCTGCCTCCTTGATGACCTCGCCCAGATCCCGCACCGCATCCATGTTGATGCCCGCGCGCGAGGAGGCCACGTTCACCGAGGAACACACCACCCGGGTCTGGCTCAGCGCCTCCGGGAGGGAGGCAATCAGGTGAGAATCGGCCGCCGTGGCCCCCTTCTCCACCAGCGCGGAGTAGCCGCCAATGAAATTGACCCCCACCTCCATGGCCGCTCGATCCAGCGCCCGTGCCAGGTCCGCCGGGCTACCCTCCAGGCCCCCACACAGCAGGGCCACGGGGGTCACACTCATGCGTTTATTCACGATGGGGATACCCAGCTCCGCCTCAATTCCCTCGCATACCTCCACTAGGCGAGCGGCCTGGGTGGTTACCCGGTCGTAGACGGCCTGCGCGGTCTCCGACATCGTGGAGCGGCGGCACTCCAGCAGGGAGATGCCCATGGTGACGGTGCGGATATCCAGTCGATACTTTTGGATCATCTCGATCGTGTCGAGCACGGATCCCGGGTTGAAACTCAGGCTCATGGCGCCACCCCTATATCTCATTGACCGCGCTAAAAAGCGCCTCCGACTGCACCCGGATGGTCAGGCACTGTTCCCGTTCCACCGCGGCCATCTCGTTTTGGATGGCGGCGATACCCCGGGTGGCTTCGTCGAACTCCACCCGCAGGATCATGGTGAACCAGCGATCCATGAGGGTCTGAGAAACGTCAAGGATATTAATGTTCTGGCGGGCCAGGGCCGAGGTCACCGCGGCGATGATGCCGGTGTGATCCTGGCCTGTCACGGTCATGATCGCATACATGCCTCCACAGTGTAATCGGCCGCTTCCTCGGGCTCCGTCGCCGCCCGGGCCCGGCAATAGCCCACAAAGTTGCGCAGGATCCGATGGGCGTGGCTGGTGTCGACGCCGCGCAGGGAGTCCACGATGGCCTCGAACTCCTCGTCGGGAAAATAGCCGTGATGGCGATAAAAATTCATGCGACGCGCCATGCCCTCCACGTCCATCTCCGGATGGAACTGTGTCGCCCAGGTGTGCGGTCCCACCCGCAGCGCCTGCACGAGGCAGGTGGGACCGCTGGCCACCACCGTTGCCCGCGGGGAGGGATCGATCACGCACTCCGTGTGGCCGGTCAATGCCTCGAAGGTGGTCGGCAGGGAGCCAAAGACCGGGTCCGTGCGGCCCGCGGCGGTGAGTTCTACCCGGCTGGCGCTGGTCTGCTCCGCGTACTCATGGCCGATACGCCCGCCAAGCACCTGAGCGATCAGCCCGGTGCCAAAGCAGGTGAAGAACACGGGGGTGGGGGAATCAAGGAGGGAGCTTAGCTCGCGCACCACCGCAACTTGCCACGCGCCGTACTGCGGGGTGCTCATATTCAGGGAGCTACCCCCCACAAAGATCCCGTCGTATCGAGACACGTCCCCCACCCGAAATCCCGCGGAATCGAAAATTCGGTGCTCCAACAACTCAGGACTGAGCCCCGTGGCCTGCACAAAATCCCGATACTCCGAGGCCGCCACGGCCTCGTTCTCCCGTAGGGAGAGCATCAGAAACAAAGACATACCGCTTAGTCTATATTAATCCGGGAAAAATATGAACCAAGCGGTCTATCTATTTCCGCACCGAGGCCTCCACTACATCGAGCATCCGGCTCAGCCCGGCCACGGGTTGACCCGAGGCCAGCTGCGAGATAAGGCCCTCCATCACTGTTTCCAGATAGATGATGAGAACCTCCACCGGGACATCAGTGCGCATGCGATCTTGTTCCGCATTGCGCTGCAGGCGCGTGCGCACCGCCTGATCCAGCACCTCCTGGTGCTGCTGCCAGCGAGCCCGAAAGGAAGGATCGGTGCGTAACATCCTTGCGATTTCCAGCCGGGTAGCCAACCAATCGTGCCGTTCCGGGTGATCGAGGATGTCCCGCATCACCTCCACCAGCCCCTCGGCGGCGACCACATCGGCCTGACGCTCCGCGTCCTGACGGGCGATAGCAAGGAAGAGCGATTCCTTATCACCGAAGTGATGAAAGATCGCTCCCCGCGACTTTCCGGTGGCCGCCTCCAGGCGGCGCACCGTTGCGCCCTCGTAGCCGAACTCCCCGAAGCACCTACGCGCTCCTTCGAGAATGTCGTGGCGGCGCCGCTCTAGCTCCGCTTCGCTAACGACGGGCACGATTCGGCGCTACTGGGCCTTGGCCATCGACCGCAGCACGTACTGCAGGATGCCGCCGTGGCGGTAGTAATCCGCCTCACCGGGGGTATCGATGCGCACCTTGGCGTCGAACTCGACCTTCTCACCGTTGTCCTTGGTGGCCGTGACGTGCACGGTCTCCGGAATGCCCGCAGACTCGTCGTTGAGCGCGGTGATACCGGTGATGTCAAAGACCTCCGTGCCGTCCAGGCCCAGGGACTCATGGGAGGATCCCTCGGGGAACTGCAACGGGATCACCCCCATGCCGATGAGGTTGGAGCGGTGGATGCGCTCGAAGGATTCCGTGATCACGGCGCGCACGCCCAGCAGGTTCGTGCCCTTGGCCGCCCAGTCGCGGGAGGAACCCGTGCCGTACTCCTTGCCGGCGATGACCACCAGCGGGGTGCCCGCGGCCTTGTAGTTCTGGCAGGCATCGAAGATGAAGGACTGCGGGCCGCCCTCCTGGGTGAAGTCACGGGTGTAACCGCCCTGGACGTCCACCAGCTGGTTCTGCAGGCGGATGTTGGCGAACGTGCCGCGCATCATCACCTCGTGGTTGCCGCGCCGCGAGCCCAGGGAGTTGTAGTCCTGGCGCTCCACGCCGCGGGAATCCAGGTACTGCGCGGCCGGGGTGCCCGGCTTGATGGCGGAGGCGGGGGAGATGTGGTCCGTGGTCACGGAATCGCCCAGCTTGGCCAGCACGCGGGCGCCGTGGATGTCCGCCACCGGGGCGGGCTCGGTGGGCATGCCGTCGAAGTAGGGCGCCTTGCGGATGTAGGTGGAGTCCTCGTCCCATTCGAAGGTCTTGCCGGTGGGCACGTCCAGGCTCTGCCACTGCTCGTCGCCCTTGAACACATCGGCGTAGTCCTCCACGTACATCTCGCGGGTGATGCACTCCGCGATGGTGGACTCGATCTCCTCCGTGGACGGCCAGATGTCCTTGAGAAACACGTCGTTGCCGTCCTGATCCCGCCCCAGGGGTTGAGTCTCGAAGTCAAAGTCCATCGTGCCCGCGATCGCGTAAGCGATGACCATGATGGGGGAAGCCAGGTAATTCATCTTCACGTCGGGGGAAATGCGCCCCTCGAAGTTACGGTTACCGGACAAAACCGCGGTGGCGGTGAGATCATGATCGTTGATGGCCTGAGAGACCTCCTCCGGCAGCGGGCCGGAGTTGCCGATGCAGGAGGTGCAACCGAATCCCGAGAGATAGAAGCCCAGGGCCTCCAGATCCTTCCAGAGATCGGCGCGCTTGAAGTAGCCGTCCACCACCTGAGAGCCAGGAGCACAGATGGTCTTGACCCAGGGCTTGGACGTGAGGCCCTTGGCGGCAGCCTTGCGGGCGATGAGACCGGCGCCCACCATCACTGACGGGTTAGAGGTGTTAGTACACGAGGTGATGGAGGCAATGGCGACCATGCCGTGATCCAGGGTGTAGTGCCCCCCGTTGGGGGACTGCACCACCACGGGCTTGGACTGACGGCCCTTGGCCCCCTCGGCCGCGGACTCGCCGTGGCCCCGCGGGGAGGAATTGTAGCCAGCCACCGGGGCATCGGCGGCGTCCTCCGCCTCGCCCTCGGCCGCCATGCGGGCGGCGGCGGGGGAGTCGTCCTGGCAGATGGGGTCGTCGGTAAAGGTGCCCAGCTGCTCGCGGAAGGTCTTCTTGGACTCCGTCAACAGGATGCGATCCTGGGGACGCTTCGGGCCCGCAATGGAGGGCACCACGGTGGACAGGTCCAGTTCCAGGTACTCGGAGTACTCCGCCTCGGGGGCGTCCTTCTCCAGCCACATGCCCTGTGCCTTGGCGTAGGCCTCCACGCGCTCGACCTGCTCCTCCGGGCGACCGGTCAAGCGCAGGTAATTGACGGTCTCCTCGTCGATCGGGAAGATCGCACAGGTGGAACCGAACTCGGGGGACATGTTGCCGATAGTGGCACGGTTGGCTAGCGGCACCGACTTGACGCCGTTGCCGTAGAACTCTACAAACTTCTGCACCACGCCGTGCTTGCGCAGCATATCGGTGATGGTCAGCACCACGTCGGTGGCCGTCACCCCCACGGGGATTTCACCGGTGAGCTTGAAGCCTACAACCTTGGGGATCAGCATGGAGACCGGCTGGCCGAGCATTGCGGCCTCGGCCTCGATGCCACCCACGCCCCAGCCCAGGATGCCCAGGCCGTTTTCCATCGTGGTGTGGGAGTCCGTGCCGATACAGGTGTCCGGGTAGGCCACACCCTCGTTGTCAAAGACCACGCGGGAGAGGTACTCGATGTTCACCTGATGCACGATGCCGGTTCCCGGGGGCACCACGCGGAAGTTGGAGAAGTTCTCCGAACCCCAGCGCAGGAACTGATAGCGCTCCTCGTTGCGCTGGTATTCGATCTCCACGTTTTTGGCCAGGGCCTCGGGGCCGCCGAAGGCCTCCACGATCACGGAGTGGTCGATCACCATCTCCGCCGGGTTGAGCGGATTGACCTGATCAGGGTCGCCGCCCAGGGCGGTCACGGCCTCGCGCATAGTAGCCAGATCCACCACGCAGGGCACACCGGTGAAGTCCTGCATGAGCACGCGGGCCGGGGTGAACTGGATTTCCGTGGAGGGCTCCGCCTTGGGATCCCAGTTCGCAATGGCGCGAATGTGCTCCTGCGTGACGTTCTTACCGTCCTCGGTACGCAGCAGGTTTTCGCCAAGCACCTTCAGGGAATAGGGCAGCTTGTCCATGCCCTCCACGGCGTCGAGAGCAAAGTAGTCGTATTCCTTGTCGCCAACCTTCAGCTTGCGCTTGGCGGCAAAGGAGTTCTTGCTTTCTATCACAGTGAGCTCCATTTCCTAACGGGTTGAGAGTCAAGACTCGTTGCCGGAGCCGGAGTCCAGCGTTTCCACGAGGCTTATTCACGAGTTTACTATCCGGTTCGCACCAGATTCCTCGTTTCTCAGCATCATAACAGTACGTGCGTTCTGTTGGTGAACTCCCACTCCACCCCCGAGACCACCCCTTCCGTATATAACTAGAGGGGGAATCCACCCCGGAAAGACCAAGGAGGCCCCGGTGATTCCCGATCAGATAGACCTCGCCGCTTTGAGTGCACAGCTCAACGAACAGGGCGTGGCCATCCATGGCAGGGGGAGCGATAACATCTCCTGGCGCAACGATCTTGCCTCCGCCATCGACGCGGCAGAAAGCACCGGCCGGGGCAGTTTTGGCCTCGCGGTCTTGGACTTCACCCCCGCCCACACCCCCGACCTTCGCGACATAGCCCAGGAGCTTCATCGGGCCGCCGGGCTCGACACCGTTATCGTCCGCGCGCCGAGCTCGGGAGCCACCGTCAGTTCGGTTTATTCCCGGCACGACATCGAGCGTGCTCAGGACGAATTCCTCGCGACAGCCAACTACACGACCGCCGTGCGGGAGTATCCCGAGCATCTTGCGGACGCCCCGATCCCCTGGATACCCCTGTCCCTCACGGCGCTCACCGCATGCCTGTTTACCCTCGCCTCCACCTATCTTCGATCAAGGCGGGAGAGTTGATCGTCAAGGATCGACACACCCCAACCCTCGATAGTGATGAAAATCATAAATTATGCCCGGTCGGCCGTTTCCGCTGGACAGCCGCCCCACCGGGTGCCGCAAACCCTCCCACCCCCTGGCGGACAATGCCATAGATGGGGCTCCTGCGAAAACAGTGACATACTGTTTTCCTATTGGCACACGGGTCGTGCGAGATGTTTTTTAAGTCATGGGACTTAAGAGGTGCATGTCGGGCAGCGTGGCGATAGAGGGCACGTGGGGAAGCCTGCCCGCATATCCACGCTCCCATTCGACAGTCAACTCACCCGACCCGCGTACCACCTCCGTGTCAGTAACGCTTTGCGGAAGCCGGTAAAGCTTCAAAACTTTACCTTCGCCTCCGAAGGGAGACTTGTAGTGGGAACCTCTGCGTCCACAAGCAGCACGTCGTTACGCCGCATGGTGCGGATTAGCGTGGCCACGGTCGTGTGCGCCTCCTCGCTGTGCGCAATCACGCCGGTTGTGGCCACGCCCTCCAACCCCAGCGACGTCGACCTAGAGCGCGCGCGACAGGCGCTGACCTCCGGTGCCGCCTCCGTATCCGAGCTCGCGGGTCAGGTCAGCTCCGCCCAGGAACGCCTCGCTCATCTGGAGCTATCCATGGGACAACTGCGCGAGGCCGTCAATAAGTCCCTCGTAGATCTCCACGACTCCCAGGTCACGGCGGAACACGCCCGCCAGGCCGCCGCTTCCGCCAAGACAGAACTGGGGCGCAGCCAGCAGGAACTCGACAAAGCGCAGGACATCCTCAACGAGATCTCGCGCACCGCCTACCGCCGCGGGGCCTCCAGCCCCCTGGGGGCGGTTTCCGGGAAGACCACCTCGGCAGAAGCGCTCGATCGCAGCACCTATCTTCGGACCAATTCCGACAAACAACGCCGGGCTATCGAGGAGCTTGACCGCGCCCGTACCGTGACCGCGAATCGGGAATCCGAACTGCGCAAGGCGCGCAACGTCGCCGAACGCCGCGAGGCCGAGGCCCAGCAGGCGCAACAATCCGCGCAGGCTGCCATCGAGGAGACCTCTCGTTCCCTAGAGCGCAGTACCCAGGAACACGAGCGGCTGCTCACCGAGCAACGATGGGCGCAACAGCGCCTCGATGCCGCCAAGAACAATGCCCAAAGCCTGCTCGACCAGCGTGAGGAATTCGAGCAGTATCAGGCGCGGGAGAAAGAACGGCGCGCCGCAGAGCAGGCTCGTCAGGCCGAGGCCGCGCGCAAAGAGGCACGCGAGGCGGCACAACGCGACGAACACCACCGCGCCGCGACAGCCGCCGCAGCCGCGGTGGCCAGCAAGCAGCCGGAGCACACCCGCCTGGATAATCCCTATCCGCAGAATGAGGATGCGCAGTCCACCGAGGTTGCGGAGATTCAGAACCCTCATTTCTCCGAGGACACCTCGGCCGAGGAAGCACCGGCGACCGCAGACGTCACCCCGGAGGCGTCTGCGACCGCTACCTCCGCCAGGGAGGTCACCCCGGAGATCACCCCTCGGGAGGAAAACGACTCCGAGGAGGAGCTGTCGGAGGCCAGCGCCACCGAGGAAACCGAGGCCGAAGAGACGGCGATGGAGGCGCCTCTCACGGAGGAGCCCGCAGCTCAGACCGCAACGGAGGAAACTGAGTCCGGCGAACCGAGTGCCACTGGCGCTGCGGAGCTATCCAGTTCCGAGACCACCGGGGCAGACTCCAGCAGCATCATCGAAACGGTGATCGCGAGGGCGATGTCCCAGGTCGGTCAGCCCTACGCCTGGGGCGGGGGTACTGCCAACGGGCCCAGCCAGGGAATCCGCGACGGCGGGGTGGCCGATTCTCACGGCGACTACAACAAGGTGGGCTTCGATTGCTCCGGCCTGACCCTCTATGCCTTTGCCGGGGCCGGCATTTCCCTGCCTCATTACACGGGATATCAATACCAAAGCGGCACACCGATCGACCCGAGCGACATGAAGCGCGGAGACCTGATCTTCTACGGTCCAACCGGCAATACCCACGTGGCCATCTATTTGGGTAACGGGCAGATGATCGAGGCACCGCAATCGGGTTCTTATGTTCAGGTCGTGCCCGTGCGCTGGGCGGGGATGAGCCCCCATGCTGTGCGCATAGTGTAGCTTTGCTCTGATTCTCGCCTAGCCCGTAGGCTTGAGACCATGAGCCTTGAGCAGCACTACGATGCCCTCCTCGTTCTTTCCTTCGGCGGTCCCGAGGGACCCGAGGAGGTCGTTCCATTTTTGGAAAACGTAACCCGAGGCCGCGGCATTCCGCGCGAACGCCTCAAGGTGGTGGGGGAGCATTACTTCCACTTCGACGGCGTCAGCCCCCTCAACCGGCTGAACAAGGAAATCATCGCCAACGTGGAACAGGAATTGCTTCACCGCGGCCTGGACCTTCCGGTCTACTTTGGCAACAGAAACTGGCATCCCTTTGGTGAAGACACCGCGCGACGCATGGCAGCCGATGGCGTGCGTAATGCCCTGGTCTTTAGCACCTCCGCCTGGGGGGGCTACTCCGGGTGCCGCCAATACGACGAGGACATCCAGCGGATTCGCCGGTGCCTCGCGGACGAGGGGCTCCCGGACATCACTTTCACCAAGTTGCGCCAGTTCTACAATCACCCCAAGTTCATCACCGCGATGGCCCAGGCCACCAAGGAATCGCACGCCCAATTCTCCCCCGAGGATCGACCTCGCACCATCTTCACGGCGCATTCCGTGCCGCTAAGCGCCAATAACGCCGCCGGCGGCCCCGAGGACGCCAGGCTCTACGAGCGACAGGTGGCTGAGGCCTCCCGCCTGGTGGCCGAGCAGGCGGGCATCGAGGAATATGACCTCGTATGGCAGTCCCGCTCGGGCAGCCCGGCAATCCCCTGGCTGGAACCGGATATTGTGGATCATGCCTCCGCTCTTCACGACGAACACGGCGTGAATAATATCGTGGTGTGCCCCATCGGGTTTATCTCCGATCACATGGAGGTGGTCTGGGACCTCGATACGGAATTGCGCCAGGCCACCGACGAGCGCGGCATGCACATGGAGCGCAGCCGCACGGCCGGGCCCACCGAACTCTTCACCCAGATGGTGGTGGATCTGATCGAAGAACACACCTCTGGGCGCGCCCCCGAGAGCATGGGAAAGGTCACCATCAACGGCTGCACCGTCAACGGCGCGGCCTGCCACGAAGGATGCTGTCAGCCCGCCACAAGGCCCATCTCCCGCACCGCGTAATCCACGGCCACCATCCGGGCCTCCCGGATGACCCGCCACAAGCTGGATAACTCGGTATCAAGGCTGTGATCCCGGCCCTGATCGAGGAGGGTCTCCACGATCGCGGCCACCCGATCCGCGCGTGCAATCAACTTCGCCGCCCGGCCTGGAGTGGAACCGGGAACCCCGGGGGTTTCGTAAAAATCATTCAGTCGTCCCACGCTGAGGCGCGGCTGGCGAAGGCGCTGGTGGCGATAGCCTTGGGCCTCGATGAGTTCCGCCGCACGCCTGGTCGCATCGGCCAGGCGCATATCGGCCTCGCCGGGGGAGAGGTGGAGCCCCGCCGGTACCTTCTCGACGATCCGACAGCGCCATTCTTCCTCCCCCGGCACCGCAATGAGCACGTGGTGACGGTGACCGTCGGCGTCCGGAACCACCAGCGCGCCGTATTCGTCGGCGGGCTCGGGTAATCCGCTGGGGTATCCGGGCCCAGCAAGCACCAGGCGCACGGCGGGTCCCTCGCTGCGAAGCGCCGCCGCGGCCCGCATCTCGCGCAGCGTATCGACGCGGTGAGGTTGGCGAAGATCACGCAGGGCGTCGATGAGCGCATCGGTGGCTTCGTGCCCGTAAAACCACGCCCCCCACCACAGGGCGGCGTGCTGAAGCGGGGAGTACACGTGCGGGCGGATAAGCATGATCCTAGTAGTGTAGGACATCATGGCGAGAAACGACTACGGCGACATTCTTTCCGGGCATTCCCGCAACCGGCGTCCCAGCTACCCAACCATGCCTGCTATGCCGGGCGAGGTGGTAGAGGTCCCCGCCCAGGACTTCGTAGGAGCCGTCATCGGCACCGAGCGCACCTACGACGGCGACTTCGTGCGCCTGGAGGATCGCCACGGCACGCAGCGCCTCTTCCATCTGCGCCCCGGGGCCTTTCTCCACGAGGGAAAGCGCGTGACACTCACGCGCTACGTTCCCCCACAGGTACCGCAACGCTCCAATTCCGGCTCCCGACGGGTGCACAACGTTCAGGCCAAGGTGGCCGCCCCCTCCCGCATCTGGGTAGAAGGCGTCCACGATGCCGCCATCGTGGAGCGGATTTGGGGTCACGACCTGCGCGTGGAGGGGGTGGTCGTGGAATACCTTGAGGGCCTGGATCATCTTCCCGACCGCCTGGCTTCCTTTGGGCCCGGGCCAGCAAGACGCGTGGGGGTGCTAGCCGACCACCTCGTGGAGGGGTCGAAGGAGACCCGACTCACGCGGCAGGTGGGTCCGCACGTGTTGGTCACCGGGCATCCCTACATCGACATCTGGGCCGCGGTCAAGCCCCAACGCCTGGGCATCCGCGCTTGGCCGGACATTCCTTATGGAGAGGACTGGAAGACCGGCGTCTGTCGCAGGCTGGGCTGGTCCGATCCCAAGGAAGGGTGGAGCCGCGTCTACAACGCGGTACGCTCCTTCCGCGACGTGGATTCCACCCTGATCGGCGCCGTAGAACGCCTGGTGGACTTTGTCACCACCCCGGAACTCACCAAATCCGATCTCCTCTAGACCCCGATTTCGGTAGGCTGGGTCGGGTGGAAATCATCGCGTGGTTCATCGCAGCCCTCGCCTTGGCGGGACTGGAGCTAGCGGTGGGGGAGTTTACCCTTCTCATGCTCAGCGGCGGGGCGCTGGCCGCCAGTGGAATCGCGCTGATCGGCGCGCCGTTGTGGGGCCAGGTTCTGGCCTTTGCACTCGTCTCCCTCGGACTCTTGTTTTTCGTCAAACCCCTGCTACGCCGCCGAATGCAGGTGCCACTGACCCTGGATACTTCCGCGGACGCCCTGGTGGGACACACCGCGGAGGTCATCGAGACCGTGCACGCGAGCGCCGGAGGGCAGGTCAGGCTCGATGGCAGCATCTGGTCTGCCACCTCCGATGATCCCCACGCCTCGTACAGCGAGGGCGAGCACGTCACCGTCATGCGCATCGACGGACCCACTGCCATCGTCTGGAAGGAAAAATAATGGAACCTGGATTCCTCGTTCTTCTTGTTCTCATCCTCTTCATCGCACTGCTTGTCATCAAGGCTATTGCGCTAATCCCACAGGGACAAGCCGCCGTGATCGAGCGCCTGGGCCGCTACACCCGCACCGTGGAGGGCGGTCTTACCTTCCTCGTACCCTTTCTCGACCGAGTGCGCGCCCGGGTGGACACCCGCGAACGCGTGGTCTCCTTCCCACCCCAGGCCGTGATCACCCAGGATAATCTCACCGTGGCCATCGACACGGTGGTCACCTTCCAGATCAACGACCCCGCTCGCGCCATCTACGGGGTAGACAATTACATCGTAGGCGTGGAGCAGATCTCCGTGGCCACACTGCGCGACGTGGTCGGCGGCATGACCCTGGAAGAAACCCTCACATCCCGCGAAGTCATCAACCGCCGCCTACGCGGGGAACTCGACGCCGCCACGACCAAGTGGGGGCTGCGCATCAGCCGAGTGGAACTCAAGGCCATCGATCCGCCGCCGTCGATCCAGCAGTCCATGGAGATGCAGATGAAAGCGGATCGAGAAAAGCGCGCCACAATCCTGAGCGCCGAAGGTCAGCGCGAATCCGATATCAAGACCGCCGAGGGCGAGAAGCAGGCCCGAATCCTGGCCGCCGAGGGAGAAAAGCACGCTGCGATCCTCGCTGCCGAGGCCGATCGCCAGGCCGAGATCCTGCGCGCCGAGGGCCGCCGCGCCGCCCGTTACCTGGAGGCCCAGGGCGAGGCACGCGCCATCCAGAAGATCAATGCCGCTATCAAGTCCGCCAAACTCACCCCGGAAGTATTGGCCTACCAGTACCTAGAAAAGCTGCCCAAGATGGCTGAAGGACAAGCCTCCACAATGTGGCTGGTGCCCTCCCAATTCGGCGACTCCCTTGAGCAATTTGCCCGCGCGATGGCAAAGAAGGACGACGAGGGCGTCTTCCGCTATGAGCCGCAGGCCGTCGATGCGGAGACCAAGGAGATGGCCGAGCCGGGGAACACCGATAACTGGTTCTCCACAGAATCCGATCCCGAGATCGCCGCGGCCGTGGCCGCCGCCAACGCGGTGGCAAACAAACCCGTCGACCCCTCCCTGGCCGAGCTCGTTGCGGAGGAGGAGCAGGGCTAACCCACCGCCCGGCGCAGCAGCGCAACGGCCAGGCCCCAACCCGCATTCTCCGCCTGCCATCCGGCGGCCTGTAGGCGCTGCGACATCGCCTGCTTGGAAATGCCTAACTCGGCGGCCGCCTCGTTCTGGCTCAGGCCGCCTCGCACCAAGGCGGTGGCCTGCCTGCCCTCCACCGTGCGCTTAGACAAGACCTGACCGAGCAGCGCAAAGACCGCCGCCACCTCTTCGGCGCCCCGCACCCCGGAAGCGGCCCCCACGCTCACGGTTCCCGAGCGTGCCGCCCGGCTGAGGCTGCCAGTCGCCTCGCGCGCGGCAGCCTCACCCAGGCCCACGCCGATGGCCCAATCACCGTCGGAGAGCAGGGCCATCACCACGTTACAAAGGGCCTCCGGGGTAGCGATATCTGCGCGAATATCCTCGACCCCCAACGACCGGAAAGGCCCCACCCCCTCGAGAGTCCCGAGCGCCTGCGCCGAGCGCTCCACCAAATCGGCGCGCCGGGTGGCACGCCCGCGATACCGGGCATGGAGGGCAAACATTCTTCACAGTTTAGTACGCGAATTGTCTAGGTCAAGGGCTTGACGGGCAGGCGGCGATCCAGCACTAATCCCACCAGGCCCAATAGCCCCAGGCAAGCCATAGCCCCGAGGAAACGGGCATCCGGAGTGCCGGTCAGGGAATCACCCAACAGGACGACCGCGAGGGTGCCCGGTGCCGAGCCCACCGCGGTGGCCAGGGCAAAAGCCGCCACGGGCACAGGCGAGAGCGCCGCGACGTAATTAAGCACGCTAAAGGGGATGCCCGCGATCAGCCTCAGCGACCCCACGGCCAACCAACCGCGCTGTTCCAAGCGCAGACTCCATCGCGCCATCGCGGGATGACGCAGTCGCGGGCGGATCCACTCGCCCAGCAGGCTCCGCACGAGCAACAACGAAACCACGGAGGAAGCCGTGGTGGCGCTCAGCGCCAAGGCCACGCCCCACCAGGGGCCGAAGAAAACCCCGGCGGCCAGGGTGAGCACCGTGCGGGGGAGAGGAAGCTGCGTGATCGCCACGTACAGGCACCAAAACAGCGCCGGAAACCCCGCACCCGCCCGCTCCGACCACCGGTGCAGGGTGCCGAGGCCCGGAACATCCAGCCAAAAAGTGAGCGCGCAGAAACACGCTAACGCCAGGGCAATGGCAAGGCGTCGCGGCCACGACCACCCACACACGGTCTGCCGCGCATCCTTGAAAAGGAGGGACAGGAAGTCCCTCACGATGCGGGCGGGGTCGGCGGCAACCACATGGCCAGTTCACTGGGGCCTTGTCCCCGATGGGGAAGCTCGCCGAGGGGCACAAAGCCGAACCTAGCGTAGAGCTGTGCCGAATGCGGGGTGGAGGCCTCCAGGTATACGGCCGTGTGGCCGGCCCGCTGCGTTCCTCGTCGCAGGAGCGCCGAGCCGACCCCCTTGCCCTGGGCTTCGGGGCGAACCGCCAGAGTGTAGAGATACCAGTGCGGGAACTTGGGCTGATACGTCCCGAGTTCGCGTTCCCGGCGATATCTCGTGATTACGTTGCGGCCAAAGATGGCGGCGTATCCCCGCGCGAGCCTTGTTCGCGCGAGAAGGCTCGCGGTAGCCCCGGGTGGCGACCACAAGGCCACACCCAGGATCGTCCCCTCCTCCTCGGCAACATCGATCGCGCCCGCGGGCTCGTAGTCCTGGGCGAGCTGAAGGTAAAAGAGGTCGCGCAACGCGCGCGGGGCCTCGACGGCAGCCAGGGGAGTGACGCGAGCGAAAGCGGGATCTGCAGCGAACGCGCCGGAAAGGATCTCCACCGCGGCGTCGCGGTCGCGCGGGCGATAGGGGCGAATGAGCATAAAACTCCTCAATATGCACACGACCCGCCATGATGCGGATCGTGTGCCGGAAGTGCCCGGAGGGGGACTTGAACCCCCACGTCCGTTAATAGGACACTAGCACCTCAAGCTAGCGCGTCTGCCATTCCGCCACCCGGGCCGGTGGTTCGTGCGAACGACGTTTACCTTAACCTACCCCCATATTTCCCACAAATCCGCAGTTCACGGAAGGATTTTCCAGAAAATGAAATAACAAGCGCGAAAGTTCGTGTAGAAGTGGAAACCATGAGCTATTCCTACGCCCACGATCCCCGTTTCCCCGGCCCCGATCCGTACGCCCCGCTTCACGCACTCCCGAAATTTCCGCTCCATTCCCACGACTTCGAGGATGGCCAGCGCCTCCCCGCCGAGCTCACGGCGCCCCATTCCCGCTCCCCGCACCTGGCCTGGTCTAGCCTCCCCGAGGGGACCAAGTCCCTGGCCATCACCTGCTTCGATCCGGACGCCCCCACGGCCGCGGGCTTCTGGCACTGGGCCGTGTGCAACATCCCGACGACCGTCTCCGAGGTCGCCAGGGGAGAGACCATTGCGGACGCGCTGACCCTGGTGGGGGACAATGGGCAGCGGGCCTACTACGGGCCGCAGCCGCCCGAAGGCCACGGCCCGCACCGCTATCTCTTCGCCGTGCATGCCGTGGATGTGGAAAAACTAGACGTCGATGCTGACACCCGGCCCACCGCGCTCGGGTTCCAGCTCTACTTCCACTCCCTGGGGCGCGCTGTGCTGTGGGGCTGGTACGAAAACTAGTCCACCCAGGGGCGCCCGCAGCCCACGGCCTCGGCGATGTTATGAAAACCCTGGGCGCGGATCTGGTCGGCCAGGCCGCGGTGAATGTTGCGGATCCAATCCGGGCCGCCATAGATCAAGCCGGTGTAGCCCTGAAGCAGGGTCGCTCCCGCGGCAAGACGCTCCCAGGCCTGCTGCGGAGTCTCGATGCCCCCCACAGAGATCAGCACCAGCCGATCTCCCACCCGCTCACGGAGTCGGGCCAGGATCTCCAGGGAACGAGCCGCCACCGGGGGACCGGAGACCCCACCGGGGCCAAGCTCCTCGACCTTACGGGTGGCCAGCCCCTCCCGGGAAACGGTGGTATTGGTCGCCACGATGCCGGCCAGCCCCAATTCCAAGGCCAGATCCGCCACCGCGTCGACATCCTCATTGGAGAGATCCGGGGCGATCTTGACTAGCACGGGGGCATCGGTGGTCTCCTGCACCGCCTGCAGGATGGGGCGCAGGGATTCCACCGCCTGTAGGTCTCGCAGCCCGGGGGTATTGGGGGAGGAGACATTGACCACCAGGTACGTGGCCAGGTGCTCCAGGAGCTTGGCCGAACGGCGGTAATCCTCCACCGCCCCCTCCAGGGGAACCACTTTGGTCTTGCCGATATTTACCCCCACGATGTCGTCGTAGCGACGGCGGTACAGATTCGTGGCCACCTGGGCCGCCCCGGGGTTGTTAAAACCCATCCGGTTGAGGATGCCACGATCCGCCTTGAGCCGGAACAACCGGGGCGTGGGATTACCCGGCTGCGGGGAGGCGGTTACGGTGCCGATCTCCGCGTACCCAAAGCCCAGGGGCGTCCAGAGGTCGGGGGAGTTCGCGGACTTATCGAAGCCTGCCGCCAATCCCAGCGGCCTGGGGAACACCACCCCAAAGACCTCCTGTTCCAGGATGGGGTCGCGCACCGGCATCACGCGCCCGATCAGTCGGTTGAGGGGGCCCACAAACTGCAACATGCCCAAAACGTCACTCACCATGCCGTGAATGCGCTCTGGGTCAAGGGTAAAGAGTCCTTTGAGGATCAGTTGGTAGGCGGTATTGCGAATAGCACCCATGGGGAATCCTTACGTGGAAGAGGTGGGATCGTTGATCACTTGCAGGCCCTCGCCCTCGGCAGAGGCCAGCACAAGGCTGCCGGAGTCGAGGGCTACTAGCGAGGTGGCCCGGGCCACGGTGGGCAACTCGTAGCGCCGCTGCGGTACCCCCTTCGAGATGTCCCAGCCGGTGAGCACGTTACCCGCCGTGGAGGCCACCCAGGCCAGGCGATGACGCTCATCCCAGGCCACGGCCCAGGGCGATTCCGGCACCGGCACCGTTTGATGCAGACGGATGACTTCGTCGGAGGTGTACACCGCCAGCTGATTGCCCGTGGTGTCGGAGGCAAGCACAAGCCCCCGGGGGCCGACGGCGATGCGCCCCACCCCCAATCCCACGCGCAGACGACCCCCCTGGCGCTCGTGCGAGCGGTCGATGTTCTGGATCGTGGTGTCCTTCGCCCAGGTGCGCACGATAGCGTCGGGCGCACCGTCTAGGGGAGTAGAAAGCAGCTGGGTGGTGGGGGCCGCGACCTCGATCACGGTAGGATCACCGGCCTCAGGATAGATCGCCACCTCGCCCTCGGCGTCGTTGGCGGTGACCAGCTCGCCGCCGCTGAGCACCGTGGCGGCGGTGGCCGGACGCTCCACCTGACGCACCTGCTCGTGGCGGGGATCGCGGGCCGGGTAGAAACGCACTTCCCGCCCGCAGGCCACCACGAAGGCCGAGTCCGTAGCGGTGAGCTCCCCGCACTCCGGGGAAAGCGCCACCGTGGTCGCAGAGTCGGCGCGCAGATCCTCCAGGGTACCCACGGTCAGGGCCTCGGGGGAACGCAGGGCCACGACCTCCCCGATGTTCTCCATCGCCTGCACCCGGGCCACCGGCTCCGGCAGTGCGATGACCTCGCCAGCGGGCCGGATGCCGGGGGGCGAGGGAACGGCCGTGGCATCCCCCATCCCCTCTCCGAGGTCCGAGGAGACCTGAGATTGGCAGCCCGCCGCGAGCAACGCCGCGCACGTCAGTGCGAGCGTGGCCGTGTACTTCGCCCTCTTTGCCGTCTTCACACTAGGAGACTCTAGCAGTGCCCTCAGCGCGATATATCGTCAAGCGCTTTCTTAATCGGCCCCGGCAAGGTACCCCTGACGCAGCGCTCAATATCCTCCGGGGCGCGAGCCTCCACGAGGGTGGAGGCCACGGTCTCGCGCTGGCGCACCCACGCTACCGCCGCCGTCGCCGCGGACAGACCGAGACCCTCCGCCGCCGTGCGCAGGGCCTCGGCAATCTTGCCCGCACGCTGGCCGCGCAACCGGGAGGCATGCGGGTCATCGGGGGCGATCTCCCCGGTGAGCACTCCGTGTGCCAAGGGATTGGCGGCAATGATACCCACGCCCAGGTGCTCAGCGGCCGGCATCACCTCCAACTCCGCCTCGCGCATCAGCAAGGAGTACGGCATCTGTGCCGCCACCACGGCTCGGCACGCGTGAGTCACGGCAAGCTGCCAGCCCGAATAATCTCGCACCCCGGCATAGCACACCCGTCCGGTATCGATCGCGTAATCTATCGCGCCCGCCACCTCCGCCACCGGGGTATGCGGATCCCAGTAGGCCACGCTCCACAGATCGAGGTGATCCAGGCGCAGCCGGGTGAGTATCCTGTCGAGGTCGTTCAGCAGGGCACGGCGCGAGCAGTCCACCCGCCGGCCCGCCGGGGAGTCGGGATTGACCCCGGAGGCCGCGGAGAGCACTAGGTCAGACCGGTCAAGCATGCGGACGACGCCTTCCACCGCATCCACCGTAGAAATGTCCACCAGGTTGCCCCCGGCGTCGAGAAAAGCATTCAGGATGGCCGGGGTGGTATCCATCGCCACGCTTCGCCCCCAGTGCGCCGTGCTCAGCCCCAACGCGGAGACCCGCAGTCCGGATTGCCCCAGTGTTCTTACCTCCACCGTCCCCAGCCTAGTAGTAGGGTCGTGCGGGTGACTGACATGACCGTGTTTGCCTCCGCTGCCGCCGACACCGCGCAGATGTCCTGGATTCAGGTGATCGTCCTATCCATCGTGCAGGGTCTCACCGAATTTCTTCCCGTGAGTTCCTCCGGTCACCTGCGCATCGTTTCCGAACTATTCTGGGGCGCCGACGCCGGGGCGTCCTTTACCGCCGTAGTTCAGCTGGGCACCGAGCTGGCGGTGGTGGTGTACTTCGCCCGCGATATCGCCAGGATCATCGGCGCCTGGTTCCGAGGCCTGGTGCACCGAGAGCATCGCGGCTTTGACTATCGCATGGGCTGGATGGTGATCGCTGGCTCCGTACCCATCGGCATCGCTGGGGTACTTTTTCAGGACGCCATCCGCGATACGTTGCGCAACCTGTGGATCACGGCCACGGTACTCATCCTCTTTTCCTTCGTTTTCATCCTCGCCGAGCGGGTGGGCCGCAAGGACCGTTCCTTCGAGGAGCTCACCATGAGGGATGCCCTCGTCATGGGCATGTGCCAGTGCTTAGCCCTCATTCCCGGGGTCTCGCGCTCCGGCGGCACTATCTCCGGCGGTCTCTTTCTGGGCCTCGATCGCGAAGTAGCCACTCGTTTTTCCTTCCTGCTCGCCATTCCCGCCGTCATGGCCTCCGGCTTGTTCTCCCTCAAAGATGTCTTTGACCCCACGGTGGGGCAGGCCGCCTCCGCCGGACAGCTCCTCGTAGGTACGGCGATCTGTTTCGCCCTGGGGTATGCCTGCATCGCCTGGCTACTGAAGTTCGTGGCACACCACTCCTTCGCGTGGTTTGCCGCCTACCGCATTCCCCTGGGCCTTGCGGTGATGGTCCTCCTGACCGCGGGCCTGCTGTAGTCCTCGACCGCCACGGCTCTCTTCACCTGCCGGTTCCTCCCACCTGCGGGGCGAAGGGTTAGGGTGTATGCCATGCATTCTTGGCCCTCTCCCTCGATTCCCCCCGTTCCCGGCCCCCCGGTGACGCTGCGCCTCTACGATACTGCCGATCAGGCCGTGCGCGAGGTGGAGATCCCCGAGGATGGCCCGGTGGGCGTCTACGTCTGCGGCATTACCCCTTATGATTCCACGCATCTCGGTCACGCGGCCACCTATCTGACCTTCGACCTGATCCATCGAGTGCTCCTGGACAACGGGCACGCGGTGCATTACGTGCAAAACATCACCGACGTGGACGATCCCCTCTTCGAGCGCGCAGACCGCGACGGCGTGGACTGGCGCGATCTGGGTACTGCCCAGATCGATAAGTTCCGCGGGGACATGGAGACGTTGAGCGTGATCCCGCCACAGGACTACGTGGGGGCCATGGAATCGGTAGACGAGGTCATCGAGATGGTATCCGCTCTTCTGGACCGGGGAGCGGCCTACACCGTCGATGACCCGCGTTACCCGGACGTATACGCCTCCGTCGATGCCACCGAGCACTTCGGCTACGAGTCGAACTATTCCGGGGCACAGATGGAAAAGTTCTTTGCTGAGCGCGGCGGTGACCCCGAGCGTCCCGGCAAGGTACACAGCCTCGATGCCTTGGTATGGCGCGCACAACGCCCCGGCGAGCCCGCCTGGGATTCCCCCTTTGGCCCCGGCCGCCCTGGCTGGCATATCGAATGCTCCGCCATCGCCACCAACCGCCTGGGGTCACGCTTTGCGGTGCAGGGTGGGGGCTCCGACCTGATCTTCCCGCACCACGAGTTCTCCGCCGCGCACGCCGAGTCCGCCCTCGATATCGAACGGATGGCCGGCCACTACGTGCACGCCGGAATGATGGCCTTGGCCGGAACAAAGATGTCTAAATCCCTAGGCAACCTCGTGTTCGTCTCCGACCTCGTGCGCGCCGGACACGACCCCAGCGCCATCCGCCTGGGAATTTTTTCCGCGCACTATCGCAGCGACCGCGACTGGTCCGAGGAGGTTCTCGCCACTGCGGAGCGCCGCCTAGCCTACTGGCGGGAGGCCGCCCGCCGCGGCGGTTCCCCCGAGCACGCGCGGGCCGTGGTAGCTGAGGTTCGCCAGCGGCTCGCCGATGACCTCGATACCCCCGGCGCGCTGGCGGCAATCGACGAATGGGCGCGTACCTGCTCCGACGAGGGGCAGGGCAGTGCCGTGGAGGCCGCCGTCGAGGCGCTGCTGGGCGTGCGTTTCTAGACGCCATGCCCCACAATGGTTCCATGAGCACTCCCGCCACCGCCGTTCGCAGCGAGTTTGAACCGGCCATCGAGCAGTTCCTGACCGACCTCACCACGTTCGTCTCCGGGGCCTACCTCCACGAGGAAGAAAAAGACCGGTGGGACCAGCCCTTCGACCCGGACGCCCTGGAGGAGCTGGGGACGATCCTGCACACCCTGCTCGATCGCGTGGAGGGGGAGTCCCCGCAGGCGGTGCCCGTTTTCCTGCGCGCAACCATCGCGGAGCTGCACGCCTTCAATGACAAGCATCACGGAGCCGTGCTGGAGCCGGAGGAGTATGCGGAGCTCAACGATCTCTTCACCGCCCTCGCACGCACCGCCGGGGTGCCCGAGGAAGCCCTCAATGACCTGCCGATCCTTGAGTAAACCCGGAATGCCCCGTGCCATTTTTTGGGACATGGACGGCACCCTGGTGGATTCCGAGCCGCTCTGGGAGATCGCCACCTACGAGCTCAGTGAGCGCCTGGGGCGGCGCATCACTGCTCAGCAGCGCGACGCTACGGTGGGAGGTTCCTTCGACAACACCCTGCGAATCTGCGCCGAGCACGCCGGCGTGACCGTGACGGCGTCCCAGGCCCGGGATCTCCACGACTCCATGTTTGCCCGGATGGGCGAGCTCTTCTCCCGCTTTCTGGTTCCCCGCCCCGGCGTGCGCGCCGTGCTCAGCGCCCTGCATCGGCACGGGATACCGATGATGGTGACCACGAACACCGAGCGATCCCTGGCCGATACCGCGATCGCCGCCGTCGGCGCCGAATTCTTCTGCGGCTCGGTGGCCGGCGACGAGGTTGCCAGGTTTAAGCCCGCCCCCGACATGTATCTTGAGGCCGCTCGCCGCGTCGAAGCGCCGCCGGAGGACTGCCTGGTATTCGAGGATTCCCCCGCCGGGATGCACGCCGCCGTGGCGGCCGGATGCCGGGTCATCGGCCTGCCGGAGGATCCCGCCGATCTGGTATCCGGGGCCCTGCTGATGCAGGATCTACACGGCGGGTCTCGCTCTTTTACCGAAGTGAGCACGGAGGAGATCGCACGATGGTTCACCCTGAGCGCCCGGGCATGAAATAATCTTCCAGGTGAAGAACTTTGACTCCCTGTATGAGCAGTTGCAGTCCCGCGCCCAGGCCAACCCGGAAGACTCCGCTACCGCCGCGGCCCTCGCCTCGGGTATTCACGGCATCGGTAAGAAAGTGGTAGAAGAGGCGGCCGAGGTGTGGATGGCCGCGGAATACCAGTCAAAGGAGGAGCTGGCCGAGGAGATTTCCCAGCTGATGTATTGGGCCCAGGTCGTCATGCTCTCGCGCGGACTGACCCCCGACGACGTGTACCGCTACCTGTAGGAGAATTCACCATGATGCGCATCGCCGTGCCCAACAAGGGTGCCCTGGCCGACGTGGCCGCCACCATTCTCAAGGAGGCGGGCTACGCCACCCGGCGGGACCCTAAGGCCCTCACTGTGATCGACCGCACCAATAACGTAGAGTTCTTTTTCCTGCGCCCCAAGGACATCGCCATCTACGTGGCCTCGGGGCAGCTGGACCTGGGGATCACCGGCAGGGATTTGGCCGCAGACGCCCAGGCCGAGGTCGTTGAGGTGCTCTCCCTGGGCTTTGGCGCTTCTACATTCCGATTCGCCGCCCCCACAGGCCAGCAGTGGACGGTGGCAGACCTGGAGGGGCGGCGCGTAGCCACGGCCTACCCGCACCTGGTGGGTACCTACCTGGAGCAGCAGGGGATCGAGGCCACCGTGATCCGGCTGGATGGGGCCGTGGAAGTCTCCATCAAGCTCGGCGTCGCGGACGCGATCGCGGACGTCGTTTCCACCGGCGCCACCCTGCGCCAGCAGGGCCTGGAGCCCTTCGGAGAAGCGATCTGCCACTCGGAGGCCGTGGTAGTCAGCCGCACCCCCGAAATTACCCCCGAGCAGCGTGTGATGTTGCGGCGATTTGAGGGAATTGTCCACGCGCATCACTATGTAATGCTCGACTATAACGTCGAGCGCGAACGCTTAGACGAGGCCACCGCCATCACACCGGGCCTGTCCGGCCCCACCATTTCGCCGCTGACCAGGCCTCATTGGGTGGCGGTACGGGCCATGATCCCGCGCGCGGAGGCCAACGAGGTCATGGACGCCCTGGCCGGGGTGGGTGCGGAGGCAATCCTCGCCACGGATCTACGTATAGCGAGGATCTAGGCAAAACCACATCCTCGCTAGGATGGAGGCGTCAATTCACCCCATCGAGAAAGGACGCCGTTTCCCCATGGCCACGTCCAAAAAGACTGCCAAGGTTAAGAATCAGGAAGCGAGCACCCCCACCCCGGGTACTCGAACGGAGGAGGATCTACTGGGAACCATGGAGGTGCCCTCCTCCGCCTACTACGGCATTCACACCCTGCGCGCCGTGGAGAATTTCCAGATTTCACGCAACACCATCAACCAGGTGCCCGCATTCATCCGCGGCATGGTGCAGGTGAAAAAGGCCACCGCAATGGCCAACCGCCGCCTACACACCCTGCCCCGCAAGAAGGCTGAGGCGATTATCTGGGCCTGCGACCAGATCCTGGACAAGGGGCGCTGCATGGATCAATTCCCCATCGATCTCTTCCAAGGCGGGGCCGGAACCAGCCTCAACATGAACACCAACGAGGTGATCGCAAACCTCGCTCTGGAACACTTAGGCGAGCCCAAGGGTTCCTACGACATCATCAACCCCAACGACGACGTGAACATGTCGCAGTCCACCAACGATGCCTATCCCACCGGCTTCCGCCTGGGGGTGCACAACGAGCTGATGCGCCTCATCGAGGCCTACGATGCCCTCCAGTCCGCTTTCCAGGCCAAGGGAGCGGAGTTCGAGGACATCCTCAAGATGGGACGCACGCAGCTCCAAGACGCCGTTCCCATGACCCTGGGCGACGAGTTCCGAGCCTTTGCCTCCAACCTCAGCGAGGAGCAGGCCATCATGCGCACCGCCGCCGAACGCCTCTTGGAGGTCAATCTCGGGGCCACGGCCATCGGCACCGGGGTCAATACCCCGGCCGGGTACCGGCACCAGGTGGTGGCCGCGCTCAGCGAGACCACCGGCCTAGAAATCAAGTCCGCCAAGGATCTCATCGAGGCCACCTCCGATACCGGTGCCTATGTCCTGGCGCACTCGGCTATCAAGCGGGCCGCGATGAAGCTCTCCAAGATCTGCAACGACCTGCGCCTGCTCTCCTCCGGCCCCACGGCGGGTCTCCACGAGATCAACCTACCCCCGCGCCAGGCGGGCTCTTCCATCATGCCGGGGAAGGTCAACCCGGTGATCCCGGAGGTGGTCAATCAGGTGTGCTTCAAAGTCTTTGGCAACGACCTCACCGTCACGATGGCCGCCGAGGCCGGCCAGCTGCAGCTCAACGTGATGGAGCCGGTGATCGGGGAGGCCCTGTTCGAATCGTTGCGCATTCTGCGCAACGCGGCGGACACGCTGCGCACCAAGTGCGTCACGGGCATTACCGCCAACGCCGAGGTGTGCCGGGCCTACGTGGAGAACTCCATCGGCATCGTTACTTACCTCAACCCCTTCATCGGCCACCACAACGGCGATCTCATCGCCAAGGAGGCTGCCGCCACCGGGGCCAAAGTGCGAGACCTCGTGCTGGATAAGGGACTCATGGATAAAGAAACCCTGGACCGGGTCTTGTCCAAAGAGAACCTGATGCACCCGGAGTTCCGCGGCACCATATATCTGGATGATTAAGCCCGGCGGCTTAACCCATATCACAGAAGTTGCCCAGCCCATATCCCGCACAGGATAATTGCGGTGCCATACAACCGCATATCGGAAAGGGCTTTCTCCGATGCTTATCCTGCACATTGCGATCGTTCTCGCGGCGATCGTACTGGGCGCCCGGCTCGGTTCCATCGCCATCGGCTTCGCCGGTGGCCTCGGCGTCTTGCTCCTGGGGCTCGCCGGCGTTCCGGTGAGCCGGGAGGATATTCCCTTCGACGTCATTGGCATCATCATGGCGGTCATTGCCGCCATCGCTGCCATGCAGCGCGCCGGGGGAATGGATCTCCTGGTGTATTGGGCGGAGCGGTTCTTGCGCCGCAATCCTCGCCAAATCACGTTCTGGGCTCCGGTGGTCACCTACCTCATGACGGTCTTTGCTGGCACCGGGCATACCTCTTTTTCCACGCTGCCGGTGATCGTGGAGGTGGCCAAGGAGGGCAAGGTACGCCCCTCGCGGCCACTATCGGTGGCGGTGGTGGCCGCGCAGATGGGCATCGTCGCCTCGCCCATCTCGGCAGCCGTGGTCTTTTTGGCCTCGATTCTCGAACCCCTGGGGGTGTCCTACCTCAGTCTGCTAGCGGTGGTGATACCGGCGACATTCCTGGCGATCTTTCCCACCGCATGGCTGTGCAATCGGCTGGGCAAGGATTTAGAGCACGATCCCCACTACCGCGAACGCGTGGAGCAGGGCCTGGTCAAGAAACCCTCGATCGGATCCGGATATACGCCCACCCGCGCCGCCACGGTCTCCGTGGGAATCTTCCTCGCCGCCATCGTGCTGGTGGTGCTCTATGCCACGCTCACTTCCTCCCAGGTGGGCCTCATCGAGGACCCCACGCTGCCGCGCAACGAGGCCATCATGGCACTCATGCTCAGTGCCGCCACCGTCATCGTCGTGGCGACCAAGATTCCGGCCGGAGATATCCTGTCCACCCAGGTTTTCCGCTCCGGTATGTCCGCCTGCGTCTGCGTGCTGGGCGTGGCCTGGCTGGGCACCACCATCATCAAGAACAACATGGAGGGCATCGAATCGCTGGCCGGCTCCGTGCTCCAATCCAGCCCCTGGTTGCTGGCCGTGGTACTCTTCTTCGCCGCCGCGCTACTGTACTCTCAGGCGGCCACCACCCAGGCCCTCATGCCTGCCGCGCTGGCCATGGGGATCAGTCCGCTGACCGCCGTGGCCGCCTTTCCTGCGGTCTCAGCCCTCTTCGTGCTGCCCACCTATCCCACTTTGCTGGCCGCGGTGGAGATGGACGATACCGGCTCCACCCGCATCGGCAGGGCCGTGTTTAATCACCCGTTCCTCCTTCCAGGGGTGGTGTATACGGCCATCTCCGTAGCGCTGGGCTATCTCTTCGGCTCGGTTCTGCTCTGATCGCCGTCCGCACGGCTAGGCTAGAGGCCATGAGCCTCACCGACGTCGAGATTGCCCAGGCACACCGCCTCGAGCCCATTACCGAGATCGCCCGGCGCGCGGGCATCCCCGATACCGCACTCATCGCTTACGGCGCTACCAAGGCCAAGGTGGATGTTCGCGCCCTGCCGCAGCGCAAGCTGGGCCGGCTCGTCCTGGTCACCGGGATGTCTCCCACCCCCGCGGGGGAGGGCAAGTCCACCGTGTTGATCGGCCTGGCCGACGCGCTGCGCGCCGCGGGACACAACGCCATCGCCGCGCTGCGTGAGCCCTCCCAGGGGCCGGTCATGGGGATCAAGGGTGGGGCCGCTGGCGGGGGCTACGCTCAGGTGGTGCCCATGGAGGACATCAATCTGCACTTCACCGGCGATTTTCACGCGATCGCCGCGGCCACCAACACGCTGGCGGCGCTCATCGATAATCATATTCATCAGGGCAACGCCTTGGGCATCGATCCGCGTCAGGTCACCTGGCAGCGTTGCCTGGACGTCAACGACCGTTCCCTGCGCGGGGTCATCACCGGCCTGGGTGGCAGGGCTCACGGCGTGCCCGCAGAAACCGGGTTCACCATCACCGCGGCCAGCGAGATCATGGCGGTGCTGGGCCTGGCGGAGGATGCGGCGGATCTCAAGGAACGCCTGGGCCGGATCACGATTGGATACACCTACTCCGGCGAGCCGGTAACGGCCTCGGACGTGCAGGCACAGGGCGCACTGGCGGTACTGCTCAAGGACGCCCTGCACCCGAACCTGGTGCAAACCTTGGGCGGTACCCCGGCCCTGGTGCACGGCGGCCCCTTCGCCAACATTGCCCACGGCTGCAACACGCTGCTGGCCACCCGCACCGCGTTGCAGTGCGGGGAGGTGGTGGTCACCGAGGCGGGCTTCGGCTCCGATCTGGGGGCGGAGAAGTTCTTCGATATCAAGGCCCGCTACGGGCTGGACGTGGCGGGTACCGTCGTCGTGGCCACCATCCGTTCCCTCAAGTTCAATGGTGCGGCGCAGGATTACTCGGTGGAGGATACCGAGGCGCTGCGCCGAGGTCTGGTCAATCTGGAGCGTCACGTGCGCAACGTGCGCAAGTTCGGGGTGGAACCTGTGGTGGCGCTGAATCTCTTTAGCGGGGATACCTCGGCGGAGCGTGCAATGATGCAACGGTGGGCCGAGGCGGAAGGCGTGCGGCTGTGCGAGGTGGAGGTATGGGCGCACGGCGGGGCGGGGGCGAAGGAACTGGCCCAGACCGTCATGGAGAACCTCGGCGGGCCGGCGCGCCCACTCTACGATCCTCGAGATGGGGTGGAGGAATCCATCGCCATCATCGCCAGGGAAATCTACGGCGCCGAGGCGGTGGAGTTTTCCCCCAGGGCGAAGAAGGATCTCGTGCTGCTGCGCCGCCACGGTTGGGATCGGCTGCCGGTGTGCATCTCCAAGACCCAGTACTCCTTCAGCGACGATCCCTCCGCACTCGGCGCACCGCAAGGTCATACCCTGCACGTGCGCGAATTGATTCCGCGCACCGGGGCCGGCTTCGTGGTGGTGCTGACCGGGAATGTGATGACCATGCCGGGTCTGCCCAAGAAGCCCGCGGCCAACGCCATCGACATTGACCCCGATGGGACCGTCAGCGGCCTGTTCTAACCCTCGTCTCCGGGCCAGCCGGGGTACTCCGGCGGGGTGCCGCCAAAAGCGGGGCAGTGTTCCTGGAAGGAACACCAGCCGCATAGCTTGGAGGTCTTGGGGGCAAAGGTTCCCTCCCGACCATCGCTGACGATATCCCCCCATAGCCGGGCGAGATCGCGCTCGAAGTATTCCAGCTCCTCCTTGGAAGGGGCCAGCACCATGTCGTCGCGTACCTTAAGGTACATGAGGCGGAGCTGATCGGGGATGCGTCCGTGCAACCGCCAGTACACCAGGGCGTAGAAGCGCATCTGAAATTGAGCGCTCTGGGAGTAGCGCGGCAGCGGCTTCTTACCGGTTTTATAGTCGACCACGCGCACCTGCCCGGTGGGGGCGATGTCGATGCGGTCAATAAATCCGCGCACCGGCACCCCGTTGGGTAGGGTGGTTCCCACGTATTGCTCGCAGGAGTGAGCGTCGAATCCCTGGGGGTTTTCCATCATGAAGTACCCCTTGAGCAGGCCGCGGCACTCCACTAAAAAGGGGTAGGTCTTCGGCACCAGCTCCCGCAGTTCCGGGTCCTGCTGACACATCTTTTCCCAGTTGGGCGCGAGCCTCTTGACGGCGGCGGGGTAGTCGCGCTCAGAGCGTGGCCAAGAATGCAATTCCTCGAGAACAGCGTGCACAAGGGTGCCCTTGACCTGGGCCACGGTGGCGGGCTCGGGAAGCTTATCGATGGCGCGGAAACGATAGAGCAGCGGACATTGCTGGTAGTCGTTGGCGCGCGAGGGGGAAAGGGCCGGAGAGCTCATGGCTTACCAGCCTAACCATGATTGACTAGAGAGCATGAATGAAAGCATCGACTTCCTCGATTTCCTGTCCGCCTCTCCCAGCGCGGCCCACGCCGCCCACGAGGTAGGCCGCCGCCTGGGTTTTAGCCCGGTGGATCCGGCCACGACCTGGGAGCTGCCGTCCGGGGGATACCTGCTGCGCCGAGGCGGGGCCATCATCGCGTGGTGGATTCCGGATTCCGTGGGCCCGGATTCCGGTGTGCGCATCATCGGGGCGCACACCGATTCGCCTGGTTTCATGCTCAAACCTCAGCCGGAGCGACGCAGCACGGGCTGGCCACAGGCCGGGGTGGAGGTTTACGGTGGGCCGTTGCTGTCCTCCTGGTTCGATCGAGAGTTATGCCTGGCCGGGGAGGTGGTACTAGCGGATGGTTCCAGCACCCTGATCCGCACGGAGCCGGTATTTCGGCTGCCCCGCCTGGCCATTCATCTCGACCGCGACGCGGAGATCAACAGGCAAACGCACGTGCAACCGATTCTCACGCTGGAAGAGGCCACGGTCAGCGAGGTCATCGCCCAGGCCGCGGGTGTCGCACCCGAGGATATCTTCGGCCACGAACTTATCCTTGCGGACGCCCAGCCGGGGCTGCTCAGCGGGGATCTGCTGGCCTCGGGCAGGCTGGACAATCTGACCTCGGTATACGCGGGAATGCGCGCGCTTGACCGGGCGGTAACCTCCGGGGAGGCTGGTCAGGATGTGTGGATGCTGGCAGCCTTCGACCACGAGGAGGTCGGCAGCGCCAGCACGCGCGGGGCGGCCGGACCCCTGCTGGGAGAGGTGCTCGATCGCATCGCGGTCGCCTGTGGGATCGATCCACGTCCCATGTATGCGCGTTCCACCATGGTCTCGGCCGATGCCGCCCACGCGGTGCACCCCAATTATCCGGAGAAACACGATTCCGAGCACCGCCCGCTGCTCAATCACGGACCGGTGATGAAGATCAACGCCAATCAGCGCTATGCCTCCACCGCGGCCACCACGGCAATGTGGCGGCGCTGCTGCGCGGCCGCCGGGGTACCCACCCAGATCTTTGCCGGTAATAACGCGGTGCCCTGCGGTTCCACCATTGGGCCGATCTCCGCCACGCGCCTGGGCATCGACACGGTAGATGTGGGCATCCCGCTGCTATCCATGCATTCGGCCCGCGAGGTGTGCGGGGCCCAGGACATGGTGTGGTTCCGGGAGGCTCTTGAGGCATACTTGATCGACAGCTAGGTATCCCGTCTTTAAGGAGAAACACCCCTCATGGCCTACTCCGGCCCGTTCCAGCCCGGCGATCGCGTTCAGCTTACCGACGCCAAGCGGCGGCATTTCACCATCGTGCTCACCGAAGGCGGGGTATTCCATACCCACAAGGGGCAGATCTTTCACGACGACATCATCGGTCTCGATGAGGGCAGCGTGGTGCGTTCCGTCCAGGGCAGCGAGTTTCTCCTGTTCCGCCACCTGCTCGTCGATCACGTCCTGTCCATGCCCCGCGGGGCGGCCGTGATTTATCCCAAGGATGCCGCCCAGATTCTGGTGGAGGGCGATATCTTCCCCGGCGCGCGGGTGCTGGAGGCAGGCGCGGGTTCTGGTGCGCTGTCGATGTCCCTGCTGCGAGCGGTGGGGGAGAAGGGGGAGGTGTTTTCCTACGAGATCCGCAAGGATCACCTAGAGTACGCCGAGAATAACGTGGACGACTACTTCGGTTCCCGCCCCTCCAACTGGCACCCACGCCTGGGAGACTTTGGCCAGGTGCGCGCCGCGGATCTCGGCGGGCCGGTAGATCGGATCATCTTGGACATGGTGGAGCCCTGGCATTTCCTGGATACCGCCCGCGATCTGCTGATCCCCGGCGGTGTGCTGATGACCTACGTAGCCACCGTGCCGCAGCTGATGAACACGATGGAGACGATCCGCGAGCTGCGATGCTTCGCGGAACCGCGCGCTTGGGAGTCCCTGGTGCGTGATTGGCGGGTGGAGGGTCTGGCCACCCGCCCGGAGCACCGAATGAACGCGCACACGGCCTTCCTGGTGAGCGCGCGTCGGCTGGCCAATGGGGTGACACCGCCGCGCCCGCAGCGTAAGGCGCGTCGATAGCCGTTATTTGCTTAGGCTAGGCTAGACACATGACCAGCCCACGCCCCGACACCTGGACACTCGATCTTGCCGATGAGGTCAAGGAGCTCAAGCGCAACAACAAGTATCTGGGGGAGCGCAACGCCAAGCTGGCGGAGATGCTGAAGTCTTCCCGCGACAAGCTCTCTAACCTCTATCAACAGCTTGAGGAGATGGCCGCGCCGCCCTCAACCTATGGTACGTTCCTGGAACGCTCGGACGATGGCTCCTCGGCCGAGATCATGAGCCAGGGGCGGCGGCTGCGCGTGCCCATGTCCCCGATGGTATGCCTGGCCGATCTCATGCCGGGCGCAGAGGTCCGCCTGGGCCAGGGCCACCAGCTGCTAGAGGGCACCGGTTTTCGCACCACCGGGCAATTGGCCACCATCCAGCAGCTCATGGGGCGGCATCGGGCCGTGGTGGAGGATTCCACGGGGGACAAGCAGGTCATCCGCCTGGCCGGCCCGCTGCTGGAGCACCCACCCAAGGTGGGCGACACGCTCATCTACGACCCCAAATCCGCCTATGGCTTCGAGGTCGTGCCCCACTCCGAGGTCGCCCAGCTTTCCTTGGAGGAGGTCCCCAGCGTCACCTACGAGGACATCGGGGGATTGGACGCCCAGATCGAGCAGATTCACGACGCCGTGGAGCTCCCCTTTAGTCATCCGGAGCTCTACGCCGCCTACGATCTACGTCCGCCCAAGGGGGTCTTGCTCTACGGGCCTCCGGGGTGTGGAAAGACGCTGATCGCCAAGGCCGTGGCGCACTCGCTATCCCGACGCGGCGGCTCGGCCGCCTACTTCTTCAACGTCAAGGGCCCGGAACTGCTCAACAAGTACGTGGGGGAAACCGAGCGGCAAATTCGCACGATCTTTGAGCGCGCCCGGGAGTTGGCCTCCGGGGGGAGGCCGGTGATCATCTTCTTTGACGAGATGGAGTCGCTCTTTCGCACCCGCGGCTCCGGACGCAGTTCGGATGTGGAGACCACCATCGTGCCTCAGCTGCTCACGGAGCTCGACGGGGTCGAAAGCCTCCACAATGTGATCGTCATCGGCGCCACCAACCGCGAGGAGCTGATCGATCCGGCGATCTTGCGGCCCGGGCGCCTGGACGTCAAGATCCGCATCGAGCGCCCTGGCCCCGAGGCCGCACGCGATATCTTCCGCCGCTACATCAGCGGGGTTATTCCCGTGGCGCAGCCCACGGAGGAACTCATCGAGGCCGCCGTGGCGGAGATGTTTGCCCCGCGCCCCTACGTGGAGTTGACCTTAAGCGACGGCTCCACGGCGGTGCTCCACTACGGGGACTTCGCCTCCGGGGCTATGATCGCCAACGTGGTGGATCGGGCCAAGAAGATCGCCATCAAGGAGCACCTAGCCGGGGCCTCCCGCGCGGGCATCAGCGCCGACCACATGCGCGCCGCAGTGGCGGCGGAACAGCGCGAAAGCGAGGATTTGCCTAATACCTCCAACCCGGAGGAATGGTCGCGCATCGTCGGACGCCAGGACGCGCGCGTGATCGAGGCCCGGGCACTTCGATATGGTGAGAGCCATGGCACGGTTCCTGGGAACTGAAACGGAGTACGGGATCGCCACGCCCAGCGAACCCGGGCTCAGCCCCATTATCACCTCCAGCCACGCGGTGGTGGCCTACGCCGCCGCGCACACCGGGGCGCGCTCGCGCTGGGATTATCAGGACGAATCGCCCCTGCGAGATACCCGCGGCTTCGATCTGCGCCGCTACCACACGGTTCCGGTGGTGGACCCGGACGCGGTAGGCGTGGCCAACGTCATGTTGCCCAACGGCGCCCGGCTCTACGTCGATCACGCCCACCCGGAGTATTCCTCCCCGGAGTGCGCCGATGCCTGGCAGGCCCTGCTCTACGACGCCGCCGGGGACGTCATCATTTCCCAGGCCATCCGGGATGTGCAACGGCTCAGCGAACACAACACCTCCGTGCTCAAGGGACACGAACCCTGCCCACCGCTGAAAATCTATAAAAACAACGTGGATGGCAAGGGGGCATCCTACGGATCCCACGAAAACTATCATTATTCCCGGGACACGGACTTCGAGGAACTCAGCCAGGCCCTCATTCCCTTCTTCGTCACCCGCCAGGTCCTGGTGGGGGCCGGACGCATGGGCATCGGCGAGGAAAGCCAGGACGACGGGTTCCAGATCTCGCAGCGCGCCGATTACTTCCGCCAGGAGGTCTCCCTAGAGACCACGCTCAACCGGGGCATCATCAATACCCGCGACGAGCCTCACGCCGATGCCGAGCGCTACGGCCGCCTGCATGTCATCGTGGGCGATGCCAACCGCTCGCACACCTCCACGCTGCTCAAGCTCGGAATGACCTCCCTGGTCATCGACGCCGTGGAGGCCGAGGTGGACTTTAGTGATCTGCGCCTGTGCGACCCAGTGGGGGATCTCACCCGCGTTTCCCGGGACCTCGATCTGCGTGTGCGTCTAGCGCTTCGCGACGGCCGCGAGCTCACCGCCCTGGAGATCCTGGCTCAGTACCGGGCGCGCGTGCGCCCGCTCAGCGCGACGGACGCACGGGTGCTCGCCGCCTGGGACGAAGCCGCGGCCCTGCTGGCCCACGACCCGATGGCGGCCGCGCACCTGCTGGACTGGGTGGCCAAGTACGCGCTCATCCGCGCCTACCAGGAACGCGGGGCGACGCCCGGGGATCCCCGACTGCGCCTAATCGATCTGCAATACAGCGACGTGGATCCGCAGCGCAGCCTCTATAGTGCGCTGGTGCGCAAGAAAAGAATGCGCACCCTGCTCAGCGCCGAGGAGATTGCCCGAGCCGCCGTCGCACCGCCGGCCCACTCCCGGGCGTGGCTGCGCGGCCAGCTCCTGGCTCGCTTCCCGGCAGAGATCGCCGCGGCCAGCTGGCAGTCCCTCGCTCTCGATGATCTGCGTCTTTCTATGCCAGAAGTCGGCCGCCTCACCGAGGCCGAGGTCGGCGACCTGGTAGCCAGGGCCACCAGCGCCGCCGAGGTCCTGCGCGGCCTGGAAAAACGCGGCTACTCCGTCCACCATTACACCCCTTCCACTGCCTAACCCAAGGAGGTCTTTGCCTTGTCCGAGCACACTCACCTTCACCGCACCGCCGACGGCAACCAGGACGATCCCGCAGGAGAGGCCCTGGATCACGCCCAGGTGCAGATCAACACCCAAGGCACCGACGACCTCCTCGACGAGATCGACGGCCTCCTGGAGGACAACGCCGAGGAGTTCGTCAACTCCTACGTTCAGAAGGGCGGACAATAAGAGCCATGTTCCGCCGGATCTTTGGCATAGAGACCGAATACGGGCTGAGCACCGGCCGCCGGGGCCTGAGCCCCGAGGACGTCGCCCGAGAGCTGTTTCGCCCCGTGGTGGAGAAATACGCCAGCTCTAACGTGTTTCTCCCCAACGCCTCACGCCTGTACCTCGACGTGGGCGCGCACCCGGAGATCGCCACGGCGGAATGCGATAGCATACCGCAGCTTATCGCCCACGAGCGTGCCGGGGACGCGGCGGTAGACGAGCTGGCGCTGCGAGCCCAGGAGGCTCTGGACACCCCGGTCTACCTGTTCAAAAACAACCTGGACTCCGTGGGCAATTCCTACGGCTGCCACGAAAACTACCTCATCGGCCGGAGCACGGTGCTCAAGACCCTGGGTCGGCAATTGCTCGCTTTCATGGTCACCCGGCAGATCATCTGTGGGGCCGGAAACATCGACGGGACCTTCCGCTTTTCCCAGCGCGCGGAGCAGGTGTGGGAGGGGGTGTCCTCAGCCACCACCCGCTCGCGACCCATCATCAATACCCGCGACGAGCCCCACGCGGATTCCTCCCGTTACCGGCGCCTGCACGTGATTGTGGGAGACTCGGTGATGGCCGAACCCACCCTGGCGCTCAAGGTCGGTTCCACCCTTTTGGTCTTGGAGATGATAGAGGAGGGATACCCGCTACCGGACTGGGAGTTGGCCGATCCCATCGCCGCGATCCGCGCCGTCAACAAGGACGCTCGCGCTGTCCTCACGCTCACGGATGGCACCACTCTCAGCGCCCTGGATCTCCAATCAGCACTGTGCGCGGCCGCACAGGAATGGCTGGCTCACCGCCCGCAGGACCCTCACTTAAGCGCCGTGGTGGATCTGTGGCGGCGCGTATTAGACGCCCTGGAAACGGGGGATTACTCAGCCATTGACCGGGAGATCGACTGGGCCATCAAGTATTCGCTGCTGGAACGCTACCGCCAGCGCCTAGATTGCGGGTGGGAGCATCCGCGCCTGGCCCAGATCAACCTCGCTTACCACGACATTCGCCCCAGTCGGGGCCTGGCCCGCGTGCTGGAATCCAAGGGATTCATCCGCCGATGGATCACCGAAGAAGAAGCCGCCCTGGCCACCGTCACGCCGCCGCAAACCACCAGGGCAAGGCTGCGCGGGCAGTTTCTCTCCCGCGCGCGGGAGCTTCACGCACCGGTCACGGCGGATTGGCTGCGCCTGAAGGTTAATCGGCCCGAGCCGCGCTTGGTTGAACTCGACGACCCCTTTGCCGCCGTGGACGCCCGGGTCGATGACCTCGTTTCCTATATGGAGGAGCATCATGGCCGTGCGCGGCAGTGATCTCGAACGCCTGGTGAACCTCACCTTCGCCTTCCTCCACGCCACCCGCACCGGGCGGCCTTACCTCACCGGACGGTGGCTGCGCGAGCACGTGGCCGGATACGGCGGAGTCAGCGAGGACACCGCCCGCAAGCGCCTGCAGCGCGACTTGCGCACCCTAGCTCAGGCCGGGGTGCCCCTGGAGCGGAGCAAAAGCGACGGCGTTGCCTCCTACCGCCTGCGCGAGGAGGACTACGAACTTCCGCCCATCGAGTTCACCGCCGAGGAGGTCGCCGTGCTGGGGGTAGCCGGTCAGATGGGACGCGGCGGGCAGCTGGGTGCCTTCGCGCGATCCGGCTGGGCCAAACTCGCCGCCGGTGGTGCGCATCGAGACCTGAGCGAGGCCTCCCCGGAGATCACCGGCAGCGGGGACTGGGATAGGGTCTCCGCCCGCACGCTGACCGCCCTCGTCGCGGCCATCACGAGGAGACGGCGCGTAGAGTTCCATTACCGGGGCACCACGCGAGCGATGGATCCCTGGGGGATCGTCAATCACCGCGATCGGCTCTACCTGGTGGGCTTCGACGTGGAGCGCCGTCAGCCGCGGTCCTTCCGCCTGGTGCGCACCGCGGACTTCCGCGAGATCGGCAAACGCGAGCACGAGGCTGATGGCCAGGATCTCCAGGCCATCGTCGTGACTGCCCTGGAGCGGCATCGGCAGCGGGTAGACGCACGGGTGTGGCTGCGTCCGGGGCGTGTGCTGGCCCTGCGCGAGGTCGCAACGATGACCGGGGAGATCGCGGAACTTCGCGGAGTGGATCGAGATTGGCTGGTGCGCACGGTGGCGGCCCACGGGCCGGACGCGATCCTGCTCGACGACGAGGAACTGCGCGCGGAAATCATCGCACTGCTCAAGGAGGCGCAATGAGCAACCTGCATCGGGTAGAAGAGCTGGTCCGCGTGCTTAACCTCATCCCGTACTTTGAGGCGCACCCCGACCGCTCCGTGTTCGAGGCGGCCCGCGACCTAGGCCGAACGCCCCAGGAGATCATGACAGATCTCAATCGCCTGTTTTGCTGCGGCCTACCCGGGCTGATGCCGGACAACCTGGTGGACATGGTGCACAGCTACACCGCCGTGCGCATCACCAATAACCAGGGTCTGGATCGCGCTCTGCGGCTCAGCGCCGCCGAGGCCTCGGTGCTGCTGATGATGCTGGAGTCCCTAGAAAATCAACCGGGGCTGCTGCCTGTCCCCGCGGTGCGCTCGGCCGCCGCCAAGCTCCGGGCCATCACGGGAGCCACCGCGATCTTCGACTCCGCCCCTCCCCGCAGCGATTCTACGGTGGGGGAGTGCATTCGCCTCGCCATCGCGGAGAAAAAACAGCTGCGCTTCCGGTACGCCTCGGCCAGCAGCGATACCGATGCGGTGCGCGAGGTCTCCCCGCTGCGGGTGGTGCTGGATTCCGGCTACCAATATCTCAGCGCCTGGGAGGAGGGGCATCGCACCTTTCGACTGGATCGCATGAGCACACCGGAGGTCATAGACACACCCGTCGAGGCACCGACGGGCGTGGATTCCTCCTTCGGCCTGAATCGTCAGGCGCGCCTGGAGGTACACCGGGATGCGATGTGGCTGGCCGAGTATTATCCCCTGAGCCTGGCGGAGGATCGAGGCGCGCAGTGGGTGCCCGCCACCATGCCCTATGCCTCCGAACAGTGGCTGGTGCGCTTTGCGCTGAGCAACGCGGACCGGCTGCGGGTGCTCAGCCCCACTCGGGTAAGTTCACAGGTATCTACCTGGGCATCGCGAGCCATCGCCGCCTATGATGGCTCGCAGACCACCACGTTCGATAGAAAGGCCCCTCATGCCTAACCTAGGCGTTCCCGAACTTCTCATTATCGCGGTTCTCCTCGTCGTCCTCTTCGGTGCGCGGCGGCTTCCCGACGCCGCACGATCCCTGGGCCGCTCCATGCGCATCTTCAAGTCCGAGGTCAAGGAAATGCACAAGGATGACGAGGATCCCAAGCCCCTGACTCAGAACCAACCCCAGGCTGCCCCCACCCAGACCACCGCCGATTACCGCGATACCCTATAAATTCGTGAGCAAGAAAAACCCCGATGGCACGATGTCCATCGTCGAACACATCCAGGAGCTGCGCCGGCGCGTCATCATCTCGCTGATCGCCCTGTGCGTGGGCACCATCGCGGGTTTTATCTGGTACCAGCACTCCTTTCTCGGAGTGCCTTCCCTGGGCGAGATCCTGCGCGGCCCGTACTGCGCGGTCGATCCCAGCAAGCGGGTGGATCTGGGTGCCTCGGGAGAGTGTCGCCTACTCGCCACGGCTCCCTTCGAGATGTTCATGCTGCGGCTCAAGGTTGGCGCGCTGGTGGGCTCCGTACTCGCCTCTCCGGTGTGGCTGGGCCAGATCTGGGCCTTCATCACCCCCGGCCTACTCAAAAACGAGCGGCGTTGGACGGCCTCCTTTGTGTCCATCGCCGTCCTTCTCTTCGTCTCCGGGGCGGTGCTCGCCTATGTCATCCTCGCCTACGGGCTGGAGTTCCTCCTCACCATCGGTGACCAAGCCCAGGAAGTGGCCCTGACCGGCCAGTATTACTTCAGCTTCATGCTCAGCCTCCTGCTCATCTTCGGGGTGAGTTTCGAGGTGCCGCTGCTGCTGGTCATGCTCAACATCGCCGGCGTCATCAGGTACGACCAACTCAAAGACAAACGCCGCTACATCATCGTGGGTCTGGCGATCTTCGCCGCCTTCATGACACCGGGGCAAGAACCCGTTTCCATGGTCATTCTCACCTGTGCGCTGACCGCCCTGGTGGAGGTGGCCCTGCAGTTTTGCCGCTGGCATGACAAGCGCCGCCAGCGCGAGCGCCCGGATTGGCTGGATGCCGCCGACGAGGAATCTCACCCCATCGCCGCCCCTGCCCCGATCAGCACCGCCAACTACGACGACGTTCTCTAGATGACCCACCTCGCAGACTTCACCGCAGCCCTCGATTTCCCCCTCGACGCCTTCCAAGAAGAAGCCTGCGCGGCGATCGAAGAGGGGCACAGCGCGCTCGTCTGCGCGCCGACCGGATCCGGCAAAACCATCGTGGGGGAGTTCGCCGTCTCTCTTGCTCTCTCCCAGCGCACCGTCTGTTTTTACACCACCCCCATCAAGGCGCTGAGCAACCAAAAATACCACGACCTCGTCCGGCGTTACGGGCGAGATCGGGTGGGCCTGCTCACCGGAGACCAGAGCATCAACCGCGATGCCCCCATCGTGGTCATGACCACCGAGGTGCTGCGCAACATGATCTACGCGGATGCCGACGCCCTACGCCTGCTCAGCCACGTAGTCATGGACGAGATCCACTTCCTCGCGGATGCCTCCCGCGGGGCCGTGTGGGAGGAGGTCATCCTCGGTCTCGACGAATCGGTGCGGATCATCGGTCTCTCGGCCACGGTCTCCAACGCGGAAGAGTTCGGCCGCTGGCTCTCCACCGTGCGCGGCGACACCCACGTGATCGTTTCCGAACACCGCCCCGTGCCGCTGCACCCATGGATGATGGTGGGCACCATGGCCTACCCCCTCCTCGATCCGCAGGATCCCCGGCACGTCTCACCGACCCTGCTTAGCCGCACCGAGCGTTACGGCACCACCGGCACCCGCCCCCCGGCACGCCCCGAGGTCATCGCAGCCCTCCGCCGCCGCGACATGCTGCCCGCTATCACCTTCATCTTTTCCCGCGCCGGTTGCGACACCGCCCTCTTCGACTGCCTGCGTTCCGCGCTGCGACTGACCACCCAGGAAGAATCCCAGCGCATCGCAGAGACCATCGACGCCGCCGTGGCGGATATCCCACCCGAGGACCTGGAAGTGCTGCGCTTCCGGCCGTGGCGCGCCGCCCTCATGCGCGGTTTCGCCGCTCACCACGCAGGCATGCTGCCCGCATTCCGGCACATCGTCGAGGACCTTTTTAGTCGGGGGCTCTTACGCGTCGTCTTCGCCACCGAGACCCTGGCCCTCGGCATCAACATGCCCGCGCGCACCGTGGTGCTCGAACGCCTCGTCAAGTTCAACGGAGAGACCCACGCCGACCTCACCCCGGCCCAATATACTCAGCTCACCGGACGCGCCGGGCGCCGCGGCATCGACGCCGTGGGGCACGCCGTGGTGCAATGGAACCCCGAGCTGGATCCGCGCGCCGTGGCCGACCTGGCCACCACCCGCACCTACCCACTGGTGTCCACCTTCCAGCCCGGTTACAACATGTCCGTCAACCTCCTGGGTCGTCACGGGTACGAGCGCACCCTGGAACTACTAGAGATGTCCTTCGCCCAGTTCCAGGCGAACGCCTCCGTGGTAGCCGAGGCCCGCGCCCTGGAACGCACGCGCGCCCGACTGCGCACCCAGGAGGAGGAATTCACCCGCGTAACCACCGCCCTCGCCCCACCCGGCACCCTAGAAGACTTACTCGATTACGTCGCCCTGCGCCGACGCCTTTCCGCCGCGGAGAAACGCCACCGCGCCCACTCTCAGCAGCAACGCGAAGCCGAGATCACCCGCCTGCTGGCCTCCGCCGAACGCGGGGAAGTCCTCGCCCTACCTGGGGCAAAGCGCCCGTTGATCGCCGTCGTGGTCGAGCCAGCTCGTCACACCCGTGACCCGCGCCCCCTGATGATTGCCCACACCGGTTGGACGGGTCGGCTCAACCCGCACTCCCTGCGCAATGCCCCCGTGCGCCTGGGCCGCATGCGTATCCCCGGCCACCACCACAAGAACACCAGGACCATCGTGCGCAGCCTGCAACGCTTCACCGGCCCCACCAGGCTCAAGACCAAGGCCAGGACCCGCCCCACCGCGGAAATCACCCGTCTGCGCGAGGAGGTACGAGCCCACCCCGCACACCACTGGCCCCCCGGAGACAGGGAATACCTCGCTCGCCACGCCGAGAAGATCCTGCGCTATCGCGATCAGGAGCGCCGCCAGGAGGAGGCCGCCGCCAGCGATACCCTGTCGCACACCTTCCGCCGGATCCTGGCCCTCCTCACCGAACTCGGCTACCTCACACCCACCCTCGCACTCACCGAGGAAGGGGAGAACCTGGCTCGGATTCACTGCACCACGGATCTCCTCGTCGCCCAATGCCTACGCCGCGGCATCTGGGACGGCCTCGACCCCGCCGAGCTCGCCGGGGTGGTCTCCCTGTGCGTGTTCGATAACCGCAAGGCCACCCAGGGTGAGGCCGGCGCAGCCACCGAGGCCATGGCCGGTGCCATGGCCGCCACCGAGCGCGTATGGGCGGAGCTCACCCGCGACGAACAACGCCATCGTCTCCCGCTCACCCCGGCACCCGAGGGAGCCTTCGCCCTGGCTTTGCACCAGTGGACCGCCGGCGCCCCGCTGGGATACTGCCTCGCGGCGGCCGCCCAGTGCGGGGCCGAACTCAGCCCGGGAGACTTCGTGCGCTGGTGCCGCCAGGTGGTCGATCTCCTAGAACAAATCGCCACCACGGCCTACAGCGACCACACCAGGTCTCAGGCGCGCCGGGCCACCCAGACCATCCGCCGCGGCGTGGTGGCGCTGGGACTCTAACGCATTACGATAGACCCCTATGACGCAGCGCTTCGATTCCACCATGTACGCCACCCGCCTCGGCCGCGCCGCCGAGCTCGGCCGGGAGCGCAACCTCAGCGGGTTCATCATCGGCCCCGGCGCGGAGCTGGCCTACTTTCTAGGCTCCTGGGCCTCGACTCACGAGCGCTTCAGCGCCCTGGTCATCCCCGCCCAGGGCGCACCCTGCCTGATCGCGCCCAAGGCGGACCTCGCGGACTTCCGCCCCGACCTACTCGCGGAACTCGGCGTGACCGTGCGCGGCTGGGCCGACGGGGATGACCCCCACGCTCTTGTGGATCTTCCGACCCCAGGCCCCATCGGGCTGGGTGCATCCCTGACCACCGCGCACGTGCTGGCCCTCCAGGTGCGTTATGCCAACCGCCCGATGATTCTGGCCACCGAGGCGCTCAAGGAACTCATCATGCGCAAGGACCAGGCCGAGCTTGCTCAGCTGCGCGCCGCGGCCACGGCCATCGACGCCGTCCACGCCCGCGTCCCCGGCCTCCTGCGCGCGGGACGCACGGAGGCCGACGTGGCCGAGGACCTGCGCGTCCTCATCCTACGAGAGCACCACGCGGTGGACTTCATCATCGTGGGCTCAGGCCCTCACGGAGCCAACCCGCACCACTGCTTTTCCGACCGCGAGTTGCACGCCGGGGAAATGGTGGTGGTAGACATCGGCGGTACCTACGGTGCGGGTTATCACTCCGATTGCACCCGCACCTACCTCGTGGGCGGTTCGGGTGAGGAACCGGAGATGTACCGAGTGCTGCGCGAGGCGCAGGAGGCCGCTTGTGCGGCCGTGCGCCCCGGAGTGACGGCCGCGCAGATCGACGACGTGGCGCGCCGGATCATCGCCGAGGCCGGCTACGGCAAGGAATTCTTCCACCGCACCGGCCACGGTATCGGCCTGTCCACGCACGAGGAGCCCTTCCTCATGGCGGGCAACGATCTGGTGCTAGAAGAGGGCATGGCGTTCTCCATCGAACCGGGCATCTACCTGGAAGGCGAGTACGGTGCCCGGATCGAAGATATCGTGGTGGTAACCACCGAGGGCTGCGAACGGCTCAACACCCAGCCGAGGCACCTGCGATGAGCGGGACGCTCCTGGTACTGGGAGCCACCAGCGATATCGGCGGCAAGCTTGCCACCCATCTGTGCCGGGGTCGCCGCGTCGTGCTGGCGGCCCGGCGCCCCGGGGATCTCGACCCCCGCCGCTTCCTCGATGCCGGGGCGCTCAGCGCACATACGCTCTTCTTCGACGCCACCGACCTGCCCTCGCACCGCACCGTGATCGAGGAGGCCGCCCGCCTGGCTGGGCCCATCGAGATTGCCCTGGTGTGCTTTGGGATACTGGGGGAACAGGAGCGAGCAGAGGCCGACGAGCGACACGCGGCACACATCGCCACCGTGGATTACACCGCCCAGGTGGTTGCGCTCACGGCGCTGACCCAGGTGATGGAGCGCGGCACCATCGTGGCGTTTTCTTCCATCGCCGGGTGGCGGGCCCGGCGTGCCAATTACGTCTACGGTTCCACCAAGGCCGGCCTCGATGCCTTCTGCCAGGGCCTGGCCGACCGGCTTCACGGTGGCCCGTTGCGCCTGATCACCGCCCGACCCGGCTTCGTGATCGGCCGCATGACCCGGGGTATGAAGCCGGCGCCGATGTCGGTATACCCACACCAGGTGGCCGAGGCGGTCGCCACGGAGATTGCCCGCGATCGCGGTAGCCGCACCCTATGGATACCCGGCAGGCTGCGGTTCCTGGCCTGGGCCATGCGTCTGGTGCCACGATGCCTCTGGCGTAAAATGCCGCGATGAGGAGGTAAGCAATCGTATGCGCATGCGCGTTTTAGTTATCGGTGGCGCCGCGGGATTTTCCGGGGTGGTGCACGCCCTGACCGCCGCGGGCTGGGAGGTCACCACGGCGCTGCCCGCTAGCCCGGCGGAATTGGCGGCCCTGGTGGTGCGCGAGCGAATCGAGGCGCTGGTGGATGCCACGCATCCCTTCGATCCCGCACACGCCGACATCGCAGAGGCCGCTCACGCCACCGGCGTAGCCCTGGTGGTCTATTCCCCGCAGCGCTGGGAGATCGCACCCATCCTCGAGACCCCGCTCCCCGCCGACACCGCCGCCTGGGCGCGACGCAATTGGCATCACATCCTGGTGGACACGGAAGGGATAGACCTCGCCCCCGAGCTCGCCGCGGATTCCGATAATCTCTACGTGCTGCGTCAACAACAGCGCCCGCGCCGTGGCGCTGCCCCGGCCCGGCACCGGGTCCTGCCACCGCGCGTAGGCGACCTGAACGAGGAAAAAAAGCTCATGCGCGATCATCAGATCGACGGAGTCATCCTCAGCGATACCGGGCGCCCCGACCTGGCCGCCACCGTCGCCGCGGCCGCAGCGCTGGGCATCCCGGTGGCGCTCATTACCCGGCCCTCCCTGGGGGCCGCGACGGTGGCCACCACTCCCCAAGACGTCGTCGCGGCAATATAGGTAGGTTGGTGGGGTGCCACTTTTTCTTGCCGTACCTTATATCGTGATCGAGGCCCTCACGTTTTGGGCCGTGGCCCACCTCATCGGCGTGGGATGGGCACTTGTGTCCCTGATCCTGGTCTTTTTCGGCGGCCTTTTCCTGGCCACCTACGAGATGCGCTCCATCGCGGTATCCACCGCAGCCGGGCGGTTGCGCCCAGGGGAAGCGATGGGTAACTACGGGCTCATCGCCGCCGGCGCACTCCTGGTGGGGCTACCCGGCTTCGCCACGGCGGTGGCGGGTCTGTTGCTCATTATCCCGCCCACCCGCTCCCTGATTCGACGTACCCTCGCCAAGAAGCTACGCGCCCGGATCGAGGAGGTAGGGATGCGCAGCTTCGAGCGGGCGAGCGCATACCGGCAACGCACCAGCTACGGTTCCTTCGCCGGGGGAGAGGTCATCGACGAGGACGAAGTCCAGCGGTGGAGCCGCAACATCACACCGGAGGATTTCCGCTAAATGATCTGGCGCCTGGTGGCTGCGGCGGCCTCGGGCCTGCTGGTCTTTGCCTCCTATGCGCCCCTGGGCTGGTGGCCCGCCGGGATCGTCGGCCTAGGCCTGTTACATCACGCCTTGCGCCACGCCCGGAGCCTGCGGGAAGGGGCCCTTGTGGGGTTCGTGCAGGCGCTGTGTCTCTTTCTACTCCTAGTACCGTGGGTCGGGGAGTTCGTCGGGCCCGGTCCCTACATCGCGCTGAGCGTGGCCCTGGCGCTTTTCGGCATCCTCATCGGCCTCGGCGGCGTAGCGCTGCGCCGCGGTAGCGTCCTCCTCTTTCCCGCCTGGTGGGTGGCGGTGGAATACGCTCGTTCTTCCTGGCCCTTCGGCGGTTTTGCGTGGGTGCGCTTAGCGTGGGGCCAGGTCGATGGACCCCTGGCGCACCTGGCCTTCCTCGGCGGCCCCACGCTGGTTACCTTCGGGGCGGCCATCGTGGGCTGTGCTCTCTTCCAGTTACGCCATTCGGCGCGTCTGGCGGCTGTGTGCGCCCTGATTCCCCTGGGGCTGGGCGCCGGTCTCGCCCAATGGCCCAAGTCCGAGAACGTGGGCGAGGTTCGCGTGGCGGCGATCCAGGGCAACGTGCCGCGCATGGGGCTTGATTTCAACGCCCAACGCCGCGCCGTGCTAGCCAACCACGTGCGCCAAACACAGCGGCTCAACGAGCCGGTGGACCTGGTGATCTGGCCGGAAAACGCCGCCGACGTCGATCCCCTGACCGATTCCCGCGCCCGCGAGCTGGTGGATCGCGCGGTGGCCGCCGCGCAGGCCCCCGTGCTAGTGGGCACGCTCACCTCCGACGAGCAAGGTCCGCACAACACGATGATGGTCTTCGATCCCACGACCGGGCCGGGGGAGTACCACCACAAAAAGTTCCTCCAACCCTTTGGCGAAACGATGCCGCTGCGCTCGCTGCTGCGTCGCGTATCCCCCTACGTGGATCGCGCCGGGGACTTCCAGCCGGGTTCCGGCCCCGGCGTGGTGCACGCCGGGGGCATTACCCTGGGGGTGGCCACGTGCTACGAGGTGATCTTCGACGAGGCATACCGTTCCGCGATTGCTCACGGGGCGCAGCTTCTGACCACGCCCACCAACAACGCCACCTTTGGCTTTACCGACATGACCTATCAGCAGCTGGCCATGAGCCGCCTGCGGGCCATAGAGACCGATCGCGCGGTGGTGGTGGCCGCGACCTCCGGCGTCTCCGCAATCATCGACCCGGACGGGTGGGTGCGCGCGGAGACGAAGATCTTCGAACCCGCCACGTTGGTGGACACACTGGAGCTGCGAGACTCCGTGACGCCCGCTATGCGATTCGGTTTCTGGGTACAAGCAAGCATCGTTATCATAGGTACACTCAGTGTGCTCGTTGCCGTATGGCGCCGACGCTCATCTTCATCCCGGCTATAAGGAGTAAACTAGTGGCTCGTCCCAGCGATGCGACGCTCGTGATCATTCCCACCTATAACGAGCTGGAAAATCTCCCGCTCATCGTTGGACGAGTGCGCGCCGCCACTCCCGAAGTCGACGTCCTCATCGTCGACGATAACAGCCCCGACGGCACCGGGGACAAGGCGACCAGCCTCGCCACGGAGGACGATCGAGTACACGTGCTCCACCGCGCGGGCAAGGGCGGACTCTGCGGCGCCTACGTGGCGGGATTCCAATGGGGCCTGGAACGCGGCTATACCGTGCTCTGCGAGATGGATGCGGACGGCTCCCACGCACCCGAGCAGCTGCGCCTACTCTTACAGGAGATCGATGCCGGGGCGGATCTAACGATCGGCTCTCGGTACATCACCGGCGGGCGCGTGGTGAATTGGCCGTGGCAGCGCTGGTTGCTCTCCAAGGCGGGTAACCTGTATATTTCCCTGGCCCTGGGCGCAGGGCTCTCCGATATGACGGCCGGATACCGCGCCTACCGCAGCGAAATATTAGCGGAGATGGACCTCGACGAGCTGGCCCAGGCCGGTTACATCTTCCAGGTGGATCTGGCGTGGCGAGCCGTGGAGGCGGGCCACGACGTGCGCGAGGTACCCATCACGTTCACGGAACGCGAGATAGGAGAATCCAAACTCGACGGTAGCTTCGTCAAGGATAGCCTAACTCAGGTGACCAAGTGGGGGCTGGCGCACCGTGGTGAGCAGGTGCGCCAGCTGTACGCGGAGACCCGCAAGATCGTGGGACACGAGGTGCGTCGCTTCCGCCGCAAGCACCGTATCTAATATCGCTCGGAAAGCGCTGCGGCCCACGCCTCAGGCTACTGCGCGGCCTTGGCGGCTTCCTCTTCCTTCTGCTGTTTGAGGAGCTTGGCCGCGTTGCGACGACGCTTCCGCAGCGCCTCGATACGTTCTTCTAGCAGCTCGTCGAGTTCCTCGATGCTGCGTCGCTCGCGGAGCATATCCCAGTGCGTGCGCGGGGGTTTCACCGGCTTGGCATCGACGCCCTCACCCTCGATAAGGATACCTAGCTGGCCGTTCCTGCACATCCATTCGCCGGGGATCTCTGCATCGTCCGCGAAGGGAACCTCATAGACCTCCCCGGATTCCGTGCGGTACTTCACCATCTGACGGGGGGCCAGGTCGTGATCCCTGTCCGTCTCGTAGCTCACCGCACCCATGCGGCTGCCTCGAAGCACCCGATCTGCCATTGCAGCATCATCCTTTACATCCCGCTTTTAGTACCAACTACGCGAGTATAACGAATCGCCCACGATGTTTGTTCCCCACCGCCTCCGATGGGCTAACATGAGTCACGTGACGCATAAGAAGCAACCACGATGCACCTGGTGCGGCAAGGAAATGGCGGCCTCCACCCGAGGCCGCCCCAAGAAATACTGCAGCCCCTCCTGCAAACAACGCGCCTACGAACAGCGGCACAATATCACCGGCACGCGCATTCCCGAGGACGCCGTCATCATGACGGCGGATCGCGCCGAAAGGCTCCAGGATTCCCTCTTCGAACTGCGCTGTTCCGCGGAGGACATCGCCACCGCCGCCCGCGAGGGAGCCGGTGAAGAAGAACTACAAGGCCTGTGCTCCGAGCTTGTATCCCTAGCGCGATCCATAGAAAAGTTGAGGTAGATCATGCTGCACAATCGCAAACTCGTCGTCACCGTCTTTATCATCGCCATCGCCCTGATCGCCGTGCTTTCCATCCTGCCCACGGTTCTCAGCGCGATGAACGGCCCCGGCGTTAAAACGCAGGGCCTCAATCCGCAGGGGGCCAAGGCCGCTTCCACCAGCATGAACGGGCACTGGCAGGTCACCGCCAGGGCAGGGGAGAACACCACCTCGGCTGGCTATACCTTCCACGAGATCTTGCCCGGCGATAAGCGCGTCACCTCGGGCTCTACCACCAAGGTGGAAGGGTCCCTCAACGTGGAGGAAGACGCGTTGACCAGCGGGCTGATCACCGTGGACATGACCGCGGTGGCCTCCGATAACGAGCGTCGCGACATCAACGTGCGCACCAAGATCCTGGAAACCGAGGTCTATCCCACGGCGGACTTCGAGGTTACCGCCCCCGTGAATCTTTCCGGGATGCCAGACGACGGCACCGTGGGAGAGGTCATCGTGCCGGGGAAACTCACCCTCCACGGCCACACCAGGGATGTTGAAGCCACCATGAAGGTTCTGCGCAGCGGCGACTACGTGGCGGTGTCCAGTGATATTCCGCTTCGGCGCGCCGACTACGAGGTAGAAACGCCTGACTTTGTGGCAGCCTCCATCGCCGAGGAGGGACAGATTAACATCCGTCTCGCGTTGGAAAAGACCGCATGAGCCCGGACCACATGATTCCGGCGCTCTGGCTACGCCTCGCCGTCATCATCGCCTTTGCTCTGTGGGTATTCGCCCAGGGTATGTGGGTGGTTGGCGCGATCGCTATCACCCTGGGCAGTATCACCGTCGCCCAGGTTATCGCCGCCTACCAGCGGCGGGAAGAAAAAAAGGCGGCGCCATAAGGCGCCGCCCGAGCACGCGCAATTAGTGGTGAGCGTGCTCATCCATCTTGTCGGAGACGCTATCGGCAGCGCCGGAGATCTTATCCGCCGCGCCGTCCTTGGCGTCGGACAGCTTATCGGTGGCATCATCCTTCGCATCGGAAAGATCGTGAGCCACCTCATCCTTCTTCTCATTGAAGCTGTCCACGGCCTCGTTGGCGTTTTCCGAAGCCTTCTCGGAGGCCTCGGAGACCTGAGAGGTCATAGCGTCGGCAGGAGCGGTGGTAGCCGGGGCGGTGGTCATCACGGACTCAGTGGTGGCCTCGGTGCTGTCGCCGTCATCGGAGGAGCAGGCAACCAGGGCGAGGGGAGCCACAGCCAGCAGCGGGAGAAGGCGGAGATTCTTCTTCATGATTGTTCAATCCTTTCGGTGAAGGGAAAACCAACTCCATCCACCGTACATGATTTTCGCAATTCATGAAGAAAGAAGTGTCACGGGTGACTATTCTACGGCATGGACCATAAGGAAGCTATCCGCCATGAGATCGCACACCTCGCGAGCCTCAACGGGTCCGCCGAGACGCACGGAAATCCAATGCCGCTTATTCATGTGATACGTAGGGCAATAACCACTTTGAGCCAGCAGAAAGCTCACCACATCGGGATCGTTTTTCACCACCAGGAGATCGTGGCGCGCGGCTTCCGCCGCGCCACGGAGACCAATTTTGTCGCCACGCGCCTCAATCATCAACCCAAACCATTTGCCGTTACTCGGGCAACGAAACACCGCGCCGCTCAGATTCGTCTCGGGCCAAAGATACTCCGGAGATACCCCATACCGTTGCCACACGTGTTGCACGACCTCCGCACGATCCATCTCCACAGCCTTTCTTCGCATCGACCATCGGGATGCAGCCATGATAGCCAACCAGCCCTATTGTCCGATAATGTACATTATGTCATTTAAGGACACCGCGGTAGACCATCCCCAAACGGCCCCGCTCCACGCCAAGCGTGCATGCCACCGAAAGTCCCAGTGCAGACGGGAGGGGCGCCGCATCATCAACGGTTCACACAGGATCGGCCAGACGAACGCACACCCGACGAAAATCCCGCAAAACAGGATTTGTTATCTCACAATACGGAACAGTATCTTGTAATCCAACGATCGGACGACAGATGCGAAGGGCTCCCCATGACGATTTCTCCCCCACCCGCGCTCACCCGCCGCGACCGGGCGCGCATCATCACCGCCTCCACCGTGGGCACCACCATCGAGTTCTACGACTTCTATATCTATGCCACCGCAGCCGTGGCAGTCTTTCCCCACCTCTTCTTCCCCAAAAATGACAATCCCACCGTGGCCCTGCTAGCCTCCTTCGCCACCTTTGGCTTGGCCTTCGTCGCTCGCCCTCTGGGGTCCATCATCTTCGGACACTTTGGCGATGTCCTGGGGCGTAAAGCCACCCTCGTCTTCGCCCTGTTAACCATGGGCATCGCCACCTTCTTCATCGGCCTACTGCCTACCTACCACCAGATCGGCATCGCGGCACCGACGCTGCTGGCCCTCATGCGTTTTTGTCAGGGCCTTGGGCTAGGCGGAGAATGGTCCGGGGCCGCCCTCCTGGCCACCGAGACCGCCGAGGAGGGTAAGCGCGCCTGGGCCGCCATGTGGCCGCAACTGGGCGCACCCTTTGGCTTTCTTCTCGCCAACGGCCTCTTCCTGATCCTGGTGAGTAGCTTCGGCTACACTAACGGCGACTTGGACAGCGCCTTCATGGTGTGGGGTTGGCGCATCCCCTTCCTCGCCTCGGCGATCATGGTGGCCGTGGGACTCTACGTGCGGCTGCGTCTGGAGGAAACCCCGGTATTCCAAAAGGCCATCGAGCAAAACAAGCGCGTGCCTTCGCCACTCAAGGAGGTATTCCGCACCGCCACGAGGCCGCTGCTGACCGGCACCTTCGTGATGGTCGGCTGCTACACCCTTTTCTACCTGGTCACCACGTGGATCCTCTCGCACGGCATCGCCAAGGACGGCTTGAACTTCGCCTACACGGACTTCCTCAAGCTCCAGCTCATCTCCATCTTCGCCTTCATCGCGGGCGTACCGCTCTCCGGCTGGCTAGCCGATAAGGTCGGACGCAGGCCCACCCTGCTGTGGGTCACGGTAGCCATGATCGCCTTTAGCGCCACGTTCTCCCTTCTCTTAAACACCCAGTCGGCCACCACCGCCAGCGTCCTCGTATTCCTTACCGTCGGTATGTTCCTCATGGGACTGATCTTCGGCCCCATGTCCGCGGTACTGCCCGAGCTCTTCCCCACCAACGTGCGTTACACCGGCTCCGGCATTTCCTATAACGTTGCCTCGATCCTGGGAGCCGCGATCGCTCCTTTCATTGCCACCGCCCTGGCCAAGGAATACGGAGTGGGCTACGTAGGCCTGTACCTTGGCGTGGTCTCTGCGATCTCACTGGCGGCGATTCTCCTCATGCACGAGACCCGCGAGCACGACATGACCGCGATCTAGCGCCCCCGCCGGCACCGATGCGTGAGCGTAAATTGCACGGCCTCGATCATCCCAAGGTCGAGCAGGGCCCGCCGCAACGCAAACTGATAGCGCCAAAGCCTGCGGAAAACCTGGTCGAATCCGGCGGCCGCGGCCTCCCGGGAGTGGCCCTCAAAGCACTCCGATTGCAGCTTGAGCGCCAGGGCGTAGTGCTCCGCGAAGTGGCGCTCGCCCACCACCCGCAACCCACTGGCCCGGTCGCTAAGCCGGTGCACCTCTTGCGCCGTGGGGTATTGCAGGCCCGGCCAAATATAGGCGCGCAGCACATCGAGACTACGGTGCGCTGCGGCGCTGAAATCGGCGGTCGCCACCAGGGTCTGCATCGCGCAATAGCCCCCGGGGCGCACCGAGTGATCCAGACTCGCCATGAAGTCCGCCCGCTGCCCAGGGTCCAATAGCTCCAGATATTCCACGCTCACCACGGCCTGAGCTCCGGGGCGCACACCCCCCGGAGCGACCGGGTGCGTCATGGCCACCGGGCGCATTCCCGTCACGCCCGCGAGCGTGAGCCGCTCCTCCATGGCTGCCGCACATGCGGCGTCAGCCGTCACGGCGCTCGGCCGAGCTCCACGCCCGGCGGCAGCTAGGGCGATGGCACCTCCCGTAGCGGGATATTCCAGGACGTCGCTTCCTCGACGTACCTCGGCGGCATCGAGAAGTGCCCGCACTACGCCGGCCTGTGAGGCACCCAGGTCGGCACGCTCCACCGCCACCGGTGGGGCGAGGCGGGTGATGTCCACAAAGTGCGTCGCCGGTTCACCCCCGTGCCCCGCACCGGAAACAAAGCTGGGCACGGAACGCCGTACGGTGGTGGGCACTCCCGATTCGAAGAGACCCCCCATGAGACTCATACCGTCAGAGGAGGACAATTCCACAAGCTCCGAGGGCAGCGCCCCACCGTCGTAGGCCCTGGGGGGCACCTCTCCGCGCGCGGGCTTATAGCCGATGCCGAGTAAAGCGAGGAGCACCCCATGGAGATCGGCGGCATTCCACTCGCCCGCCATATAGGATTCCGCCAGACCCAGCCAGCCGGAGGAAGCAATGCGGTAGAACAACTCATCATGCTCCACCACCAGGTCCGGTCGTTCGGATTCTAGATCCAGCCCCGCCTGCGCGCAGGATTGCGCGAACTCTGCCTCGGCGCGGCGCGCTCGCCTGCGGAGCCGCCAGTCCTTCGGCACGGCCCGTAACCCCGGCCACGCCTGGACGTCGATGGCGATGAGATGCCGGTCCGTCATTGTGCCTCCATACCCGTCAATATCGCAGACCAACGATACCGAGGCGGCACCGAAGCGCGCTAAACCAAACATCAGCGCCTCAATATTTCTGCGTTTTAGCCCGAATGGGTGGATTCTTGTGGCCCCTGGACTGCTAAAAGTGAGCAGGGCGACTATTATCATCAGCACTAGCCAGCACTGCACGGAATATAGACGCAATTCAGGAGCATAAAAAGCCATGTCATCCAGTAAGAAAGCCTACCGTCCCGCCGGCGGCCGCCACCACGTCGTGGTGATCGGTTCCGGATTCGGCGGTCTCTTTGCTACCAAGGATCTCAAGGACGCGGACGTCGATGTCACCCTCATCGATCGTGGCAACCACCACCTCTTCCAGCCACTGCTCTACCAGGTGGCTACGGGTATCCTTTCCTCCGGGGAGATCGCCCCGTCCACCCGGCAGATCCTGGCCGGGCAGGAAAACGCCTCCGTGGTCAAGGGCGAAGTAACCGATATCGATATCGAGACCAAAACCGTCACCACCCATCTGGGCAATTACGAACGCAGCTACGAGTACGATTCTCTCATCATCGCCGCCGGCGCCGGGCAGTCCTACTTTGGCAACGATCACTTCGCCCAGTACGCACCCGGCATGAAAACACTGGATGACGCCCTCGAAATCCGCGCGCGCATCATCGGCGCCTTCGAGCGCGCCGAGCTAACCACCGATCCCGCCGAGCGCGAACGCCTCTTGACCTTCGTGATCGTCGGTGCCGGGCCCACCGGTGTGGAACTAGCCGGTCAGCTCGCAGAGATGGCGCACCGCACCCTCTCCGGGGAATACCGCAACTTCTCCACGGCCTCCGCCAAAATCCTGCTTCTCGACGGCGCCCCCCAGGTCCTGCCCCCCTTCGGCAAACGACTGGGGCGTAAGGCGCAACGCCAGCTTGAAAAGCTCGGCGTCGAGGTCAAACTCGGCGCGCTGGTGACCAACGTGGACGAGTCTTCCGTCACCTACAAGGCCGGGGAGGAGGAGCACACCATCGAAAGCTACACCAAGATCTGGTCTGCCGGCGTGGCCGCTTCCCCCCTAGGCAAGCTGGTGGCCGATCAGGCCGGCGTCGAGGTGGATCGCGCCGGGCGCGTACAGGTCAATCCCGACCTCAGTGTGGGCGAGTACAAGAACGTCTTTGTCATCGGCGACATGATGGGGCTCAACCGCCTGCCGGGCGTGGCCCAGACCGCCATTCAAACCGGTCAATACGTGGCCGAGCAGATCACCGCGGAGGCCGAGGGCAAGCAGAAACCGGAGGAACGTACCCCCTTCGAGTACCTCGATAAGGGATCGATGGCCACCATTTCCCGCTTCTCCGCCGTGGTGAAGATGGGCAAGGTGGAGGTCACCGGCTTCATCGGGTGGTTGCTGTGGCTGGCCGTGCACGTGATGTACCTGGTGGGTTTCCGCAACCGCCTGGTGGCGGCCTTCGCCTGGGGCCTCAACGCGCTGTCGCGCAAGCGGTGGAACCTAGCCACCACGCGCCAGCAGCTCCACGGCCGCAACGGCTTGAACAAGCTCAACGGCATGGTGGGCTCGGACGCGGACTTCCCCATCGAGGTTCGCGATACCCGTCGCTTCGGGGAGCAGTAAAACACCATCCCTTCTGCTAGTCTGGCGGCAGGCAACGGGGTGCGCACACAGCGCTGAGATCATACCCGTAGAACCTGCTCTAGTTCGGACTAGCGAAGGGATATGTCATATCTTGATACCGCGCGTACTGACCATCGCCGGAACCGACCCCACCGGGGGCGCCGGCATCCAGGCGGACATCAAAGCAATCTCCGAGGCCGGAGGCTTCCCGCTTTCCGTCGTCACCGCCCTGGTGGCGCAAAATACCCTCGGAGTACGCTGCGTGCATACCCCGCCACGCGAGTTCCTGCTCGCCCAACTCGATGCCGTCTTCGATGACGTTCAGATCGATGCCCTCAAGATCGGGATGCTGGGCGACGCCTCGACTACCGAAACCGTGGCCGAGTACCTCGGCGAGCACCCGGTGGCTCCCATCGTCCTCGATCCAGTGATGGTAGCCACCAGCGGCGACAGGCTCTTAGCCCCCGAGGCCGAAGACGCCCTGCGCCGACTGTGCGCGCAAGTGGACGTGATCACCCCCAATCTCAAGGAACTGGCGGTGCTGGCGCATGCCGCCCCAGCGCGCTGCTTGGAGGAGGCCGTTTCTCAGGCGCTGCCGCTAGCGCGGGACTGGGGCACCGCCATCGTAGTCAAGGGCGGACACCTGCAGGGCGAGCATGCCGACAATGCGCTCGTGGCTCCGGACGGCACCGTCAACATGGTGTCCTGCCCGCGGATCGCCACCCCGCACACCCACGGCACCGGCTGTTCCCTGTCCTCTAGCCTGGCCACACGCCTGGTCATCGACGACACCCCGGCCGCCGCCCTGGGCTGGTCCACCCGCTGGTTGTCCGAGGCTATCCGTCACGGCGGGGAGCTCCACGTGGGACAAGGCAACGGACCGGTGGATCACTGCCACCGCAGCCGGCGACTCAGCGCGGCCGGCTCTGCTGTCCCCTGGCCGCTGCCCACGGAGTTTTCCGCTCAGCCCACGCCGGATGATTCCTGGGCCGCTGGTCCCTGGACGAGGGCACTGTGGGCGCTGGCCCGTGATCCCCTGCAGGAGACCTACGCACTAGATTTTATCCAGCAGCTGGGCCAGGGGAGCCTGGATCGCGGAGATTTCCTCTTCTATCTTGCCCAGGACTCCCGCTACCTGCTTTCCTATTCCCGCACCCTGGCGCGAGTAGCCTCGCGCTGTAACCGGCCCGATCACGCTACTCAGTGGGCCCAGGATGCCGCCGTCTGTCTTGAGGAAGAGGCCCAACTACACCGCTCGGAGCTGGGTGCCCTCACCGAGGACGTTTCCCCCACCACGCTGGCCTACACCTCTTTTCTCTCCGCCACCGCCGATTCCGGCTGCTACGCGGAGGCCGCCGCCGCGGTATTGCCCTGCTACTGGCTCTACGCGCACATCGGCCTGCGGCTTAGCGAAGGAATCACCCCGGATCACCCCTATGCCCCGTGGCTGAGCACCTATGGCGACCCCAGCTTTCTCAGCGGTGCCCGCCGGGCTATCGCCCGCGTGGAAGACGCCCTGGAGCAGGCCTCCCCGGAGCAACGGTTGCGCGCGGCGCGAGCTTTCGTGGCGGCATGTTACTTCGAACGGGACTTCTTTGCTCAGGGCTCCTGTCGATAATCGGGGATAAGGCGCTGCATGTCTTATCCCCCCGGCCGCACCGCCGTCCCGGTGATGCTCCCCTCCTTCAATCCGGAGAAATTGACCTGGCCTACACATACAGTCATGTCCCAACCTTAAAAAGGAGATAACAACACCACCCCCTTGGCCGCACAAATGTCACACGCGGCTCTTGGGTTACGCATCCACCATAGAGGCAAGGGCCAGCATAAAGAAGAATAACGATCCCCCCGCCTTGCAATAACTATCGCTTAGCCGCCAATCAGTTTTCCCCCGTCCCCTCTCACCGCAGGAGGAAAAGAGCACGGACGAACTCACGTCCAATTGTCAATACTTCTACCCACACGTCACTTCTCAAGGTAAAAATAGTCAACAATATCTCAACGAAGAAAAGGGCATGGAGATCAGATAAGGAAACGCAAGGTCAATACTTACCAAGAATCCCCCACACGATCGCCCATGCCCACGGCGAATCGGCCGCAAGACACCCCCAGCAAGGATGCCGAGGAGAAACGCAACCTCCGAGCGCCCCACAGCTGCCATAGACGGTTGCACTCTTGGTAGTCGCGGCAAGAAAATGTTTCCACTATATTTCGCGAAGTATCCTTACCTTCACCTGACGTCAGCCCCACCCCATCTTCCACAGCTGGAGTTTCTATACCCATCACTAATAGAGGCGCTAAATTCCCGCAGAATATTCACCATCCGCCAGGAGAACCAATACCAAAAACCATACTTATACAAACTAATACATTTTCCCACCCTCGGATAGCGCCCTTTGCCCGGAGCGGACCCTAGACCAGGGGTCCCGCGAGGGAATGAAACAAAAGGAAGCACTCACGGTAGAGAACCCGACGCAAGCACAAGGCCCCGTTCACCAATCCGTACCACGGCTGCCGCGGCAAACCGCCATACCGATTGTGCGTGTCCTCACCGCAGGCTCTACAGTGTCATAGGAATTACCCCTCAATAGCAAGGACGCTTCCTATGGCCACTACCACGCAGCGCCCGCCGCGCGGCATCGACACCAGCTGGACCATCTCTTTATTCGGCACCGCCGTGGGCGCAGGTATTCTTTTTCTCCCCATCAACGCCGGGAGCTCCGGCGTGTGGCCGCTGCTCATCGCCACCCTGCTCATCGGTCCGATGACGTATTTTTCGCACCGGGCCCTGGCACGCATGGTGTGCGTATCGCCGCGCAAGGGTGAGGACATCACCGTGGTGGCCCGCGATTACTTCGGGGAAAAGATCGGTTGGGTCATCACCCTGCTCTATTTCGCTGCCATCTACCCGATCGTGCTGATTTACGGGGTGAGCATCACCAACACCGTCGATAGCCTCATCGTCCATCAGCTTCACGGCCCGCAGGTTCCCCGCCCGTTACTCTCCGGACTACTGGTGGGCGGGATGACGCTGGTCTTGGTGTTTGGTCAAAAGCTCATGCTCGCGGTCACCCAGCTGCTGGTCTACCCGCTGATCTTCCTGCTAGGCGCTATCTCCCTGTATCTGATCCCTTCCTGGGATTTCCAGGGGTTTTTCGGCACCCCCGGCAAAGGCGTGTGGGCCACCGTAACGGCGGTGTGGCTGGTCATCCCGGTCTTGGTCTTTGCCTTTAACCACTCCCCCGCCATCTCGCAGTTCTCCCTGGCGATGCAGCGCAACCACGGCGATCACGCCACTCGGCGCGCCTCCGTGGTGCTGGCCTATACCGCGATTTTGCTCACGGTATTCACCATGTTCTTCGTGTGGTCGTGTTCCCTGGCGTTAGGTGCCGAGGGGTTGGTGGCGGCGCGGGCGGCGAATCTGCCGGTGTTGTCGTACATGGCCAACGTGTTCGATAATCCGGTGCTGTCCTCCCTCGCTCCCGTCATCGCGATCGCGGCCATCGTTTCCTCGTATTTTGGTCACGTCCTCGGCGCGTCGGAGGGCGCGCAAAGCATCGTGCGCGGGGTGGTCAAGCGGGATCTGCCGCAGCGTCCGCTGGAGCTGGGGGTATATGGATTTATCTTTGCCACCACCTGGTTGGCGGCCATTCTTAATCCCAGCGTGTTGGATCTCATCGAGACGCTCTCGGGGCCGGTGATCGCCGCCTTGCTCTATCTGATGCCGATGTATGCCATCGCGCGGGTTCCCGCGCTCGCGCCGTACCGCAGACAGGTCTCGAACGTGTTTATCATGCTCTCTGGCCTGGTGGCCATCAGCGCCATCGTGTTTAAGATCGTGGCGTAGAAAGGATCGCCACCAGAAAATCGGAGTCCTTCGTCAGGGGGCGCAGGTCCCAGGTGGAGTAGCTGTGGTCCAGGATCATCCCGGCCCGGCGGCAGGTATCGAGGAAATCGGCAAAGTCCCAGCCACGCCCGGCCCCGAAGCCCACCACCGCGCGGCCGCCGGGGATCAACGCCTGAGCCAGGTTGGCTACGGCGGCCTCCCTTCGATCGGGTTCGATGAAAGTCATAACGTTGCCTGCGCATACCACCGCGTTGTAGGCCTGCCGCTCCAGCGGGTCTACCCCGAGATCGCCCACCTCCCAGGTGGACTCGGGATAGTCGGCACGGGCGTAGTCGATGAGCACCGGGTCGAGATCCACGCCGTGTACCCGGTGCCCGCGTTGGGCAAGCCAGCCGCCGAGGCGTCCGGTGCCGCAACCGGCGTCGAGAATGCGCGCCTGCCGAGGCACGAGGGCGTCGATAAGCCGAGCCTCGCCGAAGATATCCTTGCCGCTAGCGGCGATGCGTCGCCAGCGCGCGGCGTAGTCCTGGGAGTGGTAAGGGTTGCGGTCGATGAGTTCTTTCCACGTGGGCATAGTCGTCAGTGTATCCCTCTTGTGCGCCGCGCCGCCCGGCGAATCTAGCTCGCCAGCATAGTTCGCAATCGACCCAGCGCCACCAGCTTTCCCTCGTGTTCCATGCGCACCTCCCACAGCTGGGTGCGCCGTCCCCGCTGGATCCCTGTGGCCCGCGCGGTTACCGTGCCGGAGGAGACTGGGCGCAGGAAATCGGTGGTGTTATTGACCCCCACGATCGGCTTGCCCTCGGCGGCAACCAGAGCCGCCAGCGAGGCTACTCCTTCGGTCAGCACGCAGTAGATCCCCCCGTGCACCAGCCCCATCGGCTGCTTGTGGCGCCCATCCACGGCCATCTCCGCGCGCACCTCGTCCGGTCCTATGGCGGTAAACCTAATGCCCAGGGCCGCCTCGGCTCCCTGCTTAGCGGAATTGATCTGGTCGAGCGCCGCCTGTGGGAGGGGTTCGCGGGCGGCCAGCTGCATCATCTTGGTAAAGTCCATTTCCCTATCCAAGCACTTTTGGCACCGCTCGGGGTAGTGTTTTGGGCATGACTACTACTTCGCAGGCACAGATCGGCGTCATTGGGCTCGCGGTGATGGGCTCCAATCTCGCCCGTAACTTCGCTCATCACGGACACGCCGTGGCCGTCTATAACCGCACCTCGGCTAAGACCGAGGAGTTCATCGCCCACCATGGTTCGGAAGGGACCTTCCTGCCCGCCGAGACCATCGAGGACTTCGTGGCCTCCCTGGAGCGCCCCCGGCGCGCCATCATCATGGTACAGGCTGGCGCCGCCACCGACGCCGTGATTAATCAGTTGGTGGACGCCATGGAGGAAGGCGACATCATTGTCGATGGCGGCAACGCCCTCTATACCGACACGGTGCGTCGCGAGAAGGAAATTTCCGCACGGGGCCTGCACTTCGTGGGTACCGGCATCTCTGGTGGCGAGGAAGGTGCCCTCCGTGGTCCGTCGATCATGCCGGGCGGTACCGCGGAATCCTACGCCTCGCTGGGTCCTCTGCTGGAGGATATCTCGGCCAAGGTGGATGGCACCGCCTGCTGCACCCACATCGGCCCAGATGGGGCCGGGCACTTCGTCAAGATGGTGCACAACGGCATCGAGTACGCAGACATGCAGGTCATCGGCGAGGCCTACCATTTGCTACGCTATGCTGCCGGGTTGGAGCCCGCGCGGATCGCGGAGATCTTCACCGAGTGGAACAAGGGGGATCTTAACTCCTACCTCATCGAGATCACCGCGGAGGTGCTCGCTCAGGTGGACGCCGCCACCGGCAAGCCGCTGATCGACGTCATCGTGGATTCCGCTGGACAAAAAGGCACCGGACGCTGGACGGTTAAGGCCGCCCTGGATCTGGGCATTGCGGTCACCGGCATCGGCGAGGCCGTCTTTGCCCGAGCGTTGTCCGGTGCTCGCGCCCAGCGCGCCGCCGCGACGAACCTGCCCACCGGGGATGTGAGCAGCCTGGCCGGCCTTGGCGTGGACACCGAGGACTTCGTTGAGGACGTACGCCGCGCGCTCTACGCCTCCAAGATGGTGGCTTATGCCCAGGGCTTCGACGAGATTCGGGCGGGGTCCGTCGAGCACGGTTGGAACGTCGATCCCCGCGACCTCGCCACCATCTGGCGCGGCGGCTGCATCATCCGGGCCAAGTTCCTCAACCGCATCGTGGAGGCCTACGACGATAACCCGCAGGTGGAATCGCTCCTCCTGGCTCCCTACTTCACCGAGGAGATCGCCAACTGCCTCGACTCCTGGCGCCGCGTGGTCGTCGCCGCCACCCGGCTGGGCCTTCCCATCCCGGTCTTTTCTTCCTCGCTGTCCTACTACGACAGCCTGCGCGCCGAGCGCCTGCCCGCCGCCCTGATCCAGGCCCAGCGCGATTTCTTTGGTGCCCATACCTACGAGCGCACCGACCGCCCGGGTCACTTCCACACCCTGTGGTCAGAGGATCGCTCCGAGGTTGAGGCCTAGTACACTCACCGGGTGACCTCTTTCGCAGACCTCGGCCTCCCCGATCCCCTCCACCGCGCCCTGCGGGCCCAGGGGATCACCACTGCCTTCCCTATTCAGGAGGCGACGATCCCGGACATCCTCGCCGGCCGTGATCTTCTCGGCCGCGGCCCCACCGGCTCGGGAAAGACCTTCGCCTTCGGTCTGCCCATGCTCGCCCTGCTCGCCGGTGCCCCCTCGCGGCCGGGCCACCCCCGCGGCCTGGTGTTGGTGCCCACACGGGAACTCGCAGCCCAGATTAGGGAACGCCTGGCCGACCCCGCCGCCGCGCTCGGCCTGCGCGTCCTCGATGTGGTCGGCGGGGTCAATATCAAAAGGCACAGGGCTTCCCTCGCCGCCCCCGTGGATCTGCTCGTGGCCACCCCCGGGCGTGCTCAGGACCTCGTCAACCAGGGCGATCTCTTCTTCGACAGCGTCCGGATCACCGCCCTTGACGAGGCCGATCAGATGGCGGATATGGGCTTTTTGCCCCAGGTGCGCAGGCTGCTTGATCTGACTCCCCGCGGCCAACGGCTGCTTTTCTCCGCCACCCTGGATGGGCAGGTGGATACCCTGGTCAAGCGCTACCTCACCAACCCCGCGCGACACTCCACCGCCCCCGCCGCGGCCGCAGTGGACACCATGAGCCACTACACGCTTCTCGTGGGCACCCGCGAGGCGCGCAACGAGGTCGTGCTGCGCATCGCCGCCCGCAGGGGGCGCACCATCATGTTTATGCGCACCAAGCACGGAGTGGATCGGCAGGTCAAAAAGCTCCAGCGCGCCGGGATTGCGGCCGCTGGCCTGCACGGAAACAAGGGGCAGTCCACCCGCACCAAGGCTCTGGCAGGCTTCGCGGATGGTTCCATTCCTGTCCTGGTGGCCACGGACATCGCCGCGCGCGGGATCGATATCGGCGAGGTCTCCCTGGTCGTCCACGTGGACCCGCCGGCCGAGCACAAGGCCTATCTGCACCGCGCCGGACGTACCGCGCGCGCTGGAGACAGCGGTACCGTGGTCACCCTGGTGATGGAGGAACAAAAAGACGAGGTGGCGCACTTGCTGCGCCGGGCTGGGGTCGAGGCCGTGGAGGAAAAAGTCACCCCAGACTCCCCCGCTTTAGCTAAGATCACGGGTGCACGCACACCCAAGAAGAAAGCTGGTGCTTAGGCCCCGCGGGGGCTACCACCATGGACGTATTGATCAGTATTCTTTCCCTCCTCGGTTTCGTGGTGCTCACGGCCAGCACTGGTTTGTTCGTGGCCATCGAGTTTGCCCTCACCGGGGTGGAGCGTTCCACCGTGGATAATCACGTCAAGGAACGCGGCGACGCCTCCGCCCGCGCCGTGCAGCGGGACTTCCGCAACCTTTCCTTCGTCCTCTCCGGCGCGCAACTGGGCATCACGATCACGACCCTGGCTACGGGTTTCCTCGCCGAGCCGATCCTGGCTCAGTATTTCACCCCGCTACTGCGCTTGCTGGGACTGCCCGAGGAATCATCGACCACGGTGGCGCTGGTGCTGGCCATGCTCGTGGCCACGGTGCTCTCGATGGTGTTCGGGGAACTCGTCCCCAAAAATATCGCGATCACCATGCCGCTTCCGGTAGCTCGCTTTGTGGTACATCCGGTGCACATCTTTAATACCGCCTTCGCTTGGTTCATCGCCTTTCTCAATGTGACGGCCAATTGGACGGTGCGCAAGCTGGGGATCGAACCGACCGAGGAGCTCGCCTCCGCGCGCTCCCCCCAAGAGCTCGGCTCCCTGGTGCGCAATTCCGTCGGCCGTGGCGGCATCGATGCTGCCACGGCCGAGGTATTGGAGGCTTCTCTTAAGTTCGGTGAGACCACGGCCGAGGAACTCATGACCCCTCGATCCACCGTGGATCTACTCCAGGCAGAAGAAACCATCCAGCATCTCATCGCCCTCAGCCTGGAGACCGGGCACTCCCGGTTCCCGGTGGTGCGCGGCGATCTCGACGAGACCCTGGGCGTGGTGCACGTCAAGGATGCCTTTTCCGTTTCCGCCGCCCAGCGCACCACCGTGACCGTGGGGTCTTTGGCGCGCCCGATTCCCGCTATCCCAGAGTCCCTGGGCGGTGACGCCGTGCTCAAGGCAGTCCGCTCGGCAGGATCGCAGATGGTGCTAGTGGCCGACGAATACGGTGGCACCGCCGGAATCATCACCATCGAAGACGTGGTGGAGGAGATCCTGGGTGATGTTTACGACGAACACGACGATCAGGTCGCGGAGCGAGATTTTCAGCGCTTTGGCACCAGCTGGGAGGTTTCCGGCCTGGTGCGCACCGCCGAGCTTAGCGAGGAGATCGGCTACCAGGCTCCCGAGGGTCCCTATGAGACCCTCGGCGGGCTCATCATGGCCCAGCTGGCCCGCATTCCTGTGGTGGGCGATGCCGTGGTTCTCCCCGGTGCGGATCGCTGGCTCGCCAGGGTCTCCGGCATGGATGAGCGCCGCATCGATCGGGTCATCCTCACCCCGATCACGGAGGAAGAGGCAAAGGAGTACCAGCAGTGAGTATTCTGACCACGGTGGCACTGATCGCCGGCCTGTTGCTCGTCAATGCTTTCTTTGTGGCCAGCGAGTTCGCCCTAATCTCCTCCCGCAAGGATCGGGTGGAGGCGCTCATCGCCCAGGGGCGTCCCGGTGCGGGAAGGGCGCTCTATGCTACCGAGCATCTCTCGCTCATGCTCGCCGGGGCGCAGTTTGGTATCACCCTGTGTTCCCTGGTGTTGGGCAAGGTAGCCGAACCCGCCGTCGCCCACTTCGTGGAGGGGCCTTTTAGCGCCTTGGGGATGCCCGCGGATCTCATCCATCCGCTGTCCTTTCTCATTGCCCTAGCGATCATCACGTTCTTGCATATCCTCTTCGGGGAGATGGTGCCCAAGAACATCGCCATCGCTGGGCCGGAGACCCTGGCGCTGTGGCTGGCTCCCGGCATCATCGGCTGGGTGCGCCTCACCAAGCCGATCATTATTTTCCTCAATTGGGTGGCGCGAATCACGCTGCGTCTTTTCGGCATCGAGCAGAAAGACGAGCTGGATTCCACCGTGGATCACACACAGTTGGCCTCGATGATCGCGGAGTCGCGCGCCGAAGGCTACCTGGATGCCGAGGAACATGCTCGCCTCAGCAAGGCACTGCGCTCGGAAAATCGCAGTCTCACGGAGGTCATGATCCCGCTTGATCGGGTGCGCAGCCTGGACTTTGGCCGCACGGGCCCCACCATCGGCGACCTAGAAGACCTGGTGCGCGAGACCGGCTTTTCGCGCTTCCCCGTCACCAGGCGCGACGGCTCCTACCTCGGCTACATCCACGTCAAGGACGTGCTCGGGTGGATGTCCACTTCCTCGGCGCAGACGGTGATACCGCGCACGCAGCTGCGCCCACTCATCTTCATCGATGGCCAGGAGCCGCTCGACGAGGCCTTGCATACCCTGCACGTGCGTTCCGCCCACATGGCCCAGGTCCGCGATCGCGGCGAGCTCATTGGGATCGTGGCCCTAGAAGATCTCATCGAGGAATACGTGGGAACCGTCACGGACTGGACACACGAGGACTAAGGATGCGCTACCTCGATCCCGAGCAGTGGATGGCGGAGATGGCCGCGCACGAGCGGCGCGCCGACGCGCTGACCGCCGAGCATCGTCGGCGACGCCAACGCCAGGAAAAGCACCCCGTCTTCGATTTTCTCTTCGACTATTACCAGGTACGCCCCGGACAGTTGCGCCGCTGGCATCCCGGCGTGGGCACGATGCTGCGCGGCCCCGCTCCGCACGCACAGTGGCGAGATTATCACGGTGAGGACCCCGTGGGGGTGGATGTCGCCGGATTCCTGCACCGGCGCGGCGAAGGCGTGGCCGCGATCGGCGAGCTCCTGGTGCGCACCGAACGTCGCCCCGCGCGCTTCGATTGCTTTGGTCTCCATGAATGGGCCATGGTTTACCACGGCACCCCGAGGCACAATCTACCGCTGCGCCTAGGAACGGAGGCCACCAACAGGGTGGTAGAAGACCATCAGCTTCGCTGCACTCATTACGATGCCTTCCGCTTTTTCACCCCACCCGCGCGCCCGCTTAACCTCACGGTGCTCAGCCGTGCGGATCAAATACGCCACGACCAAGGCGGATGCGTGCACGCCACGATGGATCTTTACAAATGGGCCCACAAGCTCGGTCCCCTGGTTCCCGGGCAATTGCTTCTTGATTCCTTTACGCTCGCCCGCCGAGCCCGCATCCTGGATATGGAGGCCTCTCCCTATGATGTGCGCGGACTGGGATTTGGCGTGGTCGCCATTGAAACCGCGGAGGGCAAGACCGAATACGTGCGCCGCCAGCGCGAGTTAAGCCGCAGTGCGCAACCGATCCGGGAGGCCCTGGTGGAGATTATTGATAAAGTCAAAGAGGCTAGACTTCTAGCCACACGTGCGACTACCTAAAACAGGGAGGGTTTCCGGGTGCCGGGCCAACACAGATCAGAAAGCCAAAGCTATGGCACGGTGATCACCACGATCATCGTCGTCTTTCTCGTCATCGCCGCTGTGGTGTGGTGGCTTTTCTACCACCACGACGACTCCGCCGAACCCGGCCAGGCCAACAGCGCCTGCGAGAACACGGTCATCCTCCCCATCGCGGAGCAGTACCCCGGTGCCGCGGACATGTTCCTGCGCGATTTCTCCGCGCCGTGCGTCACCCCGGAGCTCGTGGACTCCCCCGCTCAGTCGGCCCTCTACATTGGGATCGATTCCCCCGCCACGGACGCGGCGCTCTCCCAGCAGGGCCGCTCCCGCATTCCCGGCCAGGCCCGCGTGGTGGGCACCGCCCCCGTGGGGTTGAGCGCACCCCAACCCGTGACCGCACCGGTCGATCCGCAGGCAGTGTTTTATGGTTCCGATCCCGCTGTCGCCGAGGCGGCGGCCCTGGCGCTCACCCGCGATCCCGAGGCCGCGCAGGCCCTCGTCGCCCGGGATGCTCAGGCCGCCGCCCCCGCTGACCCCGCGGTGCCGCTGGCCGTCACCGCGACCACCAACCCCGAGGGACGCGCCTTTAGCCCACTGCCCGACGCCGAGCTGGCCTTCTCCGCCATCGCCCTGAATCCTCAGGAGGAAACCTCCCAGGAGGTCGTCGACGCCGCCACGGCCGCGGCCTACCCGCAGCAGAAGGAGGGGCAACGGGACGCCCAGGCTCCCGCCGCCCACACTCTCTTCCTCCTCGATGCCTCCGAACGCATGGCCCCGCAGTTCGATGCCGTTCGCGCTGCTCTCGACGCGGAGGCGCAACAGCTCGACCAGCCGGTGGCCCTGTGGAATTACTCCTCCCCGCTCAATCCCGGGGTGACGCGCCCGTGGCGCGATAACGTCCCCTTCGGCCCCGCGCAGGAGATTACCCCGGTGCTCCAGGGATTCGGTACCGGCGGTATTCCGCTGACCCGCACCTCCGTGCTCGCCGCCCTGCGCACCGCCGCCGAGCACTCGCAGGTCACGGAGCAACCCACCCGGGTGGTGCTCTTTACCTCCGGCACCGCCGCCGAAGACCTCGACGACGCCGCCTTTGACCGCCAGGTGACCAGCGCGCTAGAAAACCCCCAGGTCTCCCTGGAGGTCGTGCAGGTAGGCGATCAGGCGGATAAGATTCTCACTGACCGGGCAGATTCCACCCGGAAGTTCTAGGAACTCTTGCGAGCCCGGCGACGGGCCGCGAGTTCATCTACAGCGATCACGTTATCCATCTCCGCGATCCGCTCCGAGGGGAAGGCGGCGATGGTGCCGGATAGTTCCTTGACGATGCCCGGCACGGCGATGCCGAACACCCCCTGGCCCCCACCCAACAGGTCGATGACTTCGTCCGCCGAACGGCATTCGTACACGGTGGTGCCGTCGGAGACCAGCGTGATCTCCGCGATATCGTCCACACCACGATCACGGAGACGCTCGACGGCGAGGCGAATATTTTGCAGGGAAATACCGGTGTCGAGCAGGCGCTTAACAATCTTGAGTACGAGGATATCGCGGAAGGAATACAGGCGCTGCGAGCCAGATCCCCGGGCACCCCGAATAGAAGGTTTGACCAAGTTGGTGCGCGCCCAGTAATCGAGTTGCCGATACGTGATACCCGCGACCTGGCAGGCGATGGGCACGCGATAGCCCACTTCCTCCCCCGGACCTAGGTCGAAGAGTGATTGCTGCACAGGGCGATCCTGGATGTTGCTCACGCTCGGTACTCCCACACGGTGTGTTGATCTTTTTGCGCTTTCTCGCGCCTTTCCTAGGGACAAGACTATCCCACGGCCACAGGAATCACGCGCGACACGCCTTAAAACCTAAACCTCAAGTTGAAGTTTAGAGATCTCTTTCACCGTTGTCATCCCCAGTCGCATCCGATCCGCCGGAGAGATCCTCCTCCGAGACCCCCAGCTGGCGCATCATGAGCTCGAAATCCGCATCCGCCTGGGCATCCCGGGAGGCCAATGACACGGAATCGGGAGTCGGCCCAAAGCTCAGGTTCAGATATTCGCGCAGGGAGTCATCGGCGGCGAAAAAGGAGAACTGAGTGAGTACGTCCTCCGCCACCCCAAAGGGCAGCTCCAAAGCACGCGCAACCAGCAGGGCGTCCGAGGGACGAGCATCGATCTCCGCGCCATCATCGAGCACAATGGTGGCCACAAAAACCCCCTCGAAGGCACTGGTAATACCAATCTCCGTCGCCCCGGCGACGCGCACAACCTCCGCGAGCACGTCCGCGGTGCTGGGGCGGCGGGGCTCGCTATCCTCCGCAAGCGCCTCGGCGGCAAGCGGCGATACCCACAGGGGCAGGATCCGGTTGCGTTGTTCCCAACGCAAAACCACGCAGCGAAAGCCCTCCGGCCCCACGGCACGGACGCCACGAAACTCAACGGGGATCATAGATCCAGCTCGTCTCGCAGGGCCTTCTTGAATAAAGAAGCATGCAGGGAGACGACCAAGGCGCTCATCTGCTGGCTCAGCTCCTCGGCCTGCTGCTTGGCGCCGCGGGACTGGGACTTCGCCACGGGCCCAGCCACCTGGCCAATGAGATCCGCCTGGCGGCGCGCGGCGTTACGCAAGGAGCGCAGGTGACGCTCGTCGAAGCCAAATCCCCGCAGGGCCTCGGCGTTGCTCACCACCGTCACGTCGTCGGCGCTAAAAAGACCCGCCGCATCCGGACTGATCAACTTCGCCGCCAGACACGCCTCCACCACGGAGGGCGCCACCCCGGCTTTGCGCGCCACCTCGACGTCCGTGAGACGCAGGGGGGAGCTGCGGAAATTCTCCGGAGCAACCAGGGCGTGCGAGATCGCGGTGACACGCCCGGAATCCATAGCCTCCAGCTGCTCGCGGATCACCTTCAGCGGGAGGTAGTTATCGCGCTGGGTGGTCAGAATGTAGCGCAACCGCTCCACGTCCTGATCGGTAAAGCGGCGGTAACCCGAGGAGGTCCGCTGGGGCATGACCAGACCCTCGGACTCCAAAAATCGAATCTTAGACACGGTGACATCGGGAAATTCCTGACGCAACCGCTCCAGGACGACTCCAATGGACATCGTTTTTTTTGGCTTCGGCGTGGCCGCAGCTTTACTTACAGCGCTCATAGGATGATGACAATAGCGAGAAGGAGGGGTTTACTTTGCGGAGGAAAGATACACTAGGCGGAACTTACCAATCTGGATTTCATCCCCGGCGGACAGCGTCTCCGCGTTGCGCGGTTCGCGATTGACGTAGGTGCCATTGAGGGATCCCACGTCTACGACCTCGTACTCGCCGTCGTCGGTGAGACGAAACTCCGCGTGGCGACGCGAAACCGTGACATCGTCGAGGAAGATATCCGACTCCGGGTGACGGCCGGCGGTGGTCGTAACCTGATCGAGCAGGAATCGGGCGCCGGCGTTGGGGCCACGCTTGACAACGAGGAGCGCAGAACCTTCCGGCAGGTTCTCGGCGCTCACGGCGGCCGGAGCGCTCGATTCCATCTCCTTGAGCAGATCCGCACGAAAAACCGAGGTGGTTTCCACCTGCTGCTGGCCGGTTCCGGTGTTCTCGCTCATTACTTTTAGTCCTCCACTTGTTTGGGGTAAACGCTAGCTACACATCATACCGATATGTCCATCCTCCGACGATGTTACCGGAAGATAGCACCGATGCCGCGCACGACGGAATTGCCTCCGGCCAGCGGATTATCGGACACCATGTACGTCCACGTGGCCGAGGGACGAACCAGACCACAGTCTTCCAGGTGCGCGCCGTCCTCATCGATCACTACCTCGGCGAACGTCTCCACCGCGGCATCCACCGCCCGCTGTGCCAGATCCTTAAACTCGCGCACGGCGATGCGGTGATACTCGTCCAATGGGGTTTCCCGGGCGATAGCGCGCAGGTGAATCGACTCGCGTACGTCGTCCATCAAAGCCAGGTGGTCGGCCCAGGCGCTATCGAGATGATAGAGCATAATCTGGCGGGCGGCCTGTTCCCGAGTATCTAGCCCGGCCACCTTGGCGGCGCGCTGCGGGGCACGCTCGGCAAGCTCCTTCCAAGCCTGATCCGTATCCAGTAGCCGAGCACGGCGGGCATCGATAATCTCGCGCTGATCCGCCAGAAGTTTGTTGTACTTCCAGGTCTGCGCGTGAATCTCCAGCAGCTGCCCCTCGGTCACCCGCTGGCAGTGCTCCACAAAGTCGCGCACCTTCTTCTGCTCGATGCGCCCGTGGGCATCTGGATGGGCCGTTATCTCCTCCCCAGCCCCGCCGGTCACCACCACGTCGTCCTCCAAGGACACGAAAAAGAGAGACAGGCCTGGATCACCCTGGCGCCCCGCGCGCCCGCGCAGCTGATTATCGAGGCGAGCGGAGCGATACCGCGAGGTGCCGATCACCGCGAGTCCCTCCGTCACGGATTCCCCGAGCCGGATATCCGTGCCTCGCCCAGCCATCTGGGTAGACACCGTCACTCGCCCCGGCTGGCCCGCCTGCGCAATAATCCCGGCCTCCTCGGCGTCGTTCTTCGCATTGAGCACCGCCGCCTCGATGCCGCGCCGATGCAGCTCTCGAGCCAGGGCCTCGGACTCGGCCACATCCTGGGTGCCCACCAGCACCGGTTGCTCGGTGGCGTGCAGGGCCACAATCTCCTCCACGATCGCGGCGTTCTTCTCCGCCATCGTGGCGTAGATACGATCCGCCTCGTCGAAGCGGCGCAGCGGCTTATTGCGCTCGATGACGGACACCCGCAGATCATAGAACTGGCGCAGCTGATCGGTGGCCTCCACCGCGGTGCCCGTCATACCGCACACCAGGGGGTAGCGCCCCATGAGAGCCTGCAGGGTGATCGTATCCAGAATCTTTCCCCCCTCGGTCACGCGCAAGCCTTCCTTGGCCTCCACGGCGGCCTGCAACCCATCGGGCCAACGCTGCAGGTCCGCCACACGCCCCCGAGAAGCGTCGATCAGCTGGACCCTACCGTCCCGCACGATGTAGTGGACATCGCGATGCAGGAGAGCCCTGGCGTGCAGCGCCACATTGACCTGCACCAAGGTGCCCCCCACGTGGTCATCGTCGTAAAGGCTGGGAATACCGAGCGCGCGCTCTACCTTGCCCGCGCCCTGCTCGGTGAGAAATACGTTGCGCTTATCCTCATCGGTGGTGTAATCCTCCTTTTCCCGCAGTCCTCGCACCACATCGGTAATCTGCCCGGTGGGGGCGGTACCGGGTTGGCTTCCCGCCAGCACCAGCGGAACCAGGGCCTCGTCCACCAATACCGAATCCGCCTCATCCACCAGAGCCACGTCCGCGGGGGCCTGCACCGCCGCGGTGCGGCTCACCACCTGCTGGTCACGCAGCACGTCGAAACCAATCTCATTGACCGGCCCATACACTACGTCGCACCCATAGGCCTCTCGCCGGTGCTCCGGGGGCAACGCTTCCGTGATCGCCCCCACGCTCACCCCGAAGAACTCCACCAGGGGGCGCATCCACTGCGCGTCGCGCATAGCCAGGTAATCGTTCACGGTGATGACGTGCACGCGCTTTCCCATGAGCGCGAAGCCGGTGGCCGCCATCGCCCCCACCAGGGTTTTCCCCTCGCCGGTGGCCATGTGCACCACGTCGCCTTCCAGTAGCCGCAGCACCGCCTGCGCTTGTACCCTAAAGGGAGTCATCCCCAGCGTGCGCCGTGAAGCCTCCCCCAGCACCGCCAGGAAGTCCGCGGGGTTCTTCAGCTGGCCCCCGGCCAGGGCGGCACGAGCGCGCTCGTTGAGTTCATCCTCGCCGAGGGCAGCCACGTCTCCCGCTAGGTCCGCCGCTGCCTCGGTGATCGCCACGCTGCGCTTCTGGTTCCGACTCGTTCCCGAGCCCATGGCCTTCCAGAACCAATCGAATGCGCCCATAAGGTAATGCCTTCCGTAGCGTGCGGGGTTACAACCCCTTTATCCTAGGGCAATGCAGTCCCATCCCGTCACCCTCCCCTTCGCCAAGGCCACCCTCGACGCCCCCGAGGAGCCTCGGGCCTATGCCCTCATCGCCCACTGCTTTGCCGGCTCGCGCCACAACCTCGCCACCGCTCGAATCAGCAAGCGCCTCGCCCAGCACGGCATTGCCGCCCTGCGCTTCGACTTCCCCACCCTCATGCTGAGTGATCACATCGAGCACGTGCGCCGCGCCCACGACTGGCTCGCTGCAGAATGCGAGGGCCCACGCCTCCTCGTGGGGCATTCCCTCGGCGGGGCCGCCCTCCTGCGAGCCGCCCTTGACGTCGCCTGCGCCACCGTGGGATCCCCGCACGACCCACACCGCAGCATCCTGCCCTACGTTCACGGCGACACCGCCACCATCACCGGCTATACCATCGACCTGCCCGACGGATTCCTCGACGATCTCGCCTCACATACTCCCTACGCCGCGCCCGCGGCCCCCCTGCTCGTTCTCCATTCCCCGGAAGACGAGGTAGTCCCCATCGCGGAGGCCGAGGAGATTGTCCATCACGCCGATTACCCCACGTCCTTCCTCTCCCTGACGCACGCCAACCACATGCTGACCACCGACGGCAGCGCGCACCGCGCCGCCGATCTGATCTGCGCGTGGTTCGACTCCCTTTAGCAGCCTTGCGCTGGCGATTTCATAAAATAAAGGGCGCTGCTGTAGTCTCTTCCTCGTTGCAGATAATGCAGACGGACTGTGGCGCAGTTTGGCAGCGCACTACACTGGGGGTGTAGGGGTCGCAGGTTCAAATCCTGTCAGTCCGACCATAAAGGGCGCGGGAAACCGCGCCCTTTTGTCATATCTCCGACCGCTACATACTTCCCCCTCCGAGCGGCCTAACGCCGCTCGATCCCGAAAAAACTCAGAACCGCATCCGTGGCAAACTGCTTGGGCACGGTGGTATTAAGGTCCTCCGGGTTGCCGTCCCAGATGTGCACGCCGCCGTAGACCGTATAAAACTCCGTGGGCGCGTCGCAGCCCTGCCACACGGTGCGCTCGATGGTCTCTCCCACCGGCTTGGTAATCGGCTCGCGGCATTTGTTGCGCACCACGTCCGCCTCACGGGCCTCGTCGACGGAATAATACCGAGTGCCGTGGCGAGTTCCACCGTCGTACTGCATCACCTGATCCGCGGTTCCGTGGATCGCCAGGATCGGCAGGGGGGACTCGGAGCAACCGTCGCGGATGCCGTTGTAATTAGCGGAGGACACGGAGGCCACGCCCCGGATCACGTCATCGACGCGGCATCCCAGCAGCGTGGCAAAGCCGCCGCCATTGGACATTCCCGCAGCAAAAACCCGCTCCCGGTCGATGGGATACGTCGCCTCCAGCCGCCCCATGATATCGCGCACCAGAGCCTCATCACCCCTGTTCTCGTTGGTTTGAGCATAGGGCCCCCCGCCCCAAGCTCTGGTGAGACCGTCGGGATAGATCAGGATCGCCTGGGCATCATCCATCCGCGCGTATTCCTGCATGAGGGCTGCATTCTCCTGCCAGCCGTGAAACATAAAAAGCACAGGGTAGCCCTTATCCGGGGCGGGTTCCGTGGGCATGGCAAGAATGAGGGAACGCTTCATGCCCGCCGAAGACATACTGATCGTCGAGCTTTCCCCGGGAAGGGTCTCCTCGAAGGCGGCGTAGCCCTCCTCCCCGCCCTTATCCTCCACCGAGACCAGCCCCACCAGGGAAAACCCGGCGATCACCCCCACGGCCACGAGCGCGATAACGGTGCGCAGGCGCTTCATCCGCGGCGGCCCCTCGACCAGGCTCTCCCGAGTTGCGCATACTGCCCGCCACGAGCGAGCAGTTCCTTGTAGCTGCCCGCCGCTATCGCCTCGCCGTTATCCATGACCAAAACTTTATCTGCTAGGGCCACATGGTCAAGACGATACCCGCACAGACCTCGAACGCACCCCAAGGAGAGGCCCCACGGTCAGGTCGAGGCTGTTCCCGATGAGCAGGATAAGAGAGAACGAGAAACTCGCACAGCGTGATCCAGGCCCACCACGCCACCATGGTGGTGTTCGTCGCACGACCGGGGGATCATCGCCGCGCAGCCAGGAGGTACCTAGCATCTCGTGGATGCGCCGCATAACCCCACGGGGTGGCCGCCCGCCGGGGAATCGTGCGAGACTATGGTGCGGAACAACAAGGGCACGACGGGGTACTATCCTCATCCGTGTATCCTTCCCGGACGGAGCAACCGCGCTTCCGCACCACCGAGCAGCGCCTGGTCGCCGCGCGCGCCTTCGACGCGGGAGCGCGCGCGTATCACGACGTGCGACCCGGCTACCCCGAGGAGATTATTGCCCTGCTGCGCGGGGCGCGCACAGTGGTAGACGTGGGAGCCGGAACCGGCAAACTCACTGCGGCCCTGGCTCGACACCACGAGGTGCTGGCCCTCGACCCCAGCCCGGAGATGATTTCCCTCGCAGCCCGCCACGCCCCTGCCTGGAGGGCCACGGCGGAACACACCGGTCTGGCTACGCACAGCGTGGACGCGGCGGCCTGCGCGCAGACGTGGCATTGGTTAGACGTCGAGGCAACCTGCGCGGAGCTCGATCGCGTTATTCGCCCCGGCGGGCGGATACTGCTGGTATGGAACACCCTAGATGTCTCCGATGCCTGGGTGCTGCGCCTGAGTCGCATCATGCACGCCGGCGACGTACTGCGCCCCGGTTTTTATCCCGCCGTAGCCGCCCCCTGGCGCCTGGCCACCGAGGAGCGCCTCACCTGGCAGGATCACCTCACTCCCCCGGAGATCCTTGCCCTGGCGCGCACCCGATCGTACTGGCTACGCTCCCCGCACAGCATCCGGCAGCGGGTGGAATCCAACCTGGAGTGGTATCTCTATGAGCACTCAGGCTACGGGGAGGAGGATGTCATCGCGCTGCCCTATCGCTGCGATGCCTTCGTCTTCTCGCGCACCCGCACCGCGATGCGCACCGGGCTGCCGTGAAAGCCGAACTCCTCGCGCAGCTTGCGCTCGAGGTACCGACGATACCCGGCGTCCAGGAAGCCCGTGGTAAAGAGCACAATCGTGGGGGGGCGGGTACTGGCCTGGGTAGCAAAGAGCACCTTGGGCAGGCGATTATTCTTCATCGGCGGCGGGTTTTTAGCGATGGTCTCGCGCAGCCAGTTATTCAACCGGCCGGTGGAGATGCGCTGATCCCAGCTTTCCAGGGCCTCCAGCATGGCCGGCTCGAGCTTCTGCAAGGCGCGCCCGGTCTTGGCCGAGACGTTGATCCGGTTCACCCAAGGCAGGTGCGCAAGTTGGAGGTCTAGCTCGCGGTCGAGTTCCCAGCGGCGATTCTCGTCCATGAGATCCCACTTATTCATGGCGATCACCAGGGCCTTGCCCGCATCGAGCACCATTCCGAGCACCCGCTGATCCTGCTCCGAGATGGGTTCGGAGGCGTCAATCAGCATCACGCACACCTCGGCGGCGTCGATGACGCCCCGGGTCCGCAGCGAGGCGTAATACTCGTGGCCGTGGGCGTTTTTGACCTTCTTGCGCAGCCCCGCGGTATCCACGAACTTCCACAGGTTCTGATCCAGCTGCACTAGGGAGTCCACCGGGTCCACGGTGGTTCCGGCGACGTTATCAACCACCGAGCGTTCCTCGCCGGTGAACTTGTTGAGCAGCGAGGACTTCCCTACGTTGGGCCGCCCCACCAGGGCCACCCGTCGCGGGCCGGAGACGATCGACATCGCCCGCGGCTGATCGGGGAAGGAGTCGATGATCTTATCCAGCACGTCCGCGCCGCCGCGACCGTGCTGGGCCGAAACCGGGTAGGGGTCGCCCAGACCCAGGGCATAGAACTCCGTCACGTCGGCGTATTGCGCATCCGAGTCGAACTTGTTGGCCACCAGGATCACGGGTACCTCGGAGCGCTGGAGTCTCCTGGCCATAACCTCGTCGGTGGCGGTGATGCCTACCTTGGTATCTACCACGAACACGATCGCGTCCGCGGTGGCCATCGCGGCCTCCGCCTGGCGGGCGATGGCGGCATGGATCCCCTTGACGTTGGGGTCCCAGCCTCCGGTGTCTTGCACCCAGAAGCGCCGCCCGGCCCAGTCTGAAAGATAGCTCACGCGGTCGCGAGTCACACCAGGGGTGTCCTCCACCACGGCCTCTCGACGGCCCAAAAAGCGGTTCACCAGGGACGACTTGCCCACGTTGGGGCGTCCCACGATGGCCACCGTGCATAGGGCCTCCCGCTCATGATCCTCCTCGTACTCCAAGGCCATTTCGCTATCGATGATGAGCCCGGTGAGGTTATCGATGACCTCCTCGAGCGTCATCTCGGAGGTATCCACCACCACGGCGTCCTCGGCCGGACGCAGCGGGGAGTCCTCGCGCGTGGAGTCTGCCTCGTCTCGGCGTTGCACGTCCGCCAGCACCGCCTCAAAGTCCGCCTCCCGGCCCGCTGCGCGATCTTGCTCATAGCGGCGTCGGGCGCGCACCTCGGCATCGGCGGTGAGGTAGATCTTCACGGGGGCTTCCGGGAACACCACGGTGCCGATGTCACGCCCCTCCACGATCGCGCGCCCGGCCTCCAGGGCAATCCTGCGCTGGAGCGCCACCAAGTTGCGACGCACCTCCGGGATCGCGGAGACCGCCGAGACGTGCTTGGTGACTTCGGGCCCGCGGATAGCCTCCTCGTCAAAATCGGTGGGCAGCTCGGACGTCACCTTGACCACGGCCGCGGTATCTCGGGGATCCACCCCGGCTTCGATGACGGCCAGGGTAGCCGCCCGATACATCGCCCCGGTGTCCACGTATCGAGCGTCCAGCCGCTGAGCGAGTTCCCGGCAGGTACTAGATTTACCGGTTCCCGCCGGACCGTCTACGGTCACAATCAGGCCATTCACATTCCCACCGCCTTATAGAGACTGGTCAATTCCGAACGATTGAGCGCGCGCATGGAGCCGGGTTTTTGCTCCCCCAGCTGCACCGTGTGGATCTTGGTACGCACCAGGCGTTGCACCGGGTATCCCGCTGCCTTGAGCAAGCGACGCACGATGTGCTTGCGTCCCTCGTGCAGCTCTATCCGGATGATGGACTGGCCGTTGTGCACGTCCACCACCTGTGCGTAGTCCACCTTGGCGGGCCCATCATCGAGTTCCATGCCCTTGCGCAACGTGGCGATGAGGGCACGGTCGGCCTCACCGAGCACGGTGGCCATGTACGTTTTTGCGATCCCATACTTGGGGTGCATGAGGCGGTTGGCCAGTTCGCCGTCGTTGGTGAGGATGATCAGCCCCTCGGTGTCCGCGTCCAGGCGGCCGACGTGGAAAAGGCGCTTGCCCGCGGCCACCCGCTCGCCCACGATATCCCCGATGCACGGCCTGTTGAGGTCATCGTGCATAGTGGACTGCATGCCGCGCGGCTTATTGAGCACGAAGTATACGGTGTCCTCGTTGACGTTGACGCGCACGCCGTCGACGCGAATGATGTCCACATTGGGATCCACCCGCATACCCTGGCGATCCACGACCTTGCCGTTGACCTCCACTCGCCCGGCGTCGATCAGGATCTCCGAGTGCCGCCGCGAGGCCACCCCGGCCTGGGCGAGGACCTTTTGAAGGCGAACTCCGCCCGCCGAGGGATTCTCGCGGCGCTCGTTGAGGCTCACGTTTTGGTGCCGCGCGGGGCGGGCAAAAGAGAGCTCGATGGGCTCGTCCTTCACAGATGCGTCCTTCCTCATGTGCTTACTGTGCGCTCGTCATACTACCCCGGATACTCTTCATCAATATGATCGAGTTCCGGTAAGAGCGGCGCGAGATCCGGCAGGCGATCCAGGGAATCGATACCCATGAGTTCGAGGAACAACTCCGTGGTGGCATAGGTGTGGGGAGCTTCGGCCTCCCTAATAAGGCCGCGCAGCTGTAAGGTGCGCATGACGCCATCGACGTTGACACCGCGCACCGCGGAAACCTGGGCGCGCGTTACCGGCTGACGATAGGCCACCACCGCGAGCGTTTCCAGCGCGGCCCGCGACAGCCGCGTCTGCGTGCCGTCGAGAACAAAGGCCTCTACCGCCGGCGCGTTGGCCTGGCGGGTATAAAGGCGCCATCCTTCGCTATTTTCCCGCAGGTCAAAGCCCGATCCACGCTCGTCGAACTCCACCGCGATGGCCCGCAGGGTATCGAGCACCACGGTCTCCTCCGCCTCCACCGCCCGAGCCAAGGCCGCGGGAGTCACCGGGGCATCCACCACCAGCAAGATGGACTCAATCTGCGAGCGCACCTTGTTCACAGCAACACCCGCACATCCCCATATCCGGCGACCGTGGCGGCCAGTGCTCCCAGGCAGGCACGCTCGCCCCGGCTAAAGATGAGCGCGCGGGCACCCCCGGCGCGCCGCTCCAGCTGCTCGCGCAGATCCTCCGCGAAGTACCCTTCTTTGTCGATCAGGGAGGTCTCTAATTCCTCGTCCATCTCCAGCGTGGTGACGTACCCGTCGGATTCCGGTTCGTCGGCAATGCGCTCCCACGCCACCGCGGCGGTAATGTCGCCCGGTCGTTGGGGTTGTCCTCGGTGCCCCGTGGCACGACCCGAGGCCTTCCACGCCGCCACTCCCCCGTCGAGAACGGCCACGTTATGTAGTCCCGCCACCTTGGCCAGCCACCACACGTAGGGGGCTTGGTCCCCGTAGACGATCACCGGGGTGTCATCGCTGATGCCCCGGGCCGTGAAATGCTCGCGGGGATCGTCTACCTGCTCGCCTGCGTCCATCTCCAGGGAGCCGGGGATCGCCTCCTCGGCTTCGCGCGCGGCATGGAGCACCACCGCCTTGCCGCGCAATCTGGCGCACTGCTCGACATCAATAATCGCTGCCATGGGCACCACGATACGGCTAATCCCAGTTAGCCGCGGCCACCACTGCCGGATCCACCTCCAGTCCGGTCCACGCCACGGTCAATTCGCCCAGTGGATCGTGCTGGTTTACCTCCACGGCCCGGGCCTTGTACAGCTCGAGCAAGGCAAGGAACCGGCCCACCACCTGCATCGAAACACCGCAATCACCGGTCAGGGCCGCGAAAGTCAGCCATCGCTGCGCACCCGCGATCCGCAGCATCTCCAGTATCCGGCCGGCCTGCTCCGGGACGGATACCGCCACCTGGTGCGCGTGATCGGTGGAGACCCCCTCGGGTGGCCTGGGCCGAAATACTCCCGCGGCGATCCGAGCAAAGTGCTCCTTGTTCGGCAGGCTAACCGGAGGCAGCAATGCGGCGAAGGGTTCCTCTATCGCCACGGCGCGCGGGTAGCGGCGTTGCGCGGCGCGCTGCCATTGGGCCAGAAGATCGGCCACCTTTTTATAGGCGCGATACTGCAAAAGCCGAGCAAAGAGAAGGTCGCGGGCGGACAGGAGTTCCACATCCGCCTCGTCATCCACCTGTCCCCTGGGCACCAGGCGGGCCGCCTTGAGGTCGAGCAGGGTGACTGCGACCACGAGGAATTCGGTGGTTTCTTCTAGTTCCGCCCGCGCGCCCAGTGCCCTGGTATAGGCGATGAACTCGTCGGTGACCTCCGCGAGGGCCACCTCCGTCACGTTGAGTTTCTTGGAGTGAATGAGCTGGAGCAAAAGATCGAAGGGGCCCTCGAAGTTGTCCAGGGCCACGCGGAATTCGCTCACACCCGCTCGATGACCTCCTTGGCCAGATCCCGGTACTGCTCTGCCCCCTGGGAACGCGGAGCCCAGGAGATGATGGGTTCGCCCGCTACGGAGGTCTCAGGAAAGCGCACGGTGCGGGTGATCACGGAATCGAAGACCTTGTCGCCAAAGACCTCGACCACCCGGGACATGACCTCGCGCGCGTGGCTGGTGCGCCGATCAAACATGGTGACCAGGATGCCCATGATGTCTAGGTCGAAGTTGAGACGATCGCGCACCTTTTCCACGGTGTCGGTCAGCAACGCCAAACCACGCAGCGAGAAGTATTCGCACTCCATCGGGATGATGACGCCGTGCGCGCACGCTAGCGCATTGACCGTCAGCAGGCCCAGGGACGGCTGGCAATCCAAAATAATGAAGTCGTACTCCTTCATGACCGGCCGCAGAACCCTGGCGAGGGTTTGTTCCCGCCCCACCTCATTGACCAGTTGAATCTCCGCCGCGGAGAGATCGATATTGGCCGGGACCAGATCCAATCCCGGCACGGCGGTGCGGTGCAGAGCACTGTGAATACTGGAACGATTGTCCACCAACAGGTTATAGACGGTGACGTCGAGTTCCTCGTGGGCTACCCCAAGGCCGGCGGAAAGCGCCCCCTGGGGGTCGAGATCCACGAGCAGGACCTTGCGGCCCAGTTCCGCAAGGCAGGCACCGAGGTTAATGGTCGAGGTGGTCTTGCCCACCCCACCCTTTTGGTTGCACATCGCCACGATGGTGGCGGGACCATGACTGTCCAGCGGGGCGGGTTCGGGCAAGTCGCGCAACGGCCGACCAGTCAGCCCGACGGACTCAGCAGCACCCACAGTCATACCCACTTCCTTGGCCGAAAACTACACCCGCGTCATTTTCTGCCCTAAAGAGTACAGGCTTTACCCGGGAGATACAGAAACAAGTCTACAGACTTGACTGGGGGCGGGACCCTACATCCAATCCTCCCCGTCCCGGCGACGAGGAATAATTGTATAGAACACCGGATCCAAGCCATCGCCTCGACTATCACAGGGAGCAATAATTTACGGAGGGATCAGAAGAAACATCTGCCCCAGGCATCCCCACCACACCCGTCCAGCGCCGGTCGCGTCAGCTCGACCATCGCATGCACCGAGAGGATGGCTTATCGATGCTGGTGGATCGGCGTTCCCGCCGATACGCAGCATCGTCCGGCGACGAAAGACTAGGCGCGAGGATGCGCTTGCCGCCAGGCAGACCGCAAGCTATCGGCCGTGACATGGGTATAGATCTGGGTAGTGGTCACGGAGGAATGACCGAGGAGCTCCTGCACCACTCGCACGTCCGCTCCACCCTCCAGAAGGTGAGTAGCAAAGCTATGGCGCAGGGTATGCGGGGAGATATGCTTATCAATTCCCGCGGCTTCCGCGCGCGCCTTGAGCACTGCCCAGCTACTCTGCCGCGATAGCCGCCCGCCGCGCCGATTGAGAAACAGCGCAGGGCAGCGCCCGCGGAAAGTCGGTCGGCCCCGCACTAGGTACGCCTCCACCGCCCGCAGGGCAGCGCCACCCACGGGCACGATGCGTTGCTTGGACCCCTTACCGGTCAGCACCACCATCTCGTCGATGTCGCCCACGTCGAGGGCCACCACCTCGGAAATCCGCGCGCCCGTGGCGTACAGCAACTCCACCAGGGCGCGATCCCGAAGATCCACGGGTGTCTCACTGGGGATGGAGTCAAGAAGGCGCCCCACCTCCTCGACGGTCCAAGTATCAGGTAGGTGTTGGCCCGTCACCGGCGGGGAGACCTCCCTGGCCACGTCCACGTCGAGCACCCCTTCTTCCACCCCAAAGCGGTGCAAGCCCCGGGCGACTACCAGGGCCCGCCCGGCGGAGGCCGCGGAAAGCCCTCCGCGGCGAAGATCCGCGACATAGGCCTCCACATCCATCTTGGTCACCTCGGCAAGCGGCTTGTCCAACCAATCCAGGTAGCGCTGCACGTCACGACGATAATTACTCAGCGTGTTCTGGCTCAGCCCCCGCTCCACGGCCAGGTGGTTAAGCCATGTCTGCGCCAGATCCACCGCGCCTCCTCACCAGGGCCTGTGGGCGCAGCGCAAAGGGAGTGTCCACGGGACGGGTCATCCCTTCCGCCGCGGCAAAGATACCCGCCACCGCCACGGCATTAACGATCTCCCCCCGTAGGATCATTTCCTTCGCCTGGGCCAGCGTCACCCAGGCCAGCTCCATGTCCGCCTCCTCGTCCCGTGGCTCGGGGCGCGGCGTGGGGGCCAACCCCGTGGCCAGGTACACGCGAGTCACCTCGTCGCTCACACCGGGGCTGGTAGCCACGTCAAGCAGCATCTCCCACCGACGAGCGCTTAGTCCCGCCTCCTCCATGAGTTCGCGCCGGGCCGCATCCACCGCATCTTCCCCGGCGATGTCGAGCAGTCCCGCGGGCAACTCCCACAAGCGCCGGCCCAGGGGGTGCCGGTACTGCCGCACGAGGGCAAGGCGCTCGCCATCGTGGGCCACCACCGCGACGGCCCCGAAGTGCTCCACGATCTCCCGGTGCGCGCTGCGGCCCCCGGGCATCGTCACGGCATCACGGCGCACCGCAATGATGGCGGCATCGAGCAGAACGCGGGAGTCGGTTATTTCATACATGCGGCGATAAGCCCCTCGAAGAGCGGATGCGGCCTGGTCGGGCGGGACTTATATTCCGGGTGAGCCTGCGTAGCCACCAGAAAGGGATGCTCGGGGTACTCCACGAACTCCACGAGGTCACCATCCGGCGAGGTGCCGGAAAACACCAGCCCGGAGCGCTCAATCTGCTCCCGGTAGGTGTTGTTGACCTCGAAGCGGTGCCGATGACGCTCGGAAACCTCCGTCGTACCGTACAGGCCCGCTACCACGGACCCCTCCCGCAGGCGCGCCGGATACGCCCCCAGGCGCATGGTTCCGCCCACGTCCGCGCGCCCCGCGACGATGTCCTCCTGCTCCGCCATCGTGGCAATCACCGGGGCCGGGGTGTCCGCGTCAAACTCGGTCGAGGAGGCATCCTCGATACCGACGCTACGGGCCGCCTCGATGACCACGCACTGTAACCCCAGGCAGATTCCCAGCAACGGTAGCCCGTGGTGTCTGGCGTAGCGCACCGCGGCAATCTTTCCCTCGATACCGCGCACCCCGAAACCACCGGGGATCACCACTCCGTCGCACTCCTCCAGAGCAGACATATCCTCGTCGGCGGAGATCCACACGATCCGAGCCCGCAAGCGATGGGCAAAGGCTGCCGCCCGCACCGCCTCCACCACGGAGAGGTACGCATCGGGCAAGTCGATGTATTTCCCCACGATTCCCACGGTGACCTCGCCGCGTGGATGATGCACGCGATCAAGCAGATCGGACCAGGCGGTCCAATCGACGTCCCGGAACGGCAGGCCGAGCCGACGAATCAAAAAGGTATCCAGGTGCTCCCGATACAGCACCTCGGGAATGTCGTAGATAGAGGCCGCGTCCGCGCACGAGATGACCCCTTCTTCTTCCACATCGCACATGAGCGCGATCTTGCGCTTGAGGGCCGTCGGCACCTCCCTATCGCAGCGCAACACCAGGGCGTCCGGGACGATACCGATGGACCGCAGCTCGGCCACGGAGTGCTGGGTGGGCTTCGTCTTCAGCTCCCCCGAGGGGGCCAGATACGGCACCAGGGAAACGTGAAGGAAAAAGATATTCTCCTTCCCCACCTCGTGGCGCACCTGGCGCACGGCTTCAAGGAAGGGCTGCGACTCTATGTCACCCACGGTGCCGCCGATCTCGGAGATCACCACGTCGGCGTCCTCCCCCATGGCCAAGATCCGCGCCTTGATCTCATCGGTGATGTGGGGAATGACCTGCACGGTCTTGCCCAGGTACTCCCCTCTACGTTCCTTGGCAATCACGGTGGAATACACCTTACCCGTGGTCACGTTAGCCTTGGAGGTCAGCGCCCTGTCCAGGAATCGCTCGTAGTGGCCCAGATCCAGATCCGTCTCCGCGCCGTCCTCGGTGACAAAGACCTCCCCGTGTTCAAAGGGATTCATGGTGCCGGGATCCACGTTGAGATAGGGATCCAGCTTCTGCATGGTGACCGAGAGGCCGCGGGCAGTGAGGAGCTGGCCAAGGCTAGCAGCCGTAAGACCCTTACCCAGGGAGGAGACGACGCCTCCGGTGACGAAGATATACTTGGTGGCCGTTTTCACGGAGCTTCAGTTTAACATATCCCGGAGCCGCAATACCACGCTGACCTGCTCGGACACCCGCTCCGGCGCCGGAGCTGGTACCACCGCGTTGCCGCGGGTCTCCAGGGCCGCCGCGAAGCTTTCCAGGGTGCGTTCGGCAAAACCCTCATCCGGACCGCCGAGCACCACGATTCCCTGCGCCGGCAGGATTGTTCCGCTGGCATAGGAGAGGAACCCCGCGTCGCGCAAGGCCATAAGCAGATCGGCCCGTTCCTCCACGGTGGCCTGGGGATCCCCCGTCTCTGGGTTAAGCATGAGCGCAGACCCCAACGCCTCCCCAGCGTGGGTTCCCGGATCAAGGCTGTGCTCCGATAGCTGCGCACCGGCCGGAAGCGTGTTGGTCACGATGGTCTTGAGGCTATCCGCCCCCTCTTGATCGAGGAAACGCCCCTCCAGGGTGATCTGCCCCGCATCGATCGCACCCGCCTGGTTAAGCCAACGGCGCACCGTGGACGCACGATCGGCCGCATCCGCCGTCGCGAAGATCAGCACGGGACGCTGATCGAGTGCGCCAGCCAGCGCGGCGGGCGCCAATCCCTCCACCACCCGATCCGAGGCATCCGCCTGGTCCGCGCTACGTTGCGCCCGTTGCTCGGCCTGGGCTACCGCTTGTTCATCGGTGTGATCCGCGGGCGCGAGCGCGAAGGCCCCCAGGGCGGAGCCCAGGGCAACGCCGAAGCCCAGCCCAGCGATCACCAATCCTGCTTTTGCCATGCGTTACTCCTTAAACCAGCCCTGGACGGTCAGCGCCAGGTTATTCCAGGTATCGATGAGGTTATCGCTAAAGGTGCCCGTCCCTTCCCAACCAGCGATGAGTACGATTGTTGCGCAGGCCACCAGCACGCCCAGGATCGCCCACAACCAAGCGATCCCCCCGCTGGCGGGGACGATGTAAAGGCTGGCCACGGCGTCGGCATCGACGAGCTTGGTGCCCACCTTGGCCCGGGTCACCAGCGCGGCGGGGTGATGCTTCCCGGCGAACATGCCGTCCAGGCTCACCGAGGCCCCCGCGTTCACGATCAATTCGGCCCCGTGGTACTCCACCAACAGCAGGGCCAGATCCGTCGCGGAATCCGTGGCGGCGGGGAAAGTCATGGCGCCGATGCCCAGATCCTGGATTCGTTCCAGCCCCGAGGCGTGCCCATCGGCGTCGGCGGGCAGCACCACCCGAGCGCCGCTGCGCAGCGTCTCAGCGCCCACATTCACGGGGTTACCCACGATGAGATGGGGCCGGTAGCCCATCTCCACCAAGGTGTCGGCGGCACTTTCCACTCCCACGAGGCAGGGCTCGTATTCCCGGATAAAATAGCGCAGCGACTCGATCTGTTCGCGGTGGCGCTCGCCGGGACTGACCACCAGGGTCTTGCGGTCGCGGATCTCCTCGCCGATATCAGGAATCCCCAGCCCATCGACGAGGAGGGGAGCCTCCGAGTTGATGAACTCCACGGTATTGCCGAAGTAAGCCTCCATGCGCTCGACGAGGGATCGCTGGGCTTCGTTGAAAGCCTTATCCGCTTCCTTTTTCCCCATCACGCGCCCGTCACCCAGGTGCTTATCACCGTGGTAAATCCCCCCCTCCTCGGACACCCGCGCCTTCTTGCCGTCACGCAGCCCACCCAGCGGGCCCGCGGAATCGATCAGCGTAATGGAGGCATCGAGCAGCATGGTAGGACCGAAGTTCGGTACGGCCCCGGTGCTAAAGGCGGACTTGTTGATGACCACGGAGGGACGAAGGTCGATGAGATCCTGCGCCAGGCGGCGGGAGATATCCGCAGCGTCAATCACCGCGATGTCCCCCGGGGAGAAACGCTTGAGGCCTTTGCCCTGCGAGGTGCAATCGCGCAGCACTCCGTGGGTGCCGGGGAGATCGTCTTTGCGGGAGAACAGACTCATGCCCGCTATCATTGCGCATCAGGGCGTTCAAGTGGTGAAGGCACGCGGGAAAACTCTTGCGCCCGCTCCAATAGTTCCGCAGCGTGCGCCAGGCCTGTGGCGTCCACCAGACCGGCGAGCATACGGGCAAGCTCTTCCACCCTGCGCTGCCCCGTGAGCGTTTCCACCCCGGAGGTCACCGTATCATCCTTGGCCACGTGCAGGTGAGTGTCGGCATAGGCCGCCACCTGTGGCAGATGCGTCACCGCAATGACCTGGTTGTGCCGCGCCAGGCGCGCCAATCGACGCCCAATCTCCATCGCTGCACGCCCGCCCACCCCCGCATCCACCTCGTCAAAAACCAGGGTGGTGCCCGGTGAAACTCCCGCCAAAACCACTTCCAGGGCCAACATCACGCGCGATAGCTCACCGCCGGAAGCGGCGGAATCGAGGGGACGGGCCGGGGCCTGCGGATTGGCGGCCAACAACAGCGAAACCTCGTCGAGCCCATGCGGGCCCGGTTCCCCGGCGCAGACATCCACGGTGAACCGGGCCTTGGGCATGGCCAACCCATGCAGCTCGCGTGAGACGCGCTCCCCCAATTCCCGCGCCGCTCGGCGGCGCACCCGGCTGATCTTTTCCCCCTCGGCGCGCACCTCGTCGTGCGCCTGACGGGTGAGCCTCTTTAATTTTTCCAGCGCCTCCGTGGAAGTATCCATGCGGGCGAGCTTGTCCCTGGCCTGGTCCCGCCAGGCAAGCACCCCTTCGATATCCGGGGCGTACTTCCGGGTGAGCGATTTGAGTTGGTATTGGCGCTGCAAGGCCGTTTCGAGAGCTTCGGGATCCGTAGGAAGCTCGGAGAGAAACGCCCCCAACTCCGCGGTAATTTCTCCCAATGCGGAGGTGATCTCGGACAATCGCTGCCCCAGTTCTTCTAGCACGGGATCCCCGGTCAGGGAGCTAGCCGCACGGCCCAACAGGGTGGAAGCGGGATCGGCCTCATCCGTCTCCCCAAAGGCTTCCGCCCCGTCGATGGCCGCCAGGGCGGCCGTCGCCCGCTCGCGCAGGCCATCGACGTCCTGCAAGCGGCGCACGAGATCCAGGACCTCGGCTTCTTCTCCCGGCCGGGGATCCACCGCATCGATCTCGTCGAGGGCAAAAAGCAGGCGATCCGATTCCTGGGCCAGCTCGCGGCGCAATTGGGTTCGCCTACGTAGGTCGCGCTCCCGTTCCCGCCACGTTCCATAGGCGCGGCGGTAGTCGCCCAGGTCGATGTGCGCGTAGCGATCCAGCGCCTCCCGCTGCTGTTCCGGGGACCGCAGGCGCAGCTGATCGTTTTGCCCGTGGATGGTCAGCAGCCCCTGGCTAAAGGCTCCCAGCGTAGCCGCCGGCACCGCGCGCCCACCCAGGTGCGCGCGCGAGCGGCCACTACCCGCCACCGTGCGCGAGGCGATGAACTCGCCATTTTCGTCCGGTTCTCCGCCCGCCTCCGCCGCGACGGCCGCGGCCTCTTCACTCGGCAGGAAACGCCCCTCGACTACCGCCTTGGTCGCCCCGTTACGGATCCGCGAGGCGTCCGCGCGTCCCCCCGTGAGCAGGCGCAGACCAGTGACCACCATGGTTTTGCCCGCCCCCGTCTCCCCCGTGAGCACGGTCAAGCCGGGGCTCAGCTCCGCAGTAGCGCGAGGGATCACGCCGAGGTTTTCGATGGTGAGTTCAGCCAGCATGACTATCCTTCCTACCACGCCACCCCTGCACCGGAAGCTCCAGTTTGGACACCAGGCGATCCGCAAAAGGAGAATCATCCAGGCGCACCCAGCGTACCGGCCGCGCACCGCGAGCCACCTCCACCCGGGAACCCGCCGGCATGGTCACCTCCCGGAATCCATCCATGACCACCCGCGCCGAGGACAGCGATTCCACCGCCGCGGTGGAACGGGGGCTTATCACCAATGGTTTAGTAAACAGCGCGTGGGCGTTGTTGGGTACCACGAGGATCGCGTCGAGCTCCGGCCACAGCACCGGGCCGCCGGCGGAAAAAGCATAGGCCGTCGAACCCGTAGGGGTAGAGATCAAAACCCCATCGCAACCAAAGGAACTCACCGGCCGCCCGTCTACCTCCAGGCTCGCGTCCAGCACTCCGTGCCGGTGCACGTTCTCGATACTCACCTCGTTGAGCGCCCAGCCGTGCGCTATCGGAGCCAGGGTCGACGAGAGCACCGTGGCATCGATGGTCATGCGATCCTCCACCCGGTAATCGCCATCAATCACCTTCCCCACCGCTTCTTCGAGGGATTCCGCCTCCCACTCCGCCAGAAAACCCACGTGACCCAGGTTGATCCCCAACACCGGGACGTCCGCCTCGTGAGCGAGATCCGCAGCGCGCAGAAACGTACCGTCTCCCCCGAGCACGAGCACCAGCTCCACCCCCGCGCTCACCCCGGCCCGTGGGGAACGCACCGCAATATTGCCCGCGGAAAGAAGCTCGGCGGCGCGCTGTGCAGCCTCCGCGTTATTACCCATCGGGGGAACCAACACTACCTCGCGCATCATTGCGGTCCCTCCGCCACGGCTTGTGCCACCATCTCCGTGACATTCCGCGCCGGGGCAGCCCCCTTGGTCAGCCACAGGAAAAATTCGACGTTGCCCTGCGGCCCCGGTAGAGGTGACGCCACCACGCCGCGCAGCCCCAGGCCCAACCGCTGCGCCTCACGGGCGACCTCCTCCGTGGCCTTGGCCCTCAAGGAGGCACTACGTACCACACCGCCGCTCCCCAGACGCTCCTTGCCGACCTCAAACTGCGGCTTGACCATGGGGAAAAGATCCCCCGTGACACATTCCGCCAGGGCCGGCAGCACCAGCCGCAGGGAGATAAAGGAAAGATCGCCCACCATCATCTCGCAGGTGCCGCCGATCTGTTCCGGGGTCAGGGAACGCACATTAGTGCGATCGTGTACTCGGACCCGGGGATCGTTTTGCAGCCGCCAGATCAGCTGGCCATACCCCACGTCCACGGCTACTACTTCGCGCGCGCCGCGGCGCAACAAGACGTCGGTAAAGCCACCGGTAGAGGCCCCTGCGTCGAGGACCTTCTTGCCTGCCGGATCTACCCCAAAGGCGTCCAGTGCGCCGATGAGCTTGTGCGCGCCCCGGGAGGCCCACGTGTCATCCTCGCTGCTCTCGACCCTGATGGAGGATGAGTCCTCGACGACGGTGGCCGGCTTATGCGCGGGGAAACCGGCCACTACCACGCGACCAGAACGAATCATCTCCACCGCCTGCTCCCGCGAGCGCGCGATCTTGCGCCGCACCAGCTCCGCGTCCAGTCTTCTGCGCATCAGCCTTCCTTTCCCTTCAGGGCATCCTGCAGGATTCCGTGGGCCCGCTCTAAAATATCCGCCTCGACCTCAAGGGTATCCGCGGCATGCCCCAGCATCGCGGCCAGCTCCGCGCTGAGTTCCTCCGGGCTCATAGTCCCCTGACTTCCGAGAACGATCCCGCCCAGGCCACCGGAAGCGCCGCCAAAAGCCGCCGATAGGGATCGTCTTCCCCCTCGACCACCACGGCATCGCCCTCCCGATAGGCGCAAACACTCGCCTGCGGTCCAGGGCGCAGGAGATGGGACGAACAAGCCAAGGCGCTTACATCCCGCGCCACGTACGTGGGACGATGCTCCGGAGGGGCGGCAAGGAGTTCCTGTGCACCCGAAACCCCGGTGAGTACATGCAGCGTGGCCATACCCGCGGCATTGCCACCGGCGATGTCCGTGTCGAGGCGATCCCCAATCACCAAGGGGTTCTCCGCATCGGCGGCAGCCTGCTCAAACATTCGGGTCTCCGGTTTGCCGGCCGCAATCGCACGTACCCCTGTGGCTGATTCCACCGCCGCGACCATCGAACCGTTGCCCACCAAGAGGCCCCGTTCCGAGGGCAAAGAAGTATCTCGATTGGAAGCGATGTAGCGCGCGCCGCGCTGAATGGCCAGGGCAGCCTCGGACAACTGAGCCCAACCGGTCTCCGGGCTGTGCCCGTGCAGCACCACCTGGGGATCATCCTCCGCGCTATCGACGACCTGCAGCCCCATCGCCTGCGCCAGCTCCCGAAACGAATCCGCACCAAGCACCAGCACCCGAGCTCCAGGTGCCATCTGATGGGCCAGAGTCACCGCCGCCTGTGCAGAGGTCAAGACTGTTCCCGCCGGAAGCCCCATGCCGCGCAGCTTGGACTGGACCTCCTCCGGAGCCTTGGAGGCATTATTCGTCAGGTAAATAGGGTCGAGATCGCGTAGCGCCGCCACTGCCTCCGGAATCGGGGTGTCACCGTGCCACACGGTTCCGTCCAAATCAAAAAGCAGGGCATCGTGCTCACCGGCCAGGGTCATAACCGCTCCTGGGCGTCGAACAAGCCCTCCTCGTCGAGCTCAACCACACGCTCAAACCACGGGCGAGCATCCGCCTGCCGATCCGCCGCCGCGAGGGCATCCGCGTAAGCGTAGGCCAGACGCATGGCGGTCATCCCCGTAGCCGTACGCGACGGGCTGAGCCGCTCCAGGGTCAGCACCGCCTCATCGTATTGACCCAAATCCTGGCGAGCACCGGCAAGAACGATTCCGAGCTCGATCGCGGATTCTCCATCCAACTGTGTAGCTTCCTCCGATCGCCCGATCTCGATAGCCTTAAGGGGGCGCCCCAACCCTCGCTCGCAATCGGCCATCAAAGCCAGGAGGCCCGGTCCCCCTGCCATCCGACGCGCCGCACGTAGTTCCGAGAGCGCCTCTTTCCATTCCCCCGCACGATACGCCGCGATACCGTTAGTCTCCCTGGCCACCGCCACGCGACCCGCACGATTCTTCGCCGCACGGGCGTGCCGCAAAGCAAGCTGGGGATCGTCCTCCATGAGGGTAGCCGCCATAATCATGTGTTTGGCCACGATCTCCGCATTCTGCTTGGACAGCACTCTAAGATCCTGAAGCACCATCGGATCGAGATCCCGGACATCGATGTCCTCCGACAGAGCGGGTTCGTCCTCCCGATTCTTAGCCCGTTCCTCGCGAAAACCATGGCGCTGGGGGTTAGTCTGATTACGGCTTCCAGCTCGCTGAGAATGCCGGCGCTCTCGATTCATATGCTGCCTTTCCACGAATCCGACTCTATTCGAGGGTATGAAAAAGGTGGGGTGGGGTAGTACAACCTACTACCCCACCCCACCACATTATGAATTTTTAGTGTTGGCAGCAACCTACTCTCCCACACCCCAACGAATGCAGTACCATCAGCATGAAATGGGCTTAGCTACCGGGTTCGAAAAGGGACCGGGCGTTTCCCCACCACCATCAACCA
>NZ_JACMYD010000021.1 GCF_014267345.1 Corynebacterium sp. zg-331
TGAGGCGTCCTTGGGGTGTGAGAGTGCACGAGCTAAATAGGAGATAATGGGGCCCATGGGCACTATGAGGTTTGATCAAGAGACCAAGGACCGTGCGCTGCGCTTGTATTACGAGGCGGTTGCCGAGGAGGGCGCGACGAAGATTAGGACGCGCCGCAAGATCGGTGGGATGTTAGATATCAATCCGGCCACACTAAATAACTGGATCCTTAAAGCTGAGAAGGAAGCAGCGACTTCCTCGCGTGCTGCCGAGCAGGACAAGGACGCGGAGATTGCCCGGTTGCGCAAGGAAGTCAAGCAGCTGACAGAGGCCAACGAGATCTTGAGGTTGGCATCGGCTTTTTTCGCCCAGGCGGAGCTCGACCGCAAACAAAAGTAGTCGTGGAGTTTCTCCATGCTCACCGGCACCTTTATTCCATCGAGCGGATGTACCAGGTCCTCAACGAGCATCAGTACCAGATTTCTCCTGCTACCTATTACCGGTATCAGGCACGAAATTTCGGTCCTACCGATGCCGAGCTTGACCAAGCGTACGAGGCAAACCGACTCTATGACCTGTGGGTTGCCAATCGGCGGGTCTACGGGCGTCGCAAGCTGTGGAAAGCAGCCAAGCGGGCTGGATGGGACATTGGCCGGGAGAAAGTCAATCGCCTGATGAGCCTGCTAGGCATTAGTGGTGTGCTGCGGCATAAATCCACGCGCACGACAGTGACCAACCCGAACAATCCCCGGTTTGCT
>NZ_JACMYD010000022.1 GCF_014267345.1 Corynebacterium sp. zg-331
AATCGCCTGATGAGCCTGCTAGGCATTAGTGGTGTGCTGCGGCATAAATCCACGCGCACGACAGTGACCAACCCGAACAATCCCCGGTTTGCTGATCACTGCAAACGATCCTGGCAAAGCGTCTCACATCCGGATCAGTGGTGGGTAGCAGATTTTACCTATGTCTACACCAAGCAGGGCTTTTGCTACGTTGCGTTTGTCACCGACGTGTATTCGCGCAGGATACTGGGCTATAGCGTTGCCGAGTCAAAGACGACTGGGTTTGTCCTCAGCGCGCTGCGCCAAGCTATTAGCCTTCGCCAGCGCGAAGACCCTAATTTCAGCCCGGTAGGGCTAATCCATCATTCGGATGCAGGCTCGCAGTACACCAGTGCGCAGCTGCGTGGACTCATAGCCCGGGAAGGAATGACTGGTTCTATCGGAACTGTCGGCGATGCCTACGATAACGGGCTCATGGAGTCCACTATTGGCCTGTATAAGAGTGAGGAGATTGATTTCGAGGGCCGCAGGTGGAGCAACTGGCAGGAAGTCGAAGCCGCCACCGCGAGCTGGGTGAGTTGGTACAACACCGAGCGACTACACGGATCCATTGACTACATCCCACCGAAGGAACACGAAATGTGGTACCGTCTCACCAATCCCAACAGGGAGCAATCAGAAGCCCACGCG
>NZ_JACMYD010000023.1 GCF_014267345.1 Corynebacterium sp. zg-331
CCCTCCTCCAACACCACAGAACCAGACGGAATCGCCTTAATGGAGCGACGCGGAGCCTTCGGCTCTACCGCCTTACCCACCTCAGGCGCACCCTCGGTAACCACCGTGACGTTCTTATCCCGCTTCTTTTCCACCGTCTCAGCAGAAGGAGCAGGCTTAAACACATCCTCAGCAGTCACCGTCTGAGCCGCATCATTGATGTCATGGTGAACAGCCACCACCTCACCAGCAGCATCACGCAGCGTCTCAAACGCCACCTGCGCAGCACAATTAGCATCCGTCACCGCAATCGGCACATTAATCTGACCATCTTCCACCTGCGGCACAAACGCCACCTTCGCAGTCGCACCCGTAGACTCACCAGAAGCCTTGCACATCAGCGCAGCCTCCAGCTGATACTTCTTGCCCTTCTCCAAGCCGGTGAAACTCACCGTATCAACCACCGTGGCACCAGCAACCAAAGGACCATTGCCCTCAATCGCGGCATCCGTAGTGATCTTCGGGGCCTTACCCGGCTTCGGCTTCGGGGCCACAGCCTTACCCGGCTTAGCAGGCTCGGCGGGCTTGTCCTTAGGCTTAGCAGGCTCGGA
>NZ_JACMYD010000024.1 GCF_014267345.1 Corynebacterium sp. zg-331
GGCGTGATGGCATGAGCCTGATCCTCATTAGACTCCACCGAAGTACCCTCCGGCTGCTCCCTACCATCCTTATCCACAAACGGAACCTCACGGCCCTCATCATCTACCGGCGTACCAGCAGACTTAGCCTTATCCGCATGCAACGAACCCGCAGCAGGCGCCTTCAAATCACCAACAAAGACAACCTTCTCACCAGGCTTCAACAACGCCTGCTTCTCCGCATTACCCGCAAACCCAGCAACACGAATATTGCCCACCTGCGGAGTAGAACCATCCACACCAGACACCGTGCTATCCAAAGCATTGGTAAACGCAGCCGTAATAGCAGCATCCGAAGGCGTAGCAATATCCTTCAACGCCACCTTACCGGTATTCTTCACCACAAAAGCAACAGTGAGATCCTCACCCTCAGCAGAAGCCTTATACGCCTCCGCCTCAGTCTGAGAATCCTTCAACCCCTCAGCCGCCTCCACAGAAGCAACCTCAGACTTACCACCGATGTACTTCTTCAGCTGAATATCAGCCGACTGCGGCTCA
>NZ_JACMYD010000002.1 GCF_014267345.1 Corynebacterium sp. zg-331
GACCATTGCCCTCAATCGCGGCATCCGTAGTGATCTTCGGGGCCTTACCCGGCTTCGGCTTCGGGGCCACAGCCTTACCCGGCTTAGCAGGCTCGGCGGGCTTGTCCTTAGGCTTAGCAGGCTCGGAGGACTCCTCGCCCGGCTTCGGGGTCACGGCGTGCGCAGGATCCTCGTTCGAGGGCACCTTCGTCTGATCCACGCCGGGCTCGTCCGGATTCTCCGGGCTGGGGGGAACGCCCTCGGCCTTGGCCACGTCCTTGTGCTCCTCGCCCTCGGCAAGCGTCAGCTCGCCGGTGAACTCAGCGGACTCGCCCACGTTGAGGCGATCGATCTGCTCGGGAGCGATGTTCTCCACGGTGCCAACGCCCTCCACCGTCTTATCGGACAGCGCGATGTTGAACAGATCCACGCCGCCGGTGTTGATCACCACGAACTTCACGGTGGCCTTCTCACCCGGCTTCAGCGCCTCGGCGGTGGCCCAATCCTGAGCGTCGTTGTCGTTAATGTACTTCTTCAACTCCAACTTCGGCTCGCCCGGCTCCGAGGAATCATCGGAGGGCGTGGTGTTCTCCTCCGGGTTGTCCCCCTCGGGCTTGCCCGGGGTGGGCTTGGTCGGGCGGGCTGGCTGAACCATGCCCTTATCCGAGGTCACCGTCTGCTTCTTGTCGTTGATGTCGTGGTGCACGGCGATCACCCCGCCGCGCTCCACGCCCTGCGGCAGGACGACGATGCCGCCCTTATCCGGGGAGCCATCGAGAACGGCGTCGGCGGCCTTAGCGGCCAGGGCCTCCTCGTCGGACGAGGTCAGCGTCTCGAACGCCACCGCGGCGGGCACCGGCTTCTTGACGTCGGAGTTCACCACGATGGGAACCTCGACCTTGCCCTTGCCGTGCTTATCGGCGGTGAACTTCTGGGAGCCAGAGCCCACCACCGCACCGGTGGTAAAGGGCTTCTTCTCGCCCTTGCGCTCGATCAGCTGCGCCTCCAGGGTGTAGGCCTTGCCCGGAACCAGACCGGAGTAGGTCACCTTATCGACGATCGTCGCACCGGCGACCACGACCTTATCCTTACCGTTGAACTTGGCGGAGGTCTTCAGCACCGGCTTCGCCGCCTCCGGCGTGAGGGCGTGGGCCTGATCCTCGTTGGACTCCACCGGCGTGCCCGCTTGCTGGGGCTTGCCCTTGGCGTTCACGAACGACGTCGGGTTGCCCTTCTCGTCCACCGGCGTACCGGAGGTCTTGGCCTTATCGGCGTGCAGCTTACCAGCCTCGGGGGCCTTGAGGTCGGCTACAAAGACGACCTTCTCGCCCGGCTTGAGCAGCTTCTGGTTCTCCGCGTTACCCGCGAACTCGGCCAGGCGGATGCCCGTGACCTGCGGGGTCTTCTTGTCCAGTCCGGCGCGAGTGCCATCCAGCTGATTCTGGAAGGCCTTGGTGATGCGCTCGTCGGACGGAGTAGCGACGTCCTTCAGGGTCAGGTCACCGGTGTTCTTGACCACGAAGGCGACCGTGAGGTCCGCACCGGCGGTGGCCTGGTGGGCCGTCTTCTTCTCCTGGGAGTCGTTCAGCTTCTCGGCATCGGCGATGGAGGCGATCTCCGTCTTATCGCCGATGTACTTCTTGAGCTGAATGTCCGCCTTCTGCGCGTCCTTCGGAGTCACGGCGTGCGCGGGGTCCTCGTTGGACGGCACGAAGCCGCTGCCGGGGACGTCCTGCACGAGCGGGTTGCCCTTCTCGTCCACCTGCGGGTTGCCCTTCTCGTCCACCGGAACGAACGTGGTCACGGGGTTACCCTTATCGTCCACGGGTTTGCCCTGCGCCTGGGCGACATCCCCGTGCACCTTCTCCGCGCCCAGGGCGGGCAGGGTGACGGTAAACGTCTCCGACTTGCCCGGGGCCAGCTTCTTGACCGTGGCGGGCTTGACCTTGACCAGGTCGATCGCCTGACCGGCGGTATCGACGTCCTTGATGAGGTCATCCTTGCTGATCGAGACGTCCGTCATGGTCGTCTCGCCCACGTTGGTGACCACGTAGGTGATCGTGAGATCCTGATCCGCCTTGGCCTTGTAGGCCCGATCCTGCGTCTGGGCATCCAGAACGCCCGAGGAACCAAACTCCTTATCGCCGGACTTCTGCGGCTTCTCCGAACCCCGGAACTCGCGGTCGCCGATGTACTTCTTCAGCGACAGGCCGGACTTCGGGGTGTCTTTCGGGGTCACCGCGTGCGCGGGATCCTTCTCGGAGCGCACCGTATCCGTACCCGGCTCCTCCGGGTTGCCCGGCTTCGGGGCAAGACCCTTGGCCTCGGCCTCGTCAGCGTGCAGATCGCCCGGCTTCGGCGCGGGGATCGTACCGGTAAAGGTCACGCTCTCACCCGGAGCCAGCATCGTGGCCTTGGCCGCATCCTCGTCCGTGGCGGGCTTGGGATCCTTCACCCACACCTTGGAATCATCCGTGGCCAGCAGGCGATCCCTCACCTCTAGGTTGAAGACGTTCACGTCACCCACGTTCTTCACCACGAAGGTCACCGTGAGGTTCTCGCCCTCCTTGGTAGCCTTCACGGCCTCGTCCTCGGTCTGAGCGTCCTCGCCGTTGATGTACTTCTTCAGCGCGATCTTCGGCTCACCCGGCTGCACCGGAGGGGTGTCCTCCTTGGGCTGGGCGTACGCGGTGTCCTTGTTGGACGCCACCTTCTCCTCCGGGGACTTCTCCACCGGGGTGTTACCGGAGTTATCCACCCACGCGATCGGGGTGGGATCCTCCTTGCTCTTCACCGGGGTACCCATCGCCTCCACGTAATCGGCATGGAGGTTCAGCTTCTCCGCCTCCGCAGCGGTGATCGTGCCCGTCACCCGAGCGGTCTCGCCCGGGGCGAGGAAAGCAATCTCCTCGAAGCTCTCCACCTTCACCTTGGACTCATCAGGATTGGGCAGCACGTCTTCAACGGTCACGCCCTTGAGCGTGGTCTCGCCGGTGTTCTTCACCACAACGGTGATCTTCAGCTCGCGGTTATCCGGCGTGAAGTTGGTGAACTTGGACTGAGCATCCTGTGCGTCCTGCACCGTATCCAGGCCAGTATCGTGCACGGGCTGCTTGGTGCCGGCCTTCTCCTTGGTCACAATGGTGAAGTCGATCGCGGCATCCTGGCTCTGCGGCAGGAACTCCGTACCGATGAACTTCTTGACCTTCAGCTCCGCAGAAGGAATTTCCTCCTTGGGTTCCTCGGGGGTGAGGGCGTGCGCGGGATCCTTCTCGGAGCGCACCGTATCCGTACCCGGCTCCTCCGGGTTGCCCGGCTTCGGGGCAAGACCCTTGGCCTCGGCCTCGTCGGCGTGCAGCTTACCGGGCTCCGGAGCGGGGATCGTGCCGATGAAGGTCACGCTCTCCCCCGGAGCCAGCATCGTGGCCTTGGCCGCATCCTCGTCCGTGGCGGGCTTGGGATGCTGCACTCGCGTCTGGGACTTATCTATGGCCAGCAGGCGATCCTGGAGCTTGAGGTCAAAGACGTTCGTGTCGCCCACGTTGGTGACCACGAAAGTCACCGTGAGCTCATCGCCAGCCTTCTTGGCCTGGAAAGCATCCTGCTCGGTCTGGGCATCGATCACGCCCTCGGCACCAGGCTCGGCCTGCTTCTTCTCCTGGCCCTGGAAGACCTCGGTACCGATGTACTTCTTCAGCCCGATCTTCGGGGTACCCGGAGTGGGCTCCTCCGGCCTCTCCGTCACAGTGACAGTCTGAGCAGCATCATCAATATTCTCATGCTTCGCAATCTCCACCGGCTCCCCAGGAGTCTCAGCAAGATCATTACCCGAAGCATCCACCTCCGACGAAGTCAAACGCTCAAACACCACACCAGACTCACCCGGCTGCAACGCCGACGCACCCGGAACCTGAATCACAATCGAACCCGACACCGAACCATCAGCGTTCTCCACCAGACCCGTCAAATCCGCCGACGTAAACTCCCTCGGCTTAGACGTACCCAGATCAGACGAATCCGACTTCTTCTTCAGAACACCCTCCAGGACATACTTCTTACCCGGAACAATGTTCTCCACCTTCACCGTGTCAAACACAACATCCGACGGAGCCACACCCTCAACAGACTTCTCATCCTTCTCCTCAGAAAACGACGCAGACGTCGAAACCGCAGGCTTGAAATCCTTCTTCGGCTCCTCCGGCCTCTCCGTCACAGTGACAGTCTGAGCAGCATCATCAATATTCTCATGCTTCGCAATCTCCACCGGCTCCCCAGGAGTCTCAGCAAGATCATTACCCGAAGCATCCACCTCCGACGAAGTCAAACGCTCAAACACCACACCAGACTCACCCGGCTGCAACGCCGACGCACCCGGAACCTGAATCACAATCGAACCCGACACCGAACCATCAGCGTTCTCCACCAGACCCGTCAAATCCGCCGACGTAAACTCCCTCGGCTTAGACGTACCCAGATCAGACGAATCCGACTTCTTCTTCAGAACACCCTCCAGGACATACTTCTTACCCGGAACAATGTTCTCCACCTTCACCGTGTCAAACACAACATCCGACGGAGCCACACCCTCAACAGACTTCTCATCCTTCTCCTCAGAAAACGACGCAGACGTCGAAACCGCAGGCTTGAAATCCTTCTTCGGCTCCTCCGGCGGCGTAACAGGTCCATCAGGATTCAACCCAGGCTGATCAACGGGCATAACACGCTGATATGCATCAGCAGAAGCATCTCCAACCGGCGGAACGTAGACAACGTAAGCATTAGGATTGGCCTTGAAGGAGAAATTACTATCATCGACTTTTTTAAGCTCACGATTATCAGTAATCTCAAAGCCCGTCAGATCCTTAAACTCTTGACGACTCAGCTTCGGAGTTTCAGCACCCTCCACATCTCCCACAGGCTGGAGTTCTTTTTCTTTAACAATATTACTCCTGGCAGACCGAAGACCGTCAGCTTTTTCCGTGGTAAGTGCCCGCAAGTAATTATGATACCTGGGCAGCCTAACGTCCCAACCACCGCGCGCATCTCCACTGCGCACCTCTTCAATCTCCTTATTCATGAGAGTGGCGAGATTAATGACAGCGTCGAAGTACCCTTCGGGGTAATTTTTAGAAAAATATGATTTATCTAATTTTAAGGCATTTTCAGCCCTGTAGACAGGAAATTCTTTAACCCCAGTATGCTTTTGGCCAGGATTTAATGCCTCAAGGTCTATACACCATCCCCAACCAACATCATTGGTCGGATGACCAACGCCCTGATTTCCATCGGCCGGACCACCAGCCCAGAGAAGATCTCCAAACTTTGAATCCTCATTACCCGCAGCAGGACCCACAATAGGATCTTTCGGATCCTTCATCTTTGGCAGGTTAGAGTTCTCATCAAAGGACTCTCCATAGTCCGGGGTGAACAACCCCTCCTCGGCCCGCGCCTGCCCAGCAGCCACGACAACACCGCAGAGCAGCGCCAGGGCAGCGAGGAACGCCACCATGATTCGTGAATACCCTACAGGCAGCACAGGGTCGAGGCTGTATTTTTGTTTATGCATCAAAATAGTTCTCCCTCTTCCGTATACCGTTTCGTACGCTGTCTAGGCCACCTACAGAGCCTAGACCAAAGTGACAACTAATAATTATATCCAATCCGTAAAAAACTTATACAACTTTCAGGGTTCTCAGAAGTGAAGAGACATCATTCGTCCTACCTCCATCGTGATCATTCCGTTACCGAGGCACCCTGGAACCACACGAAGCACGATATCTTACTGGGAAAATAGAAAAATCCGGCGGACCTCGCCCCCTCTCGGGTTCCGCGATGGCCCCGGGTTCCTTCTCCTCCCCCTAGCACACCCACCACGCGAGCCGCTCGTCCGGTCTTTACGCACCGCAGCGGAGCAAGACCTTTTCCCTTATCTCTCTTTTCTCACGGCGCATGGCGGAGCGATACAGCCCGCGCAAAGGAGACGAATCCCCCTACCTCCCCAACCGCACCAGCGTGGAGGACCACCCAACACGGGCGGTGTCACGCACCGCCCACCCGGCCTTAGCGGCCACGGCGTCGATGTCCTCGGCGGTGGGCACGCGGGTGCCGTCCTGGCATAGCCGCACGATGTCCTCGGCAAAGTCGTGCTCGCTGTTGTTGTCCTGCGGGGTGATCTTGGTGAGCACCACCACCTCGGCGGCCTTGACGCGGCGCAGGTAGTCAGCCAGCTCCTCGCCGCCCAGGTGGTCAAAGGGGTCGAGGAGCACCAGCAACCCCGCGCGCTCTGCCGGGGCCTGAGCCAGCGGCACCGCCCTAGCCGTCATGCCCCGGCGCGCGCATTCCTCCGCGTACACCCCCGCTCCCGGGCCCGCCACTACCACGGGGCCGGGGGAACCCAGGGCCTCGGCCAGCGCCGGGGCCACCCACTGGGCGGCCTCCTCGGTTTCTTCCTCCCACTCGGCGGCGTCGTAGGGCACCGGGCGCGGCGCGCCCGTGCGCAGCACCTCCTCGATCCCGGCCACGGCTAAGGTGCGCTGTGCGGCCACCCCGGCGAGGTGTTCGACGAGGTGGGAGTCCTCATCCGCCAGCTCCCGGGAAAGCGCGGTGAGCGCGTAGGCGTGGCCGTCGTAAACCACCAGGTCGAGGGATTGCAGGTAGCGCAGGAGGCGGCGCAGCGCGTCCGAGGTGATGCCGGTGGTGCGGGCGAGCACCGCGAGGGTGGCCTCGGGGGCGTCCGCGATGGCGCTGAAGACCCCGGCTCGGATCGCGGCGCGCACGGCGAAGCCGGGCACGGGGTCGAGCAGGGCGGCCAGCTGCGCGTACATCGCGTACCCGGTGGCCTGGGGCTCCTCGCTGTCGGCCACCTCGCGCTGACGCCAGTAGCCTGTAACCTCCAGGTTTTCCGGGGCCACACCGCGCTCCTTGAGGTCGCGGCGCAGCTGGCGGAGGTTGCCCGCCTCGCCCGCCACCCAGGCATAGGCCTCCCCCTTGGGGAAGTCCAGCCCGCGCACGGCCTCCACCATGCCGCCGCCCTCGGCGCGCACCACCCAGTGGGCCTCCACCTCGGCGGCGCTGGGCAGAGGCTGGATGTGGGAGCGCTGCTCCACCTCGATCACCGCGAGGCAGCGGTGCCCGGCGGGCAGTTCCTCCAGGCAGCGGCCGATGGCGGGAAGGGCGGTCTCGTCGCCCACCAAAAGCAGCCAGTCGGTGTGCGTGGGCAGGCTCAGGCAGTTCTTGGGCCCGGCCACCCACAGGCGATCACCCACCTGCGCCCGGCGCGACCACGCCTCGGCCAGCCCGGCCTCGTGGTGGGCGAAATCGACGGTCACCCGGCCCGCCTCCGGTTCCCAGCGGCGCACGGTATAGGTGCGAAAGAGATCCTTAACCTCGACCGACCACTGGGGCAGGCCGCGCTCGTCCGGCTCGGGTCGGGGGCGCTGCCCGGTGACGGGATCGGGGAAGATCAGGCGGACGTCGTCATCGAAGCCGTGGCTGACCAGGCCCGGAACCTCGAATCCGGCGTAAGCGTGGGCGGATAACTGCTCCCCGCCCAGGACGATGCGCCGCATACCTGGGGTGAGGTCGATCACCTCCACCACCTCGAGGTCGCGCACGCAGATGGGGTGGATCTCGCGGTTCCTGCTGTTCTTGCTCACTTTTTATAGTCCTTTCGTGCCGGTGACAATCCTATCCGAGAGCTCGCCTAAGCAGCTGAGGTTGGCAAAGCCCGGGCCGTGCCGGTACCCGGCCAGCGTGGGCAGGAACAACCGGCCGTCCAGGCCCTCGAAGCGCAGGGAGGCGTCGATGCGCTCCTCCAGGTGCTGGGGTCGCAGCCGCGCCCACGCCTCAGCACCGGCCTCCCGGGCCAGACGTTCGCGGGTGTCCTCCCCGAGGAGGGCCCCGAACCAGAGCGCGGAGTTGCCCCGGGCGTCCACCACCAGGTCGGCCTCCAGCGCTCCTTGCCCGGTGTCCCCGCCGGGGAGCCGGTAGCGGTAGCTCACGGCCAGCGCCCGCGAGGGGGTCCGTTCCACCGCCGCCACCGTGCCGCGCCGGTGTTCCACCCGCTCGTCCAGGGCCGCCCGCTGCTGGATGCGCACGGAATACACGCTGCGATCGGTGCGCGCCAGGATCTCCCGGCGCGCCTGCTCGTCTAGTTCCCCCCAGCGGTGCGGGTCGGTGTACAGGCGATTTTCAAACTGGCCCTCGCCCCGGGTGTAGATCGCGGCGCTGGGCGAGACCACGGTGATCTCCCCGGCCGGGCTGGCCAGCAGGTGCTCGACCACGCTGGCCGAGGACTCCCCGGAGCCGATGACCGCCACGCGCGCGCCCTCCGGCACGGGCTGGGCCCAAAAGCTCGCCAGGGAGAACACCCCCGGCGCGGTGGCGATGCACCGATCGCTGCTTCCCGGGCCGGTGGGCATGAGGGCGCGCGCCCGGTGCGTCCCCTCGGTGGTCTCCACCTCCCAGTGATCCTCGCGCAGGTGGGCGGCGGTGACGGCGGCGCGCAGCACGGGGATGCCGAGGCGATCGACCACCCACTGAAGATAGTCCGCCCACTGCTCGTGGGCGGGCGCGGGGCGGCCGCGATCCACCCAGGCGGCGTACCGGCCGGAGTCGATGAGGAAGGCCGCCCAGCCGTGCCGGGCCAGTTCCTCGTCCACCCGGCGCGAGTGCTCCCCGGCGATGCGGGTGCGGTAGGGGAAGCCCACGTCCTTTTCCGGCGGGGTGCCCAGCCGGTGGCGGCCGTCCGTCCAGCCGCCCCGGGCGCGCCAGTACCCGCCCACCCCCAGGGGGTCTACCAGCTGCACCGTGGCCGTGGGCAGGCCCAGCTTCCCGAGCACCGCGGCCTTGGCCGCCACGGCCACCGCCTTGGGTCCCGCGCCAATGGTGAGTAGATCAGCGGTCATCGTTCTTCCTCCTCGATTGCGGTGAGTGCGTGCGCGATCAGCGGGGCAACGTCCCGCCAGCCCTCGGGGCCGACGAGCCCCACGTGGTTGGTGTCCACCTCGAACGCCTCCACCTCGGCGCCGGCGCACGCCCAGGCCGAGGCGGGATCCCAGGACTGCGGCCCGCCGGCGGCGCCCCTGGTGGCCACCACCAGGTGCACCTTCCCCGCCCAGGGCAGCGCGGCGGCCTGGGCCATAAGCCTGCCGCTGGCGGTGAGGTTGGCGGCCACCAGCTCGCGCAGCGCGGCGGCCTCCCTCTCCCCCAGCTCCGCGAGGCCCTCGATCAGCGGGCCCGGGTCCGGCTCGCCCGCGACGGCCGCCTCGGTATCCTGCCCGGCCGGGGGTAGCGCCCCGGCGGGGTAGGCGTCCAGCACGCCGAGGAAGGCCACCCGCTCGGGCCCGCCCAGGGCGTGCGCCACGGCGTGCGCCAGGACCCCGCCGAAGGACCATCCCAGCAGGTAGTAGGGACCGCGGGGCTGCTCGGCGCGGATGAGGGCGGCGGCTTCCTCGGCCGCCTCGCCCAGGGTGGCGTGGGTGATCTCCCCGCCCCAGGTCACCGCGCGCACCGTGGCGGACAGCCGCCGCGCCAGCGGTTCCCAGGGGGTAGCCAGGCCGTCGCCGGGCGGCAGGCACCACAGGATCGGCCCGCCGATGGTGCGCGCCGTCAAGGCCCCGGGGGTGGGTGCGGAGGCGTCCTCGGCTCCCAGGCGGGCGGCGATGCCCCGGGGGCTGCCCCCGGCCATGAGGTCGCCGATGCCAAGGTCCAGCCCCGCGCGCTGGAGGCGGCCCAGCAGGCGCACCGCCAGCAGGGAGTGCCCGCCGGCCTCGGCAAAGTGGGTATCCGGCCCCACGGTGGTGCCCAGCAGCTCCGTCATCTCCGCGGCGATGAGCGCCACCGCCTCGGGGCCCGGTGCGGCGCGGCGCGGCGCCGGGGTCGGGGCGCTCCCCTCGGCGGGGGCGGACTGCGGGGCCGCCGGGCGCGGCGGGGTGCTCGGCGGCAGCGGACGGCCGAGGAAGGCGCGCAGCGCCTGGCCCAGCCGGTCGGCCGCCCACCGCGCCGTGTCCGGGGCCACCAGGGCCGGGCGATAGGCCAGCACCACGTCGAAGTCCCGCCCCGGGCGGGCCAGCACCGTCAGGGGATAGTGGGTGCGCCCGCGCGACTGGGTGCCCGCCACCCGCAGGCGGCCCTCGGGGCGGGCCGCCGGGGCGTTTTCATACACCACGATGGTGTCAAAGACCCCGGCCGCGCCGATGTCCGCCGCCGAGACCGCCGTGTGGTGGCCCATCCGGGCCCGGGCGGCGTGGTGGGCGCGCAGATCCGCCAGGGGATCGCCGCTGACCGCGATGCGCGCGGGCAGGGTGGCGGCGAACAGCCCGATGGCTTCCGCCGCCTCGGGCAGCTCCGGGGGTCGCCCGGAGACGGTGATCCCGCAGACCACCTCGCCGGAAGCGCCCGTGAGCTCGGCCAACACGCGGGCCCATGCCACCTGAAGCAGCTCGGCGGGGGTGGCCCCGGCGGCCCGGGCAGCGGCCACGAGCGCCCCGGCGTGCTCGGCCACGTCCACCTCGATCCCGCGCTCCTCACCGGAGGCGGTCTCCGGGGTACCCGGGGCCACCAGCGTGGCGGGGCCCGCCCCGGAGAGGTAGTCGCGCCACGCCCGGGCGTCGGCCTCGCGGTGCTCCTCGATCCAGCCCACCAACGCCTCCGGCGGGGTGGGCTCGGGCAGTGCCTCCCCGGAATACAGGGCCACGAGCTCGCGCAGCATGATCCCGGTGGACCAGCCATCGGTGAGGAGGTGGTGCGCGCCCAGGATCAGCCGGAGGCGATCCTCGCCGTGGTGCACCGCTGTGGCGCTCACCAGCGGGGGCGCGGCCAGGTTCCGGTGCCGAACAAACTCCGCTTCCAGCAGGTGATCGGCCAGTTCCCGCCACTGCGGGCCGAGGTCGCGGGCGTCGATCGCCCGGAAAGTGGGGCCGGTGCCGCGCGGGATGAACTGCACCGGGCGCTCGCCCGTGGTGGCGTCGAAGCCGCCGCGCAGCACCGGGTGGCGGCGCACGAGCTCCTCCCATGCGGCGGCCAGCCGATCCATCTCCAGCGGCCCACCCGTGGATTCCAGGTCGATGCTCATGGCCAGGCCGTAGGCGTCCTCCCGAGCGACCAGGGCGTGAAAGAGCAGGCCCTCCTGCTGGGGGTTGAGCGCCAGCACCCGCTCGATGGGGCCGTGCGCGGCCTCCAGTGCGCGCACCTCGGCCGGGCCCACCCCGCCCGCCGCGGCCGCGCGCAGCGCACCCAGGTGTCCCACGATCCGCTCGTGCACCTCCTCGACGTCGAAGCGCGCGGGGTCGGCGGTGTATTCGATGCGGGATCGATCAAGAAAGACGTTCACGGTCATCGCCTCGGTGAGCCTGCGGCGGGGGTGATCCGCCACGCGGAAATCCCCCGCGCCCGGCAGCACGTTGAGCACCACCTCGGGGGAACGCAGGCCCACCCCGTGCAGCCCGCCGCGCGGATCCCCGCCAGCAAGGTAGCCATACCCCGCGCCCTGGCCCGGCACCTCCCGGCGTGCCGCGCGCGCCGCCGCCAGCGCATCGGCCGCCGCGGCCACCGGATCGCCCCCGCGCGGCGGGCGCACCGCCACCGGGTACTCAGTGGTCAACCAGCCCACCGTGGCCTGGGAGCCGGTGCGCCCGTGGCCCTCCACGCCGAGGTAGCCGCCCACGCTCAGCGCCAGGGCGGCCAGCATCGCGGCCTCGGGTTCCTCCGCTAAGGCAGCCGCCGCGGCCGGGGGGATGGTCAGGGTACGGTGGGTGGCCTCGGCGCGGGCGGGCAGCGCGGCGGCGACGGGCCGCCCCGCGCGCTGCACCTCGCACCAATGCCCCAGCTCCGCCGCGTAATCGCCGGCGGCGGCCGCGAGCACCTCGGCGCGCCAGCCGTCCGCGCGGTGCCCGAGGCGACCCCCGCGCAGCAGCCGACCCACCTCCGCGCGCAGGGTGCGCCAGCTTAAGGCGTCCACCGCGCTGTGGTGGATGACCAGGCCCACCCCGCCGCCCTCGAGGGCCACCAGGTGAAGCAGCCGACCGGCCTCCGGATCGAGCAGGCCGGGGCGCGCGGCCACCTCCGCCAGGTCGCCCACCGGGACCCGACCCACGCACTCGGCCGGGTCCACCAGGGCGCCGCGCGGCACCACCAGCTCCCCGGCGGCGGAATCCAGGATCATGCGCAGGGCGCCGTGGGCAGCGAGAAGCTGGGCGGCCATGCCCGCCAGCGCCTCCGCGCCCACCGGCGGGCCGGGGACCCCGGCGTATTGCACGAAGCCGGCCCAGGATTCCCGATCCGGGGCGGCGGCGCGCTGGCGGCGGGCCACCGGGGTCTCCGGCAGCGCACCGATGGGCTGAAAAAAGGCCTCCTCGGCCCCCGAGGCGGCCTCCTCCCGGCGCATCGACGCGGCGAGAACGCCCAGGGGCGTGCCGGAAAGCAGGTCCTTGGGCCAGACCCGCCAGCCCTCCTTGCGCAGCCGGGTGGCCACGGTCAGGGCGCTGATCGAATCCCCGCCCTGGCTGATGAAGTCCTCCTCCGGCCTCATCGCCACGCCCACCTGCTCCCGGCAGGCCGCCAGCAGGGCGCCCTGGGCGGGGCTGTGGGTCGCGTCCTCTGGGCGCGCGGTCAGGGTGTCAAGGAGCGCCCGGCGATCCGCCTTGCCCGAGACGGTGGTGGGCAGGGCGGCGACGACCTCCACCCGGCCCGGCACCAGGGCGGCGGGCAGCGCGGCGGCCACGGACCCGCGCACCGAGCCCGGCGTGACCCACGCGCCCGGCTCCGGCACCACCCAGCCGACCAGCCCGGCCCGACCGTGGCGGGCGGCCACCGCGGCGCGCACCCCCTCGGTGGCGCGCAGCGCGGCCTCGATCTCCCCGAGTTCCACGCGGCGGCCATTGATCTCCACCTGGTCATCGGCCCGCCCCAGGTATTCGTAGCCGCGTCCGGGTATCCAGCGCACCAGATCCCCGGTGTCGTAGAGCCGCTCCGGGCCTCGGCGCGGATCCACGGTGCGGATGACAAAGGCCCGCCCGGTGGCCTCCTCGTCCAGGTAGCCCCGGGCCAGCTGCGGGCCGCTCAGGAAGAGCCGGCCGCGCTCGAAGTCCCCAACCACCCGGTGATACTCGTCCAGGGCGTAGGCGCGCATGCCCGCCACAGGGGAGCCGATCACCGGGGTCCCGGGGGTGACCTCCGCCATGAGGGCGTCCACGCAGGCCTCGGTGGGCCCGTAGGCATTCACCGCGGCCACCCGACCGGCGGCCAGGGCATCCCACAGCGGCCCCGGCAGCTCCTCGCCGCCGAGCACCACAAGCTCCAGATCCGGCAGCTCGCCCAGGCCCGCAGCCAACAGCGCGCCCACCAGGGAGGGGGTGCTGTCAAAGACCGTCACGCGGTCGCGGCGCAGCGCCGCCACGGCCGCCTCGGCGTCCTCGGTAATCCGCTGCGGGTAAAGGCGCACGCAGTGCCCGGCGAGCAGCCACAGGAGCTGATCGAGGGCGGCGTCGAAGGCGAAGCTGGCGGTGTGGGCCACCACGCAGCGGGGGCGGCGATACAGCCCGGCCAGGTGCCCGGCGAGCAGCGCCTCCAGCGCCGCCCGCGTGACCTCCACGCCCTTGGGCACCCCGGTGCTCCCGGAGGTGAAGATGACGTAGGCGAGGTCCCCCGGCGCGGGCTCCGGCTCCGCACCGGGGGCCTCGGGGGGCTCGGGCAGCGGGTCACGCCCCGCCACCCAGGGGTGGCCCAGGGCGTCCAGGATCGCGCGGCGGCGCTCGCCCGGCAGCCCCGGCTCCAGGTAGCTCAGTGGCACGCCAGCGTACAGGGCAGCCAGCACCATCACCGCCAAGTCGATGCCGCGCGGCAGGTCGAGGGCGATCACCCTGCCGCGCGGCAGCCGCCGGGCGGTCTCGAGCACGCGGCTATGCAGCTGCGCGCCGCTGAGGGTTTCCTCCCCCGCGCTCAGGGCCGGGTGCGGGGAATCGGCCAAGGCGTCGATGAGACGGCGCAGGCTGGCCTCAGCGGCGGGGGCGGTGGCGGCGCGGGCGTCGATCAGCTCGGTCGCCGCGCGCTCGCCGCCCAGGAAGTCGGTCACGGTGGCCTCCGCGTCTCCGGCGGCGAAGCGCACCAGCAGCGCGCGCAATTCCTCAAGCCGGGCGCGCGCCAGCGCGGGCGGCACGCGCGCGGGGTCGGTCTCCAGGCCCAGATCCAGGCCGCCGTCGGGCGCGGCGGTGACCACCAGGCCGAAGTCCTCCGGGGGGCCGCCGGCCACGTTGCGCAGCACCCCAGTGACCTCCCCGAAGCGGAAGGTGACGTCGAAGATCTTGGCGTTGATGCCCATGCCGTGCAGCAGCGCGCCCGCCGCCGGAATGCCCAGGTCGCGCGGCAGGTTTTCCCCGCGGTAGCGCTGGTGCTCGCGCAGCCGGGAAAAGCGTTCGGCGGTGGCGGCCACCAGCTCGCCCATCGAGGTCCGCCCGCGCACCGGCACCGGCAGCGGCAGCACGTTGACCGCCATGTGCGGGGTGGCGCGCTGGGCGGCGGTGGCCCGCGCCATCACCGGCATGGCCAGGCACACGTCGGCCTCGGGGCGGCCGGTGATCTGCCACAGCTGGGCGGCGTAGACGGCCACCAGGCAATCCACCCAGGTGGCCCCCGCCCGGCGGGCGGCACCCACGAACCGCTCCCGATCCTCGGCGGCGAGCCGCACCGTGGTGGTCACCGTGGTCCCAGAGCCCAGGGCCGTGCCGGTGGCGGCGTTGAGGCGCTCGCGCTCGGCCAGGTTCGGCGGGGGATCGAGCAGGTCACGGAAGAAGGCGCGGTCGGCCTCGGCCTGCGGTGAGGCCGCGTAGGCGGCGTCCTGCTCCACGATCCGGGCCAGGCTCACCCCGCGATAGGCCCGGGGTGCCCGGCCCGCCAGGGCGGCGGTGTAGTGCTCCCCGATCCTGCGGGTGAGCAGCGCCGCGGAGTATCCGTCCACGATGAGATGGTGGTAAAGCTGGATGACCCAGGTGCGCTCCTGCCCCAGCAGCAGCACCTCATAGCGGCACAGGGGCACATCGATCATGGCGGCGGCGCTTTCCGCCAGGGCGGTCTTGGCGGCGTCGACGCGCGCGGTGGCCAGCGCCCGGGGGTGGGGCGCGGAGCGCAGATCGCGGACGAGGACCGGGGCGATCTCCTGGCTCACGCGCTGCCGGGGTTCCTCCGCGCCCTCGGGGCGGGTGACCCGCACGCGCAGCGTCTCCGCCTCCCGCTGGGTGGCCTCGATCGCGGCCACCAGGGTGGGAACGTCGATCTCCCCCTCCAGTTCCAGCACCTCCCCCACGACGTAGTGCGGGGAGCGGGGGTCGATATTCTGGGCGTCAAAGACGCCGCGCTGCGCCCCGGTCAGCGGCAGCGCGGCGGAATCGGTGGTGGGGTGGGCGGGGGCCGTCATGGCAACCACGTCAAGCCTTTCTTGGTTTCTTCTTTAGCGGTATGTCTGCGTCGTTATCGTTGCTGCGGCAGGGCGGACTTATCGAGCTTGCCGTTGCGCCCGAGCGGCAGGCGCTCCAGCCGCACGAGGCGGCCGGGCACCGCGTAGCCCGGCAGCACCCCGCGCAGGTGCGCGCGCACCCGATCCGGGTCGACCTCGCCGGTGACGTAGCCCCACAGCTCCTCGCCCACCAGCAGGCAGGCCGCCCCCGTGACCCCCGGCGCGCCGAGCAGGGTGGCCTCCACCTCCCCCAGCTCCACGCGGTTGCCACGCACCTTCACCTGTTCCCCGATGCGCCCCCGGAACTCGTACATTCCCAGCTCCTCGTCGAAGCGCACCAGGTCGCCCGTGCGGTACATCCGCCCGGCCTCGGGGTCATCGAGGAAGGCCGCGGCGGTCAGCTCGGGGCGGCGGAAATACCCGCCGCCCACCTGCACCCCGGCGATGACCAGCTCGCCCACCTCGCCGGGGCGCACCCGCTCCGAGGTCTCCGGGTCGATCACCCGCAGGCCCACCCCCGGCTCCGGGAGGCCCAGGAGGCACTGTCCGGGGCGCAGCGGCACCTCGGGGGTGTATTCCACCCACATCACGTCCATCGCCGTCTCCGAGGGGCCGTAGAGCCCGTGGATGCGCGCGGGGGTGACCTCGCGGACCCGGGAGACCAGGTCGGCGGCCACGGCCTCGCCGCCCAGCAGGAGGTGGCGCAGCGCGGACAGCGCCCCGGGGCGCGGGCCCGCATCCAGCAGGGCGCGCATCATGCTCGGGACGAGGGACATGACCGTCACCTCGTGGCGCGCCACCATCTCCGCTAGCGCCAGGGAATCCCCGGGCCACCAGTCCGGCGGGGGGATGACCACGGTGCCGCCGGAGGCCAGGGGGCTGAGCATCTCCGCCACGCCCACGTCGAAGGAGACGGGGGCCTTGTTGAGCACGGTGTGCCCCTCGCCGCCAAAGGCCTCCGCCATCCACCCCAGGTGGTGCGCCACACCCCGGTGCAGGTTGATCGCCCCCTTGGGGGTGCCGGTGGTGCCCGAGGTATAGATCACGTACACCGGGTCGTCCCCCGTCACCGGGCGGGCGGGGGTGACCTCGCCGCCGAGCGCCTCGGCCTCCGCCGCTAGGTCCTCCCGGATCGCCGGGTCGCCGAGGTTGAGGCTGGGGGCCAGCGTCAGCGCGGGGACGTCGAGGCCCGCCGGGGCGTCGTAGAGCACCGCCGCGGGGGCGCAGTCGCCCAGCAGCCACTCGATGCGGGCGGCGGGGTTATCCCGATCCACCGGGACGTAGACGGCCCCGGCGCGCAGGATCGCCACCGCGGCGATGGCCTGCCACGCCGAGCGCCCCGCCACCACCGCCACCCGGGTGCCCGGCGCGACCCCCGCGCGCACCAGGCGGCGCGCCAGTGCCCCGCTGAGCGCGCACAGCCGGGCGTAGGTGAGGATCTGCGCCTCGCCCCCGGCCCCGGCGTCCACGACGATCGCCGGGGGAAGGCCCCTGGCCCCTCCCTCCTCCTCGGCGGTGCGACGGGCCAGGGTGCGTTCCAGCAACTCCGTGACCGTGCGGGCGGAGTCGGTGGTGAGAAAATCCATGAGATCCTTTTACAGGTATGCGGGAAAGCTACTACGGTTACTAAGGATAGATTTACCAAAATAGCGAAAGAATGCCACCATGACCCCCGACGCAACGCCCGCATCCCCCCTCCACCGGCTGCGCACCGACGTCCCCGCCGAGGCCGTCCAGCCCGCCGCGCCGCGCCTGCCCGAGCTGACCGGGCGCTACCGCCTGCGCGCGGCCACGCCCGACGACGCCGACCTCGTCGCGGACTGGATGAGCCGCCCCCACCTGGCCAGCACCTGGGAGCAGCCCTGGTCCCCGCAGCGCTGGCGCGCCGACATCGATGCCCGGCTGGCCGGCACCTACTCCCTGCCCGTGATCCTGTCCGTGATCGACCACGACCCGGCCGAGGTCGGCTACCTGGAGATCTACTACCCGGCCCGGGACGACATCAGCTACTGCCTGCCCTGCTCCCCCCTGGACCTGGGCGTGCACATCGCCATCGGGCTCGAGGAGCTCACCGGGCGCGGTTTCTTCCGCCCCTTCTTTGACTCCCTGCCGCAGGCCCTGCTGGCGGCCAATCCCCAGGCCCCCCGGATCATCGCGGAGCCGGATCACCGCAACACCCGCATCCACTCTCTGCTGCGCAAGACCGGCTGGACCGACCTCGGGGAGTTCCAGCACCGCCCGGATCGCCGAGTGCGGATCTTCGAGATGCGCCCGGCCGGGGGCGCGCAATAAAGCCCCGCCCCGGGTGCCGGGGCGGGGCTGAGGGCCTCACGACCTTAGGAGAAGTCCTCCAAGAGGTGCTTGACCAGGTCCTGGGCCGCGATCGCGTCGATGCGGAAGAACTCGCCGTCCAGGCCGTAGACGCGGTCCTCGGACACCGCGGTGGTCTGCGCCAGCTGCTCGTTATCGCGGACCTTATGGTCGGCGTCGCCATCGGAATCGATGTTGAGCACGAACACGGTCTTGCCGTCGAGGGCCAGCGGGACGTTCTCCGCGTTCACGGCCTTGACGTCGGAGCGCGCCGAGCCTTGCTCGGAGCTGCCCACCAGGTCGTCGCCGGGCACGGAGAGCTCGATGCCGAGGTCGGTGAAGATCTTGCCCTGCGGGGACTCCTTGGTGAAGAAGTTCACCGCGCCCTCCTTGGACAGGGCGATCACGTTGACCGGGCCGTCGATCGTGATCTTGTCCTTGGCCTTGGCCACGGACTTCTCGTAATCCTCGATGACCTTATCCGCCTTCTCTTCCAGGCCGGCGGCCTTGGCCACCTCGCGGGTGGTCGCCTCCCAGGACTGGCCGGTGTAGTCGATCACCTGCACCGGGACGACGTCCTTGAGCTGGTCGTAGATCTCCACACCGTTATCGGCGCCCACGTTGGACATCACCACCAGATCCGGGTTCTGGGCCAGGATCGCCTCGGCGTTGGCCGAGCCGATGGTAAACAGCGGCTCCACCTTTTTTTCCTCGGCCAGCTTGTCCCAGGACAGGCCGAAGCCCGTGTCGTCCGCGAACATCGGGGCCTTGGGGTTACCGCCGCCGGAGCCGACCACGGGGGCATCCAGGGCCAGCAGCGCGCCGGTGAGGCTCACCGAGGCCGAGACGATGCGCTGCGGGCGCTGCTCGATGGTGATCTCCGTGGGGTGCTTGTCCTTATCCTGCGTCTCCACGGTGCGCGGGAAGGCGGAATCGGACGAGGAGCTCTCCGAGCCCTGGGCGGAGGAGGAATCGGTGTCCTCGCTGGAGCAGGCGGCGAGGCTCACCGCGAGGGCGAGGCCGGCGGCGACGGCCGTCACGCGGCGGGTAAGAGAGAAAGTCATAGGATCTCCTGGGATATACGACGCTTTCACATGGTTGGATAACAGCGAAGCTACAGCTTCGACCTCCCCAAGGGTAGCCTATCCAAGGCTACAAAAGGAGAAGGAGCTCACCGGCTACCCCCTCACCGGGGCACCACCAGCGGCCCCCCGCTGACCGGATCCGCCACCACCAGGGCATCCAGGCCAAAAACCTCCGCCAGGTTCTCCCGCGTGAGCACCTCCCCCGGTGCCCCCGCCGCCGCCAGCGTCCCGGTGCGCGAGAGCAACACGAGGCGATCGGCATACCGCGCCGCCAGGTTGAGATCGTGGAGCACCATCACCACCGTGCGCCCGCCGTCCTCCCTCAGGGAGCGCACCAGGCGCAGCACCTCCACGGAGGTGGACAGGTCGAGGTAGGTGGTGGGCTCGTCGAGCAGCGTGGTGGGGGTATCCTGCGCGATCGTCATGGCGATCCACACCCGCTGGCGCTGCCCCCCGGACAGCGCCGCCAGCGGCCGATCCACCAGCTCGCTCAGCCCCGTGGTGGCAATCGCGGCAGAGACCACCTCGTCATCCCGCGCGGACCACTGCGCAAGCCAGGACTGATAGGGGTGCCTGCCGCGCGCGATGAGCTGGCTCACCGTAAGCCCCTCCGGGGCCACGGGGGTCTGCGGTAACAAGGACAGCTCGCGCGCCCGCTCCCGGCGCGGCCACTGGGCGATACCGCGCCCCCGAAACTCCAGCGTGCCGCCATAATCGAGCAGCCCGCACATGCTCTTGAGCAGGGTGGACTTGCCGCAGCCGTTGGGTCCGATGAGGCAGGTGACCTCGCCCGCGGCGATGTCGAGGTCCAGATCCCGGATCACCCGGCGCTGCGCGTAGCCCACGCTCAGGCCACGGGCGGAAAAGAGCGGCTGATGCATCAGATGGTTTCCTCTCGGCGGGTGCGGAAGATCATGAACGGCAGGAACGGGGCCCCGAGGAAGGCCGTGACCACGCCCACCGGAAGCTCCCAGGGCAGGATCACCCTGGCCAGCAGGTCCGCCCCCAGCAGCAGCGCGGCGCCCAGCAGGGCGGAAAAGATCAGCGGCGGGGTGGCCGTGCGCGCCAGCGCGCGCGCCAGGTGCGGGGTGACAAAGGCGAGGAAGCTGATCGGCCCGGCGGCCGCCACGCCCACCGCCGCGAGCACCACGGCCGTGCCCAACTGCACCAGCTGCGCCAGGCGCACCCGGTGCCCCAGCACGTGCGCGGTGGTCTCCCCCAGCACCAGGGCGGAGAGCTGGAAGGCCAGCCAGCCACCCAGGGCCACCGCCACCAGCAGCACCGCCAGCGGCGCCCAGGCGTGATTCCAGTCCCGCCCGTTGAGCGAACCGGTCAGCCACATCCGGGCCGAGGCCGCCCGCCCCAGCTCGGCGGAGGCCAGCAGCCACGTGGTGCAGGCGGACAGGAAGATCGAGGCGCCCACCCCGATGAGCACCACCCGGAGCATCGAGCCGCGCGTGGGCCCGGCCACCAGCCAGATCGCCAGCGCCGCGACGAACGCGCCGATCATCGCCGCCCCCGGCAGCCCCACCGCGCCCAGTACGGTGGTGGCTCCAGCCTCGATCACCCCTCCCTGGCCCGCGCCGGCAAAGACGATGACCACCACGGCCGCCAGCGACGCCCCCTGGGTGATCCCCAGGATGTCCGGGCTGGCCAGCGGGTTGCGCGCCACGGACTGGGTGAGCGCGCCGGAATAGGCCAGGGCCGCGCCCACCAGGCAGGCGACCACGGCCCGCCCCATGCGCATGTCAAAGACCACCACCCGCTGGATCTTGGTGCCCCCGCCCAGCAGCACCTCGACGACCTCGCCCAGGCTCATGCGGTATTCGCCCTGGGTCACCGACCAACACACCCCCAGCACCACGAGCACCGCCGTGCCCGCCATGCAGGCGAGCAGGCGCGGGTTCCACCGCACGGAGACCCGCCCGTACCTCACCACCCTCGTCGCACCACCGCTCACAGGGAACCTCCGATCCGGCCGCGACGAATCAACCACACAAAGACCGGCACGCCCAGCAGCGCCAGCACGATGCCCATCGGCAACTCCCCCGGGGCCACCAGCATCCGGCCAAGAACGTCCGCGCCCAGGGCCAGCGCCGTGCCCGCCAGCGCGGACAGCGGAATGATCAGGCGATAATCCGGCCCCGTCAGCCCGCGCACCATGTGCGGGGCCGCCAGGCCGATGAAGGCCACCGGGCCCGCGGCCGCCACCGCCGCCGCGCTCAGCGCGGCGATGACCACCACCCCGCCCAGCTGGGCGCGGCGCACCGAGACGCCCAGGGCGTGCGCGCTTTCCTCGCCCAGGCTCAGCAGGTTCACCGCCGGGGCCAGGGCCACCGCCGCGATCAGGGCCACCGCCGCCAGCGGGGCCACCACGACGACCACGGAGAAGTCCCGCCCCGCCACCGAGCCGGTGGCCCAGGTACGCAGGGCGTCCAGCACGTGATCGTTGGTGATGACCAGGGCATTGACCACCGCCATGAGCAGCGCCGAGAGCGCCGTGCCCGCCAGCACGAAGGCCAGGGGGCTGCCCGCCGTGGGGCCAGCGGAGGCCAGGAAGAACAACAGGGCGGTGACCGCCAGCGCCCCCAGCATGGAGGGCCACAGGTAGCTGCCGACGCCGCCGAGCCACCCCAGGCTCAGGCCGATGGCCACGGCCGCGGCCGCCCCCGCGCCCACCCCGAGCATCCCGGGATCGGCCATCGGGTTGCGGGTAAAGCCCTGCATGAGTGCTCCCGCCGCCCCGAGGGCGCCCCCGGCGATCAGGGCGAGCGCGGTGCGCGGAATGCGCTGGATGGCCAGCACCAGCTCCACGTCGGTGGCCCCGGCCTGGGGGTTCACGGCGTGGCGCACCCCCCCGGGGATGGCGGCCCAGACCTCGGAAAACCCGAGGTCGCGGGCGCCGGTGAGTAGGCTGAGCAGGATCAGCGCGGCGATGAGCAGCGGCGCCGCGACGCTCGCGGCCACGGCGCGTACCCGGGGAGAACCCACGGTGGCTCCTAGACAACACGATCGGGGATAAAAGGACTCAGGCGAGTATAACCTAAGCCGGGCCCCTGGCCGCCTACTCCACCACGGAGTTGGCCCCCACGGCGTGCCCGAAGAGCTCCGGCAGGGTGGACTCCCAGGCCTGCCGCAGCTCGTCGAGGGAGACCTCCAGGGCGGTGCCGATGCGCAGCGCGCGCCCCTCGGTGGTGGTGCCGATGCGCAGGCAGGGCACCCCGGCCTCGGCGGCGCGGCGCTCCAGGGCCTCGGCCCGATCGGCCGTGGTGGCCACCACGGCGCGGGAGGCGGACTCGGAGAACAGCGCCGCGTGCAGGTCCTCGTGCACCCCGGACAGGTCGAGGTCGAGGCCGCGCCCGGAGCGCAGCGCCATCTCCACCAGGGCCTGCGCCAAGCCGCCCTCGGAGACGTCGTGCGCGGCGGTCAGCAGCGTGGTGCCCACGAAGAAGTCCGCCAGGCGCGCCTCGTTGGCCAGGTCCACCCGCGGGGGCATGCCCTTGAGCTCCCCGGTGGTGACCTGCTGGTAGATGGAGCCGCCAAACTCCGCCTCGGTGACGCCCAGGACGTAGAGCACCTCGTCCTCCGGCACGGAGCCGAGGTCGTGGCCGATGGCGTTGTGCACGTCCTCGATCACGCCGAGCACGCCCACCACCGGGGTGGGCAGGATCGGGGTCTCCCCGGTCTGGTTGTAGAAGGAGACGTTGCCGCCGGAGACGGGAATGCCCAGCTCCTGAGCGCCGTCGGCCAGGCCGTGCACGGCCTCGCGGAACTGCCACATCACGTCCGGGTTCTCCGGGGAACCGAAGTTGAGGCAGTTGGTCACCGCCACCGGCTTGGCACCCGTGACCGCCACGTTGCGGTAGGCCTCGGCCAGGGCCAGGCGCGCGCCGGTGTTCGGGTCCAGGTAGGTATAGCGCCCGGAGGCGTCGGCGGAGACGGCCACGCCGCGGCCGGTCTCCTCGTCGATGCGCAGCACGCCGGCATCGGAGTTCTGCGCCTTGACGGTGTTGCCCAGCACGTAGCGGTCGTACTGCTCGGTGATGTACGCCCGCGAGCACAGGGCCGGGGAGGACACCATCTGGCGCAGCGTCGCCGCCAGGTCGGTGGGAGCGGGCACGGCGGCCTCCCGCTGCACCGCGTCCTGCCACTCGGGCCGGGCGTAGGGGCGCTCGTAGACGGGGGCCTCGTCGGCGATGGTGGCCGCGGGCGCGTCCACCACGACCTCGCCGCCGTGGGTGATCACCAGGTGATCGCCCTCGGTGACCTCCCCGATCTCCGCGCAGGTGACGTCCCAGCGCGCGCAAATCTCGCGGAAGCGCTCCGCGTTCTCCGGGGTCACCACGGCGCACATGCGCTCCTGGGACTCGGAGGCCAGGATCTCCGCCGCGGTCATGTTCTTGGCCCGCAGCGGCACGGCGTCCAGGTTCACCCTCATGCCGCCGTCGCCCGAGGCGGCCAGCTCGGAGGTGGCGCAGGCCAGGCCCGCGCCGCCGAGGTCCTGGATGCCCACCACCACGCCGGCGCGGTAGAGATCCAGGCAGCACTCGATGAGCACCTTCTCCGCGAAGGGGTCGCCCACCTGCACGGCGGGCAGCTTGCGCTCCGCCCCGTCCTCAAAAGTATCGGAGGCCAGCACGGACACCCCGCCGATGCCGTCCAGGCCGGTGCGCGAGCCGAAGAGCATGACCTTGTTGCCGGTGCCAGAGGCGAAGGCCAGCTTGAGATCCTCCACCTTGAGCGTGCCCACGCACAAGGCATTGACCAGGGGGTTGCCCGCGTAGGTGGGGTCGAAGACGGTCTCGCCGCCAATGTTGGGCAGCCCCAGGCAGTTGCCGTAGTGGGAGATGCCGTCCACCACGCCGGGCAGCACGCGCTGGGTGTCCGGGGCCTCGGCGGGACCGAAGCGCAGCTGATCCATCACCGCGATGGGGCGCGCGCCCATGGCCATGATGTCGCGCACGATGCCGCCCACGCCGGTGGCCGCGCCCTGATGCGGCTCCACGTAGGAGGGGTGATTGTGGGACTCCACGCGGAAGGTCACGGCGTTGCCGTCCCCGATGTCCACCACCCCGGCGTTTTCCCCGATACCGGCGAGGATCTTGGCATTCATCTCCTCCGTGGTGGTCTCCCCGAAGTAGCGCAGGTGCACCTTGGAGGACTTATAGGAGCAGTGCTCCGACCACATCACCGAGTACATGGTCAGCTCGGCATCCGTGGGGCGGCGCCCCAGGATCTCCTTGATGCGCGCGTATTCGTCGTCCTTGAGCCCCAGCTCGGCGTAGGGCTGCGCGGTGTCTGGCTCGGCCAGGGCCCGGGCGACCGTATCGTTATGGATGGTCATGGCTTCTCCCTTCACGCGGCAATCGAGCCGACGGCGGATAGGAACAACTCCAGCCCGTCCGTGGACGGGCCGGTCAGCGTATCGACGGCGTGCTCGGGGTGCGGCATGAGCCCCACGATCCGCCCGGTGGCGTCGCTGATCCCGGCGATGTCGTTGAGGGAGCCATTGAAGTTATCCGTGTAGCGGAACACCACGCGCCCCTCGCCCTCCAGCTCCGCCAGGGTGCGCGCGTCCGCCTGGAAGCGCCCCTCGCCGTGCTTGGCCGGGATGAGGATTCTCCGTCCCTCCTCCAGGGTGCGCGTCCAGGCCGTCTGCGCGTTGGCCACCTCGAGGTAGGCGTCCGTGCAGTGGAAGTGCAGGCCCTGATTGCGGGTCAGCGCGCCCGGCAGCAGGCCGGCCTCGTTGAGGATCTGAAAGCCATTGCAGATGCCCAGCACGGGCATGCCGCCGCGGGCGGCGTCGATCACCGCGCGCATCACCGGGGCCAGCGCGGAGATCGCGCCGCTGCGCAGGTAATCGCCGTAGGAGAAGCCGCCGGGAACCACCACGGCGTCCACGCCGCGCAGGTCCTCGTCCGCGTGCCACAGGCTCACCGCCTCGGCGCCGGCGTAGCGCACGGCGCGGGCGGCATCGACGTCATCGAGCGTGCCGGGGAAGGTGATCACCCCGATGCGTGCCGTCACTGGGCCTCCTCCGCGGTCAGGATCTCGAAGTCCTCGATCACGGTGTTGGCCAGCAGCACCTCGGCCATCTTCTGGATGTCCTCGCGGGTCACGGTGTCATCCGCCTCGATCTCAAAGCGCTTGCCCTGGCGCACATCGCTCACGCCGGAGACCCCCAGGCGGCCCAGCGCGCGCACCACGGCCTGGCCCTGGGGGTCGAGAATCTCCGCCTTGGGCATCACATGAACTACTACACGGGCCACGGTCGAATCCCCTATATCTCGCAGGTTCTTATTACGCCCACAGCGTACCCGGGCGCGGCAGGCTTTCCTACTTTCCGCCCACCTTCCCGTAGGCCGTGGGCACCGCCCCCTCCTCGCGCGCCGCGCGCACCGCGCCGAGAAAGTCGCGCGCCACCTGAGGGTCGCGCAGATTGCGCGCCGAGGCCGAGAGGCGCACCAGCGCGCCGCGCTGCGCTCCCCGGCGCGCCGCCGCCCATACGTTGCGCCGCCACCACCCCGGCGCGCCGAAGCCCTCCCCCACCGAGAGGTTGCGCGAGCCCACGCACTCCCACGGCTCATCCCCGCCCGCCGCGGCCCGCACGTAGACCCCCTTGGTGGATCCCACGACCCGGAAGCCGAACTCCGGGAGCACGGCGAGGGTGCCCGGGGAGAGACGCCAGCGCGGCGGGGCAAAGACGGGGGTGGCCAGGCCCAGGTTCTTCATCTGCCGGGTGGCCCCGCGCAACCGCAGCCGCGCCTCGTGCTCGGCAAGCTGCGCGAACTCCGCGTGGCGGCCCTGGGCGGCCTGGTCGAAGCCGTTGAGGATCCACTCGGTGCCCCCGGCGATGCGCTCGCGCACCCACCCCAGGGTGGCGGGATCGTGGGCGAGGCTCCAGGCGCCGTCGATGTGCGGGGCGATGAGGAGGGAAAACGCGACCCCCTGGGCGTCGAGTTCCTCGGCCACGGCCTGGGCGGCGCGCCTGGTGTCATCGACAATGCCGGAGAGGGAGACCAGGAGTTGCGCGCTCATGGTGGCGATTATCGCACAGGCGGCGCGCCCGCCGCGCCCCCGATTACGACCGATCCTGGTAATCGTCGAGGTTGATCTGCGGGGTGGGCTGCACCCGATCCTGGGCGGGGTTGGTCACGGAGGGATCGCGGCGGAAGTCCCCGTGCTCGTCGTCCTCCTCCGAGGGCACGTAGGGCAACTCGCCCACCAGCACGCGCTGGGCGCGATCCTTATCCAGGGTACCCGTCCAGGTGCCCACCAGCAGGGTGGCCACGGAGTTGCCAGCGAAGTTGGTCAAGGCGCGCGCCTCGGACATGAACTTATCGATGCCCAGGATGAGATCCACCCCTCCCAGCAGCGCCGGCTTGTAGGATTGCAGGCCCGCCGCCAGGGTGGCGATGCCCGCGCCGGACACCCCGGCGGCGCCCTTGGCCGCGATGATCATAAACAGCAGCAGGCCCACCTGCTCGCTGATATTCATGGGCATGTCCATCGCGTCCGAGATGAAGATCGCCGCCATCGTGAGGTAGATGGCCGTGCCGTCGAGGTTGAAAGAATAGCCGGTGGGCACCACGATGCCCACCGTGGACTTGTCCACGCCCACGTGCTCCATCTTGCGCATGAGGTTGGGCAGGGCGGATTCCGACGACGAGGTGGCGAAGATGAGCAGGAACTCCCGACCCAGGTACTTGGCCAACCGGAAGATGGACAGCCCGGTAAAGACCTTGAGCACCAACCCCAGCACCACGAAGACGAAGAGGAAACAGGTGATGTAGAAGGCCACGATGAGGTAGCCCAGCTGCACCACCGCGGAAAAGCCGGTGCCGCCCACCACGGCGGCGATCGCACCGAAGGCCGCGAGGGGGGCCAGCCACAGAATCCAGCTGAGGATGCGGAACACCAGCGTCTGAAGGCTGGCTACGAAGCTCAAGATCGGCTCGCCCTTGCGGCCCAGCGACTGCACCGCGAAGCCCACCAGCAGGGCGATGAAGAGCACCTGGAGGATGGAGACGGTGTGGCCGGGAGAGTTATAGGAGCCGGTGAACGCGGAGAAAAAGGAATCCGGGATGATGCCCTGGATGAAGTGCATGGCCCCGCCGGCCTCTTCGTTCTTGCTGAGGGTCTTTTGCACCGTGTCGCTGACCGCCTCCTGCTGAACGTGGAGGCCGCCACCCGGCTCCAGGATGTTGCCCACCACCAAGCCGACGAACAGGGCGAAGGTGGACATGGTGAGGAAGTACACCAGGGCCAGGCCCCCGGCGCGACCCACCGAGGCCGCCGCGCGCACCGAGCCGATGCCCAGCACGATGGTGCAGAAGATCACCGGGGGCACGATCATCTTGATCAGATCCACGAACATGGTGCCCAGGATCTTGAACTTCACGGCCACCTCGGGGGCCACCAGGCCCAGGGTGATGCCCAGGGCGATGGCCACGATCACGGCGATGTAGAGCCAGTGGGTGCGATCCTTGCGCGGCTTTTTGGGCTCTGCGATCTTCGGTGCGGCGTCATAGACGCCGGCGGAGCGAGGAGACATCAACTTTCTCGATTCAGCATCCGGGGGTGAAAACGTCACCCGCATTATCGCTCCCGGCCCACCCATGTCCCAATTCACTCGCCGGCAATGGGGGTAGTCTACGCCACCCCCATTCGACGATGACGATTGCGTCTCCCTGGTCTAGACCTCACGGCCCGTGGCCTTATTGACCGCCCAGGCGTACTCGAAGGCCGTCTGCTTCCAGCGGGCGTAGCGCCCCGAGACCCCGCCGTGCCCGGCGGACATCTCCGTCTTGAGCAGGAACTCCCCGCCGGTGGCGGTGGCGCGCAGCCGCGCGATCCACTTGGCCGGCTCCACGTAGAGCACCCGGGTATCGTTGAGCGAGGTCACCGCCAGGATGTCCGGGTAAGCCTTAGCCGCCACGTTCTCGTAGGGGGAATAGGAGGCCATGTAGTCGTAGACCTTCGCGTCGTGCAGGGGATCGCCCCATTCCTCCCACTCCCCCACCGTCAGCGGCAGCTCCGGCATGAGCATGGAGGTCAGCGGGTCCACAAACGGCACGATCGCCTGGATTCCGGCGAAGCGATCCCCCGCCATGTTCGCCACCGCCCCCATGAGCATGCCTCCCGCCGAGCCCCCCTCGGCCACCATCGACTCCGGGGAGGACACTCCCCGGGCGATGAGGTCGTCGGCCACCGCGATGTAGTCGGTGAAGGTGTTCTTCTTCTCCAGCATCTTGCCGTGGTCGTACCACCCCCGGCCCCTCTCCCCGCCGCCGCGCACGTGCGCCACCGCGAAGATCATGCCGCGATCGAGCAGGGAGAGCCGGGAGACGGAAAACGCCGGGTCCGTGGAGGCCTCGTAGGAGCCGTAGGCGTACAGCAGGGTGGGGGTGGGCGAGGAGGTATCGAGGTCGGCGCGGTGGACCACGGAGACGGGTATCCGGGCGCCGTCGGCGGCCCGGGTCCACAGCCGGTAGGCGGTGTACTCGGCGGGGTCGTATCCGCCCAGCACCGTTTGCTGCTTGCGCACCTCGCGCCGCCCGGTGGCCACCGTGAGGTCGATGATCTGCGCGGGGGTGATAAAGGAACCGTAGCTCAGGCGGATGACCGGGGCGTCCCACTCCGGGTTGCCCAGCACGCCCACGGTGTAGAGCTCCTCCTCGAAGTCCAGCTCCGTAAAATCCGTGTAGCCCTCCTCGCCGAGCATCATCACGGCGGCCCGCCCGATGGCGTCGCGGCGATAGGCCACCACGATCTGCCCGGCATAGGTGTCCACCCCCTCCACGCGCACGTCCTCGCGGTGGGCCAGCAGCTCGCGCAGCTCGGTGAGCGCGGGCAGCGGCGCCCCCACCGCGCACTCACCCACCGCGAAGTTCGGCCCGGTGGCGTTGTGCGTGACCACCCAGCGGTCCTCCCCCGCCACCACCGCGTGATCCACGGAGTACTCCACCCCGGTGCGCCGGGGCCACAGCACCTCGAACTCCCCCTGAGGATTCGTCATATCCAGCACCCACGTCTCCGAGGTGATCTTGGAGGCGGACTCGATCACCAGGTAGCGCTCCGAGCGGGTGGCGCCCACCCCGGTGCTAAACCGACCGTCGGGCTCGTGGAACACCCGCACGTCGCTGGACTGCGGGGTGCCCACCTTGTGCCGCCACACGGAATCCGGCCGCCAGGCCTCGTCCACGCGCTGATAGAACAGGTAGTCCTCGCCCGCCCAGGTGGCGCCGTAGAAGATCCCCTCCAGGCGATCCGGCAGCAGCTCGCCCGTGGCGAGATCCTTGATGCACAGGTCGAAGCGCTCGTCGCCGGAGGTGTCCACGGAATACGCCAGGTAGCGCCCCGAGGTGGTCACGCTGGAGGCCCCGAGGGAGAAGAACTCGTGGCCCTCCGCCAGCTCGTTGAGGTCCAGCAGCACCTCCTCGCCCGGGACCTCGCCCTCCTGGGGGATCTCCGGGGGCGTCCAGGGATCGTGGGCGGCGTCCACCGGCAGGCGGCAGGACAGCCCGTAGTCCTTGCCCTCAATGGTGCGCCCGTAGTACCAAAAGTCCCCGGCGCGGGTGGGCACGGACATGTCCGTCTCCTGCACGCGGGACGTGATCTCCCCGTAGATCGCCTCCGTGAGCCCCTCCAGGTGCGCGGTGCGGGCCTGCGTGTACGCGTTCTCCGCCTCCAGGTAGGCCAGGGTCTCCGGGGACTGCTTATCGCGCAGCCACTCGTAATTGTCCACGAACTCCCGGCCGTGGTAGCGGCGGGTGACGGGATGGACGGGGGCCACGGGTGCTTGTGCGTTCTCAGGCATGGGCTCGATGGTAGCGCCTCGGCGGGACGCCTATCGACGCCCCTTCGCCTCCAACGCTTTCCCTTTCCCCCGAAAGCGTTGATGATAGAAAGCATCATTTCCCCAGGGGGCCGCACCTCAGGCGGCGGGGATAGTATTTTCGGGAGGACAATCATGAAGCAGGACGCTTCCCAGGCGGTAGCGCTCTATACCTCGCGCAACGGTGAGGTCACCCTCGAGGTGACCACCACAGAGGGATCGGTGTGGTTGAACCGGCGGCAGCTGGCCGCCTTATTCGGCCGCGACATCAAGACCATCGGCAAGCACATCGCCCGCGCCCTGGCGGAGGAGCTCAAGGGCATGGCAACTGTCGCAAATTTTGCGACAGTTGCCCGAGAAGGAACACGCGAAGTCACCCGCCAGGTCGAACACTACAACCTAGACATGGTGCTCTCCGTGGGCTACCGGGTAAAATCCGCCGAGGGCGTACACTTCCGCCGCTGGGCCAACACCGTGCTCAAGCGGTACCTGGTGGAGGGCGCGGCCCTCAACGAGCCCCGCCTGCGCGATCTCCAACGCATAATAGAGATCATGAAACGCTCGGATCACCCGCCGCTCTCGAGAGCCGCCGACATCATCGCCCGCTACCTGCCGAGCCTCGCGCTCCTCCAGGATTACGATAACGGCGCGGTGCCCACCGAACCCCGCACCACCGCCCGCTGGGTCTTGACCGAACAGGAGGCCCGCGCGATCGTCGCGCGAGTCGCGTCCGAGTTCCCCGACAACACCCTGCTGGGGCGCGAACGCGGCGACTCCCTGGCGGCCGTTCTCGGCGCGATCTATCAGAGCTTCGATGGGCGCGACCTCTACCCCACGGCGGAGGAGAAGGCCGCCAACCTGCTCTACCTCATGGTCAAGGATCACCCTCTGTCCGACGGCAATAAGCGCAGCGCCGCCGCCCTCTTTGTCACCTTCCTCGAACACCACGGCCTGCTCACCGACGCCGCCGGCACCCGGCGCATCGCCAATAACACCCTGACCGCGCTCACCCTCATGGTGGCGATGAGCCGCCCCCGGGAAAAGGACCTGATGACGGCCCTGCTGGTGCGCATGATCACCGAGGAGCACTAGCCCCCCACCACCCCACCACCTCGGTCGCCCCGTGCAGGCTGCTCAGCGCCCAGCACCGCAAAGAAGGCGCCTCCTCCAGAAAGACGGCCTGAGTGCGCACCGGCCCCGGCCAGCTTCTCGCCCACAGCCGCTCGGTCACGCTCGGCAGGCGCGGCCCCGGCGGACGGATCAGGGTCCTTCCCCGAGCAAAAAGCAGCGTGGCGGTGGCGGCCTCCACCACCGCGCCGTCGCGATGGAGCACGGCGTCATCCGCTCCGTGTGCGCGCGCCCGTTCGCGCAGGTTCAGCAGGGCGGGCATGTCCGGCCCCTTGTGCCCCGGGTGGCTGCGCCCGTCGGGGTGCTCGGGGATCCACAGCGTCGTGGTGGCTCGCCGCGCGGGCGCCGGGCGCATGGTGAGCTCCCAGCGCCCCTCGCGGGCCTCGATCTTGGGGAACCACTCGCCGCGCGCCCGGGCGCAGGCCGCGCGCACCTCGTCGAGGAAGGAGGCGGAGGGTGGTTGCCCCGTGAGCTCCCGGCAGGAGGCCGCGAACCTTTCCAGGTGCAGCTCGAGGCCCGCCGCCCGGCCGTCGCGCACCAGCCAGGAATCCAGCACCACGGGGTGGGCGGGGCTCACGGGAACTCCACCTCGGCGAGGGCGCGCACCGGCCGGGCCTTGGTGATGATCTCCCGGTATTCCTCCTCCGGGTCGGAGGCCGCCAGGATCGCCCCGCCCACCCCGTAGCTGAGGCGGCCGGCCTCCTCCACCAGGGTGCGGATGGTCATGGACAGGTCCACGGTGCCGTCGAGGCCGACGTACCCGATCGCCCCGGAATACACCCCGCGCTCCCCCTCCTCCAGGTCGGCCAGGATCTCCATCGTGCGCTTCTTCGGCGCACCCGTCATGGAGCCGCCCGGAAAGGCGGCCCGGATCAGCTCCCAGGGGCTTGCCGCCAGCTCGGCGCGCACGGTGCTCACCAGCTGATGGACGGTGGCATAGGTCTCCACCTCGAAGAGCGGTTCGGCGCGCACGGTGCCGGGCCGGGCCACGCGGGTCAGGTCGTGGCGCACGAGGTCCACCACCATGAGGTTTTCCGCGCGATCCTTGGGGTTGCGGGCCAGGTCCTCGCGCAGCGCCGCGTCCCGGCTCGCGGTGGCCCCCCGCGGCCGGGTGCCCTTGATGGGGCGCGACTGCACCACCCCGCCGCGCACCCGCAGAAAGGTCTCCGGGGAGGTGCTCATGATCTGCGTGCCGCCCCAGCGCAGGTACGCCCCGGAGGGGGTGGGGTTGGCTCTCCGCAGCGCGAGGTAATCGGCCAGGCCCAGGCCCGGGGACTCGCCGCGCAGGGAGGTGGTCAGGCAGGCCTCGTAGGTCTCCCCCGCGGCGATGGCGCGCTGCAGCCGCGCGATCTTATCCAGGTACTCCGCCTCGGTATCCGCGCAGCACAGGGTGGGGCGCGGCGCACGGGGGTCCATCGCGCGCGGCGGGCCGGACAGGGCGCGCTCGGCCTCCTCGAACCAAGTCTCGTCCAGGGCCAGCAGGTGGACGCCCGTGGGGCCGACCACCGCGGCGGCGTCGGCGAAGCGGAAGTGCTCGCCGTGGGGGTAGGTGAGGTAGCCCACCCAGCCGAGGGTGGGGGCAAAGGGCAGTTCCGGCACCATGACCTCGGCCGCCCCCGCCACCGCCTCCGGGGCGTGCGCGCGGGGGGCGGACAGGAAGCTGTAGCCTTCCCCGGTGGAATCGTCCAGCCACAGGGCATACTCGGCCGTGGCGTAGAGGCGTCGGTAGACCCCCACCGCGTCGAGGGGACAATCCGCGAGATGGCGGTGGTGTATGCGCACCGCGTGACGACGCCGCACCATCGCCACGAAGTTATGGATCACCCGCTCCGCCCGGGGCGCGCCGATGGATTCCGGGTGAAACTGCACCCCCCACCAGGGCTTCTCCCGGTGGCGCAGCCCCATCACCAGACCCTCGGCGGTGCGCGCGATCACCTCCAGGCAGTCCGGCACCTCGGTGACGGCCAGGGAGTGATAGCGCACGGCGGCAAAGGGGGACCCCAGGCCGGCAAAGAGCTCGGCACCATCGTGGTATATCTCGCTGATCTCCCCGTGCGCGGGCGGCACCTGCTCCACCGCGCCGCCGCATTCCTGGGCGATGAGCTGGTGGCCCAGGCACACCCCCAGCACCGGCAGGCCCCGGCGCAGGGCCGCCGCGCTGCTCCCCACGTCCCCGGGCACCCCGGGGTGGCCGGGGCCGGGGGAGAGGACCACGGCCTGGATGCCTTCCCAGCGCACGGGCTCGGTGTTCCCCTGCACCCGCACCCTGGCCCCGGCGCGGCGCAGGGCCTCGACGATGTTCAGGGTAAAGGAATCCTGATTGTCAATCACCAGCACCGAGACGGACATGGGCACCGATGCTAGCCCACCGCGCGGGCTCACTCGTCCAGGAGGGATCGGAAAAATCTCTCCAGGACGGGCAGGGCGCGCGCCACGTCCTCGCGCTCGCGCTCGGACAGCCGCGCCATGGCCGGGGACAGGCGCTTGTTGCGGGCGGTCACGGTCAGGTGCAGGGCGTTGAGCCCGGCATCGGTAATGGCCACCAGCACGCCCCGGGCATCCATGGGATCCGGGCGGCGCTCCACGTATCCGGCGTTTTCCAGCCGCGTGACCTGTTGGCTGGCGCTGGCGGTGCTGATCCCGCTCAGCGTGGCGATGGTGGTGACCGGAAGCGGCCCCTGCTTGAGCGCCATGAGGGTGCCCACCTGCGTGGTGGCCAACTCGCCCTCCCGATCCAGCAGCCGCAACGCGTACACCCCCAGGCGGAGGCTTTCGCGGAGTTGAGCGGCGAGGGCATCGGGGGTGTTCATGCCAGGGCAGTATATTGCGCCTGGACCATTTCTCCAACATCGCGCCGCATTAATATGCTGTACCGATTCAGGGCACGGTACCAGCGGCTTTTCCCGATCACCGGCGCGCTACACGCACACCCCCACCCAGCGGCAGAACTTCTCCCCGGAAATCTTCTCGTAGGCCTCCACGTAGCGCTCCCGGGTGGCCTCCACCACGGAACCGGGCAGGGCGGGCGGCTGCTCCCCGGAGTTCTTATCCCATCCGGACTTAGGCCCGGTGAGCCAATTGCGCACGTACTGCTTGTCGAAGCTGGGCTGCACCTTGCCCGGCGCATACCCTTCGGCGGGCCAGTAGCGGGAGGAATCCGGCGTGAGCACCTCATCGGCCAGCACCAGGGCTCCGGAGGAATCCACCCCAAACTCCAGCTTGGTATCCGCCAGGATCAGGCCACGCTCCTCCGCGAGGGCCGCCGCCTGGGAATACACCGCCAGGGTGGTATCGCGCAGCTGCTCGGCGCGCTCCTGGCCCAGGCTCTCCACCACGTAATCGAAGGAGACGTTCTCATCGTGCTCCCCCTGCTCCGCCTTGGTGGCCGGGGTAAAGATGGGCTCCGGCAGCCGGGAGGCCTCCGTCAGGCCCTCCGGCAGGGCGATGCCGCACACCATGCCATCCTTCTTGTACTCCGCCAGCCCGGAGCCGGTGAGGTAGCCTCGGGCCACGCATTCGAAGGGCTGCATGGCCAGCTTCTTACACACCATCGCCCGGCCCAGCACCTTCTCCGGGATCCGGGGATCGTCGGCCGGGCCGGCCAGGTGATGGGGCACGTCCAGGGCACCGAAGAAGTAGAAGCTCATGGCCGTGAGGATCCTGCCCTTATCGGGGATCTCCGTGTCCAGGATGTGATCGTAGGCGGAGATTCGATCCGAGGCGACGATGAGCAGGTGATCCTCGTCGATCTCGTAGATCTCCCGCACCTTGCCCGCCGAGACGTGGCGGTATTCCGACAGTTCAGGACGCATGACTGGGAGTCTAACCCCGCGCCCCACGCGGCGGTAATCAGGCGGGTCTTAAAGTATCTCCCCGCCCGCGTACTGGGCGGCCTGCGGGTATCGCTCCACCCAAACCGTCGCCCGCGCCAAAACCCGGGACACCTGGGACTGCGCCGCACCGATGAAGGCGCGGCGATCTGCCAGGGCGGCATCCAAGTCGGCCGCGGACAGCGGCAGGCGGTCATCGGCCGCCAGGCGCTCCACCAGGTTCTGCTCGGCGCCGTTTTCCCGCATGTCCAGGGCCACCGCCACCGCGTTTTCCTTGATGACCTCGTGGGCCACCTCGCGGCCCACCCCGGCACGCACCGCCGCCATGAGAATGCGGGTGGTGGCCAAGAAGGGCAGGTAGCGCTCCAGCTCCCGCTCGATTATGGCGGGAAAGGCACCGAACTCCGCCAGCACGGTCAAGAAGGTCTCGCACATGCCGTCGAAGGCAAAGAACGCATCGGGCAGCGCCACGCGGCGCACCACCGAGCAGAACACGTCGCCCTCGTTCCACTGCTGGCCGGCAAGGTCGGCGGTCATAGTGAGGTAGCCGCGCAGGATCACCTGGAGACCCCCCACGCGCTCGCAGGAGCGCGCGTTCATCTTGTGCGGCATGGCGGACGAACCCACCTGCCCCTCCTTGAACCCCTCCGTGACCGTCTCGTTGCCCGCCATGAGCCGGATGGTGGTGGCCAGCGAGGACGGGCCCGCACCCAGCTGCACCAGGGCGGAGAGGGCGTCAAAGTCCAGCGAGCGAGGGTAGACCTGGCCCACGGAGTCGAAGGTGCGCTCGAATCCCAGGTGAGCGGCAATGCGCCGCTCCAGCTGCTCCAGCTTAGCCTCGTCGCCGCCCAACAGATCCAGCATGTCCTGGCTGGTGCCCATCGGCCCCTTGATGCCGCGCAGCGGGTAGCGCGACAGCAGCTCCTCCACCCGCTCCAGGGCCACCAGCATCTCATCGGCCGCAGACGCAAAGCGCTTGCCCAGGGTGGTCGCCTGGGCGGCCACGTTGTGGGAGCGCCCCGCCATCACCAGGGCCTGATACTCGGCGGCGCGCTCGGCCACCCGGCGCACCACCGCCACCGCCTTGTCCCGCGCCGCCTCTAAGGAGCGGTGAATCTGCAGCTGCTCCACGTTTTCCGTGAGGTCGCGGCTGGTCATGCCCTTGTGAATGTGCTCCCACCCGGCCAGGGCGTTAAACTCCTCGATCCGGGCCTTGACGTCGTGGCGGGTGACCTTTTCCCGCCGCGCGATGGAGTCCAGATCCACCCGCTCCACCACGGCCTCGTAGGCCTCGATCGCCTCGGCGGGGATATCCACGCCGAGGTCGCGCTGGGCGCGCATGACGGCGATCCACAGCTGCCGCTCCAGGACGATCTTGTGCTCGGGCGACCACAGCAGGGTCAGCTCCGGGGAGGCGTAGCGAGACGCCAGGACGTTTGAGATCTTCTTTTTCTCAGCCACGCGCCTCATTCTACGGCCCCGGGCGGGCCGTCAGGGCACCGCGATCCGCCCCTGCTCGGCGGCCAGGCCGATGTCCCTGCGGTAAAAGGAACCCGGCAGCTCGATGCCCTCGATGAGCTCGTAGGCCCGGCGGCGGGCCTGGGCCAGGTCGGCCCCCGTGCCCACCACGGACAGCACGCGCCCCCCGGCGGAAACATAACCCCCCTCCGCCGCAGCCGCCGTTCCCGCGTGGAGGGTGTAGACCTGCTCCTTATCGCCCGGGATGCCCGCCAGGGCGTCCCCCGTGCGCGGGGACGCCGGGTAACCCTCGGCCGCCAGCACCACGGTCACCGCGGAGCCTTCCCGCCACTCCAGGGGCGGCTGCTGGGCCAGGGTGCCGCGGGCCACGGCGTCGAGCAGCCCCGCCAGAGGCGTGCGCAGCAGGGAGAGCACCGCCTGGGTCTCGGGATCGCCAAAGCGGGCGTTGAACTCCACCACGGCGGGCCCGTCCGCGCCCCAGGCCAGCCCGGCGTAGAGCAGGCCGGAGTACGGGGTGCCGCGGGCCACCATCTCGTGAGCCACCGGCTCGCACACCTCCTTGACGATGCGCTCCACGCCGCCCTCCGGCAACCACGGCAGGGGCGCGTAGGCCCCCATGCCCCCGGTGTTGGGGCCCTCGTCGCCGTCGAAGGCGCGCTTGTGATCCTGGGCCGGCAGCAGCGGCACCACCGTCTCCCCGTCCACCAGGCAAAACAGCGATACCTCGGGGCCGTCCAGGAAAGACTCCAACAGCACCGGGTTGCCCGAGGCCAGCACCGAGTCCACGTGGGCCCGGGCGGCAGGCCGATCCGGGGTCACCACCACGCCCTTGCCCCCGGCCAGGCCGTCGTCCTTGACCACCCAGGTGGGGCCGAAGCGATCCAGGGCGGCCTCGATCTGCGCGGCCTCGGCGCCGGGGGCGATCTGCTCGGCGGTGGCGGTGCGCACCCCGGCGGCCGCCATGACCTCCTTGGCAAAGGCCTTGGAGCCCTCCAGCCGCGCGGCGGCGCGGGAGGGACCGAATACCGCGAAGCCGGCGTCGCGCAGGGCGTCGCTGACGCCCGCCACCAGGGGCACCTCCGGGCCGATGACCACGAGGTCGGCGGCCAGCTCGCGGGCCAGAGCCACGGTGGCCGGCGCATCCGTCACGGACAGGGGGTGCGCGGTGGCCAGGGACTCCATGCCCGCGTTGCCAGGGGCCACGTGGAGGCTGGGGTGGGCGGGATCGAGGGAAAGGCCCCGCAGCAGGGCGTGTTCGCGCGCGCCGGCGCCGATGACCAGAATATTCATGGCCCCGAGTCTAACGGGCCACTACGCTAAGAACCTATGAGTAGCGTTTTTAGCAGGATCATCGCGGGGGAGCTGCCCGCGCGCTTTGTCTACCGGGACGACACCGTGGTGGCGTTCTTAAGCATCGCGCCCGTGGCCTACGGGCACACCCTGGTGGTGCCGGTGGCCGAGGTGGACCGCTGGACGGATCTGCCCGCCGAGACCTGGGCTCACGTGGCCGAGGTCTCGCAGCAGGTGGGCCGGGCCGTGGTGGAGGCCTTCGATTGTTCGCGGGCGGGCACCCTCATCGCCGGCTTCGAGGTGCCGCACACCCACGTCCACGTCTTCCCCGCCGAGGACATGTCCGGCTTCGACCTCTCTGCGGCCATGCCGATGGATTCCACCGACCCCGACGCCATGGACGCCGCCGCCCGCGCCCTCCGGGCGGCGCTGGGCACCGCCGACCAGTTCGACGACCAGTTCGACGACGCCCGGCGCTGATGCACCTGCTCGATCTGGTGCCCCCACACGGGGTGGCCCCCTACCTCCCGGGGTTGTCCGCCTCCGCGGCCACGGGGCGGCGCCCGGTGCTCATCCTCCACGGGGCGGCGGGCTCCCCCGGCAACTTCGAGGATCTGCTGCGCCTGCTGGCCCACCGCAGCGATCGCACCGTGGTCGCGCCCGCCTACGGGCGACGCGGCACCGCGCGGCTGGAGCGCAGCGCGGCGGAGCTCGAGGCGCACGCCCGGCGCCTGGTCGCGGCCTCCCCGGACGGCAGCATCGACATCGTGGGCCACTCCCTCGGCGGCCTGCTCGGGCTGCTGCTGGCGCAGCGTCTCCCCGTGGCCCGCCTCATCGGCCTCGGCGCCTGCTTTCGCGGCTGCCCGCCCCGATTCCCCCGGCTGCTGGGGGCCTGCGTGGGTCCGGTATATCCGCAGATCATGCGCCCCCTGGACATCGCCCCGCCCGCGGAGACGCGGATCGTCTCCTACGTCTCCGACCTGGACGCCGTCGTGCCGCCGGAATACTCCGACCTTTCCGACTACCCCGGCGCGCGGGTGGAGACGGTGCCCGCGCCGGGTGTTTTGCACTATCGCCTCCCCCTGGACACCGCGACCGAGGTGTTTACTCGCCTCTGCGGACCGGCTGTGGCTCCGGCTTGCGCTCCAGGGTGATGGTGAAGGTGGAACCCACCGACTCCCGGGATTCCACCTCGATGGTGCCCCCGTGCTTTTCCACCAGGGACTTGGTGATCGCCAACCCCAGCCCGGAGCCGCCGGAGGCCCGCGAGCGGGAGGTATCCGCCCGGTAGAAGCGCTCGAAGATGTGTGCCGCATGATCCGGGGACATGCCCACGCCGTCGTCGATGACCTGGATGCGCACCTGGGAGTCGCGCTCGCCGCTAAAGGAGAGGCGGATGGTGGCGGTGGCCTGCTCGCCGCCGTGGCGCAGGGCGTTGGTGATGAGGTTCAGCAGCGCCTGGTGCAAGCGGCTCGCGTCGCCCACCACCAGAGGTACGGCGGAGGTCCGGTTATCCACCGATACCGCGCGACCGGGGAAGGCAGCGCGCGCCGTGCCCGCCACCGAGAGGGAGAGCTCCAGGAGGTCCACCGTCTCGGTGTTGAGGCGCTGCCCCTCGGCCCGAGTCAGGGCGAGTAGGTCTTCTACCAGCAGGCTCATGCGCTTGGACTCCGCGTCCACTTTGCCCAGCACCAGGTCGATGTCCGTGGTGGCGCCCGAGCGGTACAGCTCCGTGTATCCGCGCAGGGAGGTCAGCGGGGTGCGCAGCTCGTGGGAGGCATCGCCGACGAAGCGCCGCATCTGCTCCTCCTTGTCCCGGGACTCCTCGATGGAGCGCTGGAGCCTGCCCAGCATGACGTTGAGCGCGTAGGCCAGCTGGCCCACCTCGGTGTTCATGGGCCACTGCGGCAGGCGTCGATCCAGGTTGCCCTCGGCGATATCCCCGGCGGTGCGTTCCACCTCGCGCAGCGGCTTGAGCGAGCGGTACACCAGGTAGTGCGCCACCATGGCCAGGACCACCAGCACCGTGAGGGAAATGATGGCCTGGACGGCGCGCAGCCGCCCGATCATCGTTTCTTCCCGCGCCAGGCTCTTGGCCACCACCACGATCACGCCGTCCTGGGTCTTGGCGGTGGCCCGCCAGCTCTGGTTCGAGGCAGATTCCTCGGCGGAAGGCAGGGTCTGCGGGCCGGCATCCACGGTGAGGCCGGAGATGTCCGGGGTGGATTGCAGCCAGCTGTTCTCCCCGGCGGGGGTGCCGTCGGGGTAGATCACCTGCACGTAAAAGTCGAGGGGCACCCGGCGGATTGCGCCGCCCTCCGGGGGCATGGCGGTGGCCGCCGAACCCCCGGGGCCGGCCAACCCCTTGAGCACGGATTCCAGCTCCTCATCGACCTTGTCCAGGGAATATCCCCGCATCACGGCGGAGACCGCCAGGGAGCTGCCCGCCAGGCCCACCCCCGCCACCGCGACCACGAGCACCACCAGCCACACCCTCAGGGGCACGAAACGCAGCGGGCTCTCGTGCCTGCACCGGGATCCCGCCGCACCCCACTGCTCCTCGCGGGGACGCCTGGGCCGCCTCACTGGCGCGGCTTACGCAGCACGTAGCCCACGCCGCGCACCGTGTGGATGAGCGGCCGACGCCCCGTGTCCACCTTGCGGCGCAGGTAGGAAATATAGGACTCCACCACGTTGCCATCGCCACCGAAGTCGTAGTGCCACACGTTATCCAGGATCTTCGCCTTGCTCAGCACCACCTCGGCGTTGATCATCAGGAAGCGCAGGAGGTTGAACTCCGTGGGGGAAAGCTCCACGATCTCCCCGGCCTTGGTGACCTCGTGGGTATCGTCGTTGAGGGTGAGGTCGGCGTAGGTGATGGTGGCGTCGCGGGCCTCGTCCTTGAGGCTGTGTCCCCGGCGCAGGATCACCCGCAACCGGGTAATCACCTCCTCCAGGGAGAACGGCTTGGTCACGTAGTCGTCCGCACCGATGGTCAGGCCGTGGATGCGGTTTTCCACCGCATCCTTGGCCGTGAGGTAGAGCACCGGGCCGTCGAGGCCCTCCTCGCGCAGGTGCGGCAGCAGCTCGAAGCCGTCCATGCCGGGCATCATCACGTCCAGGATGAAGGCGTCCGGGCGGAACTCCCGGGCCACCTCGAGGGCGTCGTGGCCGTCGGTGGCCGACTTCACCTCGAAGCCCTGGAACTTCAGGCCGACGGTCAGCAATTCCACGATGTTGGGCTCGTCGTCCACCACGAGCACCCTGATGTTCTTGGCCTTGTCGTTCATAGCGTCTGCCATTGTGGCTTCGTCCTTACATTCCCAATCCGGCCCGCCGCACGGGATACCACGGCGGGCGCACTGCACTATGGGACAGTATGGCGCGGCGTTCTGCCCCCGCCCTGCCCGACACCTGAGAGAAGACTGGGAGTTACAGGGCGGCGTCCGCGCGCGCCGCGGCGGCGTCGATCACCTCCAGGCACCGGCGCAGGTCCTCCTCGGAGATGTTCAAGGGTGGGGCGATGTGCGTGCGATTGGCGCTGACCATCGGCCACACCCCCTGCTCCTTGCAGTGCGCGGCGAACCCACCCAGATCGGTCAGCGGCTCCTTGGTTGCGCGATCGCGCACGAACTCGATGGCCCAGAAGAAGCCCCGGCCACGCACCTCCCCCACGCTGGGGTGGTTCCGAGCGATCTCACGCAGGCGCGGGCCGATGACCTCCTCGCCCAGGCGCTCCACGCGGGCAAAGATTCCCTCGCGCTCGTAAACCTTCAGGGCCGCCACCCCCGGCGCGCAGGCCAGGGGGTGACCGGAGTAGGTCAGGCCGCCGGGGTAGGGGCGCTCGGAGAAGGTCTCCACGATGGCCGGGTGTATGAGCACCCCACCCAGCGGCACGTACCCGGAGTTCACGCCCTTGGCGAAGGTCACCAGGTCCGGGGCAAGGTCCGCGCCGCCGTGCTCGTAGGCGAAGAGCCTGCCGGTGCGGCCAAAGCCCACCATCACCTCGTCGGCGATGTAGAGGATGCCATATTTATCGCACAGATCGCGCACCCCCCGCAGATAGCCCTCGGGCGGGGCGATGACCCCGGAGGAGCCCACCATGGACTCCAGCATGATCGCCGCGATCTGATCTGGCCCCTCAAACAGGATCGTCTGCTCCAGGTGCTCCAGGGCACGGGAGCACTCCTGCTCCGGGGAGTCCGCGTGGAAGGCCGAGCGATACAGGAACGGCCCCCAGAAGTGATAGATGTCGCCGTCGGTGGTGGGATTGCCCAGGCGGCGCCCCTCGCCCGTGGCCATGATCGCGGACCCGGTGGCGCCGTGATAGCTGCGGTAGGCGGCAAGAATCTTGTTCTTTCCGGTGTGCAGGCGCGCCATGCGAATGGCGTGCTCCACCGCGTCCGCGCCGCCGTTGGTGAAAAAGACGTGGCTAAACTCGCCCTGCGCGGACTCGACGATGCGCCGGGCCAGCTCCCCGCGCACGTCGCTGGCGAAGGCGGGATTGAGGTTGGTGACCCGGCCCGCCTGTTCGCGGATGGCCGCCACCAAATCCGGGTGGTTGTGCCCCAGGTTGGCGCTGACAAGCTGGCTGCCCACGTCGAGGTAGCCCTTGCCCTCGTAGTCGTAGATGCGCGAGCCCTCGGCGGCGGCCACGGGCATGGGGTCGATCTTCCCCTGCGCGGACCAGGAGTGAAAGACGTGCGAGCGGTCGTCGCTGCGCACCTGGGACTCGGTCGCGCGGGAAGCAGCGGTATGGGATGCAGTCACGGGAAACCTCTTCTCCTCGGGAAACTCACCGTTGCCCGCTACTGTATCCCACCCCGCGCGCGATGTTCCACACACCCGCGACCTAGAGGTGATTAGCACCACCGAACATCGTCGAGGTTCACTCCCTCCTTCTCCGCGCGGGCCTCTACGAGATCGCGCAGGTAATCGCGGTATTGACCGTAGGCCTCGGCAAACCGATCGTCGGCCACGTACATGCGCGCCAGCAGCACCTGCTTGCTCGGGGTGACCTCGTACCAGCGCCCGATCTCGGCCCGGTGGCGCAGCGCTAGTCCATCGGCCTCCGGCGAGCCGGGTGCGACGCCGCGCTCGGCGGCTTCGGCCAGGGCTTCTCGGAACGCCGCAGCCTCCGCCGCGGCCTCCTCCCAGTCCCCGGCGGTCATCTCCTTCATCCGCTCGCGGGACTGCTCCCACTCGGGCGTATCGCCCCAGCGCTCCTGCGCCTCGGCCCGATACTGGGCCCAGCTCCGTGCTTGTTCCTCCACGCTCATGATGGTCTCTCCCTCCAGGATCTCGTCGACCGCGCGGATCATTCCGCGCAGGCGAGCGATTTTTGCCACCAGCACCTCGCGTTGCCGCTGTAGGCGTTCGCGGCAGGTGCCGGGGGTATCGATCAACTCCCCGATCTGCGCCAACGGCACCCCGGCCTCCCGGTACACCAGGATCTGCAGGCCACGCTCCAGATCCCCCTCGGTGTACAGGCGATACTCGCTTAGCGTTCGCCACCGCGGTTCTAGCAGGCCCACGGATTCCCAGTGCCGCAGCGTGCGCGGGGTGACGCCAAGGATCTCGGCGGCCTGGCCGATGGTGTAGTCGTCGGTGTTGTTCTCGCTCACGGCCATGATCCTGCTCCTTGACGCTGCGTGAGGGTCAAGGCCACCGGCGCCCCGGCTCGTGGCCCCTCACGCTAGGATACGTTGTGCTGGGAAATTTCCCGGCTCCTCCCGGTGGTACGACCGTCTCCACCACCGTAGTGGAGGTGAGACGAATGGCCCACCATCGCCGCGCAGGCGGAGATAACAGAAACCGCCGGCGGAGCAGCAACTCCGCGCGACGGTTCCTGGGGCGGCTGGAAGAAAACGTCATCGCTCGCGCAATAGTAGAAGCGATCACGGGACTGCTCAGCTAGTCTCACGAAGAACCTCACTTGCCCTCAAAAGCGGTGGGGTTCTTCGCCTTTCTACGAAAGTCAAGGTGGGCTGTCATCACGTAGCATACCCCATCTCCCCGAAACGCACCCCGCCGCCCGAAAACGCACACATAGCGGATCCATATCGGGCCACCTCGGGACTGCTACGGTAGGCCCATGCATTATCTTGACACCCAGCGCGTGGCGGCCTTCGGCTATACGAACGCCGCCGACGCCATCCTCGCCGCCCTTGACCAGGGCATCGATCCCGCCACCGACCCGCAGCGACTCACCACCCCCCTAGCGCACGGATCCTTCCTCCTCATGCCCTCGCAGGGCGCCTCCCACGCCGGGATCAAGATCATCACCCACGCCCCCGGCAACGCCGAGCGCGCCGTGCCCACCATCCAGGGCCTCTACCTCCTGTGCGACGGCACGACGCTGACCCCGCAGGCCCTCCTCGACGGCGAGGCCCTGACCACCCTGCGCACTCCGGCGCTCTCGGTCGCGGCGTCTCGCCCCTTCCTGCACCGCCAGTTCGCGCGCGCCCATGCCCGCGGCGAGCAACTCCGCGTGGTCATCTTCGGGGCCGGGCCCCAGGGGGTGGGCCACGTCCACGCGCTGCGGGAAGAGGCCGACGCGCTCGCCGCCCGCGGCGACGCGGCCGCGCTGGCACCGATCACCCTCCTCGTGCGCACCCCCGACAACGCCTCCCCGGAGGCCCACGCGGCGGGCACCGTGCTGGCCGCCGGGTCCGCGGCCGCCGTGGAGGCCCTCACCGAGGCGGACGTCGTCGTGTGCGCGACCGGGACGAGCACCCCCCTGTTTGCCGCCGAGGACGTGCGCGGGGACGCTCTGGTGATCGCCCTCGGCTCCCACACGCCCGAGGCGCGCGAGGTTCCCGCGGAGCTGATGGGCCGCGCCACGGTGATCGTGGAGGACGAGGGCGCGGCGATGCGCGAGGCCGGGGACGTGATCCAGGCCGTCGACGAGGGAGTCCTGCGGCCCGAGGACCTGATCTCCCTGGGCGCGCTGCACGCCCCGGGGGCGGCCGAGGCGATCCTGAACGCGGCCGGGGAGGGGCCGGTCGTGGTCAAGACCGTGGGCATGGGGTGGCAGGACCTGGCCGTGGCGACCGCGATCGCGCAGCAGGCGTAGGCGGCCCCCACAGGTCCTAAGGGCGCGGGATATTGCGCAGGTTCGAGCGCGCCATCGTGAGCATGGCGCCCACCCCGCCGCCGAAGACGGTGCGGGTGGCCGCCTTGGAGAAGCCCATGAGCATCTCCCAGGTAATGCTCGGCGGAATGGAGAGCGCGTTGGGGTCGGTCACCATGTCCACCAGCACGGGGCCGTCGTAGGCCAGGGCCTCCCGGATGCCGGCGCGCAGCTGCTTGGGGTCCTCGATGCGGATCGCCTTGATGCCCACCCCGCGCGCGATCTGGGCGTAATCCACCTGGTCGTGATCGGTCTCGTACTCGGGCATGCCCTGCACGAGCATTTCCAGCTTCACCATGCCCAGCGAGGAGTTATTGAACACAAACATCTTGATGGGCAGATCGTGCTGCTTGACGGTGATGAGCTCGCCCATGAGCATGCTGAGGCCGCCGTCGCCGCTGAAGGTCACCACCTGGCGCTCGCGGTCGGCGCACTGGGCGCCGATGGCCTGCGGCAGGGCGTTGGCCATCGTCCCGTGGCGGTAGGAACCCATGTCCACGCGCTTGCCGTTGGGGGTGAGGTAGCGCGCGGCCCACACGTTGCACATGCCGGTGTCCACGGTAAAGACCGCGTCCTCGGCGGCCAGCTCGTCGATGAGCGAGGCCGCATACTCCGGGTGGATGGGGGTGTGCTTGTCCACCCTGCGGGTGTAGGCCTCCACCACGTCCTCGAGGGCCTTGGCGTGCTTCTTGAGCATCCTGTCAAGGAAGGAGCGATCCTTCTTCTCCGCCACGTGAGGCAGGATGTTCTCGATCACCGCGCCCGCGTCCCCCACCACCGGGTAGGCGATGGTGGTGCGCCGCCCGATGTGGGAGGCATCGACGTCGATCTGCGCCACGTTCTTCTTGGGCAGGAAGTCGTTGTACGGAAAGTCGGTGCCGATGAGGATGAGCAGGTCTGCCTCGTGCGAGGCCTCGTGGCAGGCGCCGTAACCAAGCAGGCCGGACATGCCCACGTCAAAGGGGTTGTCGTACTGGATGTAGTGCTTGCCGCCGAAAGCATGTCCGATAGGGGCCTTGATCTTTTCCGCCAGGGCCAGCACCTGCTCGCGGGCGTCCTTGATGCCCGCCCCCACGAAGAGCGTGACCGACGACGCCTCGTTGATCGCCTGCACCAGGGCGGCGGCTTCGCGCCGATCCGGGTAGGCGATGGGGCGGCCGGCGGCGATCGTCGAGTCAATGATGGTGGTGTCCTCGACGTCCTCGGCGGCCAGGTCACCGGGGATCACGAGCACGGAGACGCCCTTGCCGCCCATGGTGGACTGGATGGCGTGGTGGGTGATCACCGCGCCCTGATCGGCGGAATTCACCATCTCGCAGTAGCCGGAGCACTCCTCGAAGAGGCGCTGGGGATGGGTCTCCTGGAAGAAGTGGGAGCCGATCTGCCGGGAGGGGATGTGGCTGGCCAGGGCCAGAACCTTGGCCCCATTGCGGTGGGAGTCGTAGAGCCCCTGAATCAGATGGGTGTTGCCCGGCCCGCACGACCCCGCGCACACCGCCAGGCCCCCGGTGAGGAGGGACTCCGCCCCGGCAGCAAAAGCCGCGGCCTCCTCGTTGCGCACGTGCACCCACTCGATGGCGGAGCCCCGCACCGCGTCCACGATGGGGTTGAGCGAATCGCCCACCACCCCATAAATACGCCGCACGCCCTGCCTTTCCAGGGCGTGCACCAAAACCTCGGCATAGTTGCGCGCCATTGTGCCTCCTTAGAAGCGTCCGCGGAGCGACCCCAGCCGCGGGGCGTCGATACCCTCCGCGACGATCGTGGGATCACGCCCGGTTCGTGTCTGTTTGTGTGGATATGCCACCAGTATGCCCCCGACTCGCCCCTCATGCCAGGGCCACCCTATTAGGTACAGTATTCCTTCATGCAGCACTCCCCCTCCGCGGCCGCCACGCCCCGGCAGCGCTGGACCTTCCTCGCGGTGATCAGCGCCGGTCTCTTCCTGATCAGCATGGATAACTCCGTGCTCTTCACCGCCCTGCCGCAGCTCAAGGAACAGCTGCACGCCACCGAGACCCAAGGACTATGGATCATCAATGCCTATCCGCTGGTGCTCAGCGGCCTGCTGCTGGGCACCGGCACGCTGGGCGACCGGATCGGGCACCGCCGCATGTTCCTCCTCGGCATGGCGATCTTCCTCCTCGGCTCCCTGGCCGCCGCGTTCTCCCCCTCCCCCTGGGCCTTGATCGCCGCGCGCGCCGCACTCGGCCTGGGCGCGGCGACGATGATGCCCGCCACCCTGGCCCTGATCCGCCTCACCTTCCTCGACGAGCGCGAGCTCAGCACCGCCATCGGCATCTGGGGCGCCGTGGCCGTGGTGGGATCGGCCTCCGGGCCGGTCATCGGCGGCCTCCTGCTGGAGCACTTCTGGTGGGGGTCGGTGTTCCTCATCAGCGTGCCCGTCAGCGCCCTGGCCCTGCTGGCCACCGCCGCGCTCGCGCCGCCTAACACACCCAACCCCACCGCGCACTGGGACGCGGCCTCCTGCCTGCTGGCCTTGGTGACGGTCTCCGGCCTGGTCATGGCGATCAAGGAGGCCGCCGGCGCGCACCGGCAGTGGTGGCTGCTCGGCGCGGCATCAGCGGCGGCGCTCGCCGCCGGATTCCTCTTTACCCGCCGCCAACGCCGCCTGCCCCGCCCCCTGCTGAGCGCGGACATCTTCCGCGACCGCATGTTTACCGGCGGAGTACTCGCCGCAGCAGGCGCCATGTTCTGCCTCGCCGGGGTTCAGTTGATGACCACGCAGCGCTTCCAGCTCGTCGCGGGATACAGCCCGCTGCGGGCGGGCCTCGTGGTGGCCCTGGCGGCCATCTGCGCCCTGCCCCTGTCCATCCTCGGCGGGGCGAACCTGCACCGCCTGGGCTTTCGCACGCTCATCAGCGGCGGCTTTAGCCTCATCGCGGCGGCCGTGCTCCTGGCCGCGGGCGCGCTCCGCGCCGGGAGCCTGCCGCTGTTCTTGCTCGGCATGGCGCTGATCGGGGCGGGGGCCGGCGCGGTCATGTCCGTGTCCTCCGTAGCCATCATCGGCTCGGCGCCCCGCGAGCGCGCCGGTATGGCCTCCGGCGTGGAGGAGGTCTCCTATGAGTTCGGCAGCCTGCTCTCGGTGGCTCTCGTGGGTAGCCTCTTTCCGGTCTTCCTCGCCGCGTCCTCCGGGCCGGACATCGACGATACCGCCGCCTACGATCACGCCTACCGCGCGATCCTGTGCCTCCTCGCGGCGGCGGGCGCGCTCGGCGCGGGCGTCACCGCCCGGTGCTTCCGAGGCAACCCGAGGAGCACCCGCTACGGCTCGGCGCACTAACCGCCTCGCGACACCCCCACCCTCACCGGCGCGTCGCCAAGGCCCCCATCGGGTCCCAGGCCGGCAGCACGATCGGCTCGTCCTCCCCGGCCGCCAGCACCTCCGCCGGCAGGAAGCGCGGCGGGACGGCGATCTCAAACACGTAGGGATCGAACCAGGAGTCGTCCATCGTCCAAAAGCCCTTGTCCGCCTTCTCCGCACCCCAGGAGTTTTCCACCCGCCACCGGCGCGGGGCACCCTCTTCGTCGAGATCCACGCCCGTGAACACCATCGCGTGCTCCATCAGGGACTCCCCGGTGCGCAGGCGCTGCTCCTTGGTCATACCCATCTCCACGCCGTAGACGGCCTCGTAATCGTAGAGGTCGGCGGCCCACACACCGGTCTCGCGCTCCGCCTGACGGGTGGTCTCGCAACCAAACCACACCGGCAGCCCCTCGGCCACGGCCCGGGCGGCGGCGGCCTTGAGCACCCCGACCGGGGCGTTCAGATAGGTCACCGGTCCCGCACCCACCACGTTGCCCAGGTGCTCCACGGTGTAGCGGGCGTAGTAGTCGTGGCGGGGATCATGGACCACGCACACGTAATCCCCGAGGTCGTCGGGCAGGTAGCGCCGGGCGAACTCGCGCGGGCTCACCTCCCCCTCCCGGTGAAAAACACCCTCCTTGTCCCGATACTGCCAGATAAACCGCTCCGGCGGCACCCCCAGGTGAATCACGAGGATGCGATAGACATCCCCCAGCACCTCGCCGCGCACCCGGGCCGCCTCTCCCTCCGGGGCCTCGCGCAGCAGCACCGTGCCCCGGCGCAGCACGGAGAGCAGATCCCGGTTGAGCTTGGCGGTGTGCGAGCTGGAATGAGTCTCCGGCATCACATACTTGGGCACCACGCCGTACTTGTCCACCACGGAGACAAACATGTTCCACTGGCCGCCGTCCTCGAGCGGCGTGGCGAGCAGGTGGGAGACGGTGCGATCGTCCAGGGGCCGCTCGCGCAGATCGAACATCGCGGAGAGGAAGTAATTGGCCTTTTCCAGCTTGTCGTAGAAGTGGACGTAGGCCTGGGAAAATTCGAAGTCCTCGATCCCGTGCCGGGCCATCACCGCGCCGCGCAGCGAGTTCAGCCCCGCGAAGATCCAGCACCGCCCCGAGCGCTTTTGATCCGCCACCGCCCACTGATCCACCTTGTGCGAGACCGAGGTATCCAGGGACGTCACCGCGCGCCGGTTCAACGCGATGCGATCGATATCGGTACCCGCCACCATGCTGCCCGCCAGGCGCGCGGCGGCATCGTCGACAAGATCGCGGTTCCACTGTGCATAATCCATGATGTCTCTCCTCCGTTGCTTCCCTAGGCCATCGCGTCCCACACCGGCAGCACCCTCGGCTCCGCGCCCAGCGCCGCGCGCAGGTGCTCCGGAACAAACTGCGGGCGCACCGCCACCGCAAAGACGTTCTGATCGAACCACGCCTGGGACATCACGCCGTAGCCCTTATCCGCGGCCTCGTTCTTGGCGCTGTGCTTCTCCTCGCCCCAGGAGTTTTCCACCCGCCACCGCGCCGGGGAATCGTCGTAGCCGGTGAGCACCATCGCGTGGGTGAGCACGGACTCCCACGTCTGCATCCGCTGGGCCTTGGTCGTGGTGGTATCCACGCCGTAGAGGGCGTCGCGCCCCAGCAGATTCGCGTCCCACACACCCATCTCCCGGTGGAACTGACGGTTCACGTCGCAGGCGAACCACACCGGCTCGCCCGCTCGCACGCTCTCGGCGGCCGCCCGGGTGACGTCGGGCATCTCGGCGTTGAGGTAGGTAAACAGCGAGGTTCCCGGCACGTTTGTCTGAGTATCGATGGCGTAGCGCACCCCCGCCTCGCGCCGCGGGCGAGGATCGTGGCCCAGCACGACATAGTCGCCGAGGTCGTCGGGCAGGTAGCGGCTGGCGAACTCGCGCGGGCTCACCTCCCCCTCCCGGTGAAAAACGCCCTCCTTGTCCCGATACTGCCAGGGGAATCGCTCCGGCGGCACGCCCAGGTGAATCACGAGGATGCGATGGGTGTCGCGCAGGATCTCCTCCTTGGTGGTGTGCCCCTTGCGCAGGCGCAGTACCCCGCGGCGCAGCACCGTGTTGAGCGCCCGGCGCAGGTGCACGGTGTGCGAGCTGGAATGGGTCTCCGGCATCGCATACTTGGGCACCGCCCCGTAGCGCTCCACCAGGTGCACCAGGTAGTTCCACTCCCCGCCATCGCCCACCGGGGCCTGCAAGAGGGCGTGGGCGCGGCGGTCATCCAGGTCGTCCAGGTGCTGCGAGATCGCGTCGAGGAAGACCTCCGCCTTGCCCAGGAGGTCATAAAACTGAAGGTAGGCCTCCGAGAACTCGAAGTCCTGCACGCCCAGGTCCCTCGCGATCCGGTGTCGGAACACGTTGAGCGCCGCGAACATCCAGCAGCGCCCGGACTGCTTCTGATTGGTGACCTTGAGGGAATCGAGCCTGGTCTCCGGGGGCGCGCTTAAGGCCACCACCGCCCGGCGATCCAGGGCCACCTCATCGACGTCGGTGATGGTCACCGCGTTGGTGGCCATGCGCACCTGCGGGGTATCGACAGACTCGCGCAAGCGCGCAAGCTCCTGCGGGGTCAAGGTGAAATCAGCCATGCACCTGAAGATAACAGAACCTGCCGGTGGCTGAACTCATGAGAAAAGGGACAGCACGATTTTCATGTTCTCATGGTAAGAAGGCCCGCTCCCGTGACATCCATCTAGAAAAGGCATATGGCCATTCCTACTCGCCCAGGCTTTCACCTTCGCCAAGGTAGGGCCCAACCTCGCCGCGGCCGCCTCGTAGCCCTGCGGTAGAGTTAGCTATTCGAAAACTCTTCCTTCCCGTTATCACGTGCGCCGGGATTGTTGTTTTTGAGCCCCCATACCGAATTGACCTTCAGCCCAGGCAACCTCATCGCCTTTATAACCGGAGCCTTCGGAGCGGGATTTCACCGATTCATCGGCACGATCTCCGACCCTACCCCGGCCGTCAAATCACGACGGGGATAAGTTCCACTATCTCGAGATAGCGGTAGAACAGCAAGAAATACCTGGCACTCCCGCCGCCAACACCCGTGTTTTACTAGGTACGCTAGGCGCCCCGCCATGCTGCGCCAGAGGTATATTTAGGCAAATTGCATTCTGCGCCGCTCCAGTTCCCGCACCGCGCCGTTCAAAGGTGAACCATTCAGCGGAAAAATAGAAAGATCAATCCTTGCCACCACGCGGAGAACCTGCTCATTAGCACTGGCGGCCGCCGCCGGAGCAAGCCCAATGGAGTTCACAAACTCCGCCCAGTGTTCCCTTTTGAGGTTCTTGCTTTTACCCGCCAATGGGAGCGCCATCGCCATATCCCGGTACAGCACGGTACAAGGAATGTCATATACCGGGGCCACGCCCCACCTGCCGCTTCCACCCTCCACGACGGAAAGATTCTTGGCATGCACATCCCCATTTCCGGTGAGCCAGGCAAAAAGAAACTGCATGTAAAGGTTTCTCGTGGCCACCACGGGTGAGTTTGTTCGCGCCGCTAGGGCACGCACCACTCGCTCACTGTCCACCGAGTATTTCGCCGCTGGGAGTACATCCAAGACCTGCGCGGCGTCCTCTAGGCCATTCCTCACCACGGAACCATCGGATACCGCCAGGCGATCAAACCGCCTCACCAGCAGTCCTGGCCGATCATTCTTATCCCGCACCACCTGGTGATGGACCACGGGAATCCCCAGGTGGCGCGCATGGCTGAGATGCAAGGCCTCAGTGAGCACAAGGTGGGGGCGTTCCGGCGGATCAAGCTTCAGGATGGAATACGCACCCCGCCAGCCCACCGGAGCATTCACCATCGAGGCGGAGGCCTTTTCCTGCACCCCCGCTAAACCATACTGATCCACCATCTCCGCGACGTCCCGACAATCTATCTCGCTAGGCAACCCGGCAATAAACGGTTCCGGGGTTCCCGGCCGATCCCCAGCAGGCACAATCTGAACGTCACCGGGGGTGTCCTCCCCGATAGCAAGCAGCAGGGTGAGTTCATCATCCAGAGAGGTTTTTGTCGCACGTCGCAAAACACTAAGTCGATGCCCCTCGGGCAACAGCCCCGCAAAGAACGCAGGAACACCGCCGCCCGGCCCCAACACCGGTTTCGTGCCTACGGGCAAGGTTGAGGACACCGGCGGCCCCTCGTATTCCGGCAGGTAGTCAAAGAAAACCTCGCCGGCGTCGCCGCGCTCCAAGACCGCAGCCGCCGCCCTTTCTTGTTTACGTCCGCCGCCCGCACGAATCTCAGTTGCGCAACATCCCTCATTCCACTATCTCCACCCTCATCCCCAGCACCCCGGCCACGGTGAGCACGGCACGCAGCCCGGCGGTGCCGGTTCCCTTTTCTATGTCCCGCACGGTGCGGTCGGACAAGCCCGCCAGTTCCGCTAATTGCCGTTGGGTGAGCATGTATTCCTTGCACATGGTGCGGATAGCGGCCCCGATTCGCCGGGCTTCCTCGCATGCGTCGATCATGGCGCTTCCATCATCATTCGGAAGAATCCTTCCGCCATACCCTGGCCACGCTCGGCCCGCTATCGCGCAGGCACCGGCGGAAACTCCACCCTCGCGGCGGGGGCGGGCCTGATCCACAACCCAGCCCCCGCCGCTGCGTCCACCGCCACCGGCCACTGGTACACCTCGCTGAGCCGCTCGGCGGTACACACCTGCCCGGGGGCGCCCACCGCCATCAGACGGCCGCCGCGCAGCAGCGCCACGCGGTCGCAGAACCGGGAGGCCGCCCCCAGGTCGTGCAGCACCACGATCACCGCGACCCCGGTGGCGGCCAGGTGGCGGGCCAGGTGCAGGGTGTGTTCCTGGTAGCCCACGTCCATCGCGGCGGTGGGCTCGTCGAGGAGCAGGCAGCGCGCCTGCTGGGCGATCACGCGGGCCAGGGCCACGCGCGCCCGTTCCCCACCCGAGAGCGTGGTGACCTCCCTCTCCTGCACATCGTGCAGGCGCACGACGTCGAGCGCGTAGTCGATGATCTCCCCATCCCGCCGGGGATCCCGGGGCCAGGAGGTGCGCCCCAGGGCGACCACGTCGCGCACGAGGTGGGCGAAGGAGACGGTGGTGTCCTGGGTCATCACCGCCCGCAGGCGCGCGGCCTCGCGCGGGCTATAGGAGGCGTAGGGCTTACCCGCCAGCAGCACTTCTCCCCCGTCCGGGGAGCAGTCGCCGGCCAGGGCAGCCAAGAGCGTGGACTTGCCAGCCCCGTTGGGGCCGATGAGGCCCAGCACCTCGCCGGGGCGCACGCCCAAGGAGACGCCGGTGAGCAGTTCCCGGCCGCGCACTCGCACGCTGACGTCACGGGCCTCAAGAAAATCCGTCATGCGTGACCCCCTCGGCGCAGGCTGCGGCGCAGCAACAGGAAGAACATGGGACCGCCGACCAGGGCGGTGAACACGCCGATGGGCAGATCGGCGAACGGGACGAGCGTGCGGGCCGCCAGGTCGGAGAGCGTGACCAGCACGCCTCCGCCCAGGCAGGACAAGCCCATCAGCCATCCGTGGGAGGGGCCCGCGGCCTGGCGCAGGATGTGCGGCACGATGAGCCCCACGAAGCCGATCACCCCGGCGAAGGCCACCGCGCAGGCCGCCAGCGCGGTGGAAAGACCCACGATCAAGACGCGGGTGGCGCCCACGTTGAGGCCAGCGTGCTCGGCGGCATGCTCCCCCAGGCTCAGCACGTCGAGGCGGCCCGCGATCAGGCAGGCCACCGCCACGCAGACCAGGATGGGCGCGGCCACCGTGGCCACGTGCGACCACAGCGCCCCGCCCAGGGAACCCATCTGCCAGAAGATGATCTGCTCGCGCGCGGAGGTGGGCGCCAGGAAAATCAGGACGGAGATGACCGCCCCGGCCACGGCGTTAACGGCGATGCCCGTGAGGATCAGGGTGACCACCCGTACCTGGCCGTCGAAGGAGGCCAGGCGGTACACCGCCACGACGGTGAGCAGGCCGGTGGCCAGCGCCAACAGGGGGATGGTGACCAGCCCGGCGAAGTTCAGGCCGCACACGATCCCGACGGCCGCACCCACGCCCGCCCCGGAGGTCACCCCGATCACGGAGGGCTCGGCCAGGGGGTTGCCAAAAAGGCCCTGGAGCAGGGTGCCCGCCACCGCCAGGGCCGTGCCCACCAGCAGGCCCAGCGCGATGCGCGGCAGGCGGATCTGCCAGATCACGCTGCTGGCTAGCTCCTGGCCGCCGGGCCCCGCCCGCAGGGCCCGGCCAACCTCGCCCAAGGAGAGGCTGAACTGCCCCAGCGCGAGGTTGGCCGCCAGGGAAAGCAGCAGCGCCACCGCGAGCACCGCCAGGGTGATGCCACGCGCCCGGGCGCGCCGCGCCAGCGCCGAGGAGGGCTGTCTCCGAGTCACTGCGCCTCGCCCAGGTAGACGGCCTTGGCCGCCCGCACCAGGGAGAGGCCGGCCTGCGGTCCCATCGAGATGGCCTCGGAATCCGGGAGGGAAACCACGCGCCGATTCTTGCCTGCCGCCGTTTGCGCCACGCCGGGCCGCGCCAGCAGGCCGTCCACCCCGCCGACGGATTCCAGGCCCTTGTCCATCACCACGAGCACCTCGGGATCAAGCTTGGCCAGGGACTCCGCGGTGGCGGGCTTGACGTCCGCGATCCCCGCCTCGCTGGCCACGTCGCGCCCGCCCAGGGCCGCGATCATGGCGTCCGCGCCGCTGCCCTTGCCCAGGAGGAAAAACGGCCCATTGCTGCCCCGCATGTAGAGATAGGCGAGGCGCAACCGATCCTCGCCGGACGGCGCCAGATCGCGAACCTCCGCGGTGGCCTGCTCCATCTGTGCGCGGGTGCGCTCGGCCAGAGCCGCGCCCTCCTCGCGCACCCCCAGGGCGCCGGCCACCAGGGCGATGTCGTCGCCGAGGGAGTCGGGCACCCGGCGCGGGTCGAGCACCGCCACCGGCACCCCGGCGTCGCGGAGCTGCTGGATCACCTCGGGCGGGCCCACGGACTCGTCCACGAGCACCACGCTGGGGCGCAGCCCCAGGATGGCCTCGGCGTTGAGGCTGTGCCCGCCTTCGGTGACCACGGGCAGGTCGGCCAGAGCCGGTTCCTCGGAGGAGACGGTGCGACCCACGATGTTCTCCCCCAGGCCCAGCCCGCTGACGGTGCGCGAGAGCGTGCCGTAGAGATCCAGGGCCAGGATGCGCGAGACGTCGGTGACCTCCACGGCGGCGCCGGTGGCATCGGTGAAGCTCACCGGCAGCTGCGGGCGGGCCTGCGGGGCGATCGGTTCAATGTCGCCCACCGGCTGGGCGGACGACGGTCCGGTGAGGGCGCGCGGATCGGGGGCCTGCGCGCGGTCGGGCAGGGACTCGACCGCGTTCGTCGCCGCCTCCTCCTGACCGCCGCGGTCGGGTGCCTGGCAGGCCGCCAGGCCCGGACCCGCCAGGCACAGCACCAGACCCAGGGCCGCCAGGGTGGTTCCTCTATTCCTCATCGTCTGCCTCCGTCGTCGTAGCAGCCCTGCGGCCGGTGAACAGATACACGCCCAGGCCCGCCAGGCCCAGGAGCAGAACCACCAGGGAGGGCGGCGTCATGGGGTTGGCCGCCAGCGCAACCGCGGCGCTGCGCGGCGGTTGCGCCTCGGCGTCGAGCAGGCTGGTGCGCGAGCCGGAGGGTGCGGCCTGCGTGGGCGGCACCGGTGGCTCCGAGCTGGGGTCGGCGGGCTTGCCCAGCGCGGCGATGTCCTCCTGGGAAAGGGTCCTAGCCCCCGCTCCGGCGCCGGTGGCCGCCGCCGCGCCGGTTACCGCGGCGCAGCTCGCGGCCCCGGAAAGCGCCGCCTTGAAGCTCACGGGGGCCATCTGCGTCCCGGCGGGATAGAAGTTGCCCAGCGCCGAGGCCCCGGCCTGGGTGAGCGAGGCCGCCGCGGTGCCGTCAAGGACGTCGCCGCTCACGCCGATGTTGACCGTCAGGTCGGCCACCGCGATGCGCCCGTAGTTCACGGCGTTGCCCTCGGTGTCATTGGAGGTCACCTCCGCGATGAGGGCGCCGGTCCCGCCCTCGAACTGGATCTCCGGGTTGGCGATGGTGGTGTTGAGTACCCCCTCGTGACCGTAGAACGTCACGGCCCCGCCGTGGCCGATGGTGCCGCGCGCCGCGGCGGTATCCACCGCGCCCTGGTTGCCGCTGAACACGAAGTTCCCGCCGGACTCCGTGGCCCCGCTCAGCCGCCAGCCGCCGTAGGCGATGGGCCCGCGCACGTAGGTGCGGAAGGAATCCTTCACGCCCCAGCCCAGGCGCGCGTCCGAGACGGCCTGGGTCGCCGCCTCGTCGCACGTACCGCTCGTGGGCGCCTGGGACGCTCCCCGCCCGCCGACGGCCACGTCCGCGGGGGCTTGGGCCGGGGTCGCCACGGCAAACCCGGGCGGGTCGGCCGGGGCTGTCCGATCCCGCGGGATAGCACCGCGCCCGCCGGGGTTCGTCGTCACCGCGCCCGCCGGGGCACCGGCGGCGTGGTCGCTGAGCCCCGCCCCGCAGTCGCGGGCCCCCTCGACCGAGAGCACGACGTCCAGGGGGTCGGCCTGGTTATTGCCCTCCCCGTAGTTACCGCCAAAGGCGCGGTTACCCTCGGCGGTGATGGAGCCACCGCCGTGGAGGCGCAGCTCGCCGGCGGCCAGGGCCTCCGGCGTGATCGGGGAATCCAGGGTGAACTCCGCGATCACGGCCTGGGTGCCCGTTTCCCGCCCGGTGACCTTGGCCCCGGGAGCGGGCCGATTGACGATATTGGAGCTGAAGTCCGCGATGAACTGCGCCCGGTTGCCGCGCACCTTCACGCTCATGTTGCTCATGTCGATTGCGAGCAGGCCCAGGTGTCCGTGCAGGCTGATCGTTCCGGCCAGGGGAATGTCCGCGCCCTCGGGGGTGACCGTGGCCTGCCCCTGCGGGGAGGTGAAGGCAAACTGGCCCTCCGCGCCGCCCCGAGAGCCGCGGTATTCCACGCCGTCGAGATCCCACCCGCCCGCCGCGATGGGGCCGGTGAGGTAGTTGCGGAAGGACTGCTTGATCCCCCAGCCCGCGGAGGCGGAGGTCACCTCGGCGCAGCGCGCGTCGGGAAGAGCCGCGGTCGCCTCAGCGGGAACCGCCGGGGGAGGCGACGTCGTCTCTGCGGCGGAGGCGACGCCAGGCCGCGGGGCCGAGGCCAGCCGCACCGAGGGATCCACCCCCGCGCACTCTCCCGCGCCCGGCGCGGTGCGCAGGCTCAGCGTCGCGGTATCGCCCTCGTCATTGCCCTCACCGTAGTTGCCGCCGAGGGCCTGGTTGGCCTCCTCGGTGAGCCGGGTCGTCGCGGAGACCACGGCGGTGCCGTCCGCGCCGAGGGCCTGGGGCAGCGGCCGATCCAGCGTCAGCGTGGCCAGGGGCACGCGCTGACCGCTGCCCCCGCCCAGGCCCAGCACACTGGAGACCAGCGCCGGGGACTGGCTGCTCATGCGCCCCACGATCTGCCCCTGGGCGCCGCGAATCTGCACCTCAAGATCGCTCAAGGTGATGGTGAGGGCACCAAAGTGTCCGGTCATGCGCACGGAGCCGCGCAGCGGAATGTCGGCGTCCTCGCCGCTGAGGGCGGCACGCTCGGGGTCTGCGGTAAAGCGGAAGGCCCCGCCTCCGCGTTCCTCCCCGCGAAACTCCGCGCCGTCGAGCTGCCAGCCTCCCCTGGCGATAGGCCCGGTGAGGTAGCTGCGGAAGGACTGCTTGATCCCCCAGTCCAGGGTGCCGGAGTCGATCTTCCGGCACTCCCCGGCCTGCGCTGCGGCCGCTATCGGCGGCGCGGCGACCGGGCCGATCACCGGCGCGGAGACCAGGCTCAAACCGGCGACGGCCGCCGAGGCCGCCACCGCCTTCCAGGGCGAGGCGGAGCGCATATCTTTCAGTATTCCTCTCGACAAATCCGTGACCTCACCTTTTAAGGGAGGCCTTAGTAAGGCAACACTACTCCGCGCCCCGCGAACCGTAAAGCATATTTCTCGGCCCCGGCACAGCTATCATCGCCAAAACTACTCGGGCCTCGTCGCACCCGCTAACATCGACAGGGTTCGTGTCGATACATCCCACAGGGGTTCCACGAGCCCGATGAACCGATCGCCTCCCATAGTGTGAAAAGTATCTGTATGCCGCGCAGCCCGCTCCACCGCATCCGCGTTTTTAGCCCCACGACCCTCGCCTTTGCCTTCCTCTTCGGCGTGGCCAACGCGGCGCTATGGTTCCACCGCCAGACCACCGATGACTGGGCCTCCCTGTGGATCGCCGGGGAGATGGTGACCCGCGGCGATACCCACCTGCTCTACGACATCTGGGAGAAGGACTTTTCCCGATGGACCTCCCGCGTCTGGGACGCCTACGTGGAGGGCAACGATGACTACCGCTTCCCCCACCCCTTCGTGCACATCCCGTTCGTGGCGTGGTTCATCTCCCCGTTCACCCGGATCATGAGCTACGACGCCTCGCAGGCACTGCTGACCTTCGCCCAGGGCTTCTGCCTGGTCACGCTCGTGGCCTCCGCGTATACCCTGTGGTTTAAGAAATCCATGCGGCTGCCCCACCTCGCGGCGGCCACCTCCCTGCTGTGGCTAACCGCCGCCTTCCAGCTGTCCTCGAGCATCGGCCAGACCACGCCTCTGATCCTGGCGGCCGTCGCCTACGGCCTGGCCATGGCGGCGTCGCGTCCCCGGCTTTCGGGCTTCATACTGGGCATCGCCGCGGCCATCAAACTCACCCCGCTGAGCCTGCTGATCCCGCTGAGTATCTTCCGCCCCACCCGCAGGGCGGGCGCGGTCACCGCCGTCACGGCGGCGTCGATCGTGATGCTGTCCTGGCTGCTCGCCGGCAAGGAGGTCTTCCAGGAGTGGATGCACACCCTGACCTGGCTGGGCAGCAGCGGGATCGTGGACAAGGTGAACCAGAGCTTTGTCTCCGTGCTCCTGGAACCCAGCACGCAGCACAGCATCCAGATGGGCAAGCGCACCGAGGAGCTCTTCGTGCCCATCGTGGCCGACGTTCCCGCCTGGATCACAACGATCCCCCGCGCCATCACCGTGGCGGGGCTGATCGGGGTGTGCTGGGCGGCGCTGCGCAACCGGGCGCGCGCCTTCGAGATCCTCTCCGTGGGTGGCTTTACCCTGGCCACGCTGACCGCGGGGATCATGTGGACGCACTACCTCATCATCGTGGCCCTGCCGATCATGGGTACCCTGGCGCTGACCCCCCGCCACCGGGCCCGGATCGTCTACCCCGCCCTGGCGCTATGCACCGCGCTGCTCCTGCCGCCCTTCGCTCAGGAGTCCCCGTTCTACGTGCCGTGGCTGGGCCTGGTCTCCCTCTCCCTGCACCTCGTCCTCTTCCTGCTGGTGGCGGGTGCGCCGCGCACCCGGTACGGCTCCTCGCCCGCGCAGCACGACCCACCGGCCGCCGAGCCCCTCCCCCTCCTCCGAGAGCAAGAAAGGATCGCCCCCATCGTATGAGTTCTCCTACGGATTCCCCCCGGACGCTCAGCCCCGCGATCCTCGCCGTGGCCACCGCGATGGGCCTGGCCAACGCGCTGTTGTGGTTCACCCAGGCCGATGGCGGCCGGCTCGACGCCATCTGGGCGGCCGGCGAGCACGTCCGCTCCGGCAATACGTTCCTGCTCTACCGCTCCTCCGCCTATCCCGATCAGCCCTTCTTCTACCCGCCCCTGCTCGCGGCCCTCGCCGCGCCGATCACCGCCGCGCTTCCCCTGACCGCCGCGCAGTTCCTGCTGGCGCTGGGGCAGGGATTGTGCCTCGTGGTGTTCCTGGCCTGCGCCTACACCCTGTGGTTTCGCCGCACCATGCCGCTCACCTGGCTGATCCCCGCCGCGCTGGCGGTCTGGTTCAGCGAGGCCTTCCAATCCAGCAGCGCCGACGGCCACCTCACCGTGTTCGCCCTGGCCGCGGCCACCTGGGCGCTCACCGCGGCACACAGGCGCCCGGTAGTCTCCGGGCTGCTGTTGGGAGGGGCCTGCTGCCTGGCCGGCCCCCCGCTGGTGCTCATCGTTCCGCTCCTGCTGTGGGCCGGCACCCGCCTGGCCGGGGCGTGGGCCATCGTGGGGGCGGGAGCCACGGTGGTACTCTCCGCGCTGTGTACCGGGCTGTTCAGCGTGCGCGAGTGGGTCGCGGCCCTGCGCGAGGTTCTCGGCGGGGCCGTCCTCCACGAGGAGAGTCAGGCCTTCAGCGCCCTCGTCCTGGCCCCCCGGCACCCCCTGCCGCGCGGCATCCACACCCGGGTGCTCACCGAGGCCCCCCTGTGGGTTCACCTGATCGTCCTGCTCGCGGTGCTGCTCCTCGCGGCCGCCACCTGCTGGGTGGCCTGGCTCAACACCCGGTACGCCCAGCAGATCCTGCTCGTCGGGTGGCTGTGCACCGCCTTCCTCGCCTCGCCGCTGCTGTGGACGCACTCCCTGCTGGTGTTGGTGCTGCCCATCGCCGGCATCCTGGCGATGGTGCGCACCCGCCGCTACCAGGACGCCCTGTGGACCCCGCTGGCCATCGCGGTGCTTCTGCTCTTCTGGCCGCTCGCCTCCACCACCAGGCTCGCCGACGGCGGCATGGGGTTCCCCTGGGGCGGCCTGCTGGCCGCCACCGTCATCACCGTGCTCTTCTTGCTGGCCGCCGTGGCCCCCACGCAGGAACCGGGCCGGGCACTGCGCGAGGCAGCCGCTCGGCGCGAGATCGCCGCCGACGTCCGAGAGCGGTACCGCCGCGGTTCCCAATACGTGCGGGAGGCCTGGGAATGCCGGGGCACACGGGCGGAGCCCACGGACGACGACGCAGCCTCCGCGTCGCGGGAATAACGCGCCGGGCGCCCCGGTTGGGGTATGGCGGAATAATCGTTTCGCCCCGCGATGCGGGGCCCGTGGGAAAGGATCCCATGCTCGCCATCGGTTTCGCTTTTGCCCTCCTGGCCGCGCTCCTGCACGTGTTCATCTTCTACCTCGAGTCCTTCGCCTGGGAGAGCGAGCGCGCCCGCGCGCTCTTTGGCACCACCCCGGAGACCGCCCGCCTGACCAAGTTCAACGCCTACAACCAGGGCTTCTACAACTTCTTCCTGGCCGCGCTCGTGGTCGCCGGGCTGGTGGCCCTGCCGTGGAGCCACACCGTGGGCATCACCCTGGCCCTGGCGGGCGTGGCCCCCATGCTGGCGGCCGCGATCGTATTATTCGCTAGTTCCCCCGCGCACCGCCAGGCCGCCCTCAAGCAGGGCACGCTCCCGCTGCTGGCCGCGCTCTTCCTGGTGATCGCCGCCTGGTAAAATCCGACGCCCGGCGCGACCGTGCGCTAGACTAAGCCTGATTTTCTACCCAGAGGAGAACCTATGTTGAGTGTGAGCTTGAGCCTGATCGACGTCGCGGGGGACATCGTCTCCTACGCCCTGGCCGGCATCGGCAGCCTACTGCCGGGCTTCCCGCCGGCGCCGCCGCTGTCCTAAGCAGACGCCCTCACCCCGCGCCTCCCCGCCCTGCCCGGCGGGGAGGCGCGTTTGTTTATGGGTACCATCCGCGGCGGCCTCCCCCGGACGGCCCGTCAAGATTGCGTTAAGATCCACCCCGGCCCGCCGCGGGCGCGCCTAGGTTGTTGCGCATGGTTAGTGATCTTTGCTTCCTCGCGCTTAGCGGTGCGGTCTTTTTCTGCCTGCTCCTGGCGGTGAAGGGGGTGGATTCCCTATGACCTGGGATTGTCTGCTCGGCCTGTTGCTGGGGGTCGCCGCACTGGGCTACCTCGCGGTGGCGCTGGTGCGCCCGGAGGACTTCTCATGATCGCGGCGCTCGTCCCAGCACTCGGCACCGTGGCGCCGATCGCGCTGGTGCTTGCCGCCCTGGCCGCCGCCTACCTGCCGCTGGGAGGGTACCTGGCCCAGGTCTTTTCCAGCCCTCGGCATACGCTCCCGGAGCGCGCCCTGTACCGGCTTATGGGGGTTCGCCCGGATACCGCGCAGCGGTGGCCGCGCTACGCCGCGAGCGTCCTGGTGTTTTCCGCGCTGGGCCTCGTGGCCTTGTACCTCCTCCAGCGCGCCCAGGCGGCCCTGCCCCTGGCCCAGGGCATGGGACCGGTGGCCCCGGCCACGGCGTGGAACACCGCGGCCTCCTTCATCACCAACACCAATTGGCAGTCCTACGCGGGGGAGGCCACCATGAGCCCGCTGACCCAGATGATGGGCCTGGCGGTGCAGAACTTTCTGTCCGCGGCGGTGGGGCTGAGCGTGGCGGTGGCCCTCATCCGGGGGTGTGCCTGCCACGACGAGCAGGGGCGCATCGGGAACTTCTGGGTGGATCTCACCCGCGGCGTGCTGCGCGTTCTCCTGCCCCTGGCGGTGCTCGCGGCGGCGGTGCTGCTCTCCCAGGGGGTGATCCAGAACCTGCACCCGGCGGCGACCGTGAGCACCTTCACCGGCGGCAGTCAGGTGATCCCGGGCGGCCCGGTGGCCTCCCAGGAGGCGATCAAGGAGCTGGGCACCAACGGCGGCGGGTATTTCGGTGCCAATTCCGCGCACCCCATGGAAAACCCCACGGCGTTGTCCAACGCGGTAGAGGTCTTCCTGCTCCTACTCCTGCCGGTGTGCCTGACCCGCACCTTCGGCGTGATGGTGGGAGATCGTCGCCAGGGCTGGGCGCTGCTGGGGGCCACGAGCGTGCTGTTTTTTACCTCCCTGGCGGCGGTGGTGGCCCTGGAGGGCGGCGCGGCGGGCGGCCTGGAGGGCCGGGAGATGCGCTTTGGCACCGTGCCCTCGGCGTTCTTCGCGGTGGCCACCACCATGACCTCCACGGGGGCAGTGGATTCCGCCCATTCCAGCTATAGCCCGCTGGGCGGCGGGGTGCTGCTGCTGAATATGCTGCTGGGCGAGATCTCCCCCGGCGGGGTGGGCTCGGGCCTCTACGGCCTCCTGGTCGTGGCGCTGCTCGCGGTGTTCGTGGCCGGGCTGATGGTGGGGCGCACCCCGGAATACCTGGGCAAGCGCATCGGCCTGCCGCAGATCATCAAGATCTGCCTGTACCTGCTGGTCATGCCCGCTCTGGTGCTCGGCGGGGTGGCGCTGTCGGTGGTGCTCCCGGGAACGCGGGCGAGCCTGTCCACCGCCTCGGATGCCCCGCACGCCCTGACCGAGCTGGTGTACGCCTTTGCCAGCGCGGCCAACAACAACGGCTCCGCCTTCGCCGGATTGCAGGCCGATGCCTCGTGGTTCCAGATCTCGCTGGGGGTGGTCATGCTCCTGGGGAGGTTCCTGCCCATGATCGCGGTGCTCGCCCTGGCCGGCTCGCTGGCCGCCCAGGCCCCGCGACCGGTCACCGCGGGCACCCTGCCCACCCATCGCCCGCTCTTCGTGGCCCTGCTGGTGGGAGTGGCGCTCGTCGTGGGAGCCCTGACGTTCCTGCCCGTCCTCGTTCTCGGCCCGCTCGTGGAGGCCTCATCCCTATGACTTCTCGTGCCCTTTTCTCCGCCGTACCCGTGGCCGTGCGCAAGCTCCACCCGCGCCGCCTCATCGGTGTGCCCGTCCTCTTCCTCGTGGAGGTGGGCGCCGCCTTCACCCTGCTCATCGGGGTGATCCAGCCCCGCTTCTTCACGTTCTTCCTCTCCGCCTGGCTGTGGGCCACAGTCTTTTTCGGCGTCCTGGCCGAGGCGGTCGCGGAGGGTCGCGGCCAGGCGCAGGCGGCGTCGCTGCGCGGCGCCCAGGGCCAGCTCACCGCCCGGCGCGTGGAGCCCGACACGCCCCTCGACGCCCCCGTGGTACAGGCCAGCACGAGCGCCCAGGCCCTGCGCCGGGGCGATCACGTGCTGGTGCTCGCCGGCGAGGTCATTCCCGCCGACGGCGACGTCGTGGCCGGGAGCGCCAGCGTGGACGAATCCGCGATCACGGGGGAATCGGCCCCGGTGATCCGGGAGGCCGGGGGCGATCGCTGCGCGGTCACCGGGGGCACGACGGTGCTTTCGGATCGCATCATCGTGCGCATCAGCAACGAGCCGGGCCAGGGCTTCATGGATCGCATGATCGGCCTGGTGGAGGGCTCGCGGCGGCACAAGACCCCCAACGAATTGGCGCTGAACACGCTGCTGACGGTGCTGACCGTCATCTTCGTCCTGGTGGTGCTCACCCTGGCCCCGGTGGCGGCCTTCGCGGGGGCGGTACAACCCACGACGATCCTGGTGGCGCTGCTGGTGTGCCTGATTCCCACCACCATCGGGGCGCTGCTCTCCGCGATCGGGATCGCGGGCATGGATCGCCTGGTGGAGCGCAACGTGCTGGCCATGTCGGGCCGCGCGGTGGAGGCCGCGGGCGACGTATCCACCCTGCTGCTGGACAAGACCGGCACGATCACCATGGGCGATCGCCGCGCCGTGGAGCTGCTACCGGTAGGTGCCACCACCACGGCGGAGCTCGCCCTGGCCTGCCAGCTTTCCTCCTATGCCGATGACACCCCGGAGGGGCGCTCGGTGCGCGCCCTGGCGGACTCCCTCACCGCTCCCCTCAACCCGCGGGATTATCCCGACCTCAGCTTCCTGGCCTTTAGCGCACAGACCCGCACGAGCGGGGCGCGGATCGGTCGGCGCGAGCGGATCCTCAAGGGCGCGGCCAGCGAGGTCTGCGGCCGCGTGGCCCGCCTGGGCGGGGTGATACCGGCGCGCGCGACCCAGGTGATCGAGGAGATCAGCGCCTCCGGCGGCACGGCCCTGGCGGTGACCCGGATCAGCGAGGATGATGCGGGCGCGCCCACCTCCGCCGCGCTACTGGGGGTCATACACCTCAAGGACGTGGTCAAGCCCGGCATGGCGGAGCGCTTCGCGCAGCTGCGCCGGATGGGCATCCGCACCGTGATGGTCACCGGTGATAACGCCCTGACCGCCCGGGCCATCGCCGCGGAGGCGGGCGTGGACGACGTGCTGGCGGAGGCCACCCCGGAGGACAAGCTGGCGCTGATTCGCCGGGAGCAGGCGGCCGGGCGCCTGGTGGCCATGACCGGCGACGGCACCAACGACGCCCCGGCCCTGGCGCAGGCGGACGTGGGGGTGGCGATGAACACGGGCACCTCCGCGGCCAAGGAGGCCGCCAACATGATCGACCTGGATAGCGACCCGACCAAACTCATCGACATCGTGCACGTGGGCAAGCAGCTGCTGATGACCCGCGGCGCGCTGACCACCTTCTCCATCGCCAACGACGTCGCTAAGTACTTCGCCATCATTCCCGCCATGTTCAGCACCGCCTTCCCCGGGCTGGCGGCGCTCAACGTCATGGGCTTACACAGCCCGCACAGCGCCATCGCCGCGGCGGTGATCTTCAACGCCCTGGTGATCGCGGGACTCATCCCCCTGGCGCTGCGCGGGGTGGCGTATCGCCCGCGCGGGGCGGCGGCATTGCTGCGGCGCAACCTCGCCGTGTTTGGGCTCGGCGGCGTGCTCGTGCCCTTCCTAGGCATCAAGGCCCTGGATCTCCTGCTTTCTCTTCTCCCCGGAGGTGTCCTGTCATGATGTCCGCTCGGTTGAGGCGCACCGTGCGCGCGGGGGCCGTGGCCCTGGCCGTGTTCACCCTGATCCTGGGATTGTGCTATCCGCTGGGCATGGTGGGGTTCGGCGCATTAGTGCTGCCGCATCAGGCGGCGGGCAGCCTGCTCTACGACGCTGCGGGGACCCCGCGTGGCTCGGTGCTACTGGCGCAGCCCGCCCCCGACGGCGGCGCGGCGAACGGCCCCGCCCGGGCCTGGTTTTATCCCCGCCCCAGCGCGGGGGAGGGACGAGCCTCCCACGCCTCGCCCGCCGATCCCGCCTACCGGGAGACGGTGGAGCACCGCCGCCGGGAGGTCGCCGCGCGCGAATCCCTACCCCCGAGCGAGGTACCGCCGGAGGCCCTGGCCGCCAGCGGCTCGGGGCTCGACCCGCACGTCTCGCGGGCCTATGCTGAGGCCCAGGTTCCCCGGGTGGCGCGGTACTCGGGGCTGCCCGAGGAAACGCTGCGCAACCTCATCGCCCGCCACGGCCACGGCAGCCTGGTGAACGTCACCACACTCAACGCCGCCGTGGCCCAGGCCGGGGCCGCGCGTTTCCCGGTACACGAATAACGTCAGGCGCAGGGAGGTTCCGTGGACGCAACGCACCATCCCGCAGACCCAGCCTCGGCCGTGCGGCGGGGTCGGCTCAAGATTTACCTGGGCTTTGCCCCCGGCGTGGGCAAGACCTGCGCCATGCTCCACGAGGCCCACGAGCTGGCCGCCCAGGGCCGCGACGTGCTCGTGGGAGTGGTGGAGGATCACGGCCGCCCCCGCACCGCCGCCCTGGTGGAGGGGCTGACGGTGCTGCCGCGCGCGCCGCGCCGCCCGGGCGAGGCCGAGCAGTACGGAGAGCTCGACGTGGCGGCGGTGCTGCGCGCCCGCCCGCACACCGTGCTCGTCGATGAGCTGGCGCACACCGTGGTGGGCGGCCCCGGCGCGCCGGAGACCAAGCGCTGGCACGACGTCCACCGGCTGCTCGATGCCGGGATCAACGTGCTGAGCACCCTGAATATCCAGCACGTGGAGTCCCTCAACGACGTGGTCTTTGCCATCACCGGGGTGCGCCAGCGCGAGACGCTGCCGGATCGGGTGCTGCGCGAGGCCGACCAGATCGAGCTGGTGGATCTCTCCCCCGATACGTTGCGGGTGCGCCTGGCCCAGGGGTTGGTCTACCGCCCCGAGGCCGCCCGGCGCGCCCTGGATAATTACTTCCGGCCGGGCAATCTCACCGCGCTGCGGGAGCTGGCCCTGCTGTGGCTGGCGGACAAGGTGGAGGAGGGCATGGCCCAGTACCGCGCCGAGCGGGGCGGACGGGCCGCCTGCCCCACCCGGGAGCGGGTGGTGGTGGGGGTTTCCGGAGCGCCCGGCTCGGAGGCGCTGATCCGGCGCGGGGCGCGCATCGCCGGGCGCGTGGCCGACCGCGAGCTGGTGGTGGTGCACGTGGCGGTGGAGGAGGCGCCCCCCGCCTGCGCCCCGGAGGATCTGCGTCGGCTCCAGCGCCTCACCGAGGACCTGGGGGCCACCTGGCGCGTGATCACCGGCGACGACGTGGCCGATACCCTCCTGGGCTTCGCCCACACCCAGGGGGCCTCCCAGCTCGTCATCGGGCTGGGGCCGCGCCGCCTGCGCCCGTGTCGCCTGCCCTCGCGCGGGGCGCAGTTAAGCCGTCGGATCATCGACCGGGCCGGAAACGTGGACGTGCACATCGTGGCCTCGCCCCGCGGGCGGCAGGATCATCCCGGGGAGGCGTCGCGGGGTTCCCACAGCTACCTGGGGGCCGGGCGGCGCGCAGCGGGCTGGGTGGTGGCGGCGCTCGCGCCGCCGCTGGTCACCCTGGGCCTGCTGGGGCTTGCGCCCGGGCCGGATTACCTGGGCGCGGTGCTGCTGGGCTACCTGACCATCGTGGTGTTCGCCGCCCTGGCCGGGGGCTTGCGCCCAGCGCTGCTGGCGGTGGCCTCGGGTTCGCTGCTGGTCAATTGGTTTCTCACCGCCCCCACGCGCACCCTGACCATCACAAAGCCGGAATCCCTGCTGAGCATCGTCTTTTTCCTCATCGTGGCGGTGAGCGTGGCGTGGGTGGTAGATCTGGCCGCGCGGCGCACGCACCAGGCTCAGCGCAGCCAAACCCAGGCCATCATCCTGGGGGACCTGGCCCGCGGAGCCCTTCACGAGGGCGACGACCTGCCCTTATTGCTGCGGCACATTCAGCAGACCTTCTCCCTCGATCGGGTGGAGATCCAGCGCCGCCACCCCGGCGGCCACCAGTGGGTCACCCTCGCCTCCACCGCGCCGCGGGGCCTAGGCGATGCCTGGGATCCCGGCCACGCCGGGCACGTGGAGCTGGGGCCGCGGCTGCGGCTGGTGCTGTCCGGGCGCGACATTACCCCGGAGCAGACCGCCATGATCGAGGCGCACGGCGCGCGGATCACCGCCGTAATGGATCGTCAGGAGATCGACGCCGCCCGGCGCGCCGCCGCGGCGCTGGCCACCAGCAATCGCGTGGGCTCGGCGCTGCTGGCGGCCGTCTCTCACGATCTTCGCACCCCGCTGGCCAGCATCAAGGCCGCCGTCTCCGGGCTGCTGTTGGGGGATGTTCCCCTCCCCGCCGAGGCGCGCGTCGCGCTCATCGAGAGCATCGAGGAATCCGCGGATCGGCTGGAAACCGTGGTGGGTAATCTCCTGGACATGAGCCGCCTCAACGCCGGGAGCATCGCCGTGCATCGGCGCCCGCTCAAAATCGCGGAGGTGGTCGCGGCGGTGCTCGCCGAGCAGCCCGAGTACCGAGAGCAGGTCGGCGTGGAGGCCCCCCCCGATCTTCCTTCCGTGTATGGCGACCACGGCCTGCTGCAACGCTGCCTGGCCAACCTCCTGCACAACGCGGTGACCCACGGGGCCGCACCCCTCGCGGTGTGCGCCGCCGCCGGACCGGACGAGGTGGAGATCCGGGTCATCGACCACGGTCCCGGCATCCCCGCCGAGCGGCGCGACTGCCTCTTTACCCCCTTCCGCCACCACACCGGCGCGGGCCTGGGGCTGGGCCTGGCCGTGGTGCAGGGATTCGCCGAGGCCATGCGCGGCACCATCCGCGCGACCGAGACCCCCGGCGGGGGCACCACCATGATCCTGAGCCTGCCCCGGGTGGTGCGCGATGCCTGAGCACCCCCGCATCCTGGTGGTGGAGGACGACGCCGCCCTGGCCCGCGTGCTGCTCATCCACCTGCGCGCTCGCGGGTACGACGTCACCGCCGCGGCCACCGCCGCCGAGGCGCTGCGCGCGGCCCGAGACCAACGTCCCCACGCCCTGCTGCTCGACCTGGGGCTTCCCGACGCCAGCGGGCTGACCGTACTGCGTTCGCTGCGCGCGTGGAGCGAGGTGCCCGTGCTCATCCTCTCCGCGCGCCACGATCACGAGGGCAAGATCAACGCCCTGGACGAGGGGGCCGACGACTACGTGACCAAGCCCTTCTCCCTGGGCGAGCTGCTGGCCCGGTTGCGCGCCGCGCTGCGGCGCTGCCCCTCGGGACCGGCCGCCCCGGTGGTCATCACCGCCGACGGGCGGCTGCGCATCGACCTCGCCCGGGCCCAGGTGCTGCGCGAGGGCCAGCCGGTGCACCTGACCCCACACGAGTGGGGCGTGGTGGCCCACCTCGCCGGGCGCGCGGGCCAGCTGGTGCGCAAGGCGGATCTGCTCCACGCCGTGTGGGGCGATGCCTACGAGCGGGAGACCAACTACCTGAGGGTTTACCTCTCGCAGGTGCGCCAGAAGCTGGAGGCCGACCCATCTCACCCCCGGTATTTTCTCACCGAGGCCGGGATGGGCTACCGCTTTGTGGGCTCAGCGGAAGATACACCCGCCCACCCGCGCGGCTAAACTCCTCGGATTTTTGGGCCATGCCCGCCTCGATCGCCTCCACGGAGGTCAGGCCGTGCTCGCGGGCGTAGTCCCGCACGTCCTGCGAGATCCGCATGGAGCAGAACTTTGGCCCGCACATGGAGCAAAAGTGGGCGGTCTTGGCCGGCTCCGCCGGGAGGGTCTCGTCGTGGAACTCCAGGGCTGTGTCGGGGTCAAGCGCCAGGGCAAACTGATCGTGCCACCGGAACTCAAAGCGCGCCCGGGAGAGGGCGTCGTCGCGCTCCTGGGCCCTCGGGTGTCCCTTGGCGAGGTCGGCGGCGTGCGCCGCGATCTTGTAGGTGATCACCCCCGTCTTGACGTCATCGCGGTTGGGCAGCCCCAGGTGCTCCTTGGGAGTGACGTAGCACAGCATGGAGGTGCCCGCCTGCCCGATGACCGCGGCACCGATCGCGGAGGTGATGTGATCGTAGCCGGGGGCGATGTCCGTGGTCAGCGGGCCGAGGGTGTAAAAGGGTGCGCCGTGGCACCAATCCTCCTCCCATTCCACGTTCACCGGGATCTTGTGCAACGGCACGTGTCCCGGCCCCTCGATCATGACCTGCACGCCCCGGGAGCGGGCCACCCGCGTCAGCTCCCCCAGGGTGCGCAGCTCCGCCAGCTGCGCCTCATCGTTGGCGTCCGCGATGGAGCCGGGGCGCAGGCCGTCGCCCAGGGAGAAGGTGACATCGTAGCGCGCCAGGATGTCGCACAGCTCCGCAAAGTGCGTGTAGAGGAAGGACTCCCGGTGCTCCTTGAGGCACCACGCCGCCATGATCGAACCCCCGCGCGAGACGATGCCCGTCACCCGCTCCGCCGCCAGCGGCACGTAGCGCAGTAGCACTCCGGCGTGAACGGTCATGTAGTCCACGCCCTGTTCGCACTGCTCAATGATGGTATCCCGGTAGATCTCCCAGGTGAGCTTGGTGGGATCGCCCTTGACTTTTTCCAGGGCCTCGTAGATGGGCACCGTGCCCACCGGCACCGGGGAGTTGCGCACGATCCACTCGCGCGTTTCGTGAATATCCGCCCCCGTGGACAGATCCATGATCGTATCGGCCCCCCAGCGGGTGGCCCACACCATCTTTTCCACCTCCTCCGCGATGGAGGAGGTCACCACGGAATTGCCCATGTTCGCGTTGATCTTCACCGCGAAGACCCGACCGATGATCATCGGCTCCAGCTCCGGGTGCCGCCGATTGGCGCAGATCACCGCACGCCCCGCCGCCACCTCGCGGCGCACGAACTCCGGCTCCATGCCCTCGCGCGCGGCGCAAAATGTCATCTCCGGGGTGATGATGCCCGCCCGCGCCCACGCCAGCTGCGTTTGCACCGCCAGCTCCGGGTGCTCCTTACTCGCCGCCACCGGTGCGGGACGCTCCCAGGACTCGCGCGTGCGCGGCAGGCCGCGCTCCAGGTCGAGGTCGGGGTGGGCCTCCGTGTAGGGCCCCGAGGTGTCATAGACCTCGAAGCCCTCCCCCGTGGTCAGCTCGATCACCCGAGTGGGCAGGCGCAGGGCGGTGACGGTGCCATCCGTGTTGCGGTGTACCACCTCCCGGTAGGTCTTGTGGCTGCGATACATAGGGCCAGTGGTAACGCGAGTAGGCATGATGAAAACAGGGCTCCTTCCCTACGCCGGCATGATCCGGACAGGTTCGAACGGTCGCCCCTCGATCCCGCTGGGGCCTCTCAGCGCGCGGCGTGCGCGCTCCCGTGGCTTTTCCTCACCGACGCTAGCAGACGCGGCGGCGGTAGCGCTGACCTGGCAGGCACTCCTCGGTAAGGTCTTTGCCCACGACCTCACCAGGTCTGCCCCCGCCGAGATCCTGCCGGTCGTCTCCTACCTCGGATACGAGCCCCGCCGCGCACCCCGATGACGCCGGGCTTGACCTTAAAGCCACCGAAAAAGTGCGAGCCGCCCCGTCTCCCGCGTGCTTACCCGCACCGGAGTACGAGTCGCCATCCCCGAGGGGTATGTCGGCCGCCGCTCCTCAAAATGACACTGGTGAATTCCTGCCAGACACCAAACGCAGCGAGGATGGGTTCGCCCACAGGGGATTAAGGCATTCTTTCTTGACCCTGCCCGATCCCCTCATGCATGATGGGTAATGGATGAGCCATCCCGCCTGTCCGATCAATACGAAAGGGCCTCACAGCCGCCAAGCACATGAGACCCTTTCAAGCGCTAGCCGGTGACCACCCGTAATACCTCGCGAATAGTATTCGCGAGTTCAGTGGCTACCAGCGTGACAAGTAGCTGGCGGGTCTTTTCGCGTATACGCCGAGCATAATGACGAAAACATGTCGTCGCACCTCCTCTCACCGCTGTAGAAATGGCCCGCACTACGGTGTGAGCCTCAGCGCTGCGGTGGCGCTAAGCACCGCAGTGAGGAACCAGGCTATGCCTGGTGGAGACAAATTACAGGCACGAGGTGATGAAGCCTAGCCCCGCCACTGGGAGGGCCGCTGGGCGTGCCACGCCCGCGCCCGCACCTCCGCAGCGTCCCACAGGGACGTGCGGGCATCTAGGTGCTCGGCAGGGCGGGAAACATGTCATTTCATTGCGGACGCACCCGTGCTAGGTGGACGAGCTCACCCTGCCATGCTCGGCGCACATCGCCCCCGTCCACCGAGCTCTCCCGGTGTCGCTATCCGCGATGAAGATGGTCATAGCGGTACTCAATCAGGGCGGCTCGGGTATCGAGCACGAGGCATAGCGTCGCCATGGCCGTGGTGGTCGCGATGATCACCGGATGGGCATGGGTGATGATCGTAGCGACGGCAACGATGACGGCAGCGGTGGTCATGGTGTCTCCCTAATATGTTAGTAGGGCGGTGGTTCCCGGCCAATTGGTCTAGCCGGGAACCTGTCCTCCGCCTCTCGCCTATTTACCCTGCTCAGAGAGCTGGAGATGGGACTCGAACCCACAACCTACGGTTTACAAGACCGTTGCGCTACCAATTGCGCCACTCCAGCACTGACACCACCGCGCGATCCCGAGATCGTCCGCGAGGCTATCGCCACAGAAATGCTACAGGATCGCCCACCCCGGTACCCCACCGATCCCCGTATATTGGGCCTTACCTGCCCGTATGCAGCCCGCCCCGGCGCGGCGCTAAAGTTTCTTCCACCGCGGTGCCCGCCCCGCGCGCATGCCCGCGCACCGCATCCCATCGCCCCATCTCACCCACCCAAGTAGAAAGGCCGCGAGATGCCCTCTATCCGCGAACGTCTGCGCGCCTGGCGTCATCAGTCTCCCCACGCGGCCACGATCGATACCGCCAAGGCCGCTCCCCCGCCGTCGCCCCTGGCCCCGGTGGATCTGACGGATTATAACCAGGTGGCCGGGGTGATGGATCTGGCGGCCCGGATCGGGGACATCTTGTTGTCCTCGGGAACGTCTAATAGCGATACCAAGGCGCAGATGCACGCCGTGACCTCGGCCTATGGCCTGTGGTGGTGTCACGTGGACATCACGATGAATAACATCACGGTGTCCACGCAGATCGGCACCTCGCGCAAGTCCCCGGTGACGGTGTTTCGGGTGGTGCGCACACTCACCACGGATTTTTCGAAGCTCTCCGCGGTGGATCGCCTGATTCGCTCCATTCAGGCAGGCGCCACGCCGCCCGAGGTAGCCGAGCGGATCCTTGACGATATCGAGGCCCAGCCCACGGCCTACGGGCCCACGACCTCCATCTTCGGCTGGGGCCTGATGGGTGGCGCGGTGGCCGTGCTGCTCGGCGGCACCATGCTGGTGGGCGCGATTGCCTTCATCACCTCGATGTCCATCATGGCGATGAGCCTCTTTCTTTCCCGGCACCACCTGCCGGTGTTCTTCCAGAACGTCATCGGCGGCATTATCGCCACCATTCCGGCGGCCCTGTCCTACGCCGCCGCGGCGGAATACGGGGTGGAGCTGCGCCCCAGCCAGATCGTGGCCTCGGGCATCATCGTGATGCTGGCAGGTTTGACGCTGGTGCAGTCCCTCCAAGATGGCATCACGGGCGCGCCGGTGACGGCCAGCGCGCACTTTTTTGAGACGCTCCTGTACACCGGCGCGATCGTGGCCGGGGTGGCCATCGGCCTGCAGCTGTCCTCCTCCGTGGGCATCGAGCTGCCCCCCATGGAATCGGTGGCGGCCCCCAATCCGGCCTCCGCCAGCGTGCGGGTCGTAGCCGGCACGCTGGCCTCGGTGGGCTTTGCCATCGCCTGTTACGCGGAGTGGTCGGCGGTGGCTCTCTCGGGCATCACCGCGATGACGGGGTCGATGTTCTATTACTTCCTCTTCTCCCCGCTGGGTATCACCACGGTGATGGCCGGTTCCATGGCCGCCGTGATCATCGGTTTTGCCGGTGGCCTGCTGGCACGACGGTTCCAGGTGCCCCCGCTTATCATCGCCATCGCGGGCATCACGCCGCTGCTGCCCGGCCTGGCGGTGTACCGGGGTATGTACGCGGCCCTCAACGAGCAGATGCTAGTGGGCTTCACCAACATCGCCACGGCCCTGGCCATTTCCTGCGGCCTGGCCGCGGGCGTGGTGCTGGGCGAGTGGATCGCCCGCCGGGTACGACGGCCGCAGCGGTTCAACCCCTATCGCGGCTTTCGGGTGGCGGGGCGGGCCACGCTGCAGGCCCAGCAGCCGCGACGCCGCGGCTCCCAGCGTCAATAATGCCGCTCAGCGCGGCTGGCGGGCCATAGCGTAGAATGATGGGCCGGAGTATTGCCCTACGCACCAGGAGGATTCGTGCCGCCCAAGGTTACTGATACCCGCCCGAGCACCGAGACCCTGCACCGGGTCGAGGAGGAGACGGCCGCCGCGGCGCGCCGCATCGTGGCGAGCTATGCCGAGAACATGCTCGATGGGGTGACCCTGATGTCCATGCTCGGGGTGGAACCGGCGGGGCTGGTGTACCGCAAGTTCGAAGAGGAATACAAGGAACCGGAGCCGAAGAAGCCCGCCAAGCGCACCCGGAAATCCACGAAGAAGACCGCGGCCAAGAAGTCCGCCGCAAAAAAGACCACCAAGAAAACCACCAAAAAGACGACGAAAAAGGCCACCAAGAAAACCACGGCTAAGAAAACGGCCAAGAAGTCCGCCGCAAAAAAGACCACCAAGAAGGCGTAGCGAGCAATATCGCAGAGAGAGAGCGACTACCCTGGTCAGCATGGGCGACAGCAAGAACGACTTTGTGGTGGTGGCCAACCGCCTGCCGGTGGACATGCAGCGCGACGAGGACGGCTCCCCGCGCTGGGTACCGAGTCCCGGTGGGCTCGTCTCCGCCCTTTCCCCCGTCCTGGAAAGCCACCGGGGCTGCTGGGTGGGCTGGCCCGGGGTGATCGGAGAATCCCCCGAGCCGTTTCGCACCGAGGCGGGCGTGCTGCTCTTCCCGGTGACCCTCTCCGCGGCGGATTACCGGGACTTCTACGAGGGCTTTTCCAACGCCACCCTGTGGCCGCTCTACCACGATCTCATCGTCACCCCGGAGTTTCACCGCGAGTGGTGGGCCGCCTACCGCGAGGTCAATCTCACCTTCGCCCAGGCGGTGGCGCGCGTGGCCGCCGAAGGGGCCACCGTCTGGGTGCAGGACTACCAGCTGCAACTCGTGCCCGGGATCCTGCGCCAGATGCGCCCGGACCTGACCATCGGGTTCTTCCTGCACATTCCCTTCCCCAGCCCCGATCTCTTCCGCCAGCTTCCCTGGCGCGAGGAGGTCATGCGCGGGCTGCTCGGGGCGGACGTCATCGGTTTCCACCTGGAGGACAACGCCCGCAACTTCCTCACCCTGGCCGCCCAGGTCTCCGGCACCGCGGGCAGCCACACCGGGCTGCCCGATACCCTGTGCACCGACGGCGAGGTGTCCACCCGGGCGATCACCGCCCACATCGCGGCCCCCGACGGCCGCCGGGTGGGCGTGGGCGCCTTCCCCATTTCCATCGACATCACCTCCATCCCCCATCCCCCGGCCGATTCCGTGGCGGCGCTACGCCGGGACTTGGGCGACCCGGACCTCCTCCTGCTCGGCGTGGATCGCCTGGACTACACCAAGGGGATCCTGCAGCGCCTGCGCGCCTACGAGGAGCTGCTGGAGGGAGGGGCGCTACCCCCCAAGACCGTCTTTTTGCAGATCGCCACCCCCTCGCGCGAGCGGATCGAGCACTATCGCCGCACCCGCTCCCGCGTGGAGGAGGCCGTGGGCCGCATCAACGGCCAGTACGGCACCCCGGGACACCCGGTGGTGGAATACCTGCACCGCTCGGTGCCCAAGGCCACCCTCGCCACCTACTACGCCGCCGCGGACATCATGCTGGTCACCCCGTTCAAGGACGGCATGAACCTGGTGGCCAAGGAATACGCCGCCGCCCACCCGGACGGCAGCGGCGCGCTGGTGCTCAGCGAGTTCGCGGGCGCCGCCGAGGAGTTCCCCCAGGCCTACCTGTGCAACCCCTTCGACCTGGAGGCCATCAAGCGCGGCATTCACCAGGCCGCCACGGATCTGCGCACCGCGCCCGACGACGCCCGCGCCCGCATGACCGCCATGCACCGGCAGGTGCGCGAGCACGACGTCGATCTGTGGGCGCAATCCTTCCTCGGCTGCCTGGCCCGGGCCCACGACGCGGCCGCCACGGGGGCATGATGCGCGCATTCCGCCGAGTCGCCGCGCTCTGCTGCCTGGGGCTAGGTTTTCTTCCCGGCTGCGCCGCCGAGCCCGACGCGCTCGTGGGCCCCACCTGGCAGGTCACCGGCCTCTACCTGAAACCGGGCGACAGCGGCGAGCTGCCCTCGAGCGCAGCGGGCCTGGCGGCGTTCTCCTTCGGGGAGACCACCGTCACCGGCTCCACGGGCTGCGCCCGAGTGCGGGGCATCGTACACTTCAGCAAGGACGGTTCCCCCGCCGCCGCCCGGGAGGCCGATGCGCTGGCCTTCGAGCACCTCGACGTCGAGGACGCCCAGGCGGACTGCCGGGGCGGGGCGGCCCACGTGGACGCCGCGCTGCGCGAGCTGCTGAGCGGCCCCTACGCGGTCTCCCGGCCCTCCGCGGCGGAGCTGGTGCTCACGCAACGCTCCGAAGCCATCGATGCCCCGGTCATTCGGCTGACCGCGGATGTGGGCTAAGGCCCCTCACGTTGAGCACCGCCCGCTACGGCATCCGGTCCTCGACCGTCCGCACGGTATCCATTATCGCCTTTTTCATCGCTCGCGAGGCGCCGTAACGGGCCAAGGAATCAGCCACCGCGTCGGGCACACGGCTCCATACCTCGGCAACTATCGCTAATACTCGCTCCGCGTCTTGCCCGGACTTTTCCGCGTAGTGCCGCCAATCCCGCCCCTGCACCCTATGAGCATGATATTGCTTCCCCACGCTCAACGCCAGTTCTTGGCTATACGCAGGGTAAGCGGCAACGGATAAAAGATCATACGCCGGGGCTAACCGGTTTCCCAGAGGGGTGATGAGGATAGAGTGATTTTTCGCGTGCGCATCGGCGTTGCCAATAGCCACGTTAAACGCAAGCAGCCGATTAAATTGGTCCACCTCTCCCACGGGATTGGCAACATTATCCCGCAAAAATGGAATAATATTCCGCAGCGCCGGCCCTTTTTCCTTCTGATATTTCGCCTGGGCACGGTACTCCAAGGCTTGGGCAAAATCCTCTTGGTGGATTCTTAGTATGTCTCCTCCCTGATCGCGAACCCTGTCATAGCGGGTGGTAACAAAAACGCGCTGCCCACCAATATTTTCCACTGCCGAGGCGCTGGTTTTGATTCCCACCGCAGCGGCGGCATGCATCATCGCAGCCTCATTGATATCAATGTCTGTGAGATTCTCAGGCGCGGGCTTCAGGATATGAGTGGAGGGCATGTCACCGTACGGCATTCGCCAGCCATCGGCATCCCGATAGAGCCCCAGCTTCGGCTGTTGCCCGGCGAGAGAGATGCGCGGCGCATATGTTGTATTCGGCATTGCACCACGATGGGCGCGTAAGTCTGCGAGGAAGGCTCCCACCTCAGCATCACTCAATGCGATGCTATGACGGAACCCATGTGGCTTCTTGCCCGCTGGCACAAATCTCGCCGCCCCCGCCATGTCTTCTCCCACCACGGCCAAGACCGAGGTCGGATCGTTCATATCCATTCCCCGATAGCGCTTCTGTCAATCCTCCAGAGTTCCGGTGTTCTCCGGCAGCAATGCCTCCAGATAACGCGTAGTCTTTTTTACATTATGTGGACGATCTTGCAGCGGCATGGACAAGGACAGGGGAAAGGCATCCTTTGCGGCTAACCACTGGCGGGTATAAGTAAGTTCCGGCGCCATCGCTCCATCGTCGGCGCGATGTCTGATGGTTCCCGCATGTACACCGGCCAGGTAGAGGTCAAGATCAACGCTCATACATTATCCGTCCACAAATGCGCCTGGGAGAGATCCGGCGGCGGAAATTCCTCGCTATAGATACTTTTCAGCGGCCCTATTGCCCGCGCGATCGCAAAGAAATTATCCTCCGCCAACCCCGGGTGCCCGTTTTCCAGACGAGATAAGGTGCGCCGGCTGATGCCGGTTTTCTCGGCTAGGGCGGCCTGGGTGAGTCCCCGTTCCTTCCGTGCCTCGGCCACCTCCCGGCCCAGGCGCTCACGGACGTACGCCGGCAAAAAAGGCTTCACCAGGCCCTGCAATGCCCGCATGTCCACCGCCTTTCTTCCTGTTGCGGAGTAAGCGGGCTCAACCGCACCCGCCATGCCACGGGAGATAAATACTCAGACCCCACATCGTACACCACATTTGCGCAGTTCAAAGCCCACTACGCCCCGTTCGAACAGGTCCGCCACGCCCGTTGGGTACCGTGGTTTTTATGTCTTTGAGCAGCACCGTCTCCCCCGCCGCCCGCGCCCCGCGCCTGCTGGTGGTCAGCGATTTCGATGGCACCCTCGCCGGCATCAGCGAGGATCCCATGAACGTACCCGTGCAGTCCTCCTCCATCGCGGCACTCAGCGCCCTGGCCGGTATGCCGGACACCCGGGTGGTCATCCTCAGCGGCCGCGACCTCGCGCAGTTGGACGTCGTGTGCCCCACCCAGCCGCCGATCCTGCGGGTGGGCTCGCACGGGGCCGAGCCGGAGGGCCACGAAGCCACGCTGAGCCCCACCCAGCGCACGACCCTCGACGCGCTCGCTACCGAGCTGGAGGCCCTGTGCGAGGGAGTCGAGGGGGCCTTCGTGGAATACAAGCCCTACCAGCGGGTTTTCCACTACATCCGGGTGCGCGACGAGGCCCTCATGCGCCGCTTGCTCGACGAGCTGGCCGCCCTCGACCCGCGCGGCACGCACGTGACCTGGGGCAAGCGGGTGGTGGAGTTCTCCGTGTCCACCGCCACCAAGGGCACGTGGCTGCGCGAGGAGATCGACCGGTGGCGCCCGGACGTCACGGTCTTCCTGGGTGATGACACCACCGACGAACGCGGCTTCGAGGCCCTCGGCACAGGAGATCTCTCCGTGAAGGTGGGGTCGGGGGACACGGCGGCGAACACCCGGGTGGCCGACATCGCCGAGGTCGGCAGTATGCTCGACGCCCTGGCCCGCGCCCGGGCCGGGCGCATCGACACGGCCGCGCTTGCCCCCGCCCGGCGCCGTGACCTCGCGGCGGCGGAGGTGGCCTCGGTGCTCGCGCAGCTGAGCCCGGAGCAGGAGGATCGGGCGCGCGCGGCCCTGGCCCCGCTGCTCGGGGACTGCGCGCACCCCGCGTCCGCGTGGGCGCGGTGGCGGGGGGACGCCGCACCGGAGCTGGCCGGGGAGATCATGCGGCGCGGCCACGCCCTGGCCGCCGAGGTCGGGGCGCGCACCTACTTTCCCGCGCTATGAGGCCCGCGGAGCCCCAACGGTGCGCCCGGGGAAGAACTCCGTGGGCAGGATCGTGCGGTGCGCCGGGGGCTGTTCCTGCCCCAGCTCCAGCAGGGCGGTGCCCGCCGCCACCCCCTTCATGCGGTTGGGCTGCACGACCGTGGTCAGCCCTTCCCACAGGGCCGAGGCCACGCCATCGAACCCGGTCACGGAGAGGTCCTCGGGGACCCGCCACCCACGCTCCCGGGCGTAGGCCAGCGCCCCGCTGGCCATCGAATCCGTGGTGCACAGCACGGCGGTGAGATCCGGGTGGGTGCTCAGCAGCTGCTCTGCGGCGGAGCGGGCGCGGGGGGCGTCGTTAATGTGCCTGGTCACCACGGGCACGGCGGCGGGGTCGATCCCCGCCTCCGCGAAGACGTCGAGCGCCCCGAGCACGCGGTCGCGCTGGATGTGCAGACTCGCCCGGTGCAGATCGCGGTGATCGATGAAGCCATCCACCGGATCGCGGTGGAGGCGGATCGCCAGGATGCCGACGCGCCGGTGCCCCGCCGCCACCAGGGCGCGCGCGGCCGGGGCGATCGCGCGGCGGTCGTCGATTCCCACAAAGGGCACCCCCTCGATGGTGGTGGGCTGCCCACAGATCACGGTGGGCAGCCGACGATCGAGCACCGCCCGCAAGTCGGGATCGTTCTCCGCCACGGAATACACCAGGAAGCCGTCCACCGCGGCCCCCGCCACGAGGCTGGTGCGACGCCGCCCCTGCGCGCCCACCGGGATGAGGGTAAGCGAGGTCTCGTAGTCCGCGCAGGCCTCGGCCACCCCGGCGAGGAAGTCTACCGAGGGCTGATCGTCAAAGGCGTAGGTGAGGTCCTCGGTGAGCACCACGCCGATAGCCCCGGCGCGACCGCTGCGCAGGCTGCGGGCGGTGGGATCGGGGCCGGCGTAGCCGCGCGCCTGAGCCACAGCCAGGATTTTGGCCCGCAACCTGGGGGAAAGCTGCTCCGGGTGGTTATAGGCGTTCGACACCGTGGTGCGGGAGACCCCCAACTCGGCGGCGAGGGAGGCCAACGTGGCCTTGTGAGCATTCCGGCGAGGCATAGGGGCAGGATACCTCCGCTCGGCGGATCCACCCGTGTTCCCAACATGTTCCCATATTGACAACTATTTGCAATAAAGGTTAGGTGGACGGCATGATTCAATCGCGCACCGCCCTCCTGGGCGCCCTCAGCCTCGCCGCGCTCACCACCCTAAGCGCCTGTTCCGACGATTCTTCGGATACCGCCCGCACCGCGCGGGGGGAGGACCACCCCACCATCGTCGCCTCAACCTCCGTGTGGGGCAGCCTGGCCGACAGCGTCACCGAGGGCACCGATGCGGAGGTCACCTCGATCATCACCGGCAACGCCACCGATCCCCACCACTTCAACCCGAGCGCCGCGGACATGGCGCGGGCCCACAACGCCTCCTTCGTGGTGGCCGGGGGCGGTGGTTACGACGCCTGGCTCTACGAGGGCCTCGACGACGCCAAGGTCATCCACGCCTTGCCGCTGACCGCCCATTCTCACGACCATCACAACCACGGGGATCACGACCACGACGCCACCAACGAGCACGTCTGGTTCGACCTCGACGCCGTCTCCGAGGTGGCCCAAGAGATTGCGGATCGCGTGGACGGGGCGAACGCCGCCGACACCAAGGCGGATCTCGCGCAGCTCAAGCAGCGCCTGGCCGCGCTGCCGGAGGCACGGGTGGCGCAGACGGAGCCCATCGCGGATTACCTCATCGAGGATTCTCCACTCAAGGAATCCACCCCCCAGGGGTATCGGCACGCCACCCTTGCTGAGAGCGAACCCGCAGCCGCCGACCTCGCAGAATTCCTGGAACTTATCAATTCCGGCGGAATTGATGCCTTAGTTTATAACCCGCAAACCGCCACGGACATGACCAAGCGCATCCGCCAGGCCGCGGAGGAGAAGGGCCTGACCATCGTCGAGATCGCGGAAACCCCAGCTGAGGGGCAGGATACCATCGATTTCCTTACCCAAGCGATTAATAATCTCGAATTGATTTAGTATTAAGAAGTGCTAGGTTTTCTCGACGGACACGTACTCCTCACCATCTTCCTCGTCATCACGGCGGGCACCATCTTCGGGGCCATTCCTTTTGGGCCGCTGCGCTTCGGCGCCGCCGGGGCGCTCTTCATGGGCCTGGCCATCGGCCCCTTCGTCGATGTGCCCGCCGAGTCCCTAGCGCTCTTCCAGGAGCTGGGCCTGGGATTATTTGTGTACATGCTCGGCCTGGAAGCCGGGGAGACCTTCTTCCGCGACCTCAGGGAGCAACTGGGCATGATGGTGGCGGCCATCGCCGCGGTGACGCTGGCCGCCGCCACGGCCATCCTCGGCTCCGGGCTGCTCGAGATCACCCGCGAGGTGGCCCTGGGCGTCTTCTCCGGCGCGCTGACCTCCACCCCCTCGCTGTCGCTGGCCCAAGAGCAGACCGGCTCGGATAGCCCCGCCGTGGGCTATTCCCTGGGTTATCCCACCGGGGTGATCCTGGCGATCCTGCTGGTGGCGCTCACCATCGGGCGCAATTGGAAGGCCACGCGGGACCGGGAGAACCCCGATGAGAAGGTCCTGCGCCTGGTGCGTATCTCCGTGACCAAGGAACCCCGCTGGGAGCGCCTGGACGAGCAATGGGCCGAGCAGTTCCGCCTGTGCACCATCCGCCGGGGCGGGCGCACCCGGGTGGCCACCGATCCCACCATCATCGAGCGCGGCGATACGGTGGTCATGCTCACTACCAAGGCCGCCCTGCCGCACCTGATCGCCACCCTGGGTCGCCGCCTGGGGCCGGTGTCGCACCAGCAGGGCGGCAACCTCACCGTGCAGCACTACCGGGTGTCCAACAAGGACATCGCCGGCAATGCCATCGCCAACCTGCCCCTCTACGACAAGCATCGCGCCCAGGTGGTGCGCATCCGACGCGGCGACGACACCATCCTGCCCACCGACGAGACCACGCTGGAGGCGGGCGACATCGTGGAGATGGTCATGCCCACCTCGCGCGCGGAGGACGTGCGCACCTACCTGGGCGATTCCATCCAGGCCTTTTCCGAGCTGGATTGGATCGCCGCGGCCGGCGGGCTGGTCGTGGGCTTCCTCATGGCTCTGATCGAGGTGCCGCTGCCCGGCGGCTCCTCCTTTGCCCTGGGCGCGGCTGCCGGCCCCCTGCTGGCGGGCATCCTGCTGGGTTCGCTGGGACGCACCGGGCACACCGCCTGGCAATTGCCCCGCACCGCCAATTACACGCTGCGCCAGTTTGGACTCATGCTTTTCCTCGCGGCGGTGGGCACGGCCTCTGGGCCGGCCTTCGCGGAGACCGCTTTTAGCGCGGACGGGGTGCGCGCCATCGCCCTGGCGGCCGCCGTGTGCCTGGCGGGAGCGGGTAGCTTCTTACTCATGTGCTGGGCCATGGGGCAGTCGTCTACCCGCTCCAATGGCGGCATGTCCGGCCTCCTGGGGCAGCCCGCGGTGCTGCAATACGCGCTGCAAAACGCCTCGGATTCCCGGATCATGTCCGGCTACACCGCCGCCTTTGCCATTGCCCTCGTGTACAAGATCGTGATTATCCCGGTGATGCTCGTTGTCTGACCCCCTCGTCCTGTCCCACGCCGCGCTCTCCCCGCTGTGGGAGGGCCTCGATCTCCGGGTGCGCCCTGGGGAGTTCCTCACCGTTCTGGGCCCCAACGGGGCGGGCAAGTCTACCCTGCTGTCCGCCATCATGGGTGCGCGTCGGCTCAGCGCGGGAACCGTCCGCACCACCGGCGCGATCGGCTATATCCCGCAGCAGCGCATGTTCCCCCCGGACCTGCCCCTGCGCGCCCGCGACCTCGTCTCCCTCGCCCTGCGCCACGGGGTGCTGCGCGCGCGCTCGCCCCAGCGCGGGGAGGTCGATGAGGCCCTGGCCGCGGTGGGGGCCACCGGCATCGCCGAGCACCGCGTGGGGCTGCTCTCCGGGGGCCAGCAGCAGCTGCTGCGCCAGGCCCAGGCGCTGGCCCGCCGCCCGGCCCTGGTGCTGGCCGACGAACCCCTGCTCAGCCTCGACCCCGCCGCCCAGGCGGCCACCGTGGCGCGCCTGGATGCCTATCGCCGCTCCCGCGACGCCGCCGTGGTCTTTGTCACCCACAGCATCAACCCCGTCCTGGGGGTGACCGACCGGGTGCTGTACCTGGGCCCGCGCGGGCACCTGGTGGGCACCGTGGACGAGGTGATGCGCTCGGAAACCCTCAGCGCGCTCTACGGTTCCCGCGTGGACGTGGTGCGCGTGAACGATCGACTGGTGGTGCTCTAAATGCTCACTGCGGATACCCTCTACCTGCTCGGCGTGGGCTTCGTGCAGCAGGCCCTCGTGGCCGCCACCCTGCTCGGCCTGCTTTCCGGGGTGATCGCCCCGCTGATCGTGGTGCGGCAGATGTCCTTTTCCGTGCACGCCACCAGCGAACTGGCCCTCATGGGGGCCTCGGCGGCCCTGCTGGCGGGCCTCAACATCGGCCTGGGGGCGGTGGTGGGTTCCATCGTCGCGGCGATCATGCTGGCGGTCCTCGGGCTGCGCGGCCAGCAGGACAGCGCCATCGGCGTGGTCATGAGCTTTGGCCTGGGGCTGTCGGTGCTGTTCATCCACCTCTACCCCGGCAACTCCGCCACGGCGCTGACCCTGCTCACCGGGCAGATCGTGGGGGTCTCCTCCGCCTCCCTGTGGTGGCTGGCCGCCACCACCGCGCTGGTGGTGGGCGCTGTGGCCCTGTGGTGGCGCCCCCTGCTCTTCGCCAGCGTCGATCCGCCCATGGCCGCCGCGGCCGGGGTGCCGGTGCGGCTGATCGCCGTGGCCTTTGCTGTGTTGGTGGGGCTCACCGCCGCGCAATCGGTGCAGGTGGTGGGCGCGCTGCTGGTGATGGCGCTGCTGATCACCCCCGGCGCGGCCGCCGTCCAGGTCACCTCCTCCCCCCTGCGCGCGGTGATCCTCTCCGTGGTGTTTGCGGAGCTGGCGGCGGTGGGTGGCCTGGTGTTCTCCCTGGCCCCGGGGCTGCCGGTGTCCGTGTTCGTCACGGCCCTAAGCTTCCTGATCTACCTCTTGTGCCGGGGTATCGGCTGGTGGCGGGGGCGCACGGTGCGCCGCGACGAGGTGCGCGCCCGCCGCTAGGATCGTGGGACATGGAAACCCACACCCTCGACTACCAGGGACGCACCCGCCGCTACCACGTGGTGGCCCCGCCTCACCCCACCGGGCACCCCGACCTGCTGCTCTACCTGCACGGTTCCCGGCAATCGGGGCGCATCTCCGCCCGCTTCACCGGGCGCACCTTCGAGGCGGTGGCACGGCGCGCCGGCGCGATCCTGGTCTATCCCGACGGGGTGGACCACCACTTCAACGACGCCCGCCGCGAGCTCGACGAGCAGTGCCGCCGCGAGGCCATCGACGACGTGGGCTTCCTGCGCGCGCTGGTGGCGCGCTTCTCCCCCGCGCGGGTTTTTGCCTGCGGCTATTCCAACGGCGGCCACATGGCCATGCGATTGCTGCTGGAGGCCCCCGGCCTGCTCGACGCCGCCGCGATCTTTGCCGCCACTGCCCCGGCCCCGGATAACCTGCTGGTTTCCACCGACGCCTACCGCCCCACGCCGGTGCTTTTCATGCACGGCACCGCCGACCTCATCGCCCCGTATGCGGGCGGGCGCGTGGAGCTGGCGGGGGCGGCCCGAGGGGAGATGACGTCCGCACCGGAAGGAGCGGCCTGGTGGGCCGGACTCAACGGCCACACCGGCCAACCACGGGTATCCCGCCCCAGCCCCAACGTGACGGTAAACGTCTGGACGGACGCCGCCCACCCGCCGGTGCAGCTGTGGGTCCTGCGCGGGGTAGGCCACGTGGTGCCATCCGGCAAGGACGTTCCCGAGATCCTGGGGTCGAGCACCGACGAGATCATCGGGGCCGAGGTGGCGGCGGGGTTCTTTGGGCTGGGCTAAGGGGCTCCCACACGGGCCTGGTACCATTTTAAAAATCGACAAGTGGTGGTATTGTCAGCGCGGCCCCAGATCTTGAGAGATCCTCTCCAGACTGCGGTTCCGCTATCGACCCTGCGGCACGAGCAGATGGTGCCGGAAGCGCAATTGCAGGTATTGCAGGATGATGAACAATCATACGCCGGTTCAGCTTTTCTCAAAGCTGGCAATTTCCGTAGCGGTAGGACTATTATTTGCCCTTTTGGTTCATTCCTTGGGATAGCAGGGCACAAAAAATATTTCAGTTTCGGGTCTCGTCGCTGGGGTACTATATCACCGCCCTCCTCCAGAATGGCCAAAAGAACAAGACGGTAGAAAAGTAATAGTACAGGCAACACGTGGGCAATCCACGCGGCGCCCCTTCTCCGTCCGGGTCACCCCTCACACCGCTTAGTCGCCACCATTCGCCAGCAAAAGATTCAACGGATCGCTGAGAAATAAACCTCTACCCCGCCACCCGCCGCTGCCGTGCAAACTCGGAGAGCACCGCCCCGGCCGCCACGGAGGCGTTGAGGGACTCCACCCAGGACTCCATGGGGATGGACATCAGCACGTCGCAGTTCTCCCGCACCAGGCGGGAGAGCCCCTTACCCTCGGAGCCGATCACGATCACCACGGGCTCGGTGCCGCCGTCGTAGGTGTCCAGGGTGTGCTGGCCTCCGGCCTCCAGGCCCACGATCTGGTACCCGGAGCGCTTGAACTGCTCGATGGTGCGGTTGAGGTTGGTGGCGCGGGCCACCGGCAGGCGCGCGGCGGTGCCCGCGGACGTGCGCCAGGTCACCCCCGTGACGGAGGCCGAGCGTCGTTCCGGGATGATCACGCCGTGGCCGCCAAAGGCGGCGGTGGAACGGATCACGGCCCCCAGGTTGCGGGGGTCGGTGATGTTGTCCAGGATCACCACCATGCCGGGCCGCCCGCTGTCCGCGATGGCGCCGATGAGGTCGTGCACGTCGGCGTACTTATAGGGAGGGATCTGGAGGCCGATGCCCTGGTGCAGGGTGTTACCGGTGAGCTTATCGAGTTCCGGGCGCGGCACCTCCGTCACGGCAATGCCCCGGGCGGTCGCGATGGCCACGGCCTCGGAGAGGCGGTCGTCGTGCCCGGTGCCCACCGCCACCAGCATCTGGGTGGCGGGCACCTTGGCGCGCAGGCACTCCACCACGGGGTTCCGCCCCACCACCAGCTCCGCGGCGTCCTTGTTTTTGACGTGCCGTCCGGAGTTGCGCCGCTCGCGCTCGATCTTGCGCTGATGCGCGGCGTGATACACCCGATCCTCGGCCTTGGGCGTGGGACCCTTGCCGCGCAGGCCGCGTCGGCGCTGGCCGCCGGAGCCCTTGGTGGCTCCCTTTTTGTTGCTCTTGCGCAGGGCCCCGCGCCGCTTATCGTTTCCGGGCATGTCCGTGTTCCTCCGTGTGCTTTTCGTCGTCTCGTCTCCGCAGCCTTAGCGGCTCAGCGGACCGCGAGCGCCCATTGCGCGCCCTCGGGGGTGTCGGTGACCTCGATGCCCGCGGCGGCCAGCCGGTCGCGCACCTCGTCGGCCACCGCCCAGTTCTTCTGCGCGCGGGCCTGGGCGCGGCGCTCCAATTCCGCCCGCACCAGGATCTCCAGCGCCCCGTGGGCGGCCCGGTCGCCGCCCGCCGGGGCCGACCAGTCGTGGGGATCCACGCCCAGCACGCTGGTCATGGCGCGCACCTGGGCCCCGAGCTCGCGGGCGCGCTGCTCGTCCCCGGACGCCAGGGCGGAGTTCCCAGCGCGCACGGCGGTGTGGATCTCCGCTAGCGCGCGGGGCACGGCGAGATCCTCGTTCATGGCGGCGTCGAAGGCCTCGGGGCGGGTACCCAGGGGCACCTCGCCCAGGCGGCGCAGGAAGTCCTCGATGCGCCGGTATCCCGCGGCGGCCTCCTGGAGGGCATCCTCGGAGTATTCCAGCACGCTGCGGTAGTGCGCGCTGCCCAGGTAATAGCGCAGCTCCACGGGGCGCACCTGGGTGAGGATGTGCGGCACGGAGAGCACGTTGCCCAGGGACTTGGACATTTTCTCTCCGGACATGGTCACCCAGTGGTTGTGCAGCCAGTAGCGGGCGAAACCGTCCCCGGCGGCGTGGGACTGCGCGGCCTCGTTCTCGTGGTGGGGGAACTGGAGGTCCAGCCCGCCGCAGTGGATGTCGAACTCCCCGCCCAGGTAGTAGGTGGCCATCGCGGAGCACTCCAGGTGCCAGCCGGGCCGCCCCGGCCCCCAGGGGGTGGGCCAGGAGGGCTCGCCCGGCTTGGCGGCCTTCCACAGGGCGAAGTCACGGGCGCCGCGCTTGCCGCGCCCCTCGGTCTCGCCCTGCTCCATCTCCTCAACGCGGTTGCCGGAAAGCGCCCCGTAGTCCGATCCCTCGGCGGCGGCCCAGGCAGCGACGTCGAAGTACACCGATCCCTCGGCGGCGTAGGCGAAGCCGGCGTCGATGAGCCGGCGCATGTACTCCACCATCTGGGTGACGTGCCCGGTGGCGCGCGGCTCCACGGAGGGCGGCAGCACCCCCAGGGTGTCATACGCCCGGGTGAACTCGCGCTCGTGGGTGCTCACCCACTCCCACCAGGGGCGTCCGTGCTCGGCGGCCTTGGCGAGGATCTTGTCGTCGATATCGGTGACGTTGCGAACAAACGCGACGTCGTAGCCCTGGGCCAGCAGCCAGCGGCGCAGGATATCAAACGCCACGCCGGAGCGCACGTGCCCGATATGCGGCTGCGCCTGGGGGGTGGCCCCGCACAGGTACACGCTGGCCTTTCCCTCGCGCAGGGGCCTGAACTCCCGCAGGCTGCGGGTACCGGTGTCATAGAGGCGGAAAGTCACGCCTCTTAGTGTAACGCCACCCCGGGACTAGTACTGCTGCCAGGCGGGCTTGTGTTCCTCCACGGAGCGGTAGTAGGAGGCATCGTGCAGCAAGGCGGCCGCCTCCTCGTCCACCAATACCGTGGCGTGGCGATGCCATTGCAGTATCGACGCCGGGCAGGACGCCGCCAGCGGCCCCTCCACGAGGCGGCGGACGGCCTCGGCCTTGCGACGGCCGGTGGCCAGCAACAGAAGGTGCCGGGCGCGTTGGATGGTGCCCAGACCCTGGGTGATGACCTGCCGGGGCACCCGCTCGGGGGAGTCGAAGAAGCGTGCGTTGTCCGCCACCGTCTGCGGGTGCAGGGTCTTGATCCGGGTAAGCGAGTTCAGGGAGCTGCCCGGCTCGTTGAAACCGATGTGCCCGTTGGTGCCCACGCCCAGCAATTGCAGGTCCACGCCCCCGGCGGCCTCGATGTCGCGCTCGTAGTCCGCGGTGGCGCGGATCAGATCCTCCGCCATGCCCGCCGGGGCATGAACGCGATCGTCGTGGACGTCCACCTGGGCGGTGAACTCGCGGCGGATCGTGGCGTGATAGCTCTGCGGATGATCGTAGGGCAGCCCGATGTACTCGTCGAGGAGGAACATCTGGGTGTGGGCAAAGCTCAACCCCTCCTCGCGGTGACGGCGAATCAACTCGCGATAGGTGGCCAGCGGCGTCGATCCGGTGGAAAGCCCCAGGGTGGATCCCTCGCGCGCGTATCCGCTGATGATGGTGGCGGCCTGCTCGGCCACCTCCTGCGGGGTTGGCCTGATGAGGATTTCCATGATCCCGCTCCTTAGATAATCGGTTCTTGTCTGTCCTCATTCTTACCGTCGCGCACCCCGCGGTGCCATACCCCCGTGATCTCCCCCCGATCGTCCATGACCGCGAACGTCGCGGGCATGCCGGGCCGCAGATCCCCGGCTTCCTCGGCCAGGCCCAGCAGGCGCGCGGCGTTCGTGGAGGTCAGCCGCACGGCCGCCACCGCCCCGTGACGGCGTCGATAGCGCCAGAACTGCTGCGCCAGGGTGCTCGTTCCCCCGGCGATGGCGCCCTGCCCCGCCCCCTCGGTGCGCAGGCGCGCCACCGAGGCGCACACCTCCACCCGCAGGGGGCCGAGCCGGTACTCGCCATCCGGCATGCCGGCGGCCTCCATCGCGTCGGTCACCGCCACGGCCCGGGTGGGCACGGCGGCGGCGACCAGGTCCACGGTGGCGTCGTGGAGGTGCACGCCATCGGCGATCACCTCCACCCAGGCCTCCCGCCGGGCGGCGGCCTCCAGCAGCGCCGCCACCGGCCCGGGGTCGCGGTGATGCAGCGGGGGCATGGCGTTGAACAGATGCGTGGCCGAGACCGTCACCCCCCGGGCCCGGGCGTGGCCCAGGATCTCTCGCACGCACTCGCCGCTGGCCTGCGTGTGCCCCAACGAAGCGACGACCCCATACTCCGCGCACACGTCCACCAGCTCCCGGGCCCGCCGGGTCTCTGGGGCGAAGGTCACCTGCCGGATGGTGCCGCGCGACGCCTCGATCAGGCCGCGCAGCATGGCCGGGTCGCCCGGCTGGATGCGGTCGGGGGCCTGTGCGCCGCAGCGGGCGGGGCTGAGGAAGGGGCCCTCCAGGTGAATCCCGTGGATTTCCCCCTGCTCCACCAGTTCGCGCAGGATATTCACCTGGCGGGTCAACTCCGGCTGGGTGCCGGATACCAGGCTCGCCAGCAGGGTGGTGGTGCCGTGGGCGCGGTGGAACCGCGCCGCGCGCAGGCAGTCCTGAACATCACCGGTGGGAAAGGCTCCCCGATACCCGCCGTGATTATGCACGTCCACGAAGCCGGGTACCGCCGTGGCGGCCTCTCGTGGCGCGGACCCGGGCAGCTCCTCCAGGGCCACAATCACGCCGTCGGCCCAGGTCAGGCGCGCATGCGGGTACTCGTGCTGGGCGGTGACCACGCGACCGATGAACTCATCCATGATCGCACTCTAGCCCACCGGGGGCTATTTTTCCCCGGCATCCTCCTCCGTGAGGAAGTTCCGTTCCTTGGCCTGCTCCAGGATCATGGCGCGCAACGGGGCGTAATGCTGGCGCACCGCCTCCTCGTAGGCCAGCACGTCCTCCGCCTTTAAGGCGTCCAGAATCTGAATGTGGGCCGCCACCGCATGCTTCAGGCTCTCGCCGGTCTCCAGGCCCAGAGCGGGGGCCACCACCGCGTACACGCGGCGAAACACATCGGTGAGCTCCTGAATCAGAGGGTTGGTTACCTTGGACATGAGCAGGTTATGGAACTCCTGGTCGCCGGAGGCGAAGGACTCTTCGGCCTCCATCCCCTCCTGCTGAGCCAGAGAATCCACGAGCGTGCGCAGCTCGGTTTCCGTCTCTTCGTCCATCGCATCGATGAGCTGACGGCCCAGGGAAATATCCAGGGCTTCGCGGGCGTCTACCAAAGACAATAGTCCGTCAAAGCTGCGCTCGGCCTCCAGCACGGTACGGAAGATCAGGCCATTGACCAGTGGCTCCAGCGACATCTGGGAAACGTACGTGCCGTAGCCGTGCCGCACCTCCACGATATCCAGGGTGGCCAGGATGCGCATGGCTTCGCGGATAGAAGAGCGCGAGTAACCGAGCTGCTCGCACAATGTCGCCTCGGAGGGCAGGACATCACCCGGAGCCAGCTGATTGGAACGGATATACTCCTTAATTCCTTCCATCACCGTCAAAGCGGCGGAAGGAGTCCTGGCATGGAGGCTCAGGGGCATACGATCAACACTCTTTCACTTACTCGCGACGCCGGGGTCAGGGGTGGCGATCCGCGGCACCGCCTAATCAGATGTCTGACGCTATGGGTTGATTATAACGAAAGATGTTCATTAACACCACCCTTTGCCACGAAGCCCCCCCGAGCCGTGGTCAGTGGCCTTGCGCGACAGAATCGCGGTGGCATACAGCGCCAGTATGACACCAGGGAAAGTGCGTAGAGACATGCGGGGCGCTGCCGACAGGTGCATCGACAACCGTGAAACCCTCAGCCCACAGGCGAGCGAGGGGCCAATCAACCTGGAATCCGCACCCGAAGAATTACCCAGCGGTCGCTCGCTAGTTGGCCCCTGGACAAGATCCGCCGCAGACTGGGCGCTCAATCTCCATCAGAGCCTACCCGCGGTAACGCTTTCCGACCACTGAACATCCCCAACACCATAACTACCCAGACACCGTGGGCGCCGCCTATCGATGCAAGGTGAAAAACTCGGCCAGAAAGAACCGGCTCTGAAGGCCTGTCCCCCAGCTCCGGTGCCCTGTACCTGCGGGTACTTGTCCCGCTATATGGGTGACACGGTAGCTCGCCCCTGAACGAAAGACTAGTACCCGGTGACCGGGCTGACATAATACTGCTTCGAGGCAAGGGGATCTAGCGCAGCGAACCCCGCGGCAGCGCATTTCTTCTCTCGACAGCGACGCTTGAAAGTCAATCTTCCCCGATGATCATCACCGACCGGCCCCCTTGCTCGGCGCACCGGCGACGAAAGCCGCCACACCGGGCCACCGCGAGGCCTTAAGACTCTACCGCGCGCCACACCACGGCCGTGGCCACCGCAGCACGCCCCTCGCCGCTTCCGGTAAAACCCATGCGGTCGGTGGTCGTGGCCGAAACGGACACCGGTGCCCCCACCGCCTCGGTCAGCACCGCCTCGGCCTCCTCGCGCCTCGGCCCCATCGCCGGGGTCTGGCCCACCATCTGCACAGCGGCGTTGCCCACCGCGTATCCGGCGCGCGCCATCGCCGCCGCCGCCTCACGCAGGATCTGCACCCCGGACGCTCCCTCATACTCGGGGCGTCCCACCCCCACCAAAGAACCGATATCGCCGAGATTCGCGGCGGAAAGCAGGGCGTCCACCAGCGCGTGACTCACCACGTCGCCATCGGAGTGCCCCTCGCAGCCGTCCGCGTCCGGAAATACCAACCCGGCGAGGTAGCAAGGCTTACCCGGCTCAATACGGTGCGCATCCGTCCCGATGCCCACGCGGGGAATGATCACGATGCTCCTCCTGGCACGTCAAAAACAGTCGGTTCCACCTCGTCCACGATGGTACGCGCCAGCATCATATCCATCGGCGTGGTCACCTTGAAGGCCATCGGATCGCCGGGAACGCACACCACCGGCTGGCCTCGCCATTCCAGCAGGGAGGCATCATCGGTAGCCTCGAAGCCGGGATTCTGCGCCGCGAAATAGGCGCGATTGGCCGCCCGCAGCGTGGCCAAGTCGAAGCCCTGGGGCGTTTGCACGGCGCGCAGCAGCGCCCGGGAGGGGGTCTCCGCCACGGCGGTCCCCCCCGGGGAATCGATCCGCTTGATCGTGTCCGCCACCGGCAGCACGGGAACCACGCCCACGTGCCCGGCCAGCACCTCGCGCGCCACCCTGGCCACCAGGCCGGGAGGGGTAAGGGCCCGGGCGGAATCGTGAATGAGCACCACCCCCTCGGTGTCGTCGATGGCCTGGAGGCCCCGCCAGACGGAATCGGCGCGCTCGCCGCCGCCGTGCACGAGGCGCACGGGCACCTCGCCGCCATCGAGGAGCCCCCGGCGGCCCAGCAGATCCGCCGCGTAGGCCTCCATCTCCGGGCTGATGAGCACGACGATCTCATCGACCACGCCGGAGGTTATCATCACGGCGATGGAGCGTTCGACCAGGGAGCGTTCGCGCAGCGTCACAAAAGCCTTGGGGACCTCCGCCCCCAGGCGCGTGCCCTTGCCCGCCGCCGCGATGAGGGCCGTGACCCTGCGGCGGGAGTTAGTCCTCGTCCTCATCGTCGAAGTTGAGGTCGTCCAGGTTCACGTCGAGGTCGTCGGCCTTGACCTCGGCGTCGGTGGTGGAGATGCCGGCGGCCTCCTTGTGCCGCTTGATCGCCTCGTCCACCTCGCCAAGGAAGGCGTCCGCCTTCTCCTTATCCTCGGTATCGGCCAGGGCGATTTCCCCCACTAGGATCTGGCGGGCCTTGGCCAGCATGCGCTTTTCTCCCGCGGAGAGGCCCCGGTCCTGATCCCTACGCCACAGATCGCGCACCACCTCGGCCACCTTATTGACGTCGCCCGAGGCCAGACGCTCCTGGTTGGCCTTGTACCGGCGCGACCAGTTGCCGGCCTCCTCCACGTCCGTCTCACGCAGCATGCCAAAGACCATGCGCAGGCCCTCGTCGCCCACCACGTCGCGCACGCCCACCAGCTCGGCGTTCTTGATGGGCACGCGCACCACCAGGTCGGATTGGTTGATCTTAAGGACGAGGTACTCTAGCGTCTCTCCACCGATCTCGCGGTGCTCGATGTTCTCGATGACGGCGGCACCGTGGTGCGGGTAAACAACGACGTCCCCGACCTTAAAATCCATTCCCCACTCCTTGAGGTCACTGAAGGTAAACGCGAGCACAGCTGCGGCCACGCGCCAAGAAAACCCTGCGTCAAGGCTCCCCGGCGAAGGGCATAACAGAAACCCCACCTTACCACGCAATCACCGAGAGACCCCTCCGCATTATGGCTACCCCTGCCGGCCGCACCCAACTAGGACAGCCCTGCGAGAAGGGTTAGGGTGGAGGGGTATTAACTGTGTTTTTCCGCAAGATCGCATGGAGGACAATCCCGTGAAGCCCCTGAAGTCCACCGCCCTGGGTGCCGTCGCCCTCTCCGCGCTCGCGCTGGCTTCCTGCTCCGCAGGCCAGGTGACGCAGACCTCGGGCCAGGTCGCCGCCGTCGATGGCGCCTCCGCCCACAGCGAAGACGAGGCGGTGGTCCTGCGCGATGTCACCGTGATCGTGGCCGACTCCGGCGAAGCCGCCCTCAAGTTCACCGCCATCAATCAGGATCCCCAGCCGGTTTCCCACCGCCTGCAGTCCGTGAGCATCAACGGCAAGCCGGTGCGGGTGGATCAGACCCCGGAGATCAAGCCCGGGTGCAGCCTGGTGGCCGACTCCGCAGCGGGCATCACCGACTTGAACAAGGACATCGACGCCGGGTGCATCGATTACACCGCCACCTCCGTGGACAACGATCACTTCGCCCCCGGCGGCAACGCCGAGGTGCAGTTCACCTTCGACACCGGCACCATCCCCGTCACCGCCACGATCTCCGCGCCGAACCTGGACTCCGGCACCGTCACCCGCGACTTCGACCGCTACGGCGAGCACGGGGCCGACCACGCGGGGCACGACCAGGGTCACGCAGGCCACTAATTTACGGATCGGGCGCGCGGAGGGATTTCCTCACAGCGGGCCCGTCCCGATTCCCCTGCGCCACAGACCCGCCCAGAACCGGCGATCATCAACATCCGCCACGCCCGTGAGGAACGCCGCCCCGGAGAACAGCAGGGGCAGGGCGACGTCCTTTTTCTCTAGGAAAAACCGATACGCGGCGGTGTACTCCATATTCTCAGGGCCGGAAACCTGTGATAAAGGGCCTCCTTGATCATGCCCCACCTCCCCTTCGGGGCATCGATGCCCACGTCCGACACCCGGGGATCAAGGAGGCCCAGCGCCCAGTCAAGCGCGCGATCGACCACCGGAAGCAGCTGCATCGCCACCAAGCCCACAAGAAAGGCTACGGCCGCACGCCGCGCCAAGGCGCGATAATTGACTTTCCTGAGCGCCCGCGTTACCTCGGGCGATTCCCCCTCAAAGTATGCCCGGGAGGCATACCCCTTAAAAACCGGGACGTCCCCCACTCCAGGCACGTCCTGCGCCGCGATCAGGGGCCGATCCCGGGAGTCGTTTTCTGCCCTTTTCCCAGCAAGAAAACCCAGACTATAATCCCCTCTTCTTCAACTTTTTCAGCGGCACCACCGCCGCCGGTGATTCCCCCAACCGCACGCGGACACCCCCCGGCGCACTTCCCCGGCCTCCACGATCACCGATATGGTTCCGTAACTGCCGTGGCGCAATGTCCATCTTCTGTCCTGCACGCCCCTGCTCCTCCACCATGCCTCGATGGACGCGGAAAAGTAACCCGCGCCCACCAGCTCCGCGTTTCCCCTCATGCTAGCCGCTCGCATCCACCCCTATCACTATGCTGTGCCTCATGGCGAAGAAACCCCGCAGCATCCACACCTGCACCGAATGCGGATATTCCTCCCCCAAGTGGTTGGGCCGCTGCCCCGAGTGCGGCGCCTGGGGATCCATGCAGGTCGCGGCGGTTCCGCTGAGCGCAGCCGGAGCGGTCAAGGGACGCGGGGCGTCGCTGAGCGGCGGGATCGCCACCCCCGGCACTGTGGGGCTCACACCCACCTCCCCTGCCGCCCCCATGACCACCATCAGCGCCCAGGCCACGCGCACCATCCCCACCGGCATCGGGGAACTCGACCGCGTGCTCGGCAGCGGGATCGTGCCCGGCTCCGTGGTGCTCATGGCCGGGGAACCGGGGGTGGGCAAGTCCACCCTGCTGCTGGAGGTGGCCGCCCGTTGGGCCGCGCAACCCGCAGCGGACTTCGATGCCACGGGCGCGACCCGCACCGCGCTCTACGTCACCGCCGAGGAGTCCGTGGGCCAGGTGCGGCTGCGCGCCGAGCGCACCGGGGCGGTGCGCGACACCCTCTACCTGGCCGCGGAACCCAACCTGGACGTGGTCTTCGGACACGTCCACCAGGTCAAGCCCTCCCTGCTCATCGTGGATTCGGTGCAGACCATGCAGGCCGACGGCGTGGAGGGGGTGGCCGGGGGTGTGGCGCAGTCGCGGGCGGTCACCGCAGCCCTGACCACCCTGGCCAAGACCACCGGTATTCCCATCCTCCTGGTGGGGCACGTGACCAAGGACGGCAACGTCGCCGGCCCGCGCGTGCTAGAGCACCTGGTGGACGTGGTGCTCAACTTCGAGGGGGATCGCCACTCCAGCCTGCGGATGCTGCGCGGGATCAAGAATCGCTTTGGGGCCACCGACGAGGTGGGCTGCTTCGAGCAGACCGCCGAGGGCATCCGGGAGGTTCCCGATCCCTCCGGGCTCTTTCTTTCCCACCGGGATCGCACCCCGGACGGTTCCGCCGTGACGGTCGCGATGGACGGGGTGCGCCCCATCCTCGCGGAGGTGCAATCTTTGGCCGTGGACTCCCCGGCCAAGAACCCTCGCCGGGTGGTCACCGGCCTGGATGCCACCCGGGTTCCGATGGTGCTGGCGGTGCTCACCGCACGAGCGCAGGTGGACACCCATACCAAGGACGTGTACGTGGCCACGGTGGGCGGCATGAGGATCGGGGAACCCGCCACCGACCTCGCCGTCGCCCTGGCCACCGTCTCCACCATCGAGGGCAGGCCGCTGCCTGCCCGCTGCGTCTTCATCGGGGAGGTGGGCCTGGCCGGGGAGCTGCGCCGCGTGCCCTCCCTGGAGCGCCGCCTCCAGGAGACCGCTCGGCTGGGATATACCCGCGCGATGGTACCCGCCGGGGAAAAGGTCTCGGTTACCGGGATACGCGTCAGCCCCGCCGCCACGGTGAGGGAGGCCATCGCAGCGGCGGGGTTGGGCGGCTAAGGCTCAGGCCAGGTTGAAGGGCTGCGCGGGTATTCGCGTATCCATTAGGCCCAAAAAATAGTAATAATGGCGCCTCAACGGGGAGATCTACCAAGATGAGCAGGCTTCAACACCCATCACTGGTAAGGATGTACGGGCAAGGAGCCGACGACGAAGATTGTTTCCTCTACCTTGACGAGTCCTACTCAATCCCCGATGCCTACAAAGACGGAGCATTCTATATTCTCTCCGCTGCCCAGGTTCGACATGCCGATCTTGCTGGCACCCGGCGCGAGCTACAGAAGATTGTCGGCGGTGGTTGGTGGCACACAACCGACGCGCTGCGATCAACTCAGGGACGTACAAAAACCAAGAAGTTATTGGAGCAGATCAACGCCTGGGCTGATCCCTACTTCATCACCATCGCCACTCCACTAGACGAAAGATTCGACTCAGAAAACGCGCGCAGGGACTGCCTTCGAGCACTCATCTCGTATGTGTACTCACCAGCGGTATCCACAACGCCGCGCGGAATCGTCTTCGAGGCACGCCACCACCAGAAGGAAAACAACAGGGATCGCCGCCTAGTGAGGTTGTTACGAGAAGAAGGCATCATGCCCGCCGACGTTCACGTTGCATGGGTTAGCCCAGCAGAAGAATGCCTGCTGTGGCTGGCTGATCTGACCTGCATGGCGTATCGTCGTCAACTCACTCATCAGGACGACACGAGCAGATACTTCGCTACGTACCTTGAGGCTCATGTACACGTCATTGAGGTTCCTCCCAGCAAGGGGCCTCCTTTCGTAGCATAAAAATGGCCCGCACCTGCCAGTAGCTCCGGTGCGGGCCGAGTCAAAGTTCACCACTCGGTGAAGATTAACTCCACGATCTCCACCATAGCGCGATTGCGTTTGTTGTCAATGAGGGGTGAGTCCACGCTAGAGCCCCGCCGCCACGGTGAGGGAGGCCATCGCAGCGGCGGGGTTGGGCGGCTAAGGCTCAGGCCAGGTTGAAGGGCTGCGCGGGGGAGGCATGCCTGCCGATCACCGCGTGCAGATAGTACGCGCCCGGCTCCACGGGAGCGCGGGACTCGCACTGCTTGGGCGCGGACGTGGTGCGCGACCACACGGATTCGAAGTGCCTCTCCTCCCCCGCGGGGAAGGAACGCCGACCGGATCCCTCGGAGGGATTGCAGTCCACGTCGGCCCACACGCGGGCATTATCCACCATCGAATACACCTCGAAGCGCAGCGTCTCCCTATCCAGGTCGATCTCGCAGTCCGCCGCGGTGGGGTTCTTCACCGTCATGTAGAAGGCGGGCTTATCCCCCTGGCGATAGGTGGCCTGCGAGGTGGAGGCGGTGATCTGCAGGTCGCTGAGCTCGCAGGTACGCTTGGCGGCGGCCTCGGTGCTCGGCGCCGCGCTGGGCTCCTGCGTCTCACGAGGCGGCTCCGTGGCCTCCCGGGTCTTGTCCGCGGAGGGCTCCGCGGTGGCCTGCGGGGAGGAAGTGGCGGTGGAGACGGGAGACTGGTCCTCCTCCTCACCACCGCCGAGGGCCACGGCGGCCCAGATCAGGGCGATCACCGCCACGAGGACGAGGACGGCGGCGGCCACGCGGCGGCGCACGTAGATCTCTTGGGGCAGGTGACCAGGTTGTTGCGTGCTCACGCTTGTCTACTTTATGCGCTTACGCCCTCCCCCGAGGCGAAGACCACGCCGAGAGACCCCCTAATGGCCGTCCTCGCGCAGAAAGCCAGGGTGATCCACGCGCCAGGTAATGCCCGTCATCACCAGCGCGCCGAGGGTAAGCAAGAACAGGGCGTCATCGACCCCGTGGCTGTAGAAAGCCATCCCGCCTCCGGCCGCTCCGACGAGAAAACCCAGATAGGTGGCCAGCTGAGGGAACCACATCCACTTCTGCTTCCCCGCCAGGTGCAGGGCGATGCCCTGACCGATCTTGACCAGCGTGCCGGTGACGTAGGACAGCGGCATCACCACCTGCCCGCGCCTACTGATCGAGGTATTGAGCGCGCCGAGCCCAAAGGCTAAAAAGAGGATGGGGATGGGGCTGAGCTCGTCGTACTGGGTGCCCAGCCACAGGTCGGAGACGAAGGCCCCGATGATCGCCCCGGTGGCCACCACCATCGCGCCGTGGCGCGCCTGCGACCACAGGTAGATGCGGGCCAGGGTGGCGGTCAACGCCCCGATCACAAAGACCACCACCGCGCTGAAGGCCGCCAACCCGGCCTCCGTGCCGCCCCGGATGGGTTCCAGCACCATGCGCTCGGTATTGCCCGTCATAAAAGTGACGTACCAACCGGAGGAATACAGCCAAGCCGCCGCGCCGGTGGCTCCGGCCAGACTCGCCAGCATCACGCCCAGGAAAAACTCACGGAAATTGTAATAGGGCGCCAGGTAATCCTGGGGGCTATTGAGCGCGCTCCGCCACAGCTCGGCCCTCTTCATCACCTCAGCTCACCCCGTGGGTGGCCACGGTCTCCACGCGACCGTCCGCGAGCAAGTAGCGCAGGCCCACCACGGCGATCTCGCCGCTGTCGATCTTTTCCGGCAGGTGCGGCAGGCGGTGCATGATTTGGCCGATGGTCTCCGTGACGTGTACTCGCTCGTAATCGCTCTTGGCGTGATTTCCCTCGCGGCGCGCCGCGAGGATCGAGGGGGCCACGCGCTCCACCAGGATGCGCTGCCACCCCTCGGGGATCGCCCCGGTATCCAGAGCATCGGAGGCGGCGGCCACCGCGCCGCAGCTCTCGTGGCCCAGCACGGCGATGAGCGGAACACCCAGGCCGTCCACGGCGTATTCCAGGGAGGCCAGCACCGCGGGGTCGGTGATCTCGCCGGCGGTGCGGATGACGAAGATGTCTCCGAAGCCGACGTCGAAAATCAATTCCACGGGCACGCGCGAGTCGGAGCACGCCAGCACCACCGCGGCCGGGTTCTGCCCCCTGCGCAGCGTCTCGCGACGGCGATCGTCGCGATTAGGATTCTTTTCCTGGGATTCACAAAAGCGCTTATTACCTGCTTGAAGGGCCTCCCAGATCGACTGGGGCGAAGCATCGGGATACAAAGTCATGATGTGAACCATCATACATAATCGCGCCCCCTATACTGCGGTAGTGACCACCCTCCAGCACGACGTGATCGCCTGGTACCGCACCCACGCCCGCGCCCTGCCCTGGCGCGCTCCCGGCACCACCGCCTGGGAGGTACTCCTCTCCGAGGTGATGAGCCAGCAAACCCCCGTGGCGCGCGTGGCCCCCGCCTGGGAGCAATGGCGGGGGCGCTGGCCCACGCCCTCGGACTTCGCCCGCGCGGGCCGCGACGAGGTACTGCGCGCCTGGGGTCGCCTGGGCTATCCCCGGCGCGCCCTGCGCCTGCACGAGTGCGCCGCCGAGATCGTCCGCCGCTTCCACGGCGAGGTGCCCGCCGAGGTGGAGGACCTGCTGACCCTGCCCGGCATCGGGGAATACACCGCCCGCGCGGTGGCCTGCTTTCACTTTGGCCGCAACGTGCCGGTGGTAGACACCAACGTGCGGCGGGTCTATCGGCGCGCCATCGAGGGCGCGTACCTGCCCGGAACCGCCTCCAAAAGGGAGCTCGCCCAGGTCGGCGCGCTGCTGCCGGAACACGACGGCCCCACCTTCTCCGTGGGGCTCATGGAAATCGGGGCGCTCGTGTGCACCGCCTCCTCCCCCGACTGCCCCGCCTGCCCCCTGCGCGCCCGCTGCGCGTGGGTGGCGGCGGGCTGCCCGCAGCCCAGCGCGGAGGAAAAGAAACAGCGCAGGGTGCAAAAATACGAGGGCACCGACCGCCACGCCCGAGGCACCATCATGGCCCTGCTGCGCGGCTCCAAGGCCCCCGTCACCCAGGACCAGATCGACGCGGCCTGGCCGGACGCCGCGCAGCGCTCCCGCGCGCTGTTCGGGCTGATCGACGACGGCCTCGCGGAGCAACTGGCCGACGGCACCTTCCGGCTGCCGCGCTGACGGGCCTACTGGAAAGCTACTTGAAAGCGGGCTTTCCAGTAGAAAAGGGCGCTGAGCAGTGCGTGTTCCGGTTACTTGAAACTACTTGAAAAATTTTCAAGTAGTTTCATCCGCTCCGCTACTTCCAGCGCCCCCGAAAGTTCAAACCTCCAGGCAGGTTCACCCACAACCCACCGCGGCTATTCACCGTCACCGGACCGATCTTGGTCGAGGCCGAGGCCCCCGAGCCGGAGATGTTGATCCAGCTATTCTTGCCGGTCTTTTTCTTCTGCCGATACTGCAAGCCCATCGGGTTGTGGTTCCTTTCCTCCGACTCGCTGTTTTACTTCGACCAATCCTACGGTGCTATGAGCCCCGTGGTGCTCAGGAGTCACACAAGGGTGAAGAAAACACTCACGAAGCCCCTCCGGGATTCACGGGAACCACACCCGTCACACGCCGGTGTAAAAAGTCGCGCCTACACCCGCAAGTCCCGGTACCTATTCACCGCCGCCATGATCTCGTGAGCGCGGGGCCGCGCGTACAGCCCGGGGTGCCCCCGGTGCGGGGAGAGGGCGCCGAGCCCCTGGGCGTCGATAAGCTCCATGACGTCATCCACCGCCGCGCGCAAGGACTCCCCCGCCCCCAGCCGCCGTTCCAGCAGGTCGATCGCGTGAGCGATGCCGGTGGTCTGCGCCTGGTCCACCAGTTGCTCGGCGGGGCCGAGGTCGATGGTGGCCTTGCCGTAGCGGATGAGGGTGCGCCCCTTGGCAGCGGCGGGCTTGCGCTTACCGGGGGCGCTCAATTCCACGGGCACGCGCGCGGCACCCCGGCGGAACCGCGCCGCCGCGTCCGGGGCCTCGCCGCCGAGGGCGTGGGCCCGCGCGGTGACGTCCGCGACCCGGTAGGCATCCAGCGCAATCACGTGATCGGCCACGGGGAAGAAAGCCCCGGAGCCCCCGGCCACGAGCACAGTGGAGACCCCGGCGTCGCGGTAGAGGGCGCGCACGGTGTCCACGAAGGGGGTGATCGGCTCGCGGTCGGCGCTAATCAGGGCGCGCATCCGCTCGTCGCGGATCATGAAGTTGGTGGCGGAGGTGTCCTCGTCGATAAGGAGGGTATCGGCCCCGGACTCAATGGCCTCCACCAGGTTGGCGGCCTGGGAGGTGGAGCCGGAGGCGTTGGTGGTGGAAAAGACGGCGGTGTCCTCCCCGGAGGGCAGGTTGTTGATGAACGCGGAGATGTCCGCCCCACTGACCGCCCGGCCGTCCTCAGCGCGCACGGATACCGCTCCGGGGCGGGTAATCACCCATTCTCGGCCGTCGCCCTCGATGTGGGGATACACGCCGCGCTGCAGGGCACGCAGCAGGGTGGACTTTCCGTGGTAGCCGCCACCCACGATCACGGTGACGCCCTCGGGCACCCCCATGCCGGTGAGCGTGCGCCCGCTGGGGAAGGTGACCTCGCGGCGCAGGCTGGGTGGGGAGGAAAAGGGCACCGCACCGGCCAGCGGTTCGTCGCTGTCGCCGGAGCGGCGCGGCAGCACGGCCCCTTCGCCCACGAAGGCCACCAGGCCCATCTCCGGCAGGCGCTCGCGCAACCACTGTTGATCCCAGTGCAGGCCCACGTGCCGATCCAGGGCACAGGCGTCGAGGTCGCGCACGGCGGCGGCCACGCCGGGCAGTGCCTCGGTGAGGATGGTGGCCGCCAGGCGCCCCTTGATGCGACGCCCCGCAGCGGGTAGCGCCACGGTGAACCTCACTAGGGCATAATCTCCGAGGGCTTCCGCGGTGGTGCGCTCAAGGATCTGCTGGCCGATGCGCCCGATCTGGATGTCCCTGCTCGCGCGCGCCGCCCGGTCGAACACGCGGGTGAGATAGTCGGCGGCGGCCACCCGATCGCCGCGATCCTGGTACCGCTCTAGGGGCAGGGGCACCCGCAGGTGCGCCAGCGACGGCGGCGCGTAGGGATCTACCTGGGCGCGGTCGAGAGTAAACTCCACCCCCTGGCCCAGGTCGTAGGTAGTTCCCGTCAGGTCGCGGTAGGCCCCGTAGGGCTTACCGTCGAGGCGGGTGAGGTCGCGGCGTAGGTCGGTGCGGTTCTTCATCGCCTCCCTGTTTACCAGGAAGACGCCTCGCGGCTAGTGCACCTCCTCCGCGATCTCCTCGAAGGCCTCCTCCGGCAGCGGCTTGGGGCGCGGCGTGAAGGTGAACGTGGCGTCCTGGGTCTCCTTGGATTCGCCGTCCCAGCCCTGCACGTCCACGGTGACGATCTCGCCCGCGCCCAGCTCGCCAAAGAGGATCTTCTCGCTCATGGCATCCTCGATCTCGCGCTGAATGGTGCGACGCAGCGGGCGTGCGCCCAGCACGGGGTCGAAGCCGCGCTTGGCCAGCAGGTTCTTGGCCTTCTGCGTGAGCTCGATGCCCATATCCTTGGCCTGGAGCATCTTCTCCACGCGGCCGATGAGCAGCTCCACCATCTGCACGATCTGATCCTGGGTGAGCTGGTGGAACACCACCGTGTCGTCGATGCGATTGAGGAACTCCGGTTTGAAGTGCTTCTTCAGCTCGTCGTGCACCTTGTTCTTCATCCGCTGGTACTGCGCAGCCTCGTCGTTCTCCGAGGAGCCCGTGAAGCCCATGCCCACGGCCTTAGAGATGTCCTGGGTGCCCAGGTTCGAGGTGAAGATCAACACGGTGTTCTTGAAGTCCACCACGCGCCCCTGGCCGTCGGTCAGCCGCCCTTCTTCGAGCACCTGAAGCAGGGTGTTGTAGATCTCCTTGTGGGCCTTCTCGATCTCGTCGAAGAGCACCACGGAGAACGGCTTGCGGCGCACCTTCTCGGTAAGCTGACCGCCCTCCTCGTAGCCGACGTACCCGGGGGGCGCGCCGAAGAGGCGCGAGGCGGTGAAGCGATCGTGGAACTCGCCCATATCGATCTGGATGAGGGCGTCCTCCTCCCCGAAGAGGAACTCCGCGAGCGCCTTGGACAGCTCCGTCTTACCCACGCCGGAGGGGCCGGCGAAGATGAAGGAACCGGAGGGGCGCTTGGGGTCCTTCAGGCCCGCGCGGGTGCGGCGAATGGCGCGCGCCACGGACTTGACGGCGTCATCCTGGCCGATGATCCGCTTGTGCAGCTCAGCCTCCATGTTGAGCAGACGCGCGGACTCCTCCTCGGTGAGCTTGAACACCGGAATGCCGGTCCAGGTGCCCAGCACCTCCGCGATCTGTTCCTCGCCCACCTCGGCGATGTCCTCCAGGTCGCCGTCGCGCCACTGCTTTTCCTTCTCCGCGCGCTCCTCACCCAGCTTGCGCTCCTTATCGCGCAGCCCGGCGGCCTTCTCGAAGTCCTGGGCGTCGATGGCCGCTTCCTTTTCCCGGCGCACGGCGGCGATGCGCTCGTCCACCTCGCGCAGCCCCTCGGGGGCGGTCATGCGCTTGATGCGCATGCGGGCGCCAGCCTCGTCGATGAGGTCCACGGCCTTATCCGGCAGGTAGCGATCGTTGATGTAGCGGTCGGAGAGCCGCACGGCGGCCTCCAGCGCGGAATCCGTGATGGACACGCGGTGATGTGCCTCGTAGCGATCCCGCAGGCCCTTGAGGATCTCCACGGAAAGCTCCACGGAGGGCTCGGGCACCTGCACCGGCTGGAAGCGGCGTTCCAGGGCGGCGTCCTTCTCGATGTGCTTGCGGTACTCGTCCAGGGTGGTCGCGCCGATGGTCTGGAGCTCGCCGCGGGCCAGCTTGGGCTTGAGCAGCGAAGCGGCGTCGATGGCCCCCTCGGCGGCACCGGCGCCGACAAGGGTGTGGATCTCATCGATGAACAGGATGATGTCGCCGCGCTGGTTGATCTCCTTGAGCACCTTCTTCAGGCGCTCCTCGAAGTCGCCGCGGTAGCGCGAGCCGGCCACCAGGGAACCCAGGTCCAGGGAGTAGAGCTGCTTGTCCTTGAGCGTCTCGGGCACCTTGCCATTGACGATGTCTAAGGCCAGGCCTTCCACCACAGCGGTCTTGCCCACGCCGGGCTCGCCGATGAGCACCGGGTTGTTCTTGGTGCGGCGGGACAGCACCTGCATCACGCGCTCGATTTCCTTCTCACGGCCCACCACGGGGTCGAGCTTGCCGTCCTTGGCGGCCTGGGTGAGATTGCGACCGAACTGATCCAGCACCAGGGAGTTCGAGCGCTCCCCCCCGGAACCGCTGCGGCCTCCGCCGCCGGGCCCGGCCGTCGCGCCCGCCCCCACGGGGCCGCCCTGGGGAGACTGCGTATTCTCCGGGTTGGTGCCCTGGCCGCCCTCGTAACCGGAGAGCAGCTGAATCACCTGCTGACGCACGCGCGGCAGGTCCGCCCCCAGCTTCACCAGCACCTGGGCTGCCACGCCCTCGCCCTCGCGGATCAGGCCCAGCAGCAGGAACTCCGTTCCGATGTACTTATGCCCCATCTGCAGGCCCTCGCGCAGGGAGAGCTCCAGCACCTTCTTGGCGCGGGGGGTAAAGGGGATGTGGCCGGTGTGTGGTTGAGAACCGTGACCGATAATCTCCTCGACCTCGCGGCGGACGTCGTCGAGCGAGATGCCCATGGATTCCAGGGCCTTGGCCGCCACGCCCTCGCCCTCGTGAATGAGGCCAAGCAGGATGTGCTCGGTGCCGATGTAATTGTGGTTAAGCATCCGCGCTTCTTCTTGCGCCAGGACGATGACGCGCCGCGCACGATCGGTAAACCTCTCGAACATATCTTGCTCTTCCTTCACTTCATCGTTGCTATTTATGTCCCCTCACTCTAACGCCCGGGTACGGCGAAAAATGGCGGTCGCGCTCCCCATCCCCGCCCCAGGTCCGGAAAAAACGACCTTTGTGCAGGTCATGGCGCTGTACGCCGGTAGCGAACAACCCCTTTGTCCGCGCCCTTCACACCGCGAGGGGCCGCGCCACCCACGCGGTGTGACCCCTCCACGATTGCCGGGGCGATCGGTCTTAATGGGCGGGCCCGGCCTCCCGGTGTCCCACCGGCACGCGGCGCACCAGGAGGGACAGCAGCAGCGCCACCACCGCAAAGGCCGTTCCCAGCAGGAAAGCCCAGTGGGTTCCGTGGGCGGTGGCAGCCTGCATCGTCGCGCCATCGGCCAGCGCCGTCTTGGTGCCCCGGCCCAGCATCATGATCAGCAGCGCGGTGCCCATGGCCCCCGCCAGCTGTTGCAGTGTGTTCAGCGAGGCGGAGCCGTGACCGTACAGGGTGGCCGGCAGCGCGCCCAGGGCGGTGGTCATCAGCGGGGTGATGGAAAGACCCAGAGACACCGAGAAACAGACGTGCATGATCATCACCGCCAGCAGGCCGCTGTGCTCGGTGAGGGTAGACATCGCCACCAGCGAGCCCACGAGCATCATCGCTCCGGGCACGAGCAGCGGGCGCGGGCCCACGCGATCAAAGATGCGGCCCACGAACGGGGAGAGCAGGCCGTTGAGCAGCCCGCCCGGCAGCAGGATCAACCCGGTGGTGCGCTCCGAGAAGTCCAGGGAGGTTTGCAGGTACAGCGGCAGGATGGTCACCGCGCCCAGCAGCGCGCCAAAGACCATGAGCAGCACGGAGACCGGAATGATGAAATCCCGCAGGGCGAAGACCCGCAGGTCCAGCAGGGCGCGGCCCGAGGGGATCAGGGCGCGCTGGCGCAGCACGAAGGCGACGAGAGCCGCCACGCCCACCACCGCCAGCGCGAGGACCCGACCGCGCGCGGTGCTCTGGGGATCGAAGAGCTCGCCCAGGGAACTCAACGCGTAGATCAGGGAGCCAAAGGCCACGGCGGAGAGCAGCACGGAGAGAACGTCCAGCGGGGTGCGGGAGGTCTCCCCGATGTTACGCAGGAAGATCAGGCCGCACACCAGCACGATCGCCACCAGCGGCACCATCACCCAAAACAGCCAGTGCCAGCTGTACGCCTCCAGGATGAGCCCGGAGACCGTGGGACCCAACGCCGGGGCCACGGCCATCACGATGGAGATGGTGCCCATCACCGCGCCGCGGCGCTGGGCCGGCACCACCGTCATGGCCACGGTCATCAGCAGCGGCATGATCAGCGCCGTGCCCGCCGCCTGTAACACGCGGCCGGCCAGCAGCACGCCAAAGACCGGGGCGGAGGCGGCCACCACCGTGCCGAGGAGGAAGGAGAACAGCGCCATCAGGAAGATGGTGCGGGTGCTCCACCGTTGCAGCACGTAGCCGGTGGTGGGGATCACGATGGCCATGGTGAGCATGAAGCCCGTGGTGAGCCACTGGGCCTCCTCCGGTTCGATGCCGAAGTCCGCCATGATGGCGGGCAAGGCCACCGAGAGGATCGTTTCATTGAGGAACATCATCATGACGGCAAAGACGAGCACCACCAGGACGACGATCACGGAACCGGGGATCTTCACGTCCTCAGAAGGGGAATCTAGAGGAGCGGAAGGCTCATTGTCAGACATAAAAAGAGGCCTTTCCACTTTTAACACAAAAGAGGATCGTTACCTTAGCATTCTGCGCAGCCCGTTCTCCACATGGAACAGGGGTTCGCCCAGCAAGGCGGACTGGACCAATGATCCCTGGGCCAGGGCCAGCACCAGGCCCGTGCCCTCCCGCGCGCGATCCGCCGGGTCGGGCGCGCCCTCCTGGACGTACCAGGCTTCCAGGTAGCCCTGCACCGCCTGGCGGGCCCCGCCGATCACCTCGCCCGCCACCGCCCGCATGTCCGCGTCGTGAACGGCCTGCCCCCACATCTGCACGATCATCCTCGATCCCTCTTCCCCCTCCCGCAGCACCGCGAAGAAGGCCTCCAGCGCCTCCTCGGGGGGAGGCACCTCGCCCGTGGGGGTGCGCTTAAGCACGCTCAGCCGCTGCCCCAGCACCTGGTGCGCGACAGCCTGAAAGAGCTCCTTCTTACCGGGGAAGTAGCCGTAGATCGCCCCGGCGGACATGCCGGAGGCCGCGATGATCTCCGCCATCGAGGCCCCGGCGAAGCCCCGCTCCTGCAGTACCTTCACGGCAGCGTCGATCACGCACTGGCGGCGCAATTGGCGGCGCTCCTCGCTGATTTTCGGCATGCCCCAACCATAAAAAGCGAACGTTCCGCTTGACAAGCGCCCGGGGCCGGGGCATCATCCCAAAAAGAACGAACATTCTTTTTTGAAAGGTGCGCACCATGCCCCACCAGACCCCTCACTCCGAGGACAAGCCCGCCTGGAGCAGGCCGCTGCTCGTCGCCCTGGCCGCCGCCCTCGCCGTCACCCTGGCCCTGCTGGCCTTCGCGTGGCCCTCCTTCACCTCCACCCCCAAGGACCTCCCCGTCAGCGTGGTTGCCAGCGAGCCCGCCTACGACGCCCTCACGCAGTCCATGCGGCAGCAGGACGCACCCTTCGAACTCGCCCGCGCGGATTCTCGGGAGGAGGCAGAAGACCTCATCGCCCGCCGCGAGGCCTACGGCGCGTTCCTCATCCCGCAGGACCCCGCCGCCCCCGCCGAGGTGCTCACCGCCCCCGCCGCGAACAACTCCGTGGCCACCATGATGGACACAGCGGGCACCGCCCTGCACAAGCAGCGCATCGGCGCCGCCCTCGCCTCCGGGAGCGTCACCGACCCCCAGGCCCTCAGCCGCCTCCTTCAGCAGAGCCTTAAAGGCCCCACCGTGACCGAGGTCGCCCCGCTCTCCGAGGACGACCCCCAGGGCAGCGGGCTGGCCGTGGCGGCCTTCCCCCTCACGCTCGGCGGCATCATCGGCGGCGTGCTCATCTCCCTCAAGGTGCGCGGGCGCGGCCCCCGCCTCGCCGCGATCCTGGCCTACTCGGCGCTGGCCGCCAGCGCCCTCCTGCCGATCCTGCACGCCTGGTTCGGCTTCCTCCCCACGGCGAGCGCGCCGCTCTGGGGCGCCCTCGCGCTCGGCATCGGCGCCACGGCCGCCCTGGTCACGGGCCTGCACAGCCTCCTGGCCTTCCTCGGCATAGGCCTCGGCGCCGTCATCACCATGTTCCTCGGCAACCCCCTCTCCGGGGCCACGCTGCCCCTGGAGTTCCTGCCCTGGCACTTCGACGCGATCGGGCGCTCCCTCGTCCCCGGCGCCACCCAGGAACTCCTGCGCACCCTCAGCTACTTCCCCGAGGCCAGCACAGCCCACGCCTGGTGGACGCTGACCGCCTGGACGGCCCTCAGCCTGCTGTGCCTCGCCGTGGGCAGGCGCCAGCGCTAGCCGCTGAGCACAATCGACGCCCTCCCTCCCGCACGTCATCTGCGCACGCGCGGAAGGGAGGGCGTCGATCTGCCCGGGGTTGCTACGCCTCCGGCTTGACCATCGGGAAGAGCACCGTCTCCCGGATTCCCAGGCCGGTCAGGGCCATGAGCAGGCGATCAATGCCCATGCCCGTGCCCGAGGTGGGCGGCATACCCTGCTCCATGGCGGCGAGGAAGTCCTCGTCGAGCACCATCGCCTCGTCGTCCCCGCCGGCGGCCAGGCGCGCCTGATCCTCGAAGCGCTCGCGCTGGATCACCGGGTCCACCAGCTCGGAGTAGCCCGTGGCCAGCTCGAAGCCGCGCACGTAGAGGTCCCACTTTTCCGTGACCCGGGGCTGGGAGCGGTGATCGCGGGTCAGCGGGGAGGTCTCCACGGGGAAGTTCTTGACGAACACCGGGCCGTCGAGCTGATCGGAGCACAGGTGCTCCCAGATCTCCTCCACGAACTTGCCATGGCCCCAGCCGCCCTTCTTCGGCCACTCCAGGCCGATGGCGTCTGCCAGCGCGCGCAGCTCCTCCACGGTGGAGTCCACGGTGACCTCCGGCTGGCCGGGGTACTTGCGGGCCAGGGCCTCGTTGAGGGAGGGATACATCTCCATCTCGCGCCACTGCCCACCCAGGTCGTACTCGGTGCCGTCGGCCAGCGTCACGGTGGTGGAGCCAAAGACCTCCATCGCCACGGCCTGGATCAGCTCGCGGGTCAGGCGCGCGCCGTCCTCGTAGGTGCCGTAGGCCTGATAGGTCTCCAGCATCCCAAACTCCGGGCTGTGCGAGGAATCCACGCCTTCGTTACGGAAGTTGCGGTTCACCTCGAACACCCGCTCCATGCCGCCCACCACGCAGCGCTTCAAGTACAGCTCCGGGGCGATGCGCAGGTACAGGTCGATGTCGAGGGCGTTGGAGTGCGTGATGAAGGGGCGCGCCGCCGCGCCCCCGTGGAGGGTCTGAAGCATCGGCGTTTCTACCTCCAGGAAGCCCTGCCCCTCCAGGAAGCGGCGCAGCGCCCGCATGACCTTGATCCTGGTGAGCGCGTTGGTGCGCGCCTGTTCCCTCATGATCAGGTCGGTGTACCGCTGGCGCACCCGGGTATCCTCGGCCATCTCGGCGAAGGAAACAGGCAGGGGCCGCAGCGCCTTGGACACCATCGCCCAGCCGCTCGCCATCACGGAGAGCTCGCCACGCTTGGAGGCCACCACCCGGCCGCGCACGGAGACGAAGTCGCCCAGATCGACGTCCGCCTTCCAGGAATCCAGGCTTTCTTGGCCCACCTCCGCGAGGGAAAGCATGGCCTGGATCGTGGTGCCGTCGCCCTCCTGCAGGGTGGCAAAGCACAGCTTGCCGGTGTTGCGCATGAACATCAGGCGGCCCGCTACGGAGACGACCTCCCCCGTTTCCTCGCCGGGGGTGAGCACCGTGGCCGTGATCGCCTCCGACGCGACGGAATCGCCTTCCCTGTCCACCCGGTACCGGGAGCGCAGATCCTGAATGGAGGTGGTGCGATCCACCTCCACCGGGTACGGCTCTATCCCCTGTTCCAGCAGGCGCGCGCGCTTGTCGCGGCGAATGCGCAGCTGCTCGGGAAGCTCAACCTGATCCTTGGTGTCCTTAGCGTTCGTCACGAGTGTCAAGGGTAGCCGATAGCACATCCGGGGCGTTGCCCTGGCGCGCGTGCCGCCCGGACGGTCCCTCCTCCTGCGCCGCCTCCTCGGCGTGCGCCTCAAGGTGACGGAAACCGATGCCCACCGGCACGCCCACGTTATCGATCAGGCGCACCTTCCCGAACTTGGCCGCTACCAGCAGCCGGGCCTCGCCCTTCTCCGGGGGTTCGCCCATGCCCATCGAGCGCAGCTCCAGGTATTCCGGGGTCACCTTCGCGGCCTCCAGCACGCCGCGCGCGGCGTCGAGCACCGCGGCGGCCCCGCCCTCGGCGGCGTGGGCACCGGCGGTCAGCGCCGCCGAGAGCGCCAGCGCCTTGGCGCGATCCTTTTCCGGCACCCGGGCGTTGCGCAGAGACACCGCCAGGCCGTTGGGCATCCGCACCGTGGGAACCCCGTGCACCCGCACCCCCATGTGGAAGTCCGTCATGGCGGTCTGCACGCATACCGCCAGCTCGTAGTCCTTCTCCCCCACCATCACATCCGTGGCCTGGGTAATCTGCGTGAGGATGACGATCCGGGTGAGGTCGATGGCCAGGTCGTCCACGAACTCCAGGCCCCAGTCCCGGGGATAGACCACGGTGCGCACGCCCTGCGGGTGTAGATCCTGCCGCGTGTATCGATAAATCACATCGGTATCGAGCACCGCCAGCCGGGAGCGATCCACCTCGCCCGAGACCGCCACGATCACCACGGCGCCCGGCACCCGGCGCGCCGCGCGCACCAGGGATATGTGCCCCGCGTGAATAGCCGATCCCAGGGGAACCAGCACCACCGGCTTGCCCGTCTTGCGAAATGCCCGGGCGATCATGGCAACCCGATCCGCGGAATGCACCTCGGTGGCCTCGCCCCTTCGGAACGTCATGGTTTGTCCTCCTGCATCGCCCACAGCTCCACTTCTTCTCTTCCGTCTCGCTCCGCCGCTCGGCGCGCGAGCTGCGCGAACAACCGCGCCCGTCCCGGATCGACGATGCCGGAAAGCTGACGATCCAACTCGGGGGCATCGGCCAGCACCGAGATACTACTCGGGACACGGGCGACCCACTCTGCGGCCTCAGCAGAACCCTCCAGGGCCGCGCGCAGCGCGCGATCGGCCTCCTCCTGCACGTCCCGGGCGAAGCGATACCAGCTTAGCCCCGTGGCCAACGCCAGGCGGCGCTCCCCCGGCACCAGCACGGCCTTCCCGCCCAACTCCCGGGCCAAGAGCTCCAGCACCGTCTTGGCTAACTCATCTCCGTAGTCCACCGCCCACCAGCCCGGCGACAGGGGAACCAGGCTGCCCACCACCGCCCCGGCCCTCGTGGCCGGGGCCAGCGGCTCCAGCGATGCCCCCGGCAGTACGTGGAAAACGATGTGGTGGGGGCGAAGATGCGGCTCCACGAGGGTCACCGCCCCGGGCAGTTCCCGCTCCCCCACCCCCAGCAGGATCGCCTGGAGGGCCTCCGCCCGGGCCGCCCCCTCCTCGGTGGGCGCGAGCCGGGTAAGAGCGTGCCCCGCCCGGCCTAATCCCTGCGCTATGTACTCAGCGACCCGCCAAGCGCCGCTTTGCTCCCGCCCGGGCCATACCCCCACCCTCATCCGAGGGGGCTTCACTGCTCCCCCCGACGCATGTTCGCCATCAGTTCCGCCACGGACAGCCCCCCGGAGTGCTCATCGGCGCGGCGCCGCCCCCGGCCGCCCACAGCGGACGCCTCGGTCTCCGGCGGCACGACCGCGATCTCCGCGGTGTCCTCCACGCTCGGTTCGAGGGGCGAGGCCGCCTCGTGGTGACCCGCGGACTCATTCGGCCGGGGAACCTCCGCCGCGGCGGCGCGACGGCTGCCCCGATAGGCATGGGCCTCGGAGTCCAGCACGTGCGCCAGCTCCGGGGAGATGGAGCGCGCCGCCTCCGCCGCGCCGTCGGTATGTCCGAGCCTGCCCGCCACCGCGTCCACGGAGGGGGCACCGGCGATGTGGCCGGTCTTCTCGGTCACCACGGGGGGCACCGCGTTTTCCAGTTCCTGGAGCCGCCAGGCCTGCGCGCGCAGGGCGGCTGGCTCGTATTCGAAGGCATGGCCCTGAAGATCCTCAAGCTTGCTGCGCACCTCGTCGATCCCGGCGCGAATCTCACCGAGCAGCGCGATCTCCTCCTCGCTGAGGCCCCGGGAGTCCGCATCACCGCGCCGGCTCTCGGCGACCTGCGCCCGCGCCTGGGCCTCGCGCAGCTCGGAGCGGTGCAGACGCTGCTCATAAGCCAACTGTTCGCCGGCGCGCTGCACCTGGCGCCGATACCGGCTAACCAGGAAAAACCCGATGACGCAGGCCCACAAGGCCGCCAGGAGGGCCAATTTTAAGGCCGCGTGGGAATCGGTGAACTGCATGACGACGCTGGCCGCCAGCGCCAGGACCACCAGCACCACCAGGAGCACCTGGCCGCCATCGGTGCCCGCGCCACGACCGTGGCGGCGCGTGTGTGCGCCGTGGGCGGCGCGACGCGAGGTGGGCTCGGGGTTCCGGTCCGACTGCGGCGTACTCATGCCGTCTAACTTACCTAACCCCCTCCGAACCGGAGGGAGGCGACACCTCGCAACTGCGCTCCAGGAACACCCCGGCGGCGGCCAGTACCACCCCGCCCAGGGCGGAGGCCACCACGCCCGGCGCATCCTGTCCGGCCGCCGCGAGTTCCTCGGCCCGGGGCACCACGTAAACGCCCATGCCCAGGTAGGCTCCGCCGATGAGCGCGCCCGTCCACGCCGAGGCCTTGCCCACCACCAGAAACTGCGCCGCCATGACCGGGTTGAGCTGGCTGCGGTCCATACCGATGCGCCCTTCCTTGCGCCGGGAACGCACCTTGGCCGCCAGATACAAGCAGACCACGGCCATCGCCCAGAGCGTGATAGAGACCGCGACGGGAATGGGCGGCAGGGAACCATAGAAGCGCCAGGTGGCGATCGCCACCAGGGCGGCCACGAAGCCACCCACGGCCACCAGGAGCGCCACGGAGGTCTTTTTCATGGCTGCCCGCCCCCGGGTTCCGCGTCGAGGAGGGGACCCAGGGCGACGATGCGCGCTACCTCCTCCTCCGGCAGGGCGTCTAGCCAGTGGGTCACCGCGCGCCCGCGCACCCGGGCGTGCGGGTCGGCGCGAAGCCAGGGAACCAGCACGAAGGCGCGGCGGTGCGCCCAGGGGTGCGGCAGGGTAAGCACCGGGTCCTCGGAAAGAATCTCCCGGCCGTCGCGGTGGGCCTGCACCACATCGACGTCGAGGGTGCGCGGCCCCCACCGGCGCAGCCGCACTCGCTCGGCGGCCTCCTCCAGGCCCTGGCAGCGGTGCAGCAGCGCCAGGGGTTCCTCGGCCACCTCCACGATCAGCACGGCATTGAGGAATTCCCCCTGATCCTCCACCCCCCACGGCGGGGTGGCATACACCGGGGAGGCCGCCAGGATCTGTCCGTCAAACTCCCGGGTCACCGTGCGCAGCAGCGCCCAGCGATCCTCCATATTCGATCCGATGGACAGCACCGCGCGCGTCGTGCTCATCGTCGTCCTCCCCGCTCGGGAGCGGAGGCGTGCTTGCGGGAGCGTCGCGCCACCGCCGCCACGTCGCCAAAGGCCAGGGGGATGGGGGCCTGGGGTTTATGCACGGTGACCTCCACGGCGTGGAGAAGGTCAAAGCGGGCCATCGCGCTATCCGCGATCTCGGCGGCCACCGTCTCGATGAGATCGCGCGGGGGGCCGGTGACCACCCGGTGCGCCAGCTCGGCCAGCTCCGCGTAGTTGAGGGTGAGGGCAAGATCGTCGCCCGCCGCGGCCGGCCTGGCGTCCAGCCAGCAGGTGACGTCTACCAGGAAGTCCTGCCCCTCGCGCCTTTCCTCGGGAAATACTCCGTGGTAGCCGTAGCAGGCCAGTCCCGTCAGCTCGATCCTATCCGCCATAGCGCTCTCCTACTCCTTGTCTACGCCCTGCCCGGCCGCGGCGCGCCAGCGCGCGGCCACGTCCACGGCATCGCGCGATACCCCCACCTCGTGCACCCGCACGCCCCACGCCCCGAGCTGGGCGGACAGCGCGGTGACCGCGGCGGTGGCGGGATCCGCGTCCACGGGGGTGGCGCTGAGGCCCCGGTCCGCCCGGATCTCCGTGAGGAAACGCTTGCGCGAGGCCCCCACCAGCAGGGGAAAATCCCCGGCGATGAACTCCGGCAGCGCCCCCAGCAGCGCCCAGTTATCCGCGGCGGACTTTGCGAAGCCCAGGCCCGGGTCGAGCACGATGTTCCCGGCAGCCACCCCGGCGGCCAGGGCGCGCTCCACCAGGCGGTGCAGGGTGGCGCGCACGTCGGCCACCACGCCGCCCTCGTGATGGGCCCGACCCGCGGCGTCGCCAAAACGCACGGCCTTCCAGTGCATGAGGCACACCGGGACGTCCGCCTGCGCCATCACCGCCGGCATATCCGCATCGGCCAGCGCTCCGGAGACGTCGTTGATCATGCTCACCCCGGCCTCGGCCGCAGCCGCCGCCGTGCGCGCGCGCATCGTGTCCACGGAGGTGGCGATGCCCTCGGCGGCCAGCGCCCGGATCACCGGGATCACGCGCCGATGCTCCGTCTCCGGGTCCACGCGAGTGGCGCCCGGGCGGGTGGATTCCCCGCCCACGTCGATCATGTCCGCCCCCGCCGCCACCAACCGGTGTGCGTGCGTCACCGCGGCATCGAGGTCGAGGTAGCGGCCGCCGTCGGAGAAGGAATCCTCGGTGACGTTGAGGATACCCATCACCAAGCATCGGCCCGGCACCGTGAGATCGGCTACGCGCATGGCTCCGCCCTACCCTCGGATCAGGCTCAGCGCCTCGGCCCGGGAGGCGGCCGAGGCCTGGAAGCCCCCGCGCACCGCCGAGGTGGTGGTCACGGCGCCGGGCTTGCGGATGCCGCGCATGGCCATGCACAGGTGCTCGCATTCGATGACCACGATCACCGACTGCGCCCCGAGCTTATCCACCAGCGCGTCGGCCACCTGGGAGGTCAGCCGCTCCTGCACCTGGGGGCGACGCGCGTAGAGATCCACCAAGCGCGCCAGCTTGGACAGGCCCGTTACCATGCCCCGTTTATTGGGGATGTATCCGATGTGCGCCTTGCCGAGGAAGGGCAGCAGGTGGTGCTCGCACGTGGAGTACACGGGGATATCGCGCACCAGCACCAGCTCCTGGTGATCCTCGTGAAAGACCTTCTCCAGCACCTCGGCCGGGTCGGTGTGCAGGCCGCCGAAAGTTTCCCGGTACGCGCGCGCTACCCGGGCCGGGGTATCGCGCAGCCCCTCGCGGTCCGGATCCTCCCCCACCGCACATAGTAGTTCGCGCACGGCGGCCTCGGCGCGTTCCTGATCAAAAGCGTTGTTAGCGCTCACCTTCATCGTCCTTCCGTTGATCCTTCTCGGAGGCGTCCTCGTGATCCGGGCGCTCGCGTTCCGGGAGGCGAAATCCGATCATGTCCTCCGGTGGGGCCGCCGAGGTCCCCTGAGCCCGATCCTCCGACTCCGGCTTGGGGGGCCACCCCGGCACCTCCCAGTCCGCCGGCGGTGGGGTGCCCGCGTACCGCGGCGCGGCGGCCGAGTCCCCGCTGGCGCTCGCGCCCTTCTGTTTGCGCTCCGCCAGCCGCTTGGCGCGCGCCGCGCGGCTGGCCTCCAGCAGGCTAAACGGCTTGGGCGGCTCCTCGCCGCGTTCGATGGCCAACTCCGTGGGGGTCTTGACCGGGGTGCGACCCTCCTGGCGGGGGAAACGCGCCGCCTCGTCCGGGAATACCTCGCCCGCGGACACCGGCTCGATCCCCTCGAACAGGGCCTCCAGATCGGGGCGGCGCAGCGTCTCCTTTTCCAGGAGCTTCTCCGCGAGCCGATCCAGGTCATCGCGGTACCGAGAGAGGATCTCGTAGGACTTCTGGTGCGCCTTGTCGATCAGGTAGTGCACCTGCTCGTCGATCGTGGCAGCCACCGTGGGGGAGTAATCCAGGGTGCCTCCGCCGCCACGCCCGGAGAAGGGGTCGCCCTGCTCCGCGCCGTACTTCACGGTGCCCAGGGCGGGCGACATGCCGTATTCCGTCACCATCGCCCGGGCGATCTTGGTGGCCTGCTCGATGTCCGCGGAGGCCCCGGTGGTGGGCTCGCCAAAGACCAGCTCCTCCGCCGAGCGCCCGCCCATGGCAAAGACCAGCCGGGCGAAGAGCTCGTCGCGGTTATACATGCCCTTGTCGTCCTCGGCGGCGGTCATCGCATGGCCGCCGGTGCGCCCGCGCGCCAGGATCGTCACCTTGTACACGCGCTCGATGTCCTTGAGCGCCCAAGCGGACAGGGTGTGCCCGCCCTCGTGATAGGCGGTGACCTTCTTCTCTTTCTCCGAGATCACCGTGGTGGAGCGCCGCGGGCCGCCGATCACCCGGTCGGTGGCCTCCTCCAGGGCGTCGGCGGTGATCACGTTGCCGCCAATGCGAGCGGTAAGCAGGGCGGCCTCGTTGAGCACATTGGCCAGGTCGGCGCCGGACATGCCCGCGGTGCGCTTGGCCAGGGCGGTGAGGTCGGCATCGGGGGCGAAGGGCTTGCCCTTGGCATGCACCTTGAGGATCTGCTCGCGCCCGGCGAGGTCGGGGTTGGTCACGGGGATCTGGCGATCGAAGCGCCCCGGGCGCAGCAGGGCCTGGTCGAGGACGTCGGGGCGGTTGGTGGCGGCCATGAGGATCACGCCCTCGCGGTCGCCGAAGCCATCCATCTCCACCAGCAGCTGGTTGAGGGTCTGCTCCCGCTCGTCGTGCCCGCCGCCCATGCCGCTGCCGCGGTGGCGGCCCACCGCGTCGATCTCGTCGATGAACACGATGCACGGCGCGCTCTCGCGGGCCTGCTTAAAAAGGTCGCGCACGCGCGAGGCGCCCACGCCCACGAACATCTCCACGAAGTCCGAACCGGAGATGGAATAAAACGGCACACCGGCCTCTCCGGCCACGGCGCGGGCCAACAGCGTCTTGCCCGTGCCGGGCGGGCCATAGAGCAGCACACCGCGCGGGATCTTGGCCCCCAGCTCGTAGTAGCGGGTGGGGTCCTCCAGGAAGTCCTTGATCTCCTGGAGCTCCTCCACGGCGTCATCCGCCCCGGCCACGTCCGCAAAGGTGTTGGTGGGCATGTCCTTGCTCAGCTGCTTGGCCTTGGAGGCCCCGATGCCGAACATGCCCCCGGACTGCATCCGGGTGAGGAAGAACATGAGTAGGCCGAAGAGCAACACCATGGGCAGCAGGAAACTGACCATGGACATCAGGAAGCTCTCCTGGGTGACCCGGGTATCGAACTCCTCGGTCCCGGAATCCTTGACCGCGGCAAAAACGTCCGGGGTGGTACGGGCCGGGTACTGCGTGAGAATCTCGGTGACTCCCTCCCGGGAGTCCACCTCGATGCCCTCCTTGAGCTTCAGCCGGAGGCGCTGTTCGCGGTCGTCGATCTGCACCTCGGTCACGTTCTTGTCGCCGAGCTGCTTCATCGCCACGGAGGTATCCACCCGCTGATATCCCCGGGTATCGTCCGTGAGCAGGGAGAAGACAAAAAAAGTGACCAGGACCACGGCGGCGATGACGCCGAATCGGAGGATGCGCTTGTTTTTCATGTGTGCACGCCGAGGGAGTCGTCGCTGTGGTTCCTCGGCCCAAACCCTTTCTCATTGTCCTGCGCCGTCGCAGGTTCTTTCATGCGGAACAACGCCGGGACGGGTCTTTTCGTTCCCGGAGCGGGGCGCACCGCCCTACTTCTCGTGGGCGTAGACCTCGGGGTTCAAGATTCCCACGTAGGGGAGGTCGCGGTAACGCTCCGCGTAATCCAGGCCGTACCCGATGAGGAACTTATTGGGCAGATCAAAGCCCACATCCATCAGATCCACCTGGGCGGTCTGCACCTCCGGCTTGCGCATCAGGGTGATGACCTCCAGGGACTTGGGGTTACGATGCCTCAGGTTGCGGATGAGCCAGGACAGGGTGAGGCCGGAGTCGATGATGTCCTCCACGATGAGCACGTTGCGCCCGCTGATATCGCGGTCGAGGTCCTTCAAGATCCGCACCACCCCGGAGGAGGTGGTGGAGCTGCCGTAGGAGGACACGGCCATGAACTCCATCTGCGCCGGAATGCGCAGGCGGCGGGCGAAGTCGGTCATGAAGAACACCGCGCCCTTGAGCACCCCCACCAGCAGCAGATCCTCCTCCTCGTCGCGGTAGCGCTCGGAGACCGCATCCGCCATCTCCTGGATGCGGTTTTGCAGTTCCTCCTCCGTGATCACCACCGAAGCCACATCGGAACCATACGGGCCGTCCGGAACGTTGACATCCTCTTTATCGTGCATCGCGCACCCCTTTCTCCCTTGTCACCGTAAGTGTGCCATCTGCCCGTGTCACAACCAACCCCGCCCCCACCGCCACCGGACCCTGCCCGTTCCAGTCCGTCACCAGGGCGTCGAGGGCCCGGATGGAGGCCCCCGTGACCCGCCCCCCAGCCTCGCGCACCATGCGGGCGAGGATGCGCGAGCGCACCGCGCCCGGCAGCCGCGCCAGCGCCACCGCGTCCTTCGTGGCCGCCCGGCGCGCCCACAGGTCCAGGGCCGCCGCGTCCTCCGCCGCGCGGGAAGCGGCCTGCGCCAGGGGCATCACCGGATCGTTGACACCTAAGGCCGTGGCCATCCCGGGGATCACCTCACGGCGCAGCGCCACGCGGCGAAACGCCGCGTCCTCGTTGTGCGGGTCCTGCCATGGCTCGATCCCCAGCTCGCGGCACGCCGCCTGGGTATCGGCGCGGCGCACCCCCAGCAGGGGGCGATGCAGCGCCCCCGAGACCGGCGGCATGCCCGCGGGGTTGCCGCGCAGCGCACCTAACAAATAGGTCTCCGCCTGATCCTCCCCGGTGTGCCCCACCAGGATCGGTCGATCCCCCGCCGCACGGCTCAAGGCCGCGTAGCGTGCCGCGCGCGCGGCGGCCTCCGTGCCACCGGGGCCGGTGACCGCCACGCGGTACACGGCGGCGCTCGCCCCCATGCGCGCGGCCATGGCCGCCGCGCGCCCCGCCACCGCGCCCGAGCCTTCCTGGAGACCGTGATCGATCACCACGGCGTGGAGCCTCAGCCCCTCCACCAGCGCGGCGGCCAGCAAAGCGGTAGAGTCCGCGCCCCCGGAAAGGCCCACAATGGCCTCGGCACGCTCCGGCCCCCCGCCCTGCGTCCCGCGCGGCCCGTACGCCGCGAGGTGCCGGGAGAGGTGTCGACGCACGGCCAGGCGCACGGCCAGGAAATGCGGGGGGTCGCGGGGAATCCGCACCGCCCCGAGGCGCGAGGACGCCGCGCTGCCGGACGGGCCCGGTCGCATCGATCGGTTCTCCGGGATCGATCCCACACTCACCCCTCGCGGATCGCGGAGGCCAGGGCATCCATCGCCCGCCGGGCCGCCGGCACCTCGGAGCCATTGGAGATCATGGCGAAGGTGTATACCCGGCCGTTGGTGGCGGTCACCACCCCGGCGAGTGCCGAGGTCTCGTCCAGGGTGCCGGTCTTGGCCCGTACCCAGCCGCGACCGGGCAGGTCGCCGTAGCGCTCCGCGAGCGTGCCGGTGCCCCCGGCCACCGGCAGGGCGGCCAGGATGGGGCGCAGCAGCGGGGCGGTGGCGGCCTGGTAGAGGATCGTGTCCAAAAGCGCGGGGGTGATCCGGTTGCGCACGGACAGCCCGGAGTTATCAAAGATCTCCACGCCACCGGTGTCCAGGCCGTGTTCGGCCAGGGTGCGCAGCGTGGCCCGGGTGGCCCCGGCGGCATCGGCGGTGGCGCCGCGGTGGAGGGCGAGCTCCCGGCCGATGGCCTCGGCCATCACGTTATCGGAGTCCTGCATCATCGAGGAGATGCGTTCCACCAGGGTGGGCGAGGCGGTCTGCGCTACTTCCTCGGCCCCCGCCGGGGCCGCCGCCTCCCCCACCGTGTCCGCCCCCAAGCGCGCGGCCAGCCCCTGGGCCACGTCGCGGGCGGGGGTATGGCTGCGGGGCGCGTCGCCGGTCGTCGCGCCGATCCGCGCACCGTAGAGCATGGCGGGTTCCAGGGGGGCAACGAAGCCCGCGTCGATGTCCTGGGGATCCCAGCCCTCCAGGATCGTCTCGCCCGACCAGGCGGAGGTGTCGATGAAGACCCCGGTGACCTCGGGCATCGCCGCCTTGATCTGTGCGGCGAGATCGTCGAGGCGGGCATCGCTAAGCCACACGTCCCCGGCGGCCTTGATGATCACGGTGCCGGACCGCTCCCCGCGCACCACGGGGGTGACGATGCGATCGTCGTGGCCCAGGGCCGCTATCGCCGCGGCGGCGGTGAGCACCTTGGTGGAGGAGGCGGGGCGCAGGGCCGTGGTCGCGTTGCGTTCCATCACGGTCTGGCCGGTCACCGTGTCGGTGACCTCGACACCGAAGTCCGCCAGGGCCTTGTCCTCGGCCAGGGGGGTCAGCCGCCGGGCCAGCGCCGCGTTGTCCACCGGGCCGCTGGCTGCGGCGGGTTCCAGCAGGGGAGCGGGTTGGGCGATCGTCAGCGCCGGAGCGTGGTCGAGATCGGCATACTTTTCCTGGTAGGCCACCCCGGTGCCCGCCACCGCCACCACCGCCACGGAGAGCGCTGCGGCGGTGGCCATCCATGCCTTTTTAGTCATCGTGCATCACCATCGGTATATCACCCTAGCCACCCCGCTAGGATGGTGGGAGTTCACCGCACGATGAGGACGCAGAGAAAGCAAAGGAGCAAGCGTGATGAGCGTGGAAGTCACCGTAGAAATCCCCAAGGGGTCGCGCAATAAGTACGAGGTGGATCACGAGACGGGCAAGGTATACCTGGATCGCTACCTGTTTACCCCCATGGCCTACCCCGCGGACTACGGCTTCATCGACGGCACCCTGGGCGAGGACGGCGATCCTCTGGACGCCCTGGTGCTTCTGCCCGAGTCCGTGCTGCCCGGCGTAATCGTCAAGGCCCGTCCCATCGGCGTGTTCAAGATGACGGACGAGGCCGGCGGCGATGACAAGCTGCTCTGTGTGCTCGACGACGTGCGCTACGAGCACATCCAGGATATCGCGGACGTCTCCGAGTTTACCCGCTCCGAGATCGAACACTTCTTCGTGCACTACAAGGACCTGGAGCCGGGCAAGGAGGTCCACGGCTCCGGGTGGGCCGGCAAGGACGAGGCCGCGCGCATCCTGGCCGAGGCCATCGAGCGGGAGAAGCACTAGGATGCGCAGCGTCGAGGTCACCGGGGTGCCCGCGGGCGCCCAGCTTATCGACGTCCGCGAGCCGGATGAGTACGCCCAGGGCCACGCCCGCGGCGCCGTAAACATCCCCATGTCCGAGTTCGTGGGGCGCATCGGGGAGATCGACCCCGAGCGCGAGGCGTACCTGATCTGCAAGATCGGCGGGCGCTCCCGCGAGTGCGCCGAGTACCTGGAGCAGGCGCGCGGCGGGGAGGGCGTGATCAACGTCGAGGGCGGAACCGAGGCCTGGCGCGAGCGGGGCCTACCGATGGCGGACTGATCCCCTCATATCCGGCCGCCCCGGCCTGCGTATGATAGACCTATGCCCTCCAAATCGGATCACTCCGCCCTTCCCACGGCGCTGTTGCAATCGCCGTCCTTTCAGCTAGAGCGGTTGCGGCGGCGCACGCGCGATGAGGTGGAAGGCCGCCTGGGGGAGGTGCAGGCCACCCTGCGCGAGTATTGGGTGCTCACCTGCCTCGATTCCGGCAACGCCACCAGCCAGTCGTACCTGTCCACCCTGCTGATGATCGATGCCTCGGACATGGTTCGCCTAGTCGATTCCCTGGAAAAGCGCGGCTGGGCCGCCCGCGAGCGCGACCCCAAGGATCGCCGCAGGCAGATCGTGGCGATCACCAAGAAGGGTCGCAAGGCGCGCGCGTCCATGGCGGAGTTGGTCGTCCAGGGCGAGGACGCCGCCCTGGACGAATCCACCTCCAAGCAGCTCAAGCACCTGCGCAAACTGGCCAAATCCATCATCGCGGCGGAGGAGGAATAGGCCGAGGGGCGATCCGTTAAGATCACCTCCGTGTTATCCTCCCCTTCTCTTCGGGCCGCATCGGCCTGGTTATGCAGCCGCGCCCTGCTTCTGTTCTACGCGGTTCACCAGCCCGTGCCCCGCGGCGACGTCTCCTACTACTTTCGTGGTCTGGAGGCCGAGGCCCGCGGCGAGCGGGCGATGAACGAGTACCCTGACGCCTCCATCGCGCCGCTGCGCCTGCTCCATCGCCTGGCCGATGGGGATGAGCAGGCCTTTGTCATCGGCCTCATGCTGCTGTTACTGGGCCTCGACGCGCTCTTCTGTTTCCTCCTGGCCCGCCGCCGCACCTGGTGGGCCCTGGGGTTTTGGCTTCTTTTCGCCGTGGCCCTGGCCCCGCTGTTCACGCGGCGTTTGGATCTCCTGCCCGGGTTGGCCGTGGCCGCCGCCGCGCTATTCCTCGGCCGCTCCGAACGCTGCGCCTCCGGCCTGCTCGCGGTGGCCGCCGCCCTGAAGCTGTGGCCTGCGGCCCTGGCCGCGGGACTGGTGGGGCATCGGCGCAGCGCGGGTACCTGGATCCGGCTCGCGTGGTTCGGCGGCGGCCTGGCCGCCGTGACCGCCGCGAGCGCCCTTACCCAGGGCTGGTGGCGGGTGCTGTCCCCCCTGACCTACCAGGACGAGCGCGGCCTCCAGTCCGAGGCGATCGCCGCCACGCCCTTTTTATGGCTGCGCCTTGGCGATGCCGAGCGCTGGAGCATCCGCTACGCCCCCTCGCAGAGCTACGAGGTCTTTGGACCCGGCGTTTCCCTCGGACTCGGCGTTTCCACCGGCCTCATGGTGGCGGCCGCGGCGAGCATCGTCACGATCGCCGCCTGGCGTTTTCTGCGCAGCGCGGAACACCGACCGGAGTCCACCAGGGCGCTATGGCTGCTGAGCACCCTGCTCATCATGGTCAGCGCCAAGGTCTTTTCCCCGCAATATCTGCTGTGGGTCGGCCCCCTGCTCGCCGTCATGCTGGCCCTGGATTCGGCCCGGCCGCTGCGCTGGTGCGCCGCGTGCCTGCTCGGGGCCGCCGGGCTCACCAGCCTGGTCTATCCGGTGTTCTTCGGCGCCTTCCTCGCGACGCCCGCCCACGGCGGAATCATCCTCGTCGCCACCGTGCGCAATCTCCTCATCGTGGCGGCCACGGTCTGCGCGGCGGTATGGTGCCTGCGCGCGGTGCGCCGCGAAGCGCCCTGAGCATCTATGAGGACAACAAAAGAGGCCCCCGGCTCTCCCAGGAAGCCCCTCATACTCGGCTAAAGTCTATGGCCCCTAGAGGAAGCGCTGCACCACGTAGGCGCCGACCTTCTCGCTATAGCTCCAGCCCACGCCGATCAGGGCGGCACCAGCATCCAAAATGTTGTTGCGGTGCGCCGGGGACTTCACCCAGTTCTCCACGATCGCGTCCGCGCTGGCCCTGCGGCTATTCCAGGCGATATTTTCGGCAAAATCGCCCTCGGCGTGCTCAAACTCGCCGGTCTGACGCATGTGCTCGGCCCACTCGTGGGACTGGCGGGTCAGCTCCTCGTCGCACTCCAGGGGGCTCAGCCCCTTGGCGACGCGCTGCTCGTTCGTCAGCTTCACGATATTAACGACGTACTCGTCGGAGCAGTCGTGCGCGTGAGCGGTCTGCGCGGAAAAGGTAATAAGGGCAGAGGCCATGATGGTCCCGACCGCCACGGTCTTCCTGCCAACATTCTTACGAGCCATAATGCTGTGCCTTTCTTAAGGTATCCCCAAGTAGTTCGGCGCTTAGACTAGCAGCTCCCGCCCCGAACTCCACCCAAACCTTTAATAGTCTAGGTGATACCTAATTTCTTCGATAGCATTACCCTATCCCCTGATTGTCGCGCGGGGACTGCCCCGGATCCACGATCCGGTCCGGCGGCGAGAATCGCCCCCGGCGGGTCCGAGAATGCCGCAACCATGGCCGAAAGTTCCCCCCGTAGCCACAAAATCCTCGACAGAGGTATATTTATGTTATATATATCACATTTTGGAAACCTGCCAGTTCCTAGACCTTTAAAATACGGGTTTTTCCTGTTTAAATCTTTCACCAGGAACGACGATCCTGCGACGTCGGATGTTCTACCTCTACCTAAAAAGAAGGAGTGGGTTTTCCGGAACCCTCGCCCCGGAAGACCCACTCCGCGCTGTCGCGCACCACCGCGAGGGACTAATCGCCGATCTGATCGCGCCCCCGCATCACGATCTTCGGGTCCGGCTGCCCCACCAGCTCGTAGTCCTTATCCGTGTAGTCGAACTTGCTCAACACGTAGCGCATCGCGTTGATCCGGGCGCGCTTCTTGTCATTGGACTTAATGGTGATCCAGGGAGATTCATCCGTATCCGTGTAGCGAAACTGCTCCTCCTTGGCCCTGGTGTAGTCCTCCCACTTGTCCAGGGAGGCCAAATCCATCGGGGAGAGCTTCCACTGCCGCACCGGATCGACCTGCCGGATGGCAAAGCGGGTGCGCTGCTCCTTCTTGCTCACCGAGAACCAAAACTTAGTCAGGGAGATGCCCGAGCCGAGAAGCATGTTCTCCAGCATGGGCACTTCCCGCAGGAACTCCGCGTGCTGCGATTCCGTGCAGAAACCCATCACGCGCTCCACGCCGGAGCGGTTATACCAGGAGCGATCGAAGAACACGATCTCGCCCGCGGCCGGAAAGTGCTGGATATAACGCTGGAAGTACCACGAGGTGGACTCCCTCGGGCTGGGTTTTTCCAGCGCCACGGTGCGCGCGCCGCGCGGGTTCAGGTGTTCGTTAAAGCGCTTGATGGTTCCGCCCTTGCCCGCGGCGTCGCGCCCCTCGAACAAGATGATGTGGCGCTGTCCCGTCTCCTTGGTCCAGTTCTGCCACTTCAACAGCTCGATCTGGAGGGAGCGCTTGATATGGTCGTAATCCTCGCGTGTCATGCGCTCGTCGTAGGGGTAATTCTCCCGCCACGTCTCCACGGGGGTGCCATCGGGACGGATCAGGGCCGGATCATCCTCATCGGAATCATCCACCACGTAGCCTTCGGTCTTTGCCAGGTCGATGACGGGCAGGTCATCCTCAGTACGCTCAGCCATGACTCCATGGTAGCCGCACCAGACCATTCTGTTCAGGCGAATCGTTACCCCCGATCACCCCGCGCTATCGACGCGACAGGGGCCGCCGTGGCTTCCACGGCGGCCCCTCCTCACGATGCGGCGATGGGCTTAGAAACCGCCCATGCCCGCCATCTCATCGGCACCCGGTGCCGCGGCGGAAGCCGGCTGCGGCTTGTCCGCCACCACGGCCTCGGTGGTCAAGAAGAGCGCGGCGATGGAGGCAGCGTTCTGCAGGGCGGAACGGGTCACCTTCACCGGGTCATTGATGCCCGCGGCCATGAGGTCGATGTACTCGCCAGTGGCGGCGTTGAGCCCCTCCCCGGCGGGCAGGCCGGCCACCTTGTCGGCCACCACGCCCGGCTCCAGGCCGGCGTTGAAGGCGATCTGCTTCAGCGGGGCGGACAGCGCCTCGCGGACGATCTTCACGCCGGTGGCCTCGTCCCCGGTCAGGTCCAGGTCGCTGTCGAGCACGTGCGCGGCCTGGAGCAGCGCCACGCCACCGCCGGCCACGATGCCCTCGTCCACGGCGGCCTTGGCGTTGCGCACGGCATCCTCGATGCGGTGCTTACGCTCCTTGAGCTCCACCTCCGTGGCGGCACCTACCTTGAGCACGGCCACGCCGCCGGCCAGCTTGGCCAGGCGCTCCTGCAGCTTCTCGCGGTCGTAGTCAGAATCGGAGTTCTCGATCTCGGCGCGAATCTGCTTGACGCGGCCCTCGATCTGCTCGGAGGAGCCGGCACCCTGCACAATGGTGGTCTCGTCCTTAGTCACCACGACCTTGCGCGCGGTACCCAGCAGCGGCAGGTCGGCGATCTCCAGGGAGAGGCCCACCTCCTCGGAGATGACCTGGCCGCCGGTGAGGATGGCGATGTCCTGGAGCTGGGCCTTGCGGCGGTCGCCGAAGCCCGGCGCCTTCACCGCCACGGACTTAAACGTGCCGCGGATCTTGTTGACCACGAGGGTGGACAGGGCCTCGCCCTCGACGTCCTCGGCCACGATCAGCAGCGGCTTGCCGGACTGCATGACCTTCTCCAGCAGCGGGAGCAGATCCTTGATGTTGGAGATCTTGGAGGAGACGAGCAGGATGTAGGGATCCTCCAGCACGGCCTCCTGGCGCTCCATGTCGGTGGCAAAGTAGCCGGAGATGTAGCCCTTATCGAAGCGCATGCCCTCGGTGACCTCCAGGTCCACGCCGAAGGTATTGGACTCCTCCACGGTAATCACGGAGTCCTTGTTCACCTGGCCGTTACCCACGGCGTACATGGCCTTGGCGATCTGCTTGCCGATCTCCGGGTCGGCGGCGGAGATGCCGGCGGTAGCGGCAATCTGCTCCTCGGTCTCCACCTCCTTGGCGCCGGCAAGCAGCTTCTCCGTGACCGCCCCCACGGCCTTTTCGATGCCGCGCTTAATGCCCATCGGATTCGAACCCGCGGCCACGTTGCGCAGGCCCTCCTTGACCAGAGCCTGCGCCAAGACGGTGGCGGTGGTGGTGCCGTCGCCCGCCACGTCATCGGTCTTCTTGGCTACTTCCTTGACCAGCTCGGCGCCGATCTTCTCGTAAGGGTCCTCCAGCTCGATCTCCCGAGCGATGGAGACGCCGTCGTTGGTGATCGTCGGCGCGCCCCAGGACTTCTCCAGCACCACGTTGCGGCCCTTAGGGCCGAGGGTGACCTTCACGGCGTCGGCAAGCGTGTTCAGGCCCTTCTCCAGGCCGCGGCGGGCCTCCTCATCGAAGGCGATGATCTTGGACATGTGACGTACTCCTTTAAAACTTTCATAGCGACGACACTCTCGTCGGCGCACCGCGGCGGGCGCCCGCGACGGCACGGGTGGTGAGTGCATGCCACCCTCACCCGGGATGCGCTCTTCCTTTTCTGGCACTCGCTGCCGCGAAGTGCTAGATCCCGTTTTAGCAGTCTGCCCCCGCGAGTGCAAGGACGTTAGGCTGGAGGCCATGATTGACGCACAGGCAGTCCGCGAGGCGGTCTTGGGTGACCGCGATACTATCTTCAAGCAGCTCAGCGAGATCGTTTCCTATCACTCCGTCCACGGCGATCCCGCCCTGGCCGACCACGCCGCCGGGGCCGCACGGTGGGTGGAAGAGGCCCTCACCGAGGCCGGCCTGGCGGTCGAGGCCATCGACACCACCGACGGCTCCACCGCGCTCATCGGCACCCGCGCGCCCGACGCGGGGCAGCCCACGGTGCTGCTCTACTGCCACCACGACGTGGTTCCCGCCGGGGACCCGGACGCCTGGACCAGCGACCCCTGCACGCTGACCGAGCGCGGTGGCCGCTGGTACGGGCGCGGCGCGGCGGACTGCAAGGGCAACCTCGTCATGCACCTGGCCGCCCTGCGCGCGGTGGCCGCCGCCGGGGGCACCGGGGTGGGCCTCACCGTGGTGGTGGAGGGCTCCGAGGAAAAGGGCGGCGAGGGCCTCGACGCCCTGATCGAGCAGCGGCCCGAGCTCTTTGCCGCCGACGCCATCATGATCGCCGATACCGGCAACGCCGCCGTGGGCACGCCCACGCTGACCACCTCCCTGCGCGGCGGCGCCCAACTCACCGTCACCGTGCGCACCCTCGAAGCCCCCGTCCATTCCGGCCTCTTCGGCGGGGCCGCCCCCGACGCGGTCTTTGCCCTGATCCGCGCCCTCGATTCGCTGCGTGACGTGGAGGGCCGCACCGTCATCGAGGGCGTGGACACCTCCGCGCGATGGCCCGGGGAGCACTACGACCCCGAGGACTTCCGCCGCGACGCCGGGGTGCTCGACGGCGTGCGCCTAACCGGCGGCAACGAGGATGCCCTGGCCGACTTCCTCTGGGCTCGCCCCGCCGTGAGCATCACGGGCCTGACCTCCACCCCGGTGGACAGGGCCGTCAACGCCGTGGCCCCGATGGCCCAGGCTAAGATCAACCTGCGCGTGCCCGCCGGCGTCTCCGCCGCCGATACGGCCGACGCGGTGGCCGCGCACCTACGCCACCACGTGCCCTGGGGGGCGCACATCGAGGTGGATATCGAGGACGTCAACGACGGCTTCGCCACCGACGTCCAGGCCCCGGTCCTGAGCCTGCTGCGGGCATGCCTGGCGGAGGCCTACGGCACCGAACGCTCCGCCACCCTGGGCTCCGGCGGCTCCATCCCGCTGACCACCAAGCTCCACGAGGCGCACCCGAACGCGGAGATCGCGCTCTTTGGGGTGGAGGAACCGCACTGCCTCATCCACTCCGCCGACGAATCCGTCGACCCCACGGAAATCGAGCGCGTGGCCATCGCCGAGGCGCTCTTCCTCCTGCGCTACGGACAGTAACCTTGCCAACCTCCGCGACGTAATGTAGGCTGCCACACATGCTTCGCATCGCCATTTCTCTTCAGCGAGTAGCCAAGGCTACGTACCCCAGTGCGGGATAGGGACTGACCCCCGCGCCTGGGGAAGTAGTCGTTAATCCACCCGCACACCGAAGAGAGTCGGTCCACCCCCATCGACATCCCGCACGGATAGGACCGATCCCCGATGCACACCGTCTCTTCCCTCCTCTCCCCCACCCGTCTCGACGACCCCTTCCAGCGGCGCTACCGGCTCCGCCCGCTGCCGCGCGGCCTGCGCGAGGAGGCAGCGGGCATGAGCTGGAACCTCTTTCGCGCCACCTACAGCCCCGAGCCGGAGCTGAGCATCGCCATCCTCGACGAGGAACCGCACACCTACCGGGACTTCCGCTACATCCTCGGCGCCACCCGGCGCTCCACAACCCAACCCCCGCGGCGCTCCCGGCACCGCCTCGCCGCCTCCGGCCCGGCCGACGCCTGCTCCTCCTTCCTCGCCCGGGAGGGCTACCCGGTGGAGATCCTACGCTTCCACCAGCATTCCCTCTTCGAGGCCACGGCCACCTTCGTCCTGGCCCACCACGGTCCCCGCACCGCCTGGGCGATGGGTCTGGGAGCCACGCCGCACCTTTCCCTCGCCCAGGCCTTCAGTTGCGCGGCGGCCAGGCTGCACGGATAGGGCGCACTGCGGCACGAACGGCACGCGGGGGAACGATATTCGACGGCGGCGACCCGCCATCGAGGCTAATGGTCTATCCTCCGCGTGCTCCCCGAGGGCCTTCGACACCCTCCCACGATATTCCCGCAGCCCATGCCTCGGCACCACAATGACAGTGGCGGCCCGTCAAGACGAGGTGCGCACACCGCACGCTACCGCCAAGGCGCATTTATAGGTACACTCTTTCTTACTGGCCACACCCATAGACGCCTCCGGACGCCGAACCGTGGTGACCACGCCCGCGTTCGTTATTCGAGGGGACCGACGCGGATCGGGGCTGCGCTTGCGCGAGCGGTGCCGTCAGGGCGTGAGGGAGGCCGCTCGATTGTCCTGACCGCTCCATTGACATAAGGAGAGCGACCACCACGTGTTGATCCTTTTGGGTGCCCTCACCGCCGCCGCGGTGCTCGCCCCCGTACTCATCAGATCCTTGGGACGCCCCGCCTTCGGGCTGCTTGCGCTCGCTCCCCTAGCCGGGTTTGCCTGGGTGCTGCGGCAGTTTCTCTCGGGCCCGTTAGGCCGGGGCGAGGCCATCGTCTCACACACCGGCTGGCTCTCCAGCTTGAACATGAATATCGTGTTCCGCCTGGACGGCCTGGCCGGGATCTTCAGCCTGATCATCCTGGGCGTGGGGGCCCTGGTGCTGCTGTACTGCTGGGGCTATTTTGATTCCAACCCCCGCCGGCTTTCGCTCTTCGGCGCGCAGATGGTGGCCTTTTCCATGGCCATGTTCGGGCTGGTCACCTCCGATAGCGTGCTGTTGATGTACATCTTCTGGGAGCTCACCTCGGTGCTCTCCTTCCTGCTGGTGGGCTACTACGGGGAGCGCGCCTCCTCGCGTCATGCCGCAAACCAGGCCCTCATGGTGACCACCCTGGGCGGCCTGACCATGCTGGTGGGGTTCATCGTGCTGGGCCAATCCGGCGGGGTGTGGTACTTCTCCGACCTCGCCGCCCTACCCGACCCCGCCGCGGTGCCCCACATCACCGTGGCCATCATCCTGATCCTCATCGGCGCCCTTTCTAAATCCGCCATCGCCCCCGTGCACTTCTGGTTGCCCGGCGCGATGGCCGCCCCCACGCCGGTATCGGCGTACCTGCATTCCGCGGCCATGGTCAAGGCCGGCATCTACCTGGTGGCACGCCTGGCCCCCGATCTGCACGCGGTACAGACCTGGCACCTGGTGCTGATCCCGGTGGGGATCTTCACCATGCTGATGTCCGGGTGGATGGCACTGCGGCAAAAGGACCTCAAGCTCATCCTGGCCTACGGCACGGTATCCCAGCTGGGCTTCCTCATGGCGGTGGTCTCCGTGGGCTCCCGCGAGGCGATGCTGGCGGGACTGGCGCTGACCTGCGCGCATTCCCTGTTCAAGGCCACGCTCTTCATGGTGGTCGGCGCCATCGACCACGCCACCGGCACCCGTAACACCGACGAGCTTTCCGGCCTGGGGCGCGTCCAACCATACATCTTTGTCCTGGCGGCTCTGGCGGCCGCATCGATGGCGGGCATCCCGCCCCTGTTCGGCTTCGTGGCCAAGGAGGCCGCCCTGGAGGCGATCCTGCACGAGGAGCTGCTGGTGGGCATGCCCGGACGCCTCATGCTTGTGGGCATGGTGCTGGGCTCGATCCTGACCATGGCCTATAGCTGCTTCTTCCTCCACGGGGCCTTTGCCACCAAATCGCGGGAGCATCCCAGCGGGGGCGCCACGTCGCAGCCGGTGGCGGCCATGCACGCCATCGGTCCCAAGCTGTACGCGGCCCCCACTGTACTGATCGCGCTGACCCTCGCCCTGGGCGTGCACCCGCCGCTCATCGGCCGCTTCTTTGCCCCCTACCTCGACGCGACCTTCCCCGCGAACCCGGGTACGACCGCGGCACACCTGGCGCTGTGGCACGGCTTCGGCATCCCGCTGCTGCTCTCGACGGTGATCGTGGTTCTCGGCGCGCTGCTGTTCTGGCAGCGTCACCTGCTGCGTTACCTTCAGGCAGAGGAGCCCGCCCTGGGCAGCGCCGACACGGCGTACGACGCCATCGTGGCGTTCCTGCGCCGGGCCTCGCTGCGGCTAACGGCCTCCACCCAACGTGGTTCCCTGATGGTGAACCTGGGAATCATCTTCGCGGTGCTCACCCTGCTGCCGCTGGCGGCGCTCATCGCCGGGGAACGCAACAACATCCGCATGGAGCTGTGGGGCAACCCTTGGCAGGCGGTGCTGGCAACGATCATCGTGGCGATGGCCATCGGGGCCACGCGCACGCATAATCGGCTCTCGGGGGTCATCATGGTGGGGGTGACGGGCTACGGCCTGGCCATGATCTTTGCCCTGCATGGTGCCCCGGACCTCGCGCTGACGCAGGTGCTAGTGGAGACCATCGTGATGGTGGTGTTCATGTTGGTGCTGCGCAAGATGCCCACGGGCACGCAGTGGCGCGGCACGCCCAAGGGCAATCGCAATCGTGCGTGGCTGTCCATCGCGGTGGGACTCTCGGTGACCATCGTGACGCTTTTCGCCCTCAACGCGCGCCAGGAGGAACCCATCGCCCAGTTCATGCCGGACCTCGCCTACCGGATCGGGCACGGCGCCAACGCGGTCAATGTGTTGCTGGTGGATATCCGCGCCTGGGATACCCTCGGAGAGATCTCCGTGCTGGTCATCGCGGCCACCGGCGTCGCCTCCCTCATCTACGGCACGCGCTCCTTTTCCCGCGCCTCGCGGCGACCCACGCTCAGCACCGTGGGGCGCCGCTGGCTTTCCGCGGAAAGCGACACGGAAAAGGCGCAGAACCGCTCCCTGATGGTGGACGTGATCACGCGCGTGGCCTTCCCCTCGATGATCGTACTCTCGATGTACTTCTTCTTCGCCGGGCACAACGCGCCCGGTGGCGGCTTCGCCGGGGGCCTCGTGGCCGCCCTGGCGCTCAGCCTGCGCTACCTCGCGGGCGGGCGCGCCGAGCTGGAGGCGGCCCTGCCCATCGACGCCGGGCGTCTGCTGGGTTCCGGCCTGCTGCTCTCCGCGCTGGCCGCCCTGTGGCCCATGGCCCTGGGCCGCCCCCCGCTGACCACGCAGGTATGGGATCTCACCCTCCCGCTCATCGGGGAGACGCACCTGCCGTCCGCCCTGCTCTTCGACGCCGGGGTGTACCTCATCGTGATCGGCCTGACCATGCACATCCTGACCTCTCTGGGCGCGCAGATCGACCTGGACGAGGCCGCGCGCCGCCAGCGCGCCCGCGACCGCGCCCGGTCGATGGCCCGCGAGGCGCAGCGGCGGCGTCGCGCCACCACCACCGCCCCCGCCACCGGAAAGGAGAACGCCGAGAATGGTCGCTAACCTCGTTTTGCTCATCGCCGCGGGAACCCTCATCGCCGCCGGGGTGTACCTGGTGCTCGATCGCGCCATGACCAAAATGATGCTCGGGCTCATGCTCATCGGCAACGGAGCCAACCTGCTGATCCTCCAGGCCGGGGGACCGGCCGGCTCCCCTCCCATCATGGGCCGTGAGTCCGATCTCTACGGGGAAAGGATCGCCGATCCCCTGGCCCAGGCAATGATTCTCACCGCCATCGTGATCTCCATGGCCATGGTGGCCTTCATCCTCACCCTGGCCTACCGGCAGTATCGCTACCGCGCGGCCGACGTCATCGAGGACGACAGCGAGGACGCCGCCATCGTCGCCCGGCCCACCGTGGCCTCGGCGGCCCCCGATCACGACGCCTCGGATGATCCCGCCACCGGGCGGATGACCTCCGAGGGCGACAGCTTCGGCCTGCATTCCTTCGAGTCTCCGGTCAAGGGGGAGGACGATGACTGACCTCGGCACACACCTCGCCTCATATATGCCCTATCTGATCCCGGTGCCCATCCTGGCCCCGGCGGTGGCCGCGGCGCTGACCCTGGTGCTCGCGCGCTTCGTCAACATTCAGCGCCTCGTGGCGTTTTTCTCCCTGCTCGGCACGATCACCGTTGCCGCGCTCATGCTCGTGATCATCGACCAGGAGGGCACCCAGACCCTTCAGATCGGCGGCTGGGATTCCCCGGTGGGAATCACGTTGGTGGCCGATCGACTCTCCACGCTCATGCTCAGCGTGTCCGGACTCGTCCTCTTCGCGGTGATGTGGTACGCCATCGCCCAGGGCGTGCGCGACGGCGGCGAGGACGACCCCGTGGCCGTCTTTGTGCCCACCTACCTCTTGCTGTCCATGGGCGTGAACATCTCCTTCCTGGCCGGAGATCTGTTCAACCTCTACGTGGGCTTCGAGGTCTTTTTGGTGGCCTCCTACGTGCTGCTGACCCTGGGTGGCTCGGCCTCCCGCGTGCGCGCCGGTGTCGGCTACGTGATGGTCTCCATGGTCTCCTCCATGATCTTCCTCTTCGGCCTGGCCATGGTGTACGCCGCCGTGGGGACCTTGAACATGGCCCAGATCGGGATGCGCATGGACGACGTCCCCTCCGGCACCCGCGCGGCGATCTTTGCGGTGCTGCTGGTGGCCTTTGGCATCAAGGCCGCCGTCTTCCCCCTCGACGCCTGGCTGCCGGACTCCTACCCCACGGCGCCCTCCCTGGTCACGGCCGTGTTCGCGGGCCTGCTCACCAAGGTGGGCGTGTACTCCATCATCCGGGCACAGACGGTGATCTTCACCGACGGCTCGCTCAATACCATGCTGCTTGTGGTGGCGCTGGCCACCATGCTCGTGGGCATCCTGGGCGCGATGGCCCAAAGCGATATCAAGCGCCTGCTCTCCTTCACGCTGGTCAGTCACATCGGATACATGATCTTCGGCCTGGCGCTGGGCACCGCTCATGGCCTGTCCGGGGCGATCTTCTACGCCGTGCATCACATCCTGGTCCAGACCGCCCTCTTCCTGGTGGTAGGGCTCATCGAGCGCCAGGCGGGGACCTCTTCCCTCCGCCGCCTCGGCTCGCTGCTCTACGCCACCCCCCTGATCGCCGTGCTGTATTTCCTCCCGGCGATCAACCTCGGCGGCATCCCGCCGTTTTCCGGATTCATCGGCAAGATCATGCTCATGCAGGCCGGCGCGGAGCGCGGCGACGCCATGGCCTGGCTGCTCATCGGCGGCGCGGTGGCCACCTCCCTGCTCACCCTGTACGTGATGGCCATCGTGTGGTCCAAGGGCTTCTGGCGCGACCGCAAGGACGCCCCGGAGGGGCACCTGGCGATGGCCCGCCCTGCCCTGCTGGTGGACGTGACCGACGAGGTGGAAATGACCGAACGCGACGACGTGGGCCGCATCCCCGTGGGCATGGTCGGTTCCACCGCCCTGCTGGTGGTGGCCTCGCTGGGCCTGACTGTCTTCGCCGGGCCGCTGGTGGGGGTCACCCAGCGCGCCGCGGAATCCGCCTCGGACGTGAGTATCTATCGCTCCGCGGTGCTGGGAAACGCCGCCACGGAACCCGACCGCACCCTGGATCCCTCCGTCCGGCTCGACGAGGGGCGGGATAGCTATGAAAGCCGCACGGCCTCCTCGGCGGCCGCGACCACCACCGACGCCCCCGCCCCCGAGGAGGAACGCTAAATGTATCGAGGCGTGCACAATCGAATGCGCCCCCTCACCTTGGCCTGGATCACCCTGCTGTGGTGCGGGTTGATGGGCGAGGTCACCTGGGCCAACCTCATCGCAGGGCTGCTCGTGGGGCTCGGCGTCATCCTCATCCTGCCGCTGCCCCGCCTGCCCATCGCCCAGCTCACGGTGGAATGGCGGGCGCTGCTGATATTCCTCGGGCATTGGTTCAAGGAGCTCTTTGCCGCCAGCTTCAAGGTGTCCGCCCTGGCGCTGCGCCCACGGGCACTGCCCGCCACCGCCATCATCCAGGCACCCATGCGCGTCAGCAGCGAGCTGGTGCTCACCCTGGCCACCGGCCTCTACAACCTGCAGCCGGGCGGCTGCATCACCGACATCGACATCGCCAACCGCATGTGGACGATCCACCTGGTGGACGCCCCCACCCCGGAGGACATCGAGCGGGAGCTGGGCAAGATCCGTGCCCTGGAGCGCAGCATGATCGACATTTTTGAAGGGAGATAGCAGTGGATTTCACCATCTACCAGGTCTTTTTGACCGTGGCCGCGGTGCTTTTTTGCGCCTCATTCCTGCTCACCAGCTGGCGTATCCTCGCCGGGCCCAATTCCCTCGACCGCGTGGTGGGCCTCGACGGGCTGGTGGCCATGATGCAGTGCGCCCTGGCGCTGTACATCTGTTGGACTCTGGACACCACCGTCTCTAACGCCATGCTGGTGATCGCCCTGCTGGGATTCATCTCTTCGGTCTCCGTGGCCCGCTTCCGCAAGAGGGACGGTTCTTAAGATGAGCATTCAATTCCTCACCGACCTCGTCTCCCTCGTGTTCATCGTGGTGGGGGCGCTGCTTTCCCTCGCCGGCTCCGTGGGGCTGGTGCGCTTTGGCGATACGATGTCGCGCATCCACGCCGTGGCCAAGCCCCAAACAGCGGGCCTCGTGCTCACCATCCTCGGCGCCATCATCCGCGTGGCCGGCAGCGAACACCTCAGCCCCGGGGAGCGCGGCGACATGGGCGTTTTGCTCCTGCTCATCGTCTTTTCCTTCCTTACCTCGCCAGTGACCGCCCAGCGCATCGGCCGCGTGGCCCGCCGCGAGGGGCTGTACGCGGACAAGGAACGAATGTCGCGCAACGACGCCCCCGCCGATCGCGCGCTGGGGAAGAAGCGCTAGGAGCGCGCAACCCCGCCGCCCTCAGTGATCTTCACTGAGGGCCCATGAGCAGCACCGCTTTCCATCAACACCTGGAACGCCTTCGCACCCAAGGGCAGGACGATGACCAGGTAGAGGTCAAAGCCCTCGCCGGGCACCTCGGAAAGAAAAATCCCGAGATCAAATCCCTGTGGGAGAGCGTGAGTGCCTTTGCCAACACCAAGGGTGGACTCCTCTTTCTGGGGTTGAGCGAGGACAACGGCTTCACACCGGCCCCGGGATTCGACGCCCAGGACGTCATCGCCAGAATTCACCAGGGGCTCAATGCCACCGATAGCACCGGTGCCAAGGTCGAGCCCGTCCCCAATTATTCGGTGCAGACCGAATGCATAGGCTCGGCCCCAGTGGTGATTCTGCGTATCGAGCCACTTTGCGTAAACGGCCCCTGCCACGTGCGGGAAAGAGGCATCAAAAACGGCAGCTTCAAGCGGGTGGCTGAGGACGACCAAACACTCTCCCCGCTGGAGATTTACCAGCTACAGCACCGCTTTGACCAACTCACCATTGACGCCCATCCCGTACCCGATTCCACCATCAATGACCTTGATGCAAACCTCCTTACCGCCGTGGAAAAGCACCTCCGGGCAACCGGCAGCCGAGCGCTCAGCGGCAAGGAGATTCAATGGCTCCGGCACATGAAAATTACCACCTCCAACGAGGAATTAACCATGGCCGGGCTGCTCTGCCTTGGCACCTATCCGCAAGAATTCTTTCCCTCCCTGCTCATCGACGTGGCAGTACACCCCGGAAAGACAAAAAGCCATACCTCCCACACTCGATTCCTTGACCGCAAGGTATGCGACGGCAGCATTCCGGCCATGCTGCTTGATTGTCTGCGCGCCATAAAAAATAATCTGCGCGTGCGGCGCGTCGTCTCCGGTTCCCAAGGGCGCGACCTCCTCGAGATCCCCGAGGACGTGCTCCGCGAGGCCATCGCCAATGCCGTCATGCACCGCGACTATTCCGAACAGGCGCTGGCGCAAAAGATTCACGTCGATATATACTCCGATCGCGTAGAAATCATCAACCCCGGCGGTTTTCCCGGGGCCAAAAATCCTAAGGACCTCCTCAACGGCATTCCGGCAACCCGGAACCGTATCGTGGCGCGGCTCCTAGCGGAAATCCCCACGCCTGCGGAAAGCGACGGGGTGCTCGCGGAGAGCAACGGTTCGGGCATTCCCCGCATGTTTGCCGCCATGCGGGAGGCCGGGCTTCCCGTCCCCGAGTACGAGGTGGACATCGCTCAGGTCAAGGTCACGCTGCGGCGCTTTGGCCTCATGGAACCCAGCGTGACCGAGTGGTTGAGCGGGCTCCTCGGGCACGATGACCGGCCCACGGACGGCATCGCCCTCGTGCTCGCCCGCGAACTGGGTGCCGTCAGCATCAACGATATGCGCAACCAAACCGGACACGACAGCGATGATCTCCGTCAAGCCCCCCAGGGGCTACGAGATCGCGGGCTCCTCGCGGAAGTACGCCCCGATCACTTCCGGATCCCCACGCCGGGAGACCGCCTCAGCGAAGCCGAGCAGGATATTCTCAGCGCACTTTCCACCACCACGCCAAGGTCCAGCAGGAATATCGCCGAGGCCACCGGACGCAGCCTCGCCTCGCTGCGGCCGCTTTTGCGAAGGTTGGTGGATTCCGGCCTCATTCGGGCCACGGCCCCCACCAGCCGCAATCGCGCCTACCTGCTAGCCGAGGGATAGCCCCGCTTCGAGCTCGTCGCAAGCCGCCTTGACGGCAGGTACCCAGGAGCCGGTCTCCCGGTAGAGAGCGCGCTGGCGCGCATAGCCCGCCCCTTGGTCGATAATCTCCTCCACCAGGGCCAGTTCTTCGGCGCAGCCCAGTTCCTCGGCCAGCGGCACAAGCTGGGCCACCAGGTCGCGCAGCTCGTCGCGCACCCAGGCCTCGTCGGTGTTCCGGGAGGTGATCACCAGGGCGTCGAGCCCGTAGCGGGCGGCGCGCCACTTGTTCTCCGCCACGTGCCAGGGTTGCAGGGTGGGCAGCTCCTCCCCGCACTCGTACATGCGGTCGTAGTGCACCACGAGGCAGTGCGTCAACGCCACCACGGCGGAGAGCTCCCGGAGGTTCGAGGTGGCGTCGGAGATGCGCACCTCGATGGTGCCCCACTTGGGCGCGGGACGGACGTCGAAATGCATGGAGCCAGTGTGGTTGATGACCCCGGAGACGCCCTGATCGTGCATGTAGTCCTCCCATTCCCGCCAGGAGCCGAACTGGTAGGGCATGCCGGCGGTGGGAAGCTGCTGGTAGAGCATGGTGCGGTTGGAGGCGTAGCCGGTGTCCACCCCGTCCCAGCCGGGGGAGGAGGCGGTGAGCGCGAGCAAGTGGGGGTACTTGGTCATGATCGCGTTGATGATCGGCCAGACCTTGTCCTCGTGGCTGATGCCCACGTGCACGTGAATGCCCCAGATGAGCATCTGGGAACCCCAGTACTGCGTGCGCTCGATGATCTCGTTGTAGGAGCCCTTGGCGGAGACGGGGTTCTCGCGGAAGTCGGAGAAGGGGTGGGAACCGGAGGACCACACCCGCAGGCCCAGGTGCCGGGCGGCGGCGTGCACCGCCGCCGCCCCATGGGCGAGTTCGGCCACGGCCTGCGGCACGGTCTCGCACACGCCGGTGACCAGTTCCACGGTGTTCTGCAGGAACTCGCGTTCGAGGTGAACCTCAGGGTGATCGCGTTCCACGATCTCTATGACCTCGGCGGCCTGGTGCGCCAGGTCGTAGGTGGCCGGGTCGATGAGGGCCACCTCCCATTCCACGCCCAGCGTGGGGCGCGGGGAGCGCTCGAACTCGATCTCAGGCATAGCGTTCGCTCGCCTCCATTTCACGGTCGGGGAGGTGGACTGATACGCAATCCTACCGGGTGGGCGCGGCCACAGCCCCGGCGAGCACCACCGTGAGGTCACCCTGCCCCGCCGTAGTATCGGGCAGGCGCGGGTCGTAGGGCAGCGCCACGCCGCCGAGCTGCTCGGCCAGGCGGGCGGCACGCTCCTTGCTGCCGGGCGCGCTGGGCTGGTAAAACACGGTGGTCTGATCTACCTTGAACTGCTCCTCGGGCAGGTTACCCACCTCACCGATCTGGCTGCCCTGACCCTCCAGCTGGCGGGAGGTGTTGGCGGCAAGATCCTGCACGGTGGAGTTATTGAGCACGTTGACGCGCCCGCCCTGGCCTTGCTGGCCCTGCTGGGCGCGCGGATCCTGGCCGGGATTCTCCCGGTTGCCCTGACCCTCCCGGGCGTTGTCCGGGGCCGGGGCGCTCGGCGCGGCCGGGGCCTGCGCGTCGGGGTTCTCCGCGGCGGGGGCGGCCGGGCTATCCCCCACCACGCCGTTGGGCTGCGCCGGGGCCGGGATCTGTTGGGGTGCGCCGGTCACGGCGGGCTGCTGGCCCATTTGACCGGGCTGGCCCTGGCCCGCGGGAAGCTGCCCGGCCGGTTGTTGAACGGGCGCGGTGGCCGGGGCGGAGGACGCGGACTCGGAATCGCCGTCCTTCTGGCCGCCCACGAGCGCCCACACGCCCCAGATAGCCAACAGGATCGCCACGGCCACGAGTACCATGGCAAGCCCGCGCAGGGGAATGCCGCTGCCCTCCCCGTGATCCTCGGGAACGTCCTCGGCGTGGGCCGCGCCCGCGGCGGAGGAATCGTCGCCGTAGGAATCCTCGTAGGAGTCGTAAGGGTCGTAGCTCTCTCGATCTTTATTCACATCAGACACATCAACCACTCTACAGACCAAAAATTACAATTTCCCGTGGCGCTCCCGCAGCGCCGCCAGGCGCCGCACCAGGGCGGGGTGCGCGGCCATCGCCTCGGGATCGTCGATCAGCAGGTTGAGGCGCTGGTAGTAGCGCACGGGGCTGATGCCGAGTCGGGCGCGGATCGCCTCCTCGCGCGCACCCAGGGCGCGCGGGGCGTGCTGTGCAAAATCCAGCAGGCGGGCGTCGAAGTCGCTCAGGGCCATGCCTACACTGTATTTCATGACTGTGCGCCCCATTGTGATCTACGGCGACCCGGTGCTGCATACCCCCACGCGGCCCGTGCCCGCCCCCTACCGCGATCAGGAAGCCCTCGTCGAGGACATGTTCGAGACGATGGAGGTGGCCCACGGCGTGGGCCTGGCCGCCAATCAGATCGGGCTGCCGCTGCGCCTCTTCGTCTATCACTGCCCCGACGACGAGGGCCACTGGCACCGCGGGTACGTGATCAACCCCGAGCTGGAGACCTCCGAGGTCCCCACCACCATGCCCGCCGACGACGGCAGCGACGACGAGGGCTGCCTCTCCGTGCCCGGCGAAGGCTTCCCCACCGGGCGCGCGCACTGGGCCAAGGTCACCGGCGTGGACCTCGATGGCCACCCCGTCGAGGTGGAGGGCACTGGCTTTTTCGCCCGCTGCCTGCAACACGAGGTGGGGCACCTGGACGGCTACGTGTACACCGACACCCTGATTGGCCGCTACAAGCGCCAGGCCAAGAAAGCCATCAAGGCCCACGAGTGGAACCGGCCGGGCAATACCTGGATGCCCGGCGTGGACCCAGACCCCTTTGGGCACGACGATGCCCCGTCTGAGTAACGGCCCGACCGCGCCATGAGCAGGTGGTTCCGCAACCAACCCATCGCGGTGGGCGATCGCGTGGTGGTACGCCGCGCGCTCCCGGAGACGCCGGGGCACCTCAGCGACGTGGTGGGGCACGTCTTAAGCCTCGATCCGCTCACCGTGCGCCCTCACAAGGTGGGCGGGCTGCCCTCCCACGCCCAGGCGGTGACCATCCCCGCCGAACAGGTCAAGGTCGTGCGCAAGCTCTCGCCCCGGCGCGTGCTCAACTCCGACATTCGGGCCATCGAGCAGGCCACCGCCGCCGCCTTTCCCGGGCTGGAACACCGCTGGAGCGGCGACGGCCAGTGGCTGCTGCGCGCCGGAGACGGCATCACGGAGCGCTCCAATTCCGCCACCCCCCTGGGCCCCTCGGCCGGGCTGAGCGCGGTACCCTTGACGGAGATCGCGGAGTTCTACGCCGCGCATGGGCTACCCACGATCGTCCACATCCCCGAGCGCATCGGCCGCCCGGCGCAGGCGCTGTGCACCGGGCCGGAGTGGGAGCAGGGGCCCGAGATCCTGGTGATGACCAAGCAGATCGACGCCGCCCCTGCGCCGAACCCCGTAGCGGGATATCGCTTCCGCGTGGACGCCCAACCCGACGACGCCTGGCTGGCCATGTATCACTTCCGCGGTACCCCCTTGCCGGAGCGGGCCCTACGCCTCCTACGCTGCGCCATCGAAGGCACCCTGGGCTTTGGCCGCCTGCTCAACGCCGCCGGGGACACCGTGGCGGTCACCCGCGGCACGATCACTCATTCCCAGGACGGTCGGGGCTGGCTGGGTTATTCCGCCGTGGAGGTCGATCCCGCCTATCGACGCCGCGGCCTGGCCACCTGGCTGGGTACCGAGATGCTGGCCTGGGGCCACGCCCACGGCGCCCAGGCCGCCTACCTCCAGGTACTCGAATCCAACGCCGCCGGGGTGGGCCTGTACGCCAAGCAAGGATTCGTCGAGCATCATCGGCACCGCTACGCGCGCCACCGACTATCCTCATAGCCATGCGCATAGCCACCTGGAACGTAAACTCGGCGCGCACCCGCGCGGATCGCATGGCGGATTTTCTGCTCCGCCACGAGGTAGACGTCCTCGCGGTACAGGAAACCAAGTGCGCCGACGATCAGTTCCCCTACTCTCGCTTCGAGGAGCTCGGCTACCAGGTGGCGCACGTGGGGTACCACCAGTGGAACGGGGTGGCCATTCTCTCCCGGGTGGGTCTCACCGACGTGGCCACCCACTTCGAGCACCAGCCGGGCTTTGCCAAGGACCTGGCGGCCGCGCAGGACCGCGAGGCCCGCGCCGTGGGCGCCACCTGCGGCGGGGTGCGGGTGTGGAGCCTGTATGTGCCCAACGGCCGAGAGATCGCGGATCGCCACTACGACTACAAGCTGCGCTGGCTATGGACCCTGCGCGATCGGGTATCCGCGCACCTGGAGACCGACCCCGCGGCGAGGCTGCTCCTCATGGGCGACTTCAACATCGCCCCGCGCGACGAGGACGTGTGGGACATCGCCGCCTTCGAGGGTCGCACCCACGTCACGGAGCCGGAGCGGGCCGCCTTCCAGGCCCTGGAGGAGGCGGGGCTGGCGGAGGTCAGCCGCCGGTTCACCGAGGAAACCCGCTACACGTATTGGGACTACACCGGCGGGCGCTTCGCCAAGAACGAGGGCATGAGGATCGACTTCCAGCTGGCCAGCCCGGCCCTGGCGCGGACGGCCGCGGCCGGGTTCGTGGACGTGGCGGAGCGCGCCACCCGGGGGGCCTCCGATCACGCCCCCGTGGTGGTGAACTACCGCCTGGACGACACACCGGATTTCGACAGCGTGCGGTAGAAAGCCCCCGGTAGCAGAGTGTTTTCCCTGAACCTCAATCTGGATACCTGGCAATTCATTGGCCTCCTGGTGGATTACACCATCAAGATCATCGCCGTCGGCTACGTCCCGGAGGGGCGCCGCCCCAGTTCCTCGACCGCCTGGCTGCTGGTGATCCTCCTGCTGCCCGTGGTGGGCCTGCCGCTCTTCCTGCTCATGGGCAGCCCCTACATCAACCGGCGTCGCCACCGCATTCAGCAGGAGGCCAACGCGATGATCGAGGACATCCAGGAGGACGCCCACGATTATCCGCCCAGCCTGACGCTCTCCCCCGAGATCACCTCGCTCATCCGCCTCAACCGCACCCTCACCAACTTCCCGGCCGTGCCCGCCATCAACGCCGGCCTGCACACGGATTATGACGACACCCTGCGCCGCATGGCCGCCGCCGTGGACGAGGCTCGACACCACGTGCACGCGGAGATCTACATCGTGGCCTGGGATGACACCACGGACGTCTTGTTCCGTGCCCTGGAGCGCGCGGTGGCCCGCGGGGTGCAGGTGCGCCTGCTCTTTGACCAGGTGGGAAGCTATAAATACCCCGGTTATCGCAGGCTAGGACGCCGGCTGGATGCCATCGGGGTGGAATGGCAGCTCATGCTTCCGCTGCAACCCTGGTACGGCCGCTTCCGCCGCCCCGACCTGCGCAATCACCGCAAGATCCTGGTGGTAGACGGCAAGATCGGCTTCATGGGTTCCCAGAACGTGATCGACCGCTCCTATCTGGTGTCCAAGAACGTCAAGAAGAACCGCCAGTGGATCGACGTGATGGTGGAGTTGGAGGGGCCCATCGTGGACTCGCTGGAGATGATCTTTGCGGTGGATTGGTACCTGGAATCCGGCCAGGATCTGGAGCTGAGCAACACCACCCACCCGGCGCCGCTATCCGCGCTGCCGTCCTCCGCTACGAACGTGACGCAGGTTGTGCCCTCCGGGCCGGGGTATACCACGGAACCCAACCTGCGCATGTTCACCTCCATCGTCCACCACGCCAAGGAGCGGTTGGTGTTGTGCAGCCCGTACTTCATCCCGGACGAATCCCTGCTCTCCGCCGTGACCACCGCCTGCTACCGGGGCGTGCGGGTGGAACTGCTGGTCTCCGAGGAGGCCGACCAGTTCATGGTGCACCACGCCCAATCGAGCTATTACCAGGCTCTCCTCGAGGCGGGCGTGCGCATCTACCAGTTTCCCGCCCCCTACGTGCTGCACACCAAGTTCCTCCTGGCCGATCCCGATGCCGCCGACGGCGACCCCATCGCCGTGCTCGGCTCCTCGAACATGGACATGCGCAGCTTCGGACTCAACTACGAGGTCTCGCTCATGGTGGTGCGCGGCAACCTTATCGAGCAGCTCACTGAGCTGACCGCCGCCTATCATTCCGTCTCCACGGAACTCACCCTGGAACGCTGGAATCGGCGCGGTTTCGCGCGCCGCTACGTGGATAACGTCATGCGCCTGACCTCCGCCCTGCAATGACCGCGCTTATACACGAACCTGGCAGACATCCGATCTGCCCTGCCACCTGCCCCGATAAACATCAGACATTAGGTTCAGACGTAGCACTTCAGATGTCCCACCAATAAATTCCAGGTCAGGACATAGAAGAGGGACGAAATGAAAGAAAAAGGTATAGTTTTCCCTTGTTCTAAAAATATGACTAACGTCACTAAAATATACCTTTGGGCACACATCAGGCAACATACCTCCCCACATTTTCCCCGTCAGCGGACGTATGATGTACACCACTCGCGGCATATCGCGCCACTTTTCCGGGAGATCATACCTCCGACATCGGCCGACAAGGACTCCATGGGATAATTTTTAGCTATTTCAGAAATAGTTATGATCTCATACCATAGGAACGAAAGTCGCGCGGCGGCCACCACGCTCATAATGTGGGAATCAACAAAAGAACAACGCGATATCCGAAAGGTTCCACCGATGTTTTCCCTGGGCACCACCGCTAAGACCCTCTCCACCGCCGCCCTGGTCGCCGCCATGACTATCCTTCCGGCCCAGGCTGCCCAGGCCTATAACTGCTCCGACGAACACGTCGCTCGTGTGGTCAACGCCACGAACAATTACCGCACCAGCAACGGCCTGACGACGCTCCGGTGCGACAACGCCCTGACCGCAGAATCCCAGGAGTGGGCGGAGACCATGCGCGATACCGGCAAATTCGAGCACGATCCCGATACCAATGCTGCGGAGAATATCTCCCGATATCCCTATCATGCCTCCCCCGAGACGGTCACCCAGGGGTGGATCGACTCCCCCGGCCACCGCGCCAACATTCTCGACGACGAGGCCACCATCATCGGCGTGGGCTGGGCGCAGAATGAGGATAACGATATCTACGCCGTGCAGCGCTTCTGGTAACCCCCGTACACCCCACCCCGCGCCTCGTGGCGCGGGGTTTTCTTATGCCCCGGGGCGGGCGCCGGCACGCCGCCCCGCTTAGGCGTCCCGCCGGTGAAACAGCGCCACGCCCAGGCCCCAGATCGCCGCCGCCCAGAGGGCAAAGTACAGGCCGCTGCCGATGACGCCCCCGTCTCCCACGGGCATCTGGGTAACAAAAGCCAGGAGATTCCGGAAGGGAAGGTAGTCCGCCACCCGCACCCCGATCGTCGGCAACACCCCCACGGCCTCCTCCAGGACCCACATCCAGGCCAAAACGAGCACCGCGGTCCCCGCGGTGTTGCGCACCAGCATGGCGATGCCCTGCGTGAACGCGGTGAGCAGCGCCATGCCCAGCGGCACCGACCACAAGTAGGCCAGGGCCTCGCGATCGGTCAGGAAGCTCGCGGGACTCATCCCCGGAACTAGCACCCCGGTCAAGAGATAGGCCACCAGCACAACCACCGCGGCGAGCACCACGACGTGCACCACGTAGGCCAACAACTTCGCGGCCGCCACCACGACCCGGCGCGGGGTGGCCAGCAAAGTAACGGTCTGGCCGCCAAAGCGATACTCGGTGCTCACCGTCATCGCCGCCTGAACCACGACCACGGGCAGGCAGGCGACAAAGAGGCCGGAGAGTATCGTGTCCGGGGTGGGCGGGCCGTAGGCCTCCAGATCCTCCGGATGCGTGGCCCACCGGGTGCCCATCGCTATCGGCACCAGCAGGCCCAGAACCACAAAGATGAGGCTGCTCCACCACAGGGAGGCCGTGGTGCGCAGCTTGAGGTATTCCGCCCGATAGGCATGCATGAACGAACTCATGATTACTGTTCTCCTCCCCCGGTACGATACTGCACAGATTCCCCGGTGATCTGCATAAAAGCATCCTCCAAGGAGGCCCGCTGCTGGGTCAGCTCGCCCAGTGCGACACCCTGTTCGAAGGCCACGCGCCCGACCTCGTCGGTACTCAAGCCCGTCACGAGGAGCACCGGGCGGCGCTCCTCGTCCACGCCCGGCTCCACACCGTGGCCCACCGCGCTCAGCGCGCCCGCCAGGAGTTCCAGCTTCGCCGGGTCGGCCGCGCGCACCCGGGTGGTCACGCCGGAATGGTGCCGCACGAAGTCCGCCGTGGGGGTATCCGCGATGAGCCGTCCTTTGCCGATGACCACCAGGTGATCGGCGGTCAGCGCCATCTCGGAGAGCAGGTGGGAGCTGACCAGCACGCTGCGCCCCTGGGCCGCAAAGGCCTTGAGGAAGGTGCGCACCCAGCGAATCCCCTCGGGATCGAGCCCATTGACCGGCTCGTCGAGCACCAGCGTGTGCGGGTCACCCAGCAGCGCGGCCGCCAGGCCCAGCCGCTGGCCCATGCCCAGCGAGAACCCACCGGCCTTCTTGCCCGCCACGTCGCCAAGACCCACGACGCCCAACACCTCGTCCACCCGGGAGCGCGGGATGCCGTTGGCGGCGGCGATCCATTGCAGGTGCCGTGCCGCCGTGCGGTGGGGATGCACCGCCTTGGCGTCGAGAAGCACCCCGACGTGGCGCAAGGGCTCGCGCAGCCGCGCATACGGGGTGCCGTCGATGGTGGCGCTGCCCGCGCTGGGCCTATCCAGGCCCACGATCATGCGCATGGTGGTGGACTTGCCCGCCCCATTGGGGCCGAGGAAGCCGGTGACAACGCCCGGACGCACGGAGAAGCTGAGGTCGTCCACGGCGAGGGTGCCGCCGTACTTCTTTGTCAATCCCTGTGCTTCAATCACGCCTCAAGCGTGCCATAACTTCGCGCCGCAGGCCCGGCCACGCCCGTGCGAAGGCGGGCAGCAGCGGCAGCCGCGCCACCTCCTCCACGCGAACCCAGCGCAGCTCCACGGATTCCGCGTTGGGCGCGTAGGGCACCGAGGCCCCGGTCACCGTCTCGGCCACCACGGTGGTGTAGGTCCACCGCCCCGCCAGCTCCGGGCGGGCGGGATCGGCGGGAAAGGGGCCCGCGGTGCGATACTCGGAGAGCACGCGGATCTGGGCGGCATCGATGGTGGTCTCCTCGCGGGCCTCGCGCAGGGCAGCGTCGGTGGCCGTCTCCTGCGAGTCGCGCGCCCCGCCCGGCAGCGCCCAGGTACCGCCGTGGTGCGTCCAGGGCGCTCGGTGCTGCATGAGCACGGTGCCCTCCCGGCGCGCAATGAGCAGCAGCCCCGCGGCGCCGAATCGCCCCCACAGTGTGCTGCCGCCGGGGCCCGCCGCCCAGCCATTGCCGTCTCCGCTCATGCCTCACCAGCCTAGTGCTAGCCAGAAGGACGGTTGGCGCGTTATCCTAAAAAAATGACTGGTGATCAGGGACACTCCCCCGAGGGGCACCTGCGCCAGCGGCTGCGCGGCCCCTGGGATCGCGCGGTGTCCCGGAGGCGCAAGGGGCCGCTTTTCGACGCCGCCGAGCTCCCCCACGACACCGACGATCACTGGCTGGATCGGGTCGACGACCAGGAGGACGCCCCCCGCCATTCCCTGAAGAACCTCTGGATCTCCGCCTCCTCTGGGCCCTTGTACCGGCTCCGGGTGCTCTGGCGCTTCATCTCCACCACCCCGGGCAAGATGGTTACCCTCACCCTCATCCTGGCGATGGCGCTCTTTGCCGCGGGCTACTCCATGAGCGACTACTCCGCCACCCGGCAGGAATCCCTCACCCACATGCTCGATACCACCGAGCCCACCAGTTCCGCCGCGCACCAGCTCTACACCTCGCTGTCCCTGGCCGACACGATGGCCACCACCGGCATGGTGCAGTCCGGGGTCATGCCGGAGGAATCTCTCAGCCTCTATTACCAGGCCCTGGATCGCGCCTCCCACGCCGCCTCCGAGGTGGCCGCCGGGTTCGGCGACGAGGACGTCACCGCCGCCGAGCTGATCTCCCGGGTGCAGCGCCAGCTGCCGGTCTATGCCGGGCTGGTGGAGACCTCGCGGACAAATAACCGGCAGGGCAACCCCGTGAGCGTGTCCTACATGGCGGAGGCCTCGGCCCTCATGCGCGAGGAGATCCTCCGGGACGCCTCCGCGATCTTCGACCGCGCCAGCCACAACGTCTCCACCCAGCAGTACCAGGCCATGCGGCCGCAATGGGTGCCGCTGTCCGGACTCCTCGCCGCCGTGGTGTTCCTCCTGATCGCCCAGTGGTGGCTGTGGCGGATCACGCGGCGGCGGCTCAACAAGGGCTTCCTGGCCGCCACCGCCATGATGTGCGTGGCGATCCTGTGGGTGTCCGGCTCCAACTTTGCCACCTGGCAGGCCGGTAATCGCAGCTTCGAGCAGGCGGCCCTGCCCTGGGATTCTCTTACCGCCTCGCGCATCCTGGCCCAGCAGGCCCGCACCACGGAGACCCTGGCGCTCGTGCGCCGCCAGAGCCTTGAGGACACGGACTCCGCTTTTTTGGACACCACCCAGGCGCTGAGCTCCGCCCTCGATGACGTGGAGCGGGCCCAGGCACACACCGAAGGTCGGCACCGGGAGTCTCTGGAGGCGGCCCACACCGCGCTCGACCAATGGGAGGAGGCCCACGAGGATCTGGTGCGCGCGCTGCGCTCCGGCGCGTTCTCTGAGGCGCTGCGCCTGACCACGGACGCCTCCGGCCACAGCGAGCACGCCCCCACCACCGCGGGGGCCTTCGCCGCTCTCGACGATGCCCTGGGCGATCTCATCTCCCAATCGCGCTCCACCATGCGCTCCTTTATCCGCGACGGCCTGGCCGCCACCGCGCTGGTGTCCATGGCGGTGCTGCTGCTCTCGCTGAGCTCCATCGTGGCCGTGGTGCTGGGCATCCGCCCCCGCCTCCAGGAGTACCTATGATGCCGCGCCGCCGCCCGCCCCGATCCCATGCTGCCGCCCTGGCCCTCCTAACGGCCCTCTCCCTGGGACTATCGTCGTGCTCCTCGCCGCTGGCCGAGCGCGCCATGCGCAACGGGGCCCGGGAGCACTCCGAGGCCACGGAGGCGGCCGCCGCGGCGCTGACCTTCGGCCCGCCGGTGCCCGCCGGGGCAATCATGGAGCGCCCCGGCGGCCGCCGCGCCGCCGAGGAGGAGAATCCCGTGGCGGACAAGGCGGAGGGGTCGTTACGTCCCGATGCCGCCGAGCCTCGGGAGCGCATACCGGAGATCGTGGCGCGCGGGCGTCTCATCGTGGGCGTGGATCAATCCCTGTACCGCATCAGCTACCGCGACCCCCGCTATGGCGACGTGCGCGGCTTCGAAGTGGACCTGGCCCGGGAGATCGCCCGCGATATCTTTGGCGACCCATCCAAGGTCGAGTTCCGCTTCATGGAATCCGCCGATAGCCTGGACTCCCTGAACCGGGGAACGGTGGACGCGGTGATCCGCACCATGAGCATCACCGCCCAGCGCCAGGAAACCATCGCCTTTTCCGCCCCGTACCTGTCCACCCACAAGCGGCTGCTGGTGAGCACCAACGCGGACATCGAATCCGCCGAGGACCTCAGCGGCCGCACGGTCTGCGTGGCCGATGGCTCCACCGGCCTGATCGAGGCCCGCGCCCAGGCTCCCCATTCTTCCATCCTCAAGACCCGCAGTTGGTCCGACTGCCTGGTGGCCCTGCAGCAACACCAAACGGACGCCATCCTGGCCGATGACGTCCTGCTCTCCGGCATCGCCGCTCAGGATCAGTTCACCCACATCGTGGGTCCGGCGCTCTCCCAGGAGGATTACGGCGTGGCAATGGCCCGCCCGGAGGAGGGCGGCAACCCCGGCCTGGTGCGCCAGGTCAACGCCACCCTGGAACGCATCCGCGCCGACGACACCTGGTGGGACATGTATAACCGCTGGTTCGGCCCCTACCTCACCAGCCCCGGCCCGCCGCCCCTGGACTACCGCCCCGAGGAGCAGATCCATGACTAAGCGCGAGGACGTTCCCCGCGACGACGAGGCCCCCCTCTACGCCGCGGACTCCCCCGCCCCGACCCCCTCGCAGGAGGGCCCCACCACCGAGGCGGTGCCCTTCGATCCCTTCGCGGACGAGGAGGATACGGCCACCTCCGCCGTGCCCTTCGATCCCTTCGCAGATGAGGACACCGACGCCGAGGAGGTGGGAGACATCGCCGCCCTGCTCGACGACATGGGTTCGCTGCGTGACGCCGCCACCGCCCGCGTGGACGCCTCGGAGCGGGCGCGCCGGGAGGCACTGAGCACGTTTCGCCGCCGCCGCGCGCAGCGGCGTACCGACCGCACCGTGGCCGACGGCATGGTCACCCTGCCCTTCATCAATCTTCTTCCCCCAGAGCAGGCGCTGCGCGATCCCTCGGGGGAAAAAGCGAGCCCGCCGCAGCTTGCTGCTGGCGACATCGTGGCGGATCAGTACGAGGTACTGGGGGTGATCGCGCACGGGGGCATGGGGTGGATCTACCTCGCGGAGGACCGCAACGTCTCCGAGCGCCTGGTGGTGCTCAAGGGCATGCAGGCGGAAAAGGAGGACCACGACGCGGGCGCCGCCGAGGCCGAGCGGGAGTTCCTGGCCGACATCACCCACCCCGGCATCGTGAAGATCTTTAACTTCATCGACGATCCCCGCGTTCCCGGTGGCTTCATCGTGATGGAATACGTCAGCGGCCCCAGCCTGCGCGACCGCATGCGCACCTATCCCGGGGGCAACCTGCCCATTGACGTCGCCATCGCCTACATCCTAGAGATCCTCCCCGCCCTGGACTACCTCCATTCCCGCGGGGTGGTGTACAACGACCTCAAGCCGGAAAACATTATCGCCACCGAGGATCAGGTCAAGCTCATCGACCTCGGCGCGGTATCCGGCATCCAGGCCTACGGCTACATCTACGGCACCCGCGGCTACCAGGCCCCGGAGGTACCCACCCGCGGCCCCAGCATTGCCAGCGACATTTATACCGTGGGTCGCACCCTCGCCGCCCTGACCATCGCCATGCCCACCACCGACGGCGTCCTCGACCCCGGCATCCCCTCCCCCACCGACGAGCCGCTGCTGCGCCGCTACCTGAGCTTTTACCGGCTCCTGGTGCACGCCACCAATCCCAACCCGGACGAGCGCTTCGCCAGCCTGGCGGACCTGCGCAGCCAGCTCTACGGGGTGCTCCGCGAGGTCATCGCGCTGCGCGACGGCCGCCAGTTCCCCGCCCAACACTCCCTGTTTTCCCCCCAACGCCGCACCTTTGGCACCAAGCACCTGGTGTTTCGCACCGATCAGCTCATCGACGGCATCGACCGCACCGTGCGCATCACCTCCGGGGAGGTCATGCAGGCCCTGCCCGTGCCCCTGGTCGACCGCAACGACGTGGGCGCCGGCATGCTCTCCGGGTTCTCCTATACCGAGCCGGAGGAGGCCCTGGAAACCCTGCACCAGGCCATGAACACCCCGGAATACGAAAAATCCTCGGAGATCCCCTTCGGGGTAGTGCGCGCCATGCTCGACCTGGGCTTTACCGGGCAGGCGCGCTCCTGGCTGGGTTCCCTGGAATACCGGCTGGGGCACGACTGGCGCTACCAGTGGTATTCCGCCACCACCTGCCTGCTCATGGAGGACTACCAGCAGGCCCAACAGCACTTCTACAACGTGCTGCGCATCCTTCCCGGCGAGGCCGCCCCCAAGCTCGCCCTGGCCGCCGTGGACGAGCTCATCCTCCAAGACCTCGGTTACACGGAGCAAACCCTCCTGCCGGAGGACGCCGCGCACACCATCACCACCTCCGGGCCGAACTTCGAGGAACTGGCCAAGGACTTTTTCACCCGCATCGACCGCGACTGGACCCACCTCACCCACGACCCCCTGGTGCTGCGCTTCCACGCCATCCGCCTTTATAGCCTCGTGTGGATGACCAATCCCGCCACCGTCTCCTCCGCCTTTGGGCTGGCCCGCCAGCTCATGGCGGAAAACCAACTGGAGCTGGCCGTTCAGGCCCTCGACAAGGTGCCCCAGGCCTCGCGGCACCACCGCATGGCGCAACTGACCAGCATCCTCCAGCTCATCTCCGCCGACCTCACCGAATCCCGCATCCGCCGCGCCGCCCGCCGCTTGGAGGAGATCCCCACCAACGAGCCGCGCTTCCTCCAGATCAAGACCGCCGTCTTCTCCTCCGGCCTGAAGTTCCTCCGGGACGCCGGACTAGACAGGGCTGCCTCGTCCAACGCGCTGCTGGATTACCCCTTTACCCAGCGCGGCCTGCGTTACGCGCTGGCCGACGCCTTGCGTCGCCAGGCCCGCAACGCCCCCTTCCCCCGGCACCGCTACGACCTCGTGGACATGGCCAACCAGGTGCGCCCGGTGACGTGGTTCTAGCCGCCTCCTACACCGCTGTGAAATTTAACAAACATGAGAGGCGCAACCGACTCGCCGTTTAGCCCGGGCCCGGACGTTGTACCCAAGATCTGGGCCGGACGCGATCAAGAGATCAACGATTGGATCCGCATCGTGCGCCCACGCCGCCTCGCTGGCGTCTACGAGCGCGGACGAACCATCCTCGGGGAGCCGGGCGTGGGAAAGTCCTCCCTCGACAGACGCCCTGAAGAGGGTTGCCAAGGCGCTCCTCGCCATCGCGGACCAGGCGGGGCTTTCCACCAGAACAGAAAAAGGCTTGACATCGCTGCTCGATCGCGTACGCAGCATCTCTGCGCTTGGTGTCTCCGTGTCCCTCTCTCACCCCGAGGACGAGGATGCCTACGTCGCGCTCACCGACCTCCTGGTAGAAATCGGGCGCGTGGCCATCGAGAGAAACGCGATGGTACTCATCTGCATCGACGAGATCCAGAACATCACCGACGAGACGATCCTCTCGCAGCTGCTCATCTCCCTGGGCGACGCACTCATCAAGGAGGTGACGATTACGGCTCCGGGAAACCGCAAGATCACTCGATACCTTCCCATCGCGGTGTACCTTTCCAGCCTTCCAGATTTTGAGCGCATGGCGCGCTCCCATAAGGGGGCACCCTTCACCCGCCGGTTCACATCAACGCTGCTCGGCTCGATCACTACCGCGGAGTGGAACAAGCACTTGCTCCCCTCGTCAACCAGGGATGGGAGGTAGGCGACGGGGAGAGCGGTGTGAAACACGTGTACATGGATCAGGATGCCCGCGACGCGATCATCGACCTGAGCAAGGGGAGCCTTTCTTCTTCCAGCTCGCCGGCGATTCCGCGTGGCATGCTGGAAGCACCGATACCATCACGCGCGAGGACGTGCTGGCGGGGTGGCGGACCGTCCACGACGAGGCGGAATCCCACGTGGCCAACATCCTCGATCGGCTCCCCAAGCAGGAGCGGCTACTCGTTGAGATCATGGGAGAGCTCGACCCCGCGGAACGCACCCTGAGCGCCATCGCGCGCACAGCCGGAGTGAGCCCCGCCTCGAATTTAGGAACGGCGGCGCAGCGGCTTGACATAGTCCGTGGCATCATCAATCGGGGCAAGCCCTACACCTTCCGTAATCAGGCGGTGGAGGCATACCTCACCACCGAGTGGCCGAGGAAGATCGCCTAGACTACGCGGCAAGCCTCCTCACGCCTCCACCAGCACCTCGGGGGACTGCACCTCGTGGTAGGGGTCCTCGCCAAGCACCAGGCTGGCAAACACCTGTACCCGGCCCGCACCCTCCCCGCTGCTGCCCAGGCCCGTCGGCCCGCCGCCGGTCCACAGCAGCGGCACCTCCGCGCTGTCACCCGGCGCCACCGCCTCCGGGAGCGCCACCGCCCAGCGGCCCTCGCCCGGCTGGCCGGAGGACTGCTCGGGTTCCCAGGTGGCGGGGCCGCCCACCAGGCCCTCGTCGCTTAAGACGCGCGCGGCGAAATGCAGCTCCGCACCCTCGCTCACGGCATCGCCCGTGCCGTTGTGCAGCCGCAACAGGGTGAGCACCCCGCCCTCGGCGGTGGGCTCCGCAGCGAGTTCGAGCCGCAGCGCGCCCGTGGCCGCCCCCGCCTCGCCGGATCCCTCCGCCGCCGTCGCTACACCGAACCCCGCGCCCGGGATCACCTTCACCGCCCCCACCGCCACGGTCAGGGCACCGATTTTCAGAAAGTTACGCCGATCCATCCGTGGCCTCCTCATGCCGCCGCGATCCGAACAATGCCGCCGATGGTTCCCTGCCACCACACCCCGCCGGGGCTGATGGTGCCCACCATCTGAAGGGTATCCACCCCAAAGAACGTCACCAGGCCGGGTAGGTGCTGCTCGTAGCGGGTCTCGCCGGTGGCGGCGTCGATCGCTACAGCACGAATCCGCACCCCGTTGCCCAGCGGCCCGGGGCGACGCTCGCAGGTGTAGACCAGGCCGTCCGGGCAGGACAGGCGCGGCACGGCCGAGGAATAGAGGTCGTCGCGCTTCCACACGTTGACCAGGCCCCCCTCGATGACGTCCCAGCGCTCCATACCTGGCGCGAAGGGCGCCTCCTTGGGCACGGATTCCCCGGCGTTATCCGGGTAGCGCGGGTAGGGGTAGCCGTAGGTGCACGCACCGATGATCGTGGCGCCCACGCCGATCATGGAGTTCTCCGTGCCCGAGGCGCCGGGCCGGAATACCCCGGCCTCGCCCAGTCGTTCCCCGGTATCCGTGCGATACACGATGATCTTTTCCTGCTCGTCGGCGTTGTCGCTGAGCATCACGTAGTCGCTGCCGTTCGGGCCGAAGAACGTGGGCGAGGCCCCCGATCCCCAGGAGAGCTGCCCGGGCTTGCGGGCCGAGCCGGCGTCGTATTCCCTGCGCCACCGCACACGAGGCGACCGGCCAGGCTCGGCGTCCAGCAGGTAGATCGCGCGGGAGGTAATCACGCTCACCCCCTCGGGGGCGGCGGAGATGGAGTTGTCGATGCGCTCGTCCTCCCCCAGGGAAAGCGCATGAAGAGTGCGGGCGGACTCGTCTACCACCGCCACCTGCCCCCGGGCGGAGGCCACCCACACGCGGCCCTGCCAGTCGGGCACCAGGCCCACCACCTGGTCGCCCTCGCGCCGGCTAAGAAAGCGCCCCAGATCCAGGCGTTCTTCCACCCAGAGGCGGGTGCCGGTGGGATCGTGGGCGATGCGCAACAGGGTGTTGGTGCCGTCCACCAGCACCATACGATCGGCGGAGTCCACGAAGGCGTACACCCCGCCCAGCAGCGCGCCCTTGGCGATCTCCAGCTCCCCCAGCACCGCCCCGGTGTCGGGATCGAGCACCACCACCTTGGGACGCAGGAAGGTCAACCCGGAGCCGATGCGCTGGGTGACCAGCACCTGGATGAGACCATCGCCGCCGCACAGCACGGTGGGGCAGGCCCCGCCGAGGTCCACGGTGTCCACCCGCCACGGGCGCGCGCCGGGGCCGGGCAGCGGGGTGGCGTCGGAGGATTGGGCGTCCGAGTGCATGGTGCCCATGCCGGGGGCGGCCAGGTGGGGGGAGGCTTGCGGGGTGTAGGCGAACTCTGCCACTGCGGGACTCCTGGGTGGGGGATCGTGTGCCCGCCCAGGATAACGCCTCTCGCGCCCCACCGGCTACCCTCTTTTGGCTATCGACGCCGCAGCCTAGGCGAAGCTCACGGCGTACCGGGCGATGGCCAACTCCTCGTTGGTGGGCACCACAAAGACCTTGATGGCGGAGTCCTCCGCAGAGATCTCGCGCGCGCCCTCGGCGGGCACGGCGTTGCGCTCCGGGTCGATCTTGATCCCGTAGGTCTCCAGCCCGGCCAGGGCGTCGGCGCGCACGGCGGCGTCGTTTTCCCCCACCCCGGCGGTGAAGGTGATCGCATTGACCCTGCCCAGGGCGATCATGTAGGAGCCGATGTACCGGCGCAGCTGATGGATATAGATGTTGTAGGCCAGCCAGGCGTCCTGGTCCTCGGCCTCGATCATCTGGCGCAGGGCGCGGAAGTCGTTGACCCCGGCAAGGCCCTTGACCCCGGACTGCTTGTTGAGCAACTGATCGATCTCGTCAATGCTCATGCCCGCCTGGCGGTGCAGGTGGAACACGATGCCGGGGTCGATGTCACCCGAGCGGGTTCCCATCGCCAGGCCCGCCAAAGGGGTCAGGCCCATCGAGGTATCCATCGCCCGGCCGCCCCGGATCGCGGCGGCTGAGGCGCCGTTGCCCAGGTGGAGGGTGATCTGATTGACGGCCTGGGCGGGCAACCCCAGCAGCCCCGGAACCTGCTGGGAGACGTATTCGTGGCTGGTGCCGTGGAAGCCGTAACGGCGCACCCCGTTCTCCAGGGCCACGTCCTTGTTGATGGCGTAGAGCGCGGCGGCAGGCGGAAGAGTGTGGAAGAAGCCGGTGTCGAACACCGCCACGTGGGGGATATCGGGAAGCAGGGCGCGGGCCACCTCGATGCCGTCTACGTTGGCGGGATTGTGCAGCGGGGCCAGGGGGATGAGGTCGCGGATCATTCCCACGATCTCGTCGGTGATCAGCTCGGGGGCGGAAAAGAGGATGCCGCCGTGCACTACGCGGTGCCCCACGGCCACCACGTCCACCTGCCGCGGACCGCAGCCGTGCTCCTCCATGAGGGCAAACACGCGCTTGAGGCCGGTGGAGTGATCGGGTACCTCTTCTTCCACCTCGTGTTTGTTTCCCCCGTGCTTGAGGATGATCTTCCCGGAGGGCTCCCCGATCTGTTCCACCAGGCCGCTGACGAAGGGAGCCTCGGTGGCGCCGTTGGCGGGATCCACCAGCTGAAACTTGATGGAGGAGGAACCGGAGTTGAGCACAAGCGCAAAGGACATTATTTTCCTCCTGCCTGGATCGCGGTGATCGCCACCGTATTCACGATGTCCGCCACGGTGGCGCCGCGGGAAAGGTCGTTGATGGGTTTGTTCAGGCCCTGCAGGATCGGCCCCACCGCCAGGGCGCCCGCGGTGCGCTGGACCGTCTTGTAGGCGATGTTGCCGGCCTCAAGGTCGGGGAAGACCAAGACGTTGGCCCGCCCGGCCACCGGGGAGTCCGGCATCTTCTTCGCCGCCACGGCGGCGTCCACGGCGGCATCGAATTGCAGCGGGCCGTCCACCTTGAGGTCCGGGGCGGCCGCGCGGGCGCGCTCGGTGGCGGCCGCCGCACGCTCCACGTCCGGGCCGCTGCCGGAGGTACCTGTGGAATAGGAGAGCACCGCCACGCGGGGGTCGATGCCAAACTGCGCCGCCGTGGCGGCCGAGACCACGGCGATCTCTCCGAGCTGCTCGGCGGTGGGGTTGGGATTGACCGCGCAGTCGCCGAAGGCCCACAGCCGCCCCGGCATGACCATGAGGAAGATGGAGGACACCACGGAGGCCCCCGGGGCCGTCTTGATGATCTGGAAAGCGGGCTTGATGGTGTGGGCGGTGGTGTGCGCCGCCCCGGAGACCATGCCGTCGGCCTGGCCGGTGTGCACCATCATCGTGGCGAAGTAGGAAATATCCCGCATGGTCTCGCGCGCCTGCTCCAGCGTCACCCCCTTGGTCTTGCGCAGCTGCGCGAACTGCCGGGCAAAGTCCTCCGCGCGCGGGTCGTTGCGGTGATCCACGACGGCGACCCCGGAGAGATCCAACCCCAGCTCCGCGGCGCGCGCGGCGATCGTCCCGGGGTCGCCCAGGATGGTCAGATCCACCACTTCGCGGGCCACGAGCGCGTGCGCGGCGCGCAGGATGCGATCGTCCTCGCCTTCGGGCAGGACGATGTGTGCCTTGGCCGCCGCGGCCTTGTCCAGCAGCCAGGACTCAAAGACCTCGGCGGACATCACGGGCTGCGCCCGCTCGGTGACCTCCTCCAACCGGGAGAACTCGGCGTCGGTGAGGGCGGCGGCTACCACCGCGCCGGCGTGCTTCATTTGCCCCACGGCGAGGTCGATGTGGGCACCGGGGGCGTCGATCAGCGCCACGACGGGCACCCCGAGGGCCGCGGCCGCCTGCGCGTCGAAGAGGTAGTTCCCCGTTCCCCGCAGCAGCGCGGCCTCCCGCTCCTCGAGGGCGTCGAGGGGCCCGGCGGCCAGAACGCCGGCCACCGTGGGGTGGCCCTCCCCCGCGATGGCGCAATGGCGCAATCCCCGCTCGGCGGCCCAGGTGCGCGGCTCCACCCCCTCGAAGGTGCGGTTGATGGTGGTCAATAGGAAGGAACGGGAATGCGTCATGGATAACCTTTCCGGCGGAGCGGATTATTTTCACCCGCGCACAAACAGCTATGACTTGCCCGATTTTACCGCCTTGCCACGCCCTATAGGAGAAAACGAGGCAGTAATTTCTCCGCCCACCGCCGCCCCCGAACGCGGGATCCTTCCCGGCGACCGCACCGCTCAGTACACTGTCCCCTGTTAGCTTTCTGCCGCCAAGAGAGATAAGGAATACCCCCATCATGTCCCGTCCGCTTCGCGTTGCCGTCGTCGGTGCCGGTCCCGCCGGCATTTACGCCTCCGATCTTCTGGTGAAGTCCGATCAGGACGTACAGATCGATCTTTACGAGCGGATGCCCGCCCCCTTTGGCCTCATCCGCTACGGCGTGGCACCCGATCATCCGCGCATCAAGGGCATCGTGAAGTCTCTGCACAACGTGCTGGATAAGCCGGAGATCCGCCTGCTGGGCAACATCGAGGTGGGCAAGGACGTCACGGTCGCAGAGCTGCGAGAGTTGTACGACGCCGTGGTGTTTTCCACCGGCGCCACCGGCGACCGCGACCTTCCCATTCCCGGCTCCGACCTACCCGAGTCCTACGGCGCCGGGCAGTTCGTGGGCTTTTACGACGGCAACCCGGACTTTACCCGCGACTGGAACCTCACCGCCTCCTCCGTGGCCGTGGTGGGCGTGGGCAACGTGGGCCTCGACATCGCCCGCGTGCTGGCCAAGACCGGCGAGGAGCTCCACGTCACCGAGATCCCGGACAACGTCTTCGAGGGGCTGTCCGCCAACGCCGCCCGGGAGGTGCACATCTTTGGTCGGCGCGGCCCCGCCCAGGCGAAGTTCACCCCCATGGAGCTCAAGGAGCTCGATCATTCCCCCACCATCGAGGTCATCGTGAACCCGGAGGACATCGATTACGACGCCGCCTCCGAGGAGGCCCGGCGCGCCTCCAAGTCCACCGACCTGGTGTGCCAGACCCTGGAGCAGTACGCCATGCGCGATCCCAAGGGCGCGCCGCACAAGCTCTACATCCACTTCTTCGAGTCCCCCGTGGAGATCATCGGGGAGGACGGCCACGTGGCCGCCATCAAGACCGAGCGCACCGAGCTGGACGGCAACGGCGGGGTGCGCGGCACCGGGAAGTACACCACCTGGCCGGTTCAGGCCGTCTACCGCGCGGTGGGCTACCGCTCCGACGAGGTCACGGGCGTGCCCTTCGACGACGCCGCCGCCGTGATCCCCAACGACGGCGGCCATGTGCTTGACGCCCCCGAGGGCACCGTGGTGCCCGGCCTCTACGCCACCGGGTGGATCAAGCGCGGCCCCGTGGGGTTGATCGGCAACACCAAGTCCGACGCCAAGGAGACCATCGAGATGCTCCTTGCCGACTACGCCGCGGGTCGCCTCGCCGCCCCCGACGCCGAGCGCGCCACCCCCGAGGCGGCCCTGGAGTTCCTGGAAAACAAGGGCATCGCCGTGACCACCTGGGAGGGCTGGCACCGGCTCGACGAGGCCGAGCGCGCCCTAGGCGAGGCCGAGGGGCGCGAGCGCAAGAAGATCGTGGAGTGGGAGGAGATGGTGCGCCACGCAGGACCGCAGGGCTAGCAGGCCTTCGGCTCAGCGCTCCAGCCAGGCGGAATCCAGCTCCCCGTGGCGGGAGCAGCGCGCCGCCCACCCCTGGGGAAAGACCTGAACCACCATGCGTCGGCCGCATATCTGGCAGTAGCGCGGCGGCTCGTAGCCGGCCCGCGCTCCCGGCGAGCGTTCCTTCGCGCCTCCCCTCGCACCCGTGTGGGGGTCGAAGATCGGCGGCGCGCCGGTCAGCACCGCCGCGACGAGTTCGTCCGCGGGCACCGCTATACCGCCGAGTTCAGCGCCTTGATGGGCAGCTGAATCCTGTCCATCATGTCCAGGTCCTCCTCCATCGGACGCCCCAGGGTGGTGAGGTAATTGCCCACGATCATGGCGTTCATCCCGCCCAGCAGGCCCCGCTCCGCCCCGCGCGGCCCCAGGGTGAGTTCCCGACCCCCGGCAAAGCGCAGGGTGGTGTGCGGCATGGCGAGGCGGAAGGCGCCCACGGCGCGCAGGGCATCGCGGGAGTCCATGACGGGGTAGTCCGCAAAGGGGGTGCCGGGGCGGGGATCGAGGAAGTTCATGGGCACCTCGGCCGGTTCTACCTGCGCCAGCTGCACCGCGAACTCCGCGCGCTGCGCCAGCGTCTCCCCCATGCCCAGGATTCCCCCGGAGCACACCTCCATGCCCGCCTTGCGCACCAGGTCGAGCGTGGCGCGCCGCTCCTCCCAGGTGTGGGTGGTCACCACCGCGGGAAAGAAGCTCCGCGCGGTCTCCAGGTTGTGATTGTAGCGATGCACCCCGGCCCGAGCCAGGCGGCGCACCTGCTCCTCGGTGAGCGTCCCCACGGAGGCCGCCACCTGGATGTCCACCTCCGCTTGAATGGCCACCACCGCGCCTTCGAGTTGCCGCATGAGCCGCTCGTCCGGCCCCTTGACGGCGGCGACGATGCAAAACTCCGTGGCTCCAGTCTTGGCCGTATGCTTGGCGGATTCCACCAGCTTTTCTATGTCGAGCCAGGCCGCGCGCACCGGGGATTCGAAGAGGCCGGACTGGGAGCAGAAGTGACAGTCCTCGGGGCAGCCGCCGGTCTTGAGCGAGACGATGCCCTCGATCTCCACCTCCTCCCCGCACCAGCGCAGCCGGGTTTCGTGCGCCAGTTCCAGCAGGTCGGGGATGGCGGCGTCGTCAAGCCGCAGGATCTCGAGAATTTCCGCCTCGCTCAGGCCCTCTCCATCGTCGAGGGCTTTGGATCGGGCGGTGGCGAGGATGGACACGGGGTGCTCCTTTGAGACGCGAAAGGGATCACGGCCGAGCATAGCCGCCCCATTGAACGGCGTTCAATTCCCCTGTGATCTTGCGCCTCACACCCTTTTCGTTTCCCGCACCACACCCCAGGCACGGGCGCGGGCGTAGGTTTTTGCCCATGAAAAACACGCTCAGCCGCAGGCAATTCAGCCGCGCGACGCTCGCCGCTGGTATCCTTCTCGCCGCCACGCGCCTCCCCCTGACCGCGCGGGCCAGCCGCATGAGCGGGGAGCTGATGAGTCTTCGCTTCCCCGGCTCCACCCTCGACCCCCACGCCCGGCCCGTCACCGTGCGGTTTCACACCCCCGACGCCACCGTCTCCCGCCTGATCGCTCCCTCGCCCCACGGCCGGGACGGGGACTTTCCCCTGTGCTCCGAGCTGATCGCGGTGCCCGAGGCAACGACCGCGATCGAGGCTCCGCCCGAGGTCAGCACGCACCTGCACCCGACGATCCCCCAGATCCCGCTCACCCCGGCGCAGGCCGCGCACCTGGGGGACCCCGAGGCCACGGTGACCGAGGATCTTCGCGTGGTCTCCCGCGAGCAATGGGGCGCCGACGAAAGCCTCATGACCTGGGAGCCGGAGGAGGGCACGCCCGTGTGCGTCACGGTGCACCACACGCACATCCCCAGCGGGCAGGAACCGGAGTATCGGCGCAACTGGCCAGCGGCCGTGCGCGCGATTTATCGCTTCCACGCCTCCTCGGATAACGGCGGTCGCGGCTGGGGCGACATCGGCTATCACCTGCTCATCGACCCCGAGGGCACCGTCTACCAGGGACGCACCACCGGAACGCCGGGCCGGGCGGTGTTCTCCCCGGACGGCGGGCTGGTCACCGCCGGGCACGTGCTCCACGCCAATACCGGCAACATCGGGGTGTGCGTCATCGGGGACTTCGACCGGTATCACCCCACCACGGCGGCCCACTCCTCCCTGGTCACGGTGCTCGGCGCGCTATGTCGGGCGCGCGGCTTCGATCCGCTCGGCCAGGTGCACTACGTCAATACCGTTTCCTCCGTGGACGTCACGCGGCCGACCATCAGCGGACACCGGGATTGGCAGGACGTCACCGAGCTGCCCGAGGATTGCCCGGGGCGCAACCTGTGGTACCAGCTGCCCGAGGTGCGCCAGCAGGTAGCGGAACGGGGGTAGGCCCGCCCGCTTCCCGGGGAATTATTCCCCAGGAAGCGCCTGCGGTGACTGCAAGGTACGCACCCAACGACGCAACCACCCCCGCTAAGGGGTAACTTATGGTATAGTTCATGGTAGTTGCTCTCGCGGGGGCACCCCCTTGGGGGTGGATGAGTGACCAGCCGCGTACACCACCAACCATGCAGGCAGGAGCGTTGTCATGGCCTTATTCATAATCTCTATCATCCTTATAACCCTCGGGATACTCACTCTTCTTGTCCGTCCCACCACACCGCCATCCGGATCGGAAGAATCGAAAAACACCCTCGCCCCCCGCACCCGGCGAATCATCGGCGGGGCGACCACCGCCATCGGCGTTATCGTCCTGGCCCTGTCGTGCGTGACCGTGGTGCAGCCGCGCACCGTCGGCATCACCACGGCCTTCGGCAAGCCCACCGGCTCCCTGGGCAACGGGCTGCACCTCAAGGCACCGTGGGAGTCCGTGACCAAGCTCGACGGCGCGAAGCAAAACGACATCTACCGCGACGGCGGCGAGGACACCCTGGGCAACATCGAGGTGCGCCTGGGCAACGATGCCAAGGCCACCGTGGACGCCTCCCTCCAATGGCAGCTCAAGGTGGATCGCGCCGAGGAACTCTTCATGGATTACCGCACCTTCGAGGGCATCCAGTCCAACCTGGTGGATCGCAATTTCCGCGCCGCCCTCAACGAGGTCATGAGCGGATACGATCCCCTCTCGCCCGGCAACGTCGATGCCAACAGCGACACCCTCGCGGCCCTGTCCCAGCAGACCCTGGACAAGATGCGCGCCAAGGTCAATGGGCAAATCGAGGTGCACTCCGTGACCATTCCCATCATCAACTTCGACCAGTCCACCCAGGCCAGGATCGACGAGCTGCAATCCGAAATCGCGCGCACGCGCATCGCGGAGCAGAAGAAGGCGACCAACGAGGCCGAGGCCCGCGCCAACCAGGCCCTGGCGGGATCGCTATCCCCCGAGGTGCTCACCTCCAAGTGCCTGGACATCGTGGCCGACAGCAATCAGTCCCCGCTCGGCTGCTTCCCCACGGGCGTGCAGCCGGTGGCGGAAGCGCGGTAGCGCCGCTCGCGGCCCGTCGCGCCGGCGGCGGACAACAAAATACCCCCTGACCTAGAAAAAGCCAGGGGGTTTCCGGCGGAGGATGTGGGATTTGAACCCACGAGGGGCGTGAACCCCGCACGCGTTCCAGGCGTGTGACATAGGCCGCTAGTCGAATCCTCCAGCGCACACTCGGCATCACTGCCGCGTACCGCAATAACAGTACACCCGCCCCGCGCCGGGAGCAAATCTCCTGCCCACGCCGCCCGCGCAGCCAAAGCCGCCCGCGCGCCTTGGCCCCCGCCGAATCATGGGATACAATCGGAACCCGGATCTCGTGCGGCGTGTATCTTGTGAACTCCCCCAGGGCAGGAATGCAGCAAGGGTCAGCGAGCTCTCGCGGGTGCGCGAGGTCCCCTTAATTTTTTGGGGTTCCTTTGGCGGCATGGCTTCCGCGCCCTGCACGGCCACTCCGGCAGCAGGTAGGATAGGGCTACATTATTGTGCCTTTTTGATCCCACCGGAAGGAAACCCCCGTTGTCTCTTCTTGATCTGAGCCCCGAACAGCGCGCGGATCTTGCAGCCCAGGTGCGCAAGCAGTACCACGAACTCCAGGCCAAGGGCCTTCAGCTTGACCTCACCCGAGGCAAGCCTTCCGCCGAGCAACTGGATTTCTCCCGCGAACTCCTCTCCCTTCCCGGGGATGCGTGCCTCGATTCCACCGGGGCCGACGTGCGCAACTATGGCAACCTGCGCGGTGTGGCCGACATCCGCCGGATCTGGGGCGACCTGCTGGGCGTCGATCCCCAGCTCCTCATCGCCGGCGATGCCTCCAGCCTGAACATCATGTTCGACCTCATCAGCTTCGCCTACACCTGGGGCACGCCGGACTCCCCGCGCCCCTGGTCGCAGGAGGAGACGGTCAAGTGGATCTGCCCCGTGCCCGGCTACGACCGCCACTTCACCATCACGGAGACGTTCGGCTTCGAGATGATCCCCGTGCCCATGCTCGACGACGGCCCCGACATGGAAGCGATCCGCACGCTGGTGCAGGATCCCCAGGTCAAGGGCATGTGGACGGTGCCGGTCTTTGGCAACCCCACCGGCGTGACGTTCTCCGAGGACACGACCCGCGCCCTAGCGGAGATGGACACCGCGGCCCCCGATTTCCGCATCGTCTGGGACAACGCCTACGCGGTGCACACGCTGACCGAGGACTTCCCCGAGATCCACAACGTCCTGGAGTTCGCCGAGCAGGCCGGGCACCCGGATCGCTTCTGGTGGATGTCCTCCACCTCCAAGATCACGCACGCGGGCGCCGGCGTGAGCTTTTTTGCCTCCTCCCCGGAAAACCTGGACTGGTACACCTCCCTCACCGGGGTGCGGGGCATCGGGCCGAACAAGGTCAACCAGCTGGCGCACGCCCTGTTCTTCCGCGACGCCGAGGGGGTGCGCGCCCTCATGCGCAAGCACGCGGCGTCGCTGGCCCCGAAGTTCGACCGCGTGCTGGGGATTCTTCAGGAGCGGCTGGGCACGTATGATGTAGCGCGATGGACATCGCCGCAGGGCGGCTACTTCATCTCGCTGGACGTGCTCGACGGCACCGCCGCGCGCGTGGTGGAATTGGCGCGCGAGGCGGGCATCGCGCTCACCGGCGCGGGGTCGTCGTTCCCGCTGCATCGGGATCCCCACGACCGCAACATTCGCCTGGCCCCGTCCCTGCCTCCGGTGGAGGAAGTAGCGGAGGCGATGGACGGCGTGGCCACCTGTGTGCTGCTCGCCGCCGTGGAGAAGTTGGGTGCGTAGCGGGCAGGAACGCAGCGGCAGAGGAAGGAGCACGACGGGACAGTGAATAGATCCGAGACGGAGTACTGGCTCAATGATTTCATGCCCGCCGAGTTGAGCGTTCACCCCGCCGGCGGCGTGCACATTGGGATCGCGGAGTTTAGCGGCCAGGCCATCGCCTGCACCACCAACTTCGCGCGCGTGGACACCGGCCTCCAGGTGGAAGGCGAGGGCACCCCCACCGACGTGCGCAGCGAGCTCTTCACGGTCATCGACGGTTCCGCCGTCCCCGCCGTGCGCGTGCTGGGCACGGCCGTGGACGTGCTGCGCAAGAACGCCTCCGTGCTGCCCGCCGAACCGGGCACCATGCTCCCGGATCTCGCGCACCGCTCCGGGATCCTGGAGGATCAGTTCGGCTTCGACTCCGGGATCACCATTCTCCACGGCCTCCTCGTTCCGCCCTTCATGTGGGGCGGGCCGGTGCCGCAGTTCACCGAGGCGGCGGGCGACGTCCACGGGGAGGGCGTGACCCCCGGGGCCGGGCGCCTGACCGTCATGCTCCAGCTCATCATGCTCACCAACGAGGAGCGCGAGCGCGTGATGCGCGAGGGCATGAGCCGCTTCCTCAGCGAGGTCCAGGCCGAGCAGATCCCGGTGCATAACTGGCGGCGATAGGACGCAGGTAGGCTGTGGGGCGTGTCGCTTTACCGGAAGTATCGCCCCGCCTCCTTTGCCGAGGTCGTGGGCCAGGAACAGGTCACCAGGCCGTTATCCGCCGCGCTCGATTCGGGGCGGATCAATCACGCCTACCTCTTCTCCGGGCCCCGCGGCTGCGGTAAGACCTCGTCCGCGCGCATCCTGGCGCGTTCGCTCAACTGCGTGCACGGCCCCACCTCCACCCCGTGCGGCGAATGCGCATCCTGCCGCTCGCTGGCCCCCGGCGGGCCGGGCAACCTCGACGTCACGGAGCTCGACGCCGCCAGCCACAACGGCGTGGAGGACATGCGCGAGCTGCGCGATCGCGCCTACTACGCCCCGGCGGACTCCCGCTACCGGGTATTCATCATCGACGAGGCACACATGATCTCCAACGCGGGGTCGAACGCCCTGCTCAAGATCGTGGAGGAACCCCCGGAACACCTGATCTTCATCTTCGCCACCACGGAACCGGACAAGGTCATCGGCACCATCCGCTCGCGCACTCACCACTACCCCTTCCGCCTGCTCACGCCCCAGGCGATGAAGGGCCTGCTCGCCCGCACGGTGGAGGCCGAGGGCATGACCGTGGAGGACTCCGTGTACCCCCTGGTGATCCGCGCGGGCGGGGGCAGCCCCCGCGATTCCCTGTCCATCCTGGATCAGCTGCTCGCCGGCGCCGGGCCGCACGGGCTCACCTACCAGGAGGCCCTGCCGCTGCTCGGCGTCACCGACCTCTCGCTGCTCGACGCCACCGTGGAGGCCCTCGCCGACGGCGATAAGCCCCGGCTCTTCCAGACCATCGACGAGGTGATCGAGACCGGCATCGAGCCGCGCCGGTTCGTCTCCGACCTGCTCGACCGGCTGCGCGATCTCATGGTTCTCGAGGCCGTGCCAGAGGCCCTGGAGATGGGCCTCGTGGAGGCGCCCGCCGACCGTGCCGAGGCGCTACGCGCCCAGGCCGCACGCTTTAGCGGGGCACACATCACGCGCCTGGCGGACCAGGTCAACAGCCGCATCGCCGATCTGCGCGGCGCTACATCCCCGCGCCTGCTCCTGGAGATCCTGGCGGCACACCTGTTGCTTCCCGCCGAGCAGCCCCCCGCTCCCCTGGCGGCCTCCCCCCAGCACGCCGCCAAGGCGGCGGCGCAGGCGGCCGCCTCTCCCTCGCCTCAGCCCTCCGGCTCCGGCAGGCGCGTCTACGAGCGGCCCTCCCAGCGCTCCGCCCGGCAGGCCCCTCCCCCCGCCGACGCCTCCCGGCAACAGACCAACCCGGAGCCTCCTTCCGCACCACCGGAGCACCAGAACCCCGAGAAAAGCGCCCCCGGGGCTCCCCCCGCCTCCGCCCTCGACAAGATCCGGGGCGAATGGGCTCGACTGCGCGAGGACATCGGCGCGCGCAACCGGGTCGCTCAGATCATGCTCACCGAGGCCGCCGTGCTGGGAATCCGGGAGGACACCCTGCTGCTCGGACATAACACGGGCGCCCTGGCCGCAAGGATCAACGCGGAACGCAACAACAAGGACATCGCAGAGGCGGTGGCTCAGGTGGCCGGGCACCCCCTGAAGGTGCAGTGCGTGGTGGGCACCGATCCCGCCGCGCACGGCTTCGCTGCCGCACCGGCGCCGCCAAAGCCGTGGAACCCCACGGAGCAAGCGAGCCCCCGGGAGCACTCCGCACCCCCCGCGGAGCCGGAGGAACCCGCCAGACCGACCCCCGTGTGGGGCAAGCCCGCGGCCCTCGGCGGGCGCGATAGCGACGACGAGGCCGCGCCCACCCCGGCTCCCGCGCCCCGGCCCGCCCCGGCCCAGGCCGCCGCGCCAAGGATCACGGTGCCCACCGCACCCCGCGGTCGCCCCGAGTCCACCGACGACGTCCCCCTTCCCCCGGAACCGACAGATCCGTACGCACCCCCGGAGGACGCACCCCCGCCCGAGGCCCCAGAGCAGCCCGCGGCCCCCGGGGAGTCCGAGGAAGAGGAGATGCTGCGCGCCGCCGTCAGCGAGCCCGGCAGCCGGGATCGCCGCGACGCCATGACCGTGGTGATGGAGCTCCTCGCCCAGGAACTGGGGGCCAAACCCCTCTGAGGCCCGGTAGGTAGACTCGGAAGCCGGAATAATCCGCGACGACGAAAGGCGATACCATGACCCAGCCCGATATGCAGGCCATCCTCCAGCAGGCCCAGGAAATGCAGCTGCAACTCCAGCGTGCCCAGAAGGAGATCCTGGCCACCGATATTTCCGGCACCGCCGGCGGCGGCCTGGTGACCATCACCATGACCGGCGGCGGGGAGGTCAAAGACGTGCAGATCTCCCCCGAGGTGGTCGACCCCGAGGACGTGGACACCCTTCAGGACCTCATCGCCGGGGCCTTCGCGGACGCCCACGCGAAGGTGGGGCAGTTGGCCGAGCAGAAGATGGGGCCGCTGTCCCAGGGCCTTGGCGGCGGCCTCGGCGGCATGCTCGGGTAACGTAGCAGCGGTGTTTGAAGGACCTCTCCAAGACCTCATCGATGAGTTCTCGCGCCTGCCGGGCGTAGGCCCCAAGAGCGCGCAGCGCATCGCGTTTCACCTCCTGCACACCGACCCCCAGGACATCGCTCGCCTGCAACGGGCGCTGGGGGAGGTCAGCGACGGCGTCACTTTTTGCCGCATCTGCTGCAACATCTCTTCGGCGGAGGTCTGCCGCATCTGCGCAGATTCCGGGCGCAACCGTTCCGTGGTGTGCGTGGTGGAGGAGCCCAAGGACATTCAGGTCATCGAGCGCACCGGGGAGTACACCGGGCGCTATCACGTGCTCGGCGGCGCCCTCAACCCCCTGGCCAACATCGGCCCGCGCGAGCTCAACATCTCTACCCTGCTTCAGCGCATCGGCGGCGCCCTTCCCGATCGCCAGCTGGCGGATTCCACGCCGGATAACCCGCTCTACGACTCCGCCCCGGAGATCACCGAGGTCATCCTGGCCACGGACCCCAATACCGAGGGGGAGGCCACCGCCTCCTACCTGGTGCGGCTGCTGCGCGACTTCCCCGGACTGACCATCTCCAAGCTCGCCTCGGGCATGCCCCTGGGCGGGGACTTGGAGTTCGTCGATGAACTCACCCTTTCCCGGGCACTCAGCGGAAGGCTGACCATAGGATGAAACGTCCCCCGATCCTTCTTTCCTGCGCGCTCCTCCTGGTGGGCGCCGCCACCGGCTGCTCCACGCAGCGCACCGTGGAGGGAGAGTCCCCCAGCGCCACCATGAGCATGGAGGGCATTCGCACCCCCGACGATCCGATCCTGGGCGCGGTGGACGAGGACGGCACCTGCGACGCAGCCGTGCTGACCGCGGCGGATGCCACCCTGGTGTATCACGGCCAACCGGGCGATAGCATCGAGGTGACCGCTACCCCGGCCGCGGGCGCCGAACCCACGGTGGAATCTTTCGAGATGAGCAGCACGGAGACGGAACACCGCATTGAGCTAGGTGAGTGGAGCTCCCTCGACGTCAGCGCCAGCGGGCGGGTGGGCCTGCCGGGACGCTGCGCGCTGCACCGATAGGTCGGGCCCCTAGAACAACCCGCCCAAGGCCTCGTCCAGGCTGGTCTGGAGCTGCTCGGCCAGCATGTCGAAGGGATCGGGGATCTCCGGGGCCTGCTCCGGGTTCTCCTCGTACCAGGCGATGGCCCCCTGCATGTCGTCGTACTGGGTGCGGGTGGCATCGGCGGCCTCGGTGGAGTCCGGGAGGGCAAAGTGCTCGTTGACCTGTCCGTCCTCGATACCGTAGCCGTCCTGGATCGCCCGGTCGATGGGCTGAGCGCGGCCGATGGGCCCAAAGGCCATGGACGATACGCCCAGGGCCTCGCCGGTCTGCGGGTCGTAGTTCACGCCGCCGGAGTCGCCATTGTCGTAGTTCAGGCCCGCGCTCCACAGGCCATTTTGGGTGCGGAAGAGCTGCACGCCGCAGGAGCGCCCACTGGTGTTGCCATCCTTGCAGATCGGCTGGCCAAAGTTATCGGCGGAGATCTCCCAGAAGCCCAAGTCGGGGTAGTCGCGTACTCCCGTCAGCACCACCGGATCCCCGTGGGAATGGCCCTGCGCATCCACGGAATCCACCACGCGGGTGGCGCTGACCCCGGGCTCCAGCTCCACGGTGCCCCAGTCCGGGGAGTTGAACGCCTGGTTGAAGCTCGCCAGCGGGGTCGCGCCCTCCTCCTCGGCCACCAGGGGGCCGCCGGCATCGGCGTAGCCGATCACCTTGTCGCCCTCGGGAGTGGGCAGGTACACCGCGTCGCCCGCCTCGCTGATGCCCTGGATGCCGTACACGCAGTGCGCGGCGCTCACCAAGATGTCCTTCTGAGTGCCGTCGGCCAGGGTCACGGTGCCGGGCACCCCCTGGGAGCAGGTGGAGCGCTTGTACTCGTCGGGCATCGACTCCGGCAGGGAAGCCGCGATCTCGCTGTATTCGTCCATGCGCATCGGGGAACCGGGGGCCACCTCGGCGGCTCCGGCAGTGGGGGCCAGCGCGGGGGCGGCGAGGGCCGCGGCGCACAGCGCCACGGCGGAAGTACGAATCCTCATGATATTCACGTTATCCTTGGTCTTTTTGTTCTCATTACATATCACTGGCGTTCCCGGAGCGCGGCGCCAAGCCCCGCCCCCACCACGGCACCCACCGTGTCTTCGGCCAATGCCGCCAGCCTATCAGCAGTGTCGGCAGCATCGTCGGCAATTGCGCTCAGGTTGGTGGGATCCTCGCGCACCTGCGCGACGGAGGACTCCGCCAGGGCGCCGATCTCTCCCGCGGCGACCCCGACGTTGGCCTGCACGATCTCCCGCGCCTCCTGCTCGGTGGGCAGCTCCTCGGCCACGACGTCCTGGGCCCATTCCTGCACGACAGCCTGATCCTCGTCGTAGGAGCGCATGGGGGCGTGCTCCTCGGTGGAGTCCGGCAGGGCAAAGCGCTCGCTGACCTGTCCGTCCGGGATGCCGTAGGCCTTTTCTATCGCCACATCGAGGGGCTGAGCTCGGTTGATCAGCCCGTAAACACTCATGGAGTTCACGCCCAGGGCCTCCCCGGTGAGGGGGTCGAAGGACACCCCGCCGGAATCTCCCGGCAGCATGAATCCCACGGACCACAGCCCGTTGCTCGACCTGAGCACCTGCACCCCGCAGGTGCGCCCGGTGGTCTGCCCCTCCGAACAGATGGGCCGTCCGGCGTTATCGAAGGAGATCTCCCAGGGGTCCAGGTCGGGGTAGTCGCGCACCCCCGTCAGCGCCACCGGCTCCCCCAGCGGCATCAGGTCGAAACCCAGGGAGGATTCGGAGGCCGCGAGGCGGGTCATGCCGACGCCCTCGACGATGTCCGCGGTGGCCCAATCGTCGCCGTCGTACATGAGGCGGAGTTCCTCGGGATCAGTCTCATCCAGGGCCGGGTGCACCGGTCGGCCCTGATCGCGCACCGCGATGAGGCGATTGCCCTCGCGCAATGGGGCGTAGACCTCCGGCGCCATCTCCCCCATGCCGGATCCCTCGAGCCCCCACAGGCAGTGCCCCGCGGTGACCATGACGTCCTTGCGGGAACCGTCCGGCAGCGTCACCGTTCCCGGCACCCCCTGGGAACAACCCTGGGCGAACGCCTCCAGCGGAATCTCGTCCAGCGGCACGCCGTCTAGCGGCGGGAAGGTCTGCATGGCGGCCCCCGGAGCCACCTCCGCGGCCTGAGCAACCACCACGGCGGGCACGCAGACCAGGGAGGCCGCCAGGGCCCATGCTGTACGCCTTATTCTCATATGTGCGCTCTTTTCGCCTCTTCATCTTTCGGGTCACCGCTCACACTAAGTCCGCGCACCATTCTCCACAAGGGTCCTGGCACCGCTCCCCTATTCCGGGGGCAATGCCGCCGTCACCCGCTGCACCACCTCGCGCTCGCTGCCCGCCTCCAGCAGGTGCTCCCGGAAACCCGGGGTGGTCAGCGCCCGCGCGATCCTCGCCAGGATCGCCAGGTGCTGTTTGCCGGCATTCTCCGGCACCGCGATGAAAAAGACCAGACGCACCGGCTGCTCGTCCGGCCCCGTCCACCGCACGCCCTCGCGCAGCCGCGCCACCGCCAACACCGGCGCGCGCACCCCGGCGCAGCGCGCGTGCGGGATCGCCACCGCCTCGCCCACCGCCGTGGTGCCCTTCTCCTCTCGTTCCAGCGCCGCGCGCAGCACCTCCTCGGGCCGGGCTATGCGGGGCCCGGCGGCATGAATCAGTGACCGCAGCAGGTCGTCGCGATCGCGGGCCCGAACGTCCAACAGCACCGCGCGCTCGGACAGCAGGCCCGCGCGCCCCGACCGACCGAGCCCCACCGCGCACACGATGACAGTCGCGGTCACCGCCACCCCCGCCGCCAGGGCCAGGAAAAACCACCCCACGCCTTCGATGGCCCCCAGGGCGGCCACGATCGGCCCACCGTGCATCACGTGATCGGCCACGGCCCACCATCCCGCCAGCGCCCCGGCCACCGCGCCGCCCGCCACGTTGGCGGGAATCACCTGGAGCGGTCGGGCCGCCGCCAGCGGAATGGCCCCCTCGCTGATGCCAAAGAGACCCATGAGCATGGCGGCCGCGCCCGCCTCGCACTCCGCCGGGCTAAACCACCGGCGGCGCAGCATGGTGGCCACCCCCACCGCCAGCGGAGGCACGGAGATCGCCGCGGCCACCATGCCCATCGGATAGGGATTGCCCGCCGCGATCAGGCCCCCGCCAAAGAGAAACGCCGTCTTATTCAACGGCCCGCCCATGTCGAAGGCGATCATGGCACCGAGCACCGCCCCCAGGAGAACCACGGAACCACCGTCGAGGCCCTGGAGTACCCCCATGAGGCCCTCGAAGAGCGCCGCGATGGGATGCCCAATCACGTAGATGAAAAACAGGCTCACCGCGAGCGTGGTGAAAAGGGGAATAACGATGATAGGCCACAGAGGCGCCACAAATTTATTCACCGGAATACGCCTGATTCCCAGAGCCACGTACCCGGAAAGAATGCCGGTGATAATGCCGCCGATAAAGCCCGCCCCGGCCTCCGAGCCATAGAGCGACCCCGTGACCGCCACCAGACCCGTGACGAAGCCCGGCGCGAGCCCCGGCCGTTGAGCGATCCCAGCGGCAATGTAGGCGGAGAGTACCGGCACCATCAGGCTCAGGGCCAGGGAGCCGAGCTGCTCGATGGTGGCCCAGACAGATCCCTCCGGGATCGCCAAGCCCGCCGCCGTGGGCTGCCCACCCACCGAGAGCGCCACGGACAGCAGCAGCCCTCCGGTGACCACGAACGGGATCATGTGCGATACGCCGTTCATCAGCGCCTGATACAACGCGCGCAGGTGCCCCCGCACCCCCGTCGACGGACCCGCCGCGGGCGGCTCCTCCCCCGCCGGGACGCTTCCGGGCAGGACGGGTGCCCCCTGGGCGGCGGTCAGAAGCTCCCGCGGGCGCCTGATCGCTTCTTCCACCCCCGTGGTGAGCACGCGCTTACCCGCAAAGCGCTCCGGGGAGACCGCGACATCAGCGGCGATGATCACCGCGGCGGCCGCGGCGATGTCGGCGGCGCTGAAGGTGCCTTCCACGCCGATGGAGCCGTGCGTTTCCACCTTGAGGCGCACGCCGACCTCGGCGGCCGCGGCCTGCAGCTTTTCCGCGGCCATATATGTGTGCGCAATGCCGGTGGGGCAGGCGGTGATGGCCAGGAGGAGGGGAGGGCTCTGAGGATCCATGCCCCTGAGACTAGGCCACTAACGCTGCCCGCTCACGGTGATCTCCCCCGCGGCCCGGTGCACCGCGGCGCGCGCGGCCTCGGTATTCTCCCCGGTGGCCAGGGCCACGCCCACGATCTGTCCCGCCCGGGCGCGCTGCTTGCCGAAGAACTCCACGGTGGCCTCCGGTACCGCGCACGCCCGATCCAGGCCCGCGTACCGGGGCGAGTCCATTTCCTCCGGGCTCAGGATCATGGCGGCCGCGCCGGGGGAAACAAGGGTGACGTCGATGGGCAGGCCCAGCACCGCGCGGGCGTGCAGATCGAACTGAGAGAAGCGCTGGGAGCACAGGGTGACTAGACCCGTGCAGTGGGGCCGCGGCAGCACCTCCGAGAAATACACGTCCTCGCCGGAGACGAACATCTTCACGCTGAACACGCCGCGCCCGCCCAGCGCGTTCGATACGCGCGCGGCCACGGAGCGGGCGTTGTCCAGCGCGGCGGGCTCCATGTGAACCGGCTGCCAGGCCTCGGTGTATTCGCCGCTGTGGTAGGTGCAGCCGATGGGTTCGCAAAACCAGGTGGCCAGCTTGCCCGTGGCGGGGTCGATGGAGCGCACGGCCACGAGGGTGACCTCGTAGTCGAAGTCGATCACGCGCTCGACCACGATGCGCCGCCCCTCCGGAGGCGCCCCGGCGGGGAAATCGGACGTCAGGTAGCGCCAGGCGGGTTCTACCTCCTGCTCGCCGCGGATCATGCGGTGATCCTTGGCGCCGGGGCCGCCGTGATCCGGCTTGGCTACGCAGGGATACCCGAGGGACCCCACCGCCACCTCAAACTCCGTGTATTCGGAGACGAACTGGTAGTTCGTGGTGGGCAGGCCCAGCTCCTCGGCCGCCAGCTTGCGTATCCCCTCGCGGTTGAGGGCCAGCTCCGCGGCCTTGGCGTTGGGCACCACGGCGGCCCGCTCGGTGGCCTCCACGGCGGTGAGCACGTTGGCCGCGATCCGCTCCACCTCGGGCACGATAAAGTCCGGGCGCACGCTCGCGATCAGGTCGGTCACCGCCCGGGCGTCGGTGACGTCCACGGCGTGCGCGACGTGGGCCACCTGCTGGGCAGGGGCGTTGCGCACGCGATCGACGGCGTGGACTTCTACCCCTAAACGCTGAAAGGCCATGGCGAGCTCGCGGCTAAGATAGCCCGACCCCAGCAGCATGACCTTGGTGGCGCAGGAGGTATGCGGGGTTCCGATTACTTCCGGATAAACCATGCGCTCCATGATAGGGCGCGCGCGGCGACGCCACGGAATCCCCACGCCCGGCCGGGCGTCCTCCTATCCGTACAGCCCGGCGGAGATAATATCGGCCATCGCGCGCTGCCCCTGGTCGGAGGGGTGCATGGGCATGGTGTGGTTGGCGTCATCCACGAAACCCACCGTCCAGCGCTGTGCCGGATCCGGGTTGCACATGCCGTGTCCCAGGGAGGCCTGGTAGACGTCGATGAAGTTCGCACCGATGCCGCGCGCGGTATCCCGGATCTCATCCCGCATGGTGTCCTGCAGCACCTTACCCCCGGGGATCAGCATGGGGAGCTGCGCGGAACCCTGGTTGGCCGGGCAGAAGAAGTCTCCGCTAAGCAGCTCGGGATAGCTGGCCAGGGTCACCCGGGCGTGCGGGGCCACGGTGCGGATCCGCTCCTTGATAGCGCGCAGCTCCAGGCGGTACGGGGTGAAGTCCAGGCCGTGGGGGGTCACCGCCTCCACGGGAACGTCCGCCCACAGCAGGGGGGTCATCCCGCCGTACATGATGACCACGTCCTGCGTGGCCGGACCGAGATCCCCCTTGGCGATGGCCGATTCCAGGTAGGAGGCCATGTCCGCCACCGGCACCCGGCCGGTGCCGTTGCACGACCAGTCCGCCAGGCTGCGGCCGGTGCGCTCGGCGATCAGCTTGGGCCAATTCTGCTTATCGGTGGAGCAGAAAGGGATGTACGGGGCGCGGGCGGGTTCGAGATAGCGCCCACCGAGCTTGCCCGCGTGGGCGGTAAAGGAGTCTCCGAAGGCGACCAGCTGCGCTCCCTGGGGCTGACCGGAGGACAGGGGCGCCCCGGGCAGCGCACCGGCCACGGGGGCCGCCACGGACAAGGCAAGTGCCGACGCCGCCGTCACCGCCGCGGCCTTGATGATCGAGGAGATTTTCTTCATGGCGTGTACTTTCCATCCTGACAATGCGCTTATTGTCACCCGTATCTTCCGGGCGTATCGCTCACATCCCGGTACACGTTACCGTAACCAGTGAGATTTTTGTTACTTATGCGTCAGATATGAAAACGATGCGGCCGGGCCGCAGCAAAGCAGAGGGCGCGTGCCGCCATCGTGCGAACGCGCGCCCTGCCCCTCGGAACCGAGGCGCAATGTCGAGGGACGCTAACCGCGCAGCCCCTCCGCGATGATCCCGCCCATCGCGCGCTGCCCCGCGTTCGAGGGGTGGGAGGGCATGGTGTGCTCGGTGCTGTCAAGGAAGCCCACCGTCCACCGCTGCTCGGGGTCGGGGTTGCAGGTGCCGTGTCCCACGGACGGGGTATAGACGTCGATGAAGTTCGCGCCGAGGCCGGCGGCCGTCTCCCGGATCGTGTCGCGCATGGCCGTCTGCACCGCCGTGGCCCCCGGCGCCGGAATCGGGGTGACCACCGGGCCGAAGTTCACCGGGCAGTAGGTGTCCCCCGAGATGTACTCCGGGTAGCTCGCCAGCGTCAGGCGGGCCTTCGGGGCCACCTCGCGCACGCGATCCTGCACGCGCAGGAGGAATTGGCGGAACACGGAGGCATTGGTCACCGCGCCCGGATTCACCAACTGCACCGCGCCGTCCACCCAGTAGAAGGGATCGAGACCACCGTACATGATGACGACCTCTTCGGTATCCGGCCCCAGATCCCCGTACTGAATGGCCATCTCCAGGTACAGCGCCATGTCCACGCTCATCCCGTTGCAGGACCAATCCCCCACGGTCTTGCCCAGGGCGTTGCCGGCTATCTTGGGCCAGTTCTCCCGATCCGTGGCGCACTTGGCGGCCCAGGGCGTCTGCGCCATTTCCACGCCGCGCGGCCCACCCTTGCCAGCATGCGCGGTAAAGGAATCACCAAAAGTCACGATCTGCTTGCCATTCGGGGTGGTCTGCGGGGCGGTTCCGGGCAGCTCCGGCAGCGCGGGCAGCGGAACGATCGGGTCCGCGGTGGCGGGAACAGCGGCCAGACCCATGCCCAGCGCGGCCACGGCACCAACGACGGCCGCGCGCAGGGCGGCGATATTCTTCTTCATGTCTTGCGTCCAATCTGTACACATCCGTGTGCCGGATCTCCGCGAACCAAGGGCGGCCTCGGTACCGAATAGCGGAGTCCATCCACGCTCTCTATCTACTTTTGGCGACGATGCGTTACAGCCTAGCTGACGATCGGCTGTGGACTCTAAAGGCAAGAGCCACGCCGCCCGTGCCCGGGCTAGGAGAAGTACGCCGTCACCTGTTGAGCCACGGCATCGGGGTCATTAAGCAACACCCCGTGGCTGTACCCGGGCAGGACGTGAAGCTCGCCGCCCATCGCCCGCTGCATGGCATGGTTCCCGGCGGCCGTGGTGGCGGTGTCGTGGTCGTAGCCAACCAACAGCGGCTTGGTCTCTAAGGCCTCGCCGGCGGCCCGCAGCAGCGGGTCGGGTTCCGGCCAACCGAGGCAGTGCTGGCCGGAGGCGATCAGATCCTCGTTGGCCTGCCACTGATCCCCCGCCAGCGACTCCACCATCATGGGCACGGCGCGGGAGGGATCGGCGGGCGTGCGGTTCTCGTTGCACAACACCGCCCGATCCACGAACCCCATTCCCAGATCCACCTGCACGCGCTCGCGGGCAAAATCCTCCCGCTGCTGCGGCGAGAAACCCTCGATGCGCTTGTTCAGGTTCTCCGTCAGCGGATCGGGGACGATGACGTTGGCCGCCAGGGATTCCGCCACCCGCGGCCACGCGTTCTGGCTGTAGAGGGCCTGCGCGGTCACCATGAGCAGCCAGGTGTCGGCATCGGCACGCCGCTCGCCCTCGGCCTCCTCCGCGAAGAGACGGGCCAGCTCGGGCAGCGCCATGAGCCGCTTCAGCCGCCACTGTCCTCTTGCCACCAGGTTCGCCCCGGTCAGCGCCAGCTCGCCCACGGAGCTTCCGGCGGGAATATCGCCCTCGGTGGCCGGCGGCGGGGTGATGGGGGCCGCCGAGAAGCCTACGTGCTCGTTCACCCGCCGCGTCCAGGCCTGATACACCTTCAGCGGCGTATCGCCCAGGCCGTACCACTCGTTGCGCTCCGCGATCCAGGCAAACATGGCATTGAGCGCCTCGGCGCGCACCTGCCTGCGGCTAGCCCCCAGCTGGAACCAGACGTCGTCGGGATTCATCGAGGAGTCCAGCAGCACCTTCCCGGTGCGCTGCGGAAACAGCGTGGCGTAGGTGGACATGAGCACCGTGCCATAGGAGACGCCATACAAGTTCAACCGCTCTTGACCCAGCGCCTTGCGGGCCTCCTCCAGGTCGCGCGCGGTGTTCTCGGTGGTCACGGTGCGGGTATAGCCCGGCTTGGTGGACTCGCAGGCGGCAAAGACGCCGCCCGCAGACGCCTCCGGCGGGCAATCCAGCGGCTCCGCCCACGGCAGACCGCGCGGCTGCACCGCCACCAGATCGTAGTGCTCGCGCACGGCGGCCGGGAGCTTGATCGTGCCCGGCAGATCATCGCCGCCGCGAAACATGCCCAGGGCGGATCCGCCGGGGCCGCCGGGGTTACCGGCGATAACCCCCTTGGGCGCACCCGTGGCCGGGAGCTTGCTCATGGTGAGGGTGATCTTCTCTCCCTCGGGGTGGGCGTAGTCCTTGGGCACCTCGAAGGTGGCACACACGGCGGCGGAGTCCGCCAGCGCGCCCACGGGGCAGGCTCCCCAGGCGAGCGGTTGGGCCTGGGCGGTGGCGACGGTGAGCGGGAGAACGCCGAGCGCGGCGATGGTGGCAGCGATTCTGCGGAGGATCATGGCGGGGCCTCTCGTGACGGCAGTGTGCTTTCCGCCCCGGAATCTACCAAAAAATTCGGTATTTTCACCCTAATTTACAGATTTTTACCCCCGCCACACCCGCCACACTGGCCGCACCGACGCCGAGTACGGCCCGGTGCCGCTACGCCAGGACGTCGTGCACCGTGATCGTCTGATCCCGGCCCGGCCCCACCCCAATGTAGGAGATCCGCGCCCCGGAGAGCTCCTCGAGGCGGCGCACATAATCCTGGGCGCGCTGCGGCAGATCCGCAAAGGTCCGGCACCCGGAGATGTCCTCGTCCCAGGCGGGCATCGTCTCGAAAATCGGCTCGGCGTGGTGGAACTCGGACTGGGTCAGCGGCATCTCATCACAGCGCTGACCGTCCACGTCGTAAGCCACGCAGACAGGGATCTCCCCGATGCCCGTGAGCACGTCCAGCTTGGTAAGGAAGAGGTCGGTAAAGCCATTGACGCGGGAGGCGTAGCGGGCGATCACGGAATCGTACCAGCCGCAGCGGCGCTTGCGGCCCGTGTTCACGCCCACCTCGCCGCCGGTGGTTTGCAGGTACTCGCCCCACTTATCAAACAGCTCCGTGGGGAAGGGTCCCGCGCCCACGCGGGTGGTGTAAGCCTTGATGATGCCCAGGCTGGAGGTGATCCGCGTTGGCCCGATGCCCGCACCCACACAGGCCCCACCGGCCGTGGGGTTCGAGGAGGTGACAAAGGGATAGGTGCCGTGGTCCACGTCCAGCATGGTGGCCTGCCCGCCCTCCATGAGCACGTGCTTGCCCTCGTCCAGCGCCTTATTCAGCTCGTACTCGGCCTCGATCACCATCGGGCGCAGGCGCTCGGCGTAGGACAGGAAGTACTGCACCACCTCCTCGGCGTCGATCGCGCGGCGGTTGTACATCTTCACCAGGATCTGGTTCTTGACCGCCAGGGCGGATTCGATCTTCTGGCGCAGGATGGACTCGTCGAACACGTCCTGCACGCGGATGCCCACGCGGGAGACTTTGTCCGCATAGGTCGGTCCGATGCCACGGCCGGTCGTGCCGATGGCGCGCTTGCCTAAGAAGCGCTCCTGCACCCGATCGAGCACCTGGTGATACGGGGCCACCAGGTGCGCATTGGAGGAAATACGCAGGCGGGAGGCGTCCGCGCCTCGGGCCTCCAGGCCCTCGATCTCCTCGAACAGGGCTTCGAGGTTAATCACCACGCCGTTGCCCAGCACCGGCACAGCGTTCTCCGAAAGCAAACCGGCGGGAAGGAGCTTGAGCTCGTACTTCTCACCGCCCACCACCACGGTGTGCCCGGCATTGTTACCGCCGTTGGGCTTGACCACGTAATCCACGCGGCCGCCCAGAATATCGGTGGCCTTGCCCTTGCCTTCATCGCCCCACTGGGCCCCGACGATCACAATCGCAGCCATACTGGCATCACACTTCCGCTACAGGTAGATTTCCGCCCCATCGGGACGCACAGAACAGCCCCAGATTGTACCCACCGGGGTCGGTCATTCCTAAGATGAGACCCATGCGGACGATTCTCCTGCACTGCGGCGCCACCGGCCTCCCCCTAGACCCGGACTCGCACCGGCTCTCCGAGGTACCCACCCGCCAGGAGCTCAAGCTCCTCGACACCGCCGCCACCCAGGCCCTGCCGCACGACCCCACCCCCTCCCTCGACGAGATCGCCGCCCAGCCCGACGTCGCCCACCTGGGCGAGCCGCAACCCGCGCCCCAGCGCCCCGAGGAACGGCTGCGGGTGATCGTCATTGGTTCCGACGCCGCCCTCTCCGCCGTGCTCACCCGCGCCATGCGCGCCGACTACCTGTGGGTGGAGTTCGGCTACGTCCCCACCGGGGAATCCTCCGCCGCCACCAACTGGGGCCTGCCGCGCGGGCGCTCCACGCTTACTGACGCCCTTGCGCTTGCCGCGGAGGCCCCGGTGCGCCCCGCGCCCCTGATCCGCACCGACTCCGGGCTGGCGGTGGCGGGCAGCGCCGCCCTGACGCATTGGGATAATACGGAATACACCGGGGAGATCATCGTGGACGATCACCGCCTGCTCCTCCACGGGGAGGACACGCGCCCCCTCTTTGGGCACTACGGCGCGCGGCTGGTGCCCATGACCACGGCCCCCGGCATCGCCGCCATGGAGCTGCGCACGCCACTGGCGATGGATGCGACACGAAAAGGCTCCGGGCTGGGCTCCCTGGTGGCCCGCCGCATGGGGCCGCGCGGGGTGGAGCGGCTGTGGAACTCCCCCGGCACCCGCTGGCTGGTGCGCGGCGCGGAGCAACCCGTGGGCGTGGTGGACCCCGCCACGCTGGCCACCGGGCGCGCGGTGCAGTCCGGGGGCGAAAACATCCGGGTCACCGTGGACAGCGTGAGCGCCAAGCGGCCGGTGAAGCGCGTGACGTTCTACCGGCACCTGCGAGATCTCCAGATCGCGCGGCCGTAATTTTTGTCCGTGGCCGCGCGGGCGCAGGCCCTTAGATCACATACACCCACTCGCTATTGCCCTTGGCCGGGCTGGTGAGGATCGTGCGCATCTTATCCTCGGTTACCTGGTAAGGTTGCTGATCCATATCCTGCGGATCATTCACCGTAAACGTATTGGAGCCAGAATCATAACCGGAAACATACACGAAGTGGCCAAAAGCACCATCCGCTTCCCGGCCGCGCATTAAGTTGGATCGGGTCAGCACTACGGCCTTTTTACCCTCCTTCAGCTTATCAATGGCCTTGATCGCCTCGCCCCGGTCCAGAACCGTCCCCGACACGCCGCGATTCTCCAGAATGCTGACGATATCGAAGTCATGGAGCCCCCCGGACGTACCACTCGGGGCCTCGCCGCGCAGCTCGGTCATGGCGGCGGCCTGATTCCTCTCCTTATAGCTGTCAGGAATCTGCCCTCCGTTATCCAGCAGGGCCATGAGGATGCTCGCGGGGCCACAATCCACTCGTCGCGTCTTCTGCCCCTGATTCTGCCTGATGTACTTGAACTGGTACTGTCCGGCCAGGTAATCATCGGTGGCGGACGTCGTCACCTGCACCTCATCGATCGCGGACGCGCTCGGCTGGGCCTGCGCCACCCCGGCGAACAACCCCGCGGCCATCGTGGCGACGAGCGTGCTGGCGGTAAGGGCGTGCTTAAAGTAGGGGATCATGTTCCTCGCTTAAGTGATAGGTTCTCAACATTCAAAACCCTATTATAGGAAAATCAAATGCGTGGGTCAAGGGAAATGCAGGACCATCATTCTCCTGTGCCTAGAACACCCCCCCTATAAGGTACTAATAATCCCCCATTAAAGGAACCTTTTGTTAACCATCACGCCGCTACTCCTCCCATACCTCCGGAAGATACGCCGGGGTAGCGGAGGTAGGCACCAACACCGCCAACGCAGATTCCCGCGACATCCCGCAGATCTGCAGAAAATCCACGATGAGCGAGCGCGACTGCGCCAGCACCACGTGCGCGGAAAGCACCCGATTTTCCACCACCGCCATCGAGACACCCCCACCCAAGCGACGCAGCTGGTTCACCAACACGGGAATCTCCCTCGCCTCATCAAGTTCCGCACCACGCTCATACATCTCAGAAAGCTGAAGGGCAACATCAGAAAGCTCATCGATGATGCGCACCTGCGCGGGAGAGACCACATCACCATCCTCGATAAGCACCTGGGCACGACGGGCGAGCACCCGAACGTTACGGATCGAGTTATCCACGGGGATCAACAAGCGCTCCAACGTACGAATCCGCCGCCAGTTACGCCACATCAGCGGGGAGAGGGTCGTGGACTCACGCCCGGTCTTGGCGGCGGCGAGCATGGCGTTGATTGTGCCCTGGGTGCCCCGCACGGCCGCCAGGGTGTCCTCCATGAGTTCGAGGTCACCCGTGCACAGGGCCTGGGAGACGTCCTGGAGCACCGAGGAGGCGATGCCCAAGACGTTCGAGATCTCCTGTCGCCCCGCGTTGAGCGGGTCGCTGGGGATGAAGGCCACCACGAGGATGCCCACGGCGGAGCCGATCATCGCGTCCACCACTCGGCCGGTGCTGCCGGTGCCGGTCAGGACCGAGACGGTGCCCGGCGGCATGATCGTGGCGATCAGGATGGAACCGATGGCGGCCTGGTTGTTCACCAGGGGAGAAGAAGAGATGAACGAGGCCAGCAACAGGGAGATCGCCACGGCCACCGATATCTGCCACGCGCCCGGGCCGAGGTAATAAAAAAGCAGGTCGCCCAGCGCCACGCCGACGACACAGCCGATGGACATCTCCACCGCTCGCTTCAGGCGATCCCCGCCCTCCAGGCCGAGGATGATCACCGCGGCGATGGGGGCGAAGAAGGGAACCGGGTGGCCGAAAAGGCGGTGCGCCACCCAGAAGGCGAGGCCCGCGGCGATCGCGGACTGCACGATGGGCCAGGCTCGCTTGCGCACCCGGATCGTCCGGCTGTGCAGGGATTGATCCACCGTGCGCAGCCGGGCGAGGGTACTCATCTTCTGCTTGGCCATGCCCTCCACCATAAGGCACCCCGCCGGGTGGGCGCAGGGCCATCAGCCCCCCCGGACGGCCTCCCGCTACTTGCCGAGGGTGGTGCCCACGGAGTGCAGATCCTGGCAGGCCTCCACCACACGCTCGGACATGGACTGCTCTGCCTTCTTCATGTAGGAGCGGGGGTCGTAGGTCTTCTTGTTCCCCACCTCGCCATCGACCTTGAGCACGCCGTCGTAGTGGGAGAACATGTGACCGGCCACGGGACGGGTGAAGGCGTACTGGGTGTCCGTGTCCACGTTCATCTTGATCACGCCGTGGCGCAGGGCCTCCTCAATCTTCTCCTTCTCGGAGCCGGAGCCGCCGTGGAACACGAAGTCAAAGGCCAGGGCGTCATCCGCCAGGCCGAGCTTCTTGCGGGCCACCTGCTGGCCCTCCAGGAGCACCTCGGGACGCAGCTTCACGTTGCCGGGCTTGTACACGCCGTGGACGTTGCCGAAGGTGGCGGCCAGCAGATAGCGGCCATTCTCGCCGGTGCCCAGGGCGTCGATGGTCTTTTCAAAGTCCTCCGGGGTGGTGTAGAGGTTGGCCCCGGCCTTGGCCTGCACGCCGTCCTCCTCGCCGCCGACGACGCCGATCTCCACCTCCAGGATGATGTTGGCGGCCTTGGCCTTGGCCAGTAGCTCCTGGGCAATCTCCAGGTTCTCGTCGATCGGAATGGCGGAGCCGTCCCACATGTGGGACTGGAAGAGGGGAAGCTCGCCGCGATCCACTCGCTCCTGGGAAATGGCGATGAGCGGGCGCACGTACTCGTCGAGCACTTCCTTTTGGCAGTGGTCGGTGTGCAGGGCCACGTTGATGTCGTAGTGCTTGGCGGCCTCGTGGGCGAAGGCGGCCAGGGCGCAGGCGCCCGCCACCTTGTTCTTCACCGCCAGTCCGGAGCCGAACTCCGCGCCGCCGGTGGAGAACTGAATGATGCCATCGGACTCCGCCTCGGCGAAACCCTTGAGCGCAGCGTTGATCGTTTCCGACGAGGTGCAGTTGATCGCGGGGTAGGCAAAGCCGCCCTTCTTGGCGCGATCGAGCATGTCGTTATAGACCTCGGGGGTGGCGATGGGCATGATGACTCCTCAAATATCGTGATCGTCGCACACGCCTCGGCGGCGTGACCTCCCCACCGATTATGCCAACTTTCAGGCCTCCCCGCCGACGCCCCGCACACCCGCCAAAAACAACGCAAACCCACATAAGCAAATATCATCGGGCGTCTTCGCCGACCTGCAACGGCTTTCCTCCCCGCCGCCATCGCGCCTACTCTATGGAACATGATCGACACGGTAGACGCGATGAACGCGGTGAATACCCTGGCACTCGGGCCGGACTGGATGGATCCGATGTATCTCCTCAGCGGCTCCGGCCCCTTCGGCTCCCTCATCCTCCCCGGCGTGGCCTTCATCGTCTTCATCGAATCCGGCCTCCTCTTCCCCCTCCTGCCCGGCGATTCCCTGCTTTTTACCGCCGGCATGCTCTCGGTGCAGCCCGATCCCTTCGCGCCGCTGTGGCTGGTGATCCTGGTGTGCGTCATCGCCGCCATCCTGGGCGACCAGGTGGGCTACCTTCTCGGATCCCGCTTCGGCCACGCCCTGCACAAGCGTCCCAACGGCCGCTTTTTCAAGCAAGAATACCTCGCCCAATCCCACGAGTTCTTCGAAAAACACGGCCCCATCACGGTCATCATCTGCCGCTTCGTCCCCATCGTGCGCACCTACGCCCCCCTGGTGGCCGGCATGTCCGGCATGCGCTACCGCGTGTTCATCACCTACAACATCGTGGGCGGCCTTCTCTGGGGCGGCGGGGTGACGCTGCTCGGAGCCTGGCTCGGCCAGTACACCTTCATCCGGGACAACATCGAGGCCATCTTCCTCCTCATCGTCTTCGTCTCCATCCTCCCCGGCATCGTCGGCGCGGCCAGGCAATTCCTCGCCTCCCGAAAGGGCTCCTAGCCCTCCTCCAGGTACTGCTGCACCCGCGCCGCCGCCTCGATGAGCATCCACCCGGACAGCTGCACGGATAGATCCCGCTCCGCGATGCGGATCACCCCGGCGCTCTCGGCCAGGCTCTTCGGGCCCAGGCCAAAGTTGTGCGGCAGCCGTGCGTCGTCGGTCCAATCGGTGGCAAAAATGGGCAGGCCATCCACCTCCAGGCGATGGTTCCACACGCTCTGCGCGGAGGCCAGCACCAGGCGGCCCGCGACCTTCTTGGTGGCCCGATTGGTGGGCGAATCGGCCGGCAAGCGCACCGCGACGTCCGCCAGGTAGCGCACCAGGATCCCCTTGAACAGGCCGCCGTCGCCCTCCCCGGTATCCCAGTCGATCACCCCCTGCGGGGTGGCCATCTCTCTGGCCACCGCCTGCACGATGGAGCGCAGGGCGGTGATGTACCTCATCGAGTCATCCACCTGCTCCGCGTCGGCGTATCCCACCACTTCCTCCTCGGCGAAGCCCGCGCGCTCGCGCAGCCGCAGCGCGATCTCCAGGCAGGCTCCGATGGTCACACCCTGGCAATAGGGGTGAATATCGCGCACCAGCTCCGGGCCGTGCATCCTCATGCGCAGGCCGTCCATGATGAGGCCGTCGTCGTTGATGAGCGTGTCCAGGATCCAGTCCGTGATGCTCATGGCATGCTCCAGCCTCCCGGTGCGCGCCATCATGATCGCGGCCGGGCCGTTGGAGGGAACGTTATAGAAGGTCTCCCCGGTGCGCCACGGCAGCACGCCGGTCAGCCTGTCGATGCCGCTGAGGATATTAAATTCCAGGGCCTCTAATTGCTTAGGCTTTTTCATTTTCTTGAGCCCCGCCGCGCGCCCCAGGGCCAGGGCCAACCAGGCCTTATCATCGTAATAGCGGTTATGCGCCAATTTATTGCGATTGCGCCAGCGGATTCCCCGCATGGTCTCATGAATCTGCGCGCGGCGCGCGTTGGTGCTGCGGCGGGCATAAGCATCCAGGAGGCAATCCAGGTAATGCGCCTGCCACCAGTAGTGCCACCGGACAAAGAGCTTGTCCTTCGACGTCGGCGGCCAGGCGACCACCGCGAGGTTGGTTCGCGGCAATCCCCAGAGGCGGCTGGCATGTCGATCATTAATGGCGGCCTCCGCCAAATCCGCCCGGTGTGCCCATTTTTCCCGCACTGCTATGCCTCACCTATTGAGTATTCATCGTGGTGTTCTTCCCCACGATCCTAACCAAGATTCACCACGCGCGGCCAAGATCGGCGTGCTGGCGTACCCAGGCGTGCATGGCGATCCCCGCCGCCACCCCGGCGTTGAGGGAACGGGTGGAACCGAACTGCGCGATCGAGCACGTCATCACCGCCGCCTCGCGGGCCTGCGGCGTCACCCCCGGACCCTCCTGGCCGAAGAGCAGGACGCAGCGGCGCGGCAACGCGGCGGTCTCCAGCGGCACGCTGCCAGGGGTGTTATCGATGGCCACCACCGCTATCCCCTCCGCGCGCGCCCACTCCATCAGGTCGGCCACCGTGGCGTGGTGGCGCAGGTGCTGGTAGCGGTCGGTCACCATCGCCCCGCGCCGATTCCACCGCCGTCGGCCCACGATGTGCACGGTATCGGCGGCGAAGGCGTTGGCGGTGCGCACCACGGTGCCGATGTTGGCGTCATTCTCGAAGTTCTCGATGGCCACGTGCAGGGGGTGGCGGCGGGTGTCGATGTCGGCCACGATGGCCTCGCGCCGCCAATACCGGTAGGCATCCACCACGTTGCGGCGATCCCCCTCCGCCAGCAGGTCGGGATCGAGGCGGGGATCGTCGGGAAGCGGCCCCTCCCAGGGCCCTACCCCATGGCGGCCCTCCCCCCATTCCGTGGGGCCGGGACCCTGCTCAGGCAAGCCCCAAATCCTCCAGGCCCAGCAGGTAGCGGTATTCGAGGCCGGCGTCGGCCAGCACCTCGTCGGCACCGGTGGCGCGATCGACCACCGTGGCCACACCCACCACCTGGGCCCCCGCCTCGCGCAGCGCCTCCACGGCGGTCAGGGGAGAGTTGCCCGTGGTAGTGGTGTCCTCGACCACCAGCACCTTCATGCCCGCCACCTCGGGACCCTCGATCCGGCGCTGCATGCCGTGCTTCTTGGTCTCCTTGCGCACCACGAAGGCATCGATGGCGCGCCCCTCGGCATGCATGACGGCGGTGGCCACGGGATCGGCACCCAGGGTCAGCCCGCCCACGGCCGCATAGTCCCAATCCGCGGTGAGTTCGCGCAGAAGGGAACCGATGAGCCGGGAGGCCCGATGATGCAGCGTGGCACGACGCAGGTCCACGTAGTAATCGGCCTCCCGGCCGGAGGAAAGCGTGACCCTGCCGTGGACCACGGCTAATTCCTTGACCAGTTCCGCCAGCTCGGCGCGTTCTTGCTGCGACATCTGCGCTAGTTCTCCTTCTTCTTGGGGGCCTGAAGCCCGCGCATGTGTTCTAAGGGATCGCGGCCCAACTGCTCGGCCAGGTCATCGAAGATGGAGGGGCCGGCATCCTGCGAGCGCAGCACTCGGGTGCCCTGATAGTCCGAGGGCTCCTCGGCGCGCTCCCCGATGCCCGGCACCTCGTCGCCGCCCAGGGAGCGCGGCGCCACCACGCCACGGGACTGCTTGTTGACCCGGGTGGGCAATTCGACAGGCTCCTCCGGGCGGATCACCGCGGGGGTTTCCGTCTCCCGCCCCTCCGGTTCCTGCTCGCTCGATCGCTCCTCCTCGGGTACCGGGGCCGGCATCAACCGGGACGGCAGGGCATCCTCTATTTTCAGCGGCGCGGCCGCGCGCGGGGGCAGGGCGTGGGCGGCGTCGGCGAGCCAACTCATCGGGGCCATGATCGCCTCCCAATCGTGGCCGTGGGTGCCTCGGTCGAGTTGGGCAAGCACCCAGTCGGACTCACACCACACCGCGCGCACGAAGTCCGGCATGGCCTCCAGGGCGGCGCTCACGCGCTCGTCGCTCAGGCGCTCCGCGGCGCCGGGATCGGTGCTAAACCGCACGAAACCCTCCAGCTCCCCGCATTCCCGCAGGTCCGAGGAGTGCGCCTCCCCGGAGAAATCGGGGCGGCGGAAATCCACCACCACGTCGGAGGCGGCACCGCGACGTACCGCCACGATGGTGGTGGAATCCAGATCCGCAAGCGCAAACTCGTGCCCCTCGCTGACCCCGGTAACCACATCGTGAGCGGTGGCCCCGGAGGCGGCCGCGCCGCGGCGCCACTCCTCGGCCAAGGAATCATCCGTGCGGGTGAAGCTAAAACCAGCCTCCTGCGCCCAGGAACGACGCTCGCGGCGCCCCTGCCCCGGCATGGCAAGACGTCCCGGGGCGCGGCGCTCCTCCTGTTCCGAGCGCTCGGGTTGCCCGGTTTCCCCCTCCGACGCGCCCGCCTCCCGTCGCGCGGGGGCATCCTCCGCGGCCTCGGGGCGCGAGGCGCGACCCCGGGCATCGAGCCGCCACAATACGGCGGCGATGACGAGGGCAACGGCGGCGAACGCAAAAATGAGTGTTACGGACACGCCCATTACTCTAATGGCTGCAGCGGCACCGCGCCCCCGTCCCCCTCCCCCGGACTCTCCGCAGACAAGAAAAAGGGGTGCGCCAAGCCGGTCAGCTACCGGCCCGCACCCCTGGAATCCTGCGGCGTCGGGAAACCTAGCCGAGGATCCCCATGATGAGCTTAACCAGCGTGCCCACTAGGCCCAGGGCATCCGAAGCGGAGGAACCCTCGGACTTGCCCGCCTCGCTCTTGCCCTCGGAAGAGGAGGACAGCTCGGAGAGCAGCGTTGAAGCCGCGGAGCCCTCGGCCTTCTCGGTCTCCGCCCCCTCCTGGGTGGTGGCCTCGGAATCGGCCTTCGGGTTATCCTGATCGACGGTGGCCACGCTGTAGTCCGGGTCCACGGGCTCGGCGGCGAAAGCGGGGGTCGCCACCACGCCGGTGGCGATGACGGCAGAGGCTGCCACGGCAGCAAGGTTCTTACGAGACAACATCGCGTTTTCCTTTCTCTACTCAAATGCGATGGACAATGCCGAGTGTAAGAGGCCGTCAAGCGTCATTCAATAGTAATCCACTTTCGTACCGTAAAGAGTGACTGAAGGGAGATTATAACTTATTCATTCCCCAGGGAATGCGCACTCAATTCCAAGCGGGCTCCGCCTTCCGCCACATCCACGTTCACGCTATCGCCGTCCACAATCGCCCCAGACAGCAATTCCTTGGCCAGCTGATCCCCGATGGCCTGTTGGATGAGGCGACGCAGCGGACGCGCCCCATAGGCGGGGTCGTAGCCGCGCTCACCCAGCCAATGCCGGGCGGCCTCGGAGACGTGAAGGCGCAGGCGGCGCTGCTCCAGCCGGCGCGCGAGCTGCGCAACCTGAATGTCCACGATGTGCGTGAGCTGCTCGTGGCTGAGGGCATCAAAGACCACCACGTCATCCAGGCGATTGATGAACTCCGGCTTGAAGGCGTGCTTGACAGCCTCCATCACCTGCTCACGGTTTCCGCCGGCGCCCAGGTTGGAGGTGAGGATCACGATGGCGTTGCGGAAGTCCACGGTGCGCCCCTGGCCGTCGGTCAGGCGGCCGTCGTCGAGCACCTGGAGCAGCACGTCGAACACGTCCGGGTGCGCCTTTTCCACCTCGTCGAAGAGCACCACCGCGTACGGGCGACGCCGCACCGCCTCGGTGAGCTGTCCACCCGCGTCGTAACCCACATATCCGGGGGGCGCCCCCACCAGGCGGGCCACAGCGTGCTTCTCGCCGTACTCGGACATGTCGATGCGCACCATCGCGCGCTCGTCGTCGAAGAGGAACTCCGCGAGCGCCTTGGCCAGCTCCGTCTTGCCCACGCCCGTGGGCCCCAGGAAGAGGAAGGAACCCGTGGGGCGGTGCGGATCGGCCACCCCCGCCCGCGAGCGACGCACCGCATCCGAGACCGCGGTGACGGCCTCGCGCTGGCCCACCACGCGCTTGCCCAGCTCCGCCTCCATGGCGAGCAGCTTCTCCGTCTCGCCCTGCATCATCTTGCCCGCCGGAATGCCCGTCCATGCGGACACGACCTCCGCGATGGTATCCGGGCTGACCTCCTCAGTGAGCATGGAATTATTCTCCCCCTTGCCTACCTCGGCCTCGGCGGCCGCCACCGCCGCCTCAGCCTCGGGGATCTTGCCGTAGCGCAGCTCGGACACGCGCTCGTAATCGCCCTCGCGCTCGGCGATCTCGGACTCGCCGCGCAGCTTCTCTAGTTTCTCCTTGGCCGCGCGCACCTCGTCGATCGCGCCCTTCTCGTTGTTCCACCGCGCGGTCAGCTCGCCGAGCTTCTCGCGCTCGTCGGCAAGCTCCCCGCGCAGCTTCTCCAGGCGTTCCTTCGAAGCGGCATCCTTTTCCTTTTGCAGCGCCAGCTCCTCGATCTCCAGGCGGCGCACGATGCGCTGGGCCTCGTCGATCTCCTGAGGGGAGGAATCGATTTCCATGCGCAGCCGGGACGCGGCCTCGTCCACCAGGTCGATGGCCTTGTCCGGCAGGAAGCGGTTGGTGATATAGCGATCGGAGAGCGTGGCCGCCGCCACCAGGGCGGAGTCCTGAATGCGCACGCCGTGGTGCACCTCGTAGCGCTCCTTCAGGCCGCGCAGGATGCCCACGGCGTCCTCCACCGAGGGCTCGCCCACGTACACCTGCTGGAAGCGCCGCTCCAGCGCGGCGTCCTTCTCGATGTACTTGCGGTACTCGTCCAGGGTGGTGGCGCCCACCAGGCGCAGCTCGCCGCGCGCCAGCAGGGGCTTAATCATATTGCCTGCGTCCATCGCGGACTCTCCGCTGGCCCCGGCGCCCACGATCGTGTGCAGCTCATCGATGAAGGTGATCACCTGCCCCTCGGACTGCTTGATCTCATCGAGCACCGCCTTGAGCCGCTCCTCGAACTCGCCGCGGTATTTCGCCCCCGCCACCAGGGAGCCCAGGTCAAGGGACAGCAGCGTCTTGTCCTGGAGAGACTCTGGGACGTCCCCGGCCACGATGCGGCGCGCCAGCCCCTCCACGATCGCGGTCTTGCCCACGCCGGGCTCGCCGATGAGCACGGGATTGTTCTTGGTGCGGCGGCTGAGCACCTGCACCACGCGGCGAATCTCCGAATCGCGCCCGATCACCGGGTCGATCTTGCCTTCGAGCGCCCGCGCCGTGAGGTCCGTGGCGTATTTCTCTAGGGCCTGGAACTGCCCCTCCGGGTCCTGCGAGGTCACCTTGGTATGCCCGCGCACCGAGGGAAACGCCGCCACGATCGCCTCGTGGGTGGCCCCCTTACCCTTAAGCAGCTCGGCGGCGTCCGACGAGCCCCCGGCGATCCCCGCCAGCAGCACCTCCGTGGACACGTACTCATCGCCCAGCTCCCCGGCCAGCTCCTGGGCGGCCGTAAGAGCATTGAGGGCGTCGCGGTTAAAGTTCGGATTGGCCATGTTGGAGCCCTGGACCCTGGGGTAGCCCTCCACCAGGCGGGTGGCCTCCCTGACTACCGACGCCGTATCCACGCCCACGGCCTGCAGCACCGGGGCGGCGATACCCTCGCTCTGCTCAAGGATGGCTACCAGCAGGTGCGCCGGGCGGATATCGGGGTTGCCCAGGGACGAGGCCCGCTGCAGGGCCGCCTGCAGGGCCTCGCTGGTCTTGGTGGTGGGGTTAAAAGAGTTCATTGCCATTACGCCTTTCTTCATCTCGCCCGTGGTGGCCGCCGGGGCGGGCCACGGCCCGGGACGCTCCCCGGGCGGGGCGGTTTTGTGTTCCATCCAGTCCAACGCGCGCAGGGTTGAGTTTGTTCCACTCAAGGGCAAAAAGTTGCGCGGGGTCGGCTCAGGTACGGTTCGAGGCGCGGCGGCCCGGCCGCGCGGGGCCGGAGTTGTTTCAACAACTCCAAAACAACTCCGCAACAACTTCCGCCGCGGACGCGCACATAAAAGCAGCTCAGGGCGCAAAAATAGTTGTGGGAGAGTTGTTGGAAAGTTGTTTCAGGACGCCGTCCAGCGCGTGCCGGGCCCCCGTTGCGGGCCGTTCGGATCGATCTGCACGAGCCCCTGGCTCCTCAGATAACGCAACAAATCCGTCACCTCCGCGCGCGTTGCCCCGGTGCCACTCACGATGTCCCGGTTTGTCAGCGCCCTTCCATCCCGGAGGTGAGCCTCCACCCATTGTTGCAGGCTCAACCCCACAAAAACGGGTGCCTCATCTTCCATCAAGGCCCCTCGGGCACGCTCACCCAGCGTCCATTCCTGTCCTTGCGGGCGCACCACCTCAACAATTCCCTGCTCCTTGAGCCATTGCATTGTTTCACGCGCCTCCGTCTCCGGCACCTGCAACAACTCCTCGGCTTTCTGAAGCGTCAGTACCGGGTTCCGGGACAAATGACGCAGCACGATCAGCACCCGTACGGAGCGCGCCACCTTCCCTCCCCACTCCTGGGCGATCTTTTTCATTCCTCGAATAAACCCGGCGTCCGGATCCCCCGCCGCCAAGGTCACGCGCACATCGCTGAGCGTGTCCACCACCTCCGGAGCCTCCCTTCCCGAGGCCAGCATGGACGCCCACATCCGATCGAATCCACGCGAGGATTCCTCCGCCAGGCCTAGCATTCTCATGGCACGAATGAGGGTAGGATTACGTGGTATGGACCTCGTGGACAAAAGCCGCGAGGTCTCAACCCCCACGGGCAAGGACCCCGGGGAAGAAACCAAAAGCGTCCTCGGCCCCTGCTCAATCACCACGGGGCTACTAAGAAGCCAATCCCTGTGCACCAGGGCGTTAGCAACGACCTCATCGATAGCCCTGGCGGGAAAAGCCGGAATGGAAACCTCCTGCCCATCCTCAAAATCCACACGCATGATGTCGCTTGGAGCGGCCTGCTCGATCAGACGTTTCACCTCAGCAAAAGCAAGAATCAGCGGCCGGGATATGTTGGTCACGCGCGGTTCCTCGCCGGGCACGGTACTCAGGTGATGCTGCACGCTCACCCGGCCAGGCTTGAGGGGAGCAAAAAGAATCTCGGCGGCCATGTTGAGTTGCCCATCGTCATGCAACAAGCCCAACGCCCGGAGCAGTTCTCCATCGGTCTGCGGCGCATGATCCTCCGCACCGCTTACCGCTACGCGGTGCGTATAAAGGCTCCTCGCATAATCCAGAGCCGCCCGATCCAGATCCTCTAGGCATAGCGAGGACCGACGCTCCGTATAGTCGGGATTCTCGCGTCGGAACCGGATCTCTTTGCGCTTTTCATCCGTGAGGGGCTCACACTTCTTCCTATTCCGCCACGTCCCCTGCCCCTGTGTGCGGGTGTACAGGGTGAACGGCCGAGGAATACGAATGCACAGCAATCGCCTTTTCCTCCATGCTATGGCGGTCACCTCCACCCGCAATCCCGGTCGCGTACCCCCAAGAACCTTTCGGATAACCCATTCCTCATCGCAATCCGTGCCGGTAAAGGCCTCCGGCCCCGGCACCTTGTCCGCAACCCCAAGGACGATATAGGAATCCCCCTCAGCCCCGTTGGCCATGCATACGCACTCATTGATAAGAACCTCGGCAAGCTTCGCCTCCGGATTCCTTTCCCCATGCACGGCAGGGTCCTCCTTGAACTCCAGGAGCTGCCCCTCCTGAGAATCAGCCGTAACACCACCCCCGATCGCCTCAAGCGCCTGTCGCACCACATCGGGCACCTCATGCCCTTCCGCGTTGTTTCCGGTATCACCCATAGCACCACGGTAATCAGCCGGAGTTGTTTCAACAACTCCGAAACAACTCCGCAACAACTTTCTCCGGGCCACACGCATAAACGCAGATCAGGACGCAAAAATAGTTGTTGCAGAGTTGTTGGAAAGTTGTTCCCCAACCCCCGATCCCCCGAGAGCCCCGCCGCGGGGGCGTCGATACGCACCCCTCAGCCCCCGGCCCCGCTATCCCCTAGTTCTTCACCTCTACGCCGCGCCCCGGCACCCATCTCAGGACGATGGCCACGCCAAGCACCACCACGGCCAGCAGCGTGGCGATCCACCCCAGCCCCATCGTCCACCCGGTAATGACGGCGATGGGCGCGATTACCGTCATGCCGATCTCAAAGGGGGCAAAGCCCACGTAGGCCACGCCGTATTCATTGAGGGTGCCGGACTTGAGCTTGGGGTCCACCATCTTGAGCAGCGCGATGCCCGTGGCCACCGCGGCGGTGGCCCAGCCCCAGCCGAAGATCGCCCGTTCCAGCCACGTGCGGCCGAAGAAGGTGGGCGCCACCACGAAGAAGAACACCAGGCAGTACACCGTGCCGAGCACAAACATCACCACCAGCGGCACCCAGTAATCGGCCACCACGGAAGGCACGATGGCCGCGATACCGAAGGCGATGAGGTAATCCGTGGCCGCGCCGGACAAAGAATTAATGGTGTCCCGATCCACGTAGTTGGGCTGGCCGAGCAGGCTAAGAATCAGCTTGCCCGCGATGCCCACGATGAAGGACATGATGAACAGCGGGATGGAAACCTCGGGGAATATCCCCTTAACCGCCTGATTAATCAGGTAGGCGAACATGACGGTGAGTGTGAGCACGCCCACGTGGAGGGCCACCGGCTCGATGGCCGAGGGGTTCGTCGTGGCCTTGCCGATGGAGGGGCGGGAAGCCTCCTCGTCGATGTAGCCCGAGCGCATGTCCCAGGGGAGCTTCTTGGGCATCTCCGAGGTGCGCCCGGTGCGAATACCCCAGTTGGCAAAGATCACCCCGCCTACGATGGCCGCCAGGGTGCCCACCGTGGCGGAGGTAAAGCCCAGGGTGCTCGCGGCTGTCGCCCCGGTGGCCTCCAGGGAGGAACCCACGGCCGCCGCGGTGCCGAAGCCACCCACGAAGCCCACGGGCAGCATCATGCCGAACCAATCCTCCGTGCCCCACACCGGCTCGAAGAGGAACATCCCGAGCAGGATGAATAGACCCCATTGGCCCATGAACATGCCCGTGGAATACGACCACATGGTGCGCGCCCCAGAGCGCACGGAGCGATCGAATTGCATAGAGTACGGCATGGAGGCAAAGACCACCGCGATGAGCAGCGTGGTATATGCACCCAGCTGATCCGAAAAGCCGATCCAGCCAAGCCCACCCGGCCCCAGCAGCAGACCCAACAACCCGGCGGTGATGGGGGCGGGAAGCAGCAACGCCTGAAAGACGGATACCTTGCGGCGCAGGACGTTACCTACCACCATCAAAACGGAAATCCAGCCGACATCAACAAGCAGGGAAAAAGGGGTGTATTCCACAGAGGCTCCTTCATGCGATACACGTGACCGGCTCATCTTAACCGCTCGGGTGGGTTTCTCCACCCCTGCGCGGAAGAATGGGGGCGGGGAGCGCACCCCTGCATGCCCTGATCATCGGTGCAGGCCAGAACGACCTGGCCTGCACGTACGAGTCCTACGCCGGGGGCTGATGCCCGGACGCGATTCGCGGTTCTCGACGCCCATACCGAACCGGCGGTGCGTGGCGGCATCGCCCATCTCGCCGGCCTCGCGAGTCATCGGCGGCGGTTTGCCCGCCGTGTAGTCCCCGTCGCCCGCCGAATTTTTACGGATCGGCCCTGCGACCGAGCGTGGGACTGGGGCGTGGAACACGCCGTGCGTACCCGCACCCGCGCGGGCCGGAGGGAATCCCGGCTTTCCGGCGGGGTATGCCCCCTCGGCATCCGCCGTGGGAGCTGCCTGGGCAGGCCGATTGGCGGGACGCAAGGTCGCGGAATACCAATAAAATATGGCGCGGCACTACCCCCGTCGCGGCGCCCCGAAAATAGTCCGTTTTGCCTGTTTTCCTCCGCCTTTGCCACCCCCTTAGACGAAGGTACACACCCGTGCGGCGACCTTTGGTATGGGTTGACCTCAACAAACCGCCTCTCGGGCTTTAGTATGGGTGTCATGCCCGCCGCCACGCTCGCAGAGATTGCAGATCTGATCCGGGATCATCCCGGCACTTTCCGCGATGCCACACACGGTCGTTTCTATGTGGATCATCTGGAAGCACGCTCGGTCTTTCCGCTCAAGATGAGCAAGTCTCACCTTGATCTAGCCACGTCGGTGGCCTGGGTTTTGGAACACAGCACCCCCACGGCGCTTTCCCCCAAGGCGCTGCTGCGCGTCCAGCAGATCGGCCTCGATCACCGCCGCCACGGTTTCCCCGCTATTGCCTATGCTTCTTTTGCCCAGGCTCTCAAATTTGGTCTACGCGAGGTACTGCGCGTGTCCAACGAACAGTACACGGTGGCGGCTCAGCAGGCGGAGCACCTCTTGGAGGGCCTGTGCGTGGAGATGGCGGCCGCAGCCATGGAGGCGGACGAACGGGGCGTGCCCCCGGCATACTCCGGGGAAGTCATCGACGTCCAGCGCATGAGCCGACGCATCAGCGTCGTCACCCTGGACACCGGGCTATCCATCCCCTTTTCCCCGGGCCAGCACGTGCTTACCTCGTCCACCATGCTGCCGGGCATGTGGCTTCCCATGTCCCCCGCCACCCCGCCCTCGGAGTTCGGGCAAGTGGAATTCCACATCCTGGGCGAGGACGACGCCCCCGCCCAGCGCCTCGCCAAGTCCAAGGTGGGCGATCACTGGACCTTCGGCCAGCCGAGCGGGTCGCTGTCCATCAGCGGCGAGCGCGACGTCCTCCTCCTCGCCCACTCCACCGGCTGGGCACCGCTGCGTTCCCTCCTCTTCGACCTTCTCACCTGGGAAGATCGACCGCGGGTCACCCTCTTCCTCAGCGCGGATTACCCCGGGGAACTCTACGAGCTCCCCCGGCTCTGGGCGCTGGCTCAGGCCAGTTCCTGGCTGACGGTGATCCCCTGCGCCACCACCCACGAGGACGCCTGGTGGGTCAATTCCAAGGTCACCCTGCCGGATCTCTACATCGCGGTGGCCGATTCCCCCGGCTCCCTCGCCGCCAGTCGCGGCAACTGGAATAACCACGACATCCTCATCGCAGGTCCGGAGGCTAACGCCCAGCACAGCGCCGCCGCGCTCCAGGGCGCGGGCGCGCAGCACATCCAGATCGAGGCCTGGCCGCAGGCAGCAGCCTAGAGAATAGGCAGGTCGCGGCGCGCCTGGGCCACCAGTCCCGGATCGAGATCCGCCACCACGAGTTCCTCCCCGTACCCCGCCTCCGCCAACCTCTGCCCCCAGGGGTTCACCAGCGTGGAATGCCCGATGCCGGTGGGTCCCGAGGCGCGACCCGCCGCGCCCGCACCACCCGGGCGCGCCATCCCCGCCCCCGCGATGAAGGCCCCGGTATCCAGGGCACGCGCCGCGGTGAGCGTGCGCCACTGCCGGAGCTTGCCCGGCCCATCCGCCCAGGAAGTCGGCACCACGATAAGCTGCGCCCCCCGGCGCGCAAGTTCCTGGAAGAGGCTGGGGAAACGCAGGTCAAAGCAGATGGCCACGCCCACGCTCACGCCATCGACGGCAAAGAGCACAGGCGCGGTGCCCGGCTGCACGGTTCGCGATTCCTTGGTGTCAAAGGCGTCGTAGGTATGGATTTTGTCGTAGCCGCGCGGTGGGCCGCCGTCGGCGATGAGCGCGGTATTCCACACCCGCCGGGTACCGTCATCCAGGCGATCGGCGGGGCGGAACATCCCGGCCACGATCGCCAAGCCCAGCTCCCGCGCCAGCTCACGAATCCCGGCGGCGAAAGCACCGTGGTAGTCCTGCGCCCGAGTGTCCAGCCGGCCCGTGCCAAAGGCCTGGGAGGTGGCCTCGGGGAACACCACCATGCGCGCGCCCCGATCCGCGGCCCGGCGCGAATAGGCCTCGACCGTGCGGAGATTCTCCTCCGGATTACCCGTAGCGTGTATCTGGGCCAGTGCAATGCGCATGGGGCCATGCTATGTGGATAACCACCGTTTATCCACAAGCCAACCGACCGCTTCTTTCCCTCATCGCCACCGCCAAGCTGTACTCGAAGTCATGCATCAGCTGCTCCTCACCGACTCCTTCTCCCAGCGCCTCCGCGCCGCCAGCACCCATGTTCCCCCGCCGCCACCGCGCATGGCGGGTTCCTCCCTCACCGCCGCCGCCCTGCACGCCGCCGCGGCCACCTGGGGAAACAACCTGGAGCGCGCCGCGCGCGATCGTGCCGCGTTGCTCGCGGATCTCTCGCTCCTGGACGGGCGATGCCGCGACCTCGACCGCCACACCGCCCACCGGCTCGGCGGGGGTATCGCCCCATGACGATCTCCCCCCTGCACTCATCCGAGCTCCGCCGCGCCGCCCAGGCCACCGCGGGCCTCGCCCGGCATGCCCACGCGGCCGCCGAGCAGGAGCAGGCCGATAACGTCGCGCTGCGCGAGTCTGGTATCGACGGTGCCGCCCTCCTCGGGGTCGAGCGCCTGGAGGCAGCCACCGCCCCCTGGCACGCCGAGGCGGCCCGGATGGACAAGGTAGCCGCGATCCTGAGGCGCGCCGGAACCATACACGAGGAATTGGAGCACATGGTCGAGCGCCTGCGCGGCCTCGGCAACAATTCCTTCCTCCTCACCCAGCTCGGTCGCTCCGTGGCCGCCCTGGGTTCCGCCCTCGATTGGCACTGCGCCCGGGAAATCACGCGCCTGTGTACTCCCCTGGCCGCCCCGCCGCTGCACCGCCTCGGGGCCATGGTGGACCTCCCCCTCGACGCGATTCACGAGGCCACCCTCCTCGCGGCCCCGCAGTGGCAGGACCTCGCCCGGCAATACCCGGAGGCCCGCTTCCTGGAGGCCGGCCCGGACACCGTGGCGGTGGCCTTTGGGGATCTCGATTCCGCCGCCAGCGTGACCACCTTCGTCGCCGGGGTCGGCTCCTCCGATACCGCCTCCTGGCCAACCCAGCTCGACCGCGGCCGCCGCATAGCCGAGGCCACCGGGGGCGCGGCGATCGCCTGGCTTGGTTATCGGGCCCCGGAGGGTCTGCCGGAGGCCATCGCCACCTCCCCGGCGCGCGCCGGGGCACAGGCGCTGCAGCGTTTTCAGCGCGACCTCGCCGCGCGGAACCCCGGCCAGCGGCGCGTCGTGCTGGGATACAGCTACGGTTCCGTAGTGGTAGGCCACGCCGCCGCCACCGGCCTGTTGGCCGATGCCACGGTGCTCATGGGTTCCCCGGGCGTCCCCCTGCGTCACGCCACAGAGTTCCGGTTGCGCGGCTCCGGGCCGGGCAGCGTCCACGCATTGACCGCCACCGGCGACCTCATCGAACTGGCAGCCACCGGTCACGGCGGTATACACGGCGTTGATCCCACGGCACCGGCCTTTGGCGCACGGGTCTGGCCCACTCAGCCAGGGGATCATTCCTCGTATTGGGACGATCCCCTGGTTCTTCGGGCGCTGCGGGATATCGCGGCGGGGGAGGAAGGGCAGCGGCCTAGTGCCGCGCCCGCCGGGCATCCGGGGTCCACATCACCACCGCCGTAGAGCGGGGCACGTGCACCAGCTCCCCGCCTCGGGCGACGGCGTGCCTGCGTATGCGTTCGTTGTCCGCCCGCAGCCGCGCCACCTCATCCTTGAGGTCCTGGTTCTGCCGCGTCAGCTCGATGATGGCCTTGATCCCGGCGAGATTCACGCCGTCCTCCTGGCTGAGCTTTTGTATCCGGCGCAGCATCGCCACGTCCGCACGGGAGTAGCGACGACCGCCGCCGCTGGTGCGAGCAGGTGTCACCAGTCCCAGGCGATCATAGGTGCGTAGTGTCTGGGCGTGCATTCCCGATAGCTCCGCCGCCACGGAGATCACAAAGACCTCCTCGGTGGGCTGCCCCTGGGCGATGGGCGCCGAGGGCTCCTGCTGCGCACGAGTCATGCTATTTCACCCCTTCCCATCCCTTGCGCGGGTTGAAGCCGGATTCCCGTTCCGCCTGTGCGTAGGAACGCAGGGCGCTGGTGGCCGCGGCATCGAGGTTGGTAGGCACGGTGACCTGCACCGTGACCAGGAGATCGCCCTTTTTAATGCCGCGCCCGCGCACCCGCAGGGTGCGGTTGCTGCGCGTACCCGCAGGCACCTTCACCCGCACTGGGGAATCTAGGGTGGGCACGGTGATGGTATCCCCCAGCGCGAGCTCCGCGAAGGACACCGGCACCGTAACCTCGAGGTCGTCGCCGGAGCGGGTAAATACCGGATCGGGGCGCACGTGAGCAGTCACAAAGAGGTCGCCGGAGGGCTTGCCGTTGGGGCCGGCCTCTCCCTGGCCCGCCAGGCGCACCTTTTGCCCATCCACCACGCCGGCCGGGATGCGCACCGTGATGGAACGGGTGCGGTGCACGGTACCGCGCCCATCGCAGGTAGCGCAGGGATCCTCGATGGTCTCCCCGACTCCCCCACAGGCAACGCAAGGGGCCGAGAATCCAAAGGCACCACGATTTTCCGAAGTAAAACCGGAGCCCTTGCACCGCTCGCAGGTGCTGGTGTGCCCGGACTGGGAGCCCGAACCGTGGCAGGTGCTGCAGGGGGCATCGCCGCTTATCTGAAGGGGAAGGGTGGTCCCTTTCGCCGCCTCCCGGAATTCCAGCGTGATGTCCGTTTCCACGTCCGCTCCCCTGGTTGGCCGAGCTGACTGGCGAGAATTCCCGCCGCGACCAAAGAAGCTACCGAAGATGTCACCAAGACCGCCCTCTGGAGAATAACCTCCGCCTTGTCCAAAGAAGTCGGAGTCATGGAAGCTCCCCGTCGCCCCGGACGAGCGAAACCCGCCGGGAAAACCGGTACCTCCAATCCCGCCGCTTTTCAGCATGGTACGGAAGTCGTCGTATTCCTTGCGTTTATGCTCGTCGCCCAGGATGTCGTAGGCCTCGGCGGCCTTTTTAAAGCGCTCTTCGGCCGCCTTGTCCCCCGGCTTTTTATCCGGGTGGTTCTCGCGGGCAATCTTGCGATACGCCTTTTTAATGTCCTCCTGACTCGCGGATGAGGCGACCCCCAGATCCGCGTAATAGTCCTTTTCTGCCCATTCGCGTTCCGCCACTGGGCATCCCTCCTTCCTGAAAATTATTTATCGTCTGTTCTACGCAAAAGGCACCGCTGATCTCTCTGAAGCGACCAGCGGTGCCACGGGGTATCCGCGCGTTATTCCTCGGCGGATTCGGGATCAGCCACCATCACCATGGCGTTGCGGATCGTCTTCTCGCCCAGGCGGTATCCCTGACGCAGCACGGTGCCCAGCACCTTCTCGTCGCCGGAGGACCCATCCTGCACGGCCTCGTGAACCTCGGGGTCGAAGGCCTCGCCCGCCTCGCCAAAGGCGGTCACGCCCAGGGAGTCGAGGGTGGAGTGGAGCTTCTCCGCGAAGGCCTTGAGCGGGCCTTCCTCTAGATCGCCGTGCTGCTTGGCCAGGACCAGATCGTCCACGATGGGCAGCAGACTCGCGACCACGGAGACGCGGGCTGCATCCACGGCTGCCTGGCGCTCCCGCGTGGAGCGGCGGCGATAGTTCGCGTACTCCGCGGTCACTCGCTTGAGGTCATCGGTCAGCTCGGCTACCTGATCCTCGCCCGTCGATTCCTCGACGGCCTCCGCCGCCTCCACGGGCTCGGTGTCCTCGGTTGCCTCGGCATCCACCGAGGCGGCCTCGACCTTCTCCTCTTGTTCCTCGGGCTGCGTCACTTCTTGTCACCCTCTTCGTCTACGACCTCGGCGTCCACCACGTCGTCGTTACCGCCCTCGTCCTCGGCGCCCTGCTTGGCCGCCTCGGCTTCGTAGATGGCCTTGCCCATCTCCTGGGAGTCGGTGGAGAGCTTTTCCACGGCGGCCTTAATGGCCTCCAGGTCATCGCCCTTGAGGGCCTCCTCCACCTCGGTGGCAGCGGCCTCGACCTTAGTCTTGACGTCCTCGGAGACCTTGTCGGCGTTGTCCTCCAGGAACTTGCGGGTCTGGTAGGCGGTGGACTCCGCAGCGTTGCGGGTCTCCTGCTCCTCGCGGCGCTTCTTGTCCTCCTCCGCGTGGGCCTCGGCGTCCTTGACCATGCGGTCGATCTCTTCCTGGGACAACCCGGAGCCGTCCTGGATGGTGATCGTGTTCTCCTTGCCCGTGCCCTTGTCCTTGGCGGTCACGTGCACGATGCCATTGGCGTCGATGTCAAAGGTGACCTCGATCTGCGGCACGCCGCGCGGGGCCGGGGCGATGCCGCCCAGCTCGAAGGAGCCCAGCAGCTTGTTCGCCGCGGCCATCTCGCGCTCGCCCTGGAACACCTGGATCTGCACGGAGGGCTGGTTGTCCTCGGCGGTGGTGAAGGTCTCGGAGCGCTTGGTGGGGATGGTGGTGTTGCGCTCAATGAGCTTGGTCATCACGCCGCCCTTGGTCTCGATGCCCAGGGAGAGCGGGGTGACGTCAAGCAGCAGCACGTCCTTGACCTCACCGCGCAGCACGCCGGCCTGCAGGGCCGCGCCCACGGCCACCACCTCGTCCGGGTTCACGCCCTTGTTCGGCTCCTTGCCGCCGGTAAGCTCCTTGACCAGCTCGGTGACAGCGGGCATGCGGGTCGAACCACCCACGAGCACCACCTGGTCGATGTCCGATACCTTCATGTCGGCGTCCTTGAGCACCTGGTTGAAGGGCTTCTTGGTGCGATCCAGCAGGTCCTGGGTGATGCGCTGGAACTCCGCGCGGGAAAGCGTCTCGTCCAGGAACAGCGGGTTCTTCTCCGCGTCCACGGTGATGTACGGCAGGTTGATGGTGGCCTGCTGGGAGGAGGACAGCTCGATCTTGGCCTTCTCCGCGGCCTCGCGCAGGCGCTGGAGGGCCATCTTGTCCTTGGTCAGGTCGATACCGTTGCTGCTCTTGAACTTCTCGACCAGCCAGTCCACGATGCGCTGATCCCAGTCGTCACCGCCGAGCTGGTTATCGCCCGCCGTGGCGCGCACCTCCACCACGCCGTCGCCGATCTCCAGCAGGGAGACGTCGAAGGTACCGCCGCCGAGGTCGAAGACCAGGATGGTCTGCTCCTCGTCGTTCTTCTCCAGGCCGTAGGCCAGGGCGGCCGCGGTGGGCTCATTGACGATGCGCAGCACGTTAAGGCCCGCGATCTGGCCGGCCTCCTTGGTGGCCTGACGCTGCGCGTCCTCGAAGTAGGCGGGCACGGTAATCACAGCGTCCGTGACGTCCTCGCCCAGGTAGGCCTCCGCGTCCCTCTTGAGCTTCTGCAGGGTGCGGGCGGAGATCTCCTGCGGGGTGTACTTCTTATCGTCAATGGCCACGGTCCAGCCGTTCTCACCGATATGCCGCTTGACGGAGCGAATGGTGCGATCGACGTTGGTCACCGCCTGGTTCTTGGCGGACTGCCCCACCAGCACCTCGCCGTTCTTGGCGAAGGCCACCACCGACGGGGTGGTACGAGCGCCCTCCGAGTTAGCGATAACGGTGGACTCGCCGCCCTCCAGCACGGACACCACCGAGTTCGTGGTACCGAGGTCGATTCCCACTGCACGTCCCATTGTTCTTCCTCCTGTTTTATCCTGTTGCGTCTTATGTTCGAGCCCGAGCCCGCCCGCCTTCATGGCGGGCTGCTCAACTCCAGGCCCACACTAACAGACCTCATTGAGCCGAACACGCTCAAGCCTACATCCCCCTCAACGCACCCCCAAGCAAAGTTGTTCCCACACGACTCAATTTTTTTGTTTTTGCAGGTCACGGGGACACGTCACCGGCGATAGCGCAAAGCCGACACGGCCGCATCCCGTCTATCCGGACAGGCAGTCTCGACGACCATGCCGCTTCGACACTCCCGCCTCGGTCTGCAGTATCCGGCATTAAGGTATACTGGAGAATCCTTAACCCCACATCGATAGGAGTTTTCTATGAACCGTCGCCTGGCGATCATTCCCGCAGCCGCACTGGCCCTCGGCCTGACCGCGTGCAGCAGCGATACGAACGATAACCCGGTGACCACGGAGATCGTCACCGTCACCGAGGAAGCCCCCCAGGCCTCCTCCACCGCTACCGATGCCCCCAGCACGGAAACCAAGGATGAGGCGGCCACGGCCACCACCGACGCCGCCCTGGCCGCCGCTCAGGACGCGCTCAAGGCCCACTCCGACGGCATCATCACCGAGATCGATCGCAAGGGCGACGCCTACGAGATCGACATGATCGTCGGCGACGAGCACCTGGAGCTCATGGTGGATGCCAAGGGACAGGTGATGGAAACGAAGCGCGAGCGCGAGACCGACCTCGACGACCTCAACGAGGCCCGCAACGCCACGGTGAGCGCCGAGGAAGCGATCCGTGAGGCGCTCAACCAGCACCCGGACGGCGTCCTCGACGGCATTTCCCTCGACGAGAAGGACGGCTCCCTGCGCTGGGAGATCGACCTCGACGACGCCCAGGGGCACGATCTGGCGGAGTTCAAGATTCCTGCCGCCTAGACATCTCGGCATGACCACGCGCCCCTCGCCGGCTTTTCTACCAGCGAGGGGCATGACTGTATCTGACAACGAGGTGGACCTGCTCAATGCCGTGAAAGCTGGCGCAACCAGCGAGACGCCCCCCTGTCAACAGCAGTGTCGAGCACTAAGATCCCGACAACGCGAAGATCACCACCATCGAGAACAATCAGGGCGAGACCTCCAACTTCGTCACCGTGCCCTACTTTAACGAGGAAGGAGACAACTACCTCAGTAACGTCCCCCTCGGAGACAATTCTTCTGACAATGACGCGTACGATGAGATCGTCGAGGTTTTGCCCGCACCTCGATAAGCTGCATTCTCGACGCCGATAGGCATCGGTCATAGTGTCCTAGGGTTCACCCCCTTCTCTTTCCCCCGGAACAGCAGCGGGATTTCAAGGCGGTGCGCATCGGCCAACCGAACCCAGGTCCACGGTCACAGGGCAGGCACTGCGCACCGAGCAGATGTATCCCCTTGCCACTAGCGTTATCGCACTCATCCTCCACTACAGCGCCCGCTGCGGCGCGTGTTGGCGGAAGCCGCGGTGAGCGATTTCTCCATGCTCTGGCTGCTGCTGCCCAGGCTGGCCCCCTGGATTCTCGCTCTCACGGTGGGGGCAGTAACGGGGCGCTCGCCACCCAGGACACGTCCTTCCTCCACGACCCCGGCAGAATCTTCTCCCTGAGCTTGTGGTGGACGGTACCCGTGGCGGTGGCAGCCCTGGGCTCCCTCGCGGCCTGCGTGGCTACGCTCCTATCGAAAAACGATTAATTGCCGTAGCCTCGTGAAACTATGAGTGAAAGTAACAACAACGGCGCACAGGCCACCCCCGCCGAGGGCACCCTCGACGACTTGACCGCCGCCGCCGAGGCGCCGACCGGCCTCGACCCCACCGACCGCTCCGTCATCCTGGGCCGCGACGGCCGCTGGCTCGCCGGCTGGGCGCTGCGCTTTATCATCCTGGTGGCCGCCGGGGCGATCCTATGGCGGGGGCTGGGCCTGATCTGGGTGGGCCTGCTCCCGGTCATCCTCGCGCTCATCGTCTGCACGGTGCTGTGGCCCCCGGTGGCCTTCCTGCGCAAGCGCCGCGTCCCCGCCGCCCTGGCCGTCTTGGTCACCATCGTGGGGTTTTTCGCGGTGGTCATCGGGATCTTGAGCGCCATCGCGCCGTCGGTAGCCAAACAGATACCGGAGCTGATCGACCGCGCCTCGGCCGGTATCAGCCACGTACAGGACTGGATCCAGGGCCCGCCGCTCAACCTCGACCTCGGGGAGTTTGACGGCATCCTCCAGGAGCTCACCTCCATGATCCAGTCCCAGGGATCCCACATCGCCTCGGGCGTGTTCTCCGGGCTCTCCTCCGCCTCCTCCGCGGTGGTCACGCTGGTGCTGACCCTGGTGCTCAGCTTCTTCTTCCTCAAGGACGGCCCCCGCTTCCTACCCTGGCTGCGCAAGCACATCGGCCCCAACGTCGGCTGGCACCTCACCGAGGTTCTCTCCCGCTCCTGGAACACCCTGGCCGGATTCGTGCGCGCCCAGGCCCTCGTGTCCTTCGTGGACGCCTTCTTCATCGGCCTGGGGCTGGTGCTGCTCAAGGTGCCGCTGGCCCTGGCCCTGGCCATCATCACGTTCTTCGCCGGTTTCATCCCCATCATCGGCGCCATCACCGCCGGGGCCCTGGCCGTCATCATCGCGCTGGTCTCCAACGGCCTGACCAACGCCCTGCTGGTGCTGGCGATCATCGTGGCCGTGCAGCAGCTCGAGAGCCACATCCTCCAGCCCATCATCCAATCCAAGGCCATGAACCTGCACGCCGCCGTGGTACTGCTCTCCGTGACGGTGGGCTCCGCGCTCTTCGGCATCGTCGGAGCCTTCCTCGCGGTGCCCGTGGCGGCCGTCTTTGCGGTGTGGTTCCGCTACCACTCGGAGATCGTCGCACTGCGCGCCGGGGAGATCACCATCAACGATATCCACATCGCAACCGCTCAGGGCGAGGCGCTCACCGCCAGCGAGGGGGTCAGCGCGGTGCGCCAGCGGCTCAGCCGCCTCACCCGACGCGGCGAGGCTGCGGCCGAGGAGGAGCAGGCCTCCTCCCCGAGCCCGGAGAAAGACGAGGAATGAGCGCCTGATGCTCACCCGATCGACGAAACGACCGGGGCCACGCCATCTCCGCCGGGAATCCATAGCGCGTAAGACCCCCTCTTTCCTACGGCAATCGGGTTACACCGATGAAATTACCCTCCCCGCATCCCCCTTTTTCTTTTCCTCATACACTATTCTTGCCTTATGCCTACGAGTAACGCCTCTGTGTCTCGGATAGCGGACGCATGGCCGCCTGCACGGCCCTCTCCGAGGCCCTGGGTAGGGGTCAGCTCTCCGTGAGCGAATTCGATGCCCGCAGCGCACAGGCCTACCGGGCGACGTATCGCGACGAGCTGGCCGCATTAACCCACGATCTCCCCGCCCCTGCCACGGCCCCACCGCCCGCGTTCCCCACCGCGGAGAAGGAGAAAACGTGGGTATTGCTCAGTTCCTCGCGCACATCCCTCGTGGCGCTCCCGGAGAGACACACCGTGGTCACCGTTCTTGGCAATCTCAAGCTCGACCTGCGCAACACGCACTTCTCCTCCCGAAATACCACCATTCATGCCCAGGCACACCTGGGCCATATCACGATTATCGTGCCGCCGGAGGTTCGCGTCCAGATGGACGGAACCAGCATTCTCGGCCTTTTCTCTCACAAGCGGAAAATCCCGGAGGGGCCCTCGAGCAATGGCCCGGTTCTGCGCATCACCGGCCTGGCGCTGCTGGGCGGAGTGAAGGTAGTCACCAAGCCGGTGTAGAGGCGCTACTCCACCGCCACCGGTTCTTCCTCCACCACCTTCCGAGTGGCCTCCTTTGGGGCGGTCACCGATGTCCGCCAGGCGCGCAGCGCCAGCACCGCGCCCGCCACCAGCACCGCGGCGCGCAGCGCCAGCACCGCCGGGTCGGGCAAGCCCACCAGGGAGCACGCGGCGGGCAGGTTGAGCACGAGCAGCAGGCTTCCCACCACCGACCCCAGCGCGGCCGGGTTCATGCGGGTAACCAGCCAGGCCGCGATCGGGGCGGCGATTACCCCACCGATAAGCAGGGCGGCCACCAGGACGAGGTTGGCCACCAGGTCCTCCCACAGGCTGACCAGGAAGCCGAGCACGGCGGCGAGGGTGACCAGGAACTCCGCGGTATTGACCGTCCCCACCACGCGACGCGGCTCGGCGCGGCCGAGGCTGAGCAGGGTGGAGGTGGTCACCGGCCCCCAGCCACCGCCGCCGGTGGCGTCGATGAAACCGCCAAAGAGGCCCAGGCCGCCGAGGAAGCCGGGGTGGTGGGGTTTCTCGGTGCGCGGGGCCCGCGCCCGGGAGAACCGCCACAGGAGGTTCAGCCCAATGAGGCAGAGGATCACGGCGGTGATGGGCCGGGCCGCCTCGGTGGAGATATTGGCCAGCACCGTGGCCCCCGCGAAGGCGCCGATCGCCCCCGGAACGGCGAGGAAGCCCACGGCCTTCCAATCGACGTTGCCGAAGCGCCAGTGCGCCACGCCCGAAGCCAGGGTGGTGCCCAGCTCGGCGGTATGTACCACGGCGGAGGCCTGCGCGGGCCCCAGGCCCGCTAAGGCCAGCAGGAGGGTGGTGGAGGTGACGCCGAAGCCCATGCCCAGGCCGCCGTCTACCAGTTGTGCGGCCAACCCACCGAGGCATACGAGGAGGAGGGTACGCATCATGCCGCCCTCCCGTCACGCTCCGGACAGGACTCTGCCACGGCCGCGCGGTAGCGCGCCGCCACCAGAGGCGCGAGGCGCGCACCCAGGGGGGCCGAGGCCGAGATGCGCGCCCCGGTGTTATCCCGGATGCCGGGCAGCGCCGCCATCGCGAGGTCGAGTAGGAGGCCGGGCGCCACGAAGAGCGGGAGTACGTGGAGGTGCTGGTGGCGGGCGGCCTCCCGGGCCAGCGCCGCCACGCCGCCCCGAGTCGCGTACACCACGCTCAGCGTGAGTCCAGTGGCGTGGGCTACTCGGCGGCCCAGGTTCTCCACCTCGCGGTTGGCCGCGGTGTCGGAGGAGCCGACGGCGTAGAGCACCAGGTGGGCGCGGGGGGCCGCCTCGGCGCGGGCGATTCCGGCGAGCAGGCGGGCCACGTCCTCCCCCAGGCCGAGGGGGGCGGCCAGCGTGAGGCTCAGGCCGCTGCCCGCGGCTCGCGCAGCAGCGGCGGGAACGTCGTTTTTTACGTGGTAAGCGCGGGTGAACAGCAGCGGCACAACCACCGCGCTGCGAGCACCGGCCCCCGCGGCGCGGGTCGCGGCAGAGGCGAGGTCGGGGCGTTGTAGCTCAAGGTAGGACGCCGCCGCCGGCACGCCGAGGCGGGCGCCGGCCGCCGCGGTCACGGCCTCCACGGCGGCCGGGCTCTCGGGATGGCGCGAGCCGTGGGCCAGGGTCAGCAGGGTCATTGCGCGCCTCCCGATCCCAGGCTCCTGCCGACGAGCCCAGCGGCCAGCGTGTCGCCGGAGGAGGCGTCCAGGAGCAGGAAGGCCCCCACCGCGCCGCGCGCGGCGTAGTCCTCCACCGGCAGCGGGCGGGCCACCTCCACGGTCACACGGGCGATGTCGTTGAGCCTCACCTGCTCCCCGACGGGCTGGGGCACCCCCGGCTGGGAGACGTCCACCCGGCTGGCGATGGCGCTCACCCGGGCCTTATCTACCGCCGTGCCGTAGCGCAGCTTGACCATCGCCCCCGGGCGCAGCGCGGTGTCGGAGAGGCCCACCACGATGGCGTCGAAGGAACGGCGGTCGGCCGGGCGGGCCTCGGCAGCGATGAGGTCGCCGCGCACGAGGTCAATCTCGTCGGAAAGGCGCAACACCACGGACTGCCCGGCGGCGGCCTCGGTCGCGGGGCCGTCGGCGGTGTCGATGTGGGCGACCTCGGTGATCCGCCCGCCGGGGGTGGAGACGCGATCGCCCACCACCACCCGCCCGGCCTCGACGCGCCCGGCGTAGCCCCGGTAGTCCTGGGTGTGCTCGCGGATCACGTACTGCACGGGGAAGCGCAGCGGGAGTTCCCGGGCCCGGCCCTGCTGCACCGGGATGGATTCCAGCACCTGGAGCACCGTGGGCCCCTGGTACCACCCCATGCGCCCGGAGGACTCCACCACGTTGTCTCCGTGGAGGGCGGAGATGGGCACCACCCGGGGGTCATCGACGCCCAGGTGCCGGGCGAAGGCCACGAACTCGGCCTCGATGCCGCGAAAGACCTCCTCGGAGAAGTCCACGAGGTCGATCTTGTTCACCGCCAGCACCACATGCCGGATGCCGAGCAGCGCGGCCACGGTCAGGTGGCGGCGGGTCTGCTCCACCACGCCGTGGCGGGCGTCCACCAACAGCACCACCGCCTGCGAGGTGGACATGCCGGTGACCGTGTTGCGGGTGTACTGCACGTGGCCCGGGGTGTCGGCGAGGATGAAGGTGCGGGCGGGGGTGGCAAAGTAGCGGTAGGCGACGTCGATGGTGATGCCCTGTTCGCGCTCGGCGCGCAGGCCATCGACCAGCAGCGAGAGATCGAGGCCGTCAAAGCCGCGATCGGCGGAGGTGCGTTCCACGGCGGCAAGCTGATCGGCCAAGATGGACTTGGTGTCGTGCAGCAGGCGGCCCACGAAGGTGGACTTGCCATCGTCCACGGAACCGGCGGTGCACAGGCGCAGCGTCTCGCGCTGGGACAGGGTCTCGGTAGCGGTGCTGGTCATCAGAAGTACCCTTCCTTCTTGCGGTCCTCCATGGCGGATTCGCTGAGGCGATCATCGGCGCGGGTGGCCCCGCGCTCGGTCAGGGCGGAGGTGGAGATCTCCTCTACCACCTCGGCCACCGTGCTGGCCGAGGACTCCACGGCCCCGGTGCAGGACATGTCCCCCACGGTGCGGTAGCGCACCCGACGACGCTCGATCGTCTCCCCCTCGCGCGGCCCGCCCCACTGCCCGGGGGTCAGCCACATGCCGTCGCGGAGGAACACCTCGCGCTCGTGGGCAAAGTAAATGTCGGGCAGCTCGATGCCACGCGCCCCGATGTACTCCCACACGTCCGTTTCCGTCCAGTTGGAGATGGGGAACACGCGGATGTTCTCCCCCGGCAGGTGCGCAGCGTTGTAGAGCGACCACAGCTCGGGGCGCTGGCGGCGCGGATCCCAGCCCCCGAAGGAATCGCGCACGGAGAACACCCGTTCCTTGGCGCGGGCGCGCTCCTCGTCGCGGCGGGCGCCGCCGAGCACCGCGTCGTAGCCCTGCTGGGCGATGGTCTCTACCAGCGGCACGGTCTGCAGGGGATTGCGGGTGCCGTCGGGGCGTTCGCGCAGCTCGCCCCGGTCGATCCAGTCCTGCACGTGGGCTACGCGCAGCCGCACGCCGGTGCGCTCCACCAGGGCGTCGCGGAAGGCCAACACCTCGGGGAAGTTATGGCCGGTGTCCACGTGCAGGAGTTCGAAGGGCACCACCGCGGGGGCAAAGGCGCGGCGGGCCAGCTCAAAGACCACCACGGAATCCTTGCCGCCGGAAAAAAGCAGGGCGATCTTATCGCACTGCCCTGCTACCTCGCGCAGGATGTGGATGGATTCGTTTTCAAGGTCGCGTAAGTGGGGGGAAAGGCTCATGAGTGAAGTCCGCATTCTGTCTTGGTGGAATTGGCCCAGCGCCCGGCGCGGGGGTCTTGCCCCTCCGCCACGGGCAGGGTGCAGGTGGCGCAGCCGATGGAGGGATAACCCTGATGGGTCAGCGGGTGCTCGACGAGGTCGTTGTCCTCGATGTAGCGCTGCGTGTCCTCCAGGCTCCAGGTGATAATCGGAGAAATCTTGAGCCTGCCGGTGCCGTCCAGGGAGAGCGCCGGGGCCTGGGCCCGGGTGGGGCCGTCGGCGCGGCGCAGGCCGGTGATCCACCCCGCATAGGGGGAGAGCGCCCGGGCCAGGGGCTCGACCTTGCGCATCCGGCAGCAGGCGGTGGGGTGTAAGCGGTAGAGGTCGCGCCCGTAGGCCTCGTCCTGCTGCTCGCGGCTGAGCAGGGGGCGCACGGTGACCAGGCGCTGCGGATAGCGCCGATCCACGGCGCGGGCCACCTCCAGGGTCTCGGGGAAGTGATAGCCGGTGTCTAAGAAGAGGAAGTCCGCCTCCGGGAGGTAGCGCGAGGCCAGCTCGGCCAGCACGGTGTTTTCCATGGAGAGCGTCACCGCCAGGGTGCCGGGGGCGTGCTCCCGCGCCCATTCGACGATGGTGCGGGCGCCGGCGTGATAAAGGTCGTCGGCGTAGCGCTCCACCAGCTCGGCATTGGTCGCGGCCACCTCTTTGGGCAGCGGGAGCGTGGTGCGCGGGCCCTCGGGGGAGGTCCCGGGGTCGCGGACGGGCCGGGCCGAGCCACCGAGCAGGTTCACGCGGGTGCTTCGGGTCGTCATGATGTCTCCTTGTGGCGCTGGAGGGATTGGCGCAGCGCCTCGGCGGTGGATAGTGCGGGGGCCGGGCGATGGGGTGGATCGTCCTGGCCGTGGTACTTCACCTCGAACACGCGGGTGCATTCCGCGCACAGCCAGGCGAAGCTCGTTTGTTCGTCGGGAAAGAGCTGCTCCCCGGCGCAATAGGGGCAGTACAGCGGATGATTGCGGTGGGGATTCGGGGCGCGGCGCAGGCTCATTGCAGCGACTCCTCGTCCGCGCGCACCACCCACTGGCGGAACTGCTCGCCCTCGTGGCGCTGCTCCTTGAACTTGGTAACCACCCGCACCACGTAGTCGCCCACCTCGTCGGCGATTACCTTGTGCCCCTTGAGTTTGCGGCCGAAGTTCGGGTCCAGGGACATCGAGCCGCCCAGGTGCACCTGGAAGCCCTCCACCCGGTTGCCCTCGGCATCGGTGACGGTCTGGCCCTTGAGGCCGATGTCGGAGACCTGGGTGCGGGCGCAGGAATTGGGGCAGCCGTTTAAGGAGATCTTCAGCGGCACGTCGAGGTCGCCCAGGCGCTCCTCCAGCTCGTCTACCAGGGCGATGGCGCGGGCCTTGGTGGTCACGTGCGCCAGTTTGCAAAACTCCAGGCCGGTGCAGGAGATGATGCCGCGGCGGAACTCGCTGGGGGAGGAATACAGCCCTACCTCGTCGAGGGCGGCGGCCAGCTCCCCGAGCTTGTCGCGGGGAACGTCCAGGAAGAGCAGCTCCTTATCCGCGGTGGTGCGGATGCGGGTGATGCCAAAGCGCTCGGCCACCTCGGCCACCTCGATGAGCTGTTCGCCGGTGGTGTGGCCCACCGTGGGCTTCACCCCCAGGTAAAACAGGCCGTCTTTTTGTGGGTGCGCACCGATGTGGTCGCGGTTGCCGGGGTTGGTGATCACCTCGGGGCCATCGATGAGCCGGTAGCCGAGGTATTCCTGCTCCAGCACCTCGCGGAACTTCTCCACGCCCCACTTGGCCACCAGGAACTTCAGGCGGGCGCGGTTGCGCAGCCGCCGGAAGCCGTAATCGCGGAAGATGCTGACCACCCCGGCCCACACTCGCGGCACCTCCTCCAGGGGAATCCACGCCCCCAGGGGCTGCGAGAGCATGGGGTTGGTGGACAGGCCACCGCCCACGAAGCACTCGAAGCCGGGCCCGTGTTCCGGGTGGACGGAGCCGATGAAGGCGACATCCTGAATCTCGTGGGTCACGTCCTGGCGGGCATGGCCGGAGATGGCCGTCTTAAACTTGCGGGGCAGGTTGGCAAACTCCTCCGTGCCCACGTAGCGCTCCCGGATCTCCTCGATGGCCGGGGTGGCGTCGATGATCTCCTCGGCGGCCACGCCCGCCACCGGGGAGCCCAGGATCACGCGAGGCACGTCCCCGCAGCCCATGAGCGTGGACAGGCCCACGGACTCGAGCTTTTCCCAGATCGCGGGCACGTCCTCGATCCTGATCCAGTGCAGCTGGATGTTCTGCCGGTCGGTGAAGTCCGCGGTGCCCCGGGCGTAATCGCGCGAGATTTCCCCCACCACCCGCAGGCGTTCGGGGCTGGCCTGGCCGCCGTCGAAACGCACGCGCATCATGAAGTACTTGTCCTGCAGCTCGGAGTTCTCCAGTTGCCCGGTGTGCTCGCCACCAAGATCCTGGCGGCGCTGGGTGTAGATGCCCAGCCACTTGAGCCGGGGGGCCATGTCCTCGGCGGCGATGGAATCAAAGCCCTGCTTGGAATAGACGTCGATCACGCGCTGGCGGACGGCAAAGGCATCCTCTTCCTGCTTGATGCGTTCGTCGTCGTTGAGGGGTTCGCGCCCGTCCACCTTCCACTGCCCCTCGGGCTTAGGGGCTCGCCGGGGCCGGGCCGGGCGGGTGCCGGTGGTCGTAGTCGGTGCCATGCTGGTGGCTCCTTCGGAGGGTCGTGCATCACGGGTTCACACAACACACAGTGTGATGAGTACCATCCACCCTACACATACCAATCTGTCTACAAACAATTTCCCGATCTGTCTGCCCCACCGCCCCCACAAAGCCCGGCCCCACCTCGCCAGACGCGCGAGCACCGGCCATGAAAATAAATAACCCCCACACCACACAGACCGAGCGGTTCAGAGGGGAACTGGGGTTCCCTCGACTTCGCGCGGGGATCCGCACACGAGGCCCAGCGCGCCACGACACGCCCCGCGCCTCGCCGCGCCCGCGGCGGCAAGCCCGGTTAGGCTGACCCACGGCTATAGCACCATCACCCCACCCCGGCACCGGCCGGTAGGAGAACCGCATGAGCACGCACCTTGGCCGCCGCTCCTTTCTTAAAAACGCCACCCTCGCCGGGGCCTGCGCCCTCGGCACCGCCACCGTGAGGCATCGCTTCCCCCGCGCCCGCGCTCAGGAACCCGGGGCGCCCTTCCAGCACTCCGTGGCCTCCGGCGATCCGCTGCCCCAGGCCGTCATCATCTGGACCCGCGTGACCCCCACCCCCGAGGCCCAGCCTGGCTCCGGCCTCGGCCCGGAAGTCCGCGTGGCCTGGGAGGTGGCCACCGACCCCGAGTTTTCCGCCCCGGTGCGCAGCGGCGAGCACCTGGCCACTGCGGAGTCCGACCACACCGTCAAGATCGACGTGCAGGGCCTGCGCCCCGACACCGCGTACTTCTATCGCTTCCGCCTCCTCGACGGCCCCGCCGCCGGGGCGCTCTCCCGCGTGGGCCGCACCCGCACCATGCCCGCCGACGACGCCCCCGTCCCCCACGCGCGCTTCGGCGTGGCCAGCTGCGCCAACTTCGAATCCGGCTACTTCCGCGGCTACCGGGACATGGCCGAGCGCGAGGACCTTCAGTTCGTGCTCCACCTCGGCGATTACACCTACGAGTACGAGACCGGCGGGTACAACGGCCTCTACGACACCCGGGTGCGCGCCGTGCAGCCGCCCACGCGCACCCGCACCCTCACCGACTATCGGATTCGTCAGGGCTTTTACCACCTCGATCCCGACCTGGCCGACCTGCATGCCGCCAAGCCCATGATCGCGATCTGGGACGACCACGAGTTCGGGGACAACGCCTGGCGCGAGGGCCTGGGCGGCAACTCCGCCGAAAGCGACGACGTCTTTGCCGCCATCAAGGCCGAGGCCAGCCAGGCCTACGACGAGTGGATGCCCGTGCGATCCCAGGGAAAGGACTCCGCCGGACTGCACCAGCGCCTCTACCGCACGCTGCGCTGCGGCAGCCTCTTCGAGCTCATCCTGCCGGACCTGCGCTCCTACCGCGACGCTCAGCTGCTCCAGTACGGCAAGGCCAACTGGTACAAGACCGACCCGGACTTCCTGCGCGCCGCCGCCGACCCCAACCGCACCATGATGGGCACCGAGCAGTTCCAGTGGTTCTCCGACTCCCTCACCGCCGCCCAGGCCAGGTGGCGGATCGTGGCCAACGACGTGATGTTTGCCCCCATGACCCTGCCCGACAGCATCGACCCCCGCGTGCACTCCTGGCTCGTGGACAAGCTCGGCGTCCCCGACCAGGGCTTCCCCCTCAACGTGGATCAGTGGGACGGATTCATGGCCGAGCGCCAGCGCATCATCGACCTCATCGCCGGCCACGACATGCGCAACGTGGTGTTCCTCACCGGAGACATCCACTCCTCCTGGGCCAGCGACATCCCCCGCGATATCTTCTCCTACCGCGCCCGCCACGGCGGCGAGGCGGCCGCCACCGAGTTCATCGCCCCCTCCATCAGCGCCCCCGGCTTCTTCGAGGCCGTGGCCACCAAGCCCGAGCTGGCCGAGCCGATGCGCGCCGTGATCGGCGGGGCCCAGGAGGCCCTCAAGCTCATGGATCCCTGGTACAAGATGATCGACTTCGAGCATCACGGCTACCTGAGCATCGACGTCACCCCCGAAGCCGTGCGCGCAGACTGGTTCTACACCGCCGACGTGCTGACCCCCGATAGCCCCTTTTTCCCCGGCCCGAGCTACCGGGCGCTGGCCGGGCGGCCGGGGGCGGTGCCGGCGTAGGGGCCCGAAACTGCTGCGCGGCGCCGCCCGCCCCATCACGACCGAACTCAAGGCGAGTGGCCTCCGCCTGTGCACAACCCTGGTTCTCCACAGTGGCCTGGTCGAATACTTGGAGACAGCACCCCGCCACCCTTTAAGGTAAGGGGAACACTGTATTTTCCGTTTCCCCACCCCCAAAGAAGGCATGACCCCTACCACCACGTTCCTCGGCACCATCGGCATACTGGCCTCCCTGCCCGCCTGGTTCCTCTTCGGCCGCGCCGCCTGGCGCATCGCCCGGCTCATCTCCTCGGGCACGGCCTCCCCGGGCAGGTTCCGCCACCCGCTGCGCCGCCTCGGCCGCGTGCTGGTGGAGGTCTTCGCCCACCCGCGCATGATGAAAAAGCCCTGGGTGGGCGCGGCCCACTGGGCGGTCATGGTGGGCTTCCTCCTCGGCTCGGTGGTCTGGTTCGAGGCCTACATCCAAACCTTCTCCCCCGCCGGGGGGTGGCCCTTCCTCCACGATTGGCCCCCGTATCACCTGGCGGAGGAGGCCCTTGCGGTGGGCACCCTGCTGGGCATCTCCCTGCTCATCGGCGTGCGGCTGCGCCTGGGGACCGCGGACAAGACCAGCCGATTCTATGGCTCCAACGCCACGGCGGCGCGTCTCATCGAAGCCGTGGTGGCCTTCGAGGCCCTAGGCATACTGCTGGTGAAGTCCGCCACGATCGCCACCTACGGCGGCGGCTCCCCGTGGATGGACTTCCTCAGCTTCCGCATCGCGGCACTGCTTCCCGCCTTTCCCACGCTGGTCAGCGCCTTCGCCCTCGCCAAGCTCCTCGGCGGCATGGTCTTTCTCATCGCGGTGGCCCTGCATCTGAATTGGGGCGTGGGCTGGCACCGCTTCCTCGCCTTTTTCACCATCTTCTTCCGCCGCGAGCGCCCTCTCGGCCCGCTCAAGCCCCTTCACGGGGCCGACGGCCGCCCGCTGACCCTCGACAACGTCGAGGACGAGGATCAGGTGGGCGTCGGCACGCTGCCCCAGGCCCCCTGGAAGATGCTGCTCGACGCCACCGCCTGCACCGAGTGCGGGCGCTGCCAAGAACTGTGCCCGGCCTGGAACACCGATAAACCGCTAAGCCCCAAGCTCCTCATGACCTCGCTGCGGGACGTGGCGATGGACAACGAGACGTACCTGCGCGACCCCTCACTCTACCAGGCCGATTCCTCCGAATCCGGGGTGGACGTGCTGAAACTCGTGGGGCAGAACCAGGCCATCGATCCCGACGTCCTGTGGAGCTGCACCAACTGCGGCGCCTGCGTGGAGCAATGCCCGGTGGACATCGAGCACATCGACCACATCGCGGATCTGCGCCGCTTCCAGGTGCTAGTCGATTCCGATTTCCCCTCAGAACTGGCCGGCATGTTTAAGAATCTAGAGGTCAAGGGCAACCCCTGGGGTCGCAACTCCGCCGAACGGGCCGGCTGGGTGGAAGAAGTACGCCGCGACGGCATCGAGGTGCCCGTGGTGGGCGAGGACATCACGGACTTCTCCGATACCGAATATCTCTTCTGGGTGGGCTGCGCCGGCGCCTTCGACGAGGAGGGCAAAAAGACCACCCGGGCCGTGGTGGAATTGCTGCACACCGCAGGCGTGAAGTTCGCCGTGCTCTCCACCGGGGAAAACTGCACCGGCGATCCGGCTCGACGCGCGGGCAACGAATTTCTCTTCCAGATGCTGGCCACCGATACCATCGCCACGCTCAACGACACCTTTGCCGGAGTTCCCCAGGGGCAGCGCAAAATCATCACCACCTGCCCGCACTGCTTTAATACCCTGCGCAACGAATACCCCGACTTCGACGGGCATTACGACGTCTTCCACCACACCCAATTGCTCAACCGCCTGGTCCGCGACAAGCGCCTGACCCCGGTGCCGCGCGGCCCGCACAATCGCAAGCCCATCACCTATCACGACCCCTGCTTCCTCGGCCGCCACAACAAGGTCTTCGACCCTCCCCGCGCGCTCCTCGGGGCCACCGGAATGGAGCTGCGCGAGATGGATCGCAACCGCAACGAGGCCTTCTGCTGCGGCGCCGGCGGCGCCCGCATGTTCATGGAGGAAAAGCTCGGCACCCGCATCAACGAGTTCCGCACCCGGCAGGCCCTCGACACCGGGGCCGAGGAGATCGCCGTGGGCTGCCCCTTCTGCAACACAATGATGTCCGGCGGGGTCAAGGCGCTTAGCCCTGAGAAAACCGAAGCACCGGTGGTGCGCGACGTCGCGCGGATGCTGCGCGACTCCATCCTGGTAGAGGGCCGCCTCCCGGCCCCGCGCAAGCGCGCCTTCCTCGACGATCCCCTCCGCACCCCCCTGCCGATTGCCTCGACCACGACGACGCCGGCCACACAGGCCACACCGCCCGCCGCTGCTCCCGCCACCCCGGCGACACCCACCCCGGGCACCACAGGGGTGCCCGCCCCCGGCGCGGCACACCCCATCAAGCCCCCGGCCCCCGGCGGCGGGATCCCCCGTCCCGCACCCACCCCATCGGTCACCCCACCGCCCCAGACGCCCAAGTCGGGCGGGGCCGTGCCAGTTCCCAGCGCCGCAGCGCCGAAGCCCCCTACCGTTCCCGCACCGGGGGCCACGCCACCGGGAGGCTCCACGCCGACGCCGCCTCGGCCCGGCAGCGCGGTACCCGCTCCCGGCGGGGTAACCCCAACACCAGGCAATGCGGCGCCCAAGTCCGGCGGTGTTCCGGCCCCGGGCGGCGCCCCGGCACGTCCCGGTGCCGCCGCGCCAGGTGCAGTGCCCCGCCCCGGCACGGCCGTGCCGAAACCGGGCGGGGCCGTGCCGCCCCCGCCGGGTGCCTAACGCTCCGCGACCGATACCCGCGCTGCGCTAGGATAAACGCCATGAGTGATCGTATTCGTCTCAGCGATGAGGAACGTACCCAGGCCATGTCCCACCTGGGTACCGCCTTTTCCCAGGGGCGCCTGAGCATAGACGAATACGACGCACGCTGCCAGGCCGCCGTCCGGGCTCAGTACCGCTACGAGCTCGATGCGCTCTTGAGCGATCTACCTGCGCCGCTTCCCCAACGCGCAGATCGGCCGGTGGAGGTCTACACCGCCGAGGAGATCGAGGCTGCCCGGCGGCAATCCCGTTATCCGCGCGCGGGCATTCTGGCGCTGACCTCGATCCTTGCCCTGTGCCTCTTCTCGATCGACGAGAACGCAGAGTTCTTCCTCCTCATCCCCCTGGTATTTGTGCTGCTCTACGTGCTCAAGATCGGCCCGGCGTCATGGCACGTTCCCAGCCAGCGAGCCCTGCATCGGCAGCGCCTCCAGGCGATCAAGGAGGCGGAGCGCCAGCGTTCCCTTGAGCGCAAGGCGCAACGCCTGGAGATCCGGCATGAGCTCAAGAGCAGCGCCTACGGCTTTGCCCGCAACGCCCTGCAACGGCGGCGCTAAGCGTTTCTCTCACACCCAAGGAACACGAAACACCCCGGGATCGTCGCGCCAAACCATACGGCTTGAACAGGCTTTTTACACTCGTAGTGACAATCTGACACTTACTGTCGCCATTTCTGGGCCCGCCACATCGCGGGTCTTGCGCCATCGGTCACCACCCGGCCAGCGTCTTTGAGCTGACGCAAACCGTACCGCACCTGCCGATCGCTAAGCCCGGTGGCCTCCACCAGCTCGGCGACGGTGAGCGCACCCCCAACCCCAGCGCATCCAGAATCCTGTCGGAATGAATCGTTGCCTCTGCCGCCTTTTCTCCCCTTGCTGCGCCAGGAAATACATCGTGCTTCTGCCCATTCCATCGATAGCCACCAGGCCTCGGGACACAAGGTCTTGCAGCATGGCCCGGGCCTCGACCGAGTCGAGGCCTAGCCGTCTGCGCGCATCGGAGTTCGACCATGATTCTCCGGCCCGCATCGCCAACAGCACAGATCTCTGCTCACGACTTAGCGGCGTCCCGTCGGCCATCTCCTCCAACCAATCCAGATCTTCCTCACGCACCAGGGAATCCTGGGAAATAATTGCGGCAAAAGAAACCCCCTTGTCGTGAAAAATCGGCGGGCGCAGTTCCGCCTGTGCCAGGGTGGTGCGAACCCATCGAATGCCGCCGCCTTCCCCCTCGATAAGACGAGAACCATCGGGGAAACGATACTTGCGCAAAACCGATACACGTGTTCATTGACCGGCCTGCGCGCGTCTTGCTGACCAAGTTGATCCGTGGTGATCCCACGCAGACCACCCGGATTCGTCACGATAAGCCTGCGATTATTCAATCGAATATTAGCGCTTTCCCCTAGTCAGCACAGAGAGATCCCGGTGTACCAAGGCATTGGCAATAATTTCTCGAACGGCCACGGCGGGCAGGCCGGGAACATCAACGGCGTGTCCGTTCCTCCGATAGGCGATGTCTGCCGAGATGTTCCGCGCGGCCCAGTCCATCAGATCCCTAAACATCTCCGGTACCGGCCCTCTGCAAAAACAGGTCTCGGTTGCGCACGCCCCCTCACCGTCCAGCTGCACTGCGGCCGAGGCTCCCCAGGACGGTGCGAAGCGCTGCGGATAAGAACCAAGGGCGTAGAGCCCGGCCACGGTCGCCTGCCCCTGGGCATCCAATGCTCCCAGATCATAGAGAACGGCCTCATCGCTGTGGCCCCGATAGCGGTACGTGCCGCGCCGAGTATTCTCGATGAGCGAGGCAACGATATCGCTATCGAAATCAGCACGGGAACTCCCCGTCACGGAAATAGCATCGGGGGCCAACCACCCCGGATCGTCGAGGGCACTGTGCCTTTTCCGATCAGCGATCATCTGCAATTCCACATCGGACATGCGGTAATCACCGTCGAATTGACGCAAATATGCCACCCCCTCGTACAGGCAGGGCTTGTCCGGCAGGGGCAACCCCGCGACTTCACACAACACGAGGTTGCGTCCCTCGTATTGCACTATCTCCACATCCACGGTGACGCTGGGGGATAGGGCATCCGAGCGCGCCTGGCTCACCACCCCCTGCGCGATTTTTCCCGGCTCATCAAGACCCACCACGGCAAAACCATCCGCCGCGTCAAGCCCAATAATGATCAACCCGCCATCGGGCATATTACCGAAGGCGCTCAGGGTCTCCCAGGGCGGGCACTCCCCCTGTGCCCCGCTTGACCTCCACGGACGTCATGTCTTCTCCCCCGCGCCGCATCTCAGAAATCACCGCAGTCAGTGCCGCCGAAGTCCAGTTCATGACCACCATACCACGATTGTCACTCCATCACACCATCAATATATGCGCTTTAAACAGGCTTTTTACAAAATTATTGACGCTTGATGACACTCGTAGTGACAATCTAACACCGCCTTTGTCTCCGCGATTGTCACTAACCCCACACCCGGGACGCTCTAGGATGGTTCTCATGAACGACACCCCTTCCCCCCAGCGTCCGCGCCGACGCCGCGAGTTCGATCAGTCGGAGAAGATGAAGAATGTTCTCTACGAGATCCGCGGACCCGTCGCCGCCGAGGCCGAGAGAATGGAGCTCGACGGCCACCGCATCCTCAAGCTCAACACCGGCAACCCGGCGATTTTCGGCTTCGACGCCCCGGACGTCATCATGCGCGACATGATCGCCGCCCTCCCCACCTCGCAGGGCTATTCCACCTCCAAGGGCATCATCTCGGCGCGGCGCGCCATCGTCACCCGCTACGAGCTCATCGACGGCTTCCCCTCCTTCGACGTCAACGACGTGTTCCTGGGCAACGGCGTCTCCGAGCTCATCACCATGACCACCCAGGCCCTGCTCAACGACGGCGACGAGGTGCTCATCCCCGCCCCGGATTACCCGCTGTGGACCGCCGCGACGTCGCTCGCCGGCGGCACCCCGGTGCACTACCTGTGCGACGAGGAGGATAACTGGAACCCCTCCCTGGAGGACATTCGCGCCAAGGTTACGGAAAAGACCAAGGCGATCGTGGTGATTAACCCCAATAATCCCACCGGCGCGGTGTACTCCCGCGAGATCCTCCAGGGGATCGTGGACATTGCCCGCGAGCACGGCCTGCTCATCCTGGCCGACGAGATCTACGACCGCATTCTTTACGACGACGCCCAGCACGTCTCGATCGCTGGGCTCGCCCCCGACCTGCTCACCATCACCTTCAACGGACTATCCAAGGCCTACCGTGTGGCGGGCTACCGCGCGGGGTGGATGGTCCTTACCGGGCCGAAGAACCACGCGCGCGGGTTCATCGAGGGCCTCGAACTACTCGCCGGCACCCGACTCTGCCCGAACGTGCCCGCCCAGCACGCCATCCAGGTGGCCTTGGGCGGGCGGCAATCCATCTACGACCTCACCGGGGCGCACGGCCGCCTGCTGCGCCAGCGCAACGCGGCCTACGAGAAGCTCAACGCCATCCCCGGCGTCAGCTGCGTCAAGCCCATGGGCGCGCTCTACGCCTTCCCCCGGCTCGACCCCAACGTGCACGAGATCCACGATGACGCCCAGCTCATGCTGGACCTGCTGCGTCGGGAAAAGATCCTCATGGTGCACGGCACCGGCTTCAACTGGCCCACCCCGGATCACTTCCGCGTGGTCACCCTCCCCTGGGCCTCGGAGCTGGAGGACGCCCTCGAGCGGCTGGGGAACTTCCTGAGCAGCTACAAGCAGTAGGCCCGCGCCCGGTGCCCAATGGACGTTGTTGCAAAGTTGTTGTCGAAACTTTGAAAGAACTTCTTCCCGGCCTCAACCCACGCGACAAGGCATCACCGCTGCTCAGCATCCCAAAAACCGGTAAAAACATGTTTCGACAAGTATCGACGCACTACCTCACGCCCCACCCGTAGGCTACTATTCCCCACTATCAGGAACAGCTTTCATTACCGGGCGCGTCTCCTTCCGTGCCCCGCAACCCCCCAAGGAGCACCCATTGAGTCGTCACCGCGCCACACACAGCGCGCTTTCCCTCCCCCGCCTGGCGCTTCTTCTGGGCATCGTCCTGACCGGGCTGACCTCCGCGATCGCCGTGGCCCTGAACTGGCCGGGGCCGAACGAGACCCACCTCTCCGAGAGTTTCGGTTCCTCCTCCTTCAACCGCACCCTGGTGGAGGGCACCGTCACGCTCGTCGATGGCAACGCGTGTAACTCGCCGTCGGTGGGCACCGTCTTTGACGGTGCCCCGATCACCCCCCTGGAAGCCTCCACCCAGGGCTGCCGCCGCGCACTCGTCGAGATCACCTCCGGCGAGTTCGCGGGCAAGCGCACCATGCTCGCCACCTACGGCACCCCGGGCGAACCCGAGTTCGCGGAGGGCGAGCGGATTCGCCTCGCCGAGACCCACGCCGAGGACGGGGGCGTGCGCATGGCCTTTGCCGACTATCAGCGCGACACCCCGCTGCTCGTCTGGGGCGTGCTCATCGTCCTCGCCCTCATCGCCTTCGCCGGGTGGCGGGGCCTGCGCGCCCTGATCGGTCTGGCCGTCACCCTCGCCATGATCGGCTTCTTCCTGCTCCCCGCGCTGGCCTCCGGGCGCGACTCCGCGCTGCTCGCAGTGGTGACCGGGGCGCTGGTACTCCTGGTGGTGGTGCCCCTGGTCCACGGGCTGAACTGGAAATCCGCCGCGGCGCTGGGCGGCACGCTGCTCGCCCTCCTCGCCGCGGCGGGACTGACCTCCATCGGGCTACGCACCACGGGAGTGCGCGGCCTCGGCTCGGAGGAAAACCTCACGATCCTGCTCTATCTCCCCGAGCTCTCCGTGCTGGGGCTGCTCGCCGCGGGCTTCATCATCGGCACCCTGGGGGTGCTCAACGACGTCACCATCGCCCAGGCCTCCACCATCAACGAGCTCTCCGCGCTCGACCCCACGGCCAGCCCCTGGCGGCTTTTCCTGGGCGCGATGAAGGTGGGCCAGGATCACATCGCCTCGGTGGTCTACACCCTGGTGCTCAGCTACACGGGCGCGGCCCTCCCCCTGCTCCTACTCATCTCCGTGGCGCAGCGCCCCCTGGGGGAGACCCTCAGCAGCGACGTGGTGGCAACCGAGCTGCTGCGCTCCGGGATCGGCGGGCTCGCCCTGATCCTCGCCGTGCCGCTGACCACCCTCATCGCGGCCTGGACGGTACCGGAACGGACCGCCGTTTCCTCGGCGGAATAGCAAAAACCGAGTGCCCCGTCTCCGGTGGCACTCGGTTTTTTGCAGTAGCGCGCTAGGCCGTGGAGTGATCCGGCAGCTCGGGGCGGATCACCTTGCCCATCGGGTTGCGCGGGAAGTCCTTCATGAAGAACACATCGCGGGGCGCGTGAGCGGCGGAAAGCTCATCCACGATAATCCGGCGCACCTCCTCCTCGGTCAGGTCCTCGGCGGACACGCCCTCGGCACGGATGATGTAGGCGCGCAGGGCCTGGCCGAACTCCGCGTCCTTCACGCCATGCACGTGAGCATCCTCCACTCGGGGATCGCGGATGAGCAGATCTTCCAGCTCGGAGGGGAAGATCTTTTCTCCAAACTGGGTAATCACCAGGTCATCCGCGCGGCCGAGCACGTAGAGACGATCGCCCTTCTTGTAGCCTCGGTCGCCCATGCGCAGCAGCTTGTTGACCACGCGCACCGGCACGTCCGGATCGGTGTAGCCCACGAACATGTCGTAGCAGCCCACGTAGATTTCGCCGATCTCGCCGTCGGGAACAAGATTGCCCTCGTCATCGCGGATCTCCACCACGGAGCCGGGATAGATGCGGCCAGTCAGGGAGTGATCGGCCGCCAGGAGATCCGGCGGGGAAAGCGCCAGGCCGGCCGTTTCCGTGGAGCCGTAGGTGTTACACAGGATCGGACCGAACATATCCACCACGCGGGTGACCTCGTAGTCCGTCAGCGGGCTTCCGGAGGAGCAGATGAACTCCAGGCCGTCCACGTGGGTGACGCCGCGGTCATCCAGTTCGGCAATGGTGGAGCGCAGCCGCGAGGCGGCCGAAATCCAGGCCGTGACCTTGTACTTGTCAAAGATCTTCAGCGTCTCATCCACGTTAAAGTGACGCTGCGTGATGATCGTGGAGCCGGTGAGGATGGCGATGAGCATATTCGCCCACCCGTAGAAGTGGAACAACACGCCGTGCAGCATGACCACCAGGTTCTGGCGCCACGGGATGGCGGCAAAGGCCGGGCCGATGCCCTGCGGAGACAGCAGCTGACGGCGGATCACGCCCTTGGGCATGCCCGTGGTGCCGGAGGTCATCACTACGTGCACGGACTTGGTGGGCTTTTGCGGGAGGCGATCCTCATTAACCAGCAGCTTCGTGTCGTCGATGATGCCCTTGAGGGTCGGCAGGCCATCTGGGGCGGTGTCATCCACGTGGCCGATGATGATGTTGAACTTTTCCTTGGTCTCCGGCAGGAGGCGGTCATAAAACTCCTGATCCACGATGAAGGCATCGATCTCGTGGAACTCCAGAACCTTGTGGATCTGAGTGCCGGAGCTATTCGCATTGACCATGAAGATGTGGTAGCCCAGCAGCTGGCGCGCACACAGCGGGAAGATGGCGGCGCGGCCGTTGAGCGCCATGACGGCCACGTTATCGCCGTCCTTCACTCCATAATCCATGAGGCCGTGGGCGAGTCGATACACGCGGTCGAAGAACTCCGCGTAAGTCAGCTCGCCCTCGTCATCCACCAGCCCCAAGCGCTCGGGGTGGTTCTGCGCGGTGATCGCTAGCGTGCCGCCTTCAAGGCTGCCCCAGCGCTTGCGCAGGCCGATCTGCTTGCCGAGCTCCGAGAGCTTCGGGGTTTCGAGGATCTTGCGATCCTTCATCGTCTTAAGGAAGAAGAAAAACTGCTTCAGCACCTCTTTTTGGGACACACCGTGCGTGCCCTCCGGGGTGAGCGTATACCGTGACATTTTCAGTACTCCATCTCTTTTTTCCATCCAAAACTATCCTAGGGTGTACAGAACTACCCTAGTCAAAAACATCGCTGACGTAGCTAAACTCCTCGTGTTCCATGCGCTGCACGTACTCCGCGGCCTCGTCCGCGGACAGGCGATGTGCCTCCGCGACCATGCGCGTGATCGTGCGGCGCACGGAGGGCGCTAGGCGTTCCGCGTCACCGCACACGTAGAACCGCGCGCCTTGTGCGGCCAAGTCCATGACCTCGTCGCGATCCTGCCAGAGACGATCCTGCACGTACTTGATCACGCCGTCCAGACCCTGCTCCGGGTGCCGGGAAAAGGCCGGGCGCACGTCCACCACGCCCTGACTCGACCACCGATCGAACTGCTCGGCGTAAAGATAATCGGAGTCCTTGCCGTGGCAGCCGTAGAACAGGAGGCTGCGCCCCGGCGCGACGCCCTGTTCCTCGGCGCGCAGGGATACGTCCTCCACAAAGGCGCGCAGCGGGGCCAGTCCCGTCCCCGCTCCGATGAGGATCATCGGTCGGGTCACATCGTCTTCTGCGCGGAAGTGCTCGGTTCCCGGGATCACGCTGACGGGCACGGAGGCACCCACCGGGAGCTCGGAGAGGTACGTGGAGGCGATGCCCGTGTGCCGTCCGCGACCCGACCACGCCGGTTCGTCGATCACGGTGAAAGTCAGCGTGGGGCGGTTGGCCTGCTCCGTGAGCGCGGAGGAAGAAATGGAGTAGCGGCGCGGAGCCAGGGGCTCCAGCATATTCACGAAGTCCTCGAAGCTGATCTGCACCGAGGGATACTCCTCCAGCAGGTCGAGGACGCTACGGCGCTTCTTTTGCACCTCAGCCTCGTAGGTTCCCGCCTCCAGCAGCCCCATCAGCCCGGCCTTTTCCGGCGGGCAGGGGCAAGCCTGCGCCAGAGCCTCCACGTGGCGACGCCCCGCCGGCAGCGCGAGCTCCACGTATCCGCCGAGCAATTCCGCGATGCTCAGCGGCTCGCCCAGCGGCAGGAAGCTCTCCCGGCCATCCAGGCGCACGCGGGTATCCGAGTTCAGCTGGAATCGGGCCAGCACGCGGTCCACCAGGGCCTGCGGGTTGCGCGGCAGGATCTCCAGGTAATCGCCCGTGCGGTACGTGACGTCCTCCGGCAGGCGGATTGCCACGTGGTGCTTTGCCCGGATCGGCCCCTCGTCCTCGGTGGGGCTCATGGCATAGCTTTCCTCCACCACACCGCGCACGAAGCCCTCGCTGTTCTCGGTGCGCAGGGTTTCGCCCCGGCCACCGTCCACAACCTCCAGGCCGATCTTCTCCGTGGCAACCGCGGAGTGCTCCACCTCCTCCAGTTCGGAGATCGCCGCCCACAGCCCCTCGGCCCATTCCTCAAAGGCCCCGACGTAGTCGCTGCGCACGTCGCCCACGCCCCGCTCCACGATGCGCTGGGCACCAAGGGCCGCGAGCTGGTCGTCGATCAACGTGGGAATGCGGTGGAAGGTGGCCGCCCATTCGCTGTTACCGCTGCCGAAGACCGCATAGCGCACGCCACTGAGGTCGATGGTAGCGTCGCCACTGATCCACTCCACGAACTTCTTGGCGTTGTCCGTGGGCAGCCCCTCGTAGGACGCGGTGCAGATGAGCACGGGGCCCTCGGTGGAAATATTGTCCACGGCCTCATCGAGGTCCAGGGTGTTCACCTCATAGCCCTGCGCGGTGGCGAAGGCCGCCAGACGACGCGCGAAGTTGCGGCTGGTTCCGGCGTTCGATCCCACGAGGATCTGCACGCTGTGCCCATTGGGGGCCGCCTCTACCTCAGCGTGCGCCACGGGGCACTCCATGCCGGAGGCATCGACATCCACGCCTACGGTCTTGCGGTTTTCCCCGCGGCCCTGGTAGGGCCGCTCGGCACGGGGGGTGATGCGAATATAGAAGTCCTTGGGCTTGGAGGTCAGACCATCGAGCACCTCAAGCTGGTAGTTCGGATCCGCAAACTCGATATCGAGGTGCTGAACGATCAGGGCCAGTACCATCGTGGCCTCCTGAAGGGCAAAGGCACGACCGATGCACGAGCGCTGCCCGTTGCCGAAGGGCTTCCAGGCGTTGTGCGGAATATTCTTGGCGTTCTCAAAGTCAAAGCGCTCGGGGCGGAACTCCTCCGGGTTATCCCACACCTTGGGATCGCGGTGCATGAGCGGGAGGATCACCAAAGCGGTATCCCCCGGGTGCATCTCGAATCCCTCGTGTTTCTCGTCCGCGCCCACAACGGTGGACTCGTAGGGCGTCACGGCGAAGGCCGGGGCCGTCGGGTAGAGACGCAGGGTCTCGCGCAGGATTTGGTCGATGTAGCCGAGATCCTTCAGGTCGCTGTGCTCGGGGAATCGGCCGCCCAGAACCTCATCGACCACCTTGCGGGCCTTGATCCACACGCGGGGGTTGCGCAGCAGCTCGTAGATGGCGAAGCTGAGCAGCCCCGAGGTAGTTTCATGCCCCGCGATGAGGAAGGTCACCAGCTGATACCGCAAGTTTTCATCGGAGAGCACCTCGCCGGTCTCCGGGTCCTTGGCGGACATCATCACGTCGAGGATGTCTTCCTCTCCCGCCGAGCTGGGGTTCTCCCGGCGCTCCGCGATGAGGGTATCCACCGTCTCCCACATCGTGGACACATCCTTATCGAAGCGACGCTGCGCCAGGACATTCATCTTTTTCTGCAGCTCCAAGGCGTGCGCGCGCCGCCCTGACTCGGCGAGGCCATCGCCCATCGCAGCGATGAAGGGGTGGAAGTCCTCGGAATAGAAGGAATTGAAGCGATAGCTAAAGGAACACAGGGCGATGGTGTCCAGGGTGAGACGGGTGAAATCCGCCGGGACGTTCACCTTTTCTTCCTGACGGGTGCGCGTCCACTTCAGCAGCAGCTGATCGGCAATATCGCACATGCCGTCATACATCGCCTTGAGCGCCACCGGGTTGAAGGCGGGCATGAGAATACGATGCGCCTTGGCCCACTCCGGGTCCTCCTGCTCTGCGGTAAACAAACCGTTGCCAGCGAAGCCTCGAATCTCCCGCAATGCGGAATGCACCTGCTTTTTAAAGCGGGTTTCATCGGAAAGGTCGCCGACCAATCGGTGAGAGCTGACCATATAAACGGGCTGATGTCCGGGGAAATTCTGCACGTACACTTCCCCGTATTTCTTGCCCAACTTGATCATCGACTGAACAAGATTATCAGGGTTGATGCTATAGGCAGTTCCAATTCCGGGAAGGGTCTTGGGGCCGGGAACGGCGGTGGTCATAGGGATGATGATCCTTAATTTTTCTTTAGAAAAGGTCAATGAGACTAACAATGTGCGGTGGGGCCGCGACGGAATAAACGTCGCTTATAGCCCCACGGGAAGCACGAGGCGCCTCGCCCCGGAGCGACCGAGGCGCCCGAAACGGGCTTAGCCGTAGTATTCGATCACCTGGCGGGTGTCCGGCCAGGCATTGAGGGTGCGCTCCACGAAGTCATCCAGTTCCAGGGAACCCGTGAGGTGAACCAACGGGGTGGTCAGGGGATAATCGTTGATGATCTGGGTCAGCAACTCGGGACTCATCAGTTTTCTCCTTATGCGTTGAACTCTTGCACGAGCCGGTTGGCGTAGTACGTATGACCGGCATCGGTGAGATGGAAAGTGAAGTTGTGCGGGGCGTCATCGAAGATAGCGGCGCTCAACCGATTCGGGTTCGGCGAGCAGCCGTTATTGTCGTTAGCGAGGTTAATCTCACTGACCATATCCAGGTATCGCGCACCGGTGGCCTGGGCTGCGGCACGCTGCGCGTTGCGCAACTCATCCTGATAGTAGGACACCACCGGGAAGTACCAGTGGGACACCATGCCGAGCAGGTTCGTGCCACACGTGTGGTTGGCACCGTCAGTCTGATCCGGCAGGCCCAGCATGACCACCTTGGCCTGCGGCGCAGCTTCCTTGATCCTGTTGAGGGCGCGGGTCACGTTCTCGTGATACAGAGCATTGCGGCGCTCCTGCCCCACGTTTTCATAGTTCCCGGGCTGCCACAGATCGTTCACGCCGATGGACACGCTCACCAACCGGGTACGGCCATCAAGCGCTCCGGCGGCGATAGCCTTGGATACCTGATCGTTGATCGTGTCGTGCGGAATGGCGCTCTTAGGATTGTCCTCCATGTAGGCGGTGGCACCACCGCAGGAGTAATCCTCCAACCGCAAACCGGTCTTCTGCGCCACCTGCGAAGGGAAGTTATTGACGCCCTGAGCGCAGAAGCCCTCCCGGATGGTGGGCCACTGAATATCAAGGCCCTGGCGCTGAGCGCGGGTGATCATAATGTCCAGCACGGTCGGGTTGGCGGCCACGGAGTCACCAAAGCTGACGTAGCTTTCCTGAGCGTTGGGATTAATGGGGGCCGGTGCCGCCACCCTCGGCTGTGGAATCGGCGACTGCGCCTTGACCACGTCCCCCAGGAACTGCGCCCCACCGGCGGGCTGCTGATTATCCTGAGCTAGGGCGATCCCCCCCCCCGCTAGGCTCATACCCGCCGCGCATACCGTGGCCAGGGCAAGCGAGACCCGTCGTTTCATCGAACTACCTTCCTCATTACTTCATACTTATCACTCAAGGTACAAAAGTAGCCTACTGTGAACTTAACCGACAACTGCCCACCATCACAGGCGGAACGGCAGGAAATACCTACCAAAACCGGAACCAATGATACCCCCACTCACCGCAAGAGGGAGCGGAAATCGAGGACACCTTCAGTAACATAAGCCACTTAGGTCACAGCTGTCACACGGCTCTCCCTAGAGCATAGACATCCCACCCGGCCTCCCGCCACCGCGAAAGGTCCAATACATTGCGCGCATCGATGAGGTTACGGCGCGCCACCAGCCGGGCCACAGCTGCCGGATCGAGGTCGCACAACTCCGGCCACTCCGTGGCAAGAATCACCACCTGCGCTTCCTGTAACGCTCCTTCCGCCGTGGGCGCGTAGGCCAGCATGGGAAAAACCGCTCGTGCCTTATCCATCGCCCGCGGGTCGTACACCGTTACACGCGCCCCCGCCGCGTGTAGTTCCCCCGCCACGTGCAGCGCCGGGGAATCGCGCACGTCGTCGGAATGGGGCTTAAACGCCGCGCCCAGCACGCACACCCGCACCCCCGATAACGAGGGCCCGCAGAAGCGTCGGACCAACTCCACCGTGCGCTCGCGGCGTCGGTGGTTAATCGCGTCCACCTCGCGCAGGAAGGTCGCCGCCTGCCCCACCCCCAGTTCCTCGGCGCGCGCCACGAAGGCCCGAATATCCTTGGGCAGGCACCCGCCGCCAAAGCCCAGTCCGGCACCGAGGTAGTGCCCGCCGATGCGCTCGTCATAGCCCAGGGCGCGCGCCAGGGCCGTCACGTCTGCCCCCGCCGCCTCGCAGACCTCGGATACCGCATTGATAAAGGAAATCTTGGTAGCCAAAAAGGCGTTGGCGGATACCTTCACCAGCTCCGCCGTGGGCAGGCCCATCGTCAAAAACGGCACCCCCTGCGCAATAGGCTCGGCATACACCTCGCGCACCAGCGATTCCGCCGCCGAGCCCTCGCGCAGGCCCAACACCAGGCGATCCGGGCGGAGGGTGTCCGCCACCGCGTGGCCCTCCCGCAGAAACTCCGGGTTCCATGCGATCTCCACGCTGGCCCCGGGACGCGCCAGGGAATCCGCCAGCTCCTGCAACTGCGCCGCCGTGCCCACCGGCACCGTGGACTTGCCCAGGATCAGGTGCTCGCCCTCCAGCAGCGGAACCAGCCGCTCGATCACCGCGCGCACGTGGCTCACGTCCGCCGCGCACGAGTCGCGCCGCTGCGGGGTGCCCACCGCCACGAAGTGCACCTCGGCGTGCTCCGCCGCGCGCGCATAATCCGTGCTAAACCGCAGCCTGTCGGCCTTCAGGTTGCGCGCCAATACCTCCCGCAACCCCGGCTCGTACAGCAGCGCCCGCCCCGCGGTGAGGGCCTCAATCTTGCGCCTATCGACGTCCACCCCCACCACCTCGTGGCCCAACTCCGCCATGCAGGCGGCATGCGTGGCCCCCAGGTAGCCCGTTCCTATCACGCTCAGCCTCATGCCACCAGCCCTACTCCCCCGGGGTAAACGACAAGGAAACCGGGGTGGTTACCGGAAGTTCAGGTACGCCTTCGACGGGGTGGGGCCGCGCTGCCCCTGATACTTCGAGCCCAGGCCGGAGGAACCATAGGGCGCCTCCGCCGGGGAGGACATCGCAAAGAGCGCCAGCTGCCCTACCTTCATCCCCGGATACAGCACGATGGGAAGGTTAGCCACGTTGGACAGCTCCAGCGTGATGTGCCCGGAAAAACCCGGGTCGATAAAACCGGCCGTGGAATGCGTGAGCAAACCAAGCCGCCCCAGGGAGGACTTGCCCTCCAGGCGGCCCGCCAGGTGCGCCGGCAGCGTGAACCTCTCCAGCGTGGCCCCCAGCACGAACTCGCCGGGGTGCAGCACGAAGCCCTCGTCCACCTCCACGCAGCTGGTCAGATCCTCCATCTCCCGCTTGGGGTCGATGTGGGTGTACTTGGAGTTGTTGAACACGCGGAAGAACCTATCCAGGCGCACATCCACGCTGGAGGGTTGCACCAGGGCCGCATCGTAGGGCTCGATGCCCAGATCGCCCTGGTCGATGGCACGGCGGATGTCACGATCGGAAAGAAGCACGGCACCGAGTCTACCGCGCCGGGCCCGCGAGGCCACCAGGGAGTTTCGCTTGGTCCGCCGCGGTGGTGTAGAGTATGCGGCAGCGCTTTTATGCGGCTCCTCTCGGAGGGGTCGCGATTGATGGCGCAGCGCCGATGTAATTCAATGGTAGAATGTCAGCTTCCCAAGCTGAATACGCGGGTTCGATTCCCGTCATCGGCTCCGCTTGGACGTCACTCTGGACACAAAGATTCCCGGCCCTGCTGGGAGGTGTGCGGGGTGGCGTTTTTGATGAAAAGTCCCGTCGACTTCAAGAACAAGATAGCCGACCACCACCTACAAACAACAGCTTAACCAGCAAGCCACTTAACTATGTGTCCATAGTGTGCGGGCAACCCCACATCGTTCATAAACTGCGGGTCATGCAGGTGCGGCGCCAATGGGATTACCCTGCGATGCACCGCGTGAGCGCAGAACTCTCATGGCAGCCTGACGTTCGCCTCGATGTCACCGTAGTACGGGGAGCAGAGGTAGACCGGCGGCCGGTAAGCAAACTCATCACGCTGAACCTGCTTGAGCGCTTTCAACGCTGTGGAGTCCAGGTAGCCGTGGGAGTTCACGCGCGGGATACCGAGATTGATGTCGAGCAGGATCGTTGTGGTGCTCATGCCGCCCGCTCTCATGAAGGGTGACGAGATCACACAGGGCCACGATCGTCGCAGCCTGCACACGGTTGATCTCGGCCAGCGTGTTGATTTCTCGGCGGGCTTCGTCGAGGAACGCCTCCAGCTGGGGTCGGTTGTGTGTGCCATCGGGGCGCTCCTTCCTGAGTACCCCTACATCGATTCTTCACGCCGGACGGCGCACAGGGGCCTCACCCCATTACCAACAGCTCGTGAAGTGTTAAGCTACTCCGACACCGCACCGCAGGAACAGCCCTCTGAGCGTCGGCGCAGAGGGCTGGAGCATCCGATGCGGCCACAGGCGCGTGATACCCTCGGCTCTCAACTGTGGTAGCCTCAAGGTAATCGTTCAGCCCGCTACGGCCCCAGAGTCGCAGACGGGCTGGATTTCTATCTACACCGAGGAAGTGAGCACGTGGGCACTGTCAAGCAGCCAACGTCGCCCACCCAACAACTCGAGATCCTGAAGTCCCGTGGCATGCTCGTGGACGAGGCCCTGGCTCGGCAGTGGCTCTCCAGCGTCTCCTATTACCGGCTCTCCGGTTACTGGTACTCCTACCGCATCCTCCCTGTACCAGATGATCCGAAGCAACCGAAACGACTCGATCAATTCATTCGTGGCACAACCTTCGCTCAGGTTGCCGCTCTCTACGAGTTTGACCGCAAGCTAAGAACCCTCATCCATGACGGGATGGAACGTATCGAGGTAGCCATGCGAACCCGCATCGGCGAACTCCTCGCCGCCAAGGGAGCACTGTCCTACAAGGACGCCTCACTTTTCCACGAAGACTTCGATCACGCATCATGGCTCCGCACCGCCCAGGGCCGCGTTGAGCGTGCTCGCAAACGCAACCACGCCATCGCACACTACGCAGCCAACTACGACGACTACCCATTTTGGGTACTCGCCGATGTCCTCGACTTCTCCGACATCTCGCAGCTCTACGACGGCCTGCGGCTCGGTGACCAGCGCTCCATCTCCGAGAGCTACGGATTCATCGTCGACCCCGAACGATTGAACGCGAAGCAGAAGCGCAGCTACTACCATCAAGACCCACTGGCACGCTGGCTGGAGCAACTCACCGTGCTTCGAAACACCTGCGCGCATCATGGACGCGTGTGGAACCGGTACCTGACACCGGCCTCCTCCAACGCCTTCCTCACCATCGATCACCTCTCCTCACTGCCTCGCGGCCAGAGCGATCGACTCTACGGGGCACTACTCGTGATGGCCTTCATGCTCAACACCATTTCCCCAGGCACGTCCTGGCCACACAAGCTCCGCCGCCTCATCGAAACGGAGTACCTTCTCTTGAGAGGCCGCTCTCTTGAAGAGATGGGCTTCCCGGAGAACTGGCAACAGTTATCACTCTGGAACCCAGGCACAGATCAGTCCTTCATGTAGAAGCCGCACTCGTAGCCGTCAGCATCGAGAGGGACTCCCTCCACCCAGGCGGGCACGGTGGCCATGAGTTCGCAGATCTCCTCCACGTTTGACTCAGCGGTTTCGACTCACGATCACCCGGACCATAGTTCCCCGCCGCAAGTTCCGCCTCGGCCACCGTAGCGGGTATGCACCCCGAGGAATCACGCACAGCGCCAGCCAACCTCCAACATTCGCAACAGTCGTTCCACAGCGTCGTCGTCCTCGCCCGCCCACGCTATCCCCAAGACCGCGGAGTAGAGATCGCGCGCACTAATTTCGGCGTTGATGACGCCGGAGGCCTGCGCGGCACCCAGCAGACGCTCCAGCGTCCCCAAGAGATCCGCACACGTGGCCGCCAAGGGCCCCTCCCCCGTCGCAATCGCCTCGTTCATGGGCGCGCTCGCGCCTTCAAAGGAACGCGACCAGCGCACAATAATCCGCAGCCACTCCCGCACCGCCTGCGCCGCATCGTCGATCCGGGCAAGGCGCCGCCCTTCTTGCTCCACCTGCGGCGCGCAGCCCTCCAACACCGCACCAAAGAGCGCCTCCCTGTTCGGAAAATGCCGGTACAACGTTCCCGATCCCACGCCGGCGGCCTTGGCCACCTTGTCCATGGACACGTCGAAGCCGTGGGCCGAAAACTCATCGCGGGCCACAGCAAGGATCGCATCGCGGTTTGCCCGCGCGTCCCTGCGCGTTTTTTTGTCTGGTTGAGGCATGGGGTTTCCTTCACGCTTGAAAAACGGAGAGTGTCTCCGTATAGTGTTGCATGTAAGCGGAGAGCATCCCCGTTTACATGCAGACAGAGTAAGCCAGAGCAGGAATCATGACAACTAGCACCACGACACCGGACCTCAGCCCCGCCGCGCTGCGCCACACTTTCGGCGCTTTCCCCACCGGCATAGCCCTCATCGCCGCCAACCTAAACGGAAAGCCCACGGGAATGCTGGCAAGCTCCTTCACCACCACCTCATTGCAGCCACCGCTCGCGCACATCAGCTTCGACAAATCCTCGACCACGTGGCCCTCGCTCCGCACGGCCCCGCTAGCCGGCATCTCTATACTCAGCACCGATAACCACAGGGACATCGAGCTGCTACGCCGCCCCACGGAGCATCGCTTCGATGGAATGACGTTGACCCATCATCCGGGCGATGCGCTCACGCTTCCGAACGCAATCGCCACCTTCCTCGTGAGCCCCCATGAGGACATCGACACGGGAGACCACATCACCCGCTTCTTTAGGATCCTTGAGCACTCCCGCCGCCCGAATGCCGAGCCCCTGGTCTTCCACAACAGCGCGATCACCGCCCTCCAGCAGGACTAACGCCCACTAGATCTCACGCCTCTTAAGGAGAAACAATGACTTCCGAAACCCCCACGACCACCCCCAAGGGCAGCGACAAGCCCCGCATGCTCATCGGCATGCAGCTGGGCAACGGATACGGTTCGCAGGTGACCGCGTGGCGCGCCCCGCAGGTGGACGTCAACAACTACGTCAACCTAGACTCCCACGTCCGCTATGCCCGCAAGGCCGAGCGCGGAAAGTTCCACTTTCTGTTCTTCCCGGACTCGCCGAATCAAACCCAAAAGCATCCGGGCGAAGCCCCACAGATGACGCTCGACCCGCTCATCACCATGGCCGCCATCGCCCGAGAGACCTCCCACATCGGCATGGTCACCACCGCCTCTACCTCCTGGAACGAGCCCTATAACCTGGCGCGCCAACTCAAAACCCTCGACGTCATGTCCGGGGGTCGCATCGGATGGAATGCAGTGACGGGCTCCGACCCCATGGGAGCCGCCAATTTTGGCCAAGAGCTCAAGCCCTCACACGAACGCTACGAACGCCTCCACGAATTTGTCCAGATCACCCAGGCGCTCTGGGGTTCGTGGGAAAAAGATAATTGGCCGCCCAACCGCGACGCCAGCATCTTTGCCGATCCCGACAAGATCCGCCCCATCAACCTAGGAGGCAAGCACGTGGCCTCCCGCGGACCGCTGCCCATCCCACCCTCCAAGCAGGGCCAACCCGTTATTTTCCAGGCCGGCGGATCGCCCAACGGCCTCACCGTGGCCGGCCGTTACGCCAACGTCGTCATCGGCGCGGCCTTTACCAAGGAGGACGCCAAGGCGCAGCGGATGCGCGTGCGTCAGGCCGCGGCCGACGCCGGCCGGGATCCCGACGAGATGAAGTTCGTCGCCGGGATCATGCCCACCATAGCCCCCACCATGCGCGAGGCCCTGGATCGGCGAGGCTTCCTCGTGGAACCCACCATCCAACAGCGCGTGAGCTACCTCGGCCTCATGCTCTCGACCACGCTCACCCCGGAGGACCTTGACACCACGCTGACGAATCGACCGCTGCGCGCCAACCCCTCCGATCCCCGCTCGGGGCGCGCCCTCGAGCTCGCGCGCGAGGGGTGGACCGTGCGCGACATCCTCTACCACGGCATCATCGATTTCCATCCTTCGCCCATCGGGCCGCCCGAGGTCACCGCCGATCACATGCAGGAGTGGTTTGAGTACGGCGCGGTTGACGGTTTTTGGTTCAGCCCCGACATCTACGAGGACGGCATCGACGCCTTCGTCGACGGTGTGGTGCCGATCCTACAGCGGCGCGGCCTCTTCCACGCCGACTACGAAGCCGATACCCTCCGCGGACATCTCGGCATCGCCGAGCAATACGGCCCGGATCCCCGCCTCCAGTAGGCGGACGCAGGAAGCTTCACTCGCGATCCCTCGGGGTTACTTCCGCGATACGCAGCTCCCTGGGCCGCACATCGTGCCCCTCCTCGCAGGCCAGGCGGGTATTCACCCGCGCCCCGCACCCGTCGTGGATCACGGGTCCCAGGGGCTCCTCGCACCGGTCGAGGTGCGCCAGCCCCCAGGATTGCAGGGCCAGCAGCGTGGGGAGGAGATCGACCCCGGCCGGGGTGAGGTGGTACGAGTTGCGCGCCCTCGCGCCGGGTTCCCGGTATTCCTCCGTGCGCACAAGGCCCGCGGTGCGCAGGGCCTTGAGCCTGGCGGAGAGGAGGTTCTTCGGGCAGTTCAGGCTGTGGTGAATATCGCTGAACCTGTGCAGCCCGCGGGCGATGTCGCGCAGGATCAGCAGGCTCCACTTCTCGCCGACGATCTCCAGGGTGCGGGCGATGGGGCACGCGCTCAGCGACGGGCTCGGCATTGACATCGGGTACCACTCCCTTCTAAGTTCATTTATTAAACTTAGGATAGCACGACGGGAGACCGATGAAAGCCCTCGCACTGAAAAAGTACGGCCAGCCCCTCGCATGGATCAACGCACCCGTGCCCACCCCCGCCGACGGGGAGGTCGTGGTGCGGGTGCACGCCGCGAGCCTCAACCCGCTGGACGCCATGATCCAGCGCGGCGAGATCAAGGCGCTGTACCGGCACAAACCCAACCAGATCATGGGCAACGACCTGGCCGGGGTGATCACCGCAATAGGCGAGGGCGTCACCTCCTTTGCCATCGGGGACGAGGTCTACGCGCGCCCCGCGATCCAGAGGCTGGGGGCCTTTGCCGAATACGCCGCGCTCGGCGTGGAGGACGTGGCACCCAAGCCGCGCAACCTCACGATGGCGGAGGCCGCCTCCCTGCCACTGGTCAGCCTGACCGCCCTCCAGGCCTTCACGGAAAAGACCCGCGTGGGCCCCGGCACCACCGTCTTTATTCAGGGCGGAGCCGGCGGGCTTGGCTCCGCGGCGATCCAGGTGGCCACCATGCTCGGGGCCACCGTCGCCACCACGGTGGGCACCAAGGACGTCGCCCTCGCCCGCACGCTGGGGGCGGACATCGTCGTCGATTACCGCACCCAGAGGTACGAGGACTTCGTGGCGGACTGTGACGTCGTCCTCGACACCCTGGGCGGGACGGAAATCGAGCGCTCCATGGGGGTGCTCAAGCCCGGCGGCACCCTCGTCTCGGTCATCGGCAACCCCGATACCGAGCTCGCCACGCAGATCGGCAGGCCATACATGAAACCCGTCATGGCCCTGCTCAGCCGCAAGGAACGCGCCGCCGCGAAACGGCACGGGGTGAGCTATAAGTTCCTGTTCATGCGCGCCGACGGCGCGCAGCTCGGCCGCATCACGCAGGCCGTGGAAAGCGGCGCCCTCACGCCGCTGGTCGGCCGCGTCTTCCCCTTCGCGGAGCTTGCCGAGGAACTCTCCCCGCTGGGCACAAAGAAAGCTGGCCCGGGCAAGACCGTGGCGCAGATGGTGGCCCCGGGGGCCTGAGCCCTACACCACCTCGCGCACGCGCCGCTGCCCCGCCGCCCACGCCCGGGCTCCGGGCAGCAGCAGGAATACCAGCAGCCCCACGAGGTAGGGCACGTAGATCAGCCCGGCGTAGGAGAAGTCCAAGGGCATGAGCCATACCCACGCCGAGAGCACCAGGAGCACCGCCGTGGAGCCCACCGCCGCCGCGTGCGCCACCGGGTTCGATCCGCGCAGGGCGATGGCCGCCACGGCCAGCCCGTGCAGGCAGTACAGGGCGGCGGCGAAGGCCATCACCGCCAGCGAGGCCACCACCCCGGCGGTGAGAACCTGGGTGCCCACCCCCACGCCGTAGACCTGGTTAAGCGCGTCCATGCCGCGCAGCTCCCGGCGCGCGGCGAGGTAGAGAAACACCATCGCCAGCAGGGAGATCAGCGCCCCGCCCAGGGCCAGCAGCGTCGCCCCGCCAACAGCCGTCGGCGCGGCCCTGAAGGCCTCCCCGAGGGTATCGGGCGGGGTGCCCACCGGTTCGTAGCGGTAGTGCACGCGGCGCGCCGGGGCCGGGGAGCCCGCGAGCTGGCGCAGGGAGGTGATGGTGAGGGGTTCGCCGTGCGGGTCGCCCAGGCGGGCGTCGTAGATTCGCCTCGTGGCCTCGTCTCCGAGGATGATCCGGGCGGTGGCAGCCTCGTCGTAGTCGGGGTCGTTGCGCTCGCCGCCATGTTCCAGGTGGGCGGCGAGCCTGGCGTCGAGCTCGGCGGCGATGTCCGCGCTGCTGGCATCCCGGCGCAGCCCCAGCGAATCGTAGAGATTGTAGTGCTCGCTCATGGGGGAAATCCTAACAGCGCCGCGGCACGCCTCCTCCTACCCGCACGTGACGATGGGCTGTGGGTCGTAGACCGTGGTGGTCTCCTCCCGGCCGATCTCGCGGCCGGAGAGATCCTTGATGATGCGGGTGTCCGAGGTGGTAAAGCCCGGCGCGCCGCCCGAGGGGGAGCACGTACTGCCCGAGAGGCTGAGCCGCTGCGGGGAGGTCTGCGCCCAGCGTCCGCCATTGACCGATTCCACGTTGACGGTCTTCACACCCATGAGCTTCACGGTGACGTCGCCGCCGCCCACGGAGGTGTCGATGCGCACGGGATAGTCGGAATCGTTGCGGAACTGCAGGTCGATGGCCCCCTCGTACACGGTGGCCTCGCGCCCGGCCGGGTAGCGGGAGATGTAGTAGCTGTGCGGGGTGTGGGCGACGTCGGTCATCCCGGCGAAGTACGCGGCGTTGTAGAGGGTGGTAGCGAATTGGGAGATGCCGCCGCCCACGGCCTCGTCGGCGTGGCCGTTGAGGATGATGCCGCTTTCCACGTAACCCTGGGCCTTGCCCCGGGGCCCGGTGTAGCCGTTGAGGGAGAAGGTCTCCCCCGGCGGGACGATCGCGCCGTTGACCGCCTGGGCCACCAGGGCGATGTTCTTGCCGGAGGCCTCGGAATAGCCGCCGGTGCTAAACTCCCCCACCACCTCGTCGAAGGTGGCGGCCTCCGCCTGCTCGGTGGTGAAGGTGGCCGGCTCGTCGATGTAGGCGACGTCGAACTGCCGCGGCTGGGTGCCCACGATGCGCTCGCGCAGCTGCTGGGTGCTCTTGTCCCAGTCGATGGTCACGCCGTCCACGTGCGGGGTAACCTGCTTGGCGTCGCCGCGAAAGGAGATCTGCGCGTTGGCGCGCTGCCGCTCGGTGCCGGCCAGGCCCTGGGCCAGCATCGCCTGGGCGGCCTCCAGGTTCACGTCGGTGCGCAGCGCGCCGCGATCCGGGGCGAAGGTCACCACCTCGCCCATGCGCTCCACGGGCAGCACGCCCTTGACGCCGTCGCGGCCCCGGGCCACCACCGGGGCGGAGACGGCGCGGGCGGCGTCCCCCTCGGCGGCGGCGCGCGCGGCGGCATCCCTGATCTCCGGGTCCACCGTGGTGGCGGCCACCTCGATGCCCTTGGGATTGAGCCACTCCGAGGTCACGGCCTTGCGCAGCTCCTCGCGGCCGATGTTTTGCCCGCTGATCTCCGGTTCGGTCACCACCCTGCCCCCCTCGATGCGCACCGCAGCGTCGCGCGGCGCGCGGGAGAGATCGCCGCGCACCCGCTCCAGGGTGGCGGTGAACGCGGAGTCCTCCGCCCGGCTGACGATATCCACCTCGTAGGTATCGACGAAGCCGCGCACGCGGGTGATCGGGTTCAACGACTGCGCCCCGGCCGCCGCCACCGTGGCGCCCCAATCCGGAGCCACGCCGGAATCGGCGGGGATGAACTGCGTGGTGAGTTCCCCGGCGCGCACCGCCACCGGCCGCGAGGAGACCGCGCCCAGCTGCGCGTCGAGCTTCGCGGCGGCCTCCGCCTTCGTCAGCCCACCGATCTGTACTCCCCCCACGGTCGCGCCGCGGGGAACGCTACCCTTGGAGGTGAGCACGTCCGCCGCGTAGGCCAGGATCGCCAGGGCCACCAGTACCAGGATCGCCCAGAGGGTGATCCTGAGGCCACGGCGGCTACCACGCTGGTCAGTAGACTTATTCACGGTGCTTAAGCGTAACCACCCGCCCCCGGAAAATCACATTATCGCGGGGCGCGCGGCGGGGCTAAAGAACGCCCGCCGAGGCCCGCAGCCGCTCCTCCGTCAACCGTCCGTCCGCCACGGCGGCCACCACCTTGTCGATGGCCTCTCCCACCGCCTCGCCCGAGGACCACAGGGCGCGATCCGCCCCGGCCACCACGGCCTGCGCCACGGCCTCGGCGGTGGACAGGCGCTCGGTGATAGCGCGCATCCCGGAGAGGTCGTCAGTGTAGACGGTACCGCCAAAGGGCACGCCCTGCGGGTAGGCGCCGCTGCGCAGCAGACCGTACACGGCGGGATCGATGCTCGACGGCACATCCCCCGAGCTCAACCCCGGCACCACCAGGTGGCCCACCATCACCCCGGCGCCCCGGGAATCCGCCAGAGCCGGGCCGTAGCCGCGCAGGTCGAGATGGCTCAGCCGCTCGATCGGCGGGGTCACCGCCGCTCCCTTATGCGTATCGCCGCTGGCCGCCCCGTGACCGGGGAAATGCTTGAACACCGGCTTGACCCCGGCGGCGTGCAGGCCGCGGGCGAAGGCGGCCGCGTACTGCGCGGCACACTGCGGCTCGGTGCCAAAGGAGCGGTCCCCCACGACCTCCAGCCCCGCGCTATCCACGTCCAGCACCGGGGCGAAGTCGATGGTGATCCCGCGCTCGCGCAGGCTGCGGCCCATGCGGAGCGCCAGGTCCTCGGTCTCCTGGGGGCTCATCGTGTCCGCCATCTCCCGCGGGGAGGGAAACTCGCCCAGCACCGAGGAATGGCGCTGGACCCGACCCCCCTCGAAATCAATGGAGACGCTGAAATCGCGCCCCACCGCCTCGCGCAGGGCCGCGATGTCCCGCCCGGGCTCCGTGAGGATCGCCGGATCGGCCCAGCTGGTGATGAAGATGCCGCCCACGCCCTGGCGCAGCTTGACCAGGGCGTCGTCGTAATCCGTCACGCCCACCACCATGAGGGAGGCAGCCAGCGCGCGCAGCTCCTCCGGGGTGGTCTTCGTCGGCGGCGCCTCGAGGGAGGAGGCCGGCGCGGTAGTCATCGGGGAGGCCGCCGAGGAGGCGGGGGGATCGGCCGGGGCGTCTCCCGGGCCAGCACACCCCGCCGCGAGGGCCGCGGTGAGGGCCACGACCACCGCGCCACTGTGAAAAAACCGCATGCTCCTCCTCGACATACATCCCGGATACCCAGGTTATCGGATACCCGCGCGGGGCCCTCGGGGTGCCCCCACCGTCGGGGCGCGACCCCGGGGAATCCTCCCGGCAACCTGCTAGGCTGTGTGCTCATGGCACGAGCATCCGATTCCCTGCCGCGGCGCACCCTGGGGCCCGCCGTGGCCAGCGTGGTCGTGGGCATTGCCCTGGGGGTCATCGCCATCCTCGGCATTTCCTCGTTGAGTCAGCAGAACGCGGTTCCCGCCGGGGGCACGCCCAACGCGGAAGATTCCCTGCTCGGCGGCCCGGAATATGGTTCCCGCACTTAGCCGACGCGCCCCGACCCCCCGCTGGGGTCACGCCTGGGGGTGGGGCGTGCTCGCCCTAGTGGTTCTCCTTCAACCGTGGGGACGGGTGGCGGCCGACACCAAGCACGACCTCACGGCTAACCCGTGGGGCTTCCTGCGCGGCGCGCTGCACTCCTACTCGGATGTCTTTCCCCTGGGGCAAGCGCAGAATCAGGCCTACGGCTACCTGTTTCCCCAGGGTCTTTTCTTTGCGCTGGCCGAGCCGCTGCCGGATTGGGTAGCGCAGCGCCTGTGGTGGCTGATCATGATGGGGGTGGGCTTTTCCGGCGCCCTGGTGCTGCTGCGCCGTCTTCACCTCTCGGCCGGCGTGGGCACCCCGGCGAGCAGGTGGGGCGCCGCGCTGCTTTTTGCGCTCAGCCCCCGAACGCTGAGCACGCTAACGGCCATCTCCTCGGAAACCTGGCCGGTCATGCTGGCCCCGTGGATCGCGGCGGCCTTCGTGGGGGTGCTCGATCGCCGGGCGGTGGCGGCAGGGGTGCTGCCGGTGGCGGCCCTGGGGGCGGTCAATGCCACCGCCACGCTGGCCGCCTGCACGCCGGCGGGAGTGATACTGCTGTGGCGGTGCCGACGCCGCGACGCGGGCGCGGTACGGGTGCTGGCCTGGTGGGTGGCGGGCTGCGCCCTGGTCAGCCTGTGGTGGATCGTTCCCCTGGCGGTGCTGGGGCGCTACGCGCCGCCATTTATGGACTTCATCGAATCCGCCTTCGTGACCACCCGGTGGCTCAATCCCGCCGAGGTGCTGCGCGGCGCCACCAGCTGGGTCCCCTTTGCCAGCGCGGAGCGCACCGCGGGCTACCTCGTAGTCACCGAGCCGGTCGTGGTGCTGAGCACCCTGGCGGTGGCGGCGCTGGGGCTGATCGGGCTGCGCCGCGCCCCCCACCGGGACCCGTGGCTGGTCATGCTGCTGTGCGGCGTGGCGATCCTGGGCGCGGGCTGGTCGGCGGGCGCCCCCTGGGCCGCGCAGTATCAGGCGTTCCTGGACGGCGCGGGGGCAGCGCTGCGCAATCTGCACAAGTTCGACCCCCTGGTGCGGTTGCCGCTGGTGGTGGGCCTGGCCGCGCTGGGCAGTGCGCCGCGCGGCGGCCGAAGCAGGAGCGCGATCGCGCTGGTGGCGGCGGTGGCGTCGATCAGCGTGGCCCCGGCGTGGAGCGCCCGGCTGCTGCCGCAGGGGACCTTCGAGCAGGTGCCGCAGGAGTGGCGCGAGGCTACGGAGTTTATCAACGCTCACGCCGCCGATACCCGCACGCTGATCCTCCCGGAGGCCGCCTTCGCCCGGCAGGAATGGGGCTGGACCCGCGACGAGCCGGCCCAGCCGCTGCTCTCCGTGCCGTGGGTGGTGCGCGACGCGATCCCCCTGGTCGATCCCGAGGCCATTCGCGGCCTCGACGGCCTGCTCGCGGTGCTGCACGACGACCCCCTGGCCGCCCGCACCACCCTGCACCGCATGGGGATAGGCGCGCTGCTGGTGCGCCACGACCTCGACGAGGTCGCCGACCCCGGCGCGGACATCGCGGTGCCGGAGGAGCTGGGCGAGGTGCACCGCTTCGGCGCGATCGAGGCGGTGCTGCTGCCCACCCAACCCGACATGCGCGTGATAGAGGGCGCGCCTGTGCGCGTGGCGGGCGGCGGGGAATCGCTGGCGCTGCTGGATGCCCTGGGCACGGCAGCCTCCTACGAGCTGGTGGCGGATCACGCCCAGGTGGTCACGGATACCCCCATGCTGATCGCCCGCAACTACGGCGCCCTCCACGGGGCCCAGTCCGCGCCCCTGGCCGAGCCTCGGGAGGGGGCCGACGTGCGCAACAGGGTGCCGGATTACCCCAGCGCCGGGCCGCTGACCTCGGTGGCGCAGCGCGGTGGGCGGGTCCAGGCGTCCTCCTCCGCCTCCGACGCCACCAGCTTCGGCGGCGCGGATCCGGCGCGCTCCCCCACCGCCGCGGTGGACGGGGAACAGCGGACCGCCTGGTATCCGGCCCCCGGCCCCGCCCGCGGCCAATGGCTGGAGGTGATCCCGGACTCCCCGGTCACGAAGGTCACCGTCACTACCACCGAGGACGCCACGCTGCGCGTGAACTCGCAGGAGGTGCGCACCCGCGCCGGCGAACCCTCCACGGTGCGGTGGGACGCCCCGGCCTCGGCGGTGCGCCTCACGCTGGGCTCGATCACGGGAATCGCGGAGGTGCTACTGCCCGAACACCCGGTGGAGCGCGTGGTCACCGTGCCCGATACCTCCCCGGAGGTGGAGCAGTTCGTGTTCCAGCGGCTCGCGGTGGACACCGGCGTGCTCCTCCGCGAGTTCACCGCGCCCAGGAACATGCGGGTGCGCATCGAGTCCCCCACCGACCAGCCGGTGCGCATCGACGGCACCGAGCACGCCCCCGGCGAGACGGTCGCGCTGGCCGCCGGCACGCACCGAGTGCGCAGCCCGGCGATGTGGGTGCGCCTGAGCGAGAACCAACCGGCCTCCCCGCTGAGCCGGGACGTCCGCGACCGCATCGACCCTACCGGCGCGGAGCGGCTGGTGGTGACCAACCGGGCGGCCAACCCCGGGCTGCGCATGACCGTGGGCGGGGTGTCCCTCACCCCCCGCACGGTGGAGGCCGGGGTACAGGCGTTCGTGCTGCCCGCCGGGGTGGGCGGCGCGATCGACATGGGCTTTGCCGGCGAGCGCGCCTACCGGGTGGGCCTGATCGGCGGGCTGATCCTCGCGGCGCTCACCGCGCTGTGGGCGGTGGGCGTGACCGTCCGCCGCGGCGCCCCCACTCCCACTACCGGGGAAAACCGGACCCAGGGGCGAGGGGCGTGGCTGCCCTGCCTGGCTGTGTGCGGCCTGCTCGGCGGGCTACCGGGGGTGGGCACGGCGGTGGCCTCCTGGCTGGTGCTGCGGTGGAGCACCTGGCGACCCGGCTGGTTCATCGCCGCCACCCTGGGCATCGCGGGGGCGTGGCTGGCCCGCGCCCCCTGGCCCAGCGTCGACTATGCCGGGGATTCGCCGTTCCTAGGGTTATGCGTGCTCGCGGCCCTGGGGGCGGCGTGCGCGCCACCGGCTCAGGATCGCCCGGCGCGCGGGTACCTCCACCCACTCGTAGCTCGCCGCCGCCACCACGGTGCTCAACGGGAGCGCGGCTAGGGCCACCACCGCGCTGTGGGCGAGGTTGCCGCTGAACAGGGGAATGCCCAGGGCAGGGAACACCACCGCGAGCACCACCACGTGCCACAGGAATATCGAGTACGACCAGCGTCCCAGGGCGCGCGCGGCGGGGTGCGCCAGCGCGTCGCGGGGACGAGGCGCCAGGGCATAGGGCCACACGACCGCCGCCGCGAAGGCCGCGCCGGCGACGATCCGCAGGTTAAACTGCCCCGGGCTGGGGTGGGTGAGGCCCAGGGGCCCAAACCATTCCTGGCCCGCCACCCAGGCCAGCCCCAGGGCCAGGGCCCACCACAGCCACCGCCGGTGCAGGAGCCGGACGAGGAGGCGGGAGCGACGCACCAGGGGTTCCGCCTCGGCGGCCACCAGGCCCACGGCAAACCAGCTGGCGTAGGCCGGCGGCCAGATCTGCATATTCGGCCAACCGTTGCCTGGGGTGGCCGCCACCGGAGGCCACCACGGCCACCCCAGGCTGGCGGCCGCACCCAGCGCGATGAGCGCCACCCTCACCCGGCGCGAGGGCAACGCACCCACCGTGAGCGCCAACAGCGGCAGCACCAGGTAAAAGGCCACCTCCACGCACAGGGACCACAGGTGCGTCAGCCCCCCCACCAAGCCGTGGGGGAGATAAATCTGGGTGAAGGTCAGCTGCGCGAGCGCCGCGGCGGGCTGGGTGCCAAAGGCCTCGGGCGCAAAGAGCAGCACCGCTAGCACGCAGACCGCGTAGGCCGGAACGATGCGGGCGAAGCGATGGAGGTAGTAGGCGCCCACGCGGCGATCATCGCGGTGGCGGCGCCACAGCAGGAAGGCGGAGAGCGCAAAGAACACGGCCACGAAAAAATCGAGGCGCGCGGTGAGGGCGCCGAGGGTTCCGGCGGGGTCGAGACCAGTGTGGAAGGCCACGTGGGTGAGCAGCACGCCGTAGGCCGCCACGGCGCGCAGCCCCTCCAGGGAGGGCAGAAAGCCGGTTGCGTAGGATGAATCCGGTACCCGTCGGGCCGCGGCTACCCTGGCTTTCGGCGGCGTCGTCACCGCTCCCACCCTAGTGGAAGGATCATCGTGACTGGTACCCGCAGGTGGTTGATTGCCCTGGTCATCGCGGCCGTCGCGCTCACGCTCAGCGGCGACGTCCTCCCGCGCGCGATACTGGGCTCGATGAAGAAGCTCGACGTGGGGACCACCGTGTCCGTGCGCACCGAACCCGCCACCGCCAGCGTCCTCGACGTGGCAGCCTGGCGGCGGCGCGGCCCGCAGGACTGCGCGGAGCTGCGCTGCTACCAGACCACCGCGCCCCTCCAGGAGACCTCCGAGATCAGCGTGCTTCCCGGGGACGATAAGAAGGAGGCGGTGATCCAGGCCCACACCGCCCTGGGGCGGATGCAGTGGCACGACTCGGTGCGGGTGGCGCGCCACTCCGCCTTCCCGGTCTCGGGGGACAGCGGCGCGCTGAGCGCGCAGGGCTCGCTGGCCGGGGTACTCACCGGGGGGGAGAGCGGGCCGCTGGGCCGCGACGGGCTGCACTATCGCTTCCCCTCCACCACGGAGCAAAAGTCCTACCCCTTCTTCGACCCGTGGAGCCTGCGCTCCGCGCCCATCGACTACGTGGATAAAACAGAACACTATTTTCTCTTTCACCAGGACGTCGCCCCCGTTGCGCTCGGCCCGAACTCCCCCACGCTGCTGCACGCCGAACCGCTCAGCGGCCCGGCCAGCTCCTTCTATTCGGCCGAGGAGCTCACCACCCTGGGGCTGCGCGCCGCGGACCCGATCACGCTCAATCCCTTCTACGCCGCCAGCCGCACGCTCACGGTGGAACCGGCCTCCGGGCGAATCATTCAGGAGCACGAGCACCGGGTAGTGATCCTTGCCGCCACGGAGGAGGAGGCCCAGCAGGCCGCCGCCGAGGAACCCTCGGGCAGGGTGCTCTATCGCGCCGACACCCGCTGGGACGCGGACACCGTGGCCGCCCACGCGCGGGCCGCCGATCGGGTGGTGGCAACCCAGCAACGCATGGCCGTGCTGGCCTGGGTATCCAAGACCCTGCGCCTGCTGATCGTCCTCGCCTTCCTCCTCGTGCTGGCCCGGGCCCGGCGTGCGCACTAAAACCACGGGGTCGGCCCTGCCCACCGTCCTGCTGAGCGCCTGGGCGACGCTGCTGGTGGGGCTGGTGACCCTGCCCCTGTTTCATCCCGGCGCGCTCGCGCTGCGGGACATGATGGTGCTCGACCACCCGGCGCTGAGCCTCAACGCCCTGGGCTGGGGGGATCTCCCGGCGCGCGGGGCGCCCCAGGAGGGCATCCTCGCCCTTGCCGGGACCGTACTGCCCGCCTCGTGGCTGGTGCGGGCGGGCATGGCCGCGGCGGCGATCGGCGCCGCGGCGGGCAGCTGCCTGCTGGCGCTCCACCTGCGCGCCGGGCGGTGGGGCTGCGCGGCGGCCCTCGCGCTGGGGGTGGCCAACCCGGCCATCATCGAGCGCCTGCTGCAGGGGCAGTGGTCGCTGGTCCTCTGCGGCTGGCTGTTGCCGCTGATCGCCTGGGCCGGGTTGGGCGGTCGCCCCCGCGCCCAATGGGCGGCGATGTGGGGGGCCTCGCTCAGCCCCACCGGGGGCATGCTCGCCCTGCTCACTGCCCTGACCACCGCCCAGAAGCGGCGCTGGGCCACGACGCTGATTGGGGTGGTGCTGTGCGCGCCGTGGTGGGTTCCCGGCCTGCTCGCCGGGGCGGATACCACCTCCACCACCCGCGCGGTGGCGGCGTTTGCCCCCCGCGCCGAGGCCTTCGCCGGTACCCCCGGCACGCTGCTCGGCCTGGGCGGGATCTGGAACGCCGCGGCCGCCCCACCCTCGCGCGAGGCCGGGGCCGCGCTCGCCGGGGTGGCGCTGTTCTTCCTGCTGTGCGCCGGGTGGCGGCGCTGCCCGCGTGGGCTGCTCGTACTCGGCGCCCTGGGCCTGGGGGTGGCGCTGGCGGCGTGGGCGCTGCCCTCGGCGATGGGCATGGCCGTGGGCGGTGTTCCGGGCGGGGGGCTGCTGCGGGATGCCCACAAGTTCGTGCTGCTCGCCGCGCCCGGCTACATCGCCCTGGCCGCCGCGCTGCGCCCCGGTCCCGCCGCCGGGGCGTTCCTGCTCTGTGCTCTGCAGCTCATCGACGCCCCCGTGGCCCTCGGCGCGCTGCGCCCGCTGCCCCCGGAGGCCCTTCCGGTGCCCCCGGCCGCCATGCGCGCGGCGCAGCACCAGGCGGCCGGGCGGACGGCGCTCGTGGTGGGGGAGCACTCCGGGGCCCTGGTCAGCGCGGGCGGGCGCGTCTTGGTCAATCCCTGGTGGAAGGCGCTGGCCGCCGTGGAGCCGGGCAGCCTCAGCGTGGACGGCGTGGAGGTCGATCCCCCCTCCCCGCGCTGGGTAGCCGCCACGGCGGCCTGGCGCTCCGGCGACCTGCCCGAGCTGGAAAGCCTGGGGGTGGGGCTGGTGGTGGACGGCGCCACCGGCACCGTCCTCGCGGAGACCCCCGCCCCAGCACCGACGCGCACCCGCGGGCTCGCCCTGCTGGGGGCGTGGTTGGCGGTGGTGCCCCTGGCGCTGCTGCTTAGTCGGCGGCGGAAGTGACGTCGCTCAGCAGCCGCTCGAAGCGCGCCCCGGCCTCCGCCCAGGAAAAGGCCGTGGCCTTGCGCCGCGCGGCCTGGCCCAGGCGGCGGCGGGCGGGGGCGTCGTCGAGCAGATCCCGCACGGCTGAGGTCAGCTGCGCCGGGGTATCCACCAGCAGACCGGTGCGGGCGTGATCGATGGAGTCCTGCAATCCCCCCGCGCTGCGGTACCCCACGGTGGGCACCCCGTGCTGCGCGGCCTCCATCACCGCCAGGCCCCAGCCTTCCTTGCGCGAGAGCATCAGGTGCAGGGCCGCGCGGGCCAGCTGGGCGTGCTTGTAGTCCTCGGAGACCTGCCCGTGGAACACCACCGCCTCCCCCAGGCCCCGGCGGCGGGCATACTCCCGCAGCCGCGCGCCCCACCAGCCGCTGCCCAGCACATCCAGGACTACCCCGTGGCTGCGGTGCAGGGCTCCCGCCACGTCCATCGCGTGTTCGATCTGCTTGTGCGGCACGAGGCGGGAGAGGGTGACCAGGTGCGGGCGGCCGTCGGCCGCCAGGCGCGGCAGGTGCGCCGGGACGGGATCCACGCCGTTGCGGATCAGGTGAATGTCCTCGGCCCGCACCCCGAGCGCCACGAGCTCCTCGCGGCTGGGATCGGAGACCGTGACGTACTGGCTTCCCCGATACACCCGGGGGGCCACCGAGGACTCCAGCCACCAGCCCAGGCGGGCGATAGCGGGCCCGGCCACCGGCCACTGCTCCCGGTGGCAGTGGTGCGTGAGCAGCACCGTGGGTTTTCCCGCCACCGGGCGGGCAAAAAACGGAATGCCGTTTTGGGTATCCACCACCACATCCACCCCGCGCAGCGGCCCCCAACCCAACCGGCCCGCCAGCATGGCCAGCCAGGCGCGCGGATAGACCGTGTACTTGCCCCCGGCGCGGGAAAACACTACGCCGTCGCGGGTGCCGCGGGAGGGGGCGTCCGTGTACGAGGCGGTGCGAAAGACCACCTCGTGGCCGCGCGCGGCGAGGTAGGCGGCGACGTGTTCGAGGTAGCGCTCCGAACCCCCGCCCTGGGGATGATCCGTGTCGCGCCAGCACAGCAGGAGAATCTTCATGGGTAGGTCAAAGCCTAGCGCAGGGGGATGGGGAGGGTGGAGCGCATACGGGGCGGGAGTGTTTCGTTTATTTCGTTTATCGGTTACGATACCGCCCTGACACAGACCACGAATCCCGCAGAATCATCCCACGACATCAACGCCATCGCACTGCGACAACTCAACCGCACCCTAAGCGGCCCCTCTCCCACCACGGTGGCGATTACAACCGAGTGCCCGGCCGACCCCATAAGAATCTCCCGGGATGTTGCCGACTCGCTGCGCACCGTCCTCGCCCATGCCGTGGCAGGCCGGGCCGTGAGCATCATACCCGCATGCGCGGAACTCACCACGCAACAAGCCGCCGCGCTGCTCAACGTGTCTCGTCCCTACGTGGTCAAGCTGATCGACGAGGGCACCCTGCCCTGCCACAAGGTAGGAAGCCACAGGCGGCTCTATGCCTCTGACGTGAAAAAATACCAACACGATCGCGCGATTTCCGCACGCATGGCCGCCGACAAACTCACCGCCTTATCCGAGGAGATGGGACTCTACGAATAAGCGCCTTTATCGCGATACTCGACGCTAACGTGCTCTACCCCAGCGTCCTTCGCGACGTTCTCATCCGGTTCGCCCTCACCGGCATGTTTCGAGCCTGCTGATCAGACCGCATCCTCGACGAGGTATTCCAAAACCTCCGCTCCCATCGTCCCGACATCGCATCAGAGAATTGACAAAGAACCCGGGAACTCATGTGCCAAGCCGTGGACAATTGCCTCGTCACAGGGTATGAAGACCTCATCGAGGGTCTCACGCTGCCCGACCCAGACGATCGCTATGTTCTCGCCGCGGCCATACGCTGCAATGCACAAGTCATCGTGACCGAAAATCACAAAGATTTTCCCCCAGACGTCCTCAATCGATACGATCTTGAGGCTCAAGGAACGGACGAATTCCTCTGCTACCACATCGATCTATTCGGCCCCGAGCGCATCAGGCGATCACCCATGCGTCAGCAGCATGGAAGAATCAGCCCACAACAGTCGATGACGTCCTCCAGGCACTCGCGCACGCGGTGCCCCCGCAGCAGCGGCCCTGCTCCAGCGATAAAAAATTCTCCCACCCTACCCTGCTACCCTGGCCCCGTGCTCGACTCCCGACTCCCCCGCACCCGCCGCCGCGCCACCCTGCGGCGCTCCTTTTCCCTGCTGAGCAGTTTCCGATTCGAGCAACGCGATCCCGCCCGGTTCTACGGGGGCCTCGCCCGCGATACCGCCGAGCTCGTCGAGGCCCTGCGCGCGGACTCCCTCCCCCCGGGCACCCACCCCGGAGCGCTGCGGGATGCCGCCGTGCTCGACGTGGGCGGCGGCCCCGGCTACTTTGCCCGGGAGTTCGAGGCGCGCGGGGCACGCTACATCAGCGTGGAACCAGACGCGGGGGAGATGGCGGCGGCCGGGATGAAGGTGGCGGCCTCGGTGCGCGGCTCCGGCATGGCCCTGCCGTTTCGCACCGGGGTTTTTGACTTGGTGTATTCCTCCAACGTGGCCGAACACGTGCCCGATCCCTGGCGCATGGGCGCAGAGATGCTGCGGGTCACCGCCCCCGGCGGACTGGCGGTGCTGAGTTATACCGTGTGGCTCGGCCCCTTCGGTGGGCACGAGACCGGACTGTGGGAGCACTACGTGGGCGGAGGGTACGCGCGCAACCGCTATACGCGACGCCACGGGCACCCACCGAAGAACGTCTTTGGCACCTCGCTCTTTGCGGTGTCCTGCGCCGCCGGGCTGCGCTGGGCGCGGCGCGCGGAGGAGCGGGGGGAGGCCGAGGTGGTGGGGTGTTTTCCACGCTATCACCCCGGCTGGGCCTGGTGGCTCACGCGGGTGCCGGGCCTGCGGGAGTTCGCCGTGAGCAACCTGGTGATCGTGCTGCGGCGGATATAATTGCGCACCATGTCTTTGCGTTCCTCCCTCGCCGTCGCCTCCGCCGTACTCCTCGCCGGGGCGACCACCGCCCACGCGGCCTCCCTCACCGACACCGAATGGGCCTTGGCCGACGCCCCCGATGCCTTCTTCGTCCTCCACGAGAACGGCACCCTCAGCGGCAACGATGGCTGCAACGTCTTCGGCGGCAGCGCCGCTCTCGACGGCGATGTCCTCACCGTGGGCGGTCTTTCTTCCACCCTGCGCTATTGCGACATGGAGGTCTCGCTCACCAGCATTCTCAACGGCACCACCGCCGTGACCGTGACGGGCGATACCCTCACGCTGACCGACGCTCAGGGCGCCGAGTGGGCCTTTACCACAAAGAAGTAAGTTCCCCCCTTTTTTAGGGCTCCCGCCTCGTCGCCCTGGCCCGGGGAGGGAGACGCGGGTGCCGTTACGCGGCCAAGGCGGCAGTGAGGCAACACACAGATGATTGCAGGTTAGGCTTCCCTTTCCTTGGCTTATCCTTAAGGGCATGAGAATTCGCGCTGCTTCTACCGCCGCCCTGTGCCTGGCCGCGGCCCTCAGCCCCGCCACGGCACACGCCGCCACCCCCACCATCCCGGACGACCTTCCCGTCTTCCCCCGGGTGCAGGAGGATCCCCGCGTGTTCGTCACCCTGGAGGACGGCACGCCCCTCACCCCCACCACCACCGTGCATCGCGGCGACGTCCTGCTGGTGCACGGCAGTGGCTTCTCCCCGCAGGCCAACCGGGGCGGGTTTCCCTTCCCCGTGCCGCCGGGCACGCCCAACGGGCTTTTTGTTCTCTACGGGGCCTTCCCCGAGCAATGGCGGCCCAGCGAGGGCGTGGACAGCGCGGCGCGCGCCCACCCGCACGACCGGATGGCGTGGGTCATGCCCGAGGGCACCCTGGAATCCATCCCCAGCGGCCCGATAGAGATGCGGCGCTCCATCGCCCGCCAGGCCCAGCCGATGAATCGGGACGGCTCGTTTACCGCCCGCCTGGTGGTCGATCCCCCGGAGAACACCACCGGCGATCGCTGGGGAGTCTACGTCTACCCGGGCGCCGGTTCCCACAACGCCGCCGAGGAGTGGTACATTCCGCTGGCCTACTCCCCCGAACCCGGCCCGCACACCCCGCCCGCCCCCACCCGGGATCTGCTCATCGACGCCCCGGCGGCCTTCCGCTTCGCCGGGGTAACCGGAGGGGCGGTCAAGGCCACGGGCGGGGCCGCCGCGATCGATGGCGCGCAGGTGAGTTTTAGCCGCGATCGCGCCGCCGAGAGCGACGACGGCGTGCGCAAATACAAGGGCACGGTGGTCACCACCGCCAAGTTCACCCTGGTGGAGGTGGCCCTGGCCGATCCCTGGCTCAGCCCCCTGCCCGGCGGGAATTACGCCGTCTCCGCCCTGGTGTCGCGCTCCTATAACGTGGGCCCGGACGAGATGGTGCGCGTGCCGGTGGGCGTGGTGAGCGCGGACCGGGTGCTGGGCTGATCCCCCGAGACGCCATGGCCGCCCCCGCCGAGAGCGATGGGGGCGGCCATGCCGATAGGCGTGCCTAGTTCGTGGCCTCCGCCACGCGCTGTTGCAGCGCGCGGAACTGCTCCCACACCTGCTCGGGCACGCGGTCGCCCAGGAACTCCAGGTAGGCGGCATTCTCCTCCAGGTCGCGGGCCCACTGCTCGGCGGGGGCGGTCAGCGCCTCGCGCACGTCCTCCAGCGGGGTGTCCAGGCCATCGAGGTTGATGTCCTCGGCGCGAGCGGTGTAGCCCACCACGGTTTCCTCGGCCTCCGCGCGGCCCTCGATGCGATCCACGATCCAGGCGAGCACGCGGGAGTTATCCCCGAAGCCGGGCCACAGGAAGCGCTTGTCCTCGCCCCGGCGGAACCAGTTGACCAGGAAGATCGGCGGCATCTTGTCGCCACCCTTGCGGCCCATCTCGATCCAGTGGCTCAGGTAGTCGCCCACGTTATAGCCGATGAAGGGGAGCATGGCCATCGGGTCGTGGCGCAGCGCACCCACGGTGGCCTCGGCGGCGGCGGCGGTCTGACCGGAGGACAGGAGCGCACCGATCATGGTGCCGTGTTCCCAGCTATAGGACTGGGTGACCAGCGGCACGGTGTCGGGACGGCGGCCGCCGAAAAGGATGGCGTCGATCTTCACGCCGCGCCAGTCGTCGAACTCGGGCGCGGCAACCGGGCACTGCGAGATGGGCACGCAGTAGCGGGAGTTGGGGTGCGCGGCCAGGCCCTCGGAATCCGGGGTCCAGTCGTTGCCCAGCCAGTCGACGAGGTGCTCGGGGGCCTCGCCCATGTCCTCCCACCAGACGTCGCCGTCGTCGGTGAGCGCCACGTTGGTGAACAGGGTATTGCCCTGCTCCATCGTCTTCATGGCGATGGGGTTGGAGGAGTAGTTGGTACCGGGCGCCACGCCAAAGAAGCCGTTTTCCGGATTGATGGCGTGGAGGTGGCCGTCCTCCCTGAACTTGAGCCAGGCGATGTCATCGCCCACCACTTCGGCCTTCCAGCCGGGGATCGTGGGGGTGATCATGGCGAGGTTGGTCTTGCCGCAGGCCGAGGGGAAGGCCGCGGCCACATGATAGGTCTTGTTGTCCGGGGAGGTGAGCTTGAGGATGAGCATGTGCTCGGCCATCCAGCCTTCCTCCCGGGCCATCACGGAGGCGATGCGCAGGGCGTAGCACTTCTTGGCCAGGATGGCGTTGCCGCCGTACCCGGAGCCGTAGGACCAGATCTCCTTGGTCTCGGGGAACTGGGTGATGTACTTGGTGTCGTTACACGGCCAGGTCACGTCCTGCTCGCCGGGGGCCAGGGGCGCGCCCACAGAGTGCAAGCAGTGCACGAAGGTGCCGTTCTCGCCGATCTTGTCCAGCGCCTCGCGGCCCATGCGCGTCATGATCCTCATGGAGAGCACCACGTAGGCGGAGTCCGTGAGCTGCACGCCGAGCTTGGGCTCGGGGTCGCTGATGGGGCCCATGCAGAAGGGCACCACGTACATGGTGCGCCCGCGCATGGCGCCCCGGAAGTGCTCCCGCATTTCCGCCTTCATGTCCTCCGGCGAGACCCAGTTATTGGTGGGACCCGCCCCGTCCTCGGTGGGGGAACAGATGAAGGTGCGGGATTCCACGCGAGCCACGTCCGAGGGGTTGGAACGGGCCAGGAAGCTGTTGGGGCGTTTCTCCTCGTTGAGCCGGATGAGGGTTCCGGCCTCCACCAGTTGCGAGGTCAGCCGCTCCCATTCCTCCTGCGTCCCGTCGGCAAACACCACGGCATCTGGCTCGAAGAGCTCCACGGACTCGGAGATCCACCTCAGCAATTCCTGATTTTTCGTGGGCGCTGGGCCTTGCAGACCCTTGATGGCAGCGGTCATAACCTACTCCTGATCTTCGGTCGCTTTCTCTGCGATACGTTTCCCAGCGTATCCATGTGCACAGCGGAAAAACAGTTTGTCCCCCCTCACAGCCGGCCGAGTGGTCATAACATTTTACTCGCACACCCCACCACCTGGCACGTCCCGCGGGATGCGAAAAGGCACACATATATCGAGCACCCCCGCACGGGGGTATTCCCCCACTTTCGACGCCGCGAAAAGTAGCCCGGCGCGCCCATCAGGCCGAGACACTCCCAGGTTTTTTCTCCCATCCCCCTCCCCCACCCCCTCGGCCAGGTACCTATCGCCGGGTCAGTACCCGCACCGCCCCGCCCGACCCCATCCCGGCGCGTGTTACCTATACCATACGTAGCCTTGCTCACAGTGCGTCCGCCGTGGTTATAACAACCCGAGAGGGGGCGCGGACGGGATCACCGGGGCGTCGATAAGCACCCCGCGCGCGGATATGCTGTAGGAGATGAACGATTCTTCCCTCTCCCCCCGCCCCGGTCTCGGCGATCTTCCCCACGGCCGCCCCTTGCAGTCCGAGTTCCACGATGGATTGGATTACCCGCGCCTGGGCACCGTGTCCTTCCGGCGCGGCACCCTGACCCCTCGCCAACAGGAAACGTGGCAGCGGCACTGGCCCCGCCTCGGCCGCGTGATGAGCGACGAGCGCATCGACGTCGCGCGGTGGTTCGGCCGCGAGGCCCACCCCACGATCCTGGAGATCGGTTCCGGCACCGGTACCTCCACCGTGGCCATGGCCCCCCTGGAGAGCGATACCAACATCATCGCCGTGGAGCTGTACAAACCCGGCCTGGCCAAGATGATGGGCGCGGCGCTGCGCGAGGGGATCGAGAACATCCGCATGGTGCGCGGGGACGGCGTCGAGGTGCTCAATCGCATGATCGCCCCCGGTTCCTTGGACGGGGTGCGCATCTTCTTCCCCGATCCCTGGCCCAAGGCCCGCCATCACAAGCGCCGCATCATCCAGTCCGGCCCGCTGCACCTCATTGCCACCCGGCTCAAGCCCGGCGGGGTACTGCACGTGGCCACCGACCACGCGGACTACGCCGAGTGGATCGGCGAGCTGGTGGACGTGGAGCCGCTGCTGCGCTATCGCGGCTGGCCCTGGGAGGACTGCCCCGTGCTCACCGACCGGCAGGTACGCACGAAATTCGAGGGACGCGGCCTGCGCATGGACCACACCATCACGGAGTTCCTGTGGGAAAGGGTGGCGGCCCCGGAGGACCTCCCCCGGCACGACGCCCCCGAGCAGGAAGGATAACCGCCCGTGTTTATGCGCTGGGGTCAGTTTTCCTATCGCCACCGACGCCTCATCCCCGCGCTGGTGGTGCTCGTCATCCTCGCCCTGTATGGCATCTTCGGCCTGCGGCTGGGCGATCGGCTCAGCCAGGAGGGATGGGAGGATCCCGGCGCGGACTCCACCGTGGGCGCGCGCATCGAGCAAGAAACCTTCGGGCGCGACCGCAGCGGGGACGTCATCGCCCTCTATTCCACGCAGGCCCCGCGCTCCCTCAGCGATCCCGCCCTCGCCCGGGAGATCGACGCGCAGCTTCAGGATCTCCAGGCCCGCTACCCCGGGCAGATCGACCACGTCACGAGCTATTTTTCCACCACGGCCCCGGAGATGATCACGGCCGACGGCACCCGCGCCTTCGCCGCCATCGGCCTGGCCGGGGACGGAGAGCAAACGCTCAAGGATTATCGCGTCATCGAGGATGCCCTGCGCGACCAATCCCTCCCGGAGGGCGTGTCCCTGCAGATCGCCGGGGCCACCGCCGTGGCGGATTCCCTGGACGAGGGCATGGCCGGGGACATCTCCCGGGCGGAGCTGGTGGCCCTGCCCGTGGTGGCGGTGCTGCTGCTGGTGGTCTTCGGTTCCGTGGTGGCGGCCACCATGCCGCTGATCGTGGGCTTGCTGTCCATCCTGGGTTCCCTGGGCATCCTGTCCATCCTGGCGGGCACCGCGCAGGTCAACGTGTTCGCGCAGTCCGTGGTCACGCTGCTGGGCCTGGGCCTGGCCATCGACTACGGCCTGTTCATGGTCTCGCGCTTCCGCGAGGAGATGGACGCATCCACCCCGCTGCCCCGGGCGGTGGCCGTCACCACCGCCACGGCGGGTAAGACGGTGGTCTTTTCCGCCGCGATGGTGGCCGTGGCGCTTTCGGGGCTGATGATCTTCCCCCAGGCCTTCCTCAAATCCGTGGCCTACGGGGCGATCTCCGCCGTGGGGCTGGCGGCCCTGCTCTCCGTCACGGTGCTGCCCGCGCTCTTTGGGCTGCTGGGGCACAACATCGACCGATGGGCGCTGCGCCGCACCTCCCGGCGCGGCCGACGCCTGGAGGACACCCTGTGGTGGCGCCTTCCCGCCTGGGCGATGCGTCACGCCAAGGCCGTCACCGTGGTCATCACCGGGGCCCTGGTGGCCCTAGCAATCCCGCTGGCGGGCATGACCTTCGGCGGGATCAACGAGACGTACCTGCCGCCCACCAATCCGACGCGCCAGGCTCAGGCGGCCTTCGACGAGACCTTCCCGGCCTTCCGCACCGAGCCGATCAAGCTGGTGGTCACCGGGGCGGACAATCAGCAGCTCAGCGCCGTGTACCGCCAGGCTAACGAGGTCGAGGGGCTCACCGGACGCTTCCGCCCCGCCCACCCCAGCCAGGACGGCACCACGGTGCTCACGGCGGGGATTAGGGATCGGGAGGACAACCAGGAGGTGATCGAGCGGCTGCGCACCATCGACGCCCCCGAGGGCGTGACGGTGCACATCGCCGGCACCCCGGCGATGGAGGTGGAGTCCATCGAGGCGCTGCTGGGCACCCTGCCCTGGATGGCGCTGTACATGGTGCTGGCCACCTTCCTGCTCATGGCCCTGGTTTTTGGCTCGTTCGTCCTGCCCGCCAAGGCCATCATCATGACGATCCTGGGCCTGGGCTCCACCCTGGGCATCCTCACCCTCATGTTCGTGGACGGGGTGGGCTCCGGCGCGCTGAACTTCAGCGCGGGCCCGCTGATGAGCCCCGTGCTGGTGCTCATCGTGGCGATCGTGTACGGCCTGTCCACGGACTACGAGGTCTTTCTGGTCTCGCGCATGGTGGAGGCCCGGGATCGCGGCGCCCGCACCGACACCGCCATCACGTACGGCACCGCGCACACCGGCGGGATCATCACCGCCGCCGCGCTCATCATGATCGTGGTGGCCGGGGCCTTCGGTTTCTCCGAGATCGTGATGATGAAGTACATCGCCTTCGGCATGATCGCGGCCCTGCTCATCGACGCCACCGTGATCCGCATGCTGCTCGTACCCGCCGTCATGCACCTGCTGCGCGAGGATAACTGGTGGGCCCCCGCCTGGCTGCGCGCGGCCTACGATCGGCTGGGCCACGGTATTCCCGTCCCCGCTCCTCGTCCTCAGCCTGCCGCCCCGACCACCGCCCCGGTCAGCGTGGACGAGGCGGTGGTGATCGAGGAATCCGAGGCCGCCCGCGGCGGGCGCACCACCGCCCAGGACACCGGGCTGGTTCCGTTCAAGGACCTCATCCGGAAGCTGGAGAAGTAGGGGTGGGGCGGTGGCTGCATAACCCGTGGGTACGCTACGGCCTGGTGGCCCTCCTCCTCGCCGCCCTGGCCTACGCGCTGCGCGATAACGCCCACTTTCTGCGAGAGGGATGGGCGGCGCTGGGCGAGGCCCGCGGGCGCTACCTGGCGGTGGCGGTGTTCTTCGCCGCCGTCACCATGGTCTTCCAAGCGGAGACGCTGGTCAGCCTGCTGCGCGCCACCGGTGTGCACTGCGGCCGGGGGCGCGCCAACGCCCTGGGCCTGGCCGCCAACGCGTGGTCAGCCACCCTGCCCGGCGGCCCGGCGGTGGCCGCCGCGATGATCTTCCGGGAGCAGTTGGCCTGGGGGGCGAGCGCGGTAGTGGCCAGCTGGTACATGGTGGTCTCGGGCCTGTTGTCTGCCGTCGGCATGGCGCTGCTGGGGCTCAGCGCGGTGTTCTTCCTGGGGGCCTCGGTTCACCCGGTGGCCCTCGGGGCATCGATCGTGGCGCTGGTGGCCATGCTCTGCGCGGTGAACTGGGCGGCCCGCAACCCGGCCACCGTGGAGGCCGGGTTGCTCGCGGGGCTGCGCTGGTACAACCGCCGCGTGCGCGCCCCGGAGGAGCGCTGGACGGATAAGCTCTCGGGCCTGCGCACGCAGCTGCGCGCCGTGGACGTCCCCCTGCCCCGCCTGGGGCTGGCGCTCCTGTGGTCCACGGCCAAGTGGGTGGCGGAGATCGTGTGCCTGTGGGCCTGCGTGGTGGCCGTGGGCGGCGATCCCGACATCGCCGGGGTCGCGCTATCCTTCCTGGCCGCCAAGCTCGTCGGTCAGGCGCAGATTACCCCCGGCGGGCTGGGGCCGGTGGACGTGACGCTCACCTCCACGCTGGTGGCCCTCGGGGAGATTCCCATGTCCCTGGCCGTGGCGGCGGCCATCGTGTTCCGCATGCTGACCTTCGTGTTGCTCGCCGCCGTAGGCTGGGTGGTGTTTTTGTGGTTCTGGGTTATTCGCTCACGAGAAAAGGAGAAACTCGCATGACCCGCTGGTGCGGCTACGACGCCCTCGCTATCGCCCTCTTTGCCCTTCTGGCCCGCGTGGCTCACCGCAGCGAGGACATGCCCCTGACCGTCACTGGGTGGCTATCCACCCTCTGGCCCTTCCTGCTCGGGGTGGCCCTGGCCTGGGGTCTCATCACCGCGCTCGGGCGGGGCGGGGCCACGGCAGCCTCGCCCTGGCGCAGCCTCGGCGTGGTGTGGCCGCTGACCGTCGCCGTGGGCCTGAGCGTTTGGGGGCTGCGCCACGGAGCGGTGCCGCACTGGTCCTTCCTCATCGTGGCACCGTGACCTCCGGCGTTCTCATGGCCGGGTGGCGAGCGCTCGCCGGGCGCAAGTAAAAGGGCCGGGGTCCATCCCCCGGCCCTTTCGGCGTGTCGCGCTGGTTTAGGCGCGGATCACGCGGCTAAAAGCCGGGTCGATCGCGGGGAGTGCCGCGGCCTCCACCTCGGTGTCCTCGTCCACCAGGGTGCTCAGGTCGAGCTCGGGCTTCTCCGCGTAGAGCGGCTTGCCCACGGTGGAGATCTTCTCGTAGCCCAGGGCCTTGAGGGCCTCGGTGATCTGGGCAAAGGCGCCCTGATCGGCCTGCTCATCAAAGGAATCCACCTGGCGTAGCACCACGGAATCCCCATCGAACTCCACGCTCACCAGATCATGCCCGGCCTCGTCCTCGATAGCCTGCACCGATGCCTCCGCGGCGGCCTGGCGATCCTCAGCGCCCTGATCGGTAGCTTCGCTCGCGGCCACGGTCTCCGCCACGGGGGCCTCGCTGGAGCTAAAGGGCGTACCGCCCAGGGAGAAGAGACCGGCCATAGCCAGGGCCAGGCCCTTCAGAATCGTTACGAGCATGCAAGGCTCCCTATTTCTTCTTCGAAGGTACAATGCGGCCCCAACGCGACGGGGCCATATCCCTTTGAACCCTACTCTCCTTTCGTACCCTCCGCTACATCGGCGCAATGGGGTGCTTCTTCGGCAGATCGCTCTCCCGCTTGTCCGCCAGTTGGCGCAGGGCACGACGCAGTTCCAGGCGGGTGTCGCGCGGCTGGATCATCGCGTCGAGGAAGCCACGCTCGGCGGCGACGTAGGGCGAGGTCATGTTCTGATCGTAGAAGTCCATAAAGAGCTTCTTCATCTGATCGCGCTGCTCCAGCGGGGCCGCCGCGATCTGCTTTCCCTGGATCATCACCACGGCCGCCGCCGCCCCCATCACCGCGATCTGCGCGGTGGGCCAGGCGAGGTTGATGTCCCCGGTGAGGTTCTTCGACCCCATCACCGCGTAGGCTCCGCCATAGGCCTTGCGCACGATGAGCGCCACCTTGGGCACGCTCGCCTCCACCACGGCAAATGCCAGCTTGGCCCCGCGGTGGATCAGGCCCTCCTTCTCCTGCGCCACCCCGGGCAGGTAACCCGGGGTGTCCACCACAAAGATCACCGGGATGTTGTAGGCATCGCAGGTGCGGATGAAGCGCGCGCCCTTGTCGGCGGCGTCGGCGTCGATGCAGCCCGCGTAGTGCATGGGCTGGTTGGCCACGAAGCCCACGGTGCGACCGTCGATCCTGCCGAAGGCGCAGATCAGGTTGGGCGCAAAGTTCTCCTGGATCTCGATGAGGTCCTCGTCGTCGCCCAGCTGCGCCAGCAGTTCCATCATGTCGTAGCCGGCGTTGGTGTCATCGGGCATGAAGGTGTCCAGGCCGCGGGTGTCGGCCACCTCCTCGTCGGTGGGCGCCGCCACCACGGGCGCGGGGTCGAAGCAGCTCGACGGCAGGTGCTCCAGAAGGTCGCGCACCAGGTCGAAGGCCTCGTCCTCGCTGCCCACCACGGCGGAGATATTGCCGTTGGCCTCCTGCTGGCGGGCTCCGCCGAGTTCGGCGGAACTGATGTCCTCTCCTGTGACCTCGCGGATCACCGCCGGACCGGTGACGTACATCTCCGTCTCCCCGTCCACGGCGATGACGAAGTCCGTGGTCACCGGGGCATACACGGCACCACCGGCGGACTTGCCCAGCATGATGGAGATCTGCGGGCTGCGCCCGGACAGCGGCATCTGGCGGCGCGCGATCTCGGAATACATGGCCAGGGAGGTCACGGCGTCCTGGATGCGCGCCCCGCCGGAGTCCTGGATGCCGATCACCGGGCAGCCGATCTTGATGGCCATGTCCATGACCTCGACCACCTTGCGACCAAAGGTCACGCCCACCGAGCCGCCATACACGGTCTTATCGTGGGCATAAACCACCACGGGGCGGCCGTCGATGCGCCCGTAACCGGTGACCACGCCGTCGGAATAGATGGCGTCCGGGTCGCCGGGGGTCTTGCCCAGCGCGCCGATCTCCATGAAGGAACCCTCGTCGAGCAGGGCCGCGATGCGTTGCCGGGGCGTGGTGCGCCCCGCCTCGTCGCGCTTGGCGCGGGAGCGCTCGCTGCCGGGGTCCTGCGCCTTGTCCAGGCGGCTTTGGAGATCCGCGAGTTTTTCCGCAGTGGTGGCCACTAGTACGTGCCCCTTTCCAGGCTCTCGATGCGGCGGGTCAGGTGCGCCCCCACCGTGGCGATTTCCGGCTCGTCCACCACCGCGAGGTGGTCGCCGCGCAGCTGCACGATCTCCAGATCCGCCACGATGGCGCCCCAGCCGCCGTCCGGGGCGATATTGGCGTAGGCCGGCTCCAGCTCGATGGCCCCCTCGTGCATCCGCTCCGCGCGGAAGAGCAGCACCGGCACCGTCACGTCCGCCCAGCGGCGCATGTCCAGGCTGTCCAGAATGCGGTTATCCACGAAGCTGGCGCGCTGGTGCTCCAGTACCCCGGCGGCCAGGCCGTGCTCGGCGGCGTCGGTGGTGCTCAAGAACTCCGTGAGCATGCCCAGCATGGCTTCCTCTCCAGCGGACTCCAGCAACTCGTAGGGGACGGGGAAATCCAGGCCATAGGTCTTCTTGGCAAAGGCGGCGTACCGCTCCCAGCGGGCCCTCGTCTCCTCCGGGGTGTCCGGGATCCGCTCGGCGGGCTGCACCGTGTCCAGCAAGACGATGGTGGCCACCTCCACCTCGTTCGTCGCACGAAGCTGGTGCGCCACCTCGTAGGCCAGGGCGCCGCCGAAGCTCCATCCGCCCAGGATCACCGGGCGGTCCTCCGCGAGCCGCGCGATCTCCTCCAGGTACGCCGCCGCGCGCTCCTCCAACGGGCCCTCCCGACGCTCCACGCCGTAGACCGGGACGCTCTCCGGCAGCCGACGCATGAGCGGCTGGTACACCACGGAGGAACCGCCAGCCGGGTGGAACAAGAACACCGCGGGCGCCGTCGAGCCCTCCGGGCGGGCGCGTAGAACGCGGATATTGCCCTCCACCTCGGTTTCTAGGCCCTCGCGCACCAGGTTGGCCAGCGGCTCCAGGGTGCGCGCCACCGCCACCTGCTCCGCGGTGATCTCTACCCCGGAGCGTTCGCTGAGGCGCTGAGCAATCGCCTCCGCTACCTGCGCGGACACCTCCGGCAGCTCGCTGGTCACCCCGGCGGGGGCCGCCCCGCTGTGTCCCGCCCAGGTGGCAAAGACCAGGCGCTCGGAGGCGTCGCGCGGGGCCACGCCCACGCCCTGCGACGCGGCCTTCGACGCCTCCTCGGTCGCCGCGGGCTCGTCCGGTGCGGCGGTCACCTCGGCGGCCTTGCCCGCCACGGCCTGCTCCACCAGGGTGATCACGTCGGCCACCGAGCCGTCGCGCAGGGCCTGCACCTGCAAGGGCGGAATCTGGAAGTCGTTTTCGATGCGATTTTTGATCCGCATTCCCATCAGAGAGTCCAGGCCGAGGTCGATGAGCGGCAGCTCCAGGGGAAGATCCTCCGCGTCGTATCCCATCGACTCGGAGACGATCGCCCGCAGGCGCTCCTCCACCGTCTCTCCGGAGGCCGCGTCCCAATGGCGGGCCTCGACGTCGATCTCGCCCCGGGCGCCGGGCATACCGGTGGCCATGGCAGCCGACGGGATCGCGGTCGCCTCGGCGTCCGGCTCGCCCTGCAGCCGCTCGTCCCCGGCCACGAAGCCCTCCGCGAGCACCAGAGAACCGGTCTGCGCGGCGTAGACCGCCACCGAAAGGCCACCCAGGTGCCGGGTCACCACGGTGGTGACCTCCCCGGTGGCGGGGAGGGCGGCGTGCTCGCGCTTGGCCACCAGTCGGGCCTGCGGGTCGATCTCCGCAACGGCGGCCTCCACCAGGGCCAGGCCGGAGGGAACCCGGGTGGCCTCGGTACCAAAGGCCACTCGACCGTCCGGCAGGCTCACCCTGGCTCCCGGTATCCCGGCGGCGCCACCGGAGGGACGCGCGGGAGTCCAGTATTCCTGCTTCTTCCAGAGGGTGCCGGGGGCGTCGGGCAGCGTGGCGCCCAGGCCGCGCACCCGGCGGAAGTCCACGGGGGCGCCGGCGACGTAGAGGGCGGCGAGCAGGTCGCGCAGCGAGGCCACCGCGGGCACCTTACGCTTGAGGGCGAAGAGCAGCTGGGCGTCCGGCTTGCCGACGGCAAAGGCGGTGCTCATCATGCCCATGAGGGCCACCGGGTTCGGCGCGATCTCCACCAGGGCGGTGTGGCCGGCGGCAAAGGCGGCCTCAGTGGCGTCCTGGAACCACACGGCGTGACGGGTGCACCGCAGGAAGTAGTCCGCATCGTGCACGGTCTCACCCGGCCGATACACCCGACCGCGATCCACGGAGCTCAATAACGTGGTGTGCAGGGGGCGGGGGCGCAGGCCCGCGATCTCGGCGGCGAGCTCGCCCAGGATCGGGTCGAGCGCGCTGGTGTGGCCCGCGCCCTTGACCGCCAGCAGGCGGGCGAACTTGCCCTCGGCCTCAAGGCGCTCCACCAGGGCGCTCACGTCGGCGCTGGGCCCGCCCACGGTGGTCATGCCCGGCGCGGTGTACACGGCGGGTTCGATGCGGGCGAAGCGCTCGTCCTCGGCGGCGAGCTGCGCCAGCGCCTCGGTGGACAGCTCCACCACGGCCATCGCGCCCCGTTCCTCCTCGGACAGGGAGTTCTCCCCCTCCCCCATGAGGCGGGAGCGGTGGCAGGCGATGCGCATGGCCTCCCGGGCGCTCAATCCCCCGGAGGCGTAGGCCGCCGCGATCTCGCCCATGGACATGCCCATCACGGCGGCGGGGCGCACCCCCAGATCCGCCAACAGGTCGGTCAGCGCGATCTGGATGGCGGTGATGGTCACCTGCGCGGTTTCCGTGTTGTAGGTCTGGGCGTCGTCCAGGATCAGCGCGAGCATGGACCAGCCGGACTCGTACTGCACCAGGGAGTCCAGCTCCTCCAGGCGCTCCTTGAAGGCCGGGGAGACGGCCACCAGATCCGTGGCCATCTTGCGGTGCTGGGAGCCAAAGCCGGAATACACGAACACCGGCCCGGTGGCCGCCGGGGAGTCCGCCACCGCGATCCCGGCGCTCTTCTTCCCCTCGGCCACCCGACGCAGGCGGGTGATGGCCTCGTCCACCGTGGCCGCCTGCACCACGGCGCGCGAACGCCCGTGATTGCGCCCCGCCAGGGTGCGCTCCAGGGCCGCGAGCAGCCCCTCGTCGCCTCCTCGCCAGTTCTCCAGGTAGTCCGCCAGCGCCGCGGCCTGCGCCCGACGCCGCGAGGGCAGGTGTCCGGAGACCGGGAGCAGCGCCGTCGCCTCCTCAGTCTCATCCAGGAGCGCCGCAGTGGCGGCCTCGGCCGCCCGGGTGTCGAGGCCGGAGTAATCCGCGGCGTCGAAGTCGCTGACCACCACGTGGGCGTTGGTGCCGCCGAAGCCGAAGCCGGATACGCCCGCGATCTTGCGGCCGGAATATTCCGGCCACTCGCGGGGATCCTCCACCACCTCCAGGCGCTCGGCGTCGAAGTCGATGTAGGGGTTGGGGCCCGCGTAATGGATGGAGGGCGGTATCACCTCGTTGTTCATGCCCAGGATCACCTTGGCCAGCCCCGCGGATCCCGCCGCGGACTCGGAATGGCCAAAGTTCGACTTCGCCGACCCCAGCAGCGTCGGGGAGGCGGCCTCGCGTCCCGCGCCCAGCACCTCGCCCAGGGCGGTGGCCTCGATGGGGTCGCCCAGCACCGTGCCCGTGCCGTGCGCCTCCACGTAATCCACCTCGCGGGGGTCAATCCCGGCGTCCGCGTAGGCCCGGCGCAGCACATCGGCCTGGGCCTCCGGGTTCGGGGCGGTCAGCCCGTTGGAGTGCCCGTCGGAGTTGATGGCGGAGCCGCGCAGCACCGCCAGGATGGTGTCCCCGTGGGCCACGGCGTCCGCCACCCGCTTGAGCACGAAGACCCCGGCACCATCGGCGCGCACGAAGCCATCGGCGTCCTCGGAAAAGGCGTGAATGCGGCCGCTGGGGCTGATCACTCCGAGCTCTCCGAAGGCGGTGGAGACGAAGGGCGAGGCCATGATGTTCACGCCCCCGGCCAGGGCCACCGTGGCGTCGCCGGCGCGCAGGGAGCGGATCGCCTGGTGCACCGCCACGAGGGAGGAGGAGCACGCGGTATCCACCGCCACCGAGGGACCTCGGAAGTCGAAGGTGTAGGAGACCCGGTTGGGGATCACCGAGCTGGATGTGCCGGTGAGCGCGTAGGGGTGCGCGACCTGCGGATCGGCGGCGATCACCATGCCGTAGTCGTTATTGGAGGAGCCGTAGAACACGCCCACCGGGGTGCCGCGCAGCTCGTTGGCGGGCAGCTGCGCGTGTTCCAGGGCCTCCCAGGAGAGCTCCAGCATGATTCGCTGCTGGGGATCCATGTTGGTGGCCTCCAGGGGCGAAAGCCCAAAGAATTCCGCGTCGAAGGAGGAAATATCGTCCAGGTAACCGCCGGCGAGGTTCTGCTCGGCCATCTTGGCCCTGGCCACCGGGTCGCCCTCGTACTGCGCCCATCGCCCCTCCGGGGGCGCGGCGGTGGTGCCCTCGCGGCCCTCCACCAACAGGCTCCACATCTCGTCGAGGCTGTCTGCCCCGGGGAATCGCGCGGCCATACCGATCACGGCGATGTCGTGTTCCTCGGGGGCGGAGCTGGGCGCGGGGGCGAGGGGTACGGCGGCCGCCGTACCCCGTCCCCGCGCGCCGGAAGACTGCCCGGACAGCAGGTGCGTGGCGAGGTCTCCGATGGTGGGATGCTCGTAGACCACGGTGGCGTCAAGCTTGCGCCCCAAGAGGTTTTCCAGCTCCCCGGAGAGCAGCACCGCGTCGCGGGAGGACAGGCCCAGGCTTTCCAGGGGTCGATCGTCGGTGATCTCCGCCACCGGAACGTCGGTCACCCCGGCCACCCATTCGCGCAGCCACTGGCGCAGCTGGGCGTCGGTCATCGTGACGGAGGCACGGGGGCTATCTGCCATGCGAGGAGTCTCCCTATAAAAATGCTCGGTGAAAATACATGCGTGACTATCGTCAGCCCTGTAGGGTACCCCGCGGCACCCCACAATGCGACCGCCGTAGACGAAGGTTCCCGCCGGTCAGGCCAGGTAGTGCTGCCGCGCCACCCGGCGCGCGATCTTGGCGCTCGACGTCCTGGCGATGCTGCCGGGATCAAGGATGCGCACGTCCGCGGGCGTCACGCCGTGCGCCGCGCTGACCTCGGTGCGGATCGCCCGGGCGGCCTCCGCGTCCGCCTCCGCGTCCGCCTCCGCGGCGCGCTCCGCCAGGATCACCAGCCGCTCGACGTCCTCGCCCGGCACGGAGAAGGCCGCGATCGCCGCGGGGTCCACCTGCGCGGTGGCGCGGGCCACGGTGAACTCGATGTCCTGGGGATAATGGTTGCGCCCGGCGATCACGATGAGGTCCTTGAGGCGGCCGGTGATAAAGACCTCGTCGTCGATGATCGCGCCCAGGTCGCCGGTGGCCAGCCATCCCTCATCCGGGGCGCCGTCCGCCCGCGATCCCTCGGTCAGGCGACCGGCCAGGGTGTTGGCGAAGGTCTCGGCGGTCTCCTCCGGGCGGTTGAGGTACCCGGCGGCGACGTTGTCCCCGTGGTTCCACAATTCGCCGATGGTGCCCTCCGGCACCTCGCGGCGGGTCTCCGGATCCACCACCACCAGGCGCTGCGGCGAGACCACCTGGCCGTTGGAGAGCAGGGCCACGGCGGCGGGGTGATCCTCCTGCACCCTGCGGGCCTCTCCCCGGGAGAGCGCCTCGCGGTCGAAGTGGGCGATGACGGGGCGCTGCGGGGTCTGCGGGGTGGTCACCAGCAGGGAGGCCTCCGCCAGGCCGTAGGAGGGGCGCAGGCTGGCGCGCTGTAACCCATAGGGGGCGAAGGCCTCGTGGAAGGCGGTGAGCGAGCGCTGGGTAATCGGCTCGGCCCCAAGCACCACGCCGTCCACCCCGGAAAGATCGGTGTCCTCACCGGGGGCGCCGTAGCGCACGGCCAGATCGAGCGCGAAGTTCGGGGCGGCGGTGTAGACGGCGAGGTCGTCGTCCCCGCCGCGCTTGCCGAGCTGCGCGATCCACCGGGAGGGCTGCTGGATGAAGTCGCGCGGTCCCATCAGCTCCGTCTCAAAGCCCAGGATGAGCGCGAAGGTGGCCAGGATGATGCCCATGTCGTGATGGAGGGGGATCCACAGCACCAGGCGCATGGGCAGGCGCAACCGCCCGGCGGCAAAAACCTGGAGAATATTGGTGAGCACCGAGCGGTGGGTGAGCATGACCCCCGCCGGGGTGCGGGTGGAGCCGGAGGTGTACTGCAGGAAAGCGGGCAGGTCGAGGGGCGCCACGCCCTGCTCCTTGAGGTAGGCCTGGGCCTCGGGTTTGTCCAGCGGGTTGGCCCAGGAGGCGGCTACCGCGTCGGGCAGGGCGTCGATGGCGATGATGCGCGGGCGCTCGGTACCCGGCAGGTCGGAGAAGTAAGAGCGCACCGCCGGGGCGGAGACCCTGTTGGTGAGCACCAGGCGCGGGTCGGAATCGTGGAACACGGCACGCAGGTGTGCGTCGTGGCCCGGCTCGCGGGGGTCGTAGAGCGGCACCGGGGTCAGTCCCGCGTAGAGGGCGCCGAGGAAGCCAAAGAGGTACTCCGGGGTATTGCCCATGAGCAGGGCCACGCGCTGGCCGGGCTGGGCCACCTGCTGCAACCGAGCGGCCACCGCCTTGATCCGGGTGTTGATCTGGGTGCGCGTGTAGTCCACGGGCCGCCCCGTCCCCTGGTAATCCCAGTGACGCAGGGCGGGGCGATCGCCGCCGCCGGCGGCCCGTTCCTTCTGGTAGAGCAGCTCGGACAGGCCGGGAAGGGTGAGGCGGGGGTCGATGGCGATCTCCCCGCGCTCGTTGAAGAACGCGGCCAGGGCGGAGTTGAGGTCCATGCTTCTCCTTTTAGGGTTCAAGGCGGATGCGGGCGCGTAACAATACCACTGACAGAATCTACCCCAGTGAATAATTTTGTTAAAAATACTACTGCGGCGCCGGCGCGCCGTCGATCATCGCGCCGATCCAGTCCACCAGCCAGCGATCGGTGGTGGTACCGGGGAAAACGTGGGGGTTGGTGCCGTACTGCGCGTGCACCCCACCGGCCGCGATGAGGTCGCGCGCCCGCCCCAGGGCGTTACCCACATCACGCGGGGCGTCGCAGATGTGATCGTCCGGGGCGCACACCTGATACACGCGGTCGTCGAGGGCGCCGAAGCCGCCGCGCGGCCCGCGCATGGTGGCGCCGGGAACGATGGGCTGCACCACCGCGCTGAGCGGCTGCAGGGCCACCTCGGCGCCCACCCCGGTCACGGGGCTGCCCACGGCCACTCCTTGCCCCGGCACCCGCCGCCCATCGGCCACCAGCGCTATGCCGCGGATGCGTTCCGGGGGAACCGCAGCCTGCGGACCACCGAGCTCCTCCGCGAGGTCGCCCAACAACACCGCCCCCTGGGAAAAACCGGTCAACACGAAGTCCGTGCCGGGGCACTGCCGGTGGGTCTCCACCATCTCCGCACGCACCCGGTCGGTGCCCTGGGTGCGCGAGTCGTCGTAGCTCATCTCCGCGGGGGCGTTGATGTTGCGGAACTGCGCGGCATACGGCAGCGTCCATATCTTGACCCGCTCCTGCGGGTAACGCTCGCGCACGGGGGTGGTCACCGTGCGTAGGAAAGATAGCCGCGCGGCATGCGGATTCAGCGGGTCATCATCGGCCGCCGACTCCCAGGTGCCCGGGGCGGAGATGACCTCTACCTCGGGGCACCCCTCCGGTTGCCTCGGCGGGGCCTGCCCCGGGGCGGCCTGCTCGGCGGGCAGGGGATCATCCTGGCCGGGCGGGGCCTGCCACCACCGCAGCGCCCCCACTCCGATGAGCGTTAGCACGACCACCACCGCGAGAACCGTGAGAACCTTTCGCATCCTCTTTATCGTAGCGGTTCTAGCAGTATGCCTTCCGTGCGGCGGATTCGATCAGCTCCGTGGCCTTCTGGGCATCCAGCTTCGTCAGGCCCTGCTCCGCGAGCTGCCCGCCAATGGCCTGCGCCGTGGCGTCCGCTCCCGGTTCCGCGTTGCCCTCCGTCGCCGCAGTGCACACGGATTGCGCCGCGGCGATGAGCTGATCGGCGACCTTCTGTGTGTCCACGCCGCCGTCGGCCACGAGGTCGAGGTAGTCCCGCTCCTCGGGGGTGGTGGCTCCCTGCGGCTCGGGCAGGGACTCGATCTCCCGCGCCCCGGAGTCGTGCCCGAGCGCCTGATCGGCGGCGGGCTGCGCGGCGCTTCTCGACGCCGTGCTGTGCCCCGAGGCAACCGCGCTCTCGGGCTGCGCCGAGGCGGACGGGCCGCGGGTGAGCGGGGCCACCGACTCCCCGCTACCGTCGCCCCCCTCGACGGTAGTACCACCGCAGGCCGCCAGGCCCGCGCCCATCGCCACGGCCATGACGGCCAGCGCTCGGCGGCGCATCAGGGACGCTCCTTGTGCACCTGGCCGTTGATCTGACTGATCTTGCCGTGCTGGAACTCCACGTATTCCCCGCCGGCGGGGATCTGTTCCTGATCGGCGGTGGGCCAGCCGAAGGCGCCCTGCTCCCACTTGTCCTCGCCCCAGGCGTCGAAGATCGCGCCATAGCGGATTGCGTGGGCCCCGGAGGCCTCCGAGTGATAGATGTTGCCGTGCTCGAACTGCTGAAGCGCCCCGCCCGGAATGCGGATCACGTTGGAGGTGGGCATACCCAGCCACGAGGCCGCCGCGCCGAGTTGCGCGTACTTCTGGCCGATGGGACCGCTGAGACGGAAGGCCTTGGCGTCCTTCCCCTCGCCGGTGGTCACGATCACCCCGTTCTGGAACTGCTGCACCTGAGACGCCCCGGACTCCACGGCGTCCGAGATCGGGTAGCCCAACTCGCCGGTCTCGTAGTTGGCCCCGCCCCAGGCATCCATCATCGTCGCGCTCACGGGGAAGGCCCCCGTCTCCTGCGACCAGTAGATGGCTCCGTGCTCGAACAGCACGTACTTGCCCTTGCCGTCCGGGGAGCCCAGCTCGGTGGAACGCGGGAAGCCCAGCCACGAGGCCGGTCCTCCCAGCTCAGCGTACCGGGCGTTGATGCGCCCGAAGAGCACGTGGGCCCCGGTGGGCTCGGACCAGTAGGCCGTGCCTCCCTGGAAGTCCTGAGCCTTGCCCGCGCCACCGGCCACGTCGTACTCGTTGTTCACGCAGGAACCGATGGCCCCGTCCTTGGTGGCCTCCGCGATCGCGCCGATGGGGGCGCACTCCGTGCCGCGATCCCCGGCCTGCACGCCCAGGGCATCCGCGATCAGCGGCCACGCCTGGGTCATCTCAAACTGCCAGTAGTGCCAGGAGTGGATGCCCGCGTCGCGGAAGCGGGCGGTAACGTCCACTCCCGCCTTCTTGGCGTGATTGACAAAGGTCTGGGTGGTCATGCGCGAGACGGCCTCCAGGCCCATGCCCGTCATCCGGGCGGCGGGTTCGGGCACCGTGACCTGGCCTTTTTCCTCTCGGCCGGAACCCGCGGAGACGTATACCGGGGTGCCTTTGAGCGCCGCCAGTCCGCGCTTGGGATCATGATTCTTCCACTCCTCCGAGCCGTAGGGGCCCCACATCTTGGTGGCGCTGTATCCCCCGGCGTCCGACATCGCCGCGCTGATCGCCGCGGGCATGCCCGGGGTGGTGGTGTCCAGGTACCCGGAGAAGGACCCCACGAAGCCGAACAGGCCCGGGTTGTGTGCCGCCAGGTTCACCGCAGCGGTCGCGCCCATGGAAATGCCGGTGATGGCGCGCTGACCGTTGGCGCGGAAGCCCTTGTCCAGCACCGGGATCAGCTCCTTGATGAGGAAGCTCTCCCACTGGTAGCGGCGGCCGTTATCCTCCTCCCGCCAGTCGGAGTAGAACGAGGACTCGCCCCCCACGGGCAGGATCACGTTGACGTTCTTGTCGGAGTAGAACTGCTCGATGTTGGTGGCGCTGGTCCAGCCGTTCTCATCGTCGCGGGCGCGCATCCCGTCGAGCGCCCACACCTCGGGGAAGGTGCGATCCGGCTGCGAGTGCCAGTCCCGGGCCAGCAGGATCTGCACTTGCACCGGGTTCTGCGGCATGGACGGGGAATTGATGTACACCGCCACCCGGCGGCTGCTCAGCCACTCCACGCGATCCACGCTCACGCCCTCCGGCAGCCCCTGGATCTGGGGGACGTCGGTGCGGCTCGGCGCGGGCTGGTGGGAATCGCCCGGCTTGATGTAATCCGAGAGGCTGATGGGGAGGCTTGGCAGAGCGTTCGCCGGGGCGATCCCGCCGAGGGCGAGCGCTACGACGGTGGGGATTGCCGCGGCGGCAATCCGGAAGGAGCGCCGCTGCGGCGCGGAGGATGCGGTATCTCGCATGTGATCCTTGTCCTTTACTTCTCAGTGGTGGTCCGCCGAGCAGCGAAAGTTCCCCTCTTCCGTTGCCCTATCTACACACAGTCTAGTCAAGTTTAAGTTGAACTTGAGGGTTTGCCGCGCAGACACGCGGGCGCGTCGCGGCGCAAAAAAGGGCCGCAGGTCTTCCCCGCGGCCCCGGCCGAATCCCTCGCTACTGCGGGCGCTAGGCGCCCAGCGCCTGCAGGATCCGCCCGCGATTCTGGTTCATCACGTCGTTCCACAGCGGCCAGTTGTGCAGGCCCACCGGCGGATAGACCTCCGTGTCCACCACTCCCTCCAGGCGGGCCTTGCCGCTCCACAGCTGCGTGGAGGCGCGCGAGACCGCCTCCAGGCCTCCGCCCACCACCAGGCTCCAGGGGTCCTTAAGATCGTCCTCGCGGGGCAGGCCGCTGCCAGCCACCACCACCACGTCGGAGTCGCGCAGCCCGCCCATGTTCATGAAGGGATCGTTCTCCGCACGCTTGGGGCTCATGAGGGAACCATAGAGGTTGTTTATGTTGAAGCCGCCCATGCCCAACAGCATGAGGCCCATCACCGAATACGCCCCCGGCACCGTCAGGGTGAGATAACCGGACAGGGAAAACACCTGCTTGAACTGCGCCGGATACTTGGCGGCCAGGTTCATCGCCCCGGTGGCGCCCATGGACATGCCCGCGATGGAGTTGTTATTGCGCGCCACGCCGAAGTGCGCCTCCAGATACGGGGGCAGCTCCCGGGTAAGGAAAGTCTCGTAGCGGTAATCCGGGTTCAGGGGCAGCTGCATTCCCGGGAGGGGAAGAGTACTTCCCTCCGGGACGGGAAGCCCGTTGGCGGGGCCGTTCCAATCCGCGTAAAAGGAACCGCGGCCCCCGGTGGGCATGACCAGGGTGATGTTATCGTTCTCGAAGGTCTTGTAGACGGTGGAATCCTTCACCCAGCTGTTCGGGTCCTCCACGGTCAGGCCGCCCAGGAGATAAAGACCACCGTTGCCGCCGCGCGAGGCGGGACGGATCTGCACGGGGATGTGCTTGTTCATGGAAGGCGACCAGACATCGCAGCGCTGAATCCAATGCAGCGCGGGATCCCACTCGCAAGTACCGGTGGAGTCCGGACGCAGCCAATCCCGGTTATCGGCGTGTGCCCGCGCCTGCGGGCCGACGACCATCATTGCCACGGAGGCGAGCACCGCCACCAGGACGGCCGCCACTACTCGATCCACCCGAGGCCCGACTCCGGCTTCTCCACTGCGCATTTTTTACTTCCTCACGTTATCCCTTTGCCGTCATGCGGCCCTGGCACGTCCGTCTCCGCGACACCGGCGCACCCCGCGACAGCCCCTTTAAATATTAACAGCAATCACATAGACCACAGAAGCAACATTTCCGCTCGGCTTTCGGGCCGAGCACACCCCCGAGCGCACCCTCCCGAATCGGGTGGGCTACGCCGCGCCCATGACCTCCAGCACGCGCGGGCGCACATGGTTATTGAGCTGATCCATCCACAGGTTCCAGTTGTGCAGACCCAGCGCCGGATAATTCTCCGTGACGCTCACCCCCGTCAGCCGCGCCTTGCCCGACCAGATCTGGCTAGAAGCCCGGGAGATGATCTCCAACGGGGAACCGGCCGCGATATCCTGCGGGGGCAGCTGATAATCCACCGGGGCCGGAAGCCCCGACGCGGCCGCCACGTACACATCGGTGCCGCGCAGCCCCTCCATATTCAGCAGGGGGTCGTTGGCGAAGCGCCGGGGGCTCATCACCGAGCCGTACATATCGTTGATGTTCAGGCCCACCTGCATCATCACCACCCGCATCAGGCTTTGGGCCCCGGGCAGGGTGTTAGTGAGGTACCCGGACAGGGAGAACACCTGCTTGAACTGCTCGGGATGATTAGCCGCCAGGGTCATGGCCCCGGTGGCACCCATCGAGATACCCAGGATGGAATTGCGGGAGGGCGATACCCCGAAGTGCTGCTGCAGATACGGCGGGAGCTCCCGGGTCAGGAAGGTCTCCCACTGGTAGTTCACCGGATCGGTGACGTCGGACTTGGCGGGGGCGTTCCAATCCGCGTAGAAGGAACCCGGGCCGCCCACCGGCATGACCAGGGTAACGTTATCGTGCTCGAACACCGCCGGGGCGTTGGGCACGTTCATCCACCCGTTGGTTTCCTCCGTGGCACGCAGACCGTCCAGGAAGTACAGGCCAGCGTCGCCGCCGCGTTCGGCGGGCTGGATCTGCACGGCAATATTGCGCCCCATCGACGGCGACCACACGTCGCAGCGCTGCACCCAGTAGCCGTGGGGGTCCCACTCGCAGGTGCCGGTGGCATCGGGCCGCAGCTGATCGCGGTTGGCGGCCTGTGCCTGCCCCGTTCCCACGGCCATCATCCCCAGGGCGGCAAGCATCGCGCCCACTACCGCCACCGCCGCGCGCGGCGCAAAGCGCAAACCAGACTTCATGGATATGCCTCTCTTTGTACTATCCCTATCGGCGGCACTCCGTCCGGGAACACCGCGCGTTCTTTTCTTCTCATCGGCCACAATCGCCTCACCGTTACACACCGGGAAACAACCGAGGTCCCGGCACACGATCCGGCCCGCTACACCAGGGCCGGCACCACGTACACCGCGAGCACGATGCACAGGATCCACAGGCCCGCCAGGGCCTGCAGCACCCGATCGGACAGGGCCAGCTCGTCCGGGGCTCCGCCGTCGCCGCGATCAACGTCGGCCGCATAGCGCAGGATCGCGATGGCAAAGGGCACCATGGAGATCTGGTACCACACCCCGGAGGAGGAAGCCACGGTGGTGGACATCTCGAAGCCCCACAGCGCATAGCTCATCACCACGGAGGTAGCCGCCAGCGTCCACACAAAACGCAGGTAGGTGGGGGTATAACCGCGCAGAGACTTGCGGATCTTCGCCCCCGTGCGCTCGGCTAAGAGCAGCTCGGAATAGCGCTTGCCCGCGGCCATGAACAGGGAGCCAAAGGCCGCCACCAGCAGGAACCACTGGGACAAATTGATGCCCGCGGCCACGCCCCCGGCCATCGCGCGCAGCATGAAGCCGGAGGACACCAGGGCGATGTCGATCACCGGCTGATGCTTCCAACCAAAGCAATAGCCCAGCTGCAGCGCGATGTAGACCGCGGCCACGATCGCCAGGCCGTAGCCCGAGGAGGCCAGCAGGGAAACCCCCAGGGAGGCCAAGATCAGCACCACGGCCATCGCGTAGGCCATGCCCACCGGCAGCACCCCGGCGGCGATCGGCCGGAAGCGCTTGGTGGGATGCTGACGATCCGCCTCTACGTCGCGGGCGTCGTTGATGAGGTAGATGGAGGAGGCCGCCAGGCAAAACACCGCAAAGGCCAGGGCGACGTCGATCAAGGTGCGCCCATCGAGCAGTTCCTCGGCCCCGGCGGCGGCGGGGGCCGCCACCACCAGCACGTTCTTCACCCATTGCTTGGGGCGCAGCGCCTTGATCATGCCGTCCGCCAGATTCCTGGGCGGACGGCGCCTCTTCGTGTCGTCGATGCCCTCGGTATGCGGTTCCGAGCCGAAAATGCCCGTCGTCTGCTCCGTCACGCGCTGCGCCCTTCCTCTCCTGCTGCCTTCATCGCGGCCGCGCCGATCGCGGCGCCGAGTGCGGCACCCGTGGCCACATCCGTGGGGTAATGAACCCCCAGCACCATACGCGAGACCATCATCACCGGCACAACGAGCAGCGGCGAGCGCCGCCCCGTCAGCCGGGACACCGCCACCGCGGTGGCCGCCGTGGAGGTGGCGTGGGAGGAGGGAAAGCTCAGCTTGGAGGGGGTGGACACGCCCACCCGGATGCGCGGGTCGTGCGGCCGCTTGCGCCGCACCACCCGCTTGATGGCGATCGACGCCGCGTGGCTTACCACCGCCGCCGCCCCCACCCGCAGCCACTGGCCCCGGCGAGGGGCGTCCACGCCCGCGCCCACCGCGGCGATCCCCATCCACCCCAGGGCGTGCTCACCGAAAGCACTCAGACCCCGCGCGGCGGGCAGGACGCCGGGGCGCTCCGCGAGCGCCCCCTGCACCGTCACCAGGACGTCCGCCTCCATGCCATCGCTACGCATCGAAGATCTCCCCCCAGGCCGCGCGGCTGGTGAGCTCGGGCAGGGCCGCGCGATACTCGCCCCGCAGCTGGTCGAAGCGGACGGCCAGCTCCTTGTGCAGGCGCAGCGTCTCACGCACCAGCTCGGTGGCCTGCTGCCGATCCCGCTTGCGGAAGGTCACGCCCTTGCCGTCGGCGGTGGTCACCGTCGCGCTGTCCAAGCGGGACAGGGAGAACCAGCGGGCCTCGTGCTTGCTCAGGTGGGCCTGCGGCACCTCGTGATGCTGGGCCTGGGCCGGGCGCGCGGAATGAGCCAGACCCTTGGCCAGCCACCGCAGCTTCTTCACCGGGGCCAGCCTGCCGCCGATGTCGTGCGTGGGCACCCCGCCCGGCAGCCCGGAGGGGTCGGGCAGCGACGCCGCCGAGGCCACCACCTGCGCGTCCGGGTACTGCTTGCGCAGGGCGTTGATGCGCGGCAGGGAGCTTTCCAGGATCTCGAAGAGGCGATCCGGCCCGGCCAGGAAGTCCTTGAGGGCCTCGATCTGGATGGCCAGGGTGGAATACTCCAGGCACATGGCGTGCTTGAAAACAGACTTGCGCAGGGACGTGATGATGCCCTTGACGTCACCCTGGTGATACATGGCCGCCACGATCAGGCGGTTGCGCAGGTGGAAGTACGCCTGCCAATCGATCGCGTCGTCCTTATCCGCCCAGGACATATGCCAGATGGCCACGCCCGGCCAGGTGGCCGTGGGGAAGCCCGCCTCCTTGGCGCGCAGGGAGTACTCCGTGTCATCCCACTTGATGAACAGCGGCAGGGGCTGGCCGATCCGCTCCGCCACCACCGTGGGGAACAGGCACATCCACCAACCGTTGTAGTCCACGTCGATGCGACGGTGGATGTCGCGGGAGGTCACGGTGCCCGGCGGGTCACCGTGCCTGCCCAGGTCGTTCATGGGGTGCTGGGCGAAGTCGTGATCGTAATGCACGTTCGGGGCCGGCGACCACATGAAGTCCGCGTGGTTGACCACCTCACCCATGGTGCGCAGCTCGGAGCGCTGCAGCAGATTGAGCATCTGCCCGCCCACGAAGATCGGACGCGCGGCGTAGCGCGCCACCTGCACGGCGCGCAGGATGGCGTCCGGCTCGATGGCGATGTCGTCGTCCATGTACAGGATGTAGGGGCTGCTGGGGGTTTTCTCCCCCAGCGCCTCGTACATGATGCGGGAGTACCCGCCGGAACCACCCAGGTTGCCCTGACGGAACTCGAAGAAGCGCTCCCCGAAGTGCCCGGTCACCTCCTTGTAGCCGGGCTCGTCCGCCGGGTGCTGGTTACCTTGATCCGGCATGAGCACAGCGCTGATGATCGCGTCCACCTCCGGGTCGGAGGCCAGCGCCTCTAGGGCCGCCACGGCGTCCGCCGGGCGGTTAAAAGTGGGAATGCCCACCGTCACAGACTTCTCGAACGGCCCCACCTGGGTGCCATCCGGCATGGTCTGCGGCCCCGGGGCCTGCGGGGCGTACCAGCCGCCACCGGTGAGCGTCACCGACGACTCCGCCGTGACGTCAAACCAATACCAACCGCCGTCCTCGAAGGGGGCCAGGGGCAGCACGAACTCCGCGGCACCATCGACGACCTCAGCGGCATCCACCGCGATGCGCCCGCCGTCGAAGCGGGAACGGTAGACGTCGATGCGCGCGGCGCCGCGCGCCTCCACCCGCAGCACCACTGAATCCAGCTGGGACCAGCGCCGCCAATAGCTCGCGGGGAAGGCATTGAAATACGTCTCAAAGCTCAGCTCCGCACCGGCCGGAATGGTGACGCTGAGGCGATCCGGGCAGGTGATCCGCTCGTGCGTCTGATGCGTCTCCATGTAATACAGGCTGCGCACGTCCGCCGGCTCGCCGCGCTTGGGCATGAGCAGGCGCTGAAGCTGCTCCACCGCGGTGGCCTCCGCGTTCTGAGGTGTGGTCTTGGGGGTCTCGCTCACGATGCTGTTATTCGCCTTCCCGTCACGGACGTTCTTCTCGCCACTATTATCGCCCCTCCAAGACTAATTGGTTACCGTGGCAGGGGCCGTCAGGCACGGCTGTCGCCCGACCGCAGACGCGCGAAAGGCCCCAACCCACTGCTCAGAGCGGATTGGGGCCGTGGCTTTGCGCCCACCGGGGCGGCCGTCTAGGCGGCGAGGACGTCAGTCATGCCGCCACCAAGGCGGTACTCCAGCTCCTCGACGGCCTCGCGCTCGATCAGCGCCGTACGCAAGGGCGCGGAGCTGGACTCCCATCGGTGGGCCACCTCGTTGAGGGTGGCGTCGATGAGGCCAATGGACAGCTCGGCACCGAAGCGGGCGTGAAGGTCCATCCGCACGCTCCAGAGGCGATCAATCTTGGTCATGGTTTTCACGATCCTTTCCTTCAGATGCACGTTGGAAGCTTCCGTTTGTTTACTGGTTGTTCACCTTAGCCCCACCAGCCACGCAACGCAAGGTGTTTCAAATAATGGGAGGTTCAAACCGTTTTTCCGCCCAGAGGCGAGCGACACACCTCGACCCCCAGGCCCCTTGAGCAGCGCGGTAGCCCACCAAGGAGACCTCATAACATAAGGTGCACACATAACTATCCAGCCGGAAGATGCCCCTCCACCGCCTCCAGGCATCCGCTGCGCGATGCCACGCTGCGCAAGCACACGCGTGGAGTGAGGCGTCCTTGGGGTGTGAGAGTGCACGAGCTAAATAGGAGATAATGGGGCCCATGGGCACTATGAGGTTTGATCAAGAGACCAAGGACCGTGCGCTGCGCTTGTATTACGAGGCGGTTGCCGAG